>NZ_DALYZR010000002.1:585047-1050099 GCF_031983925.1 Bacillus sp. (in: firmicutes) | reverse complement strand
TGTTGGATAATAATCAACCACCAAACATAATGCCAATGTTGGATAATAATCAACCACCAAACATAATGCCAATGTTGGATAATAATCAACCGCCAAATATAATGCCAATCATGGATAACAATCAACCACCAAATATAATGCCAATCATGGATAATAACCCAATACCAAACATAATGCCGATCATGGATAACAACCAAATGCCGAACATGATGCCGATCATGGATAACAACCAAATGCCAAATATGATGCCAATCATGGATAACAATCAAATGCCGAATATGATGCCAATCATGGATAACAATCAAATGCCAAATATGATGCCGATCATGGATAATAATCAACCACCGAATGTGATGCCGCCGAATCCGTATTATCAACAACAAAATCCATACTATGGTATGCCGTATCAGCAAGGAGCGCCGTTTGGACCACAGTATACGTCTATGCCAAATCCAAATATGATGCCGATGGATAATAATATGCCGCCGCTTGTGCAAGGAGAGGAAGATTGTGGATGCGGTGGAGAGAGTAGGCTATATAGTCCACAACCTGGAGGGCCGCAATACGCGAATCCTTTATATTATCAACCAACTCAATCAGCATATGCACCACAGCCAGGAACGATGTATTATCAACCAGATCCACCAAATGTATTTGGGGAGCCAGTTTCAGAAGAAGAAGATGAAGAAGAAGTTTAAAAAAAGGTGGGATGATTATTCCCACCTTTTTTGTATGTAAAGTCGTTCTGAAAACGGAAGAGCTATATCAAATGTTAGAAAATTCCCAGTGAAATATTAACAGTGTAAAAACCTGCTCTGTTACTCATCATAAGAGGGAGCTTTTCAGAAGAGAAGTTCATTCTAACAGAGGGGGTTTTTCTATTGAATACGAAAGTAAAAGTGATTGCTGCTTCTTTGTTAGTTACTAGTGCATTAGCTGCATGTGGTACACCAAAAAACAATGCAATGGATGGACGTAACTACAATTACGAGCGTACATCTTATAATGATACTCACCAGTATCGTGATAATGTGACGCGTAACGATCGTTATACAGACTATGTAACATATAGAAATGGTCGTAACGATACAGGATACAACTATTACCGTGATGTAAATTACAACGGTCAAATTGCTAATCCGCATCCAACACGTAATATTACAATGAACAATTCATACATTAACAATGATGGTAAAACTGCAGAAAGAATTACGAATCGTGTGAAACGTATGAATAACGTGGACCGCGTGTCTACAGTTGTATATGGAAACGATGTAGCGATTGCAGTAAAACCACGTAATACAGTGACAAATGAAACGGCGATGGCGAACGAAATTCGTCAAGCTGTTGCAAATGAAGTTGGAAACAGAAACGTATATGTTTCTGTAAGAAATGACATGTTTACTCGTGTCGATGCAATGAGTACACGCTTACGTAACGGTACAGTTACAAACGACTTTAATCGTGACATAGTAAATATGTTCCGAGACATTCGTTACGGTTTAACTGGTACAGTACGATAGCGAAATAAAAGAGGAAGGGCAGCCCTTCCTCTTTATTCATCGTCGTCTTGTAAACGACGCTTTTTTATAAAATAACTAACGGAGTAAGATACTAAAAAGCATATGAAGAGAATACTGCCTGTTAAAATAGCTTCAAAGAGAGGTCTTTCTGGACTGAAAATAATATAAATAATAGCCATAACAATCCCAACGATAAGGGAGCGAAAGACAAGTTTATAATAAGGAGTTAATTGTATGTCCTTTTCGCTTTCTTCTACATCGATTGAAATGCTTAACTGTAAATAACTAAGCACAATACTCGTAAGAATAAATAATAGCCATAATGGAGATTTCGTCATTTGATCTAGTCCTTCAGTGAATCCGATATAGCCTAAAATTCCAATTATACCAAGTGATTGAAAAAGAAAGGTAATACGTATATTTTTTAATGTTTGCAGAATGAGACGTTCATCTTTTATTTTTTTCACAATATCCATCTCCTGTTTATGATGATTTTGCTGTTATATTAATTGTAACATATATATTGCATTTATCAATTTATAATTTACATATAATTTGTTTGGATGAAAGAGGAAATAAAATATTTTTATAAACATGTTGCACTTATACTTTATTAATGTTATATTAGCAAAGCGATGAGCTAATTTACGTAAGACGAGAGATATGCTTAAGTGCTAAACACGCGAATGTGGTCGCCTGGTCTCTCGCCGTAAACGCATCAAGACGCCTGTTTTGCAGGCGTCTTTCATTTTATATGAATGTAATGGGAAGAGTGGAGGAATCCAATCTTCCTTTTTTTATCGAAAAAGAGTCTGAAAATAAAGTTATTTACAACTGCGAATGAAAGAGTTACTATTTAATGGTAATATATTACATGTTTTTTATATATATAAGGTTGGGATGAATAGGATATGGAGAATTTTGAATGTAGAAATACAGAAGTTGTATTAGAGAAATTTCAGGTTGTAACACCTATATTTCAGGCATTAGGAGATGAGAATCGTCAACAAATTATTATGCTGTTATTAGAAAACAAACAGATGAATGTAACGCAAATAACAGATAAAATGGGGATTTCTAGACCAGCTGTTTCGCATCATTTGAAAATTTTAAGGCAAGCAGAACTAATTGTAGCGGATCGACATGGAAAAGAAATTTTTTATTCTATAATAGCCGGAGAATTTTTAAAACAGGTGAAGGATTTACTTCAAGCAATAGAATCGAATTATTAATTTTTTTTAACTAACAAGTAAACAAGTTTAAACTTTTAAACTTGTTTACTTGAAAGGGGTAATAAAAATGAAAAAAATAAATCGTATGTATGTCATTATGTTACTTGTTCCTTTATTTTGGGGTGGCTCTTTTGCAACAGCAGAGCATGTTATTACTGAAATTCCACCGATTACAGCGGCAACAATTCGTTTTGGTTTAGCGGGTTGTATTTTAATGGGCATAGTTTTTATGAAATCTGAGTGGAATACAAGTTTGTTATTAAAGAATTGGAAAGGGCTGTTATTTGTATCATTAACAGGTATTTTTGGCTACAATGTTTTTTTCTTTATGGGACTTAACTATACTTCCACTTTGAATGGCTCGCTTATTATTGCTACAATGCCCGTTTTTGTAACCTTAGGAGCAATATTATTTTTTAAAGAGTCTTGGAGTATAAAAGTCGGAATGAGTTTAATGTTGTCTCTTATCGGTGTAATAGTTGTTATTACGAGCGGTTCAATGAATACACTTATGTCTTTGTCATTTAATAAGGGCGATCTTTTATTTATAGCTGCTTTAATCTGTGGGGTGTTATATAGCTTAACAGGAAAAAAAGTTATGAGTGGTGTCTCCCCTTTATTAACTACAATGAGTATGACGGTATTGGGTACTGTGTTTTTAGCAGGCCTTTCTCTATATGAAGATGGATGGGGAAAGGTTGGGACGTTTTCTTTACAGGGGTGGATAGAAATGTTGTATATGGTCATATGCGGGACGTTAATTGGATATATCGTGTTTAATAAAGGAGTAGAAGAGTTAGGTGCAAGCAAAGCGAGTATGTATTTAAATCTAACTCCTATTGTAGCTACTTGTATATCAGTTGTCCTATATGGAGCAGCTGTTACGTGGCAACAAATAGTTGGAATGGCAATCGTATTAATTGGAGTCTATATAGCGACGGTACAATCCAATAAAGATATAAAAAAGCTTTCAAGTAATCAATATGTTTCGAAATAGGTAGAAATCATTGGACTCTATAAGTCTTAATGAGAGTAATCTATGAATTAGGGATAAAACCCCCATTTCCGGAAAAACTACTAATGAAAGTATGATCTTGCCTAAAAGAGGTGAACGGAAATGAAATGGATACTGATTACGATGCAAGCTTTCGTTATGATGTTTTGTTTCGTTTATGGAACGAATGCGAAGGCGGAAGGGCCAGTACCAGAAGTAACAGAGAAAGACCCTCAAGTTACAATTTTATTAGAGCGAATGTATGTTGATGGAGAAGTAAGTGAGGAAATCTTTACAGAAAAAGTAGCAGACTTAGAAAAGTTTTTACAGCAGTATAAAGAATGGCAGCTCGTTGATCGTGATGATGTACAAATCGTATTACAAAAGAAAGTTGACGATATTTCTCCGTTATTAAAAACGAGCGGTTATTTTGGAGTGTCAGAGGAAGGGATATTACAAATTTTCAAAGGTGTACCGAAAAGCGATAATGCGATTCATTCCTTTTTTCAAATTGATATGAAAAAGCTAGAGAGTTATGAACGGGCGAAGTTGAAGCGTGGTATTCGTATTAAGTCAAAAGAAGGATTCGTGAAGACAATCGAAAAAATGAAGCAATACGCAGTACAGAATAGGAAAGAAAGCAGCTCATGGTGAGCTGCTTTTTTCTTATTTATTTTTATCTAAAATTTGTTTTGCGATCTCATCAATTAGCATATCTTTTCCGATTGGATTGAAAGCTTTCGTAGGAAAATAACAGAAGTTTCAAATAGAGAACATTTGTTGGGGCAGTCTCGCTTTTCTATCATTAAATATGTTAAAATGGAATACATGATTTAAGAGGGAGAGATTGTATTTTGTTTGAATATGTTACAGGTTACGTGGAGTATGTAGGACCGGAATATGTCGTAATTGATCATAATGGAATTGGTTATCAAATTTTCACACCGAATCCGTATGTATTTCAAAGAAGTAAGCAAGAAATCCGTGTCTATACATATCATTATGTGAGAGAAGATATTATGGCGCTTTACGGGTTTAAAACACGTGAAGAGCGTTTATTATTTACAAAGTTGTTAGGTGTGTCTGGTATTGGACCAAAAGGCGCTCTTGCAATTTTAGCTTCTGGTCAAACAGGACAGGTCGTTCAAGCGATTGAACATGAAGACGAGAAGTTTTTAGTGAAGTTCCCGGGCGTCGGAAAGAAAACAGCACGCCAAATGATTTTAGATTTAAAAGGAAAACTAGCAGACGTTGTACCAGATGCATTTGTTGATTTATTCTCAGACGAAGAACGTTTTGATGAGAAGAAAGGTTCGTCAGCTGAGCTTGATGAGGCGCTGGAAGCTCTGCGCGCACTTGGATACGCAGAACGAGAAGTTTCTCGCGTTGTACCAGAGTTATTAAAAGAATCATTGACGACGGATCAGTATATTAAAAAGGCACTTAGTCTTTTACTAAATGGTAAGAGGTGAGTATAATGGACGAACGTCTCCTTTCAGGGGAATCTGCATATGAAGATGCGGATTTAGAATATTCATTACGGCCACAGACGCTCCGTCAGTATATTGGCCAAGATAAAGCGAAACATAATTTAGAAGTGTTTATTGAAGCGGCGAAAATGCGTGAAGAAACGTTAGATCACGTGCTTTTATATGGACCACCAGGTCTTGGTAAAACGACGCTTGCGAATATTATTGCCAATGAAATGGGCGTAAATGTTAGAACAACTTCAGGACCGGCAATTGAAAGACCAGGTGATTTAGCAGCTGTATTAACATCGCTTCAACCAGGGGATGTATTATTTATTGATGAAATTCATCGTTTGCATAGATCGATTGAAGAAGTACTATATCCTGCGATGGAAGATTTTTGCCTTGATATTGTAATTGGAAAAGGGCCGTCAGCAAGGTCTGTACGTTTAGATTTACCGCCATTTACATTAGTTGGAGCAACGACGCGTGCAGGTGCGTTATCAGCGCCGCTTCGTGACCGTTTCGGTGTGCTTTCAAGATTAGAGTATTATACAGTAGATCAGCTTTCTGAGATTGTTGAACGTACAGCAGAAGTATTCGAAGTTGAAATTGACTCGTTAGCCGCACTAGAAATTGCAAGACGTGCTCGTGGTACACCTCGTATTGCAAATCGTTTATTACGACGTGTACGAGATTTTGCACAAGTTCGTGGTAATGGAACGGTTACGATGGAAATTACACAAATGGCATTAGAGCTACTGCAAGTAGATAAATTAGGTCTAGATCATATTGACCATAAATTATTGCTTGGTATTATTGAGAAGTTCCGTGGTGGTCCAGTTGGATTAGAAACGGTTTCGGCAACGATTGGAGAAGAATCTCATACGATTGAAGATGTGTATGAGCCGTATTTATTACAAATTGGCTTTTTACAACGAACGCCAAGGGGGCGAATTGTAACGCCACTTGCATACGAGCATTTCGGAATGGAGATGCCAAAAGTATGACGGAGATGCCAAAATTGCTTATTACAGCAGGTATCTTACTTATCGTTGTTGGCTTAGCTTGGAAGTTCATTGGAAGGCTTCCAGGCGATATTTTTGTGAAAAAAGGAAACGTTACCTTTTATTTTCCTGTCATCACATGTATTGTGTTAAGTATTGTATTATCTTTTATTATGTATATAATAAATCGATTCAAATAAGAAATAGGTGGATATAGTTATGGATATTAATCTGTTTGATTTTCATTTACCAGAAGAACTTATTGCACAAGTCCCATTAGAAGAGCGTGAAACATCAAGATTAATGGTGTTAGACCGTGAAACAGGCGATATTGAGCATAAACATTTTACGGACATTCTTTCTTACTTACATGAGGGGGATTGCTTAGTTTTAAATGAAACGAAAGTAATGCCTGCTCGTCTGCATGGTGTGAAAGAAGATACAGGCGCACACATTGAAGTACTTCTTTTAAAACAAGAAGAAGGCGATAAGTGGGAGACGCTTGTTAAGCCAGCGAAACGTGTAAAAGAAGGAACTGTTATCTCTTTTGGCGAAGGGAAATTAAAAGCAACTTGCACAGGAACTGCAGATCAAGGTGGACGTCAGCTTGAATTTTCATATGACGGCATCTTCTATGAAATTTTAGATGAACTTGGAGAAATGCCACTTCCTCCATATATTAAAGAGACGCTAGAAGATCGCGATCGCTATCAAACAGTATATGCGAAAGAAATCGGTTCAGCAGCAGCGCCGACTGCAGGACTTCACTTTACAGAAGAGTTACTGGAGAAGTTAAAACAAAAAGGCGTTGAGTTAGCATTTATTACACTTCACGTAGGGCTTGGAACATTTAGACCAGTTTCTGCTGATACGATTGAAGAACACCATATGCACGCAGAATATTACCATATGTCTGAAGAGACGGCGGCATTATTAAACCGTGTAAAAGAGAATGGTGGACGTATCATTACGGTAGGTACGACATCAACTCGTACGTTAGAGACAATTGCGACAGATCATGATGGCAAGCTTTGTGCTGCTTCTGGCTGGACAGACATTTTTATGTACCCAGGTTACGAATTTAAAGCAATTGATGGTTTAATTACAAACTTCCATTTACCGAAATCAACATTAATTATGCTTGTAAGTGCATTTGCAAACAGAGATAATGTACTTCATGCTTATAATGAAGCAGTAAAAGAAAAATATCGTTTCTTTAGCTTTGGTGATGCAATGTTCGTTGCCTCTCACGCTAAAATGGGAAACAAATAAAAGGAGTAAATTATGACAGCAATTCGTTATGAATTTATTAAAACTTGTAAACAAACAGGTGCCCGTTTAGGACGTGTGCATACGCCGCACGGTTCATTTGATACACCAACATTTATGCCAGTTGGTACACTTGCAACAGTTAAGACAATGTCACCAGAAGAATTAAAAGCAATGGATTCTGGCATTATTTTAAGTAATACGTATCATTTATGGCTACGTCCAGGTCACGAAATCATTCGTGAAGCAGGCGGTTTGCATAAATTTATGAACTGGGATCGTGCAATCTTAACGGACTCTGGTGGTTTCCAAGTATTCAGTTTAAGTGACTTCCGTCGCATTGAAGAGGAAGGCGTTCATTTCCGTAACCACTTAAATGGAGATAAATTATTCTTATCACCAGAAAAAGCGATGGAAATTCAAAATGCATTAGGTTCAGATATTATGATGGCATTTGATGAGTGTCCACCATTCCCAGCTACTTTTGAATATATGAAGAAATCTGTAGAGCGTACAAGCCGCTGGGCAGAGCGTTGCTTAAAAGCACATGAACGTCCACAAGATCAAGGTTTATTTGGTATTGTACAGGGCGGAGAGTTCGAGGAGCTTCGCCGTCAAAGTGCAAAAGACCTTGTTTCAATGGACTTCCCTGGTTACGCGGTAGGTGGTTTATCTGTAGGTGAGCCGAAAGATATTATGAACCGTGTACTTGAGTTTACAACACCACTTCTTCCAGATAATAAGCCACGTTACTTAATGGGAGTAGGTTCTCCTGACTCATTAATCGATGGTGCAATTCGTGGTATCGATATGTTTGACTGCGTACTTCCAACTCGTATCGCTCGAAATGGTACATGTATGACAAGTGAAGGCCGTCTAGTTGTCAAAAATGCGAAATTCGCAAGAGACTTCGGTCCGCTTGATCCAAACTGTGATTGCTACACATGTAAAAATTACTCTCGTGCGTACATTCGTCACTTAATGAAATGTGATGAAACGTTCGGAATTCGTTTAACGTCTTATCACAACCTTCATTTTCTGTTAAACTTAATGGAGCAGGTGAGACAAGCTATTCGTGAAGACCGTCTTGGCGATTTCCGCGAAGAATTCTTTGAACAGTATGGCTTTAATAAACCGAATGCTAAAAACTTCTAATACATAATTTAAAAGGAGGAACAAAAGATGAATCCAGGTATGATGAATATCGTTATGATCGTTGCGATGTTTGCGATTTTCTATTTCTTATTAATTCGCCCGCAACAAAAACGTCAAAAAGCAGTTGCTCAAATGCAAAGTGAGTTAAAAAAAGGTGATGCTATCGTAACAATCGGTGGTTTACACGGTACAATCGAATCAGTAGATGAAACGAAAATTGTTATTAAATCTGGTGGCTCACACTTAACTTTCGATCGTAATGCGATTCGTGAAGTTGTGAAAAACTAATGAGGAAGGCCCTGCATGAAATGTGCAGGGCTTTTTTTAGTTATTTTGTTTGGACATATTTACACCGAAAATGCCACCGAGTGTACTCGCGCCCATTAATGCTAATTGATAAAGTAACTGTGAGTTCGATAAAGTTTGAGAGAAACCTAAATAGTTAACTAGAAAAACAAGTATAGTGAATGTAAGTCCTGTTGTGAAGCCTACTAGCCAACCTTTCCCTTGTGCTTTTTTGCCGGCAGTAAACCCGGATATAAGCATAGATAAAAGTGCTAGTATAAAAATAGTAACAGCTAATGTTCCTTCATTCAAATCTGTAAATTTTAATAAAAGAGCCATAATCATGCTAGTAACTGTTGCGAGAATTAATAGGATAACGATACCGAAGCCGATTGCAGTTGATAATTTTTTCGTTCCATCCATTTATACATTCCCCCTTTTTAATACAAGCATATTTTCCTTTTGCCTAAGTTAGACTATTTTCTTTTTTATAGGGGAGTCTATACGTAAAAAGGAGATGTAGAAATGGAATGGGTATCAATCATTGGCCGGACGATGCTGTTGTATATCATCATCTTAATTATTTTTCGTCTTATGGGTAAACGTGAAATTGGAGAGCTAAGTGTATTAGATTTAGTCGTATTCATTATGCTTGGTGAAATGGCAGTAGTCGCAATTGAAAATACCGATAAATCACTTTGGCACCAATTAGTTCCGATGACGTTTCTTATGTGTATACAAATTATTTTGTCAGTTATTTCGTTAAAGTATCAACGCTTTCGGCATTTAATAGAAGGTGAGCCAGCCATTCTTGTAAATGCAGGAAAGATTGATGAAAAGAAGATGAGAAAGCAACGTTATAATATAGATGATTTAATGATGCAATTAAGGGAACAAGGAGTTGGAGATATCCGGGATGTAGAATACGCTATTTTAGAACCATCTGGGAAGTTATCTGTCTTTCAAAAACAAAAAGGTGGGCAGGATGCATTGCAGTTTACGCTTCCCCTTATTATCGATGGAGAAATTCAATCTAATCATTTACAAATGATTGAACATACAGATGAGTGGCTTGTTGAAAAATTAAAAAACTTAGGCTATAACGATGTAACAAAAATTTTATACTGTAGCTTTCAAAATGGACAATTTTTTGTTGATTTGAAAGAAAACTAGAGGCTTACTATATGACATAGTAAGCCCGTTTACTTCAAAAATGAAAGTTTTCGAATGATAGGGAGACGACTTAACTCTTCTTTTCGAATGAGCTTGAAAATGAAGAGGAGCACAATATAAACGAGTGTTGTTAAAGTGATTTCCCATAATGTTTGTATGCCAAGTGAATGAGAGAAAACTATATACTTATGAAGGTAAAAACCGAAGGAGCCTGCGATACCGATGGCAAGTCCGCCAAAAATATAGTCTTTTGCGTAAATGGTAAATGTAATTTTCTTTAAAACAGTAGCGTAATGAAGAAATGTTACCGTTACGATATTTGCTGCAATTGCAAGGGCAACCCCCATCATTTGAAACTCTGGCCTTGAGGCTAGTACGAAAATAACGATTAATTTCACGATTGCACCAATAAACGTATTCATCATGGCCGCACGTGCTAAGTTTAAAGCTTGTAAAACAGAGGTAAGTGGACTTTGAAAATAATGAAATAAAAAGCAAGGTGCAAGAAGCTGGATGAACGCTGTTGCACTATCCGATCCATACATAAGAGTTAAAACAGGAGAAGCAAATACGTATAATATAACGACTGACCACCCGCCAGTAATGAGTGAGATCCGAAGAGCTTGTTGTAAGCGGTGTTCTACTAATTTATGCTGTCTTTTTGCCATTGCCTCGCTAATAGATGGAACGAGTGCAGTAGAAAGAGCGTATGTAATAAAGGCTGGCAGTGAAAGAAGCGGGAATGCATACCCGTTTAATATACCGTATTGCTGAGTTGCGACGGAGGCAGCAACGCCGGCAATCGCTAAGCTTTGCATAACGACGATAGGTTCAAAAAAATAGGAAACGGAACCGATTAAACGACTTCCTGTAGTTGGAAGTGCAATATCCATAAGAGAATAAAATGTCCCCTTGCTTTCCTTTACAGTAGTGAAAAATCCCGAGCGTATAGATAAATGTTTTTCGCGCTGGAATAAAGTGAGTAAAAATAATAACGATGCCACTTCACCGAGAACGGCTGATAACATAGCACCAGCTGCAGCATATTCTACGCCGTAAGGTAAAAATAATTGAATACATATAGCGATAATTGTAATGCGGACAATTTGTTCTATCACTTGGGCGTAAGCGCTAGGTTTCATATTTTGTTTCCCTTGGAAATAGCCACGTAAAACAGAAGAAACAGCAATAACAGGAACGACAGGCAAAATGGCCATTAATGGATAGTACGTTCGTTCATCAGTTAATAATGTTTTTGCTAAAATAGGTGTGAGGAGCATAATTCCAATTGTTAAAATGATACTAATAACAGATGTAACAGCTAATGATACTGTTAATATTTTTTTAACTTTTTGTTTATCATTCACAGCTTCTGCTTCTGCTACAAATTTTGCGATTGCGACAGGAAGACCGATTTGTGTTAATGTAATTGCTAGAATAAATGTAGGGACGGCCATCATATAAAGGCCAACGCCTTCTTCTCCTAAAATACGTGCCATTACAATACGATTAATAAATCCTAGAATTTTGGTAATAAAGCCGGCTATCATTAAAATAAATGCGCCTTTTAAAAAGCTTTGTCTCGTCATGGTCTTCTCCTACCTTCTCAAAATCAGTGGAATGATTTACAATAATTTATATGCACGTACGAGACAAGAATGACAAGCATTTAAGAGAGTACTCTTGAAAGTAGTTATTGCTGTCCATTAGAGCGGGATTAAAAGCGACTTTTCGTGCTGAAATAAGAAGGAGATGTTATATATGTTAGATAGAGAGGCTTTGGTAGAATCATACCGCGGACAGTTACAAGTCGTTTTAGAAAGTAAAGTAGAAGAGTTCCAAATGTTCGGCTACGACCGAGTAACAGATGATGACATTTGGAAGTTTCTTAAAGTGAAAAAGTGGAAGAAGATAGACAGTGACGTTAGATTGTATGAATTAGTTAATGACGTATTAACAGTAACAGCTAATGAATATATGACGTATTTAACTGTTGAAGCATATCAAGCCCCGCTTTGGTCATTTGATGAATATGAAAATAAATAACCGACTGCAATTGGTTTGTTCTTCCTTTTGCAGTATAATGATAGGTATTGATAATGAGGAAATAATTATGTCTAAGATCATATATAAAGGAGGTAGTGAAGAGAGAAAACAAATAATGAAAGTGTCGGTAATGTGAAAAACTTACCGACACAGCTGGTGAGGAACTAGCAAAATTATAGAAAGGAAGTCTACTAACTAGGCGTATGCACACGTGTGAAGGTGAATCGTAAAAGATTTATTTGAAGTGTTAGTAGCGGAAAGAGGGTACATATGGCAAAGCGTGGTACGAGAATTGCCGCCTTTTTCCTCATCGTTTTATTAATCGGTGGAGTAATTGGTGCGGCAGGAAAAGACATAGCAAAAGGAATTAGTCTAGGACTAGACCTTCGCGGTGGTTTTGAAATTCTGTATGAAGTAAAACCAGCCAAAAAAGGTGATAAAATTGACCGAGAGGCACTTGTAAGTACAGTAGGTGCTCTTGAAAATCGTGTCAATGTACTTGGTGTAAGTGAACCGAACATTCAAATTGAAGGGCAAGACCGAATTCGTGTACAGCTTGCTGGTGTACAAGATCAGCAAAAAGCACGTGAAATGTTATCAACACAAGCGAAATTAACATTCCGTGATGTAGATGACAACCTTCTTATGGATGGAACGGATTTAAAAGGCGGCGGAGCGAAGCAAACATTTGATGAGCAAGGTCGTGCGAGTGTAGGTCTTACACTAAAAAGCGCTGAAAAATTCCGTGAAGTAACTGAAAAAATTTCAAAAATGCCACCACCAACGAATTTAATGGTAATTTGGCTTGATTTTGAAGAAGGAAAAGATTCGTACAAAGCAGAATCTGCAAAACCGAATCCGAAGTTCTTATCAGCAGCAACAGTAAACCAAGTGTTTAACCAAGCTGAAGTATCTATCGTGGGTGGAAACTTTACAGTTGAAAGCGCGAAACAACTTTCATCTTTATTAAATGCAGGTGCACTTCCTGTTGATTTAAAAGAAATGTATTCAACATCTGTTGGAGCGAAGTTTGGTCAACAAGCGTTAGAGCAAACAATTTTCGCTAGTGCGATTGGTATCGCTCTTATTTTCTTATTTATGCTTGTATTCTACCGTTTACCAGGACTTGTAGCGGTTATTATGTTAGGTTTATACATTTTCGTTACATTACTTGTCTTTAACTGGATGCATGCAGTTCTTACGTTGCCAGGTATTGCGGCGTTAGTGCTCGGGGTAGGTATCGCGGTTGATGCGAATATTATTACGTACGAGAGACTGAAAGAAGAGCTGAAAATTGGTAAGTCAATGATGTCGGCATTCCGTGCTGGTAACCATCGTTCATTAGCAACCATTTTAGATGCGAATATTACAACACTTGCAGCAGCTGGTGTATTATTCGTTTATGGTAATAGCTCTGTAAAAGGGTTCGCAACAAGTTTAATCGTAAGTATTTTAGTCGGTTTTATTACGAACGTATTCGGTACTCGTTTCTTACTAAGTTTACTTGTAAAGAGCCGTTACTTCGATAAAAAACCAGGATACTTTGGTGTGAAACAAAAGGATATTATTCCATTAACAAAAGGTGTAGTACATCCACCGACAAGATTTGATCGTATTAACTTCGTAAATGTCGGTCATAAATTCCTTATCTTCTCGCTGGTAGTTGTAATTGCAGGTGCAATTATTTTACCAATTTTCAAATTGAATCTTGGTATTGACTTTGCGAGTGGTACACGTATCGACTTGCAATCAAAACAAGCAGTTACTGTGTCTGATGTTCATAAAGATTTTAAAGAATTGAACATTGACGTGAAGGAAGAAAATATTGTACCGACTGGAGATGACAATAAAGGATTCGCAGTTCGTACATTAGGTGTTCTATCAAAAGATGAAATTGCGAAAACAAAAACATTCTTCCACGATAAATATGGTACAGATCCAAACGTAAGTACAGTTTCACCAACAATCGGGAAAGAGATTGCACGAAATGCATTTATCGCAGTATTAATTGCTTCTGCGGTTATCATTTTATACGTAAGTATTCGTTTCCGATTTACGTATGCATTATCTGCAGTACTTGCATTATTACATGATGCATTCGTTATGATTGTTATATTTAGTATTTTCCAGTTAGAGGTAGACTTAACGTTTATCGCTGCGGTATTAACAATCATTGGTTATTCTATTAATGACTCGATCGTTACATTTGATAGAAACCGTGAATTATACAAACAGAAAAAACGAGTACGTGATATAAAAGACTTAGAAGAAATCGTAAATGCAAGTATTCGTCAAACGCTTGGTCGTTCGATTAATACTGTACTAACAGTGCTATTCCCAGTACTTGCATTGCTTATCTTCGGTAGTGAGTCACTACGTAACTTCTCGTTTGCGTTACTTGTTGGATTAGTTGTAGGTACGTATTCTTCTGTTTTCGTTGCTTCTCAAATTTGGTTAATGCTTGAAAACCGTCGTTTGAAAAAGGGCAAAAACAAGAAAAAGGTTGAGAAAGTAGAATCTGAACCGCAAGTATAAAAAAGATGATGTCTCTTTATGAGGCATCTCTTTTTTCGTTTGTGGATACAATAAGATAGCGACTTTGAAATGGAAAATGGAAGAAAGTGGTGATGTTATCGCTGTTTTTGTTACAATAAAGTGAAACTTTAATCAGTGGGGGGGTTCTTCATCCCCCCACTGATTATTAGTTGAACCAATCGGACTTTTATGGGCAGTTGATCCCCCACCTAAATTTTTTGCTTTCACTGAATTTTGAGGTAGGGGTCTTACTGCCCATTAAAGTGGGATAAAAAGATAGGTTAAGAAAAGAAGGGATTTTAATGATGGAAAAAGATGAACGTTTTAAACAGGCCGAGTTTGGTGCTATTGTCGGGATCGTTGGTAATATTATATTAGCAATCATAAAAGCGGTAATTGGTTATATTGGGAACAGTAAAGCGCTATTAGCGGATGCTGTGCATTCTGCATCAGATGTAATTGGTTCGCTAGCTGTACTGTTTGGATTACGAGCAGCAAAGCAGCCGCCCGATGAAGATCATCCGTATGGTCACGGTAAAGCGGAATCGATTTCAGCGATTATTGTTGCAGTATTATTATTTATTGTGGGAATCGAGATAGCGATTTCGTCCATAAAAGCTTTTTCGCAGGAATTAGAACCGCCGAAGGGAATTACGATTTTTGCTGTTGTTCTTTCGATTATTGTGAAAGAAGGAATGTTTCAATATAAATTTCGATTAGGGAAAAGGGTAAATAGCGATGCAATTATTGCAAATGCATATGAGCACCGTTCGGATGTATTTTCTTCAATTGCAGCTTTAATCGGTATTTGTGCAGCGATTATTGGTGGTAAGTTCGGGTTAGATTGGCTTGTGTATGCCGATCCAATTGCAGGATTATTTGTTTCACTTCTTGTTGCAAAAATGGCATGGAGTATTGGGACAGAAGCAATTCATGCAACGCTTGATCATGTTCTTCATGAGGAAGATGTTATTCCGCTTAGAGAAGCAGTACTTCAAATAGATGGTGTGAAAAAAATCGGTTCGTTATATGCGAGGGAGCATGGTCATTACGTTATTGTAGATATTAAAGTTTCTGTAGATCCATATATTACTGTAGAAGAAGGACATCGCATTGGAAAGCGTGTGAAAGAAACGCTTATGCTGCAAGATAACGTACAAAATGTATTTGTACATATAAATCCGTATTCTCCAAATTAAACATTAGTAACATTTTAGTATACAGATATTACATCGTAGTTTGCATGATATTGTCACCCCTTAATCTGTCTTGTATAATGAACAGGTTAAGGGGTGATTTCGTGTTACAACCGAAGACGCGTTGGAAAGAAAAAGAATATAATAGCGAGCGAGTGAGTGAATTAGCAAGTAAATTACAATTATCACCACTTGTCGTTTCGTTATTCCTCGGTAGAGGACTAGATACAGAAGATAAGATTTTAGATTTTTTAAATACAGAAAATCAAGAATTTCATGATCCGTTTTTATTAGAAGGAATGGATAGAACGGTAGAACGTGTAAATAAGGCGATTCAAAATGGAGAGCAAATATTAATATTTGGTGACTACGATGCGGACGGAGTAAGTAGTACAACTGTTTTATATATTGCCTTACAAGAATTAGGTGCAGACGTAGAATTTTATATCCCAAACCGTTTTACAGAAGGTTATGGACCGAATGAAGAAGCATTTCGTTGGGCGCATAGCGCAGGATTTTCACTCATTATTACTGTCGATACTGGTATCGCAGCTGTACATGAAGCGAAGGTAGCGAAGGAACTTGGGATAGATCTAATTATTACAGATCACCATGAGCCACCACCAGAATTGCCAGAAGCACTTGCGATTATTCACCCGAAATTAGATGGCGGTGTGTATCCGTTTCACTATTTAGCTGGTGTAGGTGTTGCGTTTAAAGTTGCACATGCACTACTGGGCCGTGTACCAGAACATTTATTAGAAATTGCAGTAATTGGTACGGTAGCCGATTTAGTATCACTTCACGGTGAGAATAGATTGCTAGTGAAGCGCGGTTTAAAACATATGCGCATGACGAAAAATATCGGACTAAAGGCGCTATTTAAAGTTGCTAACGTTTCGCAAAGTGAAATTACAGAAGAGAGTATTGGCTTCTCAATCGCACCTCGTATTAATGCAGTTGGACGTTTAGAAGATGCTACGCCGGCTGTACATCTTTTATTATCAGAGGATCCCGAAGAAGCGAAAGAGCTGGCTGAAGAAATTGATGAGCTGAACAAACTGCGAAAAGATATTGTAAAGCAAATTACAGAAGAAGCTATCGCTGAAGTGGAAACGAATTTCCCTCCTGAAGACAATAAAGTATTAGTGCTTGCAAAAGAAGGGTGGAATCCAGGTGTAATTGGAATTGTCGCTTCTAAATTAGTTGAACGTTTTTATCGTCCAACGATTGTATTATGCATTGATCCTGTAAAAGAAACTGCAAAAGGTTCAGCGCGTAGTATTGCAGGATTTGATTTGTTTGCAAACTTGTCAGATTGTAGAGAGTTATTGCCACACTTCGGAGGACATCCGATGGCAGCGGGAATGACGCTACATATGAATGATGTAGATGAATTACGCCGCCGTTTAAATGAACAGGCAGATACAATTTTAACAGAAGAAGATTTTATTCCAATTACAGCTGTCGATGCTTTTTGCAAAGTGGAGGACGTAACACTTGCAGCAATTGAAGATATGCAAAAGTTAGCGCCATTTGGTGTTGGAAATCCAAAGCCACGTATTGCGGTGAAAGATGCGGAGTTAGAAAGTATTCGTGCAATCGGATCAGATGGTTCTCATTTAAAGATGTCTCTTCGTGATGGACAAGCAACATTGGATACAATTGGATTCGGTTTTGGCGCATATGCGAAAGAAATTTCTCCAGTTGCAAAAGTATCTGTAATAGGAGAAGCGTCTATCAATGAATGGAATAATTTTAAGAAGCCGCAATTAATGGTACAAGATATTGCTGTAGAAGCATGGCAATTATTCGATTGGCGTAGTATGCGTAACGTAGAAGCAAATTTAGCAGAACTTCCGAAAGGGAAAATCACGATGGTGTATTTTTCTGAAGAGGTATTGAATAAATTTTCTTTAGAAGACTATAAAGAGCATATGATGCATGCATCAGAAGTGACCGAGTTAGATGATCAATACATCGTATTCCTTGATTTACCAAAAGGGACAGATGAATTAAGAGAGCTATTTAAAGTAGGATTCCCGTCGCGAATTTATACACTATTTTATCAAGAGAATAATCATTTATTTAGTACTGTTCCAACGAGAGAACATTTTAAATGGTACTATTCGTTCTTGAGCCAAAAATCACCATTTTCTTTAAGACAATATGGAGCGCAACTATGTCAGCATAAAGGTTGGTCAAAAGATACAGTAAATTTCATGACACAGGTGTTTTTTGAGTTAGAATTTGTTACAATAAAAGATGGCGTCATTTTTATGGCAGACAAAAAACAAAAGCGTGATTTAATTGAATCGAGCACATATCGTGAGAAAATGAACCACTTACAATTAGAAAAAGAATTGGTTTATAGCACATATCAGCAACTATATACATGGTTTGAAACGATTCGTAATCATAAAGAAGTAGAACAGTTAGGGTAAAGGATTTGTATTTACAAACCTTTTAGATCTGAGGAGGATTCAGAAATATGGATTTCAAGCAACATATCGCAATTGTACCGGATTATCCAAAAGAAGGTATTGTGTTTAAAGACATTACACCGTTAATGAACGACGGTAAAGCATACAAAGCAGCAACAGATGCAATCGTTGAGTATGCAAAAGAGAGAGACATCGATCTTGTAGTAGGACCAGAAGCTCGTGGTTTCATTATCGGTTGCCCAGTTTCTTATGCATTAGAAGTAGGATTTGCGCCAGTTCGTAAATTAGGAAAATTACCACGTGAAGTAATTACAGTTGACTACGGTAAAGAATATGGTAAAGACGTTTTAACGATCCATAAAGATGCAATTAAACCAGGTCAACGCGTATTAATTACAGATGACTTATTAGCTACAGGTGGAACAATTGAAGCGACAATTAAGTTAGTTGAAGAGCTAGGCGGAGTTGTAGCAGGAATTGCATTCTTAGTAGAACTTACTTACTTAGATGGTCGTAAAATGTTAGATGGTTACGATGTATTAGTATTAGAAAAATACTAATCACTATATAGGTAAAACTACGGTGATAAAAAGTACCCGTGAATCTCTTGGAGAGGAGCGGGTACTTTTGTATAATTGAACAAAAAATTATAGTGAAATGTCAGTAAAATCTTTTCCTTTTCACAATTCACAATCATTGGGTTATAATGATAGAATATAATTTATTCTATTCAATAAAGATAAAGTCAATTTTCAATAAAAGGTGATTCGATGGCAAATGAGCAGGTACTAACAGCTGAACAGGTACTCGAGAAAGCAAGTCAATATTTAGTGGATGAAGATATTGAGCTAGTAGCACGTGCCTATGAATATGCACGCGATGCGCATAGCGAACAATACAGAAAATCGGGTGAACCATACATTATTCATCCAATTCAAGTTGCAGGTATTTTAGTTGATTTACACATGGATCCAGCTACAGTATCAGCAGGTTTCTTACATGATGTAGTAGAAGATACAGAGATTACATTAGAAGATATTGAACGGGAATTTAATAAAGAAATTGCTATGCTTGTCGATGGTGTGACAAAGCTCGGAAAGATTAAATATAAATCTCATGAGCAACAACAAGCAGAAAACCATCGCAAAATGTTTATTGCAATGGCTCAAGATATTCGAGTTATTTTAATTAAACTAGCCGATCGTCTTCATAACATGCGTACATTGAAACATTTGCCTCAAGAGAAGCAGCGTCGCATTGCGAATGAAACGTTAGAAATCTTTGCACCTTTAGCACATAGACTCGGAATTAGTACTATTAAATGGGAGCTAGAGGATACGTCACTTCGCTACTTAAATCCACAGCAATATTATCGTATTGTAAATTTAATGAAGCGTAAACGTGCAGAACGTGAAGAGTATTTAGAGGAAGTAATGACTGGTATTCGTGAGAAATTAGATGAAGTTGCAATTCAACCTGAAATTTCTGGAAGACCAAAACATATTTACAGCATTTATCGTAAAATGGCACTGCAAAATAAACAGTTCAATGAAATTTATGATTTATTAGCTGTACGTGTCGTTGTAAATAGTATTAAAGATTGTTATGCAGTACTTGGAATTATTCATACGTGCTGGAAGCCGATGCCAGGTCGTTTTAAAGATTATATTGCAATGCCGAAAGCAAATCTATATCAATCTCTTCATACGACTGTAATTGGGCCGAAAGGTGATCCGCTTGAAGTGCAAATTCGTACGAAAGAAATGCATGAGATCGCAGAATTCGGGATCGCGGCACACTGGGCGTATAAAGAAGGAAAAACAGCAGAAACAGCAGGTACATTAGAGAAGAAACTTACATGGTTCCGTCAAATATTAGAATGGCAAAATGAAGCTTCTAATGCAGAAGAGTTTATGGAGTCATTAAAAATTGATTTATTCTCTGACATGGTATTCGTCTTTACACCGAAAGGCGATGTAATGGAATTACCACTTGGATCTGTTCCAATTGACTTTGCATATCGTGTGCATTCAGAAATTGGAAATAAAACAATTGGTGCAAAAGTAAACGGGAAAATGGTGACACTTGATTATAAATTAAAAACAGGTGACATCATTGAGATTTTAACATCGAAACATTCGTATGGACCAAGTCAAGATTGGGTGAAACTTGCTCAAACATCTCATGCAAAAAACAAAATACGTCAGTTCTTTAAGAAACAACGTAGAGATGAAAATATTGAAAAAGGCCGTGAACTTGTTGAGAAAGAAGTGCGTAGCCTAGAGTATGAGATGAAAGAAGTGTTAGCTCCTGATAATTTAAAACGAGTTGCTGAAAAATTCAACTTTGCAAATGAAGAAGATATGTTTGCGGCAGTTGGATATAATGGCATCACTGCATCGCAAATTGTTACGCGACTAACGGACAAGTTCCGTAAGCAACGTGAAGAAGAAGAGATTGTTGAAGTTAAAGAAGTTCGTAAACCGATGAAAATTCGAAAATGGGATTCTGGCGTTAAAGTAAGTGGTGCAGATAATTTATTAATTCGTTTATCAAAATGCTGTAACCCAGTACCTGGTGATGATATCGTTGGGTATATTACGAAAGGCCGAGGCGTATCGATTCACCGCCGTGACTGTGTAAATGTTCATACAGAAGAAGCTATAGAACGTTTATTAGAAGTAGAGTGGGAAGGTAGCCCTGAAAAAGAAATTGAGTATAACGTTGATATTGAAATTTCAGGTTACGATCGCCGTGGTTTATTAAATGAAGTATTACAAGCTGTTACAGAGACGAAAACGTACATTTCGGCAGTTTCTGGTAGAAGTGACCGTAATAAGATGGCGACAATTAATATGTCAATCTCTATTCGTAACTTACAGCACTTGAAAAAAGTAGTAGAACGCATTAAACGTGTTCCAGAAATTTATGCAGTACGACGCATGATGCATTAATAGGGAGTGTAGAAAAGATGAGAGTTGTTTTACAACGATCAAAGGAAGCGTCTGTCACAGTAGACGGTGAGATCGTAGGACAAATTCCGTTCGGTTTAACATTACTAGTTGGCATTACGCATGAAGATACAGAAAAAGATGCAACTTACATTGCAGAAAAAATTGCGAACTTACGTATTTTTGAAGATGAGAGCGGAAAGATGAACCATTCTGTACTTGATGTAGAAGGACAAGTTCTATCCATTTCGCAATTCACATTATACGGAGATTGCCGCAAGGGAAGACGTCCAAACTTTATGGATGCTGCCAAACCTGACTATGCAGAGCGTTTATATGATTTCTTTAATGAGGAAGTTCGTAAGCAAGGATTGCATGTAGAAACAGGGAAGTTCGGAGCAATGATGGATGTTTCTTTAATCAATGATGGTCCGGTGACCTTAATTGTGGAAAGTAAATAGTGCTGCTGAAGAAGAGAGGGGATGAGCCCCTCTCTTCTTTTGTGGTTTTTAATGGTATATTTTTCTAGTTATTGTTATGATAGTTAAGAAAATAAACGATATAATCGGGGGATTATGGGAGGTAAATCTTATGGAAACATTTGTACTCGTTCATGGAGCATGGGATGGCGGTTATGTTTGGAAAAAACTAGCTAAACTTTTAAGGGAAGAGGGTCATAGTGTATATACTCCTACATTAACTGGACTTGGGGAACGAACACATCTTATGCAACCTAATATAGGGCTGAAAACATTTATTCAAGACATTGTTAATACTATTAAATATGAGAGTCTAAGAGATGTAATTTTAGTAGGGCATAGTTATTCTGGTATGGTAATTACAGGTGTAGCAGAAGAGATTCCTGAGTTTATTAAAGAGCTAGTATACGTGGATGCAATGCTTCCGGAAAATGGTGATTCTGTTATGGATATTTCTGGGCCGGAAATGGCCGCACATTTTATAGAAGAAGTAAAAGTATACGGGGAAGGATGGCGTGTTCTTCCTAGAAATACAATAGATGAAAAAAAATCAGCGATGTCATTGTTGGCTTTTACACAATCGGTTGAAATAAAAAACTCTAAAGCGCAACTTATACCCCATATATACGTAGAAGTAAAGGATAATCCAGAACATTGGCCAATGACGCCTATCTTTTTAGAATCAGCAAAAAAAGCAAGGGATAGAAAATGGGAAGTTTTTTCTATTGAAGTTGGTGGGCATTGGGTAATGGAAACTAATCCAGAGGCGTTGGTTCGTATATTGAATCAGTGTGTAGAAGTAGTTTAATGTATGCTTTATTTCCTGTGGAAGAAAGGGAAGTGCAAGGTATATTACATGTAATGTTAGAAATGATCGTATTTGGGCTAGGTATTGCAGTGTTGTTATATTCATTTGAAGCATCATATGCTAGCGAGTGGACTGGCCAATTATTATAAATACAATAATACTAATGTTTATTTTGAGTCAATAGCTTTTTCGTTTATGTATAACTCTCTAATCAATATGGAACAATAAAAAGTAAAACATCCATATTGAATGTGAGGGATATACGTATGCGTATGAATGAAAAAGGGCATTCTGTTACAAATGGTGCAAATCAACTGTTTAACGTAAATTTTCATGATTTTATTTCAAAAGAGCAAAACAATACTTCGATGGAGCTTGCTTCTGAGTTTGGCATTTCTCTTCAAGATGTAAAGCGTCTAAAGAAGCAGATTGAACGCTCTTAGAGCACTTGACAATCCTACTGAACAAACGTATAGTAATTTTATATTTACATATGAATATAACCGTTGATAGAGAAGAGTAAATGAGACACACATGGAAAGAGAAGAAATGTCTTAGGCTGAAAACATTTCTACATGATGACTGATTGAATGACACTCTAGAGGTTTCAACTTGAACGGCATATACGCTTAGTAGGGATGAACGCACATTTAAGCGTTATTAAAAAAGTGGAAGCATACGTGCTTCAATTAGGGTGGCACCACGGGTATAATACTCTCGTCCCTACTGTTCAAACAGTAGAGGCGGGAGTTTTTTTATTTTTATTAAGATTAAAACAATTTGAGGAGGAACTGAATATGTCTATTCAAATCCCACGCGGAACGCAAGATATTCTTCCAGGCACTGTTGAGTTATGGCAGTATATCGAAGGGCAAGCACGCGAAATTTGCCGTCGTTACAATTATAAAGAAATTCGTACACCAATTTTTGAACACACGGAGCTATTTTTACGTGGTGTTGGTGATACGACAGATATCGTACAAAAAGAAATGTACTCATTCCAAGATCGTGGAGAGCGTAGTTTAACATTACGTCCAGAAGGTACTGCACCTGTTGTACGTTCTTACGTTGAAAATAAAATGTTCGGTGACGCAACACAACCAACGAAATTATATTATATCGGTCAAATGTTCCGTTACGAAAGACCGCAAGCAGGTCGCTATCGTCAATTCGTACAATTTGGTATTGAAGCAATCGGTAGTAACGACCCTGCAATTGATGCAGAAGTAATTGCACTTGCTGTAGAGTTTTACCGCGGCATGGGCTTAAAAAATATTAAAGTTGTATTAAACAGCTTAGGTGATGCGGCGAGCCGTCAAGCGCACCGTGATGCGTTAATCGCACACTTTGAGCCACGTATCGGTGAGTTCTGTTCTGACTGTCAATCTCGTTTAGAAAAGAACCCTCTTCGAATTTTAGATTGTAAGAAGGACCGTAACCATGAATTAATGGGAACAGCACCATCTATTACAGAATACTTAAATGAAGATTCAGCAGTATACTACGAAAAAGTTCAAGAACTATTAACGATGATGGATGTTCCATTTGAAAAAGATCCGAACTTAGTACGTGGTTTAGACTACTACCAGCACACTGTTTTTGAAATTATGAGTGAAGCAGAAGGTTTCGGTGCTATTACTACATTAAGCGGTGGTGGACGTTACAACGGACTTGTACAAGAAATCGGTGGACCAGAAATGCCAGGTATCGGTTTTGCGATGAGTATTGAACGTTTAATTATGGCGCTAAAAGCTGAAAACATTGAATTACCAATTGAACATAGCATTGATTGTTACGTTGTAGCGCTTGGTGAAAAAGCGAAAGACCATGCTGCAAAAGTTGCGTTTGATCTTCGTAAAGCTGGATTATCAGTTGAAAAAGATTATTTAGACCGCAAAATGAAAGCACAATTTAAATCAGCAGATCGTCTAAAAGCGAAATTTGTAGCTGTATTAGGGGAAGATGAGCTAGATAAAGGCATCATTAACTTAAAAGATATGGCAACAGGCGAACAAGAAGAAGTGGCGTTAGATGTATTTGCTTCATACGTAGCAGAGAAATTAATATAGGGGGAACTTACAGTGGCTGAAAGAACACATGCATGTGGAAAAGTAACAGTAGAAGCAGTTGGACAAACAGTTCAATTAAAAGGTTGGGTACAAAAACGCCGTGATTTAGGTGGGTTAATCTTTATCGACTTACGTGACCGTACAGGTATCGTACAAGTTGTATTTAACCCAGAAACATCAAAAGAAGCGCTAGAAGTAGCAGAAACAATTCGTAGCGAATACGTATTACACGTAGAAGGTACAGTTGTTGAGCGTGGTGAAGGCGCAATTAATGACAATATGGCAACTGGTCGTATTGAAGTACAAGCAACAAAGGTAAACGTATTAAACGCAGCGAAAACAACGCCAATCATTATTGCTGATGATACAGATGCATCAGAAGATGTGCGTTTAAAATATCGTTATTTAGACTTACGTCGTCCTGTAATGTTCAATACATTCAAAATGCGTCATGACGTAACAAAAACAATTCGTAATTTCTTAGATACAGAAGAGTTCTTAGAAGTAGAAACACCAATTTTAACGAAGAGCACGCCAGAAGGGGCTCGTGACTATTTAGTACCAAGCCGTGTACATGACGGTGAATTCTATGCGTTACCACAGTCTCCACAGCTATTTAAACAGCTTCTTATGGTCGGCGGATTTGAGCGTTACTATCAAGTAGCACGCTGTTTCCGTGACGAAGATTTACGTGCGGACCGTCAGCCAGAATTTACGCAAATCGATATTGAAGCTTCATTCTTAACACAAGAAGAAATTTTAGATATGATGGAGCGCATGATGACGAAAGTTATGAAGGATGCGAAAGGTGTAGAGATTAGTGCACCATTCCCTCGTATGACTTACGCTGATGCAATGGCTCGTTACGGTTCTGATAAGCCAGATACACGCTTTGAAATGGAACTAACAGACTTATCTGAGTTTGCAGCAGGTTGTGGATTTAAAGTGTTTACAAGTGCTGTAGAAAGCGGCGGACAAGTAAAAGCAATTAATGCAAAAGGTGCTGCGAGCAAGTACTCTCGTAAAGACATCGATGCATTAACTGAATTTGTAAAAGTATACGGTGCAAAAGGTTTAGCTTGGCTTAAAGTGGAAGAAGACGGCTTAAAAGGACCGATCGCGAAATTCTTCGGTGAAGAAGATGCAAACGTGTTAATGACTACATTAGAAGCTACTGCTGGTGATTTATTACTATTCGTAGCAGATAAGAAGAGCGTTGTTGCAGATAGCTTAGGTGCACTTCGTTTACGTCTAGGTAAAGAGCTTGAGTTAATTGACGAAAGTAAATATAACTTCCTATGGGTAACGGATTGGCCGCTTCTTGAGTATGATGAAGATGCAGATCGTTACTTCGCAGCTCACCACCCATTCACAATGCCATTCCGTGAAGATGTTGAGCTATTAGAAACAGCACCAGAAAAAGCACGTGCACAAGCATATGACCTTGTATTAAACGGTTACGAGCTTGGTGGTGGATCACTTCGTATTTACGAGCGTGACGTACAAGAAAAAATGTTCAAAGCACTTGGATTCTCACAAGAAGAAGCGCAAGAGCAATTCGGATTCTTATTAGAAGCATTCGAATACGGTACTCCACCACACGGTGGTATTGCATTAGGTTTAGACCGTCTTGTTATGTTACTTGCAGGTCGTACAAACCTTCGTGATACAATTGCATTCCCAAAAACAGCAAGCGCAAGCTGCTTATTAACAGAAGCTCCAAGCCCAGTTGCAGAAGCACAGCTTGAAGAGTTAAACTTAAAATTAAGCTTAAAAGAAGAGAAGTAAGAATAGGGTCTAGATGGTTATACTAATACCATCTAGACTTTTTTTGAGAGGTTGTTTAAAAAGTCCGGTTCAGATGGCTGTCGCATCTCGTCGTTACGTATGCTAGCCCGGTGCTCGAGTAGTAACGCTACACTGCGCTCCTCCTGGCTTCAGCGCCTCGATCTGTTCGGCTCTCTGAATCCTCCTTTTTAAACGTGTATTTAGGAAGAAACAAAATCCCGGTTTACACTATGTTTTTATTTTCGAAATATGTATTTTTAGGAATTCTATAACTTTTTCTATACAAATAGTCGGAAAAACGCTAGAATACATGGTAGACCATTTTTGTAATAGGAGTGTAGAGCTGAATGTTACATCAATTTTCACGTAATGAATTAGCCTTCGGTAAAGAAGGACTTGAAATATTAAAAAATAGTACAGTCGGTATTTTAGGAATTGGCGGCGTAGGTTCTTTTGCAGCTGAAGCGTTAGCACGTTCTGGAGTTGGGCGTCTCGTATTAGTAGATAAAGATGTTGTAGATATTACAAACGTAAACCGTCAAATTCACGCTTTAGTATCTACTGTAGGACGTTCAAAAGTAGAATTAATGAAAGAGCGTATTGCAGACATTAACCCAGAGTGTGAAGTAATTGGACTAGAAATGTTTTATACAGATGAAACATATGAAGAGTTCTTTAAACACGGTTTAGACTTTGTAGTGGATGCATCTGATACGATTACGTTCAAAATTCATTTAATTAAACAATGTTTACGTCGTAAAATTAAAATTATCTCAAGTATGGGTGCAGCAAATAAAATGGACCCAACTCGTTTCCGTATTGCGGACATATCTAAAACACATACAGATCCAATTGCGAAAGTCATTCGTACGAAGCTTCGTAAAGAGGGTATTAAAAAAGGTGTAAAAGTTGTCTTCTCTGATGAAAATCCAATCGTAATTCGTGAAGAAGTACGTAAAGAAATCGTACCAGACGAAAATGCAAAAATTCGTAAAGCGAAATTACCACCTTCATCAAACGCATTCGTACCATCTGTGGCAGGCTTAATTATGGCAAGTCACGTTGTACGTGAACGCATTAAAAACGTAGAAGTGAAACGTGTAGGGCAAGAATAAAAGAAAAGCATATATCCATTTCGGATATATGCTTTTTTATATGTGCTAAAGAAATAGGGGGATTTGTATTGCTACTAGTTCAAATGTAAGCAAGGCCAGTAAGTAATAATCATATTTGTCTGATTTATAACCTGAGGTCTTTTTTAAACTATGAATCGTAAAAAGGCCTAACGTTAGAACGAGAATACCGAGTGTTATTTTGAAGGCTACTAATGAAATGGCAATCAGCTCCTTTCAATCGTATATGTTTATAGTAACATTTAAGTAAAAAATATCCAGTCAATTCAGGGAGTTCTTTGTATAGCAGGTTTACTTATTTTGTAAATATTTGTCGGTAAATCGATATTCCTTGTCGAATAGTCGATATAATTTCATTTACCAATATGCTATCCACCGAAGAGACAAAAAAAGGATGTCACTTAGCCGGGAAATTGGGCTAGGTGACATCTTTTTTAATTCTCTGCAGAATAAATAATATCTAAATTTCCATTTTGATCTGTCTTGAAAATGGGAGCGATCTGCTCTTCTTGTTCTTCAACTGAAACGAGTTTTCGAGCACGATCCATAATTCTAACGAGCATTGCATAATCTTCTTCGATTGCTTGTTGTTTTTTTGTGAGTACAGCTAATTTAGTTTCGAGCTCATCATTCGTTTTTTGCAAGGAAGTGAGCTGAGTTTGTAATACTTCATTTTCAGTTTGTAACTTTGCGATTGAAGGATTATTGTGCTCCAAGTTTTGCAAAAACGAGATGACATTTTGCATTGTAAGTTCTTGTTTACTTGGTACAATATCTTCTGAAAACTCAGCATCGATTACGAGTTGTTTCGTTTTTGTGAACTGATTTTTTTCTATTTTAGCTTCAGAGCGCTTTAATTCTTTACGTTGTTTTTTCGCAAGCTGTACCGCATCTTCATAATTCGGTCTTACTTCAGCGTTCCATCTAAAACCGCAAGCTGCGGAAGTGCGGTTTAAAGCATCGCCGACTTCATCGAATGCTTTTATTTGTGTACTGCCGCTGCGAATATGTCGTAAAACAGTTTCTGCTAAAAGGAGATCGTCTTCTTTTGTCCATGCATCTTGACGTGTTTTCATAAGCGAAGCCTCCATAATGGTGACGTTTTCGCTTATGTTACCCTTTATTTTTCGTTTTATTCGAACTTTGTAATCTTTCATATACAGTAGAAAGTGCTTGTTCAAATTTCCCTGTCATTTTCGGTTTATAATATTGTTTGTTTTTTATTTTATCAGGTAAGTATTGCTGCTGTACCCAACCATTTGGATGGTCGTGTGGATATAAGTAGCCAATGCCTCTTCCAAGTGCCTCTGCGCCTTTGTAATGACTATCTTTTAAATGACTTGGGATGTCGCCTGTTTGCCCGTTCCGTAAATCGTGTAAGGCAGCGTCAAGTGCTTTATAAGCTGAGTTTGATTTTGGTGATAGGCAAAGCTCAATAACGGCATTTGCAAGTGGTATGCGCGCCTCTGGGAATCCAACGCGTTCAGCTGATTCTATAGCTGCTAGCGTACGCGGTCCAGCTTGCGGGCTAGCAAGTCCAATATCTTCATATGCCATAATAAGAAGACGTCTACCGATGCTTTGCAGATCACCAGCTTCAATAAGACGTGCTAAATAGTGAAGTGCTGCGTTTACATCACTTCCGCGCACTGATTTTTGAAATGCTGATAATACGTCATAATGAGCATCTCCGCCTTTATCGTGAACGAAGCTCTTTTTTTGTAAGCATTCTTCGGCGATTTCCAGCGTAATTTCCGCAGCTTTGTCATCAGTTGTAAAGCTAGATAAAACAGCTAGCTCCAGTGCATTATAAGCGGAACGCATATCTCCACCTGATGCATTTGCGAAGTGATGTAATGCTTCAGGCGTAACAGTTACATCATATTCCCCAAGACCTTTTTCTTTATCTTCAAGTGCTCGTTTTAAGCCAATTAAAAGATCATCTTCTGTTAATGCGTGTAATTCGAAGATTTGACACCGACTTCGAATAGCGGAATTAATAGCATGGAACGGATTACTCGTCGTCGCACCAATTAAGGTAAGGAGTCCACTTTCTAAATGAGGTAATAGAAAATCCTGTTTTGCTTTATCTAGACGGTGTACTTCATCTAAAATTAAAACGAGGTGTCGATGCATCTTTGCCTCTTGTACGACAACTTCCATATCTTTTTTATTGTGAGTAACAGCGTTTAATAGGCGAAAAGGGGTTCCGGTACTTCCTGCAATTGCGCTCGCGATGGATGTTTTTCCAGTGCCTGGAGGGCCATATAAAATCATAGATTGAAAATGATTTGCTTGGACCATTCGCCATAAAATTTTTCCTTCACCAACTAAATGTTGTTGTCCGATAATTTCTTGAATATTTGTAGGGCGCATTCGATGTGCGAGTGGTTGTTTCATTTTTACCGTCTCCCTTAATGTATAATCTCTTTCTATCGTATCATTTTTTTTAGTGGAATTTGAAATAGGATGCTGTTTTGTGGGAAAAATGAATATGAATATTTTCATTTTTCTTTCAATTGTAATAATTTCCGAGTTTTTCAATGTGATTTTATGTTATCATTTTGATACACAAGTTGAAATTTCTTATAATACTATATTATGCTATAATTTCATAGGATTTTAAATTGTGTTCTTTTATAAATAAGATATAACCAATAGAAGTGAAAATTTGAAAAGAGGTGCAAAATAGATGAAGATTTCAACGAAAGGCCGTTACGGCTTAACAATTATGATCGATCTTGCAAAAAAGTTTGGTGAAGGTCCAATTTCCTTAAAATCAATTGCGCAGGCACATGATTTATCGGAACATTACTTAGAGCAATTAATTTCACCACTTCGTAACGCGCGTCTAGTAAAGAGTACACGCGGAGCATATGGCGGGTATGTATTATCAGATCAGCCAGCTAACATTACAGCTGGGGATGTAATCCGTGTATTAGAGGGTCCGATTAGTGTTGTAGAAATGATAGAAGAAGAAGAACCAGCACAACGCCAATTATGGATGCGTGTTCGTGATGCGGTGCAAGAAGTGTTAGATAGTACAACGTTAGAAGATTTAGTACGTTATGAGGAAGAAAATCACGGGGGCTATATGTTTTACATTTAATTCCTTGTGAAACGATTTGGAAAGAAGGAGATTTAATGGAACGCATTTATTTAGATCATGCTGCGACATCTCCGACTCACCCGGAAGTGGTCGAAAAGATGATTCCATATATGACAGAAACATTCGGAAATCCGTCTAGTATTCACTTTTATGGACGTCAAACGCGCCATGCTGTAGATGAGGCGAGACGCGCATGTGCACGTAGCATTCATGCGAATCCGAATGAAATTATATTTACGAGCGGTGGTACGGAAGCTGATAATTTAGCACTTATCGGTGTAGCGCGTGCGAACCGTCATAAAGGTAACCATATTATAACGACGCAAATTGAACATCATGCAATTTTGCATACGTGTGAATTGTTAGAGCGTGAAGGGTTTGAAGTGACATATTTACCTGTTGATGAAACAGGACGTGTTCAAGTTTCTGACATACAAAAGGCATTAACAGAAGAGACAATTCTTGTATCTATTATGTTTGGGAATAATGAAGTTGGGACGATGCAACCAATTGCGGAAATAGGTAAGCTGCTAAAAGAGCATCAAGCTTATTTCCATACAGATGCGGTACAAGCTTACGGTTTAGTAGAAATTGATGTGAAAGAGTTTGGTATTGATTTATTATCAATTTCAGCTCATAAAATTAACGGGCCAAAAGGTGTCGGGTTCCTATACGCTAGTGCAGACGTGAAATTTGAACCGTTATTAATAGGTGGGGAGCAAGAAAGAAAACGCCGTGCTGGTACTGAAAATGTGCCGAGCATCGTTGGGTTGCAACATGCAATTTTGCTAGCTGAAAAAACTCGTGAGCAAAAAAATGCCCAATATGAAGAGTTTAAAGATATAATGGTATCTGTCTTCAAAAATGAAGACATTACTTTCGAGGTAAACGGAAACTTAGAATATCGATTACCACATGTGCTTAATATTAGTTTTACAGGAATGAACATTGAACCGTTTCTTGTGAACTTAGACTTAGCTGGCATTGCAGTATCAAGTGGTTCGGCTTGTACAGCTGGTTCGATTGATCCATCACATGTATTAGTGGCGATGTTCGGAAAAGACTCCGATCAAATACGTTCATCCGTACGTTTTAGTTTCGGACTTGGAAATACGAAAGAGCAAGTTGAGAAAGCGGCGTACGAAACAGTGAAAATCGTGAAGCGATTAACACAAAATTAGCATGGGAGGTGACATGATGAACAAACTACCTCACGAAACACGCGTTGTCATCGGGATGTCCGGTGGCGTTGATTCATCTGTAGCGGCTCTTTTATTAAAAGAGCAAGGTTATGATGTAATCGGAATTTTTATGAAAAACTGGGATGATACAGATGAGAATGGTGTTTGCACAGCAACAGAAGATTACAATGATGTAATTGAAGTGTGTAACCAAATTGGTATTCCGTATTATGCAGTAAACTTTGAAAAACAATACTGGGATAAAGTATTTACGTACTTCTTAGATGAATACCGAGCTGGTCGTACACCAAACCCAGATGTAATGTGTAATAAAGAAATTAAATTTAAAGCATTTTTAGAGCATGCCATTGCGCTCGGTGCTGATTATGTAGCAACAGGTCATTATGCACGCGTTGCTTATATGGACGGCGAATATAAAATGCTTCGCGGCGTTGATGACAATAAAGATCAAACGTATTTCCTAAATCAATTAAGCCAAGAGCAATTATCAAAAACAATGTTCCCGCTTGGTGAACTGAAGAAACCACAAATTCGTGAAATGGCGAAAGAAGCTGGTTTAGCGACAGCGGCGAAGAAAGATAGTACTGGTATTTGCTTCATTGGTGAGCGTAACTTTAAAGATTTCTTAAGTAACTATTTACCAGCACAACCAGGTGTGATGCAAACATTATCTGGTGAAGTGAAAGGAAAGCATGACGGTTTAATGTACTACACAATTGGACAACGTCATGGCCTTGGTATTGGTGGTAACGGTGATCCGTGGTTTGCTGTTGGGAAAAACTTGAAAGAAAACATTTTATATGTTGATCAAGGATTCCATAACGAACTTCTATATGGCGACGAAGTTATTGCTACAAATGTTGGCTGGGTAAGTAATAAAGCGAAAGAGAAAGAATTTAAGTGCACAGCGAAATTCCGTTATCGTCAAGAAGATAATAAAGTAACGGTTCAAATCGTTGATGAAAATACAGTTCGTATTCTTTGTGACGAGCCAATTCGTGCAATTACACCAGGACAAGCAGTTGTTTTCTATGATGGAGATGAGTGTTTAGGCGGTGCTACAATTGATGAAGTGTACCGTAGCGGTAAGAAATTGGATTATTTAGGATAAAATGAGAAGCCTCTACCGATTCGCGGTTAGAGGTTTCTTTTACATAAGGCGAATTTTCGTTCGCTTGGAAAATACATTCTTTGTTATAATTTGTTGTAGAGGTGAAGGACATGTCAAACAAACTTGAAACAGGTATTCAATATATGCAAGAAGGAAACTGGGAAGAAGCTGCTAAAAATTTCACAGAAGCAATCGAAGAAAATCCGAAAGATGCGCTTGGATATATTAATTTTGCAAACTTATTAGATGTACTAGGTGATAGTGAGAGAGCAATTTTATTTTATAAACGTGCATTAGAGTTAGATGATAAATCTGCGGCTGCTTATTATGGATTAGGAAACGTATATTACGGTCAAGAGCAATTTGCAGAGGCTAAAGCTGTATTTGAACAAGCGATGCAAGCTGGATTACAATCAGCTGATGTAACGTTTATGTTAGGTATTACACATGTGCAACTTGGAAATGATCGTCTTGCACTGCCGTTTTTACAAAGAGCAACAGAATTAGATGAAAACGATGTAGAAGCTTTGTTCCAGTGCGGACTTTGCTTTGCGCGACTAGAACATATTCAAGAGGCGAAACCTTATTTTGAAAAGGTATTAGAAATGGATGAAGAGCATGCAGATGCGTATTATAATTTAGGTGTTGCCTACGTATTTGAGGAAAAAAATGAGAAGGCTCTCGCTTTATTTAAGAAAGCAACTGAAATTCAGCCAGATCACTTTTTAGCGGGTAATGGTGTTCGTTTATTAGAGCAAGAAGCTGAATAAGAAAAATGTAGTTTAATGGGTAGTTATCCCTCATCTAAATAGGTGGGGGATGTACTGCTCATTAAAGTGAAGCGAAACCGGAAAGGAGAGGAAAGATGGGAAATCAACATGCAATGGATTTGTTTGAGGAAGAGAAAAAGTTTATAAAAGCGCAAGTTCTTCATACCATTTTCCACAACGAAGAAAACCTCTATTCCGTTGTCAGTATGAAAGTCATTGAAACGAATGAAACGTACGATGAAAAAAAAGTGATGATAAACGGTCATTTTCCCCGCATGCATGAAGATGAAGTGTTTACGTTGACAGGGCATTTTAAAGACCATCCGAAGTATGGGAAACAATATTTAGTTGAAACGTTTAAGAAAGAATTGCCGCAAACAAAAGCAGGTATGGTGCAATATTTAGCGAGTGATTTATTTAAAGGGATAGGAAAGCGTACAGCTGAAAAAATTGTGGACCATCTAGGGGAATATGCTATTTCTAAAATTATGGATGATCCTGAGGCTTTAAATGGTGTTGTAAACAAGCAAAAAGCGCAAGAAATATATGAGACAATTGTTGAACATCAAGGATTAGAGAAAGTAATGAGTTTTTTAAATGGTTACGGTTTTGGAACGAAGCTTTCTATTAAGATTTACCAACAATATAAAGAGATGACATTAGAAGTGATTCGTAATAATCCATATCAGCTTATTGAAGAAGTGGATGGAATTGGATTTGGAAGAGCGGATGATATAGGACGTGCGTTAGGGATATCGGGTAATCATGATGATCGTGTACGTGCGGGATGTTTTTATACGTTAGAGAATGTATCATTACAACTTGGTCACGTTTATATGAGAAAAGATCAACTTGTAAGAGAAACGATGTCACTTTTAAATAATCAAGAAGGAAGAGTGACGGAGGAAGACATTATAGGTTGTATTGAAATGATGCAAAGTGAAGGGAAAGTCATTATTGAAGAAGAACGAGTGTATTTGGCATCGTTATTCTACTCTGAAAAAGGTGTTGTAAAGTCTATTCGCAGGCTCATGAATCAGGAGGAAACACCTTCATTCCCTGAAGCAGAAGTGTTAAAGACGTTAGGTGAAATTGAAGAACAACTGAGCGTACAGTATGCACCACTTCAGCAAGAAGCAATTCAAACGGCACTTCATAAACCGATGATGTTATTGACAGGTGGACCAGGAACAGGAAAAACAACAGTTATTAAAGGAATTGTTGAAATGTATGCGTCACTTCACGGGCTATCGTTAAATCCGAATGAATACAGTGATGATAATCCATTTCCGATATTATTAACGGCTCCAACAGGAAGGGCAGCGAAGCGAATGAGTGAATCGACAGGACTTCCAGCTTGTACAATTCACCGTTTACTTGGCTGGACGCCAGAAGGGTCTTTCCAGCGTAATGAAACAGATCCGGTACAAGGGAAGTTGCTTATTATTGATGAATTTTCAATGGTTGATATTTGGCTTGCAAATCAGCTGTTTAAGTCATTGCCGACGAACATTCAAGTTATCGTTGTAGGTGATGAAGATCAATTACCATCTGTAGGACCTGGACAAGTATTGAAAGATTTATTGAATGCAGGTGCAGTTCCAACTGTAAAGCTTACTGAAATTTATCGTCAAGCGGAAGGTTCATCAGTAATTCAACTTGCTCATGCGATAAAAAATGGAACACTCCCACCAGATTTAGCGCAAAATCAAAAAGATCGTTCATTTATCGGCTGCACAGGAGCTCAAATTGTTGAGGTTGTTAAGAAGGTTTGTGAAAATGCTAAGACAAAAGGTTTTAGTGCAAGAGATGTACAAGTATTGGCCCCGATGTATCGTGGACCGGCCGGTATTAATGTACTAAACGAAGCGTTGCAAGAAGTATTTAATCCGAAAAGGGAAAAGAGTAAAGAAATTGCTTATGGTGATGTTGTATATCGAAGAGGCGATAAAGTCTTGCAACTCGTTAATCAGCCGGAGAGTCAAGTGTTTAATGGTGATATCGGAGAAATTGTTTCGGTGTTTTATGCAAAAGAGAACGTTGAGCAACAAGATATGATTATCGTTTCATTTGATGGAATTGAGGTAACATATACAAAACCAGATTTAAATCAAATTACACATGCCTATTGCTGTTCCATTCATAAATCGCAAGGTAGTGAGTTTCCGATTGTAATTATGCCGATAGTAAAAAGTTATAATCGTATGTTACGTCGTAATTTAATTTATACTGGTATTACAAGAAGTAAGAAGTTCCTTATTATTTGCGGGGAGGAAGCTGCTTTCCAGTCTGGTGTAAACCGCCTTGATGATGCAATGCGTCAAACGACTTTAGCGAGTCGATTGCAGGAATCGCAAGGAGAAGTACAGATGGTAACAGTGAATGGCGAAGAAATGGACGTGGAAAACATTTCACCGTATGATTTCATGTAAAAAGGTGAAATTATATAGTGAAACTTTCAAACGTATAACGTTGAAAGGCTCCAGCAATGTATAAATGAATGCAGTTTGGAAATAATGGCGAATAGAATCCGGGAGACTGTAAGGAGATGAACGCCATATGTTTATTTGTCCAAATTGCAAAGGAAAAGACATTGGGAAAATAGGTGTCAACCAATTTTATTGCTGGAATTGTTATATCGAATTATCGGTTTCAAAGGGGAAAATCCATACGCATCAAGTAGAAGAAGATGGTTCGTTAAGTTCTCTTGATGATTTATTTGATGAGAATGAAAGAACGATCGGATAACGAAAAGGGGGATTTACTTTGAATCTACGCAATTCATTAATCGCATTAGGTGTTGGAGCGGCAGCATATCAATATGCTCGCAAACAAGATGTCTTTTCAAAACGCAATATGAAAAAAGCACGTAAGATGATTAAATCTTATTTATAAGCGTAAAAAACTCCCTTCATCAACAAGGGAGTTTTTTTATGCATTTGTATGCAAATATAAAAGTCCAATTTCAGAGAAGAGATAAGATAGGCCGTAACATCCAACGCCAAGCATTCCGTAATGAAATAAATGCTTCGCTCTTTCTTTTCGTGAGGAACGAATAAAGAAACCTTTCCAAATACCAAACCCGATACAAATCCATTCAAGAATCATAAAAAGTGCTGATAATACGAGCATAAATAAAACCATTATGAGCCCTCCTGATTAAATTGTTTCACGCTGCGTTCTCAGGGGTGGTTGTCCTTGTTATGTATATATATGTGCGTCTTTACAAAACAGTATGGTCTGCACAAAAAGATTTTAAAACTTTTGCACATAACCTACCCTATTTATTTTCACAATAAAGGTGGAGGAGGTTTTTCGTGTGAAGAATCTTAAAATCATTTGGATATACCGTTTAGGATTATTGTTACTTGTCTTTCTTTGTTTGCTCGTCTTTTTAAAAATTAAGCCGCTATGGGCACCGATTATTTTTGTATGTAAAGTGGCCATTACACCGTTTCTTATCGCGTGTTTTATTGCGTATTTATTGCATCCTTTAATTGAAAAAATTCATAAAGAAGGGATGCCGCGCACACTCGCTATTTTGCTCATTTACATCCTTTTCTTTGGCGGAATTGGTTATGGAATTTATAAAGGAACGCCGGTTGTGATTAAGCAATTACAAGAAATCAATGAACAATTCCCGCAGTTTACAAAAATGTATGATTCTTGGATGGATGGTGTTACAGAACAAACAGCGAACTTCCCGTCATTTATTCATGAAAAGGTGAAACAAATTTTTGTTGGAGTAGAGACGAAGATACAAGCACTTTTAAATAAAGTGATGAGCACAGCTCGCGGTGTACTGGATTCGTTACTCATTATTTTCTTAATTCCGTTCATTGTATTTTACATATTAAAAGATTACGGCGAGTTTTATCATATTTTTTGGAAACTAGTTCCGAGTAAGTGGCGTAGTACGGGGCAAATGCTGGCGAAAGAAATTGATAAATCACTTGGAAGTTATATTCGAGGACAGTTATTTGTTTGTTTAGTATTAGGGGGCGTATCTGCTCTTTCCTTTTGGTTTATCGGTATGAAATATCCATTGTTACTCGGTATTATTATTGGGGTGACGGATATAATACCGTACTTTGGCCCTATTTTAGGGGCGATTCCGACATTAATGATTGCGGCAACGGTATCAACAAGTTTACTCATTAAAGCGGGGATTGCGATTGCTATTTTGCAATTCGTAGAAAGTAACATTTTATCCCCTTATATCGTTGGTAAGTCCCTTCGCATGCATCCTGTCATTATTATGCTTGCACTACTAGTTGGGGGAGAAGTGGGAGGAATTGTAGGGTTATTAATATCAGTTCCTATTTTAGCGGTTATTCGTACAGTAATCGTTCATGTAAGGCCTCTTTGGAAAAAAGAAGATATGCAATAGGAAGGCCCTCTACTTATAAGAGTAGAGGGCTATCATTATTTAGAGAGTTGTTCGTTTATTTTTTGAACGAGAGAGCTTACATCATTTGTTTGAATATGTTTTATTTTTTTCCATTCATTATCATACATAAATACAATTTGATTGCTGAAAAGTCGCTGTTTTTCTTTTAAATTAGAAATTTTCGCGAAAGCGTACTCTTCAAATAATGGGTTCTTACTTACATCTGGTCCATAAAAGAAGAGGCGTTTGTTCGTTAAAATTAACAATCCCGGCCTTGCGACGGAACGATAAATAAATATGTCTAGTGAACAGGCTACGTAAAACAATATTGTTTCATCAGTCTTTAACATATTTTTAGCTTTGCTCAATAAGGTTGTCACTATAATCGCTCCTTTATTATTAATAATTTAATTATAACAAAAATGAAATATTCGGAAAAGTACGCGGGAGTAGTACAATTTAGTAATACATGCATAATATATGAAAAGGCTGTTAAGAATGAATAGTAGAATAGCTATGATTAATAAGTAATTGATATAATATAAATGATTATCTACATTGACAAACTTAAGAGAATTCTATTATATTTAGTCATATAATACATTAAATCAATGACGGAACAAGTACGTTACAGTCCATTTATAGAGAGAAGCTTCCATATGGCTGAAAGAAGCTTTAAATGAAGGGTAACAGAAAGCTAATCCTGAGAGCAGCTAATCACTGCCGTTTTGCCACGTTACGGCACCATGAGGTGATGAATTGATTCATATAGTAATCAATTCATAATTAGGGTGGTATCGCGAGTTAACTCTCGTCCCTTTTATAGGGGCGGGAGTTTTTTATATTTAAGGAGGAAAATACAATGAAACAACTAACAGGCGCACAAATTCGTCAAATGTTTTTAGACTTTTTCCAAGAAAAAGGACATGCAGTAGAACCTAGTGCATCACTAGTTCCACATGAGGATCCATCTCTTTTATGGATTAACAGTGGTGTAGCAACATTAAAAAAATATTTTGATGGACGTGTAATCCCGCAAAATCCACGTATTACAAATGCTCAAAAATCAATTCGTACAAACGATATTGAAAACGTAGGGAAAACAGCTCGTCACCATACATTCTTTGAAATGTTAGGGAACTTCTCAATCGGCGATTACTTCAAAGAAGAGGCAATTACTTGGGCTTGGGAATTCTTAACGAGCGACAAATGGATCGGATTCGATAAAGAATTATTATCCGTTACAATCCATCCAGAAGATGAAGAAGCATTCACAATTTGGAATGAGAAAATGGGTGTTCCAAAAGAGCGTATCATCCGCTTAGAAGAAAACTTCTGGGACATCGGTGAAGGACCAAGTGGACCGAATACAGAGATTTTCTATGACCGCGGAGAAGCTTACGGTAATGACTTTAGTGACCCAGAATTATATCCAGGAGGAGAAAACGAGCGTTACTTAGAAGTATGGAACCTTGTATTCTCTCAATTTAACCATAATCCAGATGGTTCATATACACCACTTCCTAAGAAAAACATCGATACAGGGATGGGTCTAGAGCGTATGACATCTATCGTTCAAGATGTACCTACAAACTTTGACACGGACTTATTCATGCCGATGATTGGTGCAACAGAAACAATCTCTGGCGAGAAATATCGTAATGGTGACTTAGAAAAAGATATGGCGTTTAAAGTAATCGCTGACCATATCCGTACAGTAACATTCGCTGTTGGTGACGGCGCTCTTCCATCTAACGAAGGCCGTGGTTATGTATTACGTCGTTTATTACGCCGTGCTGTTCGTTACTCTAAGAAATTAAACATTAACCGTCCGTTCATGTTTGAATTAGTACCGGTTGTTGGAGAAGTAATGAAAGACTTCTATCCAGAAGTACTTGAAAAGAAAGATTTCATTGCAAAAGTTGTGAAAAATGAAGAAGAGCGTTTCCACGAAACACTTCATGATGGTGAAGCAATTTTAGCTGAAGTTATTGCAAAAGCGAAAGAAGAAAAAACAACTGTTATTTCTGGAGTAGATGCGTTCCGTCTATATGACACATACGGTTTCCCAATTGAATTAACAGAAGAATATGCAGAAGAAGCTGGTATGACAGTTGATCATGAAGGCTTTGAAAATGAAATGGAAAAACAACGTGAGCGCGCACGTGCTGCTCGTCAAGACGTTGATTCTATGCAAGTTCAAGGCGGTGTCCTTGGAGAAGTGAAAGTAGCGAGCGAGTTCGTTGGTTACGGTACGGTTGCAACAGAAAGTAACGTTGTTGCACTTGTGAAAAACGGTGAATACGCAGACAGCTTGCAAGCAGGTGAAGAAGGACAATTAATGCTTGATGTAACACCATTCTATGCTGAGAGCGGCGGACAAATTGCAGACCGTGGTTACCTTCTTGCTGATGGTGTGAAAGTTCTTGTAAAAGACGTACAAAAAGCACCAAACGGCCAAAACTTGCACAAAGTTGTAGTTGAAGAAGGTACATTAACGAAAGATGCGGCTGTAAAAGCTATTATCGATACGAAAAACCGTAGTAGTGTTGTGAAGAACCATACAGCAACTCACTTACTACACCAAGCGTTAAAAGACGTACTTGGAACGCACGTTAACCAAGCGGGTTCTCTTGTAACTTCTGAACGTTTACGCTTTGACTTCTCTCACTTTGGTCAAGTACAAGCTGACGAATTAGAAAAAATTGAGCGTATCGTAAACGAGAAAATTTGGGAAAGTATTGATGTTGAGATTTCTCAAAAAGCAATCGAAGAAGCGAAAGAAATGGGCGCAATGGCATTATTCGGTGAAAAATACGGTGATGTTGTACGCGTTGTACAAGTTGGCGACTATAGCTTAGAGCTTTGCGGTGGTTGTCACGTTGATAACACAGCTTCTATCGGTATTTTCAAAATCGTTGCTGAGTCTGGTATTGGTGCAGGAACTCGTCGTATTGAAGCAGTAACTGGTAAGTCTGCTTATGAATTAATGAACGATCAAGTAGGTTTATTAAAAGAAGCAGCTGGAAAAATGAAAACAAATCCAAAAGACATTTTAACAAGAGTAGATGGTTTATTTGCTGAAGTAAAACAACTTCAAAAAGAAAACGAATCTCTTGCAGCAAAATTAAGCAATATTGAAGCTGGAAACTTAACTGATTCAGTAATGACAGTTGATGGCGTGAACGTATTAGCGGCAAAAGTAAATGTTGCAGACATGAACAACTTACGTACGATGATGGATGACCTAAAAAATAAATTACAATCTGCAGTTGTCGTATTAGCGTCTGTAAATGATGATAAAGTAAATATCTTAGCTGGCGTAACGAAAGATTTAATTAGCCAAGGATACCATGCTGGTAAACTTGTGAAAGAAGTAGCTTCTCGTTGTGGCGGTGGCGGTGGTGGCCGTCCTGATATGGCACAAGCGGGCGGTAAAAACCCAGCGCAAGTTGAGGAAGCTTTAGCGTTTGTACAAGAGTACGTTAAATCTGTTTCAAAATAAAGAGATAGTAGTGTACAATGGTAGGGAGAGGAGAAGTTCTTCTCCCTATACTTACTATATAAGTGAGGTGCTTGAAATGGACGGTTTTGATAAAACAATGAAGTTTAGCATTCAAGATGAAAAACAGAGTGTCCATGTAAATGATGTACTTTTAACTGTGTATGATGCACTTCAAGAAAAAGGCTATAATCCGATTAACCAAATCGTCGGTTATTTATTAAGTGGAGACCCAGCATACATACCTCGCCATAAAGATGCGCGAAGCATCATTCGCAAGCTTGAACGTGATGAATTAATTGAAGAGCTTGTGAAGTCTTACTTGAAACATCATCGTGAGGAGTAATTTATGCGGATATTAGGTTTAGATGTAGGTACAAAAACAGTCGGAGTTGCAATTAGTGACGAAATGGGCTGGACAGCGCAAGGGCTTGAAACAATCAAGATTAACGAAGAACGAGGTCAATTTGGTTTTGACCGCATTTCTGAGTTAGTAAAACAGTATGATGTGGACAAGATAGTAGTAGGTTTACCTAAAAATATGAATGGTACAATTGGCCCACGTGGTGAAGCATGCCAACAATTTGCAGAAAACCTACGAGAGCTGTTACAATTAGACGTTGTAATGTGGGACGAGCGTTTGTCAACGATGGCAGCGGAACGTCTACTCATTTCGGCCGATGTAAGCCGTAAGAAGCGAAAGCAAGTAATTGATAAGATGGCTGCAGTCGTAATCTTACAAGGATTTTTAGATAGTAAATAAGAGGTGACCAAAATGGAAGAAAATCAAATTACAATTGTAGACGAAAAAGGTAACGAACATTTATGTGAAATTATTTTCACTTTTGACGCTGAAAAATTTGGCAAAAAATCATACGTAGTCTTCTCTCCAATCGGTGAAGTAGACGAAGATGGAGACCAAATTTATGATGCAATGGCTTATGAGCAAAATGAAGAAGAGGGCGGAACTTTACTTCCAATCGAATCTGAAGAAGAGTGGGAAATGGTACAAGAAATGTTCAACACTCTAGCTGATGAGCAAGAAGCTGAATAATAAGTACTGAAAAGGTGGACGGTATATCGTCCGCCTTTTTTATATGTAAAATGAAAGATTTTTTGTCGAAACTGCGTAATCCTTTGTAGTATAATGAGACGGATTGTAGAAAATAAAGTATCTGTCAAAAATGATAGGTAAATGTATTGTGATTTTTTATCGTGTTGTATAGAAAGATGTACATATGGCCTACAATTGAATAAGGAGGAAGAGTTTTGGTAGAGAATCAAGTGAAAAAGAAGCGTAGACGCATTTTTTTATTCTCGATAATTGCACTGCTTTTAGTTTGTGGTTCAGTCTATGCGTATATTTCATCCGCATTAGGACCGGTTGATAGCGGGAATAAAAAAGAGATTGAAGTAGAAATTCCAAAGGGATCATCTACTAGTAAAATTGGTGAGATTTTAGAAGGAAAAGGTGCTGTGAAAAACGGTACAGTTTTTAGTTTTTATACAAAGGCTAAATCTAAAAATTTACAAGCGGGTACATATTTATTAAATCCTTCAATGAGTGCAAAAGATGTTATTGAGCAAATGTCATCTGGTAATGTACATCGTCCAGCTCTTTATAAAGTGACGGTAAAAGAAGGGGCACAAGTAACTGAAATTGCAGAAACGGTTGCAAACGAATTAAAGTGGAATAAAGATGATGTTGTACGTCAATTAAACGATAAAGCATTTATTCAAAAAATGCAGCAAAAGTATCCCAAGCTGTTGACGGATAAAATCTTTGATAGCAATATTAAATATCCATTAGAAGGTTATTTATATCCTGCGACGTACTCTTTCTATAAAAAAGATACGACGTTAGAAGAAATTGTCATTCCAATGCTTGAGAAAACGAATGCAATCATTGTTCAAAACGAAGCAAAAATGAAAGCGAAAAACTGGGATGTTCATCAGCTTTTAACATTGTCTTCACTTATTGAAGAAGAGGCAACAGGCTTTACAGATCGTCAAAAGATCTCTAGTGTCTTTTATAATCGTTTAGCAAAAGGTATGCCGCTTCAAACGGATCCAACGGTATTATATGCACTTGGAAAGCATAAACAACGTGTATTATACGAAGATTTAAAGATAAACTCACCGTACAATACGTACGTTGTGAAAGGATTGCCGGTGGGCCCGATTGCAAACTCTGGTAAACATTCAGTGGAAGCAGCGCTAGAGCCTGCGCAAACAGATTATTATTATTTCTTAGCTGCACCAACTGGTGAAGTGTACTATGCGAAAACATTGGAAGAGCATAATGCACTAAAGCAAAAATATATTACGAAAAAACAGTGAAATGGGGAGGGATAGCGAAAAAGGTCGCACATCCCTCTTTTTTGTGGTAAAATATATCGGGTTAAAAACTGGCAGAAGAATCGTTTTTAATATCAAAACGGGACGTACAAGCTAAGGGTAAAGCTGGCTTGTATTTTTATTGCATTCTATGTGTGAAAAGACGTCATAGAGGCACTTCTCCATGTAAATAAGGAGGACCATTATGGAGGATGCAGTTAACGAGTACCTATTATCATTTATTGATCCGAAAGATAAATTAATTCTTGAAATGGAAGACTATGCGAAAGAAAATCATGTGCCAATTATGGATCGACTTGGAATGGAATTTATGTTGCAATTTTTACGTTTAATTGGACCGAAGAGCATTTTAGAGCTAGGTACAGCAATTGGCTATTCTAGTATTCGTATGATGCAAGCTATTCCAAATTCTCGCATTGTGACAGTTGAGCGCAATCGCGATCGATATGAAAAAGCACTTGAATATATAGAACGTTCACCAGTTAAAGAGCGTATTTCCGTTATTTACGGTGATGCGTTAGAAACAGGCGAGCAAGTAGAAGAACATGGAACATTTGACGTTATTTTTATTGACGCAGCAAAAGGACAATATCGTCGCTTTTTTGACTTATATGAACCGTTATTAAATCCTGGTGGCGTAATTATTTCAGATAATGTTATGTACCATGGCCTTGTAACGACGAAAGAGAAAATTGAAAACAGACGTACACGTGGTTTAATCCGTCGTATTAAGACGTACAATGAATGGCTTATGAACCATGAAGGATATGATACAACGATTTTCCCAATTGGTGATGGAGTAGCTGTTAGTAAAAAGAAAGGGTGACCAAGGTATGAAGAAACCAGAATTGTTAGTAACACCAAAAGCAGTGGCGGATATCGAACCTCTTGCGAAAGCAGGAGCAGATGCGGTAATGATCGGTGAGCAAAAGTTTGGTTTACGTTTAGCAGGGGAATTTTCACGTGAAGATGTGAAACAAGCTGTGAAGATTGCACATGAAAATGGTGTAAAAGTATACGTAGCAATGAACGCTATGTTCCACAACGATAAAGTAGAAGAATTAACAGACTATGTTGCATTTTTAAACGAAGTACATGTAGATGCAATTGTTTTCGGAGATCCAGCAGTATTAATGGCGGTTCGCGAAGTAGCGCCAAATATGCAATTGCACTGGAATACAGAAACAACAGCAACAAACTGGTTTACTTGTAACTACTGGGGACAAAGAGGAGCAAAACGTGCTGTATTAGCTCGCGAGCTTAGCTTAGATGAAATTGTTGAATTAAAAGAAAATGCTGAAGTAGAACTTGAAGTGCAAATTCACGGTATGACTTGTATGTTCCAATCGAAGCGTTCGTTAGTAGGAAACTACTTTGAGTATCAAGGACGTCATCTTGATATCGAAAAGAAAAAATATGAAGAGAATATGTTCTTATATGACCCAGAGCGTAACAATAAATATCCAATTTATGAAGATGAAAATGGTACTCACATTATGAGTCCAAATGATATTTGTTTCATCGATGAGTTAGAAGAGCTAATTGATGCTGAAATTGATAGCTTAAAAGTTGATGGTGTACTAAAAAGCTCTGCATACATTATTGAGGTAACGAAGAAATATCGTAAAGCAATTGATTTATGTGTAGAAGATCGTGATGCGTATTACGACGTGAAAGACGACTTATATAAAGAGATAGAAGAAATGCAACCGGTGAATCGTCCGTTAGATACAGGATTCTTCTTTAAAGAGACGGTTTACTAAACGAGGAGGGTGTAGGAAATGACTGTACAAGAAATTTCACGAGTGATCGATGGCAAACGCGTTATTGTGAAGAAACCTGAACTGTTAATCCCTGCGGGTAACTTAGAAAAATTAAAAGTAGCTATCCATTACGGGGCAGATGCTGTATATTTAGGTGGACAAGAATTTGGTCTTCGTTCGAATGCAGGTAACTTTACACTGGAAGAAATGGCAGAAGGTGTGGAATTTGCAAAGAAATATGGAGCAAAAATATATGTAACAACAAATATCTTTGCACATAATGAAAATATGGACGGGCTAGAGGAATATTTAAAAGGGATTGAAAAAGCTGGCGTAACGGGAATTATCGTTGCTGATCCGCTTATCATTGAGACTTGTAAACGTGTAGCGCCTTCTGTTGAGGTGCATTTAAGCACACAGCAATCACTATCCAACTGGAAAGCAGCACAGTATTGGAAAGAAGAAGGTTTACATCGTCTTGTATTAGCTCGTGAAGCAAGCTATGAAGAAATGAAAGAGATTAAAGAAAAAGTGGATATTGAAATTGAAGCATTCGTCCATGGTGCAATGTGTATCGCATATTCAGGAAGATGTACGCTAAGTAACCATATGACAGCGCGTGACTCTAACCGTGGTGGTTGTTGTCAATCTTGTCGCTGGGACTATGATTTAGTTCAAACAGTATCACAACATAAAGATGCAAAAGAGCTTCCTCTATTCCAAGAAGAAGATGCTCACTTTGCAATGAGTCCAAAAGACTTAAATTTAATTTTATCAATTCCGAAAATGATTGAAATTGGAATTGATAGCTTAAAAGTTGAAGGACGTATGAAATCAATCCATTACGTAGCGACTGTAGCGACAGTATACCGCAAAGTAATTGATGCATATTGTGCGGATCCTGATAACTTTGAGTTTAAACAAGAATGGTTAGATGAGCTTGATAAATGTGCAAATCGTGATACAGCTCCTGCATTCTTTGAAGGGGTTCCAGGACATCAAGAGCAAATGTTTGGAAATCATAGTAAGAAAACAACGTATGATTTCGCTGGTTTAGTGTTAGATTATAATGAAGAAACGGGCATCGTAACGATTGAGCAACGTAATCATTTCAAACCAGGACATGAAGTGGAGTTCTTTGGGCCAGAAATAGAAAACTTTACGCAAACGGTGGAGAAAATTTGGGATGAGGATGGAAACGAATTAGATGCAGCGAGACATCCGTTGCAAATCGTGAAATTCAAAGTGGATCAACCAGTGTATGTGAATAATATGATGCGCAAAAGCATACTTCAATAAGAAAGAGTGATAGTCGAATGGGGACGAATAAGCCTGTTGTAATTGGAATTGCTGGTGGTTCAGGGTCAGGTAAGACAAGTGTAACGAAAGCGATTTTTGACCATTTTAAAGGTCATTCCATTTTAATCTTAGAGCAAGATTATTATTACAAAGATCAAAGCCATTTACCAATGGAAGAGCGTTTAAAAACAAATTATGATCATCCATTAGCGTTTGATAATGATTTGTTAATTGAACATTTGCAGCAGTTGCTTGCATATAAACAAGTAGAGAAACCTGTATATGACTATACATTGCATACGCGTTCAGATGAAATTATTCCAGTTGAGCCGAAAGATGTAATCATTTTAGAAGGAATTCTTATTTTAGAAGACCCACGTCTTTGTGAGTTAATGGACATTAAGTTATTCGTTGATACAGATGCTGACCTTCGTATTTTACGCCGCATGCAGCGTGATATTAAAGAACGTGGTCGTACGATGGATTCAGTTATTGATCAATATGTAAATGTTGTACGTCCAATGCACAATCAATTTATTGAGCCTTCTAAGAAATTTGCGGATATTATTATCCCTGAAGGTGGACAAAACCACGTTGCAATTGATATTATGGTTACAAAAATTGCAACAATTCTTGAACAAAAAGTAAATTTGTAATAGCATAGTAAAAGATATACGATAGGAAGGGATTTTTTCCCTTCCTATCGAATACAATGAAACATGCAACCTCATCTATATATAGGTGAGGGCATATTTATATCAACTTTCCATACATATCTTCTTTATATAAAGAAGAATTGGGAATACGGGGTTGTATGTGACAACTCCGCTAGTACAGGCGTGCTAGAAACCTCCGCTTTACATATAAGCGGGGGAGTTTTCATATGGAACTCCTCTTTTTTTCGGGGGATTGGTATATAAAAGGAGTGGAAAATATGGCAACAGAAAAAACATACCCTATGACGCAAGAGGGTAAGCAAAAGCTAGAGAACGAACTTGAGGATTTAAAAACGGTAAAACGTAAAGAAGTTGTAGAGCGCATTAAGATTGCACGTAGCTTCGGAGATCTTTCTGAGAACTCTGAGTATGATGCAGCGAAAGATGAGCAAGCGTTCGTAGAAGGACGTATTACACAATTAGAAAACATGATTCGTAACGCAGTTATCATCACAGATAACGGTGAAGAATCTACAGTTGTTACATTAGGTAAAACAGTAACATTTAAAGAACTACCAGATGGAGATGAAGAAGCTTACACAATCGTAGGTAGCGCAGAAGCAGATCCATTTGAAGGAAGAATTTCTAACGATTCTCCAATCGCAAAAAGCTTATTAGGTAAGCAAATTGGCGAAAAGGTAGCAATCCAAACTCCAGGTGGAGAAATGCAAGTAGAGATTATCTCTGTAAAATAATTAAAAATCACTCGTGTAAAAGCGAGTGATTTTTTTATCCCGCATTAACGGGCAGTAAGACCCCCACCTCAAAAATCAGCGAAAGCAAAGAAGTTAGGTGGAGGTCGGGCTGCTCGTAAAAGCCCGATTGGTGAGGGCTGATTAAAGTTTCACTTTATTTGTATAAAAAATGAAACACTCCGTCCAAACTATAGTAGACGAGGTGTTTTTTTATGAAAATAAAACAGAGAATTACAATTGTTTTAATTTGTTTTATATGTGTCATGTTTATGTTACTTTGTCGTTTAATTCAAATACAAATTATAGATACGGAATCATTTACGGATCGTAAGATTAACTTAATTGAAAAAAGTGTTACACAACGGACGCAATCCATTACGGTAGATGATGGACGCGGCCATTTTATAGATCGTAATGGTAAGGAGATAGGTGAGAAAAAGTATCCTGTTTTAATTGTTTTTCCATTTCTACAATTAAAAAATGACATGTTGGAGAAAATTGCGCATATCATTGGTATGTCGAGACAAGAGATTGAAAGTCAAATGAAACATAAGAAAAGTGCATTTATCCTGCAAAGAGGAAATGAACCACTTCGCTTGGAACGAGAGCAGATGGAGAAGGTGAATCAATTAAATGTATTAGGCATTGTAGCAGCTGAAGTTCGTTTGCGGCAAACTAGCGTGATGAATCATTTAATTGGTGATGTGGGTGAGAATGAACGAGAATTTCAAAAACGATACGGAGAGGTAAGAAAAATTTCAAAACAAACACCGATTGGCATTTCAGGATTGCAGCAATCATTTGATGAATTTCTTTTGACCGATGGAGAGGCAAAAGTATTGTATCAAGTGGATCGGCAAGGAGAACCGATTTTTGGAAAACAAGCGAAATATACATCGCCTGGAAATCCGTTTTATCCAGTGACGATTCAAACTACTTTACATAACGAGTTACAGAAAAAAGCAGAAGAAGTAGTTGAAGCAAGTGAAATTAAGAAGGGAGGAGTAGTGCTACTTGATGTAAAGAAAAATGAAATTTTAGCGATGGTTAGCAAACCATCTGTACAGGTGAAAGATGAGAGTTTATATAAAACTACACTTGAAAATCAAATGTTAACACCACATTTTCCCGGTTCTGTTTTTAAAACAATAATTGCGGCGGCAGCAATTGATCAAAATGAAAATGTTTTTAATCGTGTATTTAATTGTAATAAAGATTTATATGGTGAAGATCACCCACAAGTTAAGATGGGGACACTTAGTTTTAAAGAGAGCTTTGCTAGAAGCTGTAACAGGACATTTTCAGAGTTAGGCAATGAGTTAATAGAAAAGGATAAGATGGTGTTAGAAACTTATGTAGCGGCTTTAGGAGGCGCTGAGAAGGTTGGATGGAGAGGTTCTGTATTTCATACAACGCATTTTGAGCAAATGCCAGAGGAGAAGAGTGTTACGATTTGGGGGAGTGAAGGAAATAAGAATAGTAAAAAAGCGGTAGCGCAAACAGCAATTGGACAGAAAGATGTACGTATGTCACCTCTAGCGATTGCAAATATGATGGCGACGATTGCTAGAGGGGGAGAAAAGATGGAAGTGAAAGCTGTTGAAAAAATAATGTATAAAAATGGAACGGATTTTTATACATTTGAAGACCATACATTAGGTGGAAAACAGCTTTCATATGAAACAGTGAAAACATTACAACAGTTATTAAGGAGCGTTGTAACAACGGAAAAAGGCACAGGATCAGCATTCAAGTCGTTACCACTAAGTGTCGCTGGAAAATCTGGGACAGCACAAACAGGAAAAGGAACGAAAGAGAATCGATGGTTTGCAGGTTATTTTCCATATGAAAATCCAAGGTATGCTTTAGTTGTCGTGGATATAGAAACGAATAGCGATGTAAATAAAGTTACACCTATTTTCAAATCTATCGTAGAATCAATCTATCGATTAGAGAATGAAAAGTAATCTTGCAATTTATAGTAAAATGTTTTCATTTCATGAAAATATTATTGTAAATGTTCAACCTTTCTAGATTTAATGTTACAATAGCAAGTATGAAAAACTGCATGGAGGTTTGAAGAATGGCAGGAGGATCTAGATTCCAACAGAAACAACAAAAACGTCGTCAAAACGGTGTTTTAAATATTGCAATCGCTATTGTACTAGTAGCAGTAGCTATTGTAGCATATCAATTGTTTGTTCCTGACACGAAAGAGCAAGCGTCTTCTAGCGATAAAAAGGTAGCTCAGCAAACAACGAAAGAGAATAAGTCTGAGAAAGCTAAAGGCAAAGAAGAGACGAAGAAGAATGAACAAGAGAAAACAGAGGCTAAGAAGAAAGAAGAAGAAGAGAAGCTAAAGGCTGAAGAAGAACAGAAAAAAGCTGAAGAAGAAGCGAAAGCTAACGAGAAAGTACCAGCTGAAAAAACACAGCCAAAGGCAACTGACGCTTATACGAAACCTTCTTGGAAGCCAGTAGGCACAGAGCAAGGTGCAACACCTGCGATGACGTTTAAAAAAGGTACAGCAGATTGGAATGAGATGAATCAAGCGATTTCAGCTGCAATTGACGTTCCAGTAGAGCAATTAATTATTCATCGAATCGGAAATAACGGTAAGAATAAAGCTTACGGTAACGTACAAGATAAACAAACAGGTAAAAGATATTATGTAAATATTGATTGGGTAGACAATGAAGGCTGGAAACCAGTACTTGTTCAAACTCTAAACTAAAAAAGAGAAGCTCCTAAGGAGCTTCTCTTTTTTAGTTAGCGTAATTTCTTTAATTTAAAATGAACAACCGCGCTATAATATGGTCTTTTACTTTCAGGATCCATAACCATTTGATGCGAGATGTGATGAACTTCAAGCATAAGTGCTTTATTATTATCGATTTGTTCACTGATTTTTCGTTCTAAAGAAGCTAAGTCTCCCGCTTCAAAAAATTCTACTTTATCTTCTAACATTTCAAAGGTAAATGACATGAAGACGGCCCCTCTCCTATGTAATCAACTATAGTGTAACAAAGAAAAGAAGGAAATACCATGTACATTTCAATTGACATTTTTAGAAAGAGGGAATATCATACTGATAAAACCGATAAGAAAAAGGGGAATTTTTATGGGTACAGAATTTAATGGTTTATTTGATGAGTGGGCTCATACGTACGACTCATTTGTACAAGGCGAAGATATACAATATAAAGAAGTTTTCGCCCATTATGAGGACATTTTAGAGGATGTAGTTAACAAGTCATTTGGTAACGTATTAGAATTTGGTGTCGGTACAGGTAATTTAACAAATAAATTATTACTTGCTGGCCGCACAGTTTACGGTATAGAACCGTCACGTGAAATGCGCATGATTGCAAAAGAGAAATTGCCAAAAGAGTTTTCCATTACAGAAGGTGATTTTCTTTCGTTTGAAGTCCCGAATTCCATTGATACCATAGTAAGCACCTATGCATTTCATCATTTAACAGATGATGAAAAAAATGTAGCGATTGCGAAGTATAGTCAATTGCTAAACAAAGGTGGTAAAATAGTGTTTGCTGATACGATATTTGCAGATCAAGATGCATATGATAAAACTGTTGAAGCAGCAAAACAAAGAGGTTTTCATGAGTTAGCAAACGATTTGCAAACGGAATACTATACACGTATTCCAATTATGCAGACTATTTTTGAAAACAATGGCTTCCATGTAACGTTTACGAGATTAAATCATTTCGTTTGGGTAATGGAGGCAACTAAGCAATAGAAAGAGGGATTAGATTGAGAATTGCTGTAATTGGAGCAATGGAAGAAGAAGTACGTATTTTACGTGATAAATTAGAACAAGCAGAAACAGAAACGGTTGCGGGTTGTGAATTTACGAAAGGACAATTAGCAGGACATGAAGTAATCTTGTTAAAGTCTGGTATTGGTAAAGTAAATGCAGCGATGTCAACGACAATTTTATTAGAAAGATATAAGCCTGAAAAAGTCATTAATACTGGTTCAGCTGGTGGATTCCATCATTCTCTAAATGTTGGGGATGTCGTTATTTCAACAGAAGTTCGTCACCATGATGTAGATGTAACAGCATTTAACTATGAGTATGGGCAAGTACCAGGAATGCCGCCTGGATTTAAAGCTGATGAAGCATTAGTTGCATTAGCTGAAAAATGTATGCAGGCAGAAGAAAATATTCAAGTTGTAAAAGGTATGATTGCAACAGGTGATTCATTTATGAGTGATCCGAACCGAGTTGCAGCAATTCGTGATAAATTTGAAAACCTTTATGCAGTAGAAATGGAAGCAGCAGCTGTTGCACAAGTATGCCACCAATATGAAGTTCCGTTTGTTATCATTCGTGCACTTTCTGATATTGCTGGTAAAGAATCAAATGTTTCATTTGATCAATTTTTAGATCAAGCAGCTCTTCATTCTACAAACTTTATCGTAAAAGTACTAGAAGAGTTAAAGTAATGTAACAAAAAGGCAACTGTCTCATATAAAGAAAATACATACAGTTGCCTTTTCTTTATTGGCAAATAAGGGGGAGAACACGATGAATGTATATCGTGGAGTTCATGAGTTAATTGGTCATACACCAATTGTGGAAATTACTCGTTTTTCACTTCCAGAAGGGGTCCGTTTATTTGCAAAGCTGGAATTTTATAACCCAGGCGGAAGCGTTAAGGACCGATTAGGAAGAGAATTAATCGAAGATGCGCTAGAAAAAGGGCTTGTTACAGAGGGCGGAACAATTATTGAACCGACAGCTGGAAATACTGGTATTGGACTGGCACTCGCAGCGTTACAACATGATTTACACGTTATCGTTTGTGTACCAGAGAAATTTAGCATTGAAAAACAAGAATTAATGAAAGCACTAGGCGCAACGGTTGTGCATACGCCGACTGAGCAAGGAATGACCGGTGCAATTGCAAAAGCAAAAGAGTTAGTAAATGAAATACCGAATTCATACTCTCCAAGTCAGTTCGCAAATGAGGCGAATCCTCGTGCATATTTTAAAACATTAGGACCTGAACTGTGGGACGCATTGAATGGAGAGATTAACATATTTGTTGCTGGAGCAGGAACTGGCGGTACGTTTATGGGGACTGCATCTTACTTGAAAGAAAAAAATATAGATATTAAAACAGTTATCGTAGAGCCAGAAGGATCTATTTTAAATGGTGGTAAGGCTGGTTCACATGAGACCGAAGGAATTGGACTGGAATTTATCCCGCCATTTTTGAAGACATCTTATTTTGATGAAATTCATACGATTTCTGATCGAAATGCATTTTTACGAGTGAAAGAATTAGCGCAAAAAGAAGGACTTCTTGTTGGGAGCTCTTCAGGAGCAGCATTTCATGCAAGTTTACTTGAAGCAGAGAAAGCGGCGCCAGGTACAAATATTGTAACGATTTTTCCTGATAGTAGTGAGCGCTATTTAAGTAAAGACATATACAAAGGATGGGAATAAAAAATGAGAGCAAAGACAAAGTTAATTCATGGTATTCGCATAGGAGAACCTTCAACTGGATCTGTAAATGTACCGATTTATCAAACGAGTACGTACAAACAAGAAGCAGTTGGTAAGCATCAAGGATATGAATATTCACGTACAGGCAACCCAACACGTGCAGCTTTAGAAGAAATGATTGCGGTATTAGAAAACGGCCATGCTGGTTTCGCATTTGGTTCAGGAATGGCGGCTATTACAGCTACGATTATGTTGTTCTCAAAAGGTGACCACGTTATTTTAACAGATGATGTGTATGGCGGAACGTACCGCGTGATTACGAAAGTATTAAACCGTTTCGGTATTGAGCATACATTTGTAGATACAACAAACTTAGAGGAAGTTGAAGAAGCGATTCGTCCAAATACGAAAGCGATTTATGTAGAAACACCAACGAATCCGTTACTAAAAATTACTGATATTAAAAAAATATCTACTCTTGCTAAAGAGAAAGATTTATTAACAATTATTGATAACACATTCATGACGCCATATTGGCAGTCGCCGATTTCTTTAGGAGCAGACATTGTACTTCATAGTGCAACGAAATATTTAGGAGGTCATAGTGACGTAGTTGCAGGTCTAGTAGTTGTAAATAGCCCGCAATTAGCAGAAGACCTTCACTTTGTACAAAACTCAACAGGCGGCATTCTTGGCCCGCAAGATAGTTTCTTACTACTTCGTGGTTTAAAAACATTAGGAATTCGAATGGAAGAGCATGAAACGAATTCACGTGCAATTGCTGAGTTTTTAAATAACCACCCAAAAGTAAATAAAGTATATTACCCAGGCCTTGAGTCACATCAAAACCATGAACTGGCAACAGAACAAGCAAATGGATTTGGTGCTATTATCTCATTTGATGTAGATAGCGAAGAAACATTAAATAAAGTGCTTAAGAAATTACAATACTTTACGCTGGCTGAAAGTTTAGGAGCAGTAGAAAGTTTAATTTCTATCCCCTCTCAAATGACGCATGCATCAATCCCAGCAGATCGTCGCAAAGAATTAGGAATTACAGATACATTAATTCGAATTTCTGTCGGTATTGAAGACGGAGAAGATTTAATTGAAGATTTAGCACAAGCGTTAGCGTAGTAAAGATGCACTGCTAGTATAGGCAGTGCATTTTTACTACATTATTTTGTGAAATATTTCACAAAATAGACATACACAAATAAAATGATTTCATGTATATTGAATTCATGAAGTGTTACTCACGAACAAACTTGTGAAATATTTCACAAACAATGAAGTTCATGTAGGAAAGCAATTCTATTTTTTTACGCTAATCGGGACTAATTATGACCTATAGGGCCTTATTTAGTCCAAGATAGCAGAATAGGAGGAATTTACATGGTAGTCAAAGAGAAAATTGTAAATGAAATGCAGGAAGTAAAAGAGATGATTGATACGTTAGTGAATAACGGTCGAAAGGCTTTACAAGCATTAGAAAGTTTTACACAAGAGCAAATTGACAACATTGTTCATGAAATGGCATTAGCAGGTGTTGATCAACATATGCCACTTGCGAAGTTGGCTGTTGAAGAAACAGGTCGTGGTGTATACGAAGATAAATGTATTAAAAATATTTTTGCTACTGAATATATTTGGCATAGCATAAAGAAAGATAAAACAGTAGGGATTATTCACGAAGATCCTCATGAAGAAATAATAGAAATTGCGGAGCCCGTCGGTGTAGTAGCTGGGGTAACACCAGTAACGAATCCAACATCGACAACAATGTTTAAAGCATTAATCGCGATAAAAACGAGAAATCCAATTATTTTCGCATTTCATCCTTCCGCACAAAACTGTTCTATTGCAGCTGCGAAAACAGTATACGATGCAGCGGTGAAGGCGGGGGCACCAAAATATTGTATTCAGTGGATTGAAAAGCCTTCTGTCGAAGCAACGAAACAATTAATGAACCATGAAGGTGTTGCGCTTGTTTTGGCAACTGGAGGGGCTGGTATGGTGAAATCAGCTTATTCTACTGGAAAACCAGCGCTAGGTGTAGGTCCTGGTAATGTACCATGTTATATAGAGAAATCAGCGCATATAAAACGAGCGGTTAATGATTTGATTTTATCTAAAACATTTGATAATGGTATGATTTGTGCATCAGAACAAGCAATTATTGTAGACAAGGAAATTTATGATGATGTGAAAACAGAAATGATTGCAAATGATTGTTATTTTGTAACCGAGGAAGAGAGAAGTAAATTAGAAAAGCTTGTTATTAATGAAAATACATGTGCAGTAAATAGTGATATTGTAGGGAAATCCGCACAGTATATTGCCAAATTAGTTGGAATTACTGTACCTAAAAATACAAAAATGCTTGTAGCTGAAATACAAGGCATCGGAGCCGCATATCCACTATCTCGTGAGAAGTTAAGTCCAGTATTAGCTTGTGTAAAAGCAAATTCATTAGAAGAAGGATTTACATATTGTGAAGAAATGTTAAACCTCGGTGGTTTAGGACATTCAGCAGTTATCCATTCTGTAAATAAAGAAGTGCAAAAGCAATTTGGATTACGTATGAAAGCTTGCCGCCTTATTGTAAATGCCCCTTCATCACAAGGTGGAATCGGTGACATATATAATGGATTTATTCCATCACTTACGCTTGGCTGCGGTTCCTACGGGAAAAACTCGATTTCTCAAAACGTAACAGCGACGCATTTATTAAATATAAAAAGGTTGGCAAATAGAAAAAAGAATATGCAATGGTTCAAATTACCACCAAAAATTTATTTTGAAAAACATGCGACAGCATATTTAGCAAATATGCCTAACATTTCACGTGCATTTATTGTAACGGATCCAGGAATGGTTGAGCACGGATATGTAGATACGGTCACGCATTATTTACGTAAACATGTAAATGATGTGAAAGTTGAAGTTTTCTTTGAGGTTGAGCCGGATCCATCAGATGAAACTGTGTTTAAAGGTGCAGAAATGATGAGAAGTTTTCAGCCAGATGTAATTATCGCACTTGGTGGTGGTTCAGCGATGGATGCCGCGAAAGGGATGTGGCTTTTCTATGAGCATCCAGAAACAACATTCTATGGAATTAAACAGAAGTTTTTAGATATAAGAAAACGAACATGTAAATATCCGGAATTAGGAAGTAAGGCGCAGTTTATTGCCATTCCAACAACATCTGGAACAGGATCAGAAGTGACACCATTTGCGGTTATTACAGATAAGAAAAATAATATAAAGTATCCACTCGCGGATTATGAATTAACGCCAGATGTAGCAATTGTTGATCCACAATTTGTAATGACAGTACCACCACATGTAACAGCAGACACCGGCATGGACGTATTAACGCATGCAATCGAGGCGTATGTGTCTGTTTTAGCGAATGACTATACAGATGGATTAGCATTAAAGGCCATTGATCTCGTATTTAAATATTTACCAAGAGCATTTAAAGATGGAAATGATGAAGAAGCACGAGAAAAAATGCACAATGCTTCTGCAATCGCAGGAATGGCATTTGCAAATGCTTTTCTAGGTATTAATCACAGCTTAGCACATAAAATTGGACCAGAATTTCATATTCCACATGGGCGTGCGAATGCAATTCTTATGCCGCACGTAGTTCGCTATAATGCTATTAAGCCAAGAAAACACGCATTGTTCCCAAAATATGAGCACTTTGTAGCCGATGAACGCTATGCACATATTGCGAGAATGCTCGGGCTTCCAGCAAGTTCGACTGCAGAAGGTGTGGAATCACTTGTCAAAGCAATTATTGAGCTCGGAAAAAGTTTAAATATAAATATGAGTATTGCAGGACAAGGAGTTGCTAAAGACCAATTTGAAGAGGTTGTTGGATTATTAGCAGAAAGAGCTTTTGAAGATCAATGTACAACAGCTAATCCAAAATTACCTCTCATTTCAGAGCTGAAAGAAATTTATATGAAAGCATATAAAGGTGAGTAATGGTTATGAAAGAGTCGCAATAAAGCGGCTCTTTTTCTTTTGGAAAACATCTCCCAGAATGGCTGTATTTACTTGTCTTTCAGTTTAATAGAATATGATACAGTGAAATGGAGGAGTGAGAATATAATGAAGGAATTACAAGAAAAGATAGAAGATTATACTCGGTTCGGACAAATTCTTCTCGCTGTCAGTACATTGTTAATGGTTGGCTTATTGATTCCGACTGGAGCAAAAGAAACGATACAATTTTTTGTTATGATTGGGAGCATCGTTATATTTTTAAGTTTATCTTTCTTTTTCTTTCAGCGTGTGAAAGTGATGCGAGACAAGTTAGAGGGAAACGAATGCGAATAATATTGATAAATAGTGCGTTACAAAAAGAAGGAATCTTTTTTGTAACGCTTTTTGTTTTTTTCTAGAAAATGTATGCGTTTTATATTGACAATGATAATCCTTATCAATTAAAGTAGAATAGTACTTAATGATTATCATTATCAATTAGAGGTGGGAGAATGAAAAAATCTATTACGCTATTTACAGCGATTTTATCTGTTTTTTTCTTATTAATAGGTTGCAGTGCAAAAGGAGACGAAAAAGCAGCGGCAACAAAAACAGAAAAAGGAAAAGAGAAAATAGAAGTTACCGACCTGTCAGGAAGAAAGGTAACATTCGATAAAGTGCCAGAGAGTTTTGCAACATTAAGTATGGGAGACATGAATATTATTCATGCTTTAGGCGGAAAAATAGTGGGTCGTCCGGATGCAAAAATAACTCTTCCAGAGGATATAAAGAAAGTACAAGTAATCGGGAATGCACATCAGCCGAATTTTGAGCAAATTGCTAGCTTAAAGCCCGATGTACTTATTGCTAATAATGGGTTCCAAAAGAATGTTCCAACGGTTGAAGGGCAAGGAACGAAAGTAATGATTTCTTCTGCGAATTCTGTACAAGATATTCAAAAGAATATTGAACTATACGGAACGATAATGAAGAAAGAAGATAAAGCGAAAGAACTTAACCAAAAAATTACGAATCAAATGAAGACATATGAGAAAAAGAGTGATGTGAAAGCATTGCTAGTGTATGGAGCACCTGGTACTTATTTAGCAGCATTACCAACCTCTTTATCAGGTGATATTTTAGAAAAAACAGGTGGGAAAAATATTGCAGCTGATTTTCCAGAAATGAAGGAATATCCGCAATATGCACAGCTAAGTGTAGAACGCATTATTGAAGCGAATCCGGATGTAATTTATTTAATTACACATGGAGATCCAAATAGCGTTAAAAAAGCATTTGAAGGCGAAATGATGAAAAATGAAGCGTGGAAAAATTTAGATGCAGTAAAACAAAATCGCGTAGTTATTTTGCCACCAGACTTATTTGGATCAAATCCTGGAACAAAAGTTACAGAAGCGATGGACTTTATGTATAAAAGTATACAAGATGTAAGGAAATGATAAGTATGGAAAGTAGTGAAGTAGTAAGGGAAAAGGAACATCCTTTTGCGAAAAAAAGATGGATCATAGCAGTTACTTTAGTTGTATTAACGGTTTTATGTCTTTTTTACGGTCTTTTCGCAGGAAGCCTATCCTTTTCTTTACGAGATATTGTAACAGGGATACAAGATGAAGGTTCGACAGTTCATCGAATTGTATGGGACCTTCGTATACCGAGAGTGCTCGTTGGATTTATAGTAGGAACATGTTTAGCTGCATCTGGTGCACTGCTGCAAGGGGTGATGAGAAATCCTCTTGCAGACCCTGGTATTATCGGGGTGTCATCTGGAGCAGGCCTTGTCGCAATTGTAATTATGATTTTATTCCCTCAGCATATGGCGTTTTTACCACTCGGTGCGTTTTTAGGAGCTTTCATAACGGCGATGATCATTTATGCTTTATCATGGCAAAAAGGGGCACCACCTTCAAGAATTGTCTTAGTAGGTGTGTCAATTAATGCATTAATAGGTGCAGCGACGTCAGCATTAATGTTATTACATAGTGACAAAGTACAATCCGTGTTACCGTGGTTAGCGGGTGGTATTGGCGGTGTAAGTTGGGCACATTTAAACATGATTATTTATTATGCAATATTCGCTATTATATTGGCCTTCTTCGGTATCAAACATATTCGAGTATTAATGCTTGGAGATGAAATGGCGAAATTATTAGGTCATAACGTGGAGAGAAGCCGTTTTTATTTAATAGTAGTAAGCACATTATTAGCTGGAATAGCAGTTAGTGTTTCTGGTCTTATTGGATTTGTCGGCCTTGTTGTACCACATATGTTACGTTTATTAGTTGGAAATGACTATAAATATTTACTGCCATTATCATGCCTTGGTGGAGGGATATTACTTGTTTTCGCGGATGCGATAGCTCGAAGTTGGTTTGATCCAATTGAATTGCCTGTCGGTATTTTATTATCCTTCTTAGGCGGTCCGTTCTTCTTATATTTAATTCATAGAGGGGGGAAACAGCGTGATTTCCGTTAATAAAGTGTTTTACGCACATTCTGAAAGATTTCAAATGCAAAATATGAATGTACATATTAAAGCTGGAGAGGTCGTTAGTTTAATTGGACCGAATGGATCTGGGAAATCTACTTTGCTTCGTTTAATAGCAAGACTACTTAAACAAAGCGAAGGGGATATCGTTTTAGATGGAAAAAGTATTCATACGATGAAAAGTGCCGATGTAGCGAAGCAATTAGCGATGTTACCACAAATGCATGATCATCAATTAGATTTAACAGTGAAAGAATTAATTGAATTTGGAAGAGGCCCTCATAAATCATGGAGAGATCGCTTAAATAAAGAAGATGAAGAAATTGTTGATTGGGCATTGTCTGTTACAAATCTTGAAGGGTATGAATATCGTCTTTTACAATCTTTATCAGGAGGGGAAAGACAACGTGCTTGGATTGCAATGACGCTAGCACAACGTACGAACGTCTTATTATTAGATGAGCCAACAACTTTTTTAGATATCGTTCATCAGTTGGAAGTAATGGAACTTGTGAAACGATTAAACGAGGAATTTGGCATGACAATTATAATGGTTTTACATGATATTAACCAAGCGGCTCAATATAGTGATCGTTTACTCGTATTAAAGCGAGGGAAGCTTCAGTATGACGGTATACCAGAAGAAGTGTTATGTCATGAAATGTTTCAACATGTATTTGGCATAGATGTAGATATTTTTCAAGGAAGCGACAAGCCATTTTTTACACCGAAGCGAATTTCTAAAAAAGGAGGAGCAAGATGCGAACAGAAGAACGTATTACCACTGAGTTAGTAAGGGAATTTGTTATGGCAGCTCACGGAGATTTAGAAAAAGTACAAGAACTGTTGGCTGAATCGCCAAGTTTACTTCATGCCTCTTACAATTGGGGCGGATCAGATTGGGAAAGTGCGTTAGGAGCAGCGGCACATGTAGGGCGTAAAGATATTGCTCTTTATTTATTAGAAAAGGGTGCTCGAATGGATATTTTCGCGGCCGCTATGCTTGGAGAATTAGAAGTTGTACAAGCTATTTTAGTAGCACAACCAGAAGCATTACGTGCATCTGGCCCTCATGGTATTTCTCTTCTTCAACATGCACGAATGGGTGGAGAAAAAGCACAGCGTGTATTTGACTACTTAATGGTGCTTTCTTAATGATCGCTAAAGTTCTTATGTGCGGTAAACTTTTCACTTTCATATAATTGGAAAGTTTACCGCCCGTTAGAACGGGATAAGTATCTAGTATATTTGAAAAGCCTACACCCCCCTCAATTGTAGTTTTCTTTATGCTAGTTATGATATGGATGCAGTAGACAATATTTGTCTACTGCCTTTTTTAAATTGTTTAGAGATTGAATATTCTGTATTTTGCCTTTAGTTCCTTTATAATAGATAGTAACATTAAGTATATATCCAAAACATGATCGTGTAGGTAAGTACAAATTCGTGGGAAGGAGTGCAGAAATGTTTCATACAGATCGTTTACAAATTCGTAAATATACAATGGATGATTTACAGTTCTACGCTTCATTATGGGGAAATGAGAAGGTAATGCGCTATATTGGAAATGGGACGTTAAAAACATATATGCAGTGTAAAAAAAGTTTGGAAGAGTGGGTGATTCCTAGCTATAAAAACGGTCTCGGTTTATTTGTATTGATTGAAAAGGAAACGGGAATACGAATTGGTCATGCAGGATTAGTAAAGCAGCAAATAGATGGAAAAGAGGAAATTGAAATTGGTTATTGGTTATTACCTCGGTATTGGGGAAAAGGGTATGCGAAAGAAGCAGCGGCAGCATTTCGAGATTATGGCTTCCAAGCGTTACGAATGAATAAATTAATTTCTCTTATTAATCCGGATCACCCCGCCTCAATCTTTGTTGCTAGAAAAACGGGGCTTAGTTATGAGAAAACAACTTCATTTCATGGCATGGATGTTCTCGTTTATTCCATTAGGCGCATTGGATGAAAAAAGGTTAATTGCATCTTTTGAAGAATGGTATATAAAAATAAAGGGGGGATTACATGTACATTTATCATAATGGACTTATTATTCGTGAGGGAACGAATGGTGTACCTGCATATGCAATTAAAACTTTATTCGAAGATGCCGGTTGGAGCAATGATAATATCCCTTCTTGGCAAATTGAAAAATTCACGATAGCATTTGAAAATTCAACATGGGCATTCACAATTTGGGATGAAGAAGAGATGATTGCGATGGTTAGAGTCATTTCTGATGGAATCATGGTCGCCAACATAGTAAATTTAGTTGTGAAATGTGAATATAGAGGGAAGGGATTAGGTAAGAAACTTGTTGCTCTTTGTTTGCAAAAATTGCCACATGGTGACTGGTTTGCGCATACTTCTGCGAGTAATTTTGATTTTTATAGAAGTTGTGGTTTTGAGGTGAGAGAATTATCGAGAAATGGAACATGTGCGTACTATGGATACCAAGCTGCAAAAAGAGATGGGCATCGGTAAAGGAGCGAAAAGTAAGGAAATAGTACAGCTATAAGTATTTTTCGTTCTTTTTATAATAGAAAATGAATTGAGACTCATTTCATGATAAAATGAAAGAAAATTCTGTTTATTATTAGGGGGATAAAAATGAGTATAAAAGTTGGGGATGTATTTAAATATGAAAGAAGATTTACTGAGGAAGAGGTTTTTGAATTTGCAAATATTACAGGGGATAAAGGCAGGCATCATATGGAATATGATGAAAATGGACGTTTAATGGTTCATGGTTTATTGACTGCTAGTATTGGAACGAAAGTAGGCGAAGAATTACATTACATAGCAAGAGAATTAGTAAGTGAGTTTATTAGACCAGTTTTTACAGGAGATACGATCACTTGTGAATTAACTTTAACAAATATTGAACAAATGGAAGGATACAAAAAGGTTTCAATCGAGTCAGTTTATCGCAATCAACACGAAAAGACTGTACTAGTTGGGACAAGCTATGGAGTTATAAGAGGATAAAAAGAAGCCTGATTTACAGGCTTCTTTTTTGTTTAATAAACACGTTTTCGATTTTCTGCATGACTAGAGATGAGTAATAATGCAGTTTCTTCTCCTATATTACGAACGATATGAGGAACACATGCATTCCAGGAGAAAGAATCTCCTTCTTCTACAATTGCAATATCTTCTCCATGTTGAACTTCTAGTTTTCCACGTAATACAAGGTGACATTCTTCCCCTTCATGGGCATTTGGTGTGTTTTCTTTCGGAAACCCAGCAGGAATTTCTACGAGATTTAGGCGAAGGCCACCTTGCTCTGCAACATGTTCAATTCTTTGTTCATCTTTTCCGTATACACTATATTTACGTTCTACCTTTTTGACAACTTTCAATCGATCTTTTTGTTCTAACAATAAATAGGGAAGAGGAACGTTTAAAAAATTGGAGATCGTTTCTAAAGTTGAGATAGATGGTGATGTTTTATTATTTTCAACCTGACTCATAAATCCTTTAGAAAGACCTGTTCCTTCACAAATTTGCGCGATTGTTATGCCTCTACGCTGACGAATTTCACGTATTGCAGAACCAATATTCATAAAATCAAGCTCCTTTTTATAAACAACTATTTGTATCATAGCAAAAAAAATATATATTTTCCCAGTGAAAATGAATTGACGAATAAAAAAAATTAGTGTATGTTTTGTAATGTAAATAAAAGTTTTGTATAAGAAAACTATAAAGGAGAGAAAGAAATGAATCAACATATTGGTAACTTAATTATTCGTATCGTGTTAGGGGTAACGTTCTTTATGCACGGTTTAACAAAATTCCAATCAGGGATTGACAATATTGCAGGGTGGTTCACAAGCATTGGTTTACCAGGAGGACTTGCATACGGTGTAGCAACAGTTGAATTAGTTGGCGGTCTATTATTAATTCTAGGTTTAGGTGTAAGATATATTGGATTATTATTTGCACTAGTTATGGTTGGAGCAATTGTAAAAGTAAAATGGTCAGCTGGTTTATTAGGAGATGGAAAAAATCCTGGCTTCGAATTAGAGCTTGCATTGTTAGCAATGGGTGCTTACTTATTTGTTGCGAAAGTGGATGGTTTTGTAGATAATTTCTTAAAAGAGAAAATGTCAAAGAAGAACTAATTTAAATGGGAGGCTAACAAGATGAGTTTTCAACTTCATCCCGATACAACACTTGATGTTGTTCATTTATATGTATCAAATATAAAGAAATCACTAGAGTTTTATACAGAAGTACTAAGTATGAAAGTACTAAAAGAAGATGAAATGGTCGTTACATTTGGGAATGAAAATAACGAACCACTCCTGATCATTGAAGAAAAGAAAGAAGCCTTACCAAAGCAAAGAGGGAGAACGGGTTTATATCATTACGCAATTTTATTACCGAGCAGACAGGATTTAGCGAATATCCTTCGTCATCTTGTAGAAATGGTATATCCACTGCACGGCGGAGCTGACCATTACTTTAGTGAGGCCCTTTATTTAGCTGATCCAGATGGAAACGGGATTGAAATTTATCATGATCGTCAAAAAGAAGTTTGGCGTGATGAGAATGGAGAGCTACCATTTGTTAGTAACCCGTTAGCTGGTGAAGAATTATTGCAGCAAGGAAGTACATGGAACGGATTTCCAGCTGGTACTGTGATGGGACATATTCATTTCCATGTAGCTGATTTGGAAGAAGCGAAACGTTTCTATGTGGATGGTCTTGGTTTTGAAGTAACGATCCCAGCTCGTAATGGGGCGCTCTTTGTATCGGCAGGTGGCTACCATCACCATATCGGTTTAAATACGTGGCAAGGTGAAGGAATACTACCGCAAATGCCAAATTCCGTTGGCTTGAAATATTTCACAATTGTATTAGCAAATGAAAAACAAAAAGAGCAAGTATGTGAAAGCTTAAAAAATATTGGCAAGATTGCTACGTACAAAGATGGAATATTACAAGTAGAGGATCCATTTGGACATTGTATCCATTTCAAAATAAAAGGAGAAGCCTAATAAAGGCTTCTCCTTTTTACTTTCTTATAATGGCTTTTTCATTTTGGACAAATAGTTCATCAAATTGCTTCGCAAGCTCAAAATCGAGTTTCGTTAAACCTTTTGCATTCCAAGATGACAAAGTAATAATGACTGCTTTATACTGGATAAGGATAAATGGGTGGTGATTATGTTCTTCTGATAGTTTGGCGGCTTCAGAGACAAATTCGACTCCCTTTAAGTAGTCGGAAAACATATATTTTCTTTCAATCCATTTTTCATCTTTTACTACCCATTTATCTAACTTCAATAATTCCTCTTGAACTTCTTCTTCAGTTAATCGTAGCATCATTTTTCACATCCTTTACTGGAAGTAGCGTAAGACCATTGTTAATAAGACGTGTCACTGCTTCATCAGTTGTGAAAGTAGAAAGTTGTTGTAATAATGCTGCTGATGTTTCATGCCCTTTGTTATGCTCTAAAAGCAATTCTAATATTTCAAGGCGAAGTAACCATTCTTTCGGATACAATTTATTTAATACCTCTTGAATTGCTACTAATTGCTCGATATGCGCGTCGTGTAAAATACCTTCATTTCGAATGTCACGAACGGTTTGATACATACGTTCAAGTTCATTCAGTACAAGTGGAGCAGGTATTTTTTGAACTTCTTCATCCGTTGGGAAAAATGCTGCAGCATCTGCGGCACCTGGGAATACCGAAGTAATTGTTGAACCAACAGCCATATCAAATGCGCCCCATGAAGCATCAAATAAAACGCGGTCGTTATAAGTAACTGTGCAACTGATAAAGGAAATAAGCGCAATTTTTTTATCGTTTTTTACAATATCAGTCACTGTTCCTTTTACATGAATACCACTTGCAAAAGTAAACTCAGCAACATTTCCAATTGTAATTCCTAATGATTGTAATTGTTCATCTGTACAATTTTCTAATGCAATATTTTCAGTGAGTAATCCAATTGGTGTTCCAAACCCGTCACTGTGTACAGACGTAGAATGATTCGCTAGCTGTTTATTGTGAATTGCTAATGCTGTTGGCGAACTCGTTCGCATGTAGATCAATTCACCTGTATCGTTTTCAATTGTCTCGGTAAATGTACCTGTAATTTGTAAGCCGCTATTTAATTCAGCAGTTGCATGATTTTCAGAGCGAATTGCTTTTTCTAATCCTTCTTTACCACCTGTTTTAAAGGCCATCGTTTCAGAGAATTTCTCAAGTGCTTCTGTTAATTCTTCAAATGATTCGCAAACAAATAGTTGTGGTTGCATTTTTGTTACGTCATAAGTTGTACTTGTACATGCCTCTATAGAGAATGGAACCTTTTCTACAGCGTCTGTTAAGCAATGTTTGCTTTCGCCAACAGAAGAAAGGAGACCAGCACCATATATTTTTGGAGCATCTATATTTCCGATTAATCCATATTCTACTGTCCACCAGAAAAGACGTGAAATTTGTTCCGCTTCTGATAAGCCAGAAACTAACTTTTGTTTTTCAAGTACATTATTCTCAGCAGCTGTAACTTCATCAGGAGTAGAAGTAGGGCTTTCTTTTACAATTGTTAATGTACGAACAGCTTCGAATGCATCATGTTCTTCTTTTGTTGAGAAAGCTTTTGCACCAATTTGTCCAAATCGTTTCACATATTTTGCATATGTAGGATCAAGTAAAATAGGTGCGTGTCCTGCTGCTTCGTGTACAATATCTGGAGCTGGTGTATACTCGATATTCTCTACCTTGCGAATATCTGTTGCGATTGGTAATAATCCGTGTCCTTGAAAATCGAAGAAGGCTACGCCAGGAATAAGCCCGTCAATCGTTACAGCACCCCAGCCGCTTGGTGCTAAACACTCATTCATTTCTTCTACCTTTGGAATTGCATCTATATTAATACCAGATGATTGTAATCCGTTCACATAGGCTGGATGAGCAACGTCTTTTAAGAAACTATGATTTTGTCTCATAATGTAACGCCACACAGCGTGATTCACCGGTGTATATTGATCATAATGCTGTGTGGATACGAATGGTTTTAAATGCGATGGAATTTCTGTTTTCTTTGTCATTTAGACATCCTCCTTTTTTTAAATGAAATTAAGTATCGGTTTCGTATAGCTTGTATCACCCCCTTTCAAAATTGTAAGCGCTTATAAAATTTTATCATAAGATTCGGAATTATTTAACATTTGTTTCTGTGAGAAATAGAAAAAGCCCCTATCGGAAAATCCGATAGGGGCGAAAGAATCGCGGTACCACCCTATTTGTAAGTGAAAATATACTTACATCTCAATTAATGATAACGGAAAAACTCCGTCTTTTCCTTCATGCCTATAAGCACTACGAAAAAGAAGCTCCAGAATTGTAATTCATACTTATATATGTGCTAATTTCCACCGACCATTAGCTCTCTGTAACAGGGATATAAGATACTACTGCGATTCTTTCAACGCGTATATTATGAAATTATGTAAAAGGATGGACGTAAAAAAGTCCCTATCGGAAAATCCGATAGGGACGATAAAAATCGCGGTACCACCCTATTTGTAAACAAGTAATTGTTTACCACTCACTTTAAGATAACGGAAAGATCCGTCTTTCTCTTCATGCATAAAAAGCATTACGGGAAAGAAGCTCCAGAATTGTAATTCACGCTTGTATATGTACTGATTTGCACCAACCATCAGTTCTCTGAGACAGGGATATAAGTCGCTACTAGTATTCCTTCAAAGCCGATATATAATTCGTTCAACTAAACTATGTTTTGTATTATAAAACTATATTAAAAAAATTGTCAACAATAATTTTTTATTTCACATCTAAATCAACATTTAAATTAGATGTATTTCCAGCTGCATCAGTTGCTACAATATGAATTGTATTCTTTCCTTCTTGTAATTGACTACGATCGAAATAAATGCTGTAATTTTTCTCCCAAGGATTTAGGAACACACTTTCCCATACACCATTTCCGTTGATTTCATATTGCATTCTCACTGGAATACCAGGTGCTACCCAACCAGATTCTGTCATCCAATCTAGCAGGATATCATCCACTTTTCCTGTAATTACAAGGTTTTCTTGGTCAACTTCGTATGTTAACTTAGGTGCAGTTCGATCAAGAAATACAGCAGCTGTTTGTTTCGTTTCCCTACCAGAATTAGAGGCAACTGCTTCGATTTGGTATAGACCGTCAGCTAACGGAGTACCATCTGTTTTTGTACCATTCCATTTGAAAGGTTTGTATCCAGCTGTTTCATTTTTAGCTTGATGGATAATCCCTTGGTACGTTACATGTTCTTTTGTAACTAAATTTGCATGCAATGTTACATCATCCACAGGTGCAACTAAATAGTAGTTGATGAGATTATCGTCTAATATTTGGTCACCATTTGGACTAAAAGTAGAATTAATAATTTCGAGTCCATCTATACGTTTGTAATCTTTAGGATCGATACTAAATGTAAATGGAATGCGAGTTTCTTCATTCTTACCTTGTTCTTTTACATACACATTTCCAGTATATACACCTTGGGGTAGCGAACTATCGACAGTGATAGTAAATGGTTTTTCGGTACTACTATTCGGCTGTATGCTAATCGATGAAGGTACAGAAGTTTTTACTTTTGTTTTTGTGTTTGCATCTAGCAATTCCACACGAGTTGAAAAACTTTTCTTTTTACTAGATAGATTTTGTAACGTAATATTTTGCGTCAGTTTTACTTTACCACTGTTTGGCTTAATAAGACCGAAGCTCACATTGTTAGGTTTGACTAATACATCTGTTTGAGCTGCTTTCGGGATGTTAATTAAACCAGATCCTTGCGCCATGACAGGATATGTATTTTCATTTACATCTTTTAAAGTTTTTGCTGTATTGGCAAGAGATGCTTTCAATTGTTCTAGCGTCCAATCAGGGTGCATTTGACGTAATAAAGCAACAGCTCCAGCTACTTGAGGGGCAGCCATACTGGTTCCGTTGTGAGACTCATAGCCACCTCTAGGTACAGTACTCGTAATTTGTACTCCTGGTGCAACGATATCTGGTTTTATAAGCCAACTACCTTGTGATGGTCCTCTAGAACTAAAGTTACCAATTAATTCAGTTGGAACTGGTTGTCCAATTTTTATATTTTTCTTGCGCTTTGTAATTAAGTTTTTTAGCTCTTCACCATTTGCATTTGATAATTGCATAACTGGAAGAGCTAGATTTTCTCGTGCAAAGTATTCAGGCATAATATTGATTTCTTTTTCGTTAGAAATTAATAGTACACCAATTGCACCAGCTTGTTTCGCTTGTTCAGCTTTTACTAACGTATTTGAAGTACCTTGTAAAACAAGTGCAAACTTTCCTTTCACATCTTGTTTTGCATAATCGCTTGGATTACCATAGCCAACATATACAAGTGGAGAATCATTTCCTATTGGGAAATCCGATTTTGATAACGGTAACCCTTGATATGTTTTGGTAGAACCAGCTACTTGGAATGTTGGAAACGGGATAGAAACTGTAGATGCTCCAACTGATATAACACTACTTGCATTGGCAGGGGCATCAACAGACCACGGTTTTGGGCCATCATTTCCATTTGAAACGACTGCAGTAACCCCAAGCTTTGCTGCACGTTCTAACGTTAAAGTTACAGGTTGATCAGGTACATTTAAATCTTGTCCAAGAGACAGATTTAACACATCAGCACCATCTTGAATTGCTCGTTCAATACCTTGAATAATATCGTCTGTTGTACCAGCTCCACCGTCATTCATGACACGATAGGCTAAAATAGAAGCGTTTGGAGCAACGCCCTTAATTTTTCCATTACCAGCAATAATTCCTGCTACATGAGTACCATGTACGTTACCATCCATAGGATCATTATCTTCATCGACTGTGTCATATCCACCAATATAATTTGCTTTTAAGTCAGGATGTGTATAGTCTACGCCAGAATCGATAATTGCTACTTTCATCCCTTTTCCATCAAGAGGTTTGCCAGATGGGTCTTTTAAATTCCACGCTTCAGTTGCACCAATTGTCGGTCCGCCGATGTTTGGTGCTTCTTCATTAGTAGTACTTTTTGATGTTTCATGTAGTTTATATGTTAAGTTCGGATAGACTGCTTTTACTTCAGGTAAAGAAGCAAGAGCAGTAATTTGATCTCCAGGAACTGAAATAGAGAATCCGGAAAATAACGTATTATACACTTCTTTAATTTTTGCACCAGGTGCTTTTTCTTTTATTTTCTTAGTCGTATCTTCTTGTGCTTTTTTTAGCTCGGCATGATAAGACTGTGCATGATTACTTTGTAAATCTGGAGCATGCTGAATATTACCTTGTGCTGCGAGAGGTGCATGTTGCAATTCTACAATGACTGAAATTTCTTTTGCAGTTTTTGTTTCAACATTTTGCGCAATTTTATTTTCTCCCCACTGTTCAATCGTTGTTTTTAGTTGTGGACTAAATTGCTTCTCCTTTTGCAGTGATTCAGCATGTGCGCTTAAAGCTCCAAAACTGGAAAAGACGAGCGCCATACTTAATAGTGTAGATGTAGTTTTTTTCATTGAAACTCCCCCTAATAAAAAGCGCTAATATTCCGAAAAATAATCTTGCAAATTTATCCGACTTTAATGGGCAGTAAGACCCCCACCTCAAAATGCAGCGAAAGCAAAGAAGTTAGGTGGGGATCAACTGCCCATAAAAGTCCGATTGGTTCAACTAATAATCAGTGGGGGATGAAGAAAACCCCCACTGATTAAAGTTTCACTTTATCCCGAATTACATAATCGGATGTTAGCTAAACTATATTTTCGACATAATTCATACCAATCCTCTATGAATTTGAAATTTCTTGGGAAATTTTTTCTGATTATGTCGAATAGGTATTTTTTACATATTGTAGGTGGACATTGAGGAATGCTAGGAAGGAAATGGAGGGGTGTTATGAAAAAGGTTATAGTAAGTGCCATCGTAGTATTATTTATATTTTTAAGTTCAATTACTATTATTAAAGCAGAAAATAGTGGTGTGAAAATTGCTTTTGTTCGTCATCATGACCTTTGGATTAAAATTGATGGAAAGGAAAAACAAATAACAAAAGGTGAATACATAATAGGGCCGAAATGGTCTCATGATGGAGAATGGATTGCCTATGTTAAAGGGAAGAAACAAAACACCTTGGAATTGTACCGACTGGAAGATGGAAAAAAAGTTAGGCCATTGCAATCTGAAGTATCAAATTATCAATGGTCACCGAAAGAGAATACAATTGCATTTGTATTTGCGAATACGTTAAATACGTTTGATGTTCAAAAAAAGAATGTGGATTTTGAAAATGTATCGGCAGGTGTAGGAGATTATGCATGGTATCCTGATGGAAAGAAGTTTTTTGTATCCTCTGAAGCACACTTACTTCCAACAGGATGGACAGGAGCACAGCTATATGAAGTGCAAAAAGATGCCCATATGAACCCTCATAAAATGAAACATTTGTATGCATTGCCAAATGAACATGATGATTTCCTAGCGCTAGTTGCAAGTGGCTTTAAGTGGTCACCAGATCAAAAGTGGATTTCATTTTTAGCAGTACCGACAGCTTCATGGTCAGCTGATAGTAATACGCTTTGCTTAGTTCGTGCAGATGGCAGTCGGTTTGAAAAAGTAGATCAAATGTTATTAAACGCACAATGGTTTCAATGGTCACCATCAAAAAATATATTAGCTTATATTGAAGGGAGCGGAAGAGTTGCGTTAGAGAATAAACATTTAAAAGTAAAAGAACTGCCGGCACTTCAGCAAAATACTTTTACGCCGAAAGGATATGTCGATTGGGATTTTGCATGGAAGAACGATAACATAATTATCGTCTCTCGAGCAAAAGAGGGAGGATTTGAAACATTGCCAGAAAAAAGGCCACTACCATCTTTATATGAGGTTGATAGTACAAGCAATGTACAGCATCGAATCACAAAGCCACCTCATAAGCAGGGTGATTATCATCCAATCTTTATGAAGAAGAGCAATCAATTAATATGGATACGTTCAGACCGTAAGAAAGCAGATGTATGGCTTGCTCATAGAGATGGAAAGCATGAAATGAAGTGGATTGAAAATATAGATGTACCAGAGTGGTATTATGAGAAATGGAATTGGGGAAATGTCATCTCGGTAAAAGAAGAATAAAAAATGTGCCTAAAAGATCATTTTAGGCACGTTTTTTTATTATTATTTATGTGTTTTATTTGGCTTTTTTTTCGCTGGGTTGCCGTTTCCCTGACGCTTTCTGTTCTGTTCATCTTTTGCTTGTTTTTCATGCAGTGTATCTAAAAAATCATTCGAGTTACTCATTTTTATATCGCTCCTTTCATTTCGTCCTAATTACTATAACCATTTAGGAGGATAATCATGAGATGAAAGTTAAGCACTTAGTTTTCTTCGATAGTATACGTAAAATATGCCATACGTAATAAATAGCATAAATAAAATTTGTAACTCTACATTTTCTTTTAAAATAGTTGCGATAGAAGATGGTAAGTAAGGTGATGTATCGCTCGTTCCTACACCTAACCATTTGTTTAAGAGGTTAATGGTACAAAACATAAAAACACCGGACCAGCTTGCAATAATTGCTTTCTGTTTAATTTTTGTTTCCCGTTCATCATCTGTAATCCAAGGATTAGCAGTTTTATTACTGCTGAAAAATCCGTTTATATATCCCCATATAATCATGCCAATTAAGATGGTTATCCATTTCATATGTATGCTTCTCCTCTCCCCTGTAAAAAGTATTTTACATATACAATTGTAATGTTTTCCAATTCGATATGTCAAATGTTTTTTACATATCGGTTTTGTATATAGCAGGAATAAAGGATCAGATAGGGAAGAAATATGTGAGAGAATTTCATAGTGAGAGGAGGATGGGCATGAAACTCGTCTTTGTTCGGCACGGTGAAGGAGAACATACAAAAGATTTGCCGGCAAGTTTACAAAGGTTGAATCCATCATTAACAGATGAGGGAAGGAATCAAGCTAAATTACTTCAATGCAATGTACCCTTGCAAGAAACGGATATATTAATCGCTAGCCCTACACTTAGAACTTTGCAAACGGCGGCGATATGGAGTGAGAAGGTAGCTTGTCAAAAAATTGTCCATCCATATGTATCCCCGCGTATTTTTCCTTATCGAGAAGGAGCGAAAACATTACCATGTGATCACATAGTAGATCAGGGAATAATAACAAATTCATTTCCACATTTTTCGATAGAGAAAAACACAAATCAGCAGTTATGGACGGAAGGTATAAATACTATTTCAGAACATAGCTTTCAGCAAATAGTAGATGAATTTCTTCTTTTATGTTATGAGCTCGGTGCGGAAAGAGTTTGCATTGTATCTCACGACGGGACAATTACAGCATATAGGAAATATTTACAGAAGGTCGTTTTAACTAGAGCTGATTTTTTGCAAGAAACGGGTATATATGAAATGGATGTATCCCTTAAAAGTTGGATTGAGGAGATCTAATGATAGGATGGAGGGTGTATGTTGAATGTTGCACTAGTAGTTGGCTTTAATTCGGATTTAGAGGCGCAATCAATCAGAGCATCACTTGAATATTTTGGGGCGAAAGTTATAACGTACTGGATCGGTAGACCGAAAGAGTTCGTCGATATTCTTTCTGGAAACGGTTTATATAATGATATCGATTATGTTGTCTTTTGCTTCCATGGTGAGGAAGGAAAATTTGTCATGGAAGAGTTAGGTGAAGATATATATGAACAAGATGAACCGCGGGGATACTTTGGTGCAGCAGAAATTTATAAATATGCAAAATTGCATAATGTAAATATTGTAAATAGTGGGTGTACGTTAGGGGAGCGAAAATTAGCAGAATCTTTCTTACGTAGTGGCGCAAAATCGTATATTGGATCAATAGATTATGTAGATGGGAATGCAGCACTTATGTTTACAATACGCTTATTTTACGGGCTTATTAACCATGAAAAAACGTTAGGAGAGGCTTTTGAAGAAGCACGGTTAATTGATAAAGAGACACATACATTTCAATTATATAAGTAGTGTGAAACACGTTTATTCTATATTCGAATAAACGTGTTTCACATTTAACTCACATTTTTTTTACATTTTCTTCAATGAAAACCATTATCACTTATGGTATGATATGTTCAAGTTTTTACAGGTAATAAAAGTTACTATATAAACGTTAGTTTTTGATGTTTCATACACATGTCACGAATTATTCATAATTAACATTTTAAAAATAAGTAACTAATGTTATTATATTATCTGTAACTAACTTAATTACAACTTTAGGAGGAAGATATGGTTATTCAATTTTTAAGAGAAAACAAAGCAGTTTCTTTTGTGTTAGCGGTAATTCGAGTGTATCTTGGTTACACATGGTTAATGGCTGGAATCGGTAAACTACAAGGAAAAGGATTCGATGCAACTGGTTATTTACAAGGTGCAATTGAAAAATCTAAAGGAGCACAACCGGCTGTTCAATCTTGGTGGGCATCATTTTTACAAGATTTCGCAATTCCAAACGTTGATCTATTTAATACACTTGTAACGTGGGGAGAAATTTTAGTCGGAATTGGTTTAATTGTAGGCTGTTTAACAAAAACAGCGGTCTTTTTCGGTCTTGTAATGAACTTTTCCTATATGTTTAGTGGGTCAATTGGTGTGAATCCTGAAATGGTTATTTTATCAATGTTCGTTCTAGTTTCTGGTATGAATGCTGGTAAATTTGGAATAGATGGTTTCGTTATTCCGAAAGTATTAGGTTCAAAAACTCAAAAACGCCAAAAGCAAGCTGCTTAATATATGAAAGCGGGTATCTCAAAATGAGATACCCGCTTATTTTTCAGCTATTATAGGGTTTTTGTCAAAGAAGTCTTTCACATACCCTACAAACTCCTGTGGTTCCTGACGAAATGGTGCGTGATAACCTTTTTCGATAATATGGAAAGTACTATTTTTAAAAAATTGATGATACGTTTCTCCCTCTTCCCAAGAAACGCTACTATCATTTCTTCCCCATATAATTAAGGTTGGCTGTTTTATTTCATCTGCATTAATTTGAAGACGTCTCGGCCATAATTTCATTTTATTGTAATGCTCTTCATCATTACGTTTAAATTTCACTTTGCTCTCATCATAATCTGTAATAGCAGAAACGGTATTTAAATCAGTCGACAACTGTGGTCTTGGTGATCCTTGTTTATTAACGAGTGTATGAGGACCGCCTGTAGCATCAGTTAAAATAAGGTGGGTAACGGCTTCTGGATATAAATATGTTAAATTAAGAGAAATTTCTCCGCCCATTGAGTGGCCCAGTATTGCAAACGAATCGTAACCTAGTTTTTTCATTAATTTATAATACAAATTTGCATGGGTTGGGAAAGAATAATAAAAATCCATCGGCTTAGATGAGCGTCCGAAGCCTAAAGCATCTACAGAAATAATTGTATGATTTTTTGCTAAGTCTGAGTAAATCTTTTGAAAACCATCTGATGATCCTCCAAATCCATGGATCATAAGTAAAGGTGGTTTTTCATTACCAATCTTTTTGAAGTAAATGGTTTGACCATCTATTTCTATCATTTTTTCCTCGGTAGCTAGTTTTGCTGTAAGTGTATTTTTAACTTGTTTTACTTGTTCTACTGGTTTTTCTGCTGCACTACATCCTACTAATAGTGTAAGAGTAAGACAACCTACCATAAAGTAGCTAAATCGCCTCAATTAGGTGTCCCCTTTCTAACATAACGCTGTATCTATCATAGCAAATAGCATATTACGATTTCCAGGAAGTTGGCTACCATTTTTGATCATAAGAGGTGAAAGGAGCGTTTCTTGGAAATTTTCTGTTTGAAGCAATTTGCGAAATGAAAATTGTGAATGTGGGACATCAAGCCTTACTGTGCCATTCCAACATTCACATATCTTTTGTAGTAATTGAATAGCATCTTCTTCTCGTTTGGCGATAAGTGGATTGATACATAATATATTACCTTTTTGTATGCATAAGGAAAAAGCTTCTATACAGTTATGTCTCTCAATTTTAAAAGAGTGACTTGTTCTTGGTAATAGTAATGAATACAGTAAAGAACGATCGGCACCAGTTGTACTTTGATCGAGAGAAATAAGCGATATAATGTCTTTTTCTTTTACTTGTTGCGTATGAGTAATATGTGTTTTAGTAGTTTGTTTCTCAAAACGATGAATCGTCGTTACTGTTTGAAATCCGCATGATGTATAAAGAGGCTCGCCAGCTTTTGTTGCAATAAGTGCAATTGGTTGTTTTGGGTGAGTGTGTGCTAAGCAATGATTTAGCAATGTTCGCCCGATGCCCTGGCCTTGAAAATTAGGATGGACGATTAACATGCCAATAGTAGAAAAACTATCTTTAAAAGGAAATACTCCTCCAGTTGCAATCAGCTTATTGTCATGCATGTAACCGATAAGTGTGCCAAGAGAAAAGTACATTTCGAATTGTTTTTTCATAAATGTTTTCTCTTGTAACCATCCAACAGCTTTACAAAGGTCGAGTAGATCGAAAATAAAAGATTCATCTAGCTGTATTGTTTTCATAAATGCTCACCACATTTCTATTAATTTTTATAAAAGTAGATGGAAAATGTTAAATAAGAGATTTACGTTAAATGAAATCCAACTTGTTTATATTTTGATTGTAAAGGTGAAGATGGTTGATATAAAAAGACAAACTTATACAAATTATAACTGATATTTACATAAGTTAACAAAAAATTTACATATAACTAATTTTCTCTTAATAGTCTTCTATTAAATTTGATAGTGGGAAATGAATAACCTAATTAGGGGGACAAGACAGTGAAAAAGTTTGTGAAAAAAGCATGGCCATTTGCAGTTGTGGCATCATTAGCAGTTACTTCGGTGGCAACATGGAATTTTACACGTTCTAGTGAAGTGAATGCAGATGAGAGCGGAAGCAATGCAAAGATTAAAAATGTTATTGTGTTAATTGGAGATGGTATGGGCCCTTCATATATGACGGCTCATCGTTATATGAAAGATAATCCAAAAACATTCGAGATGGAATCTACAGAGTTTGATAAGCATCTTGTAGGAACACAAAAGACATATCCAGAAGATGAACATGAAAATATCACAGACTCTGCATCTGCAGCAACAGCTATGTCAGCAGGAATTAAAACATATAATGCGGCAATTGCAGTTGATAATGATAAAGCAGAAGTGAAAACTGTTCTTGAACAAGCGAAAGAAAAGGGGAAATCGACAGGACTCGTTGCTACTTCTGAAATTACACATGCTACACCAGCTGCTTTCGGTGCGCATGACATTAGTCGTAAAAATATGGACGCAATTGCAAATGATTATTTTGATGAGAAAATCAAAGGGAAGCATAAAGTAGATGTTATGCTTGGCGGCGGCGTAAAAAACTTTGTTAGAAAAGATCGCAATCTTACAGAAGAGTTTAAGAAATCTGGTTATAGCTACGTAACAGATCGAGATCAATTGTTAAATGATAAAAATGATCAAATCCTTGGTTTATTTGCACCAGGCGGTTTAGATAAAATGATTGATCGCACTGATAAAACACCTTCATTAGAAGAAATGACAAATGCAGCAATTGAGCGTTTGAACAAAAATAAAAAAGGTTTCTTCTTAATGGTTGAAGGAAGTCAAATTGACTGGGCAGGACATGATAATGATATCGTTGGCGCAATGAGTGAAATGGAAGACTTTGAAAAAGCATTTAAAGCAGCGATTGAGTTTGCGAAAAAAGATAAAAATACGTTAGTCGTTGCAACGGCAGACCACGCTACTGGTGGATTATCTTTAGGTGCAAATGGTGAGTATAACTTTAAAGTAGATCCAATTAAAGCTGCAAAACGCACACCAGACTTTATGGCAAATGAGATTGCAAACGGTGCAAATGTAGAAGAAACATTGAAAAAATATATTGATTTACAATTAACACCTGAAGAAATTAAAGCGGTAAATGATATTGCTCCTTCAAAAGATGTAACAAAGATTGATAATGCGATTGAAGATATTTTCAATAAGCGTTCGGTTACAGGATGGACAACAGGTGGACATACAGGAGAAGATGTAAACGTATATGCATTTGGCCCTGGTAAATACTTGTTCTCTGGCGTTCAAGAGAATACAAATATCGCTAAACGTGTCTTTGATATTGTTGGCGGTGGCGACCCGAATAAAGGAAGACGCTAATTATAAACGAAAGTGAGGCGAAATGCCTCACTTTTCTTTTTAGGAGATGGGAAGATGAGAGCTTTTTTCATAGGGATATTATCCTTTCTAATAGGTGTATTATTGCTAGTTGGATGTCAATCCAAAGAGAATCAGATAGAACAAAAAGCTACTACTACAAAAGCTGAAGGAAAGGTACAAATAACGAAAGAAGAAGAGAAAACGATTCAAGGTGTGATAGAGAAATTTGTACGGACGACAAATGAAAAAAATCTTACTGAACATATGGAGTTATTTTCAAAGAACATGCCTAGTGCTGAAGACTTAAAAACGCAAAAAGAAGCAGCTTTTCAAAAGGGAAATAAAAAAATTGAATTGGAACATATAGACATAAAAGCTAGTAAAGCAGGATATGTTGTTGTTGAAACAAAAGAAAAGGAAATAGAAGGAGAGGTCACTATTCAGAAGAAAGTACAGTATGCACTTGGAAAAGAAGAGGATGGCTGGAAAATTGAAGAGGTTCGCACGATAGAGAAGAAATAAAGTGAAACTTTCCGTAAATAGCGCAAAAAAGGTTCTCATTGGCGAGAACCTTTTTTTATAGTGGTAACATAATTTGATCTGAGCATGCCTCGATATCATCAATATCTTGGCGAATGGTTGCCATTTTATTATCAAGATCTTCAGCTTTCATTGCGGCATCATGTAGTTCATCTTTTAAATACTCAGGTATTTTCCCTTCATATTTATAATAAAGTTTATGTTCTAAACTTGCCCAAAAGTCCATTGCGAGCGTACGTAACTGAATTTCTGCAAAGACTTCTTTTGTACCAGAATTCAGTGATAAAGGATATTTAATAATCATGTGTAAACTTTTATATCCATTTTGTTTTGGATTAGCGATATAATCTTTTACCTCTATGATTTCCATATCTTCACGCTTTTGAATAACTTCTTTCAAATGATAGATATCTTCTACGAAGCAACATGTAATACGAATGCCGATGATGTCTTGTAAATGCGTTTGCGCATTTTCAACTGTCGGTAATAAATTTTTACGTTCAAGCTTTTTAATAATACTTTCAGGTTGTTTTAATCTTGTTTTTATATGTTCAAACGGGTTGTAATCCTCTAAAAATTGGGCTTCCCGGTTCATAATTTCAAATTTAGTTTTTAACTCTTCTAAAGCAAATGTATATGGTAGTACAAAAGCTTTCCAGTAGTTAACTGTTGATTGATTATATTCCATTTATATACACACCTTTTTCCTATTTACAAGTGAGGTTGTTATTATACTAAACACCAAATCATGTAGGCGCAAGCAGCAAATGATGAGATCATAAAACGATATTTAGTTTTCATACTTTCAACTCCTTTCAAGTGAAATTCTATATAAATAAACGTGATTGTTAATAAGTTCACTATGTACAATTTCTATAGTAATAGATTCGTGTGAATTTCGTATGAACTAATTGTTTCAGATTTTTGTCTTTTTTTGCAATTGACAAATAGAATGAAGTTATATATTATTTAAATCGTAATCATTACGTTTTAGTTTGCGATCTTTAAAAGAAAGGAGAATTACATATGCGTGTAAATATTACATTAGCTTGTACAGAGTGCGGTGATCGTAATTATATTTCTAAAAAAAATAAACGAAACAATCCAGAGCGCATCGAACTAAAAAAATATTGTCCACGATTAAAGCGAGTAACGTTACATCGTGAAACGAAGTAGAAGACTAGAGATATCTCTAGTCTTTTTTCGTTTATCCCGCTATTTGCCGGACAGTAAGACTCTTACCTCAAAATTCAGCGAAAGCAAAGAAGGTAGGTGGGGGTCTTACTGCCCGTAAAAGCCCGATTGGTGAGGGCTGATTAAAGTTTCACTTTATATTTCTTTTGTTTGTTATAATTACCTTAAATTGTAATAAAGGGAGCGGTATGATGAATCAAAAAGATAAAGAAAGAAAAGAGCAAGTGGCTCATATTATTGACATTCCAGATGATTATAGGCTTGTTGTAGATGATCAAGAAGGTGTGGATGACCCATATCATCTATTATGGTGGGAACATAAAGAGGATGGGGAGAGAACAATACAGATTACGTTGAATAGACATACTGGTAATTTAATTGACTTTAGGATAGAGGATGAAAAAGATTTTTCGAACGGTAAGGAAGCGATAGAAGAGAATAAAGCAAGAGAGGTTGCAAATACATTCTTAAAAAAATATACAAAAGAAGGATATGAATTTTATACATATGTAACTGTTAAGGATGATTGGCGCGGTTGGAAAGAAGTAAATTATATGCAAGAAGTGAATGGCTATCCATTGCCGAATACGGGGTGTGTTGTGCTAGTACATCCATTAGGTGATGTGATGCATTTTCATTATAATGGACAAAAAGCTATCGAGAAAAAACCGTTATGGCCAAGTGATATTGTTGAGGAGAACGTCGTCTTAGAAAATTTGAAGGCTAGACAAGATATGAGACTTGTATTTGTAGATTTAACACACTCCTCATGTGAGTATGAAAATGGAGAAGAAGTAAAAGGGTACCATCTTGTATATGAACCAGATCCTAGCCATGCGAGTTCATTTAGAATGGTTTTTAGAAAATGAGGTAGAGGAAACGAATTACGTATTACTGTATAAACAAACAACGGATGAAAATTATAAAGAATCCTTCGACTGTAGTCGAGAAATTTGTTATATTGATGCGCATACTGGGGAGAAACTTTGGAGTAAATAAACTTTTAAATAGGGAAAAAGGTCTTCGAGAGAAGACCTTTTTTTAGAAAGAACGATTATTCTTCGTATGTATCAATTTTATATAACCACTTCTGTACACTAGCAGGCGGTCCTTCTGTTCTCCACTTTATTGTACACATTCCACAAGAACAGTGAACTTTTCCTTTTGCAAAAATACCGGCAATTTCAGGAGTATATCCCCATGCGTGTTTTGCAATATTCATTTTTCGACGCATTGTACGTTGACGTTGGTGTCTTGTATAAGCACGTGTTCTTTCAAATTTCATATTTGTAATCCCTCCTTGTAGTACAAGTAGCTTGCAAGAGCGTACAAGGAGTTCATCTCTTACAAGCTACTCAGGTACAAGAGGGAAATGAAATATTTCATATTTCACTCTCCAATCTTTTGTTTAAGTATACGTAGTGAAGCTTTATGAAACAACTATTATGCTTAAAAACATATGGGAATGATATCGTACAGACACAAACAACCTCATGCCCACATACACTTAGTAAAGACCACTATTTTGGCGGAGGTGAAAGGTTTGAGTCTATTCGCCGCAATTGGATATATGGTTCGAGAAGTGTTTGTTTTTGTTTCTTATGTGAAGAACAATGCGTTTCCGCAGCCGTTATCATCAGACGATGAGAGAAAGTACTTAGAGTTAATGGAGCAAGGTGATGCTCAAGCGAGGAATCTGTTAATTGAACATAATTTACGGCTTGTAGCTCATATCGTTAAAAAATTTGAAAACACAGGGGAAGATGCAGAAGATTTAATTTCAATTGGTACAATCGGGCTCATTAAAGCAATCGAGAGCTATTCAGCAGGAAAAGGCACAAAACTTGCGACATATGCAGCACGCTGTATTGAAAATGAAATTTTGATGCATTTACGTGTACTAAAGAAAACGAAAAAGGACGTTTCACTTCATGACCCAATCGGGCAAGATAAAGAGGGGAATGAAATATCGCTTATTGATATATTAAAATCAGAGTCTGAAGATGTAATTGATATGATCCAGCTGAGTATGGAGTTAGAAAAGATTAAAGAGTATATTGATATTTTAGACGAACGAGAGAAAGAAGTGATCGTGAAGCGTTTTGGACTGGGGCTTGATAAGGAGAAAACACAACGAGAGATTGCAAAGGCGCTTGGTATTTCCAGAAGCTACGTATCAAGAATTGAAAAGCGCGCTTTAATGAAAATGTTCCATGAATTTGTAAGAGCAGAGAAAGAGAAAAAAGCAAAAGAATAATGTACATTGCAAGCAGCCGTATTTTAAAATGGGCTGCTTTTCTTTTTGTAAATAAGGAAAGAAAAAGAGTTGTGTTCAGAAGAAATCCATGTTCACTGTTGAAAATGACGGATTCTATCTGTAATATTAGAAGGTGCTAAACAATTTAAGAATAATACCATACTTAGCTTTCTGCATCTATACTGAAACAGTTCTATATGATATGTGGGAATAAGAACCAATTTTACATATGATATAGGAGGAAAAGAAGGGAAAGCTAAAGTTATAGACTAATTAGGAGGTTCCGCAATTTGCGACGTACATTATATCGACTTATGATCGAACTTACAAATGGTCGTTTTACTTCTTATATATTACGTAAATTTGCACAATCTCGTTTAAGCTCTATCATTATTCCATCGTATGCGAAAGTGTTTCAAATTAATCAAGATGAGATGGAAAAGGGTTTGAAGGAATATAGAACATTGCATGAATTATTTACGCGTAAGCTAAAAGAAGGAAAGCGTAGTATTGATACAGATGCATCGAGTATTGTTAGTCCTGTTGATGGTGTTTTTGCTGATCACGGTCCTATTGAGGAGACAAAAACATTTGATATTAAAGGCAAGCGTTATTCGATTGTGGATATGCTAGGTAATGAAGAACGTGCACAGCGATATGCAGGTGGTACATACATGGTTATTTATTTAAGCCCAAGTCATTATCATCGTATTCATAGTCCGCTTTCTGGTTCTGTGACTGAAAGATTTGTACTCGGTAGAAAATCATATCCGGTAAATGCAGCTGGTATGGAATACGGGAAAGAACCATTGTCAAAAAATTATCGTTCTGTTACAGAAGTGAATAGTGACGGTGAACATATGGCGCTTGTAAAAGTAGGAGCTATGTTTGTAAATAGTATTGAGCTGCTGCATGAAAGAGACACTGTTCAAAAAGGTGAAGAAATGGCATACTTTACATTCGGCTCAACGGTTGTGTTATTGTTTGAAAAAGATATGATAGAAGTAGTGCAAGAATTGAAGAGTGGACAAGAACTTCGCCTTGGTGAAAAAATTGCTACTCGATTGGCTCATAAGTAAAAAAGATTTTATAACTGTAAGCAAGATTTATGGACAAAGATGCGTAATGATGAAATTCCCTAGATGGGAGTACTTGTTTATTCGAGAGCCATCGCAGGATGGCTCTTTTTACAAGTTAGTTACTTAAAATTTCACTTTATATGTAATCAAGACGATTTGACGAGCTTGTCCTCTAATGAGCGTCTAATAATTTCTTGTTTTATAAGTAAAATGAAGTCGGGATTTAATTTTAGTTCTTTTGCTTTATAATAAGACTCAGTGAGTAACTCAGTAGATAACTGTTCCATATGTTTTGTTTTCAAGGTGAGTCACCTCCTAATAATATAAGGATTGATTCGTTGTTGCATTTAATGTACCAAAAAAATATGACAGTCACAAACGAGTGGTTATCCACATACCTAGGTGGATAAAATGTGTATAGATTGTTAGTAAATTCCAAATTAACTGAAAAATTAATGTGGAAAATGTGTACAATTTTATCCACAGGCCATATATCGAAATATGTTGTCGAAAAATTTTTATGAAAACTCCTCAAAGAGGTGAAAGAAATTGAAACTATTTTTACCAAATGAATATGTGAAAAATGTATATCATGTTCAACCAGAAGATTTGAAAAAACGTGGAATTAAAGGTGTTATTACTGATTTAGATAACACTTTAATTGAATGGGATCGTCCAAATGCAACGCCACAACTTGAAGAATGGTTTTTGAAAATGAAAGAGCAAGGCATTCAAGTAACGGTCGTTTCAAATAATAATGAGCAACGAGTGAAAGACTTTGCTGATCCATTAGGCATTCCATTTATTCATAGTGCACGTAAGCCATTTGTCCGTGCGTTTAAGCGTGCGATACAAGACATGCAGTTGCAGCCAGATGAAGTTGTAGTAATTGGAGATCAATTACTAACGGATGTGCTAGGTGGAAACCGAGTTGGACTTCATACAATTTTAGTTGTACCAGTAGCACAAACGGACGGATTAGTAACGCGCTTTAATCGAAAAATTGAACGAAGAATCATGAGAAACATGAAGAAAAAAGGTTTAATTAACTGGGAGGAATAAAGTTTGACTGAAACAATTAAATGTATTGGTTGCGGTGTAGAAATTCAAACAGAAGATAAAAATGAAGTGGGATATGCTCCTGCCTCATCTTTAGAAAAAGAACAAGTCATTTGTCAACGTTGTTTTCGATTGAAACATTATAACGAAATTCAAGATGTATCATTAACAGATGATGATTTCCTACGTATTCTAAACGGTATTGGAAAATCAGATGCGTTAGTAGTTAAGATTGTAGATATTTTTGATTTTAATGGTAGCTGGTTACCTGGCTTACATCGTTTCGTGGGAAATAATAAAGTATTACTTGTTGGGAATAAAGCTGATTTAATTCCTAAGTCAGTAAAACATGATAAAGTAAAGCATTGGATGCGCTATAGTGCAAAGCAGCTAGGATTAAAGCCAGAAGATGTCTTTTTAATTAGTGCAGCAAAGGGACAAGGGATTGCTGAGCTGGCAGATGCGATTGAGTATTACCGCGGCGGAAAAGATGTTTACGTTGTTGGATGTACAAATGTAGGGAAATCAACATTTATTAATCGTATGATTAAAGAATTTAGTGATGAGACTGAAAATGTAATTACAACATCTCATTTCCCAGGAACAACGCTTGATTTAATTGATATCCCGTTAGACGAAGAATCTTCTTTATATGATACGCCAGGTATTATTAACCACCATCAAATGGCTCATTATGTTGGAAAACAAAGCTTAAAGCTTATTACACCAACAAAAGAAATTAAGCCGATGGTATTCCAATTAAATGAAGAACAAACATTGTTCTTTAGCGGACTGGCACGTTTTGATTACGTAAGTGGCGGTCGTCGCGCATTTACTTGTCACTTCTCAAATCGTTTAACAATCCATCGTACAAAGCTTGAGAAAGCAGATGAATTGTATAAAAATCATGCAGGGGATTTACTAAGCCCGCCAACACCAGAAGAATTAGAAAATATGCCAGAGCTAGTGAAATACGAGTTTAATATTCGTGAACCAAAAACGGATGTTGTATTCTCTGGATTAGGATGGGTTACTGTGAACGAACCGGGAGCAAAAATTGTTGCACACGTACCAAAAGGAGTAAGTGTTTCATTGCGTAAATCTTTAATTTAATATGGAGAGGGATTTATGAAACAATTATATGGTGTAATCGGAAATCCAATTGGACATTCATTATCACCCGTTATGCATAACGATGCATTTGAACACTTGAATATGGATGCCCATTATCATGCCTTTCTTGTTAAAGAGGAAGTGCTAGGGGAAGCAGTAAGAGGTTTAAAAGCGTTAGGTATTTCAGGATTTAATGTAACAACTCCGCACAAAGTTGCGATTATGGATTATTTGGATGAGATTGACCCGCTAGCAAAACAAATTGGTGCAGTAAATACGGTGGTTCATAAGGATGGGAAATTGATTGGCTACAATACAGATGGAATTGGTTTTGTCCGAGCACTGCAATCCATTAGTAGTAAACCACTTCAAGAGAAACGTATTTTATTACTTGGCGCAGGCGGTGCTAGTCGAGCTATTTATTTTTCACTTGCTGATGTAGGTGTGAAAGAGATTGATGTAGCGAATCGTACGGTAGATAAGGCGAAGGAACTTATTACTGCATGTAAGGCTACTGTCCATTCTGTTGCTTTATCGCTAGAGAAAGCAACAGAAGAACAAGGGAATTATGATATTATCATTCAGACGACAACAATAGGTATGCATCCACGCGTCGAACATACGCCGTTACAAATTTCTTCGTTGAATAAGGGAACGATTGTATCAGATATAATTTATAATCCATTTGAAACGAAAATTTTATGTGAGGCGAAAGAGCAAGGTGCAATGATTCAAAATGGTATTGATATGTTTGTTTATCAAGGAGCGCTTGCATTTGAAATGTGGACAGGGCGTACGCCAAATATCGAACGAATGAAACAATTAGTTATAAGAAAGCTTGGAGGCTAACATATATGTTAACAGGAAAACAAAAAAGATTTTTACGTGCACAGGCACATCATTTAACACCAATTTTTCAAGTAGGAAAAGGCGGAGTAAATGAAAATATGATTAAACAAATCGCAGATACTTTAGAAGCTCGTGAGCTATTTAAAGTAAGTGTGCTACAAAACTGTGAATTCGATCGCCGTGAAGTTGCAGAAGAACTTGCAAAAGGTGCACGTGCTGAAATCGTTCAAGTAATTGGAAGCACAATCGTTTTATACAAAGAGTCAAGAGAAAATAAACAAATTAAGCTTCCTCGATAAAAAGATTAGCATGCGCTATTTTTATCGTTGATGCGTAATGATGTAGAGAGCGAAACCAATTGAACTTTTATTAATAGCAACTCTCTTCTGTTAGGAATGAAGAGAGTTGCTGTACGTAAAAGGAAGGGGCGTTTCTTTTGAGGAAAATTGGCATCATTGGCGGTACATTTGATCCGCCACATTATGGACATTTGCTCATTGCAAATGAAGTATATCATGCTTTGAATTTAGAAGAAGTATGGTTCTTACCGAACCAAATTCCGCCGCATAAACAAGGGCGGAATATTACAAGTGTAGAAAGTCGTTTGCAAATGTTAGAGCTTGCGACTGAGGAAGAGGAACATTTTTCTATTTGTTTAGAAGAGCTAAGCAGGAAGGGCCCATCTTATACGTATGACACTATGCTACAATTGACGAAGAAGCATCCGGATGTGCAGTTTCATTTTATTATTGGTGGAGATATGGTTGAGTATTTGCCGAAGTGGTATAACATTGAAATGTTACTTAATCTTGTAACGTTTGTTGGGGTTGCAAGACCTGGGTATACATTGCATACACCTTATCCTATCACCACTGTGGAAATTCCGGAGTTTGCTGTTTCTTCATCTTTATTACGTGAGAGATATAAAGAGAAGAAAACATGTAAATATTTACTTCCTGAAAAAGTACAGGTATATATCGAGAGGAATGGGTTGTATGAATCGTGAGAAAGCACTTCATATTGTCAAACAACAAATGCATGAAAAACGTTATATACACACAATTGGTGTAATGGAAACAGCAATTGAACTTGCTAAGTTATACGGTGTGGATGAAAAAAAAGCTGAAGTTGCAGCTATATTTCATGATTATGCGAAGTGTAGAGCGATTTCAGAGATGGAAGAGATCATTAAAAGTGAAGATTTGCCGAAAGATTTACTTTGTTATAACAAAGAGTTATGGCATGCACCTGTTGGGGCATACTTAGTAGAAAAAGAAGTAGGTATTACAGATCCTGAAATCCTGCAAGCTATTACATATCATACAAGTGGTCATGAGAAAATGACGATGTTAGATAAAGTAATTTATGTAGCTGATTACATTGAGCCTGGGCGAAAGTTTCCAGGGGTGGAGGAAGCTCGTAAACTCGCATATACGGATATAGATCAAGCTTTATTATTTGCGCTAAAGAGAACAATTCAATTTTTAATGGAAAAAGATCAAACGATTTATCCATTAACATTCCAAACATACAATGCAGTTATCAAGGAGGAAATGAGTAAATGAAAGATAAAGATTTATTAGTATTAGCAGCAAAAGCAGCTGATGATAAGAGAGCGGAAGATATGGTTGTCCTAAATATGCAAGGTATTTCACCAATTGCAGATTATTTCATTATTTGTCACGGTAACTCAGATAAGCAAGTGCAAGCAATTGCGCGTGAAATTAAAGCGAAAGCACACGAGTTCCAAATCGACGTACAACGTATGGAAGGTTTTGACGAAGCTCGCTGGGTATTAGTTGACCTTGGAGATGTAGTTGCTCATGTATTCCATAAAGATGAGCGTAATCACTATAATTTAGAGCGTCTATGGGGCGATGTGCCACGTGAAGATATTACAGAAGAGTTAGGCCAATGAACTACGAGCAATTTGCGTTGCTGTACGATGAACTAATGAATGATGTCCCCTATGATAAATGGGTGGAATTCACAGAGGAAAGCTTACAGCAAGCGGATGTGAAAGAAGCGAAGATTCTTGATGTAGCATGCGGTACTGGTAATGTAACGCTTCCGCTTGTACAAAAGGGTTACGATGTAATCGGTGTCGATCTTTCGGAAGAAATGTTAGCAGTCGCACAGCAAAAACTAGGCGAGGCAGGATATTTTATTCCTTTTTACCAACAAGACATGCGAGAGCTTGATGTTCCAGGTGAGTTTGACTGTGTAACGATCTTTTGTGATTCATTAAACTATGTATTGCAAGAAGATGGAGTGCAAGAAACATTCCGAAGAGTGTTTCATCATTTACGTCAAGATGGTTTGTTTTTATTTGATGTACATTCTTTATATAAAATACATCATGTATTTCAAAATGAAACATACACAGTGAATGGAGAAGAAATATCTCTTATTTGGAATTGCTTCCCTGGTGAAGATTCAAACAGTGTAGAACATGATTTAACATTCTTTGTTCAAGACCCAGAAGAAGATGTGTACCATCGTTTTGACGAATGTCACGTACAACGTGCATATCCGGTTGAAGAGTTAACGAAATGGCTTGAAGAAGCTGGTTTTACAGTGCTTCGTGTAACTGGTGACTTTGAGCGACTTGAAGTTACAGAACAAACAGAGCGTATTTTCTTCATGGCGAAGAAAAACGGATAAAACAAAAGCAACCAAGAAGGTTGCTTTTGTTTTGTAAAGAAGCTGTAATTTTAGTTGTAGGATAATAAGAAGATGATATACGTGAATTTTGAAAGTGCTAGTTTAAGTAAAAATGTAATGTGAAAAATTAAGTATTTATAAAAAGGATTTGGAATGACGATGACGTATTTATTATGTGTGTTTATTGAATTGCTGATCAACGCATTTTAAATCTTCATCAAATTTCTCGTGTGTCCGCTCGATTAATTTATGAAACATATCCCCAACATGTTCTTCTAAAACCCGAATACCTTCTCCTGTAACGCCGCCTTTCACACATACTTTTTCTTGTAAAGTAGGCAATGTGAAAATCCCTTTTTCGAGTAGTTTCCCCATTCCAACGACCATTTCACTTACTAAAGTAGTGGCTTCTTCATGTGTAATATTTGTTTTATCTACAGCAGCATTAATGAAACATTGTAATAAATAACTAAAGAATGCAGGGCCGCAGCTTGCTATATCAGATGAAACGCGCGTTATATCTTCTTCTATTACAAGGGGAGTAGAAATGTTTTTGAATAAGCGAAATAGTTTTTGTTGCCATTCTTCAGAGCAGTTACTTCCAAATGTAAATAGTGATGCGCCGGATAGGGCGCGGTTTGTAATGCTCGGAATAATACGAGCAACATGGCAAGGTACAAGTGTCTCTAATTGTGATGGGGATATTGGACTTGTGATAGAAACTAAGCACTTTTCATCAGAAAAATGTTCAGCGTATTTTTGTAAGATTGGGTATATATCTATCGGCTTTACACAAATAAAAATAAGATGTGATCGTTCGATTGCCTCATCAATAGTTTTGGCTATATGAACAGAAGGGTATTTTTCCTTTATATGATATGCTTTGGCGGGCGTTCGATTAATGATCGTAAGGCACGAAGGTTTGACAGCACGGGTTTCTAAAAATGCATCGATTAGTATATTCCCCATGTTTCCTGTCCCTATAATTCCTATGTTCAATGTTTCATCCCTCCTTCGTAACAGCTTTCTCCTAAACAATATGAATGATGTTATAAATTTATGATTAGAGGTGAAAAATGATGTGGGATTTTCCAAAGAAATGGTTAGGATTAGCAGCTATTATTGGAACTGTGCTTTTTCTTATTTTCTGGAAAACGAACGAGCATACAGAGCGATCAGCTATTGCAACGGATGTTCAAGCGAAAGATATGGAGAAGAAAAGTAAACCGAAAATATCGGATACAAAGCAGCAGAAAAAAATAATTGTAATTGATATGAAAGGGGCTGTTGTTAAAGAAGGGGTGTATGAAATGAAAGAGGGGGACCGGGTCAAGGATGCCATTGAAAAAGCAGGTGGTTTTTTGCCTGAGGCAGATAGGATGAAGGTAAATTTAGCGCAAATGGTACAAGATCAAATGCTTCTTTATGTACCGAATAAAAACGAACAAGTGCAAGAAGTAGTTGCTGTTTCAAAGGGAGAGGGAAAAGTTCAAATAAATGCAGCTTCTAAAGAACAACTTGAAAAAATTACAGGTATTGGTTCTCGGAAAGCAGAAAGTATTTTGAAATATCGAGAGGAACATGGTCCGTTTCAAAAAATAGAAGATTTGTTAGAGATTGATGGGATTGGTGTGAAGTCTTTGGAGAAAATAAAAGATCAAATTATTATTCCGTAAAAGATTGACGAAGTTTTTCTTCATTCGCTACACTACAAGTAGACAAAAAAGTAGGTGAAGAATATGGAACGAATTTCATGGGATCAATATTTTATGACGCAAAGCCATTTGTTATCTTTACGTAGTACATGTACAAGGCTTGCAGTAGGAGCGACAATTGTTCGTGATAAACGAATTATTGCTGGTGGATATAATGGTTCAATTAAAGGTGGCGTACATTGTATAGATGATGGATGTTACGTTATTGATAATCATTGTGTTCGTACAATTCATGCAGAAATGAATGCTTTATTACAGTGTGCAAAATTTGGCGTGAAAACGGAGGAAGCGGAAATTTATGTTACGCATTTTCCTTGTTTACAATGTTGTAAGGCGATTATTCAAAGTGGTATTACAGCAGTTTATTATGCACAGGATTATAAAAATCATCCGTATGCTGTAGAGTTATTTGAAAAAGCGAATGTAACGGTGAAACACGTTCCACTAGAATATGATATTGCAGCATTAGAGGATCAAAAGCGTCATATGGAGTTAAAAGAACTATTTGCATCTTTAGAAAAAGAGAACTTATCAATGGAAGAATTACAGCATGTATTCACGAAAGCAAAAATGATGCTATAAGGAGTGAGTATGAGTTGCAAGGACAATGGGGCTATGTTGCAATCTCATTTATAATAGGGATTGCAATTGCCTTCTCCTCTTCAGTTATATGGCTGACTTGTTGTCTCGTTCTAAATGTTTTCTTTTGTTTGTATCGTACTCCGCGTAAAACCTTCTTTTATTGTATGATAGCGTGTTTAAGTGGCGCTATGTACACCACGTATGTTCAAGGGCAAAACAATCCTCTGGGAGATTCCTACGAAGCTACAAGAGGGGTGATACATAATACACCTCTTATTAACGGAGATCGCCTCTCATTTCAAGTTGAAGATCAGAATAAAAATATAGTGCAGTTAAGTTACAAAATGAAATCAGCCTTGGAAAAGAAACAGATGCGACAATTACATGCAGGAGTATCATGTGTATTCGAGGGTGAGAGGAAAGAACCGCAAATAGCTCGGAATTTCCATGGGTTTAATTATCGTGATTATTTATATAAGCAAAATATTCATTTCATATTGGACGCTACATATATTTCTGAATGCCATAAAACATCGTTGTCACTCGTGCAATGGATTCTTCTCTTGAGGCAACAAGCAATCTCAGAAGTTGCAGAAATGTTTCCAGAGCAATCAGGCGCTTTTATGAATGCATTAGTATTTGGTGATAGACAACAAATGACATTTGAAGTTGAAGAGCAATATCAACAATTCGGTCTCGTGCATTTGTTGGCGATTTCAGGATCGCATATCGTATTGTTAATGGTAATCGTGTATTTTATTTTGCTAAGAAGCGGTGTGACAAGGGAGGTAGCAACGGTATGTCTTATCTTCTGTATTCCTCTATATATGATTTTAGCAGGAGCGTCACCATCTGTTATAAGAGCTTCTATAACAGGAGTTTTTATGTTAATTGCTTTTATGTGTTCTATTCGTTTATCTAGCTTAGATGCTTTAAGTATAACAGCTATATGTATGCTTATATTTGATCCATATCTCGTGTTTAATATTGGCTTTCAGTTTTCTTTCGTCGGTAGTTTTGCTTTACTTTTATCTACCCCGCTTTTACTAGAGAGTGGTAATGGAGTAATTCGAAATTCTATTTATATTTCTTTCATTTCACAGCTCGTTAGTACTCCGATTTTGTTATATCACTTCGGTTATTTTTCTCCATATAGTATTTTCTTAAATATCCTATACGTTCCGTTTTTATCTCTCGTTGTATTGTCGTGCAGTATTGTTATTTTGATATGTATACCGGTCATCCCGTTTCTTGCAAAAAGGCTTGCGAATGTACTATCAATAGGTTTGAATCTTTCTAATGATTTTTTAAGTTATTGTGAAAACTTACCATTTACCCGTCTTAATTTCGGACAAACGTCTATACTTCTTGTGGCCTTATATTGCGTGAGTATTATTAGTATATTGATGGTTTGGGAAAGGCGAATGGCGAAGGGAATTCTGTTTATATCTGCAGGCGTATTTCTTTTTATTAGTACATGCCATTATGTATATCCGTATTTTCGAGAAAGTGGGAGTGTTACCTTTCTCGATGTTGGACAGGGAGATGCAATATTAATTCGCCTTCCGTATGATCAAGAGATTTACCTTATTGATACTGGTGGAACAATTCTTCCAAATAAGGAAGAATGGCAACGGAAAAAGCATGAATTTTCTGTCGGAAATGATATTTTGATTCCTTATTTACAAAAGGAAGGTATTAAAAAGATAGATAAATTAATTATAACGCATGGAGATGCGGATCATATAGGTGCTGCGCAACAGTTATTATCAAATATAACCGTAAAAGAAGTTGTATTTGGCCGAAAGGAACAAGATGCGGAATTAGAAAAAATAGTAAAGAAACAGGCTTTAGAAAAGAAAGTGAAAATAAGAGAAGTGAGAGAAGGAGAAAGTTGGAGCATAAATGGAGCGGAATTTTTCGTATTAGCGCCAACAGGGAAGGAGAGCAGTGAAAATAACGCTTCAATTGTAATGTTGGCAAAATTAGGAGGACTAACGTGGTTGTTTACAGGTGATTTAGAAGAAGAAGGCGAGAAGTTTTTAGTAGCTACGTATCCAGAGTTGCGAGCGGATGTTTTAAAGGTTGCTCATCATGGAAGTAATACGTCATCTACAACACCTTTTCTGAGCGTCGTACAGCCTAATATAGCGGTTATTTCTGTCGGTGAGCGTAATAGGTATGGGCACCCTCATAAGGACGTTATAGAGCGTTTTGAGAAGAGGGGGATTGAAATATGGCGTACGGATAAGCAAGGGGCTATCTCCTATGTTTTTAAAGGGGAAAACGGAACCTTTCGTAGCAAAATCACATATGATGAAACACATAATAGATAAAAAAGACTGCCAGTAAGCAGCAGTCTTTAAGAACCGATAAATTTAATAACAGTTGCAATGATGAAAAGTGTTGCGAAAAAACCAAATGAGACGATAAATCCTACCCCTGAATCAATAGCGTCATTGCGTTTACTTTGAACGTTTTGTTCAAAATCATTCATTTAGAATCCCTCCCCAACATTCCACTTTAGTATAAAATATTGTCAGAAAAAAATCTACAATTTCCATATGAGGAGAAATAGAGCGTTTTTACTACTTTTAGATCATGAAGTAATGTGAATTTTTGTTTCCAAGCATGTTAACAGTTGGCACTTATACTCGAATTTTTATTGCGAATAATAAAGGGAAGGTGATTACCGCACACCAATAAGAAACCCGGGGCTTATTGCGTGGCGTTTAATATAAATAAAGGGACGGGTTATATTGCCTGTTCCTTTGTACTTGTAAAACAAAAGCTAGGGCATTAGTATAAATATATATTGCCAAGTTAGGGAGTAGGAAAAAGTATGAGTGATATACATAAAAAGATTAAAAAGAAGCAGTTTGCTCCGTTATATTTACTATATGGAACAGAAGCGTTTTTTATAAATGAAACGATAAAGCTTATTACAACAGAAGCGCTTGAAGAGGAAGATCGCGAGTTTAATGTTGTGACATATGATTTAGAAGAAGCATATTTAGAAGATGTGGTTGAGGATGCACGTACACTTCCTTTTTTCGGAGAACGTAAAGTGTTATTAATAAAATCACCACTCTTTTTAACTTCACAAAAAGAAAAGTTAGAACAAAATATAAAAATTTTAGAAGAATATATTGGGGAACCTTCTCCCTTTTCTATTCTTGTTTTTGTTGCGCCTTACGAAAAGCTGGATGAACGAAAAAAAATTACAAAACTATTAAAGAAAACAGCGGATGTAGTAGAAGCGAATGCAATGCAAGTGCAGGATGTTCAGAAGTGGATTGTTGCTCGGGCAGATGAAGTGCATGTGCATATTGATCATGCGGCTGTTAGTTTGTTGTTAGAGCTTGTGGGAAGTAATGTAACGATGTTGGCGAAGGAAATGGACAAGTTAACGTTATATGTCGGTATGGGCGGAGATATTACACCGAAACTCGTTGCAGAGCTTGTGCCAAAATCAGTTGAACAAAATGTGTTTGCTTTGACAGAAAAAGTGGTAAAAAAAGATATCGCGGGTGCGATGCAAATTTTGGATGGATTATTTACGCAGCAGGAGGAACCTATTAAATTGCTTGCGTTATTAGTAAGTCAATTCCGTTTACTGCATCAAGTGAAAGAGTTACAGCAGCGTGGTTACGGTCAAAATCAAATCGCGTCTCATATTGGTGTGCATCCATATCGTGTAAAATTAGCGATGAATCAAACGAAGTTTTTCTCTTTTGAAGAATTAAAAAAAGTGATAATGGAATTAGCGGAAGCTGATTATAGTATGAAAACGGGAAAAATGGATAAGAAACTTGTGCTCGAGTTTTTCTTAATGCGGTTAAATCATATGTGATGAAACAAAAAAAGTTCACGTGCTAAGAGCGTGAACTTTTTTGTATATAAAAAAACGATCCGAATGGATCGTTTTTTAAACGCCTTACGCGTTTACTTGTTTCGCTAAGCGAGATTTTTGACGAGCTGCAGCGTTTTGGTGGATAAGACCTTTACGAGCTGCTTTGTCAAGTTTTTTAGAAGCAGTTTTGAAAGCTTCTTTAGCATTTTCAAGATCGTTATTAGTAACTAAAGCTTCTACAGTTTTAACAGCAGAACGCATGTCAGACTTGATAGAAGCGTTATGTGCACGACGCTCTTCGCTAAGTTTAGCGCGTTTGATAGCAGATTTGATGTTTGCCATACTTTTCACCTCCCTGGTGCAATCGAATGACTCGATTCTTAACATAGAACAAGTGATATTCTATCAAACGGTGAAGAGAATTGCAATAGTATATCTATGAAATTTCACGTAAAGGAAAGAATGACCTTATATAACTTTGGGAAATCTAACGATATTTACTATGAATGACGGAGGAGATACGATGAAAGAACCATTAGATTTAAGTAAATATAGTGTTAGAACGGACCTTGCTGTAGAGGCGCATCAAATGCTGCAAGAGCGTCAAGAAGAGCAAAAAGGGATAGAAGGCGTTATTGTAAAAGAGAGGGAAGAAGAAGGTATTACCGTTACAAAAGTTACAATTGATGAAGCTGCCTCTGACTCGATGGGTAAAAAACCTGGAAATTATTTAACGCTTGAAGTACAAGGTATACGTCAACAAGATACGGAGCTGCAACAAAAAGTAGAGCGTATTTTTGCAAAAGAATTTTCTTATTTCTTAGAAGAGGTTGGCGTTACGAAAGAAGCGAGTTGTTTAATTGTTGGTCTTGGAAATTGGAATGTAACGCCGGATGCGCTTGGACCGATAGTTGTAGAAAATGTATTAGTAACGAGACATTTGTTTCAATTGCAGCCTGAAAGTGTAGAAGAAGGGTTTAGGCCTGTTAGTGCAATTCGGCCGGGGGTAATGGGGATTACAGGGATTGAAACGAGCGATGTTATTTATGGAATCATTGAGAAGACAAAACCAGACTTTGTCATTGCAATTGATGCGTTAGCTGCTCGTTCTATTGAAAGGGTAAATAGTACGATACAAATTTCTGATACAGGAATTCATCCTGGGTCGGGTGTTGGGAATAAACGTAAGGAACTCAGTAAAGAAACATTAGGTATTCCTGTTATCGCAATTGGTGTTCCGACTGTGGTGGATGCCGTTTCGATTACAAGCGATACAATTGATTTTATTTTGAAACATTTTGGCCGGGAGATGAAAGAAGGAAATAAACCTTCCCGATCTTTGTTGCCGGCTGGTTTTACATTTGGAGAAAAGAAAAAATTAACAGAAGAGGATATGCCGGATGAAAAGAGCCGGAATATGTTTTTAGGTGCTGTAGGTACACTGGGAGATGAAGAGAAGAGAAAATTAATTTATGAAGTGTTATCTCCTCTTGGTCATAATTTAATGGTGACTCCGAAAGAAGTGGATGCCTTCATAGAGGATATGGCAAATGTAATAGCAAGTGGTTTAAATGCAGCGCTGCATCATCAAATTGACCAAGATAATACAGGAGCATATACACATTGATGGGAAGTGACGATAATCATGTAAGTCGCTTTTCGCTTTTATGTATATGTAGTGTGGCTATATGCTTACTTATGGTAATAGCAGGGGTGGCACTTGCAAATCATGGGTTGAAAAGTATGAAAGGTTATCAGCAAATGTCGTATGAACAAATCGCTCATATGACAGGAACAAAAGGTGAGGCCACTGAATCAGAAACTTTGGAGAGTTCGTTTTCCGCTACTGAAAAACAAAAACAATTAGAAAGCTTAAAAAGTTTTAATGTTGTAGAAGGAATGGGTATGGCGATAGCAAGCGTTGCCTATGAAATAACAAAGTTTGGAACAGATATAGTTGTTGGGAAAGTAAAAGGGATTTTTAGTTAAGAGTCAAACGGAGGACGGTTGTTTTACAGGTTTGTAAGACAGCCGTTCTTTAATTTGAAAAGGGTTTGTCTCTTATGGTTTGTTCGCATAAGATATAAATAGAATGATTTGTATCGTAAGCAGCACGAGTTTTCATTGAATCTTTGCTGCTCTATTGATATAATCAGTGCTAGTGTATATTGGCGAGACTATTAGGAGTTGAGAACATAGATGAACAAAGAAGAAAGAGCAAAAAGACAGTCCAAAATTCGTAATTTCTCTATCATTGCTCATATTGACCACGGAAAGTCAACGTTAGCAGACCGTATTTTAGAGAAAACAAACGCGTTAACACAACGTGAAATGAAAGCTCAGTTGCTTGACTCTATGGATTTAGAGCGTGAGCGTGGTATTACAATTAAATTAAACGCAGTACAATTAAACTATAAAGCAAAAGACGGCGAAGAATATATTCTTCACTTAATTGATACACCAGGACACGTCGACTTTACGTACGAAGTATCTCGTAGTTTAGCGGCTTGTGAAGGTGCAATTCTTGTAGTAGATGCAGCGCAAGGTATTGAAGCGCAAACGTTAGCGAACGTATACTTAGCGCTTGATAACAATTTAGAAATTTTACCGGTTATTAATAAAATCGACTTACCAAGTGCAGACCCAGAGCGTGTACGCCAAGAGGTGGAAGATGTAATTGGGTTAGATGCATCAGAAGCTGTACTTGCTTCGGCAAAAGCTGGGATTGGTATCGAAGAGATTCTAGAACAAATCGTTGAAAAAGTGCCAGCACCAACAGGTGATTCAGAAGAACCGTTACAATGTATGATCTTTGACTCTTTATATGATCCATACCGCGGTGTAATTGCGTATATCCGTGTTGTAAATGGAACGGTAAAAGTTGGCGATAAAGTACGTATGATGGCAACTGGAAAAGAATTTGAAGTAACAGAAGTAGGTGTGTTTACACCGAAAACTACGCAACGTGATGAGTTAACAGTAGGTGATGTAGGTTTCTTAGCGGCATCGATTAAAAATGTTGGTGACACACGCGTTGGTGATACGATTACACATGCGAAACGTCCAGCAGCTGAGCCATTACCTGGTTACCGTAAATTAAATCCAATGGTATTCTGTGGTCTGTACCCGATTGACTCTGCACGTTACAACGACTTACGTGATGCGCTAGAGAAATTAGAATTAAACGATTCTGCTCTTGAGTTTGAGCCAGAAACATCTCAAGCGCTAGGATTTGGTTTCCGTTGTGGATTCTTAGGACTTCTTCATATGGAAATCATTCAAGAGCGTATTGAACGTGAATTTAAAATTGATTTAATTACAACAGCGCCAAGTGTTATTTATAAAGTATTCTTAACGAATGGTGAAGACATGATTGTCGATAACCCGTCTAATATGCCGGATCCACAGACAATTGATCGTGTTGAAGAGCCATTTGTTAAAGCGGCAATTATGGTTCCGAATGACTATGTTGGAGCTGTAATGGAAATTTGCCAAGGTAAACGCGGAACGTTTATTGATATGCAATATTTAGATGAAACGCGTGTTACATTGACATATGAAATCCCATTATCAGAAATCGTATATGACTTCTTCGATCAGTTGAAATCAAATACGAAAGGATATGCATCATTTGATTATGAGTTAATTGGTTATAAACCATCTAAACTTGTGAAAATGGATATTCTTTTAAATTCTGAGCAAGTCGATGCTCTATCATTTATCGTACACCGTGATTCAGCGTATGACCGTGGTAAAGTAATCGTAGAAAAATTAAAAGAATTAATTCCAAGACAGCAGTTCGAAGTGCCAATTCAAGCGACGATCGGAAACAAAGTTGTAGCGCGTTCTACAATTAAGGCGATGCGTAAAAACGTACTTGCGAAATGTTACGGTGGTGACATTTCTCGTAAGCGTAAACTTCTTGATAAGCAAAAAGAAGGTAAAAAACGTATGAAGTCTGTTGGTTCTGTAGAAGTACCGCAAGAAGCATTCATGGCTGTACTGAAAATGGATGACAACTAATAGTTGGAATGAAAAAAGAAGTCGTTTATGCGACTTCTTTTTTACGTATAATTACTTTTTAGACATCTGAGTAGCTCTCATTTACAATAGTGAGAGAGCTTTTTAGTTCATATAGAGTTAGGAGTTTGTTAATGTCCGAAAATATTCGAAAAGATATTCAAGAAAAAATACAAAATGGCAATTTTAATTGTGAAAAGGAATTGACGCTTTCTATTATTAGTGGAAAGTGGAAAGTTGTAATATTATGGCATCTTGGTGTGGAAGGGCCTCATCGTTTTAGTGAATTACAACGATTATTTCCGAGCATTTCTCATAAAGTTTTGTCAAACCAATTAAAAGAGTTAATGGAAGATGGGATTGTTGATCGAACAGTATACCCAGAAATTCCTCCGCGAGTGGAATATTATATGACGGAATTAGGCATGTCGCTTTTACCAATCGTTGAAATGATGTATGATTGGGGAAAAATGCGAATGGAACAAATTCGTAATACGTTAGAGAAGTAAAAGAAGCCTCCCGAGCGCGGAGGTTTTCTTTTTAGAAAGGTAGGAGTTATTTTTGGTGCAAGCTGCATATATTCATATTCCGTTTTGTCAGCATATTTGTCACTATTGTGATTTTAATAAAGTGTTTATTGAACGCCAGCCGGTCGATCAATATTTAGAGTATTTAGAGAAAGAAATAATAAATACAGTTCAAAAGGTACCGTTTGATAGTATGAAAACGATTTTTGTTGGCGGGGGAACTCCGACAGCATTAAATATGGAACAGACAAAGAAATTATTAGATATTATAAATCGTCGTTTACGTCCGTTTGCCCCGAATTGTGAATTAACATTTGAAGCGAATCCAGGTGATTTGCCGAAAGAGAAATTAAATGTATTGCTAGAAGGTGAAGTGAACCGAATTAGTTTTGGGGTGCAAACATTTCGAGATGAATTGCTTGAGAAAATTGGACGTAAGCATACGAGAGAAGATGCGTTTGTAGCAATTAGAGAAGCGCAGGAAGTAGGCTTTAAAAATATAAATGTAGATATTATTTATGCTCTGCCAGGACAGACGATAGAAGATGTAAAAGAAACATTAGACATTGCTTTTACGCTTGGTGTACAACATTTCTCGGCATATTCATTAATTGTGGAACCGAAAACAGTATTTTATAACTTAATGAATAAAGGGAAATTAAGACTTCCAGGTGAAGACCATGAAGCGAAAATGTACGAAATGGTAATGGATGAAATGGAGAAACATGGCTATACCCAGTATGAAATTAGTAATTTTTCAAAAGGTAATAATGAAAGTAGACATAATCTCACATACTGGAATAATGAAGAGTATTATGGATTTGGAGCTGGAGCGCATAGTTATGTAAATGGAGAACGTATCCAAAATGTAGGGCCGCTCAAGCAATATTTCAATAAGATTGATGAAACCGGATTTCCGTATTTAGATGTTCATGTGGTGACGGAGAAAGAAAAAATGGAAGAAGAGTTGTTCTTAGGACTCCGAAAAACAAAAGGTGTATCTAAAATAGCGTTTCAAAAGAAATTTAATATGGAAATGGATCAAGTTTTCGCGAAGCAGTTACAAAACAACCAAGAACAAGGATTGCTTGAAGAGAGCGATGGATATGTTCGTTTAACGCGAAAAGGAAAATTATTAGGGAATGAAGTATTCCAATCATTTTTGATTGACTAATTAAATGTTCCATTAACGTGAAAAAGTTTCATTATTTCGTGACGTTTCCGTTGACAATTGAATGTCAATTTTGGTAAGTTATTAATAGATTTAGCACTCGAAGACAAAGAGTGCTAACAGAGGTGATGATGAGATGCTTACGGAACGTCAGCTCTTAATTTTACAAACAATTATTGATGACTTTATTGGATCAGCGCAACCTGTTGGGTCAAGGACGTTGGCTAAAAAAGATGAAATTACATTTAGTTCAGCTACTATACGAAATGAAATGGCTGATTTAGAGGAACTAGGATTTATTGAGAAAACGCATAGTTCTTCTGGACGTGTTCCTTCTGAAAAAGGATACCGATTTTATGTAGACCATCTTTTAGCGCCGCAAAATTTACCGAACGATGAAATTGTACAAATTAAAGATTTATTTGCTGAAAGAATTTTTGAAGCGGAAAAGATTGCACAACAATCAGCTCAAATTTTATCAGAGCTTACAAATTATACGGCCATTGTTCTTGGACCGAAGTTAAGCACAAATAAACTTAAAAACGTACAAATTGTTCCGCTTGATCGTCAAACCGCAGTCGCTATTATTGTAACGGATACAGGGCATGTACAAAGCAAAACGATTACCGTTCCGGAATCTGTTGATTTATCAGATTTAGAAAAAATGGTTAATATTTTAAATGAAAAGCTATCGGGCGTACCAATGTCGGAACTCCATAATAAAATCTTTAAGGAGATTGTTACGGTATTGCGTGGGTATGTTCATAATTACGATAGTGCGATAAAAATATTGGATGGTACATTTCAAGTTCCGTTATCGGAAAAGATATACTTTGGAGGGAAGGCAAATATGCTTTCGCAACCAGAGTTTCATGACATTCAAAAAGTTAGATCTTTACTTACCATGATTGATAACGAAGCTGAGTTTTATGATATTTTGCGTCATAAACAAGTTGGTATTCAAGTGAAAATTGGTAGGGAAAACTCTTCAACGGCTATGGAGGATTGCAGTTTAATTTCTGCAACATATTCAATCGGAGAAGAACAGGTTGGAACAATTGCAATTTTAGGCCCAACGAGAATGCAATACTCTCGTGTAATTAGTTTGTTGCAGTTATTTACAAGGCAAATTACAGATGGACTAAAAAAATAAAGAATAAAGAAGAATACATTCGCTCAAGTGATAAGCAATACATCACTGTGTGTAATATATAACTATACTTAGGTAATCATGCTATGCATGATACCTAATACCTTTTAAGGAGGTGAAAATTGTGGAAGAGCGTAACGAACAAGTTGTAGAAGAAGTGAAAGAAGAAGTAAAAGAAGCACAAGTTGAAGAAGCCGTAACATCTGAAGACAGCGAAGAATCTGTTGAAGAAAAAAGTGAGGCTGCTCTTTTACAAGAAAAAGTAGATGAATTGCAAGCGAAACTGACGGAAACGGAAGGCCGTATGCTACGTCTACAAGCTGATTTTGAAAATTATAAGCGTCGTGTTCAAATGGATAAACAGGCTGCTGAAAAATATAGAGCACAAAGTCTTGTTTCAGATATTTTGCCAGCTCTTGATAATTTTGAAAGAGCGATGCAAGTGGAAGCAAATGATGAGCAAATGAAGTCCTTATTACAAGGGATGGAAATGGTATATCGTCAATTGTTAGAAGCGATGACAAAAGAAGGTGTAGAAGCGATTGAAGCTGTTGGTAAACAGTTTGATCCTCATGAACACCAAGCTGTTATGCAAGTAGAAGACAGCGAATTTGAATCAAATGCGGTTGTGGAAGAATTCCAAAAAGGTTATAAATTAAAAGACCGTGTAATTCGCCCATCGATGGTAAAAGTAAATCAATAATTTACATAAAAGTAGGAGGATTCGCCATGAGTAAAATTATCGGTATTGACTTAGGTACAACAAACTCTTGTGTAGCTGTTATGGAAGGTGGAGAACCAAAGGTTATCCCAAATCCAGAAGGAAACCGTACAACACCTTCTGTTGTAGCTTTCAAAAATGAAGAACGTCAAGTTGGGGAAGTAGCAAAGCGTCAAGCAATTACAAACCCAAATACAATCATGTCTGTTAAACGTCATATGGGTACAGACTACAAAGTAGAAATCGAAGGTAAAGAATATACACCTCAAGAAATTTCTGCAATCATTTTACAAAACTTAAAAGCTTCTGCTGAAGCATATTTAGGTGAAACAGTAACGAAAGCTGTTATTACAGTACCTGCATACTTCAACGATGCAGAGCGTCAAGCAACGAAAGATGCTGGTCGTATCGCTGGTTTAGAAGTTGAACGTATCATTAACGAACCAACAGCAGCAGCGCTTGCTTACGGTTTAGAAAAACAAGATGAAGAGCAAAAAATCTTAGTATATGACTTAGGTGGCGGTACATTTGACGTATCTATCCTTGAGTTAGCAGATGGAACATTTGAAGTTATTTCAACTGCTGGTGACAACCGTCTTGGTGGAGATGACTTTGACCAAGTTATCATCGATCACTTAGTAGCTGAATTCAAAAAAGAAAATAACATTGATTTAAGCCAAGATAAAATGGCACTTCAACGTTTGAAAGATGCAGCTGAAAAAGCGAAAAAAGATCTTTCAGGTGTAACACAAACACAAATTTCATTGCCATTCATTAGTGCTGGAGCTGCTGGTCCATTACACTTAGAATTAACATTAACAAGAGCGAAATTCGAAGAGCTTTCAGCAAACCTTGTTGAAAGAACATTAGAACCAACTCGTCGTGCTTTAAAAGATGCTGGTCTATCTGCAAGTGAATTAGATCGCGTTATCCTTGTAGGTGGTTCTACTCGTATCCCAGCTGTACAAGAAGCTATTAAACGTGAAACTGGTAAAGAACCATATAAAGGTGTAAACCCGGATGAAGTTGTAGCATTAGGTGCTGCAGTTCAAGGTGGCGTACTTACTGGTGATGTAGAAGGCGTACTATTATTAGATGTAACTCCACTTTCTTTAGGTATTGAAACTATGGGTGGTGTGTTCACGAAATTAATCGAGCGTAACACTACAATTCCAACAAGTAAATCACAAGTATTCTCAACAGCTGCTGATAACCAACCAGCAGTAGACATTCACGTATTACAAGGTGAGCGTCCAATGTCAGCTGACAACAAAACGTTAGGACGTTTCCAATTAACGGATATCCCACCAGCACCACGTGGTATTCCACAAATCGAAGTAACATTCGATATTGATGCGAACGGTATCGTTAACGTACGTGCAAAAGATTTAGGAACAAGCAAAGAACAAGCTATTACAATCCAATCTTCTTCAGGTCTTTCTGATGAAGAAGTAGATCGTATGGTAAAAGAAGCAGAAGCAAACGCTGACGCTGACCAAAAACGTAAGGAAGAAGTTGAACTTCGTAACGAAGCTGACCAACTTGTATTCCAAACAGATAAAGTTGTAAAAGATTTAGAAGGTAAAGTAGATGCAGCTGAAGTTGCAAAAGCAACAGAAGCGAAAGAAGCATTACAAGCTGCGATTGAGAAGAACGAGCTTGAGGAAATCCGTGCGAAAAAAGACGCTTTGCAAGAAATCGTACAACAACTAACTGTTAAACTATATGAGCAAGCTCAAGCAGCTGCAGGGCAAGCAGAAGGTGCACAAGGAGCACAAGATGCTGGCGCGAAGAAAGACAATGTAGTAGACGCTGAGTTTGAAGAAGTAAAAGAAGACAAGTAATTCAACTGTAAACATAATAAGTAAGATGACAAAAAGTCAAAGTCAAGCGTGCCTTGGCTTTGGCTTTTTTCACGAATGAGAAGGAATGTGTGAGGGTCTTAAGTTTTTTACTTTGCATACTGTAAGTGAGGAAACTTTGTTGCAAAGCACTTTCTTTCGGTGTTAAAATTACGTTTATGTGAAAGATTCGGGGGTTGTAAATTTATGAGTAAACGAGATTATTATGAGGTCCTTGGACTTAGCAAGGGTGCTTCAAAAGATGAAATAAAAAAAGCGTATCGTCGTTTGGCTAAAAAATACCATCCAGACGTAAGTAAAGAAGAAAATGCAATTGAAAAGTTTAAAGAAGTGCAAGAAGCATACGAAGTATTAAGCGACGATCAAAAGCGTGCGCAATATGATCAATTTGGTCATGCTGGTGCTAATCAAGGCTTCGGTGGCTTTGGCGGCGGAGGAGACTTCGGCGGTGGCTTCGGTTTTGAAGATATCTTTAGTTCATTCTTTGGCGGCGGTGGCGGCAGACGTCGTGATCCAAACGCTCCGCGTCAAGGTGCTGACTTACAATATCAAGTTACTTTAGATTTTGAAGAAGCTATTTTTGGTAAAGAGTTAAATGTTGAGATTCCAGTAGAAGATCCATGTGATACTTGTAAAGGTAGCGGGGCAAAACCAGGAACTTCAAAAGAAACATGTAAACATTGCTCAGGATCAGGGCAAGTAAGTGTAGAACAAAATACACCATTTGGTCGTATCGTAAACCGTCAAGCTTGTGGTCATTGTTCAGGAACTGGGCAAATCATTAAAGAAAAATGTACGACATGCCACGGTTCTGGTAAAGTACGTAAACGTAAAAAAATCAACGTTAAAATTCCAGCAGGTATCGATAATGGTCAACAAATCCGTGTATCTGGAAAAGGTGAAGCGGGCGTAAATGGCGGCCCAGCAGGAGATTTATATGTTGTTGTTCATGTAAGAAATCATGAATTCTTTGAGCGCGAAGGAGATCACATTATTTGTGAAATGCCATTAACATTTGCGCAAATGGCACTTGGTGATGAAGTAGAAGTTCCTACTGTTCATGGTAAAGTGAAGCTGAAAATTCCAGCAGGAACACAAACAGGAACAGAATTCCGCCTAAAAGGAAAGGGTGCTCCGAACGTACGTGGATACGGTCAAGGAGATCAATATGTAGTCGTGCGTGTTGTTGTACCGACGAAATTAACTTCACAGCAAAAAGATTTATTGCGTGAATTTGCAGGACAAGAAGAGCAGGATGATAGTTTATTCGGAAAGCTTAAACGTGCTTTCAAAGGGGAATAATGGAAATAAAAAAATGGAGTTGGTAAATTGTGAAATGGTCAGAAATTAGTATTCATACAAAAGAAGAAGCAGTAGAAGCTGTCTCTCATATTTTACATGAAGCTGGTGCTAGTGGAGTTGCGATTGAGGATCCGGCAGAGTTGACGAAAGAGCGCGAGCAACAATATGGTGAAATTTATGCATTGAACCCAGATGAGTATCCGGCGGAAGGTGTATTAATAAAAGCATATTTCCCGCAAACGGATTCTTTACATGAAACAATTGCAGGTGTAAAATCATCTATTGATGTGCTTCCATCTTACGACATCGAAATTGGTACTGGAAATATTACCGTTAACGAAGTCAATGAAGAAGATTGGGCTACTGCTTGGAAAAAATATTACCATCCAGTACAAATTTCTGATACATTCACAATTGTGCCGACTTGGGAAGAATATACACCATCTTCTCCGGAAGAAAAAATTATTGAATTAGATCCAGGTATGGCATTTGGAACGGGAACTCATCCGACAACAACGATGTGTATCCGTGCTTTAGAAAAAACAGTACAGCAAGGTGATACGATCATTGATGTAGGAACAGGTTCTGGTGTACTGAGTATTGCAGCAGCGAAATTAGGTGCGTCTTCTGTTCAAGCATATGATTTAGATCCGGTTGCGGTTGAAAGTGCAGAAATGAATGTACGTTTAAATAAAACAGATGATATTGTATCTGTTGGACAAAATAGTCTTTTAGAAGGTATTGAAGGTCCTGTTGATTTAATCGTAGCTAACTTATTAGCAGAAATTATTCTATTATTCCCTGAAGATGCAGCGAGAGTTGTGAAGTCAGGCGGATTATTTATTACATCGGGCATTATTGCTGCGAAGGAAAAAGTAATTTCTGAAGCGTTAGAAAAAGCTGGATTTACAATTGAAGAAGTGTTACGAATGGAAGATTGGGTAGCAATTATTGCACGAAATGCGTAATATAGATTTTAGTCTATAATGAAAAGGGGAGTCTCTCACTATAAGGTGAGGGACTTGCCGTTTGTTATATGAAAAATGATAACGTTTCGTTCTTTTCGTAAGTATTGGCTTACGAAAGGAACGAAACTCTACTAAGGTGATTATATGCAACGTTATTTTGTAGAAGAGAAATATGTAAATGAGACAAGTATTCGCATTGTAGGTGATGACGTCCATCATATCGCAAGAGTAATGCGTATGTCAGCTGGAGATCACATTTATTGCTGTGTAAACGGAAAAACAGCCGTATGTTCAATTGATGAAATTACCAGTGAATTTATTAATACGGCTATTGTAGAATGGGTAGAGGCGTCAAGTGAACTTCCTGTTTTCGTGACGATTGCAAGTGGACTGCCGAAAGGAGACAAGCTAGAGTTAATTTTTCAAAAAGGAACTGAGCTTGGGGCAGCTGCATTCTTACCATTTCAAGCATCTCGCTCTATCGTAAAATGGGATGCAAAAAAAGCTGATAAAAAAGTTGAGCGTTTAAGAAAAATTGTGAAAGAAGCTGCGGAACAATCACATAGAAGTGAAATTCCAGAAGTACACGCCCCAGCATCGTTTAAACAATTGCTGTCAATGAGTGGTGAGTATGATGTTTGCCTTGTTGCTTACGAAGAGGAAGCGAAACAGGGCGAGAAATCTAATTTTGCGAAAGCTTTAACGATGATGAAACCAGGTCAAAAGTTATTGATTGTATTTGGCCCAGAAGGCGGTTTGGCTGAGGAAGAGATTACAGCGCTTCGTGAACATAAATTTGTACCATGTAGTTTAGGACCAAGAATTTTAAGAACAGAAACGGCGCCGTTATACGCGTTAAGTGCTGCTTCGTATCATTTTGAATTGATGGGGTGATGATCAATGTCAACTGTTGCGTTCCATACGTTAGGTTGTAAAGTAAACCACTATGAAACAGAAGCCATTTGGCAATTGTTTAAACAAGGTGGATATGAAAGAACTGAATATGAAAAAAAAGCTGATGTATATGTTATTAATACATGTACAGTAACGAATACGGGGGATAAGAAAAGTCGTCAAGTTATTAGACGTGCTGTTCGTCAAAACCCAGATGCGGTTATTTGTGTAACAGGATGTTATGCACAAACATCTCCAGCGGAAATTATGGCGATTCCAGGTGTAGATATTGTAGTTGGTACACAAGATCGTGAAAAGATGTTAGGATACATCGAAGAATTCCGTAAAGAGCGTCAGCCAATTAATGCTGTGCGTAACATTATGAAAACACGTGTATATGAAGAACTTGATGTACCTTACTTCACGGACCGTACACGTGCATCTTTAAAAATACAAGAAGGTTGTAATAACTTCTGTACATTCTGTATTATTCCTTGGGCGCGTGGTTTAATGCGCTCTCGCGATGGGAAAGAAGTTATTAAACAAGCGCAGCAATTAGTAGATGCAGGCTATAAGGAAATCGTATTAACAGGTATTCATACAGGTGGATACGGTGAAGATATTAAAGATTATAACTTAGCTGGATTACTTCGTGATATGGAAGCGGAAGTAGACGGATTAAAACGTCTTCGTATTTCTTCTATTGAAGCGAGTCAGATTTCAGATGAAGTAATTGAAGTGTTAGATAAGTCTGAAGTAGTTGTACGTCACTTACACATTCCATTGCAATCTGGATCTAATACTGTATTAAAGCGTATGCGTCGTAAGTATACGATGGAATTTTTCCAAGAGCGCTTAGATCGTTTGAAAGAAGCGTTACCAGGTCTTGCGATTACATCAGACGTAATCGTTGGTTTCCCAGGTGAAACAGAAGAAGAATTCATGGAAACATACAATTTCATTAAAGAGAATCGCTTCTCTGAGTTGCACGTATTCCCGTACTCAAAACGTACAGGAACACCTGCAGCGCGTATGGAAGATCAAGTTCCTGAAGATGTGAAGAATGATCGTGTTCACCGTTTAATTGAACTATCTAATCAATTAGCGAAAGAGTATGCATCACAGTTTGAAGGAGAAGTACTTGAAATTATTCCAGAAGAACAATTTAAAGAGGGCGACCGTGAAGGCCTATATGTAGGTTATACAGATAACTACTTGAAAATTGTATTTGAAGGATCAGAAGAATTAATCGGTAAACTAGTGAAAGTAAAAATCACAAAAGCTGGTTATCCATATAACGAAGCGCAATTTGTTCGTGTCCTTGAAGATGATGTGAAAAAGGAATCAGCAAGCGCATAAAGTGAAACTTTAATGAGCGTGGGATTCATTCCCCGCTCATTATTAGCCCGGACCAATCGGGATAAAAAAGCATGCAAACGGAAACGATTTGCATGCTTTCTTTTTTAGTGGAGAAGTTAAGTACTGAAAATGTATGAAATGAGTAGTTGTTTCGTACGTTCCTGCATGAAAAAAGGTGTAATGATAAAAATATAGTTTGCCTTCAGGGGAAAGGATAACAGCTATCTGCATAGTTTTTGAAAAAGGAAGAGCATCTATTCTTCTTTTATTCTGCCAAATAGTTGACCTGAAGTGATAAAATGTATTATAATCGTAAAAGACATGCTGAAGAAGTGTTTCTTTTTGCATGCTGGAGTTAGTATGTAAGTGTGATGTTTCGGAGGGAGGGAAAGAGAATGTCAAAAACAGTCGTTCGTAAAAACGAGTCTTTGGAGGATGCACTTCGCCGTTTTAAAAGATCGGTTTCTAAAACTGGTACACTTGCTGAAGCAAGAAAGCGCGAGTTTTATGAAAAACCAAGTGTAAAACGTAAGAAGAAATCTGAAGCGGCAAGAAAGCGTAAATTCTAAGAGAGGGTGTAAGTTATGAGTCTTCTCGGTCGTTTAAACGATGATATGAAACAAGCGATGAAGAATAAACAAAAAGAAAAATTAACCGTCATTCGTATGGTTAAGGCTGCTTTACAAAATGAAGGTATTAAACTACAGCATACTCTTACTGAAGAAGAGGAACTAACAGTTTTAGCTCGTGAAGTAAAACAGCATAAGGACTCCCTCCTTGAATTTAAAAAAGCTGGTCGTGAAGACCTTGTTAATAAACTGCAAAGTGAAATTCAGATTTTAAGCGCATATTTGCCGGAGCAATTAACGGAAAAAGAGCTAGTTGATATAATCAAGCAAGTTATTTCTGAAGTTGGTGCGACTTCTAAAGCGGATATGGGCAAGGTGATGACTGCTGTTATGCCGAAAGTAAAAGGTAAAACAGATGGATCGCTTGTGAATAAGCTGGTTATCCAGCTATTAGCATAAAAAAACGTCTCATTTCTTATGAGACGTTTTTTTATGCTTTTTTTCAGTTTGGACGTGATATTACAAGCTCTTTTTTCATACATATGGGATGAGAGGGGGTCTTTTGGGATGAAAAAATTAGAACAAATGAAGAATTGGTTAACGAAGCAAATAGACCTACCAGTGGATGTGCTAATGGATCTACCTCGGATCACGCTTGTTGGGCAAGTGCATATCTATATAGAAAATCATCGAGGTTTATTAGTGTTTTCAGATAAAGAAGTAAGATTGTTGTTAAAGCATGGTCAGTTATTAATTAAGGGGCAGTCCTTTGTTATTAAAACAATCCTTCCGGAAGAACTTTTGCTTGAAGGGATAATTGAGCAAGTGACGTTTTTAGAAGACGAACAGAAAGAGAAGTAAGGGAAACTTCCGTATGTGAAGTTTTTCTTCTTTATTCTAATGATTTGCTCCTACTATTTAGTTTATCCCGCTTTCATGGGCAGTAAGCCTACGCCTCAAAATTCAGCGAAAGCAAAGAAGTTAGGTGGGGGTCGGGCTGTCCGTTAAAGTCCGATCGGTGAGGGCTGATTAAAGTCTCACTTTATCCCGCTATTTATGGAAAATAAAACTCTTTATTTCATTTTCGTACGAGCTATTTTGCTAATTAAAGTGAAAAGTAGTGTGTCTACTTTTGGAAAGGTAGTGAAGGTAGTAGATGAAAAATAAATGGTTTATAAAGTGGCTTGGATATGTAAAGGTACGAATTGAAGGTAGAGGAGCGGAGCGGTTCGTTAACGAATGTGTGCGTAGAAAATTATTAGTTTGGGACGTTAAGAAAATTGCCGATGAAACGTTAGTTTTTTGTATGCTATTACGAGATGTGAAAAAAATAAAGCCGATTTATAGAAAAAATGAGTGTAAACTATATTTTATTGGGCGTTACGGTTTTCCATTTTGGAATAAGCGCTTAATTAAAAATAGTGGATTCTTAATTGGTTTTTTAATTTTCTTCTTTGGCATGATTGCATTATCGAATATGGTTTGGAAAATTGAAATTACAGGAGCGAAACCTGAAACAGAATATATATTGATGAAAGAATTGGACAAAATGGGTATTAAAAAAGGAAAATTACAATTCCAAATGCCTAGTGTAGAAGATGTACAACGTCATTTGACGGACAATATTAATGCGATTACTTGGGCAGGACTAGAAGTAAGGGGAACGACGTACCATTTTAAAATCGTTGAAAAAAATGAGCCGAAAAAAGAAAAAGAACAAAGGCCGCAAAATTTAGTGGCAAAAAAAGAAGCGATTGTTACAAAAACATTTGTTGAAGTTGGAAAACCAGTCGTTTTAAAAAATGATCATGTAGAAAAAGGTCAGCTTCTCGTATCAGGGATATACGGTAATGAGGAGAGTCCAACGATTGTTTCGGCGAAAGGTATTGTATATGGAGAAACGTGGTACACATCTGAGGTGAATGTACCACTCAAGACGCAATTTCAAGTATATACTGGTAATACGTATAATGAGCATTATCTTACATTTGGGAGTACGAAAATAAAAATATGGGGATTTCAGCATGATAAGTATAAACGCTCCCGTACGGAAAGTGTAAAACATGATGTGAAATTATTTGGTTTTACACTGCCGATTGCATATGAAAAAGATATAGTGCGAGAAGAGGAAGAGGCGAACCGAGAATATACAGAAAAACAGGCAATGAAAGTAGCGAAAGAAATGGCTGAAAAAGAACTAAAGAAAAAATTGGATGAACATGCTATGATTGTAAGTGATAAGATTTTGAGTAAAGAGGTTGAGGCGGATCAACTAAAAGTCACTTTGCATTATACTGTGATTGAAAATATTGCAGAGCCACAACCAATATCCGAATCCGATATTCAAGGAGACTGAGTAATGGCAGAACAATTAGTAGAAATGAACCAACAATTGGAAAATACTAACGAAGCAATCGCTCTTTTTGGAGTCAATGATGCTCATTTGAAAGTAATTGAACGGGAACTGAATGTATCAATCGTAACTAGAGGTGAAACTGTTCATGCATCTGGAGCAGTTGAAACTGTGACACTCGTAGAAAAAATCTTACAACAACTACTTGTTGTTATTCGAAAAGGTGTGTCAATTACAGAAAGAGATGTTGCGTATGCAATTCAGCTCGCACAACAAGGGAAAATTGCTCAATTTGAAGAGTTATATGAAGAAGAAATCTTTAAAACGGCAAAAGGTAAATCCATTCGTGTAAAAACGATGGGACAAAGAAGATATATTCATGCAATGAAGAAAAATGATATTGTATTTGGAATAGGACCTGCCGGGACTGGGAAAACATACTTAGCTGTAGTAATGGCTGTAAGAGCTTTAAAGCAAGGGTATGTAAAGAAAATCATTTTAACGAGACCGGCTGTAGAAGCTGGAGAAAGTTTAGGATTTTTACCAGGTGATTTGAAAGAGAAGGTAGATCCGTACTTACGTCCATTGTATGATGCTCTGCACGATATTCTTGGACAAGAATATACGCAGCGTATGATGGAGAGAGGTGTAATTGAAATCGCGCCTCTTGCTTATATGAGAGGACGTACGCTCGATGATTCATTTGTTATTTTAGATGAAGCGCAAAATACAACGGGTGCACAAATAAAAATGTTTTTAACAAGATTAGGTTTTAGTTCTAAAATGGTTATTACGGGGGATCCCTCACAAGTAGACTTACCAAAAGGGGTAAAATCAGGGCTTACGCTAGCTGCTAACATTTTATCTGGTGTATCAGGTCTTTCATTCATTACGTTAGAACAAACGGACGTTGTAAGGCATCCACTGGTACAACGTATTATTGAGGCATATGATAAAATGGAATGATCCTATTTGTCAGGATCATTTCTTTTTGTATTAAGGTTGGCGAACGGCATATTTTTTACTATCATAAAAGATAAGAGAAATAAACTATAGGTACTGGTGTATAAAAATGTTACCTAAAAGTATCGTTGGCTAGAAGAAATGAAAGCTATAAATAGTTTCACTTTATTTCTAGAGAGGAGAAGGTATTGAAATCATGTTAAGATCTCAAGAAATTTCTAAGTGGTTTCGTAATTTACAACATTCGAAAAAACTAAGTTGGATTTCTTACGTTTTATTAGGGGCAGTGCTATTTTTTGCACTTATGAATAATGTGAAACCAGAGCAATTAGATGTTGATATGTATTCTATTGCGAAAAAAACAATTCATTCTCCTATTAAAATTGAAGATAAGGTTATAACGGAAAGAAAAAAACAAGAGGCCGCTCAAAAAGTCGGGGATCAATATACATATAGAAGTGAATATAAACAAAATAGAGTAGATATTGTAAATGATGTTTTTGCTAAGGTGAATGAAGTAATTCAGGAGATGAAAGCTGCTGGACCTGAAGAGCAAAAAAAGATGACCGATGCGAATAAATTAGAAAAGTTGAAGAAGAAGTTGCCATCTAATTTAACGAAGGAATTATCGGATGAGAATTTATTATACTTTATTAATGCAGAACCGGATCAATTAGAATTAGCAAAGAATGCGGCTTTAACGTCTGTTAGCGTTATCATGGGTGGAAATATTAAAATGTCCGAAGAAATGGCAGCGAAAGAGCGATTTGTTAATGAAATGAAAAGCCTGAATGTGAATAGCGGATTGAAAGAAGCTGTGAATGCACTAGGATCATATGCGATTACAGCAAATTATTTCTATGATCCTGCTGTAACGAAAGAGAAGAAGAAAGCAGAAGAAGATTTAGTTCCACCTGTTTATATTCTTCAAGGACAAGTTATTGTTAGAGAAGGTGAAACAATTTCAAGTGATATGTATAATCAGTTGAAATTAGTCGGTTTATTAGAGAAAGGTAATAGTTTTCAGCCTTATGTTGGATTAGCTGTGCTCATTGGTGTGTTACTATACTTTATGCATAAGCAGTTTGAATTATTTTTACAGCGGAAAAGAGAAGACAAACCGTACATTTTAGCGTATATTACAATTTTGTCTATCACGATTGTTTTAATGAAAATTATTAGTTTGTTTCAAAAGCTTGAATATGCAGGAATTGCGTATGTTGTCCCAGTTGCGATGGGAACGATACTTGTAAAACTAATGATTGGCGATCGATTTGTATTTTTAACAAGTATGATTTTTTCTGTGTGCGGAAGTATTATGTTTAATGAAGGAGTAACAAGTACACTAAATTATAGTGTGGGTATTTATGTGTTATTAAGTTCATTATCAGTGAGTATTTTCTTAAGAGAAAAAAATCGTCGTACGATGATTTTACAAGCTGGTATACTCGTATCTATCTTAAATGTAGTCGTCTTGGCGGCGTTATTATTATTACGTAATGGGAATTTTTCACCTCTTGAAATTGGTACGCAATTATTAATGGCTTCCCTTTCAGGAATTATCTCATCCGTTTTGGCTATGGGGATATTACCATATTTAGAAAGTGGACTTGGGATTGTATCGAGTATGAAGCTTATGGAATTATCAAGTCCGAATCATCCGCTTTTGCGTAGAATTTTATTAGAAGCGCCAGGAACATATCATCACAGTGTAATGGTAGCGAATCTCTCTGAGGCAGCTTGTGAAGCAGTTGGAGCAAATGGTGTATTAGCGCGTGTAGGGGCGTATTATCATGATGTAGGAAAAACAGTACAACCGCAATTCTTTATTGAAAACCAGATGGGAATTGAGAATCCACATGATAAATTAGATCCTGTGACGAGTAAAGATATTATCATTGCTCATGTAACCGATGGAGTAAAGATGCTCGAAGAATACCATATTCCGCAAGAAATTATTGATATTGCTGGACAACACCATGGTACAACGCTCTTGAAATATTTTTATTATAAGGCGATTAAAGAAGATAAAGAAAAATATACAGAAGAGATGTTCCGATATCCGGGATCAAAAGCAACTTCTAAAGAATCGGCAATCGTTGGTATTGCGGATAGTGTTGAGGCGGCGGTACGTTCTATGAATCACCCAACGCCAGAGCAAATTAATAATTTAGTACAAAGTATTATTAAAGATCGCCTGCAAGATGGGCAATTTAGTGAATGTGATTTGACATTTAAGGAACTACAAATCGTTGGAAAAACGTTATGTGAAACGTTAAATGGTATTTTCCATTCGCGTATTACATATCCGGAACCACCGGAAGAAAAGGAGAAAGAATGAGTTTATTAATTGATTTCATTGATGAAACAGAAGAAGTGAAAGAAGAATATGTGAATTTAATTCGTGAGATATTAGGAAAAGCAGCTCAAATGGAAAAAATAGAGGATGGTGCGGAGTTATCAGTGACATTTGTAGATAACGAACGCATTCGCGAGATTAATCGTGATTACCGAGATAAAGATCAGCCTACTGATGTCATTTCTTTTGCTATGGAAGAAATGGGAGAAGGAGAAATGGAAATTGTGGGCGCAGAAATGCCGCGTATGTTAGGTGACCTTATTATTTCTATTCCGAGAGCGAAAGAACAAGCTGAAGAGTATGGACATTCTTTTGATCGTGAACTTGGCTTTTTAGCGTTACATGGCTTTTTACATTTGCTTGGTTATGACCACATGACAGAAGAGGATGAAAAAGAAATGTTTGGAAGACAAAAAGAAATTTTAGAAGCATTTGGATTAGGACGATGAAAAAAGGAAAACTTATAGATAGTTTTGGATATGCTATAGCAGGTGTATTCTTTTGTCTTCGTCATGAACGAAATATGAAAATTCATTATGTAGCCGCAGTCATTGTTATATGCTGCGGCTTTTATTTCCATATTACGAAGGTAGAGTGGATGATATTACTTATTGTAATAGGAATTGTAATGAGCTTAGAGATGGTAAATACGGCTGTGGAAAAAACAGTAGATTTAGCGACTGCTGATATACATCCGTTTGCGAAAGTCGCAAAGGATGTCGCAGCAGGAGCGGTTTTATTGTTTGCGATAATAGCCGTTATAATTGGTGCTATTATCTTTTTACCGTATGTGGTATAGTTGCATTCCAAAGCTTTTATTAAGCTTTGAAGGTGCCGTAAAGGCCTTTAATAAGAGAGTGTATCTATTCACAGCTGGGAACAGAAAGGATGCGGGAATATGAATAGTAAACAATTAATTCAAGAAGCAATCGAAGCGCGTAAACAAGCGTACGTACCATATTCTAAATTTCAAGTAGGTGCAGCATTATTAACGCGCGATGGAAAAGTATATCGTGGATGTAATGTTGAGAATGCATCATATGGTTTATGTAACTGTGCAGAAAGAACAGCTTTATTTAAGGCGGTTTCTGAAGGAGATAAAGAGTTTGTAGCTATCGCAATTGTGGCGGATACGAAGCGTCCAGTACCTCCTTGTGGAGCATGTCGACAAGTTATGGTAGAATTATGTAAACAGGATACGAAAGTATACCTATCAAATTTACATGGTGACGTTCAAGAGACAACAGTCGGAGAATTGTTACCAGGAGCATTTTTAGCGGAGGATTTACATGAATAGAAAAGGTTATAAATCAGGTTTTGTCTCTATTATTGGCAGACCGAATGTTGGGAAATCTACATTTTTAAATCGTATTATTGGTCAAAAAATTGCTATTATGAGTGACAAGCCACAAACAACTCGTAATAAAATTCAAGGCGTATATACAGAAAATGATTCACAAGTAATTTTCATTGATACACCAGGAATACATAAACCGAAACATAAACTAGGCGACTTCATGGTGAAGATGGCGCAAACGACATTAAAAGAAGTTGATATCGTTCTGTTTATGGTGAATGCTGTCGAAGGCTTTGGTCGTGGTGAAGAATTCATCATCGAGAAGTTAAAAGAAACGAAACAACCAGTATTTTTAGTTATTAATAAAATTGACCAAGTTCACCCAGAACAATTATTAGAGCTAATTGATCAATATCGCAAATTACATGACTTTGCAGAAATCGTACCAATTTCTGCATTAGACGGTAATAATGTGGAAGCTCTAATTGGAACAATTAAAAAGTATTTACCGGAAGGACCACAATACTACCCGGATAATCAAGTAACGGATCATCCGGAGAGATTTATTATTGCAGAGCTTATTCGTGAGAAAGTACTACATTTAACACGTGAAGAAGTGCCGCATTCTGTGGCTGTTGTTATCGATGCAATTCAAAAACGCGAAGGCGGGGCAGTTTATATCAATGCAACGATTGTTGTTGAACGTCCGTCGCAAAAAGGGATTATTATCGGAAAACAAGGGAAGATGTTAAAAGAAGTCGGTAAGCGAGCTCGTTTTGATATTGAAGCATTACTTGGTTCTAAAGTATTTTTAGAAGTATGGGTAAAAGTGCAAAAAGATTGGCGAAATAAAATGTCTCAGCTTCGTGACCTTGGTTTCCGCGAAGACGAGTATTAAAATAGAGTAAAGCTGTAATCAGCGGATGTTTTGTTCATCCGCTGATTATTGGTTTTTATGAGTTTTGATAAATTAGGAAAAATTTTTCTCACATGAAAATGGACAAAATGGGTCAATTTAATAACAACAAAGGAAATTGGTTTATAGGCTACGCTTATTGAGAAAGGTGGATTCTTATGCTAGATTTTACCTGGAAGTTTTTCTCCAAAACAGGAAGCATTGAGACGTATTTGCTTTTGAAAGAAATGGAAAAAGACGTAAACGATGAGATGGATCAACATGAAGAGGAGCTAGCGCATCTAGACTCTCCAATTTCTTGACCCGTTTTGTTCAAACCTTGGATGGTGACGAACATGTTTCAAAAAGTTGAGGGCATCGTTATCCGTACGACAGATTACGGAGAAACGAACAAGATTGTTACAATATTCTCAAGAGAATTGGGTAAGGTAAGTGCAATGGCAAGAGGAGCGAAAAAACCGAAAAGCCGGTTAGCATCTGTTTCGCAACTTATGACACATGGTCATTTTCTTATTCAAATGGGATCTGGACTTGGAACTTTGCAACAAGGCGAGATTATTTCAACTATGAAAGAAATTCGCGAGGATATATTTTTAACTGCTTATGCATCATTTATTGTTGAGTTAACTGATAAAGCAACAGAAGATAAAAAACATAATCCATATTTATTTGAAATGTTATATCAAACGTTGCATTATATGTGTGAGGGTGTTGATCCAGAAGTATTATCATTAATTTATCAAACGAAAATGCTTCCGGTATTAGGGATGCGCCCGTACTTTGATACATGTGCGATTTGTCATCAAGAAACAGATTTTGTCGCCTTCTCTGTTAGGGAGGGCGGTTTTCTGTGCTCACGTCATGCTGAGCAAGATCAGTATCGTATACCAGTGGGGGAAGCCGTTCATAAATTATTGCGTCTTTTCTACCACTTCGATTTACATAGACTTGGCAATGTATCAGTGAAGGATAGTACAAAAAAACAAATGCGTTTAGTATTGAATACATATTATGATGAATATTGCGGGATTTATTTGAAATCAAGACGTTTCTTAGAACAACTTGATAAGTTTCAAATATAATTTGGGGCCGTATACGGTCCTTTTTACATCCTTTCTTTTTCGAATAGCATATTTAGTATATAATATTTAAGAGATAGTATAACTTTTTTCGTTGTGCATTAAAGGTGGTGATTATCATAGAGCTGAATAAACGGCAAGAACATATCATTCAGATTGTAAAAGATCACGGTCCTATTACAGGGGAGTCAATTGCTGCGCAATTGGGATTAACACGTGCAACGCTAAGACCAGACTTAGCAATTTTAACGATGGCTGGTTATTTAGAAGCACGTCCACGCGTAGGTTATTTTTATACGGGTAAAACTGGGGGGCAGTTATTATCTGAAGCTGTTAAGAAAATTAAAGTACAAGATTATCAATCTAGACCGGTTGTAATTGATAAAAATGTATCGGTATACGATGCGATTTGTACTATGTTTTTAGAGGATGTAGGTACATTATTCGTTGTAGATCAATCGACTCTATTAGTAGGCGTTGTATCTCGTAAAGATTTATTACGAGCTAGCTTAGGGAAGCAGGATTTAACCTCACTTCCGGTTAATATTATCATGACAAGGATGCCAAACATTGCGATGTGTCGTAGAGAAGATTCTTTATATGATATTGCGATGGAATTAATAGAAAGACAGATTGATGCGATGCCAGTTGTAAAAGATACGAAACAAGGTTTAGAAGTGGTTGGACGAATTACAAAAACAAATATTACACGTGCGTTTGTAAACTTAGTAAATAACGAATAAGTGTAATTTGTTTAAAGTGAGGTAATGTAATGGATAATAAAATCGTATATGTCGTATCTGACTCTGTAGGAGAAACGGCTGATTTGGTTGTTCGAGCAGCAATGGGGCAATTCCCATTTGCTCCTGATATTAGACGTGTGCCGTATGTAGAAGATACAGGGACATTAAAAGAAGTGATTTCGATTGCTAAGAGCAATCAAGCACTTATTTGTTTTACGTTAGTAAAGCCTGACATGCGCCAATATTTAGTGACAGAGGCTGCAAAAGAAGGTGTAGAGGCATATGATATTATCGGCCCTCTAATCGATCAAATTGAAGAAATTACAGGGCAAGTGCCTAGATATGAGCCTGGTGTTGTTCGTAGATTAGATGAAGAATACTTTAAAAAGATTGAAGCGATTGAGTTTGCTGTGAAGTATGATGATGGTAGAGATGCACGTGGTATTTTAAAAGCAGATATCGTGTTAATTGGGATTTCGCGCACATCAAAAACACCACTTTCTCAATATTTAGCTCATAACAAACGTTTGAAAGTTGCCAACGTACCACTAGTACCAGAAGTAGATCCGCCTGAAGAATTATATCAAGTGGCTAAAGAAAAATGCTTCGGTTTGAAAATTACGCCAGAGAAGTTAAATCATATTCGAAAAGAGCGATTGAAATCACTTGGACTAAGTGATGGAGCAACATATGCCAATATTAATCGTATTAAAGAAGAGATTGATCACTTTGAGAATGTAGTTAGTAAAATAAATTGTCAAGTAATTGATGTATCGAACAAAGCGATTGAAGAAACAGCTAACATTATTGTGAATGCAGTGCAAAACCAAAAAATGTTTTAGCACATTTACCAAAGGTGAATGTGCTTTTTTCGCTCGTGAGAAACACAGTGCCTACTGATTTCGTAATAGATGATAGTGAAGTGGTTATACTTATATTCTTCTGTCTTTTTATTATGTTAAAAGTAGGGTTTCGCTATCCTGAAATAGAAGATGAAAAAATAAAGGGATATGTAGCGTAGTTGAAGAAAATATATTATAATAAAAAATTGTGATAAAAACCTATATTTTACGTTTAGACTTTAATTTTTCAGAATAAACTAGGGATAGGATTTAAGAAATGACATGTAATTACGTTAAATCGACAAAATCTATACAAGAAAACGCACATTATGGAAGGATTCGCAGAAGGGATGTAGAATACAGAAATATGCAAAACATCAATATGGTATGAGTTGATGCAGATGCATATACTGTGAAGGCTGACAATTGTGCGAGTTGGAACGAAATTTCATGTCAAAATTTTGTTTGTCACATCGTATGCTCATCGTTTAAGGAAGCAGCGAGGGAATTTGGATCTATGTAGATGCTGAATAAGCAAAAGTTGATTTCTTTATATGTATCAACATGCAAAAAACAGATCTCGTGATCACATAGGATATGGTGCTTGCTAGTCTTCTTGTGAAAAAGTGCATATGTATTGTCTCCATGAGGTACATTTGTAATAGATGAGCAAATGGATACAATTTTATATAGTAGGTACGTATCTGCGAAGTTACGCAGAAAAGGGTCTGCAAAATCGCTTGATAACGTGATCGACAACATTTTTTAATAAGTTTAGAAAAAATATTGTCGAATTATAAAGGAATTTTTTAATTTATATCGAATACAAAATACGACACGGAGATGGAGTTATGGGGAACAGAATTCCTGAAGAAGTTGTTGAACAAATTCGGACATCATCCGATATTGTCGAAGTGATTGGTGAATACGTTCAACTTAGAAAACAGGGACGTAACTATTTCGGCCTTTGTCCGTTTCATGGTGAGAATTCTCCTTCATTCTCTGTTTCATCTGACAAGCAAATTTTTCATTGCTTCGGATGTGGAGAAGGTGGAAATGTATTTTCCTTTCTAATGAAAATGGAAGGACTGGCTTTTACCGAAGCTGTTCAAAAGCTAGGTGAAAGAAATGGAATTGCGGTTGCAGAGTATACATCAGGGCAAGGACAACAAGAAGACATATCTGATGACACTGTCATCATGCAACAGGCTCATGAACTTTTAAAAAAGTATTATCATCATTTATTAGTAAATACAGAAGAAGGAAATGAAGCACTTTCGTATTTGTTAAAACGTGGTATTACAAAAGAGATGATTGAGAAGTTTGAAATTGGTTATGCGTCACCTGCTTGGGATGCAGCAACGAAAATTTTACAAAAAAGAGGTTTATCGTTGTCTAGTATGGAACAAGCTGGTCTTCTCATAAGAAGCGAGAAGGATGGTAGTCATTATGATCGCTTCCGTGGAAGAGTTATGTTTCCAATCTATACGTTACAAGGTAAAGTGATAGCGTTTAGTGGAAGGGCGTTAGGAGATGACACTCCGAAATATTTAAATAGCCCAGAAACACCAATTTTTCACAAAAGTAAATTGTTGTATAACTTCCATCAAGCAAGGCCGTTTATTAGAAAACGTGGGCAAGTGGTCCTTTTTGAAGGGTATGCCGACGTACTAGCTGCGGTAAAAAGTGGTGTGGAAGAAGCTGTTGCGACAATGGGAACAGCTTTAACTGAAGAACAAGCAAAACTTCTGCGACGTAACGTTGAAACTGTTGTTCTTTGCTATGATGGTGATAAAGCAGGGCGAGAAGCGACGATGAAAGCAGGGCAATTATTGTTGCAAGTTGGTTGCCAAGTGAAAGTTACATCCTTGCCAGATAAGCTTGATCCTGATGAATATGTGCAACAATATGGGACAACTGCTTTTGAAAATCTTGTGAAATCAAGTATAAGTTTTGTTGGTTTTAAAATAAATCATTTGCGTTTAGGGAAAAATTTGCAAGATGAGTCGGGCAAAGAAGAGTATGTGAAAAGTGTTTTAAAAGAGTTATCGTTGTTACAGGATGCGATGCAGGCAGAATCATATTTGAAGTCATTATCGCAAGAATTTTCGTATTCAATGGAAACACTTTTGAATCAATTGCACCAATATCGCAAAGAACAAAAGGTACAACAAAAACAAGTAAAGCAGGTTTCTAAACCGTCTCAAATTGTTCAAGCAAAACCGAAGTTAACAGGTTTTGAAAGGGCTGAAAGAGAAATTATTTACCATATGTTGCAAAGTCCAGAAGTGGCCGTTCGTATGGAATCCCACATAGAAGATTTTCATACAGAAGAACATAAAGGGATTTTATATGAACTATACGCATATTATGAAAAGGGAAATGAACCTTCAGTCGGAACATTTTTAAGTTGGCTCTCTGATGAAAAGTTGAAAAATATTATTACTGATATTTCGACGGATGAATTTATTAATCCAGAATACACAGAAGAAGTGTTACAAGGCCATTTGGAGACGCTTAGACGTCATCAAGAAAAACTTGAAAAGATGGAAATCATCTTCAAGATAAAACAAATGGAAAAGACAGATCCTGTAGAGGCTGCTAAATATTATGTAGCATATTTACAAAATCAAAAAGCGAGAAAATAGCTTTTTTGATAAATTTTTAGTATAATGAATGTTTGTATCTCGCGTAAGGAGGGGAACAGATGGCTGACAAACCAGCTCGTTCTAAACAAATTGAAACTGAAATGACCCTTGAGCAAGTGAAAGAACAACTCACTGAGCTCGGAAAAAAACGTGGCGTTCTTACATATGAAGAGATTGCAGAACGCATGAATGGATTTGAAATTGAATCCGATCAAATGGATGAATACTATGAATATTTAGGTGAACAAGGGATCGACTTAGTTGGCGACAATGACAACGACGAAGGCCCTAATAATCGCCAAATAGCAAAATCGGAAGAAGAATTCGACCTCAATGATTTAAGCGTACCACCAGGGGTTAAAATCAACGATCCTGTTCGTATGTATTTAAAAGAAATTGGTCGTGTAGATTTACTATCTGCAGAAGAAGAAATTCGACTTGCAACGCGTATTGAAGAAGGCGATGAAGAAGCGAAACGTCGTCTTGCAGAAGCAAACTTACGTCTTGTAGTAAGTATTGCAAAGCGCTACGTGGGCCGTGGTATGCTTTTCTTAGACTTAATTCAAGAAGGGAATATGGGTCTAATTAAAGCGGTTGAAAAGTTCGATTATCGTAAAGGTTTCAAATTTAGTACGTATGCAACTTGGTGGATTCGCCAAGCAATTACACGTGCGATTGCAGACCAAGCAAGAACAATTCGTATCCCAGTTCATATGGTTGAAACGATTAATAAGTTAATTCGTGTACAACGTCAATTATTACAAGATTTAGGACGTGAACCATCTCCTGAAGAGATTGGTGAAGAAATGGATCTTGCTCCAGAAAAAGTACGTGAAATCTTAAAAATTGCACAGGAGCCAGTTTCTCTTGAAACACCGATTGGTGAAGAAGATGACTCCCATTTAGGTGATTTCATTGAAGACCAAGAAGCAACATCGCCTGCGGACCATGCAGCGTATGAATTGCTAAAAGAACAATTAGAAGATGTGTTAGATACACTAACAGATCGTGAAGAAAATGTTCTACGTCTTCGTTTTGGTTTAGATGATGGACGAACTCGTACGCTTGAAGAAGTTGGGAAAGTATTCGGCGTAACGAGAGAACGTATCCGTCAAATTGAAGCAAAAGCACTACGTAAATTGAGACATCCAAGCCGTAGTAAGCGCCTTAAGGATTTCTTAGAATAGGCTACCTTTAAGTTTACTTCACTTTTGTGAAGTAAACTTTTTTATTTTGTTAATTTTTGTTAAACTTTAGCTGTCAGCAACGATTACAATTTCTTGTAATTTATTTTACAGAATTGTCTTTTGATTTGCAAATGCTCATTTTTCGATTTTTCGATTAATTTTGTTTATTCTATACAAAAATATATGTAGAAAAGTGAAAAATATGATGAGAAACGTTAATAATTATCGAAATAATAAGCGATATAACAATAAAAAACAATAAACTGAATTTATGGAATATTTTTAACGATTAGTAGTTTACTCTTTTCTGATAGAGCGTTTTCAAGTACAATGGAAATGACTGAATCATCTAACTATTTAGGGGTATAGAGGGGGGAGAAGAGATATGAAACGTAATCCGCTGATTCCGTTCGCTCTTATTGCAGCATTAGGTATTATCGTTATGTTTGTATTTTCATTTCAGGGGCTAAATAAATCTAAAGAGTTAGCTGATGCAAAAAATGGCGGGAAACCAGCACAAACAGCATCCAAGCCAGAGGATATTGTGAAGCAAAGCTGTACGAGCTGCCACGGTGATCAATTACAAGGGGCGGTAGGACCTAATTTACAAAAAATTGGTGGGAAACTTTCAAAGGATGAAATTAAAGAAATTCTTTCGAAAGGAAAAGGCAATATGCCACCGAATATAGTTCCAGCTGATCAAGCCGCTAAAGTAGCTGATTGGTTATCGAAGAAAAAATAAAGTTCCGTATGACAAGCCTTTTGCTTAAGCAAAAGGCTTGTTTTTCTATATTTTCTAAAATACGATGAATAATAGAGAAGTGAATTGTTGTTATAGGCTTGCAACAACTACTATAAATTCATTATCATGGAGACAGACTGACAAGAGAAGGAGTAATGGAAATACATGAATGAAGTAAAGCTTTCAAAACGATTAGAAGAAGTTGTGCGTGAAATACCAGTAGGATCTACAGTTGCTGATATTGGATCGGATCATGCGTATTTACCGTGTTATACAATTATAAATAATATTGCTACTAAAGCAGTTGCTGGAGAGGTTGTAGATGGACCATTTCGCTCTGCGCAGGCAACTGTAGCTGAAAGTGGCTTACAAGATAAAGTAGATGTGCGTAAAGGGAATGGATTAGCTGTTATCGCGCCAGGAGAAGTAGATGTAATTACGGTTGCCGGAATGGGCGGAGCGTTAATTCGTGATATTTTAGAAAGTGGTAAAGAAAAATTAGAAGGTGTAACACGTTTAATTTTACAGCCGAATATTGCAGCGCATCACATTCGTGAATGGTTTATTGAGAATGGATGGGAGCTTATCCATGAAAAAATCGTAAAAGAAGATGGGAAAATTTACGAGATTTTAGTAGGGGAGCGAGGAAATATCACGGTTCCTTACTCTGAAAATAAACAGGCTGAATTATTTATGGGACCATTTTTAATGAAAGAAAAAAGTGAAGCTTTCGTTGAAAAGTGGGAAGGAGAATTAAAAAACTTCCAAAATATTTTAAAACAGTTAGAACGTGCGGCTGATTCTGAAGAAACAAAAGCGAAGCGTGCGGAAGTAGAAGCGAAAATGAAAATGATAGGGGAGGTTTTATCATGAGTAAAATTCCAAATGGCCATGAAATTATTTCGTTATTTGAAAGTATGTATCCGAAGCATTTGGCGATGGAAGGAGATAAGATTGGGCTGCAGATTGGAGCGCTTAATAAACCCGTGCAGCACGTATTAATTGCGTTAGATGTAACGGAAGAAGTTGTGGATGAAGCAATTCAATTAGGAGCGAATGTCATTATTGCGCATCACCCTTTAATTTTTAACCCGCTAAAAGCGATCCATACAGATAAGGCGTATGGGAAAATTATTGAAAAGTGTATGAAAAATGATATTGCAATCTATGCAGCACATACAAATGTGGATGTTGCTAAGGGCGGGGTAAATGATTTACTGGCTGAGGCGTTAGGATTGCAAAATACAGAAGTTTTGGCACCGACATATGCAGAAGAAATGAAAAAAATTGTTGTGTTTGTGCCTGAAACTCATGCAGAAGAAGTACGAAAAGCATTAGGAGACGCAGGTGCTGGTCATATCGGCAATTATAGCCACTGTACGTTTAATAGCGAGGGTACAGGTACGTTTGTACCTCAAGAGGGGACAAATCCTTATATCGGGGAAACTGGACAGTTAGAGCGCGTAGAAGAAGTACGAATCGAAACGATTATTCCAGCTTCACTACAACGAAAAGTGATTAAAGCAATGGTAACAGCACATCCATATGAAGAAGTAGCCTATGATGTGTATCCACTTGATAACAAAGGTGAAACGTTAGGGCTTGGAAAAATAGGATATTTACAAGAAGAAATGACACTTGGACAGTTTGCGGAACATGTAAAGCAATCGTTAGATGTAAAGGGTGCGCGAGTTGTTGGGAAATTAGATGATAAAGTGCGCAAAGTAGCTGTACTTGGTGGCGATGGTAACAAATACATCAATCAAGCTAAATTTAAAGGTGCGGATGTATATGTAACAGGTGACATGTATTATCATGTTGCCCATGATGCGATGATGCTCGGTTTAAATATCGTCGACCCAGGACATAACGTTGAAAAGGTAATGAAGCAAGGTGTACAAAAGCAATTACAAGAAAAAGCAGATGCAAAGAAACTGAATGTACATATTCATGCTTCGCAATTACATACAGATCCATTTACATTTGTATAAGAAAAATAAAAACCGTTGCTCATATAGGCAACGGTTTTTATTATTGTTCTTTTTTCACTTTTACACGAGGTAATATTTTTTGTAACGGTACTTTTCGAACTCTTTCCCATGTAGCAGGATTCATTGGGTCATATTGCTCTAAGAAAGCGATAACCTCTTTTGTAATTGGTGTTGGAGTAGAAGCGCCTGCTGTAACAGCTACGTTCTCGACACCTTGTAGCCATTCTAATTTGATTTCACTTACGTCTGCAACGCGGTATGCTTTCGTACCAGCGATTTCTTGTGATACTTGTGCTAAACGGTTTGAGTTATTACTTTTCGGATCACCAACAACAATTGTTAAGTCTGCAACATCAGCTTGTTTGGCAACCGCTTCTTGGCGAACTTGAGTTGCTAAACAAATTTCCTTATGGAATTCTGCTGTTGGGAATTTCTTCTGAATGTCCTCCATTAAATGTTGAACATCCCATTGACTCATCGTTGTTTGATTTGTAACTAAAATTTTATCCGTTGGAATTTCTAATGTCTTTAAATCATCGGCTCTTTCGATAAGATGAACGATATCAGGTGCGATACCAACTGCGCCTTCTGGTTCTGGATGATTTTTTTTGCCGATATAAATGACATGGTAACCTTCAGCTTTCTTTGCTTCAATAAGGTCATGTGTTTTTGTAACATCTGGGCAAGTGGCATCAATTGTTGTTAAACCTTTTTCTTTTGCACGTTGTTTAACTTCTGGAGAAACACCGTGTGCAGTGAAAATAACAGTACCAGAATCGATTTTATCTAAAATGTCTAATCGACTTGGACCATCTAATGTGATGATGCCATCTTCTTCGAATGCATCTGTTACATGTTTGTTGTGAACAATCATACCTAAAATATAAATAGGTCTTGGTAATGATGTATCTAATGCGGCGTTACGTGCAATAACCATCGCGTCCACAACACCGTAGCAATAACCACGAGGGGAAATTTTAACAATTTTCATATGAGTAATCCTCTCCTTCTAAACAAGGGATACTTTTGTGCATAGTCTTTTACATTATAAAGGAGGAGTGGATAGAAAACAAAGGATTGTTACACATATAGTTTTGGTTTTGTTGCTATTTTTTGAACAGGCTCCTCTCGTACTTCTTTTTCTATGACTGGCTCAATCACCATTTTTTTTCTTTTTCTTTTTTTGGATGGAGGATGTGGAGTTGCTACCTCAACCTTTTCTGTTACGTCTTCAGTTTGATCTTCGGTTGGATTTTCTTCCGTACTTTTTCCAGAGGTGAGAATTTTAACAATGCTTGGTAGGTTACGCATAATGGGACCGTACTGTTCAACGACAGGGCTTACAGATTGAACGACTTGTGATACTTTTTCGATATTATTTATCATAGTAGTTGGATTCGAAATTAAATTCGAAAAAAAACTACCGATGCCGCTACTTGATGCGGCTGGAGTTGTTGCACCGCCGCGCGTGTCGTTTGATTCATACATTTGAGGAGGGATCATTTGCTCGGGATGCTGCTGCATGTATGGTTGATATTGCTGTTGATATTGCTGCGGGTATTGGTGTTGGTATTGTTGCTGATATTGCTGTCGATATTGAGGTGGCGGTTGCTGGTGCATCATTGGCGGTCCTTCCATTTGTCGATAAGGCGGAACCATTTGCATGTAAGGTTCGGTTGGATCGTGTTTTTTAAAGAGTTTAGCAAGAAATCCTTTCTTTTTTTGTGCCATCGGTGGTAGTTGTGGAATTGGATATGGTGTATAAGGTTGCTGCCCTGGATTCGGATACATTTGTCTCATGGGGGATTTTGGAAACATGCGAGAAATCCTCCTTTCTTCAGTTAGGTATATACACATACAATATGCAATAAGAGGGAAGAAGGTTAGTTTTTGAAGTAAAAACCTAAACTAAAGATGGATTTTACTTGTAGATTTCGATATAATGTAGACTTGACTGATTTGTGCGCGCAGTAGAAATTTAGAAAGAAGGTGTAACTTATGACACAAAAAACTTTTACACAGTATGATTTTAAACCATTTTTAATAGATGCAGTTCGTGAACTACGCTTTACAGAGCCGACAGGAATTCAACAGAAAATTTTCCCGGTCGTGAAAAAAGGTGTAAGTGTAATTGGACAATCCCAAACAGGTTCTGGGAAAACACATGCATACTTACTTCCTACATTGAACAGAATTAACCCAGGTCGTGAAGAAGTACAACTTGTTATTACAGCGCCTACTCGTGAGTTAGCACAACAAATTTACGAAGAAATCGTGAAATTAACAAAGTTCTGTGCGGAAGATCAAATGATTACAGCACGTTGTTTAATTGGTGGAACTGATAAACAACGATCAATTGAGAAGTTGAAAAAACAACCTCATATTGTAGTTGGAACGCCAGGACGTATTAAAGACTTAGTAGAAGAACAAGCACTGTTTGTTCATAAAGCAAATACGATTATTGTCGATGAAGCAGACTTAATGCTTGATATGGGATTCATTCATGATGTAGACAAGATTGCAGCACGCATGCCTAAAAACTTGCAAATGTTAGTTTTCTCTGCAACAATTCCTCAAAAACTAAAACCGTTTCTAAAGAAATACATGGAGAATCCAGAGCATATTCATATCAATCCAAAACAAGTTGCGGCTGGAAATATTGAGCATTATTTAGTGCCTTCTAAACATCGTAACAAAATCGATTTAGTGAAAAGAATGTTACTACAATTTAAACCGTATTTAGCAGTTGTTTTCACGAATACGAAGAAAATGGCAGATCAAGTTGCTGACGGATTAACGGAACGCGGCTTAAAAGTTGGACGAATTCACGGAGATTTATCACCTCGTGATCGTAAAAAAATGATGAAACAAATTCGTGACCTTGAATTCCAATATATTGTTGCAACTGATTTAGCAGCACGTGGTATTGATATTGAAGGAATTAGTCATGTTATTAATTATGAACTTCCATCAGATTTAGATTTCTTCGTTCACCGTGTTGGAAGAACAGCACGCGCAGGCTATTCAGGTATTGCAGTGACGATTTATGATCCAGCAAACGAAGAAGCGTTAGATAGTTTAGAAAAACAACGTCATATCGAGTTTAAACATGTAGATTTACGCGGAGATGAGTGGGTGGATTTAGGTGAACGTCGTCGTCGTAAGAGCCGTAAAAAACCAAATGATGAACTTGATGTTATGGCAACGAAAGTTGTTAAAAAACCGAAAAAAGTAAAACCAAACTATAAACGTAAACTTGCAACAGAACGTGACAAAGTGAAAAGAAAATATAGCAATAAAAAAAGATAAGGGATTTCCCTTATCTTTTTTTATCCCGCTATTTACGGGGATAATAATCAGTGGAGAATGGAAAAAACAATTCACTACATATTTCTACAAATTATGCTATCATTATATCTATTGTATATTGAAGAGGTGATTGTATGTTAAAGATTGGATCTCATGTTTCTATGAGTGGTAAGAAAATGTTATTAGCAGCAAGTGAAGAGGCTGTTTCATACGGTGCAACGACGTTTATGATTTATACAGGTGCACCGCAAAATACAAGAAGAAAACCAATTGAAGAATTGAACATAGAAGCAGGAAGAAAACATATGGAACAAAACGGTATCGAAGAGATTATCGTACATGCACCATATATTATTAATGTTGGAAATACGACGAAGCCAGAAACATTCCAATTAGGTGTAGATTTTCTTCGTATGGAAATTGAGAGGACATCAGCATTAGGTGTGGCGAAACAAATCGTTCTTCACCCAGGTGCGCACGTCGGTGCAGGAGCAGACGCTGGTATTCAACAAATTATTAAAGGGCTGAATGAAGTATTAACGCCAGATCAGACGGTGAACATTGCGTTAGAAACGATGGCAGGAAAAGGAACAGAATGCGGCCGTAGTTTTGAAGAAATTGCAAAAATTATTGATGGTGTAAAATATAATGAAAAACTATCCGTATGCTTTGATACGTGCCATACGCACGATGCAGGATATGACATTGTAAATGATTTTGATGGTGTATTAAACGAATTTGATAAGATTGTTGGTATCGATCGTTTACAAGTACTTCATATTAATGATAGTAAAAATGTACGCGGCGCAGGAAAAGACCGTCATGAAAATATCGGTTTCGGTCATATTGGCTATAAAGCGTTGCATCATATTGTGCATCATCCGCAGTTAACGCACGTACCAAAAATTCTGGAAACGCCATATGTAGGTGAAGATAAAAAGGACAAGAAGCCGCCATATAAATTAGAAATCGAAATGCTGAAAAATGGTACTTTTGATGAAGGACTTCTTGAAAAAATTAAAGCGCAATAAGGAGGGGAATATCCCCTCCTTATTTTAGTAGTTGCTGAAATAAAGTATTTACTTGTTGGGCAGTAGCGGGCGAGGTTACTTGAGCTATTTGTTTTAAGAGCGCTAGTCGTTCGTCATTATCGTAAATGTTAATATTCTTTCCTTTCATAAGTCCAACAATTTGATCAGCTTGTGCAGTCGTAATTGGAACGTCATATTCTTTACTATATTTCAATAATTCCTTTGTAGAAATATGATTTAATTTTTTATTTACAAGTTGTTTAATGAGGTTCATCGAGTTATCCTCCTTCACACGTTCTTCTATCGAAATATATGAGTACGTAGCTTGTACATATTCGTATAGAGTTTCTTTTTTCATGAGAAAAAGAAGCGTATGTTATAATATAAGGACAAAACTATAGAAAAAGAGTATAGGGAGGACTTATGGAGCAAAAGCAACATCGAAAAGAAAGTGTTATCCATCTTATTTATCGTTTAGTTATGATTATTTTTGGGGCAGCATGCGCAGCGGTAGCAATTGAATTATTTTTAATGCCAAATAAAATTATTGACGGTGGAATTATTGGTATTTCTCTTATATTAGATTATCTTACTCCTAATATTTGGTGGTTAAGTTTTTCTACTTTGGTCGTTATTCTCAATATCCCATTTATGTATTCGGGTTATAAGCAAATCGGAAAAACGTTCATGCTATCTTCGGCGTTCGGTATTGTAGCTTTAGCGTTTATTGAATCAACGTTACATGCTGTGCCGCCATTTACAACAGAGCCAATTTTAGCTACAGTGTTTGGCGGTCTTATTTTAGGTCTTGGTGTAGGGCTCGTTATTCGTCATGGTGGATCAATGGACGGAACAGAAATTATGGGTATTTTATTAACGAAGAAATTACCTTTCTCCGTTGGCGAATTTGTAATGTTTGTGAACTTATTTATTTTTGCATGGGCAGCATTTGTATTTGGTGTTGAACAAGCGATGTATTCTGTTATGACGTACTACATTGCATTCAAAACAATTGATACAGTCATTCAAGGTTTAGATGAAACGAAAGCTGTTTTAATTGTATCAGATCAATATGAGGAAGTATCAAATGCGATTTTACATCGTCTTGGTCGTGGAACTACAAAGCTTGTAGCGAAAGGCGGTTACACGGATAAAGAAAAAGAAGTGATTTATGCAGTTGTAACACGTCTAGAAGTGACAAAGCTAAAATCAATTGTGTATGAAATTGATGCGAATGCGTTTGTTACGATTATGAGTACACAAGAGACAAATGGTGGTAAGTTTAAATCAGCCATTCACTAAAAAATTAATTATAATATCTTTTGAAAGCAGAGAATTTTTCTCTGCTTTTTGTTATAATAGTAAGGTTTCTTGAAAAAGTAGATATATTTTAGGCAGATTGGTTTACAACTATAATAAGCTGTACTATAATTCAAATAGATATAAATCGGAATCATTCTGAATTAAAATAGGTGAGATGCTATGAATAATATATTAGAAATAGAAGGATTGTCATTTCGATATGAAGATCGAAATGTGTTAGAAGATATAAATTTGCAAGTTCCGAAGGGAGCTTTTTTAGGTTTAGTTGGGCCAAATGGTTCAGGGAAATCAACTTTGCTAAAATGTTTATTAGGCGTTTTAAAGCCAAAACAGGGAAGCATTCGTTTGTTTGGTGTTGATAGTAAGAAGTTTAAAGAATGGAACAAAGTTGGTTATGTGTCGCAAAAGGCAAATAGCTTTAATTCTGGTTTTCCGGCAACTGTGTTTGAAGTTGTGTCAATGGGACTCGTTTCGAAAAAAGGGTTGTTTCGCTTTTTTACGAAAAACGATAAGAAAAAGGTAGAAAAAGCGATTGCTGATGTAGGAATGAGTGAGTTTCAAGGACGTAATATTGGAGAACTTTCTGGTGGACAACAACAGCGCGTATTTATTGCTCGTGCGCTCGTTAGTGATCCTGAATTACTTATTTTGGACGAGCCCACTGTTGGAATCGATGTGAAGAATGTAGAAAGTTTTTATGAGATATTAGAGGATTTAAACAAAAGGCTAGGAATTACATTAATTCTCGTTACGCATGATATGGGAGCTGTTACCGAGAAGGTAACACATGTTGCATGCTTAAACCAACATTTACATTTCCATGGAAATGTAGAAAAGTTCCGAGAGTTAGAAGATGCAGAAATGTCCGTCTTATATGGACATCATGTTCATCGTTTAGAACACGAGCATGAGCATCACGGGAGGATATAATGATACAAGATTTTTTACAATATGACTTTTTACGTAACTCTTTATATGCAGGGATTTTAATAGGACTTGTTGCGCCACTTATCGGTGTATTTGTTGTCATTCGTCGTATGTCGCTTATTGCAGATGCGTTAAGTCACGTGACATTATCGGGTATTGCTGCAAGTTTATTACTAGAAAAAACAATTTTCACAGGAGGATTTTTAAATCCGTTATATATGGGTATGATTTTTTCTATGGGTGGGGCGTTACTTATTGAAAAACTACGTACTGTATATAAACATTATCAAGAATTAGCAATTCCAATTATTCTTTCAGCAGGAATGGGGATTGGCGTTATTTTTATTTCACTTGCAAATGGATTTAACACAGATTTATTTAGTTATTTATTTGGTAGTGTAAGTGCTGTAACAAGTACGGATTTAATAATCATTGGCATTGTAGCAATTGTTGTTATTGTAACGATTACTTTATTATACAAAGAGCTATTTTTACTATCGTTCGATGAGGAATACGCTGTATCAACCGGTTTGAGTGCAAAGTGGATTCACTTTATTTTCATTATATTGGTTGCGCTTGTCATTGCGGTATCAATGCGTGTAGTAGGGGTTCTTCTCGTATCATCATTAATGACGTTACCAGTTGCAGCAAGTATTCGTATTGCGAATGGATTTAAACAAACAATTTTCTTCTCCATTTTATTTGGTGAAATTGCAGTAATTGGTGGAATGTTTGCTTCGTATCAACTTGATTTAGCACCAGGTGGTACAATTGTTATGATAGCGGTTCTTATTTTAATTGGTGCGATTTTATGGAAAAAGAAAAAAACTGCATAAAGTAGGGATAGATATGAATCTAACAGAAGCTTTACGCCTAATGAAAGATAAAGGATACAAACATACTGGGAAAAGGGAAGAAATGCTCAGGTTATTTGCAGCTCACAATCGTTATTTAACGGCGAAAGACGTTTTAGAGCATATGAAGGATGATTATCCAGGTCTTAGTTTTGACACGATTTATCGTAACTTAACGGTGTTTGCTGAAATCGGTGTTTTAGAACAAACGGAATTAAACGGTGAAAAACATTTTCGTTTTACATGTTCTATTATGGAACATCATCATCATTTTATTTGTTTAGATTGTGGAGGGACGAAAGAGATTACTTCTTGCCCGATGGATTTTATGAATAAAGATTTTAACGGTTATGAAGTAACTGGTCATAAGTTTGAAATATATGGCCGTTGTCCAAAATGTGCAAAGTAAAAGCTCGTCAGTTCTATAACTGACGAGCTTTTTTACGTAGAAAAGAAGGTTGCTCACAAATGTTGTGGGCAACCTTCTTTTTATTTTATTGTTCTTGTGTTTCTTTTTCTTTTTCTCGTTCAGCAGCCATTTCAGCAGCAATTACGTCGATTTCTTTTTTCAGTTCTTCTACCATTATTTCTTCTGGTACTTTACGAACGACTTGCCCTTTACGGAATAATAGTCCTTCTCCGCGCGCGCCGGCAATACCGATATCAGCTTCACGAGCTTCACCAGGACCATTTACAGCGCAGCCAAGTACTGCAACTTTAATTGGTACTTGTAGTGTAGAAATATACTCTTCCACTTCGTTAGCGATACTAATTAAATCAATTTCAATACGACCGCAAGTTGGACAAGAAATAAGTGTTGCTGCATTAGATGCAAGGCCGAATGACTTTAATAGTTCACGCGCAACTTTTACTTCTTCAACTGGGTCAGCACTTAATGAAATACGTAGTGTATTTCCGATGCCTTTACTTAAGATTGCTCCAAGACCAGCGGCACTTTTTACAGTTCCGGCAAATAACGTTCCAGATTCTGTGATACCTAAATGTAGTGGATAATCAAAAGCACGTGCAGCTTTTTCGTATGCTTCAATTGCCAAGTTAACATCAGAGGCTTTCATAGATACGATAATATCATGGAAATCTAAGTCCTCTAAAATTTTAATGTGATGTAGGGCGCTCTCAACCATACCATCTGCAGTTGGGTATCCGTACTTTTCCAAAATGTGACGCTCTAATGAACCTGCGTTTACACCGATACGGATTGGAATACCACGTTCTTTTGCTGCATTTACAACAGCTTCTACTTTATGGCGACGACCAATGTTACCTGGATTGATACGTACTTTATCAATGCCGCCTTCAATTGCTTTTAAAGCAAGGCGATAATCAAAATGAATATCAGCAACAAGTGGAATGTTGATTTGTTTTTTAATATCAGCAATAGCATTTGCTGCGCGTTCGTCTGGAACAGCAACACGCACGACTTGACAGCCAGCTTCTTCTAAACGTTTAATTTCAGCAACTGTTGCTTCAACATCATGTGTTTTTGTTGTTGTCATACTTTGTATAATTAATTCATTATTACCGCCAATTGTTAAATTACCGACTTTAACTGGACGTGTTTTTGTACGATGAGTCATTTCATTCACGAATAGATCGCTCTCCTTATAAAAGAAGTTTCTTATTTAGTCCCTTATATCAATGATAGTATACGTGATACAGGGCTATAGAAACCGAAGTGCTCGGTTTCACTTTTACTATTGTATCAGCGCCTTTATGTAATTGACAAGGATTAAGTGATTGCTTATTGATATAACGGGAATTTATAAGACTTTCCAAGTTGTATTTTTGTAGCAGGTGTATTTTTATTTAATTGTTTAAAATCATCAATTACTTTTTCGATAGAAGGAATTTTTTTCTTATTGATCGCTTCTGTAATGGAAAGAACCGTATCACCTGTTTTGACTTCAATTGTTTTATAAGTGACATCTGTTTCTTTTTCCGCTTTGTTTTCTTTTTTTTGTTTTGTATTTGTACTTTCTTGTTTTATTGTTTCGGCCGCATTTGTCTTTTTATATGAACTTAACATCGGCAAAGTGCCAATTTTTATATCGTAATAAAATATATAACCAAGAACAAGCACGAATAAGAATATACCTAATCTCTTCATATTCTTCACTCCTTTGCTAGGAATATATGCTTGTCCAAAAAAAAAATGCCTATTTAGGCATTTTTTTCGTTCGGTTTTGGAACTTCTTTAATTGTTAAGTATAGAACAATTAAAACAACTGCGATATAAATGAATGTTGAACCAGGTACAACGATTTTGAATAAATCCATAATCATAAAGAAGATTGTTGGAATTGTGTAGCTGTAAGCAGTTAACGTCCATACTTGCTTATAAGATAATTTACGTTGACCACTCATAGCAGAACCGATAAACGCAAGTAAAGTAATTCCTAAGAAAGTAATGAACAATTGGAATAGATATACTAACACGCCGATAACAGCTAGTAAAATTGGATAAATACTATCGAATACTGAAATGAAATCTTGCAAATCTTTTTTCTCAAGAGATGTGCCTAATAAATCATTGTAGGAGTATGTTTGCGTCTGGCCATTTCCTATAGAAACTACTTTATCTTTTAAAATAAATAAACCAGTTTTATTTTGATACTTTTCGATATCTGTTGTATTTGGATCAAATACGAAAAGAGCATCTCCCTCTTCTTTTTGAATAGGTTGTTCAATATCAGCTTTTAGTTCACCATTTTCGATTTTAAAATCAGGTAAATCTTTTTCAATTGCTTGATTTACCATAGTAACACTATCTTGGATAAAGCTACCGTAAAAGAATGTTCTTGGAATAGTAGTGATTAGACAAAGTAGCATAATATACAAAATGGTTTTTCCGATTTTTTGAAAACGGAATAGCGCCATATCTTTAGGCGAATATACGCTTTTGACTAATTGGGTAAATATGGACATAGATTCACTTCCTTTATGTATGTATAAAATCATTGTAACGTAGGAATCTAGGGAATCTCAAGATATATTATATTTACATATAGTAGAGACAACTAAATTTCTTTTTATTAATTTTCTTCTTTTAAATGAGAAAAATACAATTGACACTTTTCTTTTCTATATGGTAAATTTATCTTACATTTCTTAAAGGATATATCCGATAGGAATTCCTTTATTTGATGTATTGTTACATACATAATTGTGGACCCTTAGCTCAGCTGGTTAGAGCAGACGGCTCATAACCGTCCGGTCGTAGGTTCGAGTCCTACAGGGTCCATATCCATTTCACGTGTTTATTATGTCAGTAGGAAGCTTCCTTGTAGAAGGGGGCTTTTTTTATGAAATATATGAGCATTTTAATTGAAAAGAAGTGGGAATTTTGCTACTTTAATGATAGCAAGACAATGCGATTTATTTGTTTGCACCCTATGGCAATTAGGGTAGAATGTAGTTGTATGTCACTTAAGTGGCAATACATAAACTGGGAGGAATATAACAATGGCAAAACACGAATTACCAAATTTACCTTATGCGTATGATGCTTTAGAGCCTCACTTTGACAAAGAAACAATGAACATCCATCATACAAAACACCATAACACGTACATCACAAACTTAAACGCTGCTTTAGAAGGTCATGCAGAATTAGCTGACAAAAGCGTAGAAGAATTAGTTGCAAACTTAAACGAAGTACCAGAAGCAATCCGTACAGCAGTACGTAACAATGGTGGCGGACATGCTAACCACACATTCTTCTGGACGATCTTATCTCCAAACGGCGGTGGACAACCAGTAGGCGAACTTGCAACTGCAATTGAAGCGAAATTCGGTAGCTTCGATGCATTCAAAGAAGAATTCGCAAAAGCTGGCGCAACTCGCTTCGGTTCTGGTTGGGCTTGGTTAGTAGTAAATAATGGTGAATTAGAAGTAACAAGCACGCCAAACCAAGATTCTCCTCTAACTGAAGGTAAAACACCAGTTATCGGTTTAGATGTTTGGGAACATGCTTACTACTTAAATTATCAAAACCGTCGTCCAGACTACATCGGTGCATTCTGGAACGTTGTAGATTGGAACGCTGCTGAAAAACGTTACCAAGAAGCAAAATAATTGTAATAACGATAGAAAAAGCTAGGAGAATGCTCCTAGCTTTTTTCTATGCTTTCCTTTTACATAATTGGGCTTGTCTTTGGAAGACTAGAACATGAAGTAAAGGAGAGTTGTGTATGAAGTGGAAACATATAATTGGTGACGTTGAAGTGAATCGGGATTTAGTGTTATTACTCCTTATTGGAGGTTTATACACGCTCGCAATTTCTTTATCGAATACGTTTGTTAACATTTATTTATGGAAACAAACACAAAATTATGTGAATCTCGGCTTGTATAATTTGGCCAGCGTTGTATTGCAGCCCCTCACATTTCTTATAGGTGGGAAATTAGCGAAGCGTATTGATCGCTCGATCTTGTTACGAATAGGCGTAGGCACGTTAGCAATTTTTTTTATCGTTGTTTTAGTAGCGGGAAAAAGCGCTTCTCACTATATTTTATTAATGGGGGCTCTTTTAGGAGTCGGATATGGTTTTTACTGGCTCGCGTTTAATTTATTAACATTTGAGATTACAGAACCAGAAACAAGAGATTTCTTTAACGGGTTTCTTGGGCTTCTTACATCCTTCTCTGGCATGATTGGACCGATAGCAGCTGGATACACAATTTCACGTATGGAAAAGTGGAGTGGTTATACGGTCATATTCTTCCTCTCGTTACTGTTATTTGCAATTGCTGTCGTTTTAAGCTTTTTTGTATCTAAGAGAGAATGTGAAGGTCGTTATGAGGTTGCACAAGTTTTGAAAGAGCGACGGATTGATAAAAATTGGGGGAGAATTACACGTGCTCATTTTTTCCAAGGATTGAGAGAGGGAACATTCATTTTTGTTATTTCAGTATACGTGTACTTAGCAACCGATAGTGAGCTTGCATTAGGGAAATATAGCTTAGTAAATTCTGCTGTATCATTTGTATGTTACTATTTAGTTGCTCGTATGTTAAAGAAAGAGTGGCGAAAAAAAGCAATTTTACTTGGAGGCATTATTTTATATGCTGTCGTATTTTTAGTTATATTCAATGTTACATACACAAAATTACTTATTTATGCAGCATGCATTGCGATTGCATACCCTATTTTACTCGTTCCATATGGATCGATGACATATGATGTAATTGGTAGAGCGAAAAATGCGAGAGAGTGGCGTGTAGAGTATGTTGTTGTCCGAGAATTATGGTTAAATGCTGGGAGAATTTGTTCAGTTTTAAGTTTTTTATGTGCTGTATTATTCTTTCCGCCTGAAAAGAGTTTACCTTTCTTACTATGTATTTTAGGTGCTGGACATTTTCTTATTTATTTTGCAGTTAAAAATGTCAAATATGATGAAGGAAATGCAGGGAACACAAGTGTTGTAGCACAAGGAACCACGCAGAATCAAACAGAACCAGAAGGTTAACTTATCGTTTGTTTTATGCTAGAATAGAAAAAGATGTAAGACAGCAGTGAGGACACCTGTATGAAGGTGTCCCTTTCAAATTACATAGCTGTTGGTAGAGGGGGTTTGTATGGGTAAGAAGCAGAAACAACAAAAGAAAAAGACTCACGTTCCTTTTCGGTTAAACGTGCTGTTTTTCTGCGTGTTTTTAATGTTCTCCGCGGTTATTGTAAGGCTTGGATATGTACAAATTGTTCGCGGTGAGGAATATAAGAATGAAGTGGAGAGGAAAGAAAACTCGACGATAAGTAATCCTGTACCACGTGGGAAAATATTTGACCGTTATGGGCGACCTGTAGTAGATAATGCAGCTGTACGTACGATTACATTTACAAAAATGAAAGGATCAACTGCAGAGGCTCGCTTAGAAACAGCGAAAAAATTAGCAGATTTGATTGAAGTACCGACAGATAAATTAACAGATCGCGATAAAAAAGATTATTGGCTTGCTATTCATAAAGAAGAAGCGCAAGAAAAAATTACGAAAAAGGATCGTCAAGAGTTTAAAGATAAAAAAATTGACGATAAAGAATTAGATGAGCGTCAACGAAATCGCGTGACGGAAGAAGAAGTGAATCAATTATCTGCAAAAGATTTAGAAGTGCTAGCGATTAAAAGCAAAATGGACGGCGGATATGCGATGACGCCACAAGTCATTAAAAAGGATGCTACAGAACAAGAATATGCGATTATTAGTGAAAATCTAGCAGCATTACCGGGTGTAGATACGAATGTTGATTGGGATAGAAAATACGTTTATGATGATCTATTCCGAAGTGTACTTGGCGGGGTGTCAACGTCTGATGAAGGTTTACCGAGAGAAAGACTAGATTACTATCTTGTTCGTGATTATAACCGAAATGACCGCGTAGGGAAAAGTTATCTTGAGCAGCAATATGAAGATAGTTTGCACGGTAATAAAGCGGAAGTGAGAAATATTACGGATAAAAACGGTAATATTTTAGAAACGATTAATGTATCAAAAGGGCAAAGTGGTAACAATCTGAATTTAACAATTGACATGGAATTACAAAAGCGTGTAGAAGAAATTATCACGAAAAATTTATTGAGATATAAAGGGGGACAACCTCTTTTAGATCGTGCATTCGTTGTAATGATGAATCCAAAAAATGGTGAAGTTTTATCTATGGCAGGGAAACAGTTAGTAGAAGAAAATGGCGAAACGAAAGTGCAAGATTTCGCATTAGGAACGATGACAAGTTCTTATCCGATGGGATCAACTGTAAAAGGTGCGACAGTACTTACAGGATATCAAACAAAAGCGATTCAACCGGGTTCCTACCAACTGGATGAACCAATCGTATTGAAAGGAACGCCGAAAAAATCTTCTTGGAAGACGATGGGATCTATTAATGATCTGACAGCATTAAAAATGTCTTCTAACGTATATATGTTTAAAACAGCGATGAATATCGCAGGTGTTCAATATGTAAGAGGTGGTACGTTAGATATACCACAAAAAGCATTTGATACGATGCGTTATTATTTCGGACAGTTTGGACTTGGTGTAAAAACAGGTATCGATTTACCGAATGAATCAGCGGGCCAAACAGGTAAAGGAATTCAGCCAGGTTTCCTATTAGATTTATCAATTGGACAGTATGATACGTATACACCACTTCAATTAGCACAATATGTTTCAACAATTGCAAATGGTGGTTACCGTATGCAGCCGCAAGTTGTAAAAGAAATTCGTCAACCGGAAGCGAAACAAGGCGAAGTTGGAAAAGTCGTTCATTCAATGGAACCGAAAGTGCTAAATCGTATTGATATGCCTGAATCGCAAATTAAACGTGTTCAAGAAGGATTTAGACAAGTATTTAACGATTCTGGTGGTACAGCTACGAAATATTTTGCAGGTGCACCATATAAAGCTGCTGGTAAAACAGGTACAGCTCAAACTGTGTATGGCGGAGATAAAGAGATTGGTAGAAAGGCAAACGGTGAGCGTAAAGAAACATATAACTTAACGTTAGTAGGTTATGCGCCACTTGAAGACCCTGAAGTAGCATTTTCTGTTGTTGTACCTTGGGTAGATGATAAATCAGGTATTAACGGTTATATTAGTCGTGACATTATGGACGCGTACTTTGATTTGAAAAAGGTAGAAAATGGCGAAGCTACACAAGAGGAAATAGATAAGAAAAATAAAAAGCAAGATGATGAATAAAAAAGTTGTAAAAAAAGCACACTATCTGAAAAGATAGTGTGCTTTTTTTTATGGTTCATGCATACGTTTTAATAAAGTGGACAAGCAGATCATATCGGAATTTTAAGGGACCTCGCAAATAATATGTATGCATTCACTATGGGAGTTATGGACCAATCCTCAGTGAAGATGAACAGTGGCTACGGATTAATAATTTACCTAATGTTGATTCTTGTGGAACTTTACAAAACTTTTACAAACAATTAAAACCGAATTAATAGTTTAGCAGTATTCTTATATCTGTAATCCTGTTATTTCCGGTCACTTCTAGGAGGAAGAACACGTGAAATGGATAAGTGCATCGATTAAAGTTTTCATACTGTCGATATGTTTCTTTTATGTTGGCACGTCTACTGCATTTGCTGTGAATGAAATGGGAGAAGTGAGAGTTGATGGATCCTCAACGGTTTTTCCTATTATAGAAGCAGTAGCGGAGGAATATACAAAGGTGCATCCGAACGTGAAAATTTCCATCAGTGTTTCTGGAACAGGAGGAGGATTTAATCGTTTCAGTAAAGGAGAAGTGGATATAAATAATGCTTCGAGGGTAATGAAACAAGTGGAAGAAAATGAAATGAAGAAAAACTCCATTCAGTTTACACCGTTTGAAGTTGCCTACGATGGTCTTACAATCGTTGTGAATCGCCAAAATGCTTGGGTAGACAATATGACGGTAGACGAGTTACGTCTATTATGGAGTGAAGATGCAAGTGAAAAGCGATGGTCACAAATTCATTCATCATGGCCACGTGAACAGGTAAAGTTTTATGCGCCAGGTGTAGACTCTGGCACGTATGATTATTTTCAAAACGTCATCTTACAAAATAATCGCATTGTAAAAAAAGTCTCTTTGTCTGAAGATGATCAAGTTATTATGCAAGGGGTAATGAATGATAAAAATGCCATTGCTTTTGTAGGATATGCTTATTATATGGCCAATCGAGATAAGGTGAGAGCAATAAAAGTAAATGGTGTACTTCCGACGAAAGATACGATTCAATCAGGTGAGTATAAGCCGTTATCTAGGTCACTATTTGCTTATGTGAATCATGCATCTATCCGAAATAAAATGAATGTAGCAAACTATATTGAGTTTATGATTCAGCATGTTGGTAATCTTGCTGAAGAGGTAGGATATGTAAAATTACCAAAAGAAAAATATAATGAACAGCTGCGGATGTTAACAGAAATAAAAAGGTAATGTCAGGGTGGAAAGGGGTTTTCATCTTTGGCTTATAATGACAAAAGTCAAACTACATTTTCTGTACAACATTTGATTGAAAGAAATACAAAACATAGAAAAAAAACGCAGCGAATCAATCGAATCGTTCCATTATTACTAAAAATAATTGCTAGCGTGTCTATTGCGACGACACTTGGAATTATTTTTACGCTTTCTAATGAAACAATAATGTTTTTTCAAAAAATATCATTGCTCTCCTTTTTGACAGAGAAAGAATGGTTACCTTTTTTTGAAGATCCTAAATTCGGTATATTACCACTTATATGTGGAACGGTACTTGTAACAGCAATCGCTATGTTCGTAGCAATTCCTATCGGTTTAGCGTGTGCCGTATTTTTAAGCGAATATGCTTCAAACAGTGTGAGAAAAGTATTAAAACCGATGTTAGAACTATTAGCAGGTATCCCGACAATTGTATATGGCTTTTTTGCATTAACAGTTGTTACACCGCTTTTACAACGGATTATACCTGATTTACAGTTTTTTAATGCGATTAGTCCAGGTATTGTGATTGGATTTATGATGATACCTACAATTGCATCTCTGTCTGAAGATGCAATGAGAGCTGTAGCAAAAGGAACGAAAGAAGCTTCGTTGGCACTTGGAGCAACTCGGTTTGAGATGGTAAAACAAGTCGTGTTTCCTTCAGCTTTCGCAGGGATTATGGCAGCGATTATATTAGCTGCTTCCAGAGCAATCGGTGAAACGATGATCGTTGTAATTGCAGCAGGATCCACACCGAACGTATCGCTCGATCCGACACACTCTATTCAAACGTTAACAGCTTATATTGTGCAAGTGAGTTTAGGTGATGCTCCGCATGGAACACTTACTTATTACAGCATGTACGCTGTAGGCGCAACGTTATTCTTGTTTACTTTTATAATGAACATCATTTCGCAGTTTATTATGCGCCGCTTTAGGAGGGTGACATAATATGCGCATGTTGAATCATAAAAAAATACAAGAAAATATGGCATCACGTTTTTTAAAAGATCGAATTTACAAATTGTTATTTTATATGGCAATTTTGTTTTCAATAGTAATTCTGCTTATTTTACTTTTTCAAATTTTTGAAAAAGGTGTCAGTTACCTTTCGTTAGATTTCTTTACAAACTTCGCTTCGCGTAATCCGAAAGAAGCTGGGATTGCTGCAGCTTTGTCAGGAACAATATTATTTATGAGTATTGTTATACCACTCTCTTTTATATTTGGAGTCGGAACCGCTCTTTATTTAGAGCAATATGCGAAGGAATCTATATTTAAAAAGGTAATAGAAATTAATAATCAAACGTTAGCAGGAGTACCTTCCGTCGTATTTGGATTACTCGGCTTAACCATTTTTGTATACGCTCTTCATTTAGGTGAGAGTATTATTGCAGCGGCACTGACGATGAGCTTACTCGTCTTACCGACAGTTGTTGTAGCGAGTCAAGAAGCGATACGATCTGTACCGAGGTCATTATTAGAAGCTTCTTACGGGTTAGGTGCTACGAAGTGGCAAACGATGTATCAAGTTGTATTGCCATATGCGTTCCCAGGAATTATAACAGGTTGTACGTTAGCGATATCAAGAGCGATTGGAGAAGCGGCACCGTTATTAGTTATCGGGGCACTTGCATTTGCAAATTATGTTCCGTTTAGTATGTTTGATAGATTTACAGTTTTACCAATTCAAATTTTTAATTGGATGAGTAGACCACAGGAAGAATTTCAGTATGTAGCAGCTGCTGGGATGATTGTTTTGTTAGGTTTGTTGCTCTTGATCAATATAGTTGTCCTATGGTTACGAAATAGAAAATAAGTTGGAAATGGATGAAAGGGGAATTCAAATGGTAGCAACAGTAGTAAATGTACAGGTGAAAAACGAGGAGAAAATTGAGACTGCGCCAAAGAAAGTAGTATTTGATACGAAAAACTTAAATTTATGGTATGGAGAAGACCATGCTTTAAAAGATATTAACTTAAGTATTCATGAGAATGAAGTTACAGCAATTATCGGGCCAAGTGGTTGTGGTAAATCAACGTACTTAAAAACATTAAATCGTATGGTAGAGTTAGTACCAATCGTGCGAACTACAGGCGTAATTGAATATAGAGAGCGCAATATATTTGATAAATCATATCCAGTTGAAGAATTACGAACACATGTAGGAATGGTGTTCCAAAAACCAAATCCATTTCCAAAATCTATTTATGAAAATGTAGCATACGGCCCGAAAATTCATGGTATTAGCGACAAGAAAACGTTAGATGAAATTGTTGAAAAAAGTTTACGTGGAGCAGCGATTTGGGATGAGTTAAAAGATCGTTTGCATGATAATGCATACGGTTTATCTGGTGGACAGCAACAGCGTCTATGTATCGCACGTTGTTTAGCGATTGAACCAGACGTTATTTTAATGGATGAGCCAACATCAGCACTAGATCCAATTTCAACATTAAAAGTAGAAGAATTAATTCAAGAGTTAAAGAAAGATTTTAGTATCGTTATCGTAACGCATAACATGCAACAAGCTGCGCGTATTTCAGATAAAACTGCTTTCTTCTTAAGTGGAGAAGTTGTGGAGTATACAGATACAAATAAATTATTTACGACACCTTCAGATAAGCGTACAGAAGATTATATTACAGGCCGATTCGGTTGATGTCGCTAGCAAGGCTAAGAGCAAACACCCTCTTAACAGAGGGTGTTTCTTATTTTTACCTCATTTAAATTAGAGAAGTAATACTTCTCCTATCTTAAGGCTTATTATAAGTAGACTAGGTAGGAGAGTTATATATATTGGCACATAATATTGAGGGGGAAGAAACAATGGTACGAGAACAATTTCAATGTGATTTAAAAACGTTACAGCAAAAGGTGATTGAGCTTGGTGAACTAGCGAGAGAAGCTTTATTGCTTGCTATGGAAGGGCTTCATAAAAAGGATGTAGAGAAAGCGTTAGAGGTAATAGATGGTGATTATCGTATGGATAATTTAGAAGAGGAAATAAATGATCTTGCGCTTATGCTCATTACGAAGCAGCAACCTGTAGCAAGTGATTTAAGAAGGATTTTCATTTCAATTAAAACAGCGACAGATTTAGAACGTATTGCAGATCATGCTGTTAATATTGCGAAATCAACCATTCGTCTCGGGGAAAAAGACGTGTCTGTTAGTTTGCACAATCTTGATGAGATGTTTGCGATTGCAAATAAGATGTTACAGTTAGCGCTAGATGCATATGAGCAAGAAAATTTAACTTTTGCGAAGCAAATTGCCGAAATGGATGATTCTGTTGATGAAATATATGGGAAAGCGATTCGTGAATTTATATCTTCAGTTCCAGAACAACCAGAAGCAATTACACAAATTACACAATTATCCTTTGTAGCGAGATATATTGAACGTGTAGCAGACCATATTACAAATATTGCTGAAAGTGTTTTTTATTTAGTAAAAGGAAAGCATTACTTATTAAATGAATAAAGAAAAAAGCAGGTGAAACATCACCTGCTTTTTTTAGTCAAAACATGACAAAAAAAGCTCGTTGTTTCCTTTAGTTTATGATGATAAGATGTATCATAATATAATGGAAAAAATAGGGCGTATATGTTATTCGCTTATTAAGTAATATTTTAAAAGTTGATAGTAAGCGCTTTCTTCACTTGTTGAAAGGTGAATGTATATAAGGGGAACTTTACTGCCTGTCGGCCCGATTGGGCAAGGCTAATAATTAGTAGGGGATGAAGAACTCCCCACTGATTAAAGTTTCACTTTATTTTATACTGCTAGTTAATGCTGGGTAGATAATATACATATCGTATATGAAGTTACTGAACATTATATAAGTGGAGGCTGAAGTATATGAAGGGGGTTATTTTAGCTGGAGGAAAAGGACGACGCCTTAGACCATTAACATGTAATACTCCAAAGCCGATGTTGCCATTATTAGAAAAGCCAGTTTTAGAATACAACATTGAATTATTGCGTCAGCATGGTATACGTGAGATTGCAATTACTGTTCAGTATATGAGTACGGCTATTAAGCAATATTTTGGTGACGGTAGCAAATGGGGCGTTAACTTGTACTACTTTGAAGACTCTCCACCGCTTGGAACTGCAGGGAGTATTAAACAAGCGGAAAAATTTTTGGATGAACCGTTTGTTGTCATAAGTGGGGATGCGTTAACTGATTTTCAATTATCAGAAGGAATTACGTTTCATGAACAAAAGAAAAGAATGGTAACTATGTTTGTAAAGGAAGTAGAAAATCCACTCTCATTTGGTTTAGTTGTAATGAACAAAGAACAAGAGGTTACACGATACATAGAAAAACCGAGTTGGAATGAAGTAGTCTCTAATATTGTGAATACAGGTATATATATTATGGAGCCAGAAATTTTTTCTTACATACCGCCCCGAGAATTTTTTGATTTTAGTCAAGATGTGTTTCCGTTATTGGCAAATAAGAACGCATTATTTGCATATTTGTCAGAAGGTTACTGGTTAGATATCGGTACATTTGATCAATATCGACAAGCACAATTTGATTTGTTAACGAAAAAATTGCAAGTACCTATTCCATATACGGAAGTATTACCGATGGTATGGATGGGAGAAGGGGTAACGATTGGAAAAGGAACGAAAATTCACGGTCCTTCTTTTATTGGTGAAGGAGCAAGAATTGGTGCTGGATCTGTAATTGAGCCATACTCTATTATCGGGAAAAATAGTGTTGTTTCAAGTTATTCTCATCTTCAAAAGAGTATTATTTTTGCAAATGCGCACATTGGGAAATATTGTGAGTTACTAGAAACGACAATAGGAGAACATACAATGGTGGAAGATGACGTTACATTGTTTCAAAAAAGCATTGTAGCGGACCATTGTCATATAGGGAAAAGTACGGTAATTAAGCAAAAGGGAAAACTATGGCCATATAAGGCGATTGATAGTCATTCGGTAGTCGGATCGGCTGGTGTTCAAGAAAGTGAGAAGAGTGCAGGATGGTTGCAAAAAAGCCGCATTGTAGGAAGAGGTAATGTGGAGATTACGCCTCAATTTATTGTAAAGGTTGCGATGGCGTACGGATCTCTTTTCACAAAAGGGGAAAGTATATTAATCGGGAGTCAAGAACATATAGAAACGACTTCTTATAAAAATCTTTTTCTTCATGCAATTCATGGTATTGGGATTCATACGATGGAATGCAAAGAAATGAACGAATCACTTTTTCAGTACAGCATTCAAGATTTGCAATGTGCGGGCGGGGTTTTCATTCAAGCGGAAAAAGAAAAAGAGATTGTTATAAAGTTGTATGGTAAGGATGGGGCACAGTTAACGTATAAGCAGCAAAAAGCGATAGAACAAGTGTATATGTCTGAGTCGTTTTATTACGTATGTGAGAAGGAAATGGGGCGGAATAAGCTAGTACACGTTTCTTTACATAATTATATAGAGGCTGTATTAGAGCGTATTGATATTGAGAAAATAAAAAAACAGAAGTTCCATCTTCTTATTAATAAGAGAAATGATATGTTACAACATTTGCTTATGCTCTTTTTGCAAAGGCTCGGATGCACAGTTACGTGGATTTATGCGGGCGAACAAAAGGATCATGTGAAAGCTTTGATGAAATCAAGTAAAGCAAATATGGCGCTTATGTTTTCAGAGCAAGGAAATTATTTCGAGTTATATGATAATCATAGTAATATTTACCAAGGGACGGATTTTGAAGAGATTGATATTCCAGATTTATTACTGGAATCGGCAGGAAATATTTACCCAATGTCTTTGAAATTAGGAGAATGTTATCTTCTATTTTATACGCAGGATGAAAAAAAATCGTTTCAAGCGAGATGGAAGCGAGATATTTTATATCGAATTGGAAAGTTATTCGAGTTAATAGCATTGCAGGGAAAAACCTTTCTCAGCATAGTAGAGCAATCACCGCCGCTTTATTTACTTTGTGATGAAGTTGTATGTTCATGGAATGAAAAAGGGAAAGTGATGAGGAAATTATTGGCTGATATCGAAAGGAAGGAAGAAGGCATATTTGAAGGAGTACAGTTCAAATATACCGAAAAAGAGTGGTCTTATATCGTTTCTGACACAAAACAACCGAAATTTTTAGTGTATTCACATGCTAGAAACCCAGTAATAGCAAGGGAAAACATGAAAAATCTTATAGAAAAAATTAGACAATATCAAAAGGTGTAGAATTTTTATTTTAAAAGTGGTATTATAGTATAGTCTGATTTAAGTTATTAGTACTGGAGGGAAATAAGAATGCGTGTGAATATTACTCTAGCATGTACAGAATGCGGAGATCGTAACTATATCTCAAAGAAAAACAAACGTAACAACGCTGAGCGTATCGAGCTTAAAAAGTATTGCAAGCGTGACAAGAAGTCTACGTTACACCGTGAAACAAAGTAAGCAGTAGGAATATTTTCCTACTGTTTCTTTTTTTATTCGATTCCTCTCTTAAAAGTGATACACTATCATCGTAGAGCAAAGTATCACTGTGAGGGGGGAAATGTGTGAGAGAAGAGAAACTACGTTTACGTAAACAAATAATAGAGCACATGAATTCTTTATCAAAAGAACGGTATACAACTTTATCAGAGCAAATAGCATTTTCGTTGTATGCGCAAAAAGAGTGGGCTGAAGCTAAAACAATTGGAATTACTCTCTCAATGGAAAATGAAGTGAATACATATCCTATTATCGAAAAAGCTTGGGAAGAAGGAAAGAAAGTTGTCGTTCCGAAGTGTAATAAAGAAGCAAGAACAATGTCCTTTAGGAAAATTAGCAATTTTGATCAGTTAGAAACAGTGTATATGAATTTACGTGAGCCAATTCCAGCGCTTACGGAAGAAGTGAATGCAGATGAAATTGACCTTCAAATTGTACCAGGTGTAGCTTATACAGAGCGAGGAGAGCGGATTGGATATGGTGGTGGCTATTATGATCGTTATCTCATGCATTATAAAGGGAAAACGCTATCATTAGCTTATAGTTTTCAAATGGTAGACCATATTCCAATAGAGCCGTTTGATAAAAATGTAGAAAAAATTATTACAGAAAAAGGAACAATGGTTAAAAATGGGCTTGTATAGACAAATAAAAATTGACGAGACTTTTTCTTCTTGATTATAATAAAATATGTGAACGTTTTCTTATTATAATTTTTTATAGTAAGTGAGCATAGAGGGTGATGAAATGGTATCTATATATGATATTCAGCAATTGCTAAAGAAATTTGGTACGATTATTTATACGGGAGATCGAATTGCAGATTTACAATTAATGCAAGATGAATTGCGTGAATTAAATCAATCACAGCTAATCGATCCACAAGACTATCAAACAGCTTTATTTTTATTGAAGCAAGAAATTCAAAAAGAGCTAAATAAGAATTAGATAAAGGTAGGTAAGCAACATGGAAGAGAAATGGTTAGTTGGTGTTGACCTTGGTGGTACAACGATTAAATTAGCATTTATTAATGTATACGGTGAAATTTTACATAAGTGGGAAATCCCTACGAATACAAATGAGCAAGGAAAACATATTACACTTGATGTAGCGAAAGCTATTGATAAAAAGTTAGAAGAGTTAGGCGAATTAAAAAGTAAGTTAATCGGTATTGGTATGGGAGCTCCTGGCCCTGTACACGTGGCGTCTGGAATGATTTATGAAGCGGTTAACTTAGGATGGAAGAACTATCCGTTAAAAGATTTATTAGAAGTAGAAACAGGATTACCTGTTGTGATTGATAATGATGCGAACTTAGCAGCGCTTGGTGAAATGTGGAAAGGTGCTGGTGAAGGAGCAAAAGATTTAATTTGTATGACGCTTGGCACTGGTGTTGGCGGCGGTGTAATTGCCAATGGAGAGATTGTACACGGCGTAAGCGGTGCTGCTGGTGAAATCGGACACATTACAGTCGTTACAGAGAATGCTTTCCCATGTAATTGTGGGAAGTCTGGTTGCCTAGAAACTGTAGCATCTGCAACAGGTATTGTGCGTGTTGCTATGCAAAAAATACAAGAGACTGATAAAGAAAGTATTCTACGTTCTATGTTAGCAGAAGAAGGACGTATCACATCAAAAGACGTATTTGAAGCACATGGACAAGGTGATGAACTAGCAGGCGAAGTAGTAGAAAAGGTAGCTTCTTATTTAGGATTAGCTGTAGCGAACCTTTCTAGCACGTTGAACCCAGAGAAAATCGTTATTGGCGGAGGTGTTTCTAAAGCTGGAGATGCACTTTTAGAACCAATTCAACGCTATTTTGAGCAATATGCTTTCTCACGTGCTGTAAAGAGCACGAAGTTAGCTATTGCAACACTTGGTAATGATGCAGGTGTTATCGGAGGAGCTTGGCTTGTAAAAAAGCACAAATACGAAGCGAAGATGATATAAGTTGTGAAGTATGAAAAGAGGAAGGGGAAACCCTTCCTCTTTTTGTGCGAAATCTTGATGAAGACGAGCATGTAAATGAATTAAGCTGCTGGTGGGTACCCGTTATATAGAACAGTCATGATTGTAAACCATCCGAAAACGAGTACAGTTGCAATTGCAAAGCCGCCCGCGAGAAAATTCTTTTCGCGAAGTGTTCTAAGCGTAGCAAATACAGCTAACAGAGTGACAAGCGTAAAAATAATAACAAGGCCCATACAATATCCTCCTCTGTCTACCCATTCCTTAATATGAGTTTTTGGAATATTTACTCTTTTATATTGTACATGTTTTAAAAATGATTGTCGAGATAGCATCCTTTCTTTTCCTAAGAGAAAAAAATGTTGTATCATTGAAAGTAAGTTTAATAATTGGAGGAGATTTTCATATGAAATGGATACAAATGCCGTTAGGCCCATTACAAACAAATGCTTATATTTTAACGAATGAGCAAAATGAGTGTATTATCTTTGATCCTGGTCACGAAGGAGAGAAGCTCGTTACATATTTACAAGAAGAACAATTAAAGCCATTGGCTGTTTTATTAACACATGCTCACTTTGATCATATTGGTGCTGTTGATGCGGTAAGAGACGCTTTTCATATTCCTGTGTACGTACATAAAGAAGAAGCAGATTGGTTAGGCGATGCAACTGTAAATGGTTCTCAAATCTTTATGATGAATCGCAGCATTACAGCAAAACCAGCAGATCATATTATTGATGCAGAAGGTGCATTAGCAATTGGTTCATTTAACTTTGAAATTTTTGAGACACCAGGACATTCTCCAGGCAGTATTTCTTATTACTGTAAAGAGGCGAATGCTGTATTTTCTGGAGATGTATTGTTCCAAATGAGTATTGGAAGAACAGATTTACCTGGTGGAAGTTTTGCAGAATTGATTGGAAGTATTGAAGAGAAATTATTTGTATTACCTGATGAAACAGCGGTGCTATGTGGACATGGTCCAGAAACAAGCATTGGTTTTGAAAAAGAAAATAATCCATTTTTACAGTAAGGAGCTAGTGTGAAGATGGAGCTCATTTTAAAAGAATGGATGGAAAAAGAAAAGGATTATTCAATTTCATACAGTACATATATGAACCTCGCATTATACGCAGAGGAACATGGATATTATATGAAAGAACGTGAAAAAATAGGAAGACAAGGGGACTTTTTTACAAGTAGCAACGTATCCTCTGTGTTTGCAAAAACCTTTGCTAAGTTTTTTATTCGTCTTGTTGAAAATGGTGAAGTTGTTCCACATATTTGTGAGATTGGTGGGGGGACAGGAAGGTTTGCCTATGATGTTTTACAAGAATGGAAGCAATTATCACCGGAAACCTTTATTGATTTAAACTATTCGATAATTGAAATGAGCCCTTTTCATAGAAAATTGCAGCAAAAAACTCTTTGTTCGTTTTCTAATGTGTCATATTATACGTCGCATAGTGAAATGGGAGAATCGTTCGAGGGGATTCTTTTTTCGAATGAGTTATTTGATGCATTTCCTGTTGAAGTAATTGAGAAGAGAAATGGAATATTGTATGAAGTACGTGTTACGTACACAGAGGAAGGGAAACTTGCAGAAGTATGTAGGCCGTTACATAAAAGAATTGGTCGATACTTATTGAAATATAATATTCATCTTGCTGAAGGCCAGCGTTTTGAAGTGCCAATTGCGATGGAAGAATATATAAAAGAAATTGCGAAATGGTTTCAACGAGGTGTATGTATTACAGTTGATTATGGATATACAAAAGAAGAATGGATGCATCCTGCACATCAAGAAGGTAGTTTACGAGGATATTACGAGCATAAGTTAATTCGTAATCCTTTAGCGTATCCAGGTGAAATGGATCTTACTACTCATATTCATTGGGACGAACTGAAAGAAATGTTTAGCCTGCAAGGTATGAATATGGTATGGCATAAGAAACAATCTGAGTTTTTGTTAGCAGCAGGAATACTAGAGCTGCTTACGAATCATCAAGATAGGGATCCTTTTTCTGAAATTCAAAAACAAAATCGTGCAGTTCATTCTATGATTTTGAGCGGAGGATTAGGGAGTGCATGTGATGTTGTTATACATACGAAACATATGCAACAGTTACACTTGGATCGGTATTTGAAAATATAAAAAAACAAGACACAGCATAGTTCTGTGTCTTGTTTTTTAATACGACTTATGTAGCATCATATATTTCCTCTCATGATATATATTTATATTAAAGATATGAGATGAAAAATATAAAATACGTCCTTTTTCTCTGTCTATGAGTCCCTAACCCAATAATACGCGAACGAGTTGAATAATTGTCTCGTTTTCTACTTTGTAATAAATTTCCAATCCTTTTCTTTCACTTGAAACGATTTTAGCACTTTTTAACTTTGCTAAATGCTGTGAAATTGTAGATTGTGGCATGTTTAAGCCAGTGTACATTGTAGAAACGTTGCTTGGACCACGTTCAATTAATCCTTTTACAATACATAAGCGAACAGGATGAGCAAGTACTTTCAATAATTCTGCATTGCTTTCATATAGTTCTATTTCTTTTTGAAAGGTTTCTAACATGTTCTTTTCCACCTCCGTGTGAGCTGTTATACCATATTATACATACCAAAAAATTAAAGAAAAGGAAACAGTTGTTGCAGAAAAACATTCCTAAAGTAAAGAAATTGTAAGAAAAGAGACCCTGATGTAAATAAAGTAGATAATTTAGCACGGTTTTGTAAAATGACATTTTTGGGTGAAAATTTCGATGCGTTTTAAAAATTGAAAGATATAGATATATTTGTAACACAATTTTATCATGATTTTCTTATTCTTTCAAATGAATATACAAAATTTTTAAAATAATATGACAAAGGAATTATAATGTTATATATAGAATATAAAACAGGTTAAAAGAAAAGAAGCCGAATGTAGTCAGCTTCTTTATGGTGAAAATGAAATGTTTGAATATAGCTGATAAATCTTAGAATTACCAAGACGTTAGTTATGTATTCTAGATTTCATCTTTCATCAATTTTAAAAATCTGTGGTTCCATATATTTTCATAAAAATCAATTGTCTCTTTTGCGGACATAAATGGATTATTTAACGTAGAGGTTGCTTTCTGGAACATGAAGTTTTCGTACCCTAGTCCATGGGCAAATTTAATCGTGGTATCCATACAGTACTCTGTTTGGGCACCACAAAATTCAATACGATGTACAGATAATTGATCTAAAATCTCTTTCAAGTTTGTGTTATAAAAAGAATTGGCATGTGTTTTTCTTACAAAAAAATCTTGTTTTTGAACATCTAAATCTGAATGAATAGCCCAAAGTTCTTTTTCAGGTACTAAATCATCATCACAATGTTGAACGAAAAGAATTGGTTTATTTGATTTTCTGTATGAAGAAATTCTTTTGTTTACTTTTGTAAGTAAATTTTGTAAATTAAATAAATGCTCCCCACTATAACATACTCCATTTTGTAAATCGATAACAATTAAAACATCTGCACATGTATCCATTATTTTTGCCCCTTTTTTACTTCTTAATATATCAATTAATTCATTACTTGGAAACAGATAGTGATCTATCATTTTTTTATGAATTATACGAAGGGTTGACAAATATACTTATCAGCGTAAAAAAGAAGATATGATAACTTAATTTCATATCTTCTCTGCTCTCTATGCATTTACAGGTTCTTCTACATAAGAAAGGGCATTTTCAAAATCGGATATTAAATCGTCAACATTTTCAAGACCGACGGATAGCCGAAGTAATGAATTTGAAATCCCTCTTTCATCACGAGCTTCTTGCGATAGTGCTGCATGTGACATTTTAGCTGGGTAGGAAAGGATCGATTCGACAGCCCCTAAACTAACCGCAAAGACAGGTAATTTTACTTTTGATAAAAATTGGCGGAGTGCGTCTTCTGATTGTAAAGTGAAAGATAGGACAGCTCCTGCTGATGTAGCTTGAGATTGTTGAATGTTAAATCCAAGATGTGTTTGTAATCCTGGATAATAGACATTTTGAACTTTAGCGTGCTCTTGTAAATAGTGTGCAATTTTATTGGCATTAGCAGCTGAATACTCAAGACGTACATGCAATGTTTTTAGACCACGAAGTACGAGAGAACAATCTTGCGGGCCTAGAATAGCGCCGAATGAATTTTGTAAAAAGCCAAGTTTTTGAGCGAGATCGGTATCTTTTACAACTGCTAATCCGGCAGTAACATCACTATGACCGGCAATGAATTTTGTGGCACTATGAAGAACGACATCAGCGCCAAGGTCAATTGGTTTCTGGAATAGTGGTGTCAAAAATGTATTATCAACAAAAGTAAGGGCGCCAATAGATTTTGCAAGTTTAGAAACAGCGCGAATATCTGTTACTTTTAAAAGTGGATTGGAAGGTGTTTCTACATAAAAGAGTTTTGTATTTGGCTTAATGTTTTGTTTTATTTCTTCTAAATTGGTCATATCAACAAATGTATGTGAAACACCGTAACGGGAGAGAACTTCAGTTATCATTCGATAAGTCCCTCCGTATACGTCTTCTGAAATGAGTACGTGATCACCTTGTGAAAGGAGGAGGAATGCAGTAGAAATCGCTGCAATTCCTGATGCGAAGGCAAATCCTTTTGTTCCGCCTTCTAATAAAGCAATGATGTCTTCAAGAGCTTCACGAGTTGGATTTCCTGACCTGCTATAGTCATATTTCCCAAACGTATCTACATCAAATTGGTGAAATGTTGATGTGTTATAGATGGGAACGTTAACAGCTCCTGTTTGCGAGTCATGTTTATATTGGTTGTGCAGTAAGAGTGTATCTATAGAATAACTCATATTCTTACACCTTCTTTTACAAGTTTAACGGCTTGCTGTAAGTCTTGAATTAAATCGTTACTATTTTCAATACCAACGGAAAATCGAAGAAGACGATTACATACACCGTTTGCTGTTCTAATTTCTTCAGGAATATCAGCGTGTGTTTGCGTTGCTGGATATGTCATTAAACTTTCAACACCACCGAGACTTTCGGCAAATGTAATTAAGGATAAAGATTGTAAGAATGGATTAATCCATGTTTCATCTTTCAGACGAAATGAGATCATGCCGCCTCTTCCAGGATAAAATACATCTGTCACCCCATCCTCATCATTTAAATAAGCAACAACTGCTTTTGCATTTTCTTCATGTTGTCTCATGCGAAGCGCTAACGTTTTCATACCACGAATTAATAGCCATGAGTCAAATGGACTTAAGACTGCACCAGAGGCATTATGATAATGAGCGATTTCCTCACAAAGTTCCTTTCCTTTTGCAACGACAAGTCCGCTTAGTACATCGTTATGACCACCTAAATATTTCGTTGCACTATGAAGTACGATATCGGCACCTTCTGTTAATGGCTGCTGTATATAAGGTGTGTAGAATGTGTTGTCTACAATAAGAAGTAGTCCGTGTCTTTTCGCTACAGTTGCAACAGCGGCAATATCGGTAACTTGCATTAATGGATTAGTTGGAGTTTCTATGAAAATAGCCTTCGTTTTCGTTGTGATGGCTTGCTCAATTTGTTTAATAGATTGTGTATTTACGTATCTACATCGAACGTTCCACTTTTTTTCGTGCTCAGAAAATAATCGATAAGTGCCACCGTATAAATCTTCGGAAACAATAAGTTCGTCTCCAGAGCGGAATAGGGAAAGGACAAGAAGAACGGCTGCCATCCCTGAACTACAGGCATAACCTTGTTCGCCGCATTCTAAGTCTGCGATTGCCTGTTCTAATAGGCCGCGCGTTGGATTTCCAGTTCGTGAATAATCAAATCCAGTAGATTTACCAATTCCTTCGTGACGATAAGCAGTTGAAAAATAAACAGGTGGATTAACAGTTCCTGTTGTAGTTTCACTCCGGTTTCCGATTTGCGCTAATTTTGTTTCGATAGTTGACATGTGAAAATTCCTCCTTTTTAAATTGAACCATTAGTTGAATATAAAATAAAAAAGCCTTCTAAGAAGAAGGCTTTCGGTTTGAATAGAGTCTTCTTCTCATCTGTCAAATCTTTCACAATTTGCTGGAATTAGCACCTTATTAACAAATGTTAATGGTTGCTGAGGCGTCATAGGGCCAGTCCCTCTACCTCTCTAGATAAGAATGTTCGTATGAAATTTTATTATGTTTTTAACTTTACAACAAAAGATAATTGAATTGCAACTTTATTTTAAATAATTTTTATTTTTACGCAAGTGTCATTGACTTTTGTATTTGTGCGTGCTAAATTTATAAAAAAATTAACAAACATTGTTAAAAGGGGAACGCATTTCCTTTTAGCTACATAAATAAAATAATAAAGACAAACTCTTATTGAGAGCGGTGGAGGGAAAGGCCCTGTGAAACCCGGCAACCTTCAAACGAAATGTTTGAAACGGTGCTAATACCTGCAAAACGAATGTTTTGCATAATAAGAGGAGGATCGATTATGTCCCCCTCTTCAAAGTGAAGAGGGGGTTTTTATATTGATAGAAATGAGGGAGATTTGTGAAATTACTAGATTTATTATCAAAAGGAATTGTAATAGGTGATGGTGCGGTTGGGACGTTATTACATTCACATGGTTTACAAAGTAGTTTTGAAGAATTGAATATATCTGATCCAGATTTAATTATATCGATTCATAAGCAATATGTAGCGGCTGGGGCAGATGTGATTCAAACAAATACGTACGGAGCAAATGAAGCGAAATTACGTATGTATGGATTAGAAAATCAAGTTACTGAAATTAATAGAGCGGCAGTAAAACTGGCGAAAGCATCTGTTACAGACAGAAATGCAATTTTAGGCACAATTGGTGGTATGAAACATATCGGGGCGGTTACGACAACTGATATGGAGCGAGAATTTATGTTACTGGAACAGGCAAGTGCATTATTAGAAGAACAGGTAGATGGACTGCTATTAGAGACTTTTTATGATGAGTTTGAATTACTTCATGCTGTCCAGGTGTTACGAAAAGAAACAAATATTCCAATTGTAGCGCAATTGGCGTTACATGAGGCGGGTACGACTCAAAATGGAAATGATGTAAATGAAATATTAAAACAGCTTTTAGATTACGGTGCAAATGTTGTTGGATTGAACTGCCAACTAGGGCCACTTCATATGACGGAAGCTTTTAAAATGATATCGATTCCGAAAAATGGTTACTTGTCAGCATATCCAAACGCAGGTCTCCCAAATTATGTAGAGGGACGATACGTATATGAGGGAAGTCCAGCTTATTTTGAAGCGATGACACCGAAATTTATTGAGCAAGGTATTCGGTTATTGGGCGGTTGTTGTGGCACGACTCCAGAACATATTGAAAGTATGAAACGTGCTACTCTAAATGTTATGCCTGTAATAGAAAAGGATACGGTTCAAAGACCGAAAGTAGTCCATACACATGAGAAACGTTCAAAAGCTCATGTCACTTTAGCAGAGAAAGCAAAAAAACAAACGACAGTAGTAGTGGAATTAGATCCACCAAAAACGTTAGATACGCAGCGGTTTTTTGAAGGCGCAAGAGCATTGAAAAGAGCTGGAGCAGATGCTATTACTCTAGCAGATAATTCATTAGCATCGCCCCGTATCTCGAATATGGCAATGGGAGCATTATTAACGAAGCATGATATTCCGGTATTGACGCACTTAACATGTAGAGACCATAACGTCATCGGACTACAATCTCATTTACTAGGATTATCAGCGTTAGGCATGGAAGAAGTGTTAGCTTTAACTGGAGATCCAGCGCGCGTTGGTGATTTTCCAGGTGCCACTTCTGTATATGATTTGTCCTCTATCGAGCTCATTAAAATGATTAAAGAAATGAACGATGGGCGTTCCGTTTTAGGGAAATCCATTGGACCGGCAACAAGGTTTTCTGTGGGCGGTGCATTTAACCCGCATGTAAGACATTTAAAAGCAGCGGTTAAGCGAATGGAACGGAAAATAGATGCTGGAGCAGAATATTTCTTAACGCAGCCAATCTATGATATCGCGTTAATTGAAGAAGTGTATGAAGCGACAAAGCATTTAGAACAACCTATTTTTATTGGGATTATGCCATTAATAAGTAAACGGAATGCAGATTTTCTTCATTTTGAGGTGCCAGGTATTACTTTACCTGAAGCAGTAAGAGAGAGAATGGATGGACATGAAACGAAAGAGGCAGCAATTGAGGAAGGGATTCGTATTTCTCAAGAATTGATCGATGCTGCGATGAAATACTTTAACGGCATTTATCTTATTACACCATTTCTAAAATATGAAATTACAGAACATCTTGTTAAATATGTGAGAGAAAAGCAAGAAGTGAAAGAAGGTATTAATTGATGAAATGTATAGAAGAAAAATTACAAAATAACATCTTAATATTAGATGGTGCAATGGGAACGATGATCCAGCAAGAGGATTTAACTGCGGAAGATTTCGGAGGAGAGGAGTACGAAGGGTGTAATGAGTATTTAGTAGAAACAAGACCAGATGTTATTTTAAAGATTCATAAAGCTTATATTGAAGCTGGAGCGGATATTATTGAAACAAATACATTTGGGGCAACCAATATTGTACTAAGTGATTATGAGTTATCTCATTTAGACGAGGAGCTAAATGAGAAGGCAGCGCGTTTAGCGAAGCAAGCAGTCGAAGAAAGCGGGAAGGAAGTATATGTTGCGGGAGCAATGGGACCGACGACGAAAGCGATTAGTGTTACTGGTGGTGTAACGTTTGAAGAATTAATTGAAGCCTATACGCGGCAGGCAAGAGGATTGTTGAAAGGAGAAGTGGATGTATTACTCGTTGAGACGAGTCAAGATATGCGTAACGTGAAAGCTGCTTATATTGGAATTCAAGCGGCTTTTGATGAACTAAATACAATTGTACCTATCATGATTTCGGGAACGATTGAACCGATGGGAACGACTCTAGCTGGGCAAACAATTGAGGCTTTTTACTTATCGGTAGAACATATGAAGCCATTATCTGTTGGATTAAACTGTGCGACTGGTCCGGAGTTTATGAGAGACCATATTCGTTCTCTATCTGATTTATCGGAGTGTTACATTTCTTGTTATCCAAATGCAGGTCTTCCTGATGAAGATGGACATTATCATGAATCTCCATCCTCGCTTGCCGAGAAAGTGAAGCGATTTGCAGAAGAAGGATGGGTTAATATTATCGGTGGTTGTTGTGGTACAACACCAGAACATATAAAAGCAATGAAATCCGCATTAACGTCTCTTAAACCTCGTGAACAGCAAGAGAGAGCGGGACATGGGGTTAGTGGATTAGAGGCACTGCAATATGATGACTCTATGAGACCGTTATTTGTTGGTGAAAGAACAAATGTTATTGGATCACGTAAATTTAAACGATTAGTAGCAGAAGGGAAATTTGAAGAGGCTGCTGAAATCGCTAGAGCGCAAGTGAAGAAAAATGCTCATATTATTGACATTTGTATGGCAGACCCGGACCGCGATGAAATAGAAGATATGGAAAACTTCTTGGCAGAAGTTACGAAAGTGTTAAAAGTACCGATTATGATTGACTCAACAGATGAACATGTGATGGAGCGAGCTCTTACTTATATTCAAGGGAAAGCTGTTATTAATTCAATTAATTTAGAAGATGGAGAAGAGCGATTTAAAAAAGTGACACCGCTTCTTCGTAAATATGGTGCTGCAATTGTAGTTGGAACAATTGATGAAGATGGAATGGCAGTAAGTGCGGAAAGAAAACTAGAAATTGCGAAAAGAAGTTATGAGTTATTGACGACGAAATATGGTATACGCCCATCAGATATTATTTTTGATGCACTTGTATTTCCTGTAGGGACAGGTGATGAAGAGTATATTGGCTCGGCGGCTGCGACGATAGAAGGGATTCGCCTTATTAAAGAAGCATTACCAGAGTGTTTAACGATTTTAGGTGTAAGTAACATATCATTTGGTTTACCACCAGCTGGTCGCGAAGTGTTAAATTCCGTCTTTTTATATCATGCAACGAAAGCAGGGTTAGATTACGCGATTGTAAATACGGAAAAATTAGAGCGCTATGCGTCAATTCCTGATGAAGAAAAACGCCTTGCAGATGCATTGCTTTTTGAAACGACGCAAGAGACGTTAGAAAAATTTACAAACTTCTATCGCGTGGCAAAAAAGAAAGATGTTGTTGTCCAAGAAACATTAACTCTTGATGAAAGGCTCGCAAATTACATTGTAGAAGGTACGAAACAAGGTTTACACGAAGATTTAAGTCTCGCACTTACAGAAGGAAGAAAACCTTTGGATATTATTAATGGCCCACTTATGACAGGAATGGATGAGGTAGGACGATTATTTAATAATAATGAGCTTATCGTTGCTGAAGTATTGCAAAGTGCTGAAAGTATGAAAGCTGCTGTAAGTTATTTAGAGCCACATATGGAATCTAGCGATAGTGCGAAAAAAGGGAAAGTATTATTAGCAACTGTAAAAGGTGACGTACATGATATTGGGAAAAATCTCGTTGAAATTATTTTAGCAAATAACGGATATGAGATTATTAATTTAGGAATTAATGTTCGCTCGGATCGAATTGTGCAAGAAGTACAAGAAAAGAAGCCTGATATTATAGGTCTTTCTGGTTTATTAGTAAAATCGGCTCAACAAATGGTAACGACTGCTGAAGATTTAAAAGCGGCGGATATTGATATTCCAATTGTTGTAGGGGGGGCAGCGTTAACGAGAAAGTTTACAGATAATCGCATTTCGCCATCTTATAAAGGGCTCGTATGTTATGCAAGTGATGCGATGACGGGGCTGGATATTATTAATAAGCTTCAAAAAGAAGAAGAGCGTGAGAAGATGAAGCAGGATAAAAAAGAACGTCATCTTCATATCGTAACAAAAGAAGAGAAGAAAGTAGAAATTCCAGCAGTAATTGAACCATTACCGAAGGCTGAGGTTATCGTGCCGGATTCAACAAAACGAATTGTATTAAGAGATGTTCCTGTTTCACATCTCGCGCCATTTCTAAATAGACAAATGCTGCTTGGACATCACCTTGGCCTAAAGGGAAGTGTGAAGAAACTTTTGCGAGAGGGAGATAAAAGAGCGCATGAATTAAATGATTTAATAGATGAATTATTGCAGGAAGGACAATCTTGGTTAAAACCGAAAGCAGTGTATCAATTTTTCCCAGCGCAAAGCGACGGACAGAATATTGTAATATATGATCCAGAAGATCATACGCGTGTTATAGAACGTTTCACATTCCCAAGACAAGGAAAAGCACCATATCGTACTTTAGGTGATTATTTACGCCCAGTCGGAGATGAGATGGACTATGTTGCTTTCCTATCTGTTACGGTTGGAGAAGGTGTTCGTGACATTGCTGAAGAGTGGAAGGCGAAAGGTGATTATTTACGCAGTCATGCCATTCAATCGTTAGCGCTCGAACTAGCAGAAGGACTTGCTGAAAAGACACATATGCTTATTCGTGATCGTTGGGGTATTCCAGATTCACCAGAACTGACAATGGAAGAACGCTTCCGTACGAAATATAGAGGAATACGAGTGTCCTTCGGTTATCCAGCATGTCCAGAACTCGCAGATCAAGAAAAGCTATTTCGCTTAATTCATCCAGAGGAAATAGGTATTTCATTAACGGAAGGATTTATGATGGAGCCAGAAGCGTCTGTAACGGCTATGGTATTTTCTCACCCCGAGGCAAGATATTTTAGTGTATTATAGTCTAGAAGGGGGAGACGTATGAAAAAAATAGTCTTTACAGGTGGCGGTTCGGCAGGGCATGTAACACCTAATTTAGCCATCATTCCACATTTACAAGAACAGAATTGGGATATTTCTTATATTGGTTCTCATCAAGGAATTGAGAAAACGATTATAGAAAAGGAAGGCATTCCGTACTATAGTATTGCGAGCGGAAAGCTACGCCGTTATTTTGATTTGAAAAATATAAAAGATCCATTTCTTGTAATGAAGGGTGTTATGGATGCGTATGTAAGGATTCGAAAACTAAAACCGGATGTGATTTTTTCAAAAGGTGGTTTCGTATCTGTACCAGTCGTAATTGGAGGATGGCTAAATAGAGTCCCTGTTTTATTACATGAATCTGATATGACGCCAGGACTAGCAAACAAAATTGCGCTCCGTTTCGCTTCGAAAATATTTGTTACATTTGAAGAAGCTGCGAAACATTTACCGAAAGAAAAAGTAATTTATACAGGATCTCCTGTACGTGAAGAAGTGCTAAAGGGAAATCGGGAAAAAGGTTTAGCATTTTTAGGTTTTTCACGTAAAAAGCCAGTTATTACAATCATGGGAGGAAGTTTGGGCGCAAAAAAAATTAATGAAACGGTTCGAGAAGCGTTACCAGAACTTCTGAAAAAATATCAAATTGTTCACCTTTGCGGAAAAGGTAATCTTGATGAAAGTTTACAAAATAAAGAAGGATATAGACAATTTGAATATGTACATGGAGAACTGCCAGACATATTAGCGATAACAGATTTTGTTATTTCACGTGCGGGCTCTAATGCCATTTTTGAGTTTTTAACATTGCAAAAGCCGATGGTTTTAATTCCACTATCGAAATTTGCAAGTCGTGGAGATCAAATACTAAATGCAGAGTCTTTTGAAAGACAAGGATATGCTTCCGTATTGTATGAAGAAGATGTGACTGTGAAATCTCTTATAAAGCATGTCGAAGAATTAAATCAAAATAATGAAATGTATAAAACAGCTCTAAAAAAATATAATGGAAAAGAAGCAATTCAAACAATCATTCAACATATTTCAGAGGCATGATGAAACAATCATGCCTCTTTTAATATAATGAAAGATTCCAAGGATTGATATTTTTATGTTACAATAGCAAATGGATTAGTAGGGAAATTCCAATTAAAGAAGCGTGAAAATACGAATGGATTAGGAGTGACTGTGTTGGAGCTAAGTCTCTATGAAAATACTGCACTTATTATATGCTTTGTGTTGTACGTTGGTAGTGTTATTGTTTATATTTCAAGGAAGTTTTCGCAAGAAAGAGAGCTTGAAAAATCAGAAATAACAGCTGAACTAGAAATGTTAGCTGATGAAAGTTATAAAAAACAAAAAATAAAAGAAGACCATGAGGCATCCCATCATTTAAACGCAAATAAGTTTTAAAGATGGGGATTTTTTTTGAAGTTATTCTTTATTATGTTTATAGCAAATAACGCTAAAATGGAGTTTCCCCCTTATATAATGAAGGAGTGTATATAAATGAATTTTTATATCGCCTCAGGATTCCAAAATAAACACCTTGTACGTTCTATAGCAAATGAACTGAAACATGCAGGATGGCACCATACATATGATTGGACAAGAAATGAAAGAGCAGTGAATCAAGAACAATTAAGAGAAATTGGTCAGGCAGAAAAGAATGCTATTAAAGAAGCGGATGTATTTTTACTTATATTAGATGGTGGAAACGGCAGCCACACAGAGTTTGGAATGGCGATTGCGCTAGAGAAAAATATATATGTATATCATGAAGGAAACCTGCTCCAAACAACGTTCTATCATTTGCCAGAAATAAATATTTTTGAAGGAGATGCAGCAGAATTTGCATCTTATGTTATGAATCATGTGAAATAATAGTAACTGTCTACAAGGTTATAAAAGTGATCTTTTGGGTACAGTGATGATAAGAAATGTATATAAAGGAGTACATAATATGAAATTAGAAAATGGATGGGAAACGAGTTTTTTAGAAGTCGTACAAAATAGTGAATTCAAGAAAGATGCGCAGCTTAACCAATTACTTTTTGCAGATAGTGAAGAAGTAGAAGAGCTTGTTGATGATTATGGTTATGAAGAAATCATTGATCGCGAACATGATGATGAATTAGCTCATATTTTAGGGGAAGAACTTTTTAGTGAGATGGAACGACACGTATTCTTATCTTCACAGCCAGAAGAAAAACTTATTTCATTCGTAAATGGATTAGGTTTTCATGTGTTAGATTGGATCGTTCTTCTTGAAACAGAATTTAGCATTGATAGTGCAAACTTTACGTCAGACGCCGTGAAAACGTTAGAAAAGCGTTTTAGACAATTTCCATACATAGAGGACCAGACAATTTTTGATATGAAATTTGGAGAAGCAATGGATGTATTAGAGTCCATTACAGGATTACAACTGAAAGAAAAGATGAACGTATAATGTAAAAAAAGAACGTGAGGCTATCACGTTCTTTTTTTACATTATAATAATTTTATCATCTAGTTTTGTTTGTCCGCTAAGAAGTGCGTTTAAATATTCCACTTTTCTTATACAGGCCTGTATATGTCTTTCAACCTCTTGTAACTCTGCTTGGTGATGCGTTTCAATAGGATGAATTTGTACGTTGAATTTTTCAAATTGACTACTATATGTTATTTCTGCATAGCCGCTCATAATATCAGTTTCGTTATGAAATAAAAATTGCTTCGTTTTGTCACAGAATGATACATTCTGAAAGCCATATACTTTTAATGCTTCAATTACTTTTTTTATCATTTTTGTATTCATTTTTTTAACCCTCTTTACGAAGTTCTACTTATACATTATAACATAAAAAATTACATAGAAAGCGCTTCCAAGTGTATTTTATTATAAACTTTACGTTTCAATCACAAAAATGAAACAAAGAAAAAATAATTGTAAAGAAGGAAGGACTCTTTTATTGTTTCGTCATATATATAGAGAAATAGTGCAATGAAAGGAAATTTTCCGAGGTGGAGATCGTATTTCCAATTTGAGCGCAGTAAAAGAGGTGAAGATCTTGAACTTTGATATTGTAGGACAAAAAGCATATATAAAAGATGGACCGCATCGGAACCGAATTGGAATTGTAAAGAAAAACGAGACAAAATTAGAATCGCAGTTTGCTATTGTAATTGGAGAACAAATCATTGATGTAGAGCTAAAGGATATCGTGTTAGTTGGAGTAGACGTAGGACAATTTCATAAATGGTGCGAACAAAATGGTTATTTGTGAAAAGGACGGGCTGTGAGATAATGAAATATATGTGAGGAAAGAGAATATGTTATTGTATTCTCTTTTTTTATGTGTAAGGAGACGGAGATGAAGTATACAGAACGAGATTTTACATTGGAGTTAAAAGAGCAACTAGAAGAGTTTTTAGTAGAAGTATAAAGCACGGTTTTTATAAAACCTTACAAAAGTGTAATTTTTATAAAGATTCGAAAAGATATAGAATTTATTTATAATTATCTATTCTAATATACAGGTGGTGTTTTGCCATGGCTGAAGTAATTGGTAAAGCTTTATACATAGTGTTTGAAACAATATGTTATGCCTTATGTATAAAAGATAAAGAGGAAGATGAAAAGAACTAAAAAGGGACGCTAACAGTTTTGTTAGCGTCCTTTTTATTATGAAGCAATTTCACCAGTTTTTGTATCATCTTGATTGTACGTATCTTGATCTAATTCACCAAGCCATTTACTAGAAATAAGACCTGCTGTCATAGAACCACTTACGTTAAGAGCTGTACGCCCCATATCGATTAATGGTTCAACTGAGATAACAAGAGCGACAATACCGATTGGTAAGTTCATTGTAGATAGTACGATTAACGCTGCGAATGTTGCACCGCCACCAACACCGGCAACACCGAATGAGCTAATCGCAACGACAGCGATTAAAGTTAAAATAAATTGTGGTTGTAATGGATCGATTCCTACAGTTGGAGCGACCATCATTGCAAGCATCGCTGGATAAATACCTGCGCAACCGTTTTGTCCGATAGATACTCCAAATGATGCTGCGAAGTTTGCAATCCCTTCAGAAATACCAAGCTTTTCTTTTTGTGCTTCAATATTTAATGGCATTGCACCAGCACTAGAGCGAGATGTGAATGCAAATGTTAATACAGGGAACACCTTTTTCAAATATTGAATTGGATTTAAACCAGATAGAGCAATTAATAATAAGTGGATAACGAACATTACGATAAGTGCTACGTAAGACGCTAACACGAAGTTACCAAGTTTTAAAATAGCATTTATGTCGCTACCAGCAACTGTTTTTGCCATAAGAGCTAATACGCCGTATGGAGTAAGACGTAAAATTAATGTTACCATACGCATTACAATTGCATATACAGCATCAAGCATTTTCTTAAATAGCTCTGCTTGTTCTGGATATTTTCGTTTTACACCTATAAAGGCGATGCCGATAAAGGCTGCAAATATTACAACAGAAATTGTTGATGTTGGACGAGCGCCTGTTAAATCAAGAAATGGATTTGTAGGCAATAGTTCTAATAATTTATCTGGAATTGTTGTTTTTTCAATAGAAGTAAATCTTTCTTCAACTAGCTTCAGACGAGCAGATTCTGCATCACCTTGTTGCAGACCAGTTGCAGATACATCAAATCCTGCACTTGCAGCGATACCGACAGCTGCAGCAATTCCTGTAGTAAGAATTAAAATTCCGATAATAAGACCACTAATTTTACCAAGGTTTTTCGTTAACTGTAATTTTGTAAATGCTGAAATAATAGATACTAAAATAAGTGGCATAACGATCATTTGAAGTAACTTCACATAACCGTTACCGATTAAGCCAAACCAAGTATTTGATTCAATAATTACTTTAGAAGTTGGCTCATAAATAAATTGTAATATAAGACCGAAGATAATTCCGACTCCTAAAGCGGTAAATACGCGTTTATTAAAAGATACATGCTTACGTTGCATATAATATAATACGCCAACTAAAATGAGCATGACTGCAACGTTAATTCCGACAAGCAGTGTATTCATGTTGATTCCCCCTAATTCCAATCTGTTATATAGAATATAAGTCAATAAAACCCATAAGTCAACTAGGGAATTCCGGAATTAAAAAAAAGATGGCAAAATGCCATCTTTTAATGTCCAGCGCCAGGCACAAGTAAAAACGTCGTGTAGTATGTAAATCCTATGAAGAAAACAGTTAAATATGCCCCGAATACGTATATATACATACGCTCTGTTAATTTTAAATAGCTTAAAAGTACGAAGAAGCCTGTTTGTCCTAAAAATAGTAGTGCAGTCGAATGCATATCTCCTACGTAAAACATAACCGAGAAAATTCCAGTCCAAAAGCCGAGAACGCGAAACATGCGCTCCATGCCATCTCCCTCCTTTTCTAAAAAAAGTAAACCTCACTTCATTATAGTTTATTTTTCTTACTATTGTAAATATTCGTTCATATAAAAAGAAGCCAATTATAATCGGCTTCTTTTTATATGAGAGATTAAATTGTTAGTTTATAATTACAAGATTTACATCCATCTAGTAAACTATCGTTTCGTGTTAATTCCGTGTTAGGGAATAGGATTTCAAAAATCCCTTTCATCATATCTCCGTGCATATTACAAATTTCAGTTGGGTGATGGACAGCAACTTCTTTAAATGGACAATTGTGTACATCATAGAAAATTTTCGTTCCATCTGTACTTAATTCAAATGCAGGTGATAAGCCAGCTGTCGAAAAGGCTTCTTTTGCAATTTGAATTTTTTGTTCAACTGTTAAGGCATCTTCACTCACATTTAAACGCTGCATATGTTGTTGCATTAATTCGGCCCCGAATTGTTTCCCTGTTTCGTAGAGCGCTTTTTCACCAGCAGCACCAAGGCTAAGTAAAGAATTAAACGCGATTCTTGCTAACAATTGATAGTCACGGAATGGGAATTGTAATTGGATAACATCTTCAGATAATACATATAATCTGCTTGGTCGTCCGCCTTTTCCAGTTTTCTTCGTTTCAGATTTCAGCATATGAACATCTTCTAATTTAGATAAATGTAAACGCGCTACGTTTGGATGAATGTCAAACTCATCTGCAATTTCTTGTACAGTTACGTAACTATGTTTTTGAGAAATATATTTATAAATGTAATAACGAGTTGGGTCAGCTAAAACACCTGTAATTTTTAAAGCTTGTTCCATGAGGATCTCCACCTTTATCACTTTATCCAAGATAATAACATTATAATACAGATAAACATGGGTATAGGTAATTTTAGACAATAATTCGGAAATTGTTCATAATTTCACAAACATATTTTTCCTTTTTCGTTTAGTGAAAATGCAAAAATACCGATTTTTCAGATGGATTTCTTCATGTTATATACATAGTGGGGAGGGAAAAATGATGAATGGAATTGAAAGCTTTGCGAATATGATTTTAAAAGAAGCGTGCAGGGTACAAGCGTCGGACTTACATATTGTGCCCCGTCAGAAGGATGTAGTGGTTCAACTGCGCATAGGAAAGGATTTAATGACGAAACAATACATTGAAAAGGAATTTGGAGAAAAACTTGTTTCACACTTTAAATTTTTAGCATCCATGGATATAGGAGAGAGGCGGAAACCACAAAACGGTTCACTATATATACAAATAGATGGACAAGAAGTGTATTTACGCCTTTCCACGCTTCCAACCGTATATCAAGAAAGTCTCGTTATTCGTCTTCATTTACAAGCGTCTATTCAGCCGCTATCTCATCTTTCGTTATTTCCAAGTACAGCGAAGAAACTACTTTCTTTTTTACATTATTCCCATGGATTACTCGTATTTACGGGACCGACTGGTTCAGGAAAGACAACAACAATGTATGCATTACTAGAGGTGATTAGAAAAAAGAAAACACGTCGCATCGTTACACTGGAAGATCCAGTTGAAAAAAGAAATGATGATGTATTACAAATTCAAATAAATGAAAAAGCAGGTATCACATATGAGGCTGGACTAAAGGCTATTTTGCGTCATGATCCAGATGTTATTTTAGTGGGTGAAATTCGTGATGAAGAAACAGCAAAAATCGCTATAAGAGCAAGTTTGACTGGTCATTTAGTAATGACGACACTGCATACGAATGATGCGAAAGGAGCAATACTTCGGTTCATGGATTTTGGTATAACGAGGCAAGAGATTGAACAATCTTTATTGGCTATAGCTGCACAGCGACTTGTTGAATTGAAGTGTCCGTTTTGCAAAAGAAAGTGCTCAACTGTATGTAAATCAATGAGGCAAGTAAGGCAAGCGAGTATTTATGAGTTGTTATATGGATATGAGTTAAAACAAGCGATTAAAGAAGCAAACGGGGAATGTGTCACGTACAAGCATGAGACATTAGAGTCTTCGCTGCGAAAAGGATACGCTTTAGGATTTTTAGAAGAGGATGTTTATGTTTAAGAAAATATGGAGTTTAAGTGATCAAGTAATATTACTGAAACGATTAGGAGAACTATTAGAAAAAGGATACTCTCTTTTGCAGGCATTAGAATTTTTACGGTTTCAATTACCTTTAGAAAAGAAAGTACAATTGCAGCACATGATTGATGGATTAAAAAATGGAAAAAGTCTACATGATTCTTTTCATCAATTAAAGTTTCATCAGGAGATGTTAAGCTATTTATTTTATGCCGAGCAACATGGTGATATTTCTTTTGCGTTGCAACAAGGGAGTGCACTTCTTTATAAAAAGGATAAGTATAGGAAAGATATGATGAAAATAATGCAGTATCCTATGTTTTTGGCGTTCTTTTTAATAATCATGATTTTGATTTTTAACCGCATTTTATTACCACAGGTTGACATGGTATATAGTTCATTTGGTTCTACAGCACCGTTATTCACAGAACAAATATTAAGTACAATTAAGCTACTACCCTATCTTATTTTTAGCACTATTTTTATTGTTATGGTGGGTTGTAGTGTATATATATTGTACTTTCGGAAACTCCCGCATATGAAGCGAGTAAAAATTATACTTCGTATCCCCCTCGTAAAAACATTTCTTATTTTAAAGCATTCGCATTATTTCGCTACTCAATTGAGCGGCTTATTACACGGAGGACTATCAGTACTTGAGGCTCTAACAATAATGATGGAGCAAAAGTATCAGCCGTTCTTTCAGTATGAAGCGGGCCGAGTTAAACACCAATTAATTGCGGGAGAACCGTTGCAATCTATTATTGCTAAAAGCGGATATTATGAGGAAGAACTTTCTTATATTATTACACATGGACAAGCGAACGGTAATTTGGCAATTGAATTAGGTGACTATAGTGATCTAATTATGGAAAAGATGGAGCAAAAAATTAAACGTATGTTAGTGATTATTCAACCGATTTTATTTACGTGTATTGGAGCAATAGTCGTTCTTATGTATTTAGCGATGATTATGCCAATGTTTCAAATGATGAATTCTATATAGGAGGCATTTACATGCAGAATGAGGAAGGGTTTACCCTTTTAGAAATGTTATTAGTTATGGTCGTCATCACTGTATTATTACTATTAATTATTCCAAATGTAGTTACGCAGCGCTCATCCGTCGAAGGAAAAGGATGTAAAGCCTATGTGAAATCTATAGAAGCGCAAATACAAGTATATCAACTACAACATAATAAAATTCCCTCGCTAAAAGAGCTAATTGATGGGAAATATATTACAAAGGATGAGTGTCCGAATGGTGAAGCTATTCATATTTCCAATGATGGCACGGTAACAAGTGGGAAACTGTGAAGCAAAAAGGTTTTACACTTTTAGAAATGCTACTCGTTTTATTTGCCATTTCTGTATTAAGTATGGTCACGTATTTTCATGTACATTCATTATACGAAAAACAAAAAATCGAACAATTTTTAAGACAGTTTTCAAATGATATTTTGTATATGCAACAATTAGCGATAAACCGTCAAAAACACTATACATTACGATGGCATAAAGATAGACATATGTATTATATAGGGGAATCGAGTACGGATCTTTCTATCATTAAAAGAGAATATGATAGCGATATACAATTGGATTTGAATACTTTTCCAAATCCGATGACATATAATCCGAGTGGAAATATTAATAGAGGTGGCACGATTTTACTTTCGTATCGAAGTTATAAATATGAGATTGTATTCCAGCTTGGAAGAGGGAGATTTACGTATCGTGAAATGTCAAAAAGGGTCAGTGATGGCTGAAATGCTTGTAGCATTAAGTATAGTAATGATGATGGTATCTTTACTACTTCCGCAAACAGTATTGATTATGCAAGAACGAAAAAACATACAAATTCGTTATAAGGCATTTGTATTATTAAAAAAAGAAGCAGCTTTATATATGTATGAGAATGAGGCAAAACAACAGAAAGAAAAAGTCATAAACGGAAATGTATATTACACATATTGGGGAGGAAATGAAGTTTGTGCGATGTGGAAAGATGTGAAAGGAAAAATGATGGAACAATGCTTTTATGCGGGAGAAAAAATGAATTAGAAGTTGGATTTACATTAATAGAAATGATCGTATGTTTTTTTCTGTTATCACTGTTCTTTTTACTCTTACCACGTTTAAACTTTATTGGAATAGAAAACAAGCAATCAAAAGGGTTAAATAATTGGGAATGGGATGTGTTTGTAGGACAGATACAATTAGTTATTTTTCTTGTTTTAATTATAATCTAGTTGAACATGAAAAACGTTTATACATAAGGGTTTTGCGGGTTTGTTTCCAGTTGTTTAGGAAGGTAGATTCTCTTTGTGAAAACTGGTTTGCCCCGCTTTTGCCCCGCTTTTGCCCCGCTTTTTCTAAAAAATAAATTCTTGCCCCACATAAGCTTCATATTTACTTTGTTCATTTTCTATTATTTTAGGTGTGACATGAGAATAAATATTAGAAGTAATTTCGATACTTTTATGACCCAATCTTTCTTGGATATATTTCATTTCTACTCCAGCTTCTAAAAGAAGAACAGCATGAGTATGTCTTAATCCATGAACTCCGATTTGAGGTAATTCTGCATTTTTTAGAATGCGATCTAAAACATTTTTCAATGTTGATTTTGGTATTGGTTTACCTGTAGTTGTAAATACAAAATCAAAAGTCTTATCATACCTAGCACCAAGTTTTAACTTGCACTCATTTTGATAAGTTTTAAATGTTTTCAGTACAGATACAAGTCTATCTGAAATAGTAATTGAACGCACAGAATCATAAGTTTTTGTTTTACCTATTAGGTCTTTACTATTCTTCTGTCCGATAGGAGTATATGCGTGATAATTTATAGTTCTATCGATGTGAATCATTTTGTTATCTAAATCAATATTTGTGTCCCACTCTAATGCTGTCGCTTCGCCTTTACGCATACCAGTCTCTACTAAGGTATAAATTAATACATAATATATCATTTTGTCTTTGTGAGCCGTATTCAATAATTTTGATACTTGTTCTTTTGTTAAGTAATTCTCTTTTTTCGAATGCTGGTTGAAGTGATCCGCAGCAATTAGAATTCTGTTTGTGAAATCTTTGTAGACCATTTCTAAATCTATAGCACGTTTTATTGAATTAGACATTGTAGAATGAATAATTTCTACTGTTCGTTTGGAGTAACCTTTGTTTATAAGATGATTGATAAATTTTTGGTATTCGATTTTATTCATATCAGCTAATTTGATATTTTGAAAATACGGGATGATGTGATTGTTAATATTGTTTTTATGGAGAATATAAGTACTTTGCCCCACTTTACCTTTTTTATAAGTCTCCAGCCACTCAATTAGATATTCACTTAATAGAGTTTTCTTGCTGTCAGCAGCCATTCCGTGAAATAATTGACGCTCTCTTTCATTAGCATGAAAGGTAGCTTCTTTTTTTGAATCAAATCCACCTTTACTTATTTCTCGTTTTTTACCAGTGGTTTTATCAACGTATCGGATTCGATATTCCCATTTTTTGCCCCGCTTTCTGAAAGTCGCCATCAAAAATCCTCCTTTATATCGTGTCATAATACTTGATGTGGGATATGTTACTGTCGAACTTAATTAGAATAATATCACGACAACCTAATTAATGTAAAAATAAAAAAGAAGAGAGAGCCTTATGCCCTCTCTTCTTTAAATTGTAAAAGAAAGAAAATTTTACAATTTGAAATTGGAAATGATTTCTTTTATGATGAAATCAAATTAAAGTATTTCTTTGTTGTTTTGCAACATTTTCACATACAATGAAACTTGTTTTGCGAAACGGCCTTGCTGACGTCCATCAAGTTCCTCATAGGCTCTTTGGATATCATTAAATAGTAATTCTAATAACGCATCTTCTTTTTTGTTCTCAAAATTAAGAAGTGCGTCAGTGGAGGTGTTAAAATAAGACGCAAGTACTTTTAAACTTTCAAGGTCAGGTTCATGACGATCAGTTTCCCAATTTTTGATTTGTCCGCGCGATAAACCTGTTCTTTCAGATAATTGTTCTTGCGTTAAATCGAAAGACTTTCGTAACCGTTTAATGTTTTGTCCGACTGTAGTTTTCATAGTTTGAGTATAATAATCGCCTTATTACTATACCATAATTGGTCGATATCCTGACTTTTAAATTTATTAATGGTATCTTTAAGGACTTTTAAAAAACATATAGACAAACGTTTGTTTGGTGGTAAAATATTCATATAGAGAATTCGTATGATTTTATGTGAAATGGCATATCCTATTCTGTCGAACATAAGAAACGTTGCTACATAACAGTTTTTCAAATTTCTCAATAATTTTCAGATAACAGTTCGACAGAATTTTGGAAAATTTGTGTTATTATGATAATAAAATACACGGAACGAAAAAAAGACTCACAGCGTGTGTAAGAGTGATTCGCCCCACTCTTACACCGTTCGCCCGACTCACGAGGGGAACATCTGCCATAAGTCTCTTTTCGGTTACTACACGAGTAACACTTACATTATAACATGCCGATATTACTAAATCATTACTATGGTCTGATTTTCCCATTGTTGAATTTGAGAAAAAGCGAAGCGTCTTTGTTCCAATTAGGAGGAGCAAAATGAAAAAGTTAATGAAACGTATAAAAAAACAATCTGATAAAATGGAGTTAACTTTTCCTGATATTGAAAGAAAAACCGGAGTAGATCGCGTAGTAATAACGGATGCGGTAAGTGGTAAAACTTCAGAAATGAAATTTGATAATTTTTTACCTGTAGTCTCTGTACTTTTTGAGAATATGGAGGAAAGAAAAGAGATTATTAATGAATTTATTATGTTATGTATGGGAGATTTAAACATCCGTAAAGCATTATGTTATTGCCAAGGAATTGGTGAGTACGAGACTATAGATAAAATTATAAAGAAACATAAAAATCATAAAAAATTACAAAAATACTTTAAAATTTATCAACTTTATAATTTTAGAAATACAAACAAAATTCGTGGACAAGCTATGATTGATAAAATGGATGAGATTTCATTTTCAAATGATTCGGAAATACAAGTTTTAGTAAATATGTTATATAGCTTTTCTATGTATGATATTTTTAATTATAGAGCAATGTTACCTTATACTGATAAGGTAGAAAAAAACCTTAACGAGTTAAACAAAGGATTTATAAAATCCTGTTTAGAGATGCATTACAATGACCGTATTGCTTATATTAATCTTTTTAATGAAGATGTGAAGGCTTGTCGAAAGAAATGCGAGGAAATATTGAATTCTGATATTGAAGTTCCAGTTATAAAAGCGACAGCGTTATGTTGCCTTGGTGAAAGTTTTTTATTCACAGACGTTCTTAAGGCTGAAAAATACTTGTTAGAAAGTGTAAAGTATTTAGATGACAACGGAATTTCTAAAAATGGCAGAAAGTATAGATCATTTCAATCTACATTAGCCTTTCTTTATATTGATAACGGATTTAATTTAGACAAAATAGACTTTACATGTATCGATTTATCCGAAATTGCATATTACGAGGGATTATATGGAGATAAGGAAAAAGCTTTGAAAATGTTTGAAGAACTATCTAAAGAAAGAAAATTTGTATCTCCGTTCATAATGTACTATATTTCCAGAATTAACAATGATATACTAGGATTAAAAGAAGCTCTTAAGCGTTTTGAGCGTGTTGGAAACTATCACTATGCTAATGCTGTGAAGCGTGTGTTAGCATCAATAGAAAAGAGAGTGGGATGAGGATGAAAAAAATTAGTATGGCAGTTTTATGTATTATGAGTGCATTTACTCTAACATTAAACGTAGGAGCAACAACTAAGGAAAGCAAAGAACAGCCGGTTAAAAATCAAGTGCAATATATGATGGTTGAGCCGGGTGGACATTGATAATTAAAAGAGAATAGTTAACAAAAAAGTTAGAGGTTGCGATTGCGCAGCCTCTTTCGTAATTTTAGGGGAATGTTGGTTTTTAGTTGAATAACAAAAAATCGACACCTATTTTTTACCAAAAATAAGGGGAGGAAATTTTTGTGATGAATAAAGGGGTAGAATTACAGGTTAAACAAATGATACAAGTATTACTAGGGAGCGAAAATGTAAATGCGGATGTAGTTTATATGTTAGATGAATTACATAAGCAAGGATTAGTGAATGAAATTGAATTACAATCATTCCAAAAGAAATTGCAACTAAAAAAAGGAATAGCATCTTGCTAATCCTTTTTCTTTATTTAAGCATTCTTTTGACAGCAACTTCTAATAAATCTTTAAGGCTTTCTACATCATCTTCAGATAATTCTTTTCCGTCCCAATGTAATTTTTGATTATCAAAGAAATCCTTAATATTAGAAGATGTTGTTTTATCTAGAGTTGGATCGTCAGTCTTACATAAAATATAATCAGTTGTTGTGTTATGCAAGTCAGCTAATTTACAAATCATTTCCGCGTCTGGTTTTCTATAATTAGTTTCGTATCCGCTATAAGTAGAGTCTCTTATTCCTAATTTGGAAGAAATATCTTTCATGGTCCATTTTTGTTTGTTCCTTAAATACTTTAAACGTTCCCCTATGTTCATATACAAAACCTCCCTATAAATAAAGATAACACTTCACGGAACAAAATCAATATTTTTTCGCGCTACGCGAATTTATTTTATTTCAAAAAAAATAAAAAAAGATATTTACTTATTCGCGAATCGCGAGTATACTGAAATCAAACGAAAGACATCGGAGGTAAACATGAAAAGAGAATGGTTAATCAAATTGCGTGAAAATAAAGGTCTTAAGCAATTTGAAATAGCTAATAAGCTAGATATTTCTTCTAACTATTATTGTGAAATTGAAAAAGGAAAGAAGAATCCTAGATGGAATATAGCTATGCGAATTGCGGAGTTCTTTGGTGTATCTGTGGATAATTTTTTTTATAATCCAACTCGCGTTACGAGAGTGGATGGAGAAACGGAGGCAAAAGAAAATGAATCATTTACCAATACTACAACATCCAATGAGTGAGTTTGTTTTTATAAAAAGAGATCAAGTAGTTACAGATAGTTTAACAATGGCTCAAATGTTTGGAAAAGAACATAAAAATGTAATTCGAGATATTGAGGTCCAGCTAGAAAAAATGAATGAGGCAAATGAAATTGAGTGGGGGCAGCTCAACTTTGAGCCTACCCAATACCAGCATTTTCAAAATAAACAATGGTATCCAAAGTTCAATCTTACAGAAGATGCATTTGCAATTGTTGCAATGAGCTACATAACGCCAGAGGCAATGAAAATGAAAATCAAGTTCTTACAAGAATTTAAACGAATGAAAGAACATATTCAGAAGTTACAGCAACAACCGAAAAGTGTTGAGGATGCCATTATCTACAGTATGACGGAACTAAAACAAATAAAATCACGACAAGATCATACAGAAGAAGAAATGAACAAAATGAAATTGCTAGTAGATAACGAACTATGGCTTACTGAGCAACATAAAGGGGCTGTGCAACGTAAAGTAAAACAACGTGTTTTTGAACTAAAAAAAGAAGGTTATGATAATGCGTCGTATCAAGGAATCTATGGTGCACTGAAAAGACATTTTGGTGTAGCTAAGTACGATAAAATCCCAAGGAAATATTATCAAAATGCTATGCGATTTATCGCAGGATGGTATCCGCTAGAAAGACCTAGTGCATTAGATGATTATATTTCTTAATAGATAAAATTAAAATTTTATAGAAAAGGAGACATGAAAATGATTAGTGTTCAAGTCGATGAAAAAGAAGTAAGAAATCTTTATCTTGCAAAAGTTGAAGAAGTAGTTAAAGAAATCGATGCGGAGTTAGTGTATTGGGACGCTAACGAGTTAAAAAGAAGAACTTGTATGGGATGGAATACCATACAAAAAACATTCTTTTTTGACCCTAGATTTCCAAAACACAAAGTAGGTGGTAAATGGTATTTCCCAGCTCAACAAGTAAAAGAGTTCTTGTTGCAATGGATATCTGAACAATAAGGAGGTGATCTAGTGGAAGATACAACATCATTAGTAGCATTCGCAATGTTTATCGCATTTAGTATATTGCTACTTTACTTTACATTACTTACGAACCGATAAAAAGTTGGGCTTGGAGTGACGTAAAACAAAATAAAAAGACCCACGGCAATGGGTCATTTAGAAAAAACAAGTTGTTATAAGTATATCACGGAAAGTAGGGAAATAGTACATGGATTTAATCGAATATCAAGTGCTATTACCTAATAAGTTTTGGGATTTAGCAAAAAGCAAAGATGAATTAAAACGAATGATTGAAAAGTACTTTAAGGTTGGGTATCCACATTATGAAATACAACGCATTATCCAAAGTGGACAAGCATATGTGGCAGTTTGTACGAGGAGGTAAAAATAATGGCAGAAGTTAAATGGATAAAGCTTTCAACAAGTATGTTTGAGGATGAAAAAATACGTTTAATTGAGAGCATGCCTGAAGCTGATACCTTATTAATTATATGGATTAGATTATTAGCGCAAGCCGGGAAAACAAATGCGAGTGGGTACATTTTTCTTAGTAAAAACATTCCTTATTCTGATGAAATGCTTGCAACTCTATTCAATAGACCAATCGCGACAGTAAGGTTGGCACTTCAAACTTTTCAGCAATTTGGAATGATTGAGATAACAGAGGATCAGTACATTTGCATTTCGAATTGGGAGAAACACCAAAACGTTGATGGATTAGAAAAAATCCGCGAGCAAAACCGATTACGCAAACAAAAACAGAGGGAAAAACTTAAATTGGAGATGTCACGTGACAGTCACGAGACAATCACGCAAAGTCACGCAACAGATATAGAAGAAGATAAAGAATTAGATAAAGAATTAGATAAAGAAAAAGAATTAGAAATAATTAATACATCTTCTTCTGACGAATCAGATACAAAAGTTCCAATTCCTTATCAAGAAATCTTAGAATACTTGAATGAAAAAGCGGAAAAGAACTTTAACCATAAAGCAGAAGCACATAGAAAACTAATCAGAGCCAGATGGAATGAAGGGTATACAGTTGATAATTTTAAAACCGTGATTAATAACAAAACATCACAATGGCTTGGAAAGTTTGATAAAGAAGGAAAACCTCTTGATCAGTATTTAAGACCAAGTACATTATTCGCTCAAAAACATTTTGATAATTATTTGAATGAAACGGTTAGCAAATCTCAATCAAATCAACAACAATACGGTAATCACATAGATATTCCAGGGTTTAAAGGAAACATGCCATTTTAACGAGGTGAACGGAAATGCAAAAAATGCAGAAATCATTTGAAAAGATAGCGGCATTAGAATTTGCAGATGAATATTGCGAAAGCCATACATTTAGTAAAGGTGGAAAAGTAACTGTAAAGCCAGTAAGAAAGATGATTGATAAAAATGATGGTTCAATTTATTGCCCGAGATGCAAAGTGGAGCAACAAGATTCAATCTTATTTCAACAAGCTAACAATTACTATAAGAAGATAAATAGGGAGCGGCAGAAGAATCTCCTTTTTAAACATAGTGTTATTGAAAATCAATCAATTACAGAATCAAGGCTAGAATCATACGAAACAGATTGCTTGGAAACTAAAGCAAATAAGAAAAAAGCTCTAGCGATTTTAGAGCGTATCAAAAAAGGTGAAACCTTAAATGTTTATATTGCAGGGATTCAAGGTGTGGGGAAAAGCCATTTAGCTTATGCGATGCTATACGAATTAGTAAGACACTATTGGACAATTTCTGATGGCGAAGCACTTAACGATGAATATGCATTTAAGGAAATGAAAAGTTGCTTGTTTGTAGAGATAGAGAAACTAATTCGTTTAATACAAGACTCATTTCGAAATAAGGAATCAAAATACACGATGGATTATTGTATTAGTTTGATGGTCGATGCGGATTTTCTGGTTATTGATGATTTAGGAGCTGAAAGTGGCTCTATGAATAGAAACGGAGAAGCGAGCGATTTTGTTCATAAAATACTTTACGGCGTTGCTAATGGGCGGCAAGGAGCGAACAAAACAACAATTACTACATCAAATTTATCAAGCAAACAGCTATTTCAAAAGTATGATCCGAAATTAGCGAGTAGGTTGTTAAATGGAGTATCAAAAGATGAAACAATCGTATTTAAAACAACGACAGATAAAAGGATTCTAAATTTAGATATTGGTTTCTAAGGAGGAATAAACATGTGTGTATTATGTCATGATACAGGAATTATTCGTAAAGAAACTTATCCGGGAGTAATTGAAACGCACGGTTGTAATTGTGAAGTAGCAAAGCAACAGCAAGCAGAAAATGAAAAACGTTGGCAAGCATGGTTAATAAAGTTCGAATTAATGAAACAAGAGCTACAACATAATAAACAGCAAAAAGTTAGCTAACAAGAAAAAGGAGGATTTCAGTCGTATGAAGCCTACGAAAGTTGAAATCGATGTTACGGATAATAAAATTTATGTGGTTAAAAATGGTGAGGTTACTCCGCTGAATCCTCCAGCAACTGGATTTGGAGAACAAATAATTACTTGGCAAGGCGGGAAAGTTGATCGTGTATCAACTACAATCACTGAAAAAATTAAATAACTGGGGATGCGATTATGAAGCAATTAACTATTGATGATGTTGTAGGTAGTTTCGACTACAATGCGATAAGTACCAGTGAAAAGTTTTTGAATCCAAGTTACGAAGTGCATTTTTACGATAAAGAGGAACGGCAAAAGATGGATTGTTTTGATGCTAAAAATGAAAACGAAGCTTGGAATGCAACAATAGAAGAGCATGGGAAAGGTATTCAGAAGATTAGGGTAACTCATTCAAATCGCACCAGAGCTGAATTTTTGGCGCTAGATTAGGAGGGGAAATTGATGGCTTTCAATCGATGGTTAACTGATGAGGAATATCAGCAAGCTGAATCAAACGGTATTAGTAGAAGGGTTCTTTACATGAGAATGTATAGATACGGTTGGGACTTACAAGAAGCATTGACTACACCGCCGAGAACATATTGGCATATGGGCGAAGGGAAAGAAAATAAGTGGTTGAAAATAGCGACGGAAAATGGAATTAATTCAAGTACTTTTTACAGCAGGGTAAATAATGGTTGGGACCCTAAAGACGCGGCAAGTATTCCGACGCGTAAACAAATTGATAGGAAGGAACTTGTTAAGATTGCTGAATCCAATGGCATAAGCGTAAGTACTTTCAGATCTAGATTGAGTTATGGATGGGAACCGATAAAAGCAGCTACAACACCAGCTAAGTCTAAAAATAAAAATATTAGTTAAGAGGAGTAGATGAAAATGAAAGTTATGGAAAACGGTGTATTGGAAGCAACGAAATTAATTAGTGAAGCAAGAAAAGAAGGTCAAGTTATAAAAGAGGCTACTGTTTTACAGATTGCAAGCATTTTATCAATCGGCGAATTAAACGATTATCAAGAAGCAACTTTACGCACTTGGAATAACAAAACTGATTTTGGAGGACGTGTTTCTAATGCGGCTTTAGGACTTACAGGGGAAGCTGGTGAAGTTGCTGATATTGTTAAAAAAGCAATTTATCATGGGCATGGTTTTCAACCATCGCATTGCCCAGGAGAAGAGGACGGAAATACTTATAAATTAGCCTTAGAGCTTGGTGACATTATGTATTATGTTTCGATTATGGCGCACGAACTGGGATATACGTTACAAGATATTGCTGAAATGAATATCGCAAAATTAGCTAAAAGATATCCGGATGGATTTAGCCGAGAAGCAAGTCAAGCGCGTGTTGATGTGGAGTAAGACCAAATTTGAATTTTGTACAGAAATGAGGGGGAGAAAAATGAAATACGCAAAGGTTAGCGGTAATAATGTGGTGATTAAATTGTCGATTGATATGCTAGTAGTCGCTTTTAATGATAATCCAAATAATTATGATGAAGAGATTAAGGTCAAATATAAAAGGAAATTTGCTGAAGGATTTGCTCAACACGTAAATGAGCATAGCAGTAATGGAGAAACAGGTTTAACGGTGTTCCAAGAGTGGATTGACCAAATCTTTGAAGAAATGATTGAAGGGGATTCATCTTATATTAAGTACCCTAAAGAAGAATTTTAGTAGAAATGAGGGATCAGTTATGGAAGAGCGGTATTCACGGAATGAAACAGGATTACTAATAGTAAGGTGGATTCCAGAGTATTGGTGCGACTATACAGGAGATAGCGGTGTTGATTATGAACCTATAGAGTTTTTATACATCCCGTGCAGATATAAAGGTTTTGGAAAAGGGATTTAAACAAAAGCATTATCTTGTCGGAAAGTGAGTGAGGTAAATGAAAAATAAATTAGAAGGCATTATGCGCTGTTCTCGATATGAATACGAACAACTTAATAGAAAAGTCAAAAAGTTAAAAGAAGAAAAAAATGAACTTTTAGAACAATTGGCATCATGTAGGGAGCATTTGCTCCCATTAATGGAAAATCACAATGACTATGAAGAATTACTTGCTTTGACTGTATCCGATCCATTACAAATATCATATTTGTGTGAGCGTGTAGCAGAAGAGTTTTATGCATTTAAATTATTACGTGATGCTAGTAAACGTCAGCTTCAGGGAATAGAAGTTGCAAAGCTGATTCTAAATTTATTCGAGGTAGGTAAGAAGTACAAGATAACAACGTTTGATAAGGATTTGGGACATACCGAGCAAAAGTGTTTTGTAAAAGAGAAAACGGAAGAGAGTTTATTGCTTGATATTTATGAACCGTTCGAAGCAAAAGGTTGTTGGATTCATTGGACAGAGTTAGATGCTGTAGAAGAAATTGAATAAAAGCGTTATTTTAATCGAAAAGGGGAATGAGAGATGGCTAGAAAACAAAAAAATAAAATCGTGAGAGTACAATTCAATGAAGGACATGTAAAGATGTTCGGTAATTCATATAAACCTTGGGAAATGCAGTTTGATGAATATTTATGGTTGTTAAAACAGGAAGGAAAACTTGATGATGTGGAACAGGTAACAGTTTCTGATAGCGAATGGATATCATTTGGTGGATTAAAATGGTGCTCGGAAGAAAGATTTCAACATTTGCTAAATCGTGAAGGGTGTCAGGATTCGGAACCAGATAATCCAAACCCTCGTCAGTATAAGCAAATGACATTCTATGAAGATATTAAAGTGACAAAAAAAGTACTCAAGGCAGTCGAAAACTACAAAAACAACATTTATTAATATTCGAACAAAATAGTTATTTGAAAGAAAAGAGTGAGAATATGGACGAACTAAATAAGATTGCTCATTTATTACCTTTTGAGGTACTTACAGATATAAAAAGTCGTTTAACTGATTGGATTGCAAGTGGTGGAAGCTGGGACGATCCTTATATAAAACAACAATTTAGATATGCCAAGAGAGTGGCAGAAAGAATGGAGGAAATGAAAAATGACAAACATTGAAAAAGCTAAAGAAATGTGGAAACAAGGTTCAATTGAAATAAATGCAGTTGATAAGAATGGTGAATCTTTAAAACAATATGATTCTGTAATAGCACATGATGGTTGCGAATGGAGAATTGGATGCATTACGTATAGCGTTATTGACGAAAACTTTGTAGCCCATTTTGAAGAGAGTTGGATTTCGTTTGAAGATTTGAATGAAGTTGAAAAATTAAATGATGTAATTGCTTATGAAGTGCTTGAGTGGGAAAAGGTAGGAACGCATTGGGGTAAAGACGGAAAAGCGTTTCATGATATGCCGATAGCGGATTTCGATGCGATTGATTATGCGGGAATTATCTTAGATAGGTTAAACGATCAAGATCATAAAGTAGAAATTAAAAATGAAAATGGTTCTTGGTGTGTGACTCTGCATGGAGAAGAATATATCGAAGAGAAATTTGGAATAGCAGTTTGCAAAGCTGTAGTAAATACGGTTAGGGAAAACTAAACAAAATTCTTATTTTGTAGAAAGGAAGAATGAATATGGCATCCGGTTGTATTTTAGGGGAATGTCCAATATGTGATGAATTAATTTTTGAAGATGAGATTGATTTTGACTAGTACAACAACATGGTTCATAGAAGGTGCCTTAATTTACGAAATAACAATAGCAAGACGATCCATCTCTTACACCAAGAAATACAAAGGCTTGAGAAAAGAATAAAAGAATTGGAAAAGCAGAATAAGAGCGGACAGATGACGCTATTTTAATAAAGTTATTATTTGATTGGAGGAGACAAAATGGGCTGGGAAAAAATAATTGAGCAAAAGGAAATGACAACAAAAGAAAAGTTACAACTGATATGTGACGCTAGTTTGGTACAAGCGAAATCCGTATTAGTTGAAGCGAACAGTTTTGCTTGGATGGTTCGAACTATTATGGAACTGAGTAAGGAGGAAGTTAAAAATGAAAGAGATTAAGTTCAAGGCTCATGATGGAGAAAAGTGGATTTTTAGTGAATGTGTATCAAGAGATGAAGAAGATGATTGGTGGATCTTAGATAACGAAAATGACAGTTGGCTTATGTGTACAGAACCAAAGCAGTGTACGGGTTTAATAGATAAGAACGGAAACGATATTTATCTTGGTGATTTTGTAAGGTGGATAAGAGTGATATATACGGATTGTAGTCGGGAAGAAATTGAAAGTACAGAAGTAATTGAAGGAACTATTGATTGGTTATATTCAGTTTTAACCCTTAGGACTGAGGAATTTGCTAGGTTATTGTTGCCACATTTAGTTGAAGATCAGAATGAGTTTGAAGTGATTGGAAATGGTTATGACAATCTAAAGACATTAAAAAACTAAACCAAATCTTTATTTTAGAGAAAGGAAGGATTCGAATGAAGGAAATTGAGGAATTAAAAGATCGTCTTAGAAATGAAATGGTAACTCGTATGGATGATTCGGATATAGTCGATATATTAACGGTTTTGCAAAGAGTGGAAGAAGAAATTGACGATTGGAAACAAAGTCATGATAAGGTTGCAAGGGTATTAGAGAAAAGCGAACGAGATCATAAAGAAACAATGGATTTGTTACATGATACCAGTAAAAAGGTGAGGGTAAAAACGAAAAACAAAATGGAAGGTGTCATACGGTGTTCCCAATACGAATGCGAGCAATTTAAAAGAAAAGTCAAAAAGTTAAAAGAAGAAAAGGATGAACTTTTAGAGCAATTGGCATCGTGTAGAGAGCGTTTGCTTCCGTTAATGGAAAATCACAATGATTATGAAGAATTGCTTGCTTTGACTGTATCCGATCCATTGCAAATATCATATTTGTGTGAACGTGTAGCAGCAGAGTTTAATGCATTGAATTAAATTCAAACAAAAACGCTATTTGGTATGTAAATGTAAGAGCACTTCGGGAAGTGCCCTTCTGTAATGACTATCCACTCTAAAAAGAAAGGATGCAATATATCATATGAAATTATGTAGGTTTAGTTGTGTGTATTTTGTATAAAAATTTCATTTTGTAGAAAAGAATGCATAAGAAAAAGCACCTTCGAACAGTGCTTTTTCCTGGAGTGTAATTTATGTCTCTGAAGATGAATCGTATCTTCAAAATAATATATGCTTTTTTAGAATTAAAGTTGCATGTACAAAAAAGAGCAGCTAGCAAAAGCTAACTACTCCATTACAAAAAGGTTCCGAGCTGCCAACACTGTTAAGAAAGCAGCTTATAGATAGTATGCACAAAGTTATGGTAATTATTCAAATGAATAAAGGACAGTTAGCAGAAACTAACTGTTCAACCCTTAAAGAAAGGGAGGAATTAATGGGTATATAAAAATTCCTCCAACTATAGTGTTAACGAAATATTGAGTTTTATTCAGGGGGTAGAGGGAAATGGTTCAAATTTGTCCGATGTGCAACAAGGAAACGGTTGATCCAAATAATGAAGAAATTGATGTGGATTTCTGTAATGAATGTGAAACGAAAATAATATTTGATGGTACAGGGCGTGAAGCTTGAAAAAATTTATTTCTTAACAAAATAATCCTTTTAATAGAAAGTGAGGTTAGGAGAATGAAAGCTTTGAAGAAAAGAAAAATTAGAAAAGCAATTGCTCGTCGTGCAAAAGATGTGGAGAATTATCAAGTCAATAAAGCTTGGAGAAACATTTTTGTACAAGCTGGTATTTTAAAGTGAAAGCAAACAGAATACAGTCCGGCTAGAAAACTAGAGGACGCCAATTCATTAAAGCAGTCATTAAAGCTGTTTTAGGAATAGGTGTCCTTTTTATTTTGAAAAGGGAGATGGGGAAATGAAGGTGTTAAAGGATCAGCTACGTGAGTGGAAAAAGCAATCAAAACAAGCAAAGAAGAAAAATAAGAAAAAGAGAAAAGAAAAATTAAGTACTCGTGACATTGAAGATTTAATGGGAATTCATGGCCCGCGTTACGAACGTAGACGCGGAGCATTAAGACAAAAATAATAATAATGGAGGAATTTAATATGAATAAACAATTATCATTTAAAATGCCAATCGTGGATGGAAAAAGAACAAAACAAGAAATTGAAAAAGTATTTAATGAGTATCGTACATACTTAGCAACAATGCCATGTGATATGCTGCCAAAAGTGACACCATCATATTCTATTGTTCCTCCAACAACTACAAACGAGTTTAATAGTTCAACTGAAAATATTGCAATTGAAAGAATTGAGTATGAACAAGAAAGAAATAAATTTATGAGTTGGTTGTATGATGCGGTGAATCGCCTAAGAGACGATGAACGTGAGGTAATCGTGAAATTTTATATGGAAGATGATATCGGATATGATCCGGATATCTGGATGGATTTAGGAATAGGTAAAACTAAGTATTATAAGTTAAAGGGACGCGCGATATTACGTTTAGCTTTCAATCTAAAGAAAGAGGTATTTCTAAAGACACGTAGACAAAAAGAGGGAAAAAGCGTATGAACATTGTACAGCCGATTCGAGATAAAGAAATAATACAAGAAATAAAGGAATTCTATAAGAAGCAGAATGAGAGGAATTATATTCTGTTTCTTCTTGGTATTAATACGGGCTTTAGGATATCGGATATATTGCGCTTACGTGTTCGTGATGTTGAAGGTTGGAATATTGTGATACGTGAAAAGAAAACAAGGAAGATTAAAGATGTAAAGATGCCTTCAGAACTGAAGAGAGCTATTAGGAATTATACAGAAGGAAAAGCTAAGAATGAATATCTGATTAAGAGTAGGAATGGAAAGAATAAACCAATTACTCGTGCGATGGCTTATGTAATATTAAATCAAGCGGCAGAAGAGTTTGGGTTGGAACGTATCGGTACTCATTCACTTAGAAAGACATATGGCTATCACCATTACAAACAATTTAAAGATGTAGTTGCCTTGCAAAAGATGTTAAATCATACAGATCAGAAAGAAACATTGAGATACATTGGAATGGAGCAAGATACATTAAATGATTACCAAAGGAAGTTTAGAATCTAGCTCCTTTATTTTTTTATCACTTATTGAATTAGCTTTAAACTGAAAGTGTCAAATTCATTTTTATAAAATGCGAAAGAGATTGGTATATCTAAGGTTAAACGGAATAGGTGAATTTAACACAATCCAGATTATAGCTAATTCATTTTCTAGGATTAAAGAACATATTTATTCAAAACTATGCGAAAAGAGGCTGAAAAACGATGGGAAAAAGCACACGAAGTAATGAGGGGTTAAATTGCGGTGTAGTCATTTATGATGAAGTGGAGCAGAATTTACGAGAAACATTGCGAACTAATATTGAAGCAAGACGAGAACATTTCACTCCAATTATTAACGGTGCAGGAAAGGGCATTCAATTAATAGGAGGTATTGATTGGAGTTCTGGTAAAGATTGGTCAGTCATAGTAAGAAATCCAAGATTGTTAACCGAAGAGAAAGAAAGAAAATAAAAAACGCGAACTATTCGTGAACTATCTGCGGACTATTTGCGAACGATTTACGGACACGTTTTGGTTTTTAACATGATATATTTGTATTGTGAGAAGTGGCGGAAAACACAACTCACTATGTTGTTCTTATATTTCTAAACGGTTCGTAATGACGGCACATAAAATCCGAAACCAGCAGATGGTACTGATTGGATGTTACCGTTAATAAGGAGAGCTTTTGCTCTTCTTTGAGCTAACAACATCCTAGGTAGACAGAATTAGGAGAACCTGATAAGTTTTCCGATGGTGTCTGTCGTGGTTGTTAGCTGAAAGCAGAATAAAACTTCACATACCGTAATTTAATTGTAAATAAATAATTGATCTTAAAACATCCATTCGGGTGTTTTTTATTTTGGAGGAGGGTGAATGATGAAAGGATATGTTTTATATAAATGTTTACATTGTGTTCATCAACAAAAATTAGAAGTAAAGAAAGAAGATTATTCAGAAGTAATTGTTTGTCCAAAGTGTAATGGAGCTTTTGTAGATGTGTACAAGATAAATAAATATAAAAAACAAAATGAAGAAACGAGATGTAAACATAAATGGGTTGATATGGAGGATGGAACGAACGATCAATTCTGTGTCAAATGTAGTGAAAAACAAAAACAAGCAATGGTGTTATCAGATATAGGGTTGAATTTAGCTGAGCATATTGCAGTTGGTATATGGCATCCGATAGTAAGAGAAAGTATAGCAATTAATTTATCTGGTTCGTTTCTTAGCGGGGATGTAGTAAAGGTAGCGGAAGAGTTTAATAAGTTGATGCACGAAAGAGTGAGAGCGTATGGGATTTAATAAGCTTGAAAAAGCAATGATTGTCGGAATAATCCTTAAAGCTCTTCGTAGTAAGAAGAAAATAAAGCAATATGTTAGATTAGAAAAGTTACCAGATGTAATAAAAGTGTTAGATGAATTGCAAATGGATACAACGTTTGAAGATAGAGAAGAAGCTTTAATAAGTTTAATCAATAAATTGATTGATGATTTGTTAGAGAAAGATAAGGGGTGAGGATAGATGCAATTCAGTAAACTTGAGATGGCAATTGTTATTGGCGCATTCCTTCAAGGGTATGATGAGGAAGTCCTTAATAACAAAGAAGATAGTCAATTATTAGAACAATTAGAGGTAGAGCTAGAAAATGTAGTTAATAATTCAACGCCGAACCAAATGAAAGAAGCTGCCGAAAGTGTAGTTAGTAAATTCATTCATGGGTTATTAGAAGAGAAGCAAATGGAGTGATAGATGTGAGGAATGAAGAACTTATCCAACTTATAAAAGAAGATAAGCTAATGAAGTTCTATAAGTCTAAAGAGTGGAGAGCTTTAAGGTTAAAAGCAATTGAGCGAGCTAAGAATGAATGTGAGCATTGCAAACAGGAAGGGAAAGTAACAACACGGGATACACTTGATGAACGTGGACGCAAGACAAAGATGGATGTGAATCATATCAAACCAGTTAAAACTCATCCACATCTTGCATTGGAATTAGATAACCTTGAATACATTTGTGTACGTCACCATAACATCGCTGATGGTAAGGATAAGATGATACGTAATAGTGAACCTAAGTTCGTCAATGAGGAGCGCTGGTAGCGATGATTATAGTTGATGGTAGTTGGACATTTGATACTGACTTAATGATTCAATACGCTGAGAAGGGCGAGCGCACGTCATATGAACGAGATATGCTTAATCAGTTCCGAAAGTATTCTTACTGGCGTTACTGCCAAATAAGAGACTGTGTGAACCCAAGAAAGTGCAAAAGACTTAAACTTAATGATGTTAGAGAAAGATTGGAAGAAGAGAATTTAATATTTACGACAGACATTCTAAAGATTTCTAATGAAGAAGTCTTTTTTATTTTGGATTTTATTGAAACTTACTTTGAATTAGTTTCTTAAACACCCCCCGGTCAAAAAGTTTGGCTTTTAGTAGGAGGACCATTCAACGGGAGGAGGAGATGGGAAAAAATTTTTTTTGAGATATCAAATTAAGAGGGGGGGTACATGTGCAAAAACTATCAAAGAAAGCACAAATCAAACAAGATTTATTACAACAATTGGAAAATGCTAATTTGAATGGTATGCACTATGTTGACCTTGTTGACGATTACATAACATTGTTCGATACGAAAAACAAATTAGCGAGAGAAATTAAAAAGAATGGACCAATGATTGAATGGCAGAATAGTGAAAGCCAAAGGGGAATGAAAGCTAATCCAGCTACGAAAGAATTTCGTGAAACCAATAAACGTATGACGGACTTATTAAAAGTACTTGGTTTAAAAGAACCTGTATACGATGGAAGTAATGATGACGATGATGTCTAAGCAATCGGTAACATATCATCCATATATCGATGAATATATGGGTATGGTAGAAAGTGGTCAAATCAAATCATGTAAAGAACAAAAATTATTAATGAAATATGTCCGAAAAATATTAAGCCGAGACGACATCTACTTCAATGCTAAAGCAGCAGAGGATTCTATTAATGTTCCCGCTAAATATTTTCCGTTTGAATTATTCCCATGGCAAAAGTTTCTAAATGCATTGATGTATGGCGTGCGCTTCAAAAAAGATGATCGTATTGTATTTGATGAAGTTTTAATATTAATGGGTCGTGGTGGCGGTAAAACAGGTTATATGGCATATGATTCTTTTTATATGATGACTGGACATCATGGTATTAATAATTACGATATTGATGTAGTTGCAACCAGTGAAGATCAAGCGAAGCGAACATTTACTGATGTATATAATGTTATAAATACGCCATCTTTTAAAGAGAAGTTTAAAAAAATCTTTAAATGGACATTAGAAGAAATTCAACATAAAAAAACAAATTCAGTGATGAATTATAATACTTCCAACTCTCGGACAAAAGACGGTAAACGTACTGGATGTGTAATTTTTGATGAGGCACATGAATACGAAAATTACGATAATATCAATGTTTATACAAGTGGTCAAGGTAAAGTAAGAGGTTCCCGAATCATTTATACCACAACAGATGGACACGTAAGAGGTGGGCCACTTGATGATTTAAAAGAAACAGCAAAATTAATTTTATCTGGTGAGATTGAAGATATTCATTTTTTACCATTCATTTGTAAGTTAGACAGTGAAGATGAGGTTGATGATCCGGCAAATTGGGAGAAAGCGAATCCTTCTTTACCATACAATGATGAGTTAAAGATAAAAATGAAACGGGAATATCAAAAGATGCAACGTAATTCGAAATTACGAGTCGAATTTATGACAAAGCGTATGAATATCCCGATTTCAAATATCTTAGAAACAGTTTGTACCTGGGATGAATTGGAGAGAACAAATCAATCTATACCAGATTTATCTGGATTTGAATGTATTGGTGCTGTGGATTTCGCGCAAGTACGAGATTTTTGTGGAATGGGTCTATTATTTAAAAAAGATAATAAACGATATTGGTTACATCATTCCTTTATTAATCAAGTTGCACTAGATATTCAAGATATAAATATGGATGTTATCCGAGAAGCGGAAGCAAAAGAATTGTGTACCATTATTCGAACTGAAAAATCTATTGATCCACACCGGGTTAAAAATTGGTTCTTAGAAATGGCTAAGAAATATAGAATCAAAAAGATTTGTATGGACTCGCATCGTGCAAGTGTATTAGGACCTGTACTGGAAGAAGCGGGTTTTGAAGTTGAAATTGTAAGAAGGGGACATATTACGCATTCAAAATTATCACCACTTGTTGATGATTTATTTATTAATGGAAAGTTAGTATTTGGTGATGACTTATTAATGCGTTGGTATGTATGGAACACTTTCAAGGATAATAAAAACAATGGGAATATCGAATATGCAAAGATTGATCCAGAGAAGCGGAAAACGGATGGTTTTCACGCTTTTTTACATGCTCTTAATTTAGATAGTGAATTGAAAGAATCCAACGCTTTAACAAAAGAGAATGTTAGAAAGATATTTAGATCATTTAATGTGTAAAAGGTGGTGAGAATATGGGATTAAGAGAATGGATAAGTGGCTTTCTTGGAAGTAATAACACGATTACTTTAAAGGAGTGTCTTTATGAATTAAGTGTTGATTATTATTATAAAAAATTAGCTGTAGAAAGTTGTATTGATTTAATAGCCAACGCTCTAACCAGGAGTGAATTTCAAACGTTTGAAAAAGGGAAAGAAAAACGTGGTGAAAATCATTATTTACTTAATGTACAGCCGAATCAAAATCAAAATGCATCAGAATTTATGCATAGCTTAGTTAATCATTTAATTATGGAAAATGAATGTGTAGTAATTATGCAAAATAAGCAATTATATATTGCAGATTCCTTTGATATTACTAAGTTTGCGTTAAAAGAAAATATCTATAACAATATAACAATTGGTGATTTCACCTTTGATAAACCGTTTAATGAATCTGAAGTATTTCATTTTAAATTGAATGACCGCAATATTATGCAAGTCATAGATGGAATGTATAACAGTTTTGGGAAATTGCTTGCATCGTCCATTGACTATTATAAAAGAAAAAATAATAAGCGCTTGTTAATTAAAGGTGATTTTCTAAGAGCGCAAGATCCAGAAACGCAAGCCGCGATTGATGAAATGTTTGAAGGTCAATTAAAAAATTGGTTTAACGCTGATAAAGTAGGTTCTGCTTTTCAATTACAGAATGGATATGAAATTGAAGATATGAGTGATAGTAAAAACGGCGTCGCAAACAATAGCACAAGCCGTGATATTAGCGATTTAGTCAGTGACATATTTGGTTATGTAGCAACGGCTTTTCATGTGCCTATCGGTATTTTAAAAGGTGATGTGGCTGATATTGAAAAGCAAATGGATTCGTTTTTAGCATTTTGTATTAATCCGATTGCTGAATTGATACAAGATGAATTTAATCGAAAGATGTACAAAAAAGAAGAGTATTTAAAAAGAACATACTTAAAAATTGATACAACAAAAATTAAGATTGTTGATATTACGAAATTATCAACCGCAATGGATAAATTATTTGCGATTGGTGGCCTAACAATTAATGATGTCATAATGATGCTTGGAAAAGAGCCTATTGATGAAGAATGGGCAAACAGAAGACATGTAACGAAAAACTACCAAGAAGCTGATTCACTGGAAGGAGGTGAAACGGATGAAACGTTACAAGAATGAAAAATATAACCATTTAGCTAATGTTCAACATACATTCAAGGCAGAAACAAAAACTGATTCATTAGATATAACGATTTATGGCGATATTGGGGAATCGTGGTGGAGTGATTCTACATCAGCAGTTGATATTGAGAAAACATTGAAAGCTACTTCGGCAAATGTTATTAATATCAATTTGAATAGTCCTGGTGGGGATGTATTTGATGGGATTGCGATTTATAACCAACTTAAAAACCATCCGGCAAAAATCATTATTAATGTAGATGGACTGGCAGCAAGCGCCGCATCTATTATTGCTATGGCAGCAGACGAATTAATTATGAATACAGGTTCTATGTTAATGATTCATGAAGCTTCTACATGGACGTGGGGGACAAAATTAGATATTCGTAAGACATTGAATGCTCTTGAGGGAATTGACAAATCGCTTGCGGATATTTATATGACTCGTTATCAAGGAGAACGTTCAGAAATTGAGACAATGATTGCCAATGAAACATGGTTTACCGCAAATGAGGCAGTAGAATTTGGATTGGCTCATAAGGTAAATGAACAGGTAGAAGATGACGATGATGTGGTAGATCCAGAAGAATTTAAAAATAACGTACTTCAGAAGTTCCGAAATAAAAACAAACAGCAGAATGAACCACCAGCAAGTTTAAATGAAAATATACTTAACAAATTTAAGCGCGCGTAAAGCAGTGCTTTTTTTATTGTCTTAAAAACAGGAGGAAATAAGATGACTATTAAAAATTTAGATAGAAGTGTAATTGAAAATAAAGAGTCACAAATTACTAATGTAAAAGAAGCCCTTGAAACAGGTGATGCACAGGCGGTCGCTGAACGCATCGTAACAAACATGGAAAATAATATGCAGCATTTCCAAGACATGATGAACGGAATTATCGATGAAGCACAACAAGCTAAAAATGAAAATTGGGATGCTCAAGTATTAGCTTCACGCGGTGTTCGTACTTTAACGAACGAAGAGAAAAAGTTTTACAATGCAGCAATTGAGGTGAATTCATTTAATGAAACACATAAATTGATGCCGCCAACTATTTTCGAACGTGTTTTTGAGGATTTAGAAAAGGAACATCCATTATTATCGCTCGTTAATTTCCAAACAGTTGGGGCAACTACTCAATGGATTGTTAGGAAAGAAGGAGCCGCTTCAGCTTATTGGGGGGATGTTTGTGATGCGATTAAAGAGATGATTGATGAAGGATTCACAACAATCGATCAAGGTATGTTCAAACTTAGTGGATTTTTAGTTGTATGTAAAGCAATGTTCGAACTAGGTCCTGAATGGTTAGATAAATATGTTCGTACATTTATGAAAGAAGTTGTGGCCGAAGAGTTAGAAAAAGTTATCGTTATGGGAACAGGAAAAAAACAGCCAATTGGTATGATTAAAGATTTAAAAGGAGCCGTAACAGATGGCATTTATCCAGACAAAAAGAAAGTAGTTTTAGCTGATTTTACGCCAGCGACTATTGGTAAAAAAATCTTAGCACCTACTACAAAAGAAGGTACGAAACGATATACAGGTGTAACATTAATCGTGAATCCCTTAGATTATGCAACAAAATTTTTCCCAATTGGAGCGAAACGTAAAGACGATGGTACTTGGACATATGATAATTTCGGTGTGCCGGGCTTAACAATTGTACAATCACCAGCTGTTCCATTAAATACAATGATTGGTGGTAAACCAAAAGATTACTTTATGGGTGTAGCATCTAAACAAACTTTAGAATCAAATGACACAGTACGCCTTATTGAAGACCAACGTTTATACCTTATTCGTCAACTTGCGAATGGACGCCCACTGGATCATGATTCATTCACAGTATTTGATATTACAGCACTTGAGCCGAAAGAAGGAACGCCAACGCCTTAAAAGGAGTGAATAATATGTACCAAGTATTAAATGATTTTATTGAAAAAGAGCATGATGATATTACTTATAAAAAAGGCGATCAATATCCAAAGGCTGGATTTAAGTCTAACGCTAAACGTGTGAAATATTTGCAATCAACCGAAAATCCATATCAAATTGCTTTCTTAGGTCCTAAACTTGAAAAAGCAAAAACGACAAGTAAGTCTACAGAAAAACATTCAGATCAAGAAGAGAAGTAGGTGGTTCAATTGGAAAACAATCTTCTTGCTGAATTAAAAGATGTTCTTAAAATAACTTGGAACGAAGAAGATGCTCATTTAAATAGTATTTTAGATAAAGGAAAGGCGTATTTGTTTGGATTAACGAATGCGTCTTTTGATTTTTCAAAAGAGTTAACACCGAAAGATTTGCTATTAGAACGGTGTCGATATGTCTATAACAATGCAGGTGATGAGTTTGAAAAAAATTATAAAAATGAATTATCCAGGCTTATTTTAGATGTAGCTTTAGGAAAAGTTGGTGTAATCAATGGCTCTAAAAGCGTATAGAGAAACCTTAAATGATGGATTTCTACAATACGGATATAAAAAAACAGAACGCTCAGAAGAAGGGAAAAGAATAGGTGAGAAGTTTCATGAAGAAGGAAAGCTTGCCTATAAAGTAATGTCTTTACGGGACAGTGATTACAAAATGGTGGGCGTTTTAACAACAGGATTAGATTTAAAAGTTAAAACACTATACCCACCTTCATTTAGAAAAATAAATAAAAATAAACTTAAGGTATTAATGGATGGAATCGAATATGACGTGATTAAAGCGGATCATGATTCTAACAAACAATACCTTTTCTTTTATTTGCAGCAGGCGGTGAAATCTCGTGAATGAAAAATCTAAAAAGCTTATGAAGGAGCAGAGAAGTGGCGTTAAAAAAGCTCTTGAAGACGGATTTAAGCTTTTAGTTGTTGAGGATGAACTAGCAGAAGATGAGGAATCGCAGCTAACAGAAGAGGGATACAATTGTTTTATTTTGGAATATGGTGAGTTTCGACCATCTTCAAATGAGCGTACAATTTCTCAAAGTATATATGTTAGTTATTTATCGGAAAATCAATCAAATTTAGATGAGCAGGTCATTGATATTATTTCGTGGGTTAACAAGGTGAAAATGGTATCCTTTGTAGTTTCTAAAAGTGATCGTCTTCAAGTGAAAGATACAGATCGTTTTATTGATCGTGTAGTTTTTACATTTAAGAGGGTGATTCCAATTGAGTGCATTTGAGCTTGATTACGAAGCAATAGAAAAACTTGAAGAAAAGATGCGGGTTTTACCAAATAAGATGGAACCTACAATCAATACCATTCTCCACACGAATGGTATACAAATTGCAATAGAAGAGATTACAAAGCTGATTCCGGTATCTCGTTCTAAATGGAGTGTTCGAAATAAGACACATGCCAAAGATAGTAACTGGTCAAAAAGCGAAAAGATGAATTTAGGTTTTAGGATATTGGCCCGTGGTGGAGCAGCTAATAAAAAAGGATCGTTTGGTTATCTAGTCTTCCCAAACGAAGGAAGAGGTTCGCATAATCCTTTAGAGCAGCGATTTGCGGAGCGTGGGATTGTAAACGCTAGGCCAAGGATTTTAGAAGAATTACACAAAGGTGTAGATAAAGTATTGGAGGAGGAATTTTAAATGGTTAAAGTAATTGAAGAATTTGATTCCGTGACGATTGCGAATGCAAGTATTCAATTTAAAAAGAAAGGTGTCCAAGAACCAGGTGAGAAATTTGGTTGCGTTGGAACGATTGAAGGGGAACCAGAAAACAAGGAAACGAAAAAAATATGTGGTGGCGTGACGTTGAAAAAGAAATCGAAAACTACGGAGCTTAAAATTACTGTTTCAGCACATATTCCTGTTAAAGTAGCAAGAGATTATTTTGGGTTTGATACAACAGGATTAAAGAAAGGCGTTTGGGCGTACGGTAGTGACTCTAAAGGATATGATTTTGTGTTTACAGCTGATGTTGTAGACGAATTTGAAGATTTAGTAAAACTTATTGCGTTTCCAAATTGCTCAAATTCCACTGGTTTTAAATTTGCTATTGCGAATGGTGAAGAAGAATTGGCAATGCTGGAATTAGAATTCACAGCCTTACCAGATGATTTAAATCACTTCTATTATGAGGCATTTGTGGATGAGTTAGAAGATGCAACAGTAGCACAAAAATGGCATACACAATTTAATTCAGCTCTTGTTCAAGGAACAACACCAGCACCTTAAAAAAGTCCTAGTTTCATACAGGGCTTTTTTCTTTTTGGTTTAAATAAGAAAAAATGAAAGTGAGGAAATAGCAAATGAAAGTCCAAAAAATAACATTAAAAGAAGCGGAATTTGTAAAAGTAGATGGTGAGTATGAACAGCGATTCGTTGATGAACAAGAATATCCGGCGTTTTTAACAAATTACGCTTTGAAAAAAGGTCAGGAAGAAGGGCTTATTCATAGTTCGATTATTGCTGACATTGTAAAGTTCCAAGCTTTAGATGGGCTAAGAGATAAGGATAATAAAGACTTATCGGCATTAGAACAAATTGATCAAACAAGTATTCATAAAGTGATTTATATGGCATTTAAAGGAGCGAACCCTAAAGAAAAGTTAACATTTGATGAATTCCTAAAGAAGTATCATGATTCGTTAGCAGAATCTATGGAACTATATACGAAACTGGTTGTTGATGTAATTAGTCAAGACCCAAATCAATTTGCCGCAGCGCTGAAGAAAAGTACAAATAGCGGCGGTAACGGTGAAAAAAAGTAAAAAATCCAGACATTAAAATTGAATGTGTGGAAGATAAATACGTCTTGTATTGTCTAGTCTCTGGAATAGATCCAGAGACTTTTTGGCATGAGCCAATTTCGTCTGTTGAGCGTATTTACGCAGGGATTACAGCGTTTGAAGCATGGCGTAACAATCCCAAGTAAAGGTAGGTGAGAAAATGGCCAGAAATAATTCGGAAGTTGAAGTTATATTTAAAGCGCAAAATAAAGATTTTAATGATGCTATGAAGGGCATGAATCAGGAAACTAAAAAACTTCGTCAAGAAATGAAATTACAAGAAGAGCAGATGAAGTTAAATGCTACTGATTCAGAAAAACTACAAGCAAAGCTTCAAAACCTTTCCCAACAGTATGCAGTTGCACAAAAGGCGACGCAAGCAACGGCGGAACATTTACAACGTGCTAAAGAATTGTACGGAGAAAATTCTACTGTTGTAGCAAAGTTGGAATCAAAATTACGAAGTCAACAAATAACAGAACAACAGTTAGCGAATAGTATTAAACAAACTTCTGAAAGTTTAAAACAGGCGAGAGATGCTGAACAGGAAAGAACAAGTGAAACAGCTAAAGCAGCTCAAAAACTGAAAGAGCTAAAAGGACAGGAAGAACAGTTACAATCTTCTCTTTCTAAGTTAAATGCTCAATACGAGTTGCAAAAAGCAACGCTTGGTGAGAATGCTTCAGAAATAGAGAAGTTACGTCTAAAAATAGATAACCTCGGAGAGCAACATACTGTTGCAGCTAGTAAAGTACAAAACTATCAGAAACAGTTAGATCAAGCCAAACAGCAGTATGGTGAAAATGCTAGTGAACTCCAAAGATATGAAACGCAGCTAATACAAGCTCGGACAGCAGAACAGCAGTTGCAGAATCAATTAAGTGCGACAAATAAAAGTTTGCAGGAACAAGAAAACGCAACGAAACAATTAAAGACATTCTTTGATGCGACTGAAACGAGTGTAGACCACTTTGCAAATGCATTAGGGAATAACCTTACAAACGCAATACGAAACGGTACAGCGACAGCTAGGCAGTTAGAACAAGCAATTCAAATCATCGGTCGTGAAGCATTAGGTTCAGAAGCAGACATTGAGAAATTACAGCGATCTCTTCGTTCTATAGATGATGGAAACTCATTACAACAAGTTCGAAATGATTTGAGAGACCTTTCACGAGAAGCAGAGAGAGCATCACACAGTTTCAAAGAATTAGATATTGGTTTAGAAAATATTCTAGGTGGATTAATGGCTGGTGGTGGTATTTCAGGAGCCATTGAGCAAGCGCTTGATACCTCTAAATTAAAAACAAAAATTGATGTTTCTTTTGAAGTTCCAGCATCCTCTAAAAAATCGGTAGAAGAAGCGGTTCGTGGTGTAGAAGCCTATGGTGTTGATGTGGAAGAAGCACTGGAGGGTACACGTAGACAATGGGCGTTAAATAAAACTGTCAGTGATAAAGCGAATGCTTCCATTGTAAAAGGAGCAGGAGCCATTGCAAGTGCTTATGCAGGTATAGATTTTACTGAGTTAATTCAAGAAGCAAATGAAATTGGTAATGAATTAGGGATAACTAGTGATACGGCCTTAGGGTTAACGAATCGGCTGTTGAAAATCGGTTTCCCTCCTGAGCAATTGGACATTATTGCTGAATATGGTGGTCAGTTAACACGAGCTGGTTACAATGCTGAAGAAGTACAAGCAATTATGGAAGCTGGTGTTGATACAGGTACTTGGAATATTGATAATCTCTTAGATGGACTAAAAGAAGGCCGTATTAAAGCGGCTGAATTTGGTCAAGGTGTCGACAAGTCTATGAAAGAAGCTCTTGAAGGCACTAAAATTTCGGCTGATCAGTTAGAAAAGTGGGGGAAATCTGTCGCTAAAGGTGGTAAAGAAGGCTCGGCAGCAATGACAGAGATTGCTAAAGCTTTAGTTAGCATTGAAGACGAAACAAAACGAAACGAGATTGGTGTTAAGCTTTTCGGAACGATGTATGAAGATCAAGGGCAGAATATTACCAATACACTTATTGGTGCTCAAGATAAAGTTATAGATTTAAACAAAGATCAAGAACAACTAAATGAAATGATCAAGAAAATGGATGCCAGCCCGGCAGTAAAGTTCCAAAAAGCTATGAACGATTTGAAAATGGCACTTGAACCTGTTTTAGGAGTTATTGCTGATGTAATTAGTGCTTTTGCGAGCTTTGTTTCAGAACATCCAGCGTTAGCAGCAGCTATAACAACAATTGTAACCGCGCTTGGAATCTTAATTGGAGCTGGTATGGCTTTAGGGCCTGTATTTATTACATTAGCCAGTTATGCCACATATGCCGGACTAAGTGTAGGAGCGGTTGCCGCGACATTCTTCTCCGCCACCGCAATTATTATTGGGGTAACCGCCGCAATTGTTGGATTAGTTGTTGGGATAAAACACCTTTGGGAAAACAACGAAGGGTTTAGAAATAGCATTACGAATGTAATCGAAAGCGTTCAAAACTTTGGACACGCATTATCTTCACTTGGTAAATATCTATTCTATACGGCTGTTGATGGAGATTATTTAAATGATTGGATTACTCATTTACCAAAAGGATTTCAAGATGCAGCTGAAATGATAGGATTGGCAGTTAGCAAGATACGCGAAGCGTGCCTTCATCTTTTTGATGCAGTAAAAGCTGTTTTTTCAGGAGATTTTAGCCAGTTAGGCGAAATCTTTAAGATGATCGGTCCTAGTATAGCGGGAGCAATTATCGGAGGACTTCCAGGTGTTCTCGTATCTGTGTCTCGTTATTTACCAGCAATAGCGGAGTATTTGAATGCAAACTCAGGAATTATTCTTGAAACTATTACAAACATTTTTACCAATATAGCTAATTTCGTAACAACGGTATTACCGCAATTTCTTGAAGCGGGATCACAAATGATTTCAAACCTTGTGAATGGTTTGGTTGTAGCGGCTCCAATTATCATCGAAGCCATTGTTGGGATTATAAATACAATTTCACAGATGATTGCTACCTATCTCCCTATGATTGTTCAAACGGGAATACAAATCATTCAAACTTTAATTTCTGGAATTGTACAAGTCTTACCTACACTGATAGAAACAGGACTTCAATTGATCCTAACCTTAATAAACGGAATTATGCAGATGCTTCCACAGTTAATTCAAATAGCTGTAACAATTATTCAAACTATTATTAACGGAATTATGTCATTTTTACCGCAATTAATTGAAATGGGGATAAATTTATTAGTTTCATTAATTACAGGAATCACACAAGCTTTACCAATGATTGCTTTAGCGATTATTACAGTCATTACAACTTTAATTGAAGCCATTACAGCGAATTTACCTATGATTATTGAAGCTGGTGTTAAGGTTTTAACTAGCTTAATAGACGGAATCATTAAAATGCTACCGCAACTTATTGATTTAGCAATAAATCTTATAACCAAAGTAGCGGAGACTTTATTAGCAAACTTACCTAAAATAATTGAATCCGGTGTAAAGATTTTAATGGCCATTATTGATGGAATTGTACAAGTGTTACCACAGCTTATTATTGCGGCTTTAGATTTAATTGTCAAAATAGCATCTACATTAATTGCGAATTTGCCGAAGATACTTGAAGCTGGTGTGAAAATTTTACTTATGTTGATTGCCGGTATCGTAAAAGTGATACCAGAATTAATTGCAGCAGCATTAAAGCTAATTGTTACTTTAGCAGGAGAATTAATTAAGAATCTACCTAAAATCCTTGAAGCTGGTGTTCAACTGATTTGGGCTTTAATAAAAGGTATTGTCAGTATGGTTGGAAAATTAGGTTCTACAATCGTGACAGATATTGTACCGAAGATTGTTGATACTTTAAAGAAGATTGATTTATTCAAGATAGGTAAAGATATTATAAGTGGATTGATAGACGGTCTAGGTAGTATGGGTGGTAAATTGTTAAATAAGGTGAAATCTATTGGTAACGATATTCTTGACGGTTTTACTTCATTCTTCGACATTCATAGTCCATCTCGAAAAATGAGGGATCAGGTTGGTAAGCAAGTTGGTGCCGGGATTGCTGTAGGTATGGAGCAATCTGTATCGACGGTTCTCGCAGCGGCTAAAAACTTAGCAACTTCGGTCTATTCCGTATTAGAAAATACGTTAGGTGCGTTCAATAGTTCCGCTATCAACGGAATGATGAATAACAATCCTCTTAGGAGTTATTTTGAAGCAATATTATACGATGGAGATTATCTTAATGATTGGATTACTCATTTACCAATGGACATGAGGGATGCATTAAAAGCGGTGGGTAAAGAATTAGAAAGTTTCACCATTGATGGAGTGGAAGACGATAGTCCTATTGCCCGTTATATTCGTAGTATATTAGAGGGCGGGAACCCATCCCAAGATATACTAAAAGAATTTAAGGAATCCAATAAGTGGTTAGAAATCGGTAAAAAAATAGCTGGTTTCAGGGAACAAATTCTAAAAGATTTTTATAATGCTCCAAACAATAATGCAAACAAAGATAATGTGTTGCAATCCGCTTTCAACAATATCTCAAATATGGTGGATGATACTTTTAAAAAGTTAAATTTATATGGAATAAATAAACAAGATAACATCGCTTCTAATCTGTCTGCACTGGCGACAGGAGCAGTTCAACCGATTGTTCAGCCAATTGGTAGTGGTCCTGTTGAAATTAATTTTTATAACACAATTAATAATGAACGTGATATTGATCGTATGTTTGAAAAAGCCGATGATTGGTTTGTTAAGAAAGGACAATCATTAAATATAGGTATAGGGAGGGCGCGACGTGGTTGATATTCGAATAAATGAAATGTTAGGGCAAAACTACCATCTTTGTATGGTAGAGCGCCCTAAAATACCGACAGCTAAAAAGAAAATTGAATTTATTGAAGTTGACGGAAGAGAAAATGGAGCGTTAACAAAAGAAAAAGGTTATGAAGATGTTGATTTTACAGTTGAGTTTAATTTACTTGAAGATGAAAATATTAAACCTTTATTAAGACAAATAAAAGCTTGGATAATGAGTGCTAAGATTGTTTCATTCACTGACGACTATGTTTATAGAAAGATAAAGTCAGTTGAAATTGGAGATATAGATAATGAAATAGAGGAATACGGTAAGTTCGAAGTTATATTTAAAGCTGATCCATATGAGTACGCTATTGAACAGCCAATTACAATAACAAATCCCGTTACGATTATAAATCAAGGTACATTACATTCTTTACCGAAATTAACGATTTACGGAACAGGAAATATAACGATACAGATTAACGGAATTTCATTCCAAGTAAAAGACGTTAATCCTTTTGTTATTGTTGATTCTGATTTAATGGAATGCTACTACAATACAACTCCTATGAATAACAAAATGGTTGGGAAGTTCCCTACATTCAAAGAGGGAGAAAACACAATAGCGTGGACGGGGAGTGTATCTAAAATCGATATAGAAACAAGGTGGCGATACATTTGATTACACTTTATAAGCCTAACGAAACAGACTTTACCCACAATGGTATAGGTATTCTTGATAATAATATTTATGAAGCTGAAATTGAGGAAATTTTAAACGGTGTTTATACACTAAGTTTTAAATATCCTCTTTTTTCTCCACATGGCTTAGAAATAGATGGACAATATTTAATCAAAGCGCCAACTCCTGATGGAGATCAATTGTTCCGTGTGGCAAATCCACATCCAACTAATGGTATTGTACAAGTGTTTTGTTATCACATTTTCTACGACTTGGTGGATAACTTCATAGAAGATACAAACATCGTGGGTAAATCAGGAATGGGCGCTTTAGATCAAGTTAAAGGCGCTCTACAATATCCAACTAAATTTGATTTTTATAGCGATATTGAGAACATTGCAAATGCACGATTAGTTGGAAAAAATCCAGTAGAATTCTTATTGGATAATGGACAAGATAACTCATTCTTGAACCGTTGGGGTGGCGAGCTATTACGAGATAATTTCAACGTACGAATGTTATCTAGACGCGGTAGGGATCGCGGTGTTGTAATCCAACATAAAAAAGATTTATTAGGATACGAAGCGGATGTGGATTGGCAATCTCCTATTACAAAGATAATGCCGCAGGGCTTTGATGGACTTCTTCTTCCCGAAAAATATGTAACTAGTCCGTTAGTCAATAAATATGTGAATCCTAAAATTAGAAAAATTGAGTTCCCGGAAGTTAAAGCAAAGCAAGGAGATGCTATAAACGACGACGATGCTTTGCCGTTGCCAGAAGCTTTAAACAAATTACGTGGGCTTGCATTAGGGATGTTCAATAGTCAACATGTGGATCAACCACTAGCGACTTATAAAGTTAAATTCCAGGAGTTATCTCAAACTGAAGAATATAAAGATTTATCTGTATTGCAACGTGTTTATATGGGGGATACAGTAACAGTTCAACATTTGGATGAAGGAATTGACGTCAAGGCAAAAGTTGTATCTTACAAATACGATCCATTGAACGAAGAATATATTGATATCACATTAGGAAACTATAAAGAGTCATTTACTGATGTGGCTAACAAAGTAGATAGAATACAAGATAATCTAGACGGATTAGAAACGAGTTTCTTACAAAAAGCTAAGGATCGTGCTACTGATTTGATTAACAGTGGTTTTGGCGGTCATGTTCGTATTTATCCAGAACGTATCTTAATTATGGATACAGAAAAGGAATCAACAGCTAGAAAAGTGTGGCAATGGAATATCAACGGTTTAGGCTATTCTAGTCAAGGCATTAATGGACCATACGGTTTAGCAATGACGATGGATGGCTCAATCGTAGCCGATTTCATAACAACTGGAAAATTAAATGCTTCAATGGTTCAAACTGGATTTAATGAATTCGGTAACGTAATTAAATTATTACCTGAGGGTTTAGAGTCGCGAGTCAACGGGAAAAGAAGAATGCAATTAGACTCCATAGGTAGGCTTAATGTATTTGATGATACCGAAACGATGATTGGTTTCCTGGGGTACCAAGGAAAAGCGGATATGCCAGGTAAGAAAGGCGTAAGCGTCGCTATCCGTCCAGGTAGGTTCTTGAGTTTATCTGTCTACAATACTGCCACAGACTACTATAATCCGTATTTTGAGATTGTAGATGACCCTAGTATGTATGGAATGAAAGGTAACCATATGTGGGAAAATTTATTGACTAACGGTTTTAAAATTGTCTTTAACAAAAGTAGTGATGGGATAGCTTATAAATATATACAAAAAATAAGTTTCCCTGATGGTGATAAATTAGCTTTAGTTTCTGATACTGGCATCGCTCTTTCTCGTTTGTCCGGAGATACCGCCATTAATATTTTAGGCATCAAAGACGATTACTCTTACTCTCACGGAACGTTTTACGCCAATGGAGGTATTGGATTCGATGGTTCGGGCACTAACCGCCTTAATAACGGTGTGTTTAAAACAAGTTCATCTTCTTTAGCTGTTAGTAGCGCAACGAAAGCAATGCTATGTTATGCGGTTAACGGAAGTTTTTACGAAGTGTTTAGTGTTACTTACAAGAATAATCTAGATGCATATGGCGAATTAAATATGCATAATTGGGCTATTGTTAATACAACTGTAAATAGAACTTTAGTCAATAACAATATAGACCAACCACAAACTTTAGTTAGATCGTTAGCAACAGTTAACGCAACTAAAGAAATGTCTAGTGTAATGAACTCTTCCGAAACCTTTACCCACATTGGAGAGAGCGAAACTGTGGATGGACAAGTTAAGATTGATTTACCTATTTTCTTTCAAAATGAAACAAGTAATTATCATGTTTTTATTAGTAAATATGGTCGCGGTGATATCTGGGTTTCTGAACGTAATGCAAAATATTTCATTGTGGAAAGCGATAATGATATTTCATTTTCTTATGAAATTAAGATTGTGAAAGAGGAGGAATTATCAATACGACCTATGTTAGCTCGATCTGTAAAAAGAAGATCGAGTATTTTTGACATGGCTGGTGATATGCCAGAAGAAGTAACTGTGGACGGTGAAATTAAAATTGATGAATCTGAGTACAAAGGAGTGGAATGATTATGAAGACCAGATTAATCCTTGATATCAACAAAACACAATACGCCCAATTAAACTCCCTTGTCACTGGAAGGGTAGGTGATAAAGATATTAATACCGTGGATGTATATGTTGTTGACGGTTTTATTCCATATAACCTAACTGGAAGTGACGTTTATTTCGAATGTGCTAAACCTGACAATACTTCTGTAAGAGATAAGAATGGAATCACTATGATAGATGCAGCGAAAGGACATTTCGAATACACATTCCCAGCACAAACATTTGCATCTGTGGGAAAATCTAAACAAGCGTATTTTACTGTGGAGAAGAATTCGACTGTAAAGGCGACAACTCAAGACTTTATTATCGTTTCATTACCTGATGCATTGACTAACAGAATTCCATCTAAAACTTACATTTCTCAATTAGATCAATTAATTAGAGATTTAGAAGCGATACAATTAGATGTATTAAACAGCGTAGCATATCAAGAAGCACATGACGCAAAAACATTTGCCGAACAAGCTAAATCAATTTCTGAAAGTGTACAAGAACAATTGAATCAAATTGTTATAAATGGTGATTCTTCCGTTGAAGCAGCTCAAGCGAGGGTAGATGAAAACGGTGAATCATTTAATACGTTAAAAGAGCGTATAGATAAAGGTTTTATAAATAATACTTCTCAAATTGAGATTTTATCGAATATTGCATATAACGTAAGAACATATGGTGCAAAGTTAGATGGTGTAACGGATGATACTATATCTATACAAAATACAATCAATGAACTATCGAAAATCGGGGGCGGAAAAGTCCTTATACCTTTTACAAACGAAGGGTGCGCTATAAAATCAGGTGAAATTGTAATACCGTCTAACATTATCGTCGAAGGACAAAACACAAAAATTATTATTAATTCCGTAAATACAGTTAGAAATGTATTTAAGACTGATAAAACAAAAGTTAATAAAAATATAAACTTTAAAGGTTTACATTTTTATTCAAAAAACGATAAAACAAGAAGCAATGGAAGAGGGCAATTAGGTTCTAATGTTAACGCGATTGTACTATCTAACGTAGAAAACATTAAGTTAGAAAAACTAACATTTGAGAATTGTGAATTCGGCCTAAAAATAGATACGTATGGGAAACAAATTCATTTTGACAATTTAAGTTTTAATGGAACTTACCAACCTTTTTATGTATCTAATACAGATGTTATAACAGGTAGAACATTTTATTCGGATAGATTGGGTATGAATAGTGGATTTGATCATCACATTTATATTAATAGTGCAACAACAAATTTAACTATAAGTGACATTAAGATGATTGGTAGTAATAGTTATGCTATAGATGTTAAAGATGATACGGGAAATGCGCCGCCTAAAAACATAATATTTACTGATATTGTTTTAAATAGTGGAGGTGGATTAATTGCATCTGAGCAAAAAGCAGATGTTACAATTTCAAATGTAATAGTTACAATAGACAAAACTCTTACATCAAAAAACATATTTGCTAGTATAGAAGACGGGAAACTTAAGGTCTCAAACTTTTCTGTTTCTGGCGGTGGAACATTAATATCAGGTCTGAATTCACCTAACGGTATCATTATACTAATAAATGGGATTGTAGACAGACTTTCAACAAGGGTAGTAGTAGCTAATTCGCTAGGGTATGCAAAGTTAGATAAAGTAACTTTTTTAGATGTAATCAGTGAAGAGGGAGTAGCTATATTTAACCACACTGGTTACTGGGTTACTTTACTTGAATTTTATGACTGTCATCTTACTCTTATATCTCCGAAAACAAATGACCCTATATCACACAGAGCAAACAATACTAGATATTTCAACTGTACGTTTGATATAAAAACACAAACACCTTTACCGTATGTAAGTTACACATATGAACAAGCTCGAAGTATGTTTAAAAACTGTATCGTTTCTGGTAATTTTACTACTTTCGAATGGGTTAATAGTAATGGTAACGTTGTATTTTTAGATTGCGTAGATGAAAGAGATAATTCTATATTTAACACTAAAAGTGCTATAAAGAAACTATATGGTGTTGGATCTCCAGAAGGAGTAATAACTGCAAAAGTCGGAAGTGAATACATTCGCTCCGATGGAAGTACAGGAAGTACTTATTACATTAAAGAGAGTGGCACAGGAAGTACAGGTTGGATCGCAAAATAGAAAAGTTTTTTTGAAAATATGTCCATGTAATATATGTATATTGTATAATTATGTTAAAAATTAATTTATATTAGGGATTGGTGTAAATGGAAGAGAAAATAAAAACTGATTTATACAGATATACTGGTAATAGCTCAAAAAAAACATTTTTTAAAAATTTAATAACTAATGAAGGATTTAGATACACTTATATTTTAAGAAAGTGTCAGTTTTATAAAGGTAAAAAGATTCGTAAGTTTCAATATATATTTTGGAAGATTTTATTAAGAAAATACAGATATAAATATGGATATGAAATATCTGATGCAGTAAAAATCGGAAAAGGCCTTTATATTAATCATCTCGGAGGTATTACCGTCAATCCTAAAGCCATCGTTGGTGATAATGTTAATATTACAAAAGGCGTTACTATTGGACAGGCTAATAGAGGGAAGAAGCAAGGTGTTCCAATTATAGGGAATAAAGTATGGATAGGAGCAAATTCTACTGTAGTAGGAAACGTTAAAATTGGAGATAACGTATTAATCGCTCCGAATACTTATGTTAATTTTGATGTTCCAAGTGATTCTATCGTTATAGGAAGTCCAGCGAAAGTCATTGAAAACAAAAATGCAACAGATGGATATGTAAATAATGTTGTTTAATAAAAACTAATTTAAATTATTATATTCCAATGCTATTTTAAATAAAATACGGCTTTGAGTAAAAATTCAATTCATAGATCAGGAGGAGTGACTTCGCTTCTCTTTTTATTTTGAGGAGATGATCAGTGTGAAACGAATAGTAGACCAAGAAATTTATGAAAAGCATGTTAGCCAAGAAAACAAAAACCTAGTCAAAGATTTTCTAATTGAAAAGAAATCACAAGGGAAAGCGGCAAGCACTTTACAGCAATATCATTGGGATTTACGAATTATTTTGTTTCTATTACATCAACACTTCGAAAATAAAAATCTAATTGAATTAACACGTAAGGATATTCGAAACTTATCTATTATTTTTCAAGAGCTGGGAATGTCTAATGCGCGTGTAAATGGACTGATGAGTGCATTAAGGTCCGCGTTAGAGTTTTGTGCGGATGATGACGACTATGATTATGAATTTAATGTAGGTTCACGGGTTAGAGGATTACCTAAGAATCCAGTCAGAGAAATCACTTTTATAACTGAAGAACAAATTGAGTGGTTAATCGATGAATTACTTGAACAAGAGAAATATATGTTAGCAACCTATTTAGCGCTTTCTTATTACAGTGCAGCAAGGAAGAATGAGGTCTACCAAGTTCAAAAAGAAGAACTGACAGAACGTTACTTTACAAACGTAGTACGTGGTAAGCGAGGTAAGAAATTTAGATTGTATTACAATCCCCGAGTACAGAAATGTATTCGTTTATATATAGAACAGCGTGGTAAAGATACTATTCCAGATTTGTTCGTACGAGTTTATAAGAATGGTGAGCGAAAACTTTTAAATAAGAGTGCATTTAATTACTGGTGCAAGATATTCGCTAAGATGCTATGCGAAAAAGAAGGTAAGGAATATAAAATTAATCCTCACTGTTTTCGTCATAGCAGATTAGATAATTTAAAAGTGCAAGGTGTACCACTAGAAAAATTAAAATCACTTGCAAATCATTCGGATATTTCAACAACACAATCCTATTTAAAAGACAGGAGCGAAGAGGATATTGCAGATATTTTCGGAATGGATCCAAGTTGCTTTGCAGCTTAAAGGGAGGCTTAATAAATGCCAGAACAAAAACATGATGACTTTAAGGAATTACTAGTTGGATTAACAAGGGTGGAAACTAAGCTAGATACACTCGGCAATGTTAAGGATGTTGCAATTGAAGCGCAACAGTCAGCGAAAAGTGCTCATTTGAGGATTGATCGATTAGATAAATTAGTATTTTGGATTGGTACTACAGTAGTTGGAGCTATTATCACCGGTGGGATAATGGCTCTTTTTAAATTCGCAGGGAAGTGATCGTATATACGGTCACTTTTTTTATTGAAAGGAGGTGAGATTATGAAAAACTTTGATGCAGCTTCAATTAGTCGTTATGTCGTATTAGTAATCGCTGTGATTAACAGTGTTTTGAATCTTATTGGGTACCAAACGATTGATGACAAAATTACAAACGATTTAGTGGCAGTAATTACAGGAGCTTTCACTCTATATATGGCATGGAAGAACAACTATTTAAGCAATAAAGGATTACAACAAAAAGATGTATTACAAAAAAATAACTTACACTAAAAGGAGATGTTGAACAATGGGTTGTTTTGCAGGATCAGGTGGTCACAATAGTATCGTGCAAGGTGCAAATAGCGCTTATGGGAAAGAACATGTGGAGGATAGAAAGTTCCTTGATGCAGTTGCTAAGTATGTACAAGCAGCTGGATGGAAATATGTGAATTGTTCTGATGAAGTTGGAACAACACAAACTGCAGTTTGGAGCAATGCAGCAAATAATCATTTACGTGTAGCGGATAGTAATGTAGATTTGCAATTTCATTTGAATGCTACACCTGGTGGTACAGGGTGTGAAGTTTGGTTACATCCTTCGTACGGAAATAGAGAATTAGCAGCAAAGATTTCAAAGGCAATGGCTGATGCATTTGGATTGAGAGATCGAGGGATTAAATTTTCTACGGATTTAGGATGGATTAATAAAACTAAGACTGGATTACTCCCTGAAATTTGCTTTATCGATAATGAAACAGATATGCAAAAATACCGTGCTAACTTTGATAAGGCAGCTAAAGCGGTAGCTGAAGTTATTGTTGGCAAAACAATTCAATCAAGTACAAATAATGGAGAGGTGGAGATCACAGTGAATAAATTTAATAAAGTTGTTACGTATGAATTTGGAACAGCGTTAGTACCAGAAATGTTAGGAATGATGGATTCTTTAGGATATGAATCTCGTATTATTTCTGGTGGGGACAAGCAAGGTCTAGTTAGATTTGAGACAAATTACCGCCAAGGGAATGAATTAGATCGAGCAACAGTATGGTTAGATGCGAAAGGACTTAAATACTTCTATACAAAAGAATAGTTTTATAAAAAAAGAGCCGTTGTTGAGCGGCTCTTTTTTTATTTGCCCTCATAATCATCTTCAATCCAAATATCTTCTAAACGCATATCCAACACTTTAGCTATTCGATACGCAACAGGTAAGGTAGGTAATCCACCTTTAACTAAAGCTGACATCGTCGAGCTTGCGATGTTTGCTTTTTTTGCTACAAAACTATATTTCATTCCTCGGTTATCTAAAATTTCTTTTAAACGGCTTTTCATGTTACCACCTCTTTTATGTTTGTCTTTTGTATTTTTTCTCGTAGGACAGGCAAATTCCTTCATTCTAGTTCATATACCTATATCAAGACCACGAGGAATACCAAGTGGAACTAAGGGCATCAAGAGGGGAGAGGATTACATGCGTTGGCAGTACAATCATCTGAACACAACTCCATATCTTCATCCGTCAAAAGAATTACGCTCGATGTACAATGAATCCAGATCAAGAGCAGAAACGGAATCAATTATGAATCATATGAAAAATCATGAAGTGTTTAATAACAAGGAATATAAAAGATATTTCAGTTTATCCCAGGTTATTGAAGAGGATCTATATGGTGAGGAAGAAGATATTTTAAATTGGGAAACTTTAATGGAATGTTATGATGCAGTCCTTACAAGAAAAGGTATTATATTTCGTGAAAAAGAAGAGGAGGAATAGGCATGACACTCGCAGGAGAAGCGGTAGTTATTTGGACGGCAACAGGTTTGTCAGTAGTTGGAATGAAGGTAGCAGAAAAAATGGGGAAGAATGTTCCTCATTGGCTTCCACGTATTACTTTGTACACAACGCTCACGGGCTCGTTCTTATATCTTCTACGTTATGTTCTGGTTATGTTTCTATGAAGGAATACAATATGGAAGGGTGGGACAACAGAGAAGGTATAATGAAAGACTTGTCCCGTCATATTCCAAAAGAGTGCAATGATATCCTTATAGGATATTTAAGGGGGAAATGTTTATGTTGGAGTTACTACTGGTTCCCACGGCAGCGCTAACTTATGCATTAGTAAGTGATAAGTTCAAACGAAAAGATGATGATAAAAAGAAAATCCAAGTCTTTTTTGAGGTGAGCGGGATTGCTATTAAAAGGGAAGATAAGTTGCATTATCCTAAGTTTCAAAAACAAATTGATGATGAGCGCAGCACAACATATATTTACACTTTACCTGTAGGTATGCCTAGCAAAATTATTCAAAAGGTTGAGGACGTTGTGAGTGAGGGATTAAACAAACCTGTTCGGATCCATTACGATAATTATAAATTAAGCATTCGAGTATTTCATAAAGACATACCTAATAAGTGGAGATGGTCCGAAACATTAGTCGAACAAGGGAAATGGCTTGTACCTATAGGGCAAAGCTTAGAAGAATTAATTTATCATGATTTTGATAAAACTCCACACATGACTTTAGGTGGTTTAACACGTATGGGGAAAACCGTATTTTTAAAGAATGTAATGACATCTCTTATTACAGCACAATCAGACCATACGCATTTATACATTGTTGATTTAAAAGGTGGATTAGAATTCGGGCCATATCAAAATTTAAAGCAAGTTGAATCTATAGCAGAAAAGCCGATTCAAGCGTTTCAAGTTTTAAATACAATTCTTGAAAAGATGGAAGAAAAAATGTGCTATATGAAGGAAAGGCACTATACAAACGTTGTGGAAACAAATATAAAAGAACGACATTTTATCATAGTTGATGAAGGTGCTGAACTTTGCCCAGATAAAAGTATGAGTAAAGAGCAGCAAAAATTATTAGTGGCTTGTCAGAGAATGCTTTCTTATATAGCAAGGATTGGAGGGGCGCTTGGGTTCAGACTAATTTTTTGTACACAGTATCCAACAGGAGATACATTACCGCGGCAAGTTAAGCAAAATTCAGATGCAAAGCTTGGATTTAGATTACCAACACAAACGGCTTCTCAAGTGGTTATAGATGAATGTGGTTTGGAATCGATTAAAAGTATACCTGGACGCGCTTTGTTTAAAACGGATCGATTAACAGAAATTCAAGTACCTTATATTTCTAATGAAACGATGTGGAATGTACTAAAACAATACGAGGTGGAGAAACATGAACATACAAACACACATCAAATTGAATCGTCAGATGATGATTCTGACCTCGATTAGAAAGCTTAAATTTGCTACACGTAGGCATTTAATGGCTATACATGATTTAGGTGGCATAAGAAATGCAAACCGTATATTAAAGGATTTAAGCGCATTTGTTAACAGTACCGTGTACAAAAAAGAATATGTATATTACTTAAATAAAAAAGGGCGCGCACTATTCGATGATACAGAAAAAATAGTACCAACAATTCGATTAGCGCATAGCCTTATGAGAAATGAAGCGTGGCTCTATCTGTTTTGTCCGGATGACTGGCAGATAGAAACACCTATACGTTATAAAATAGATGATAAAAAGAAGACAATTATTCCAGATGTAAAATTCCGAGATGAAGAAGGAATATTAAATGCTGTTGAAATAGATCGGACACAGATGATGAATATAAACAGCGAGAAAATGAAAAGGTATGGTGAGTTTACAACTTACTACAAAAATAAATATAAGGGTAAAATACCAATCGTTCATTTTTTTACAGTAACGGAATACAGACAAAAAACTTTAGAGCAATTCGCAATGAATAATGGTGTTTACGTGAAGGTGTATATTGTCCCAGAATTTCAATAAAAAAGAGCTGAATGAAAATCCAGCTCTTTTGCCCCCCTTTTTCTTTGCAATGCCCCACCTTTGCCCCACTTTATAGAAAAAGATAGAAAACATTTGGAAAAGGTCATAAGTAAGAACGCTGATATAACAGGGTATTTACAATGGTAAAAAAGCAAAGAAAACAGTTGTATCTATTTGTAGGACAAGTACAGTTAGAGTTTCGTGAAGTATCATTTGTGGAAAAAATAGTTCCTGAAAATAGAGAGAGTATGTTGCGCTTCCGTCTTCGCACTGGAGATGAAGTGACGTATGAAAAATTGAATAATCACCTTATAAGAAAAGTGAACATGCGCGGAAGAGAAGTTATATTACAAAATGTTGAAATGGTTTCGTATGAAGTAACACCTCATTTGCTCTTTATCAATGTGAAAGATAGGAGTGGGAAAATATATGAAGGTGTAGCTATTAGGTATAGTGAAATGGAAATAAATACATGAGAAAACAAGATGGGTTTACGATGCCAGGAACAATTATTTTTCTTGTATTATTAACTTCGTTCTTTATATACGAAACGAATATGTTGCTTATAGATAAAAAATTTTATATTGAAATAGAGCAAAAGTTTGTACTGGAGGAAATACTAAATCAATCTATTACAAATATAAAAAAAGACTTACGGCAAAAAGAAAAGGAAGGTACTTTTTTCTTTTCATATGAAAAGGGCGAAGCGAGTGGAAATTACGTATTTGAAAACGACGTTATTCTCGTTTCATTGCAGTGCAAAATAAAACAGGAAGTTTTCTATAAAGTAAGCTTTCGGTATAGAAAAAAAGATGAGAAAATATTCGATTGGATAGAAGGATAGTATGTGAAATATATGGATAAAAAACCATGATTTATCATTTGAAAATAGGCTGTTTTTTAAAAGGAAATGGATAAATAAAACAATTAAAAGTTTAAATTTTCTCAAAAAAGAGAAAGGTAGAAAGAATATGATATATTCATGCTATCCAATCATTATTTTTAGGGAGAATAGGGAAATGACAAACAACAATCAAATAGGTGAAAATAAGGAACAAACTATTTTTGATCATAAAGGAAATGCAATTATGACAGAAGATAGGGAAATACAAATTATTTCAAAATTCGAAGAACCTCTTATTGTCGTGTTAGGAAATGTATTAAGTGATGAAGAGTGTGATGAATTAATTGAATTGTCTAAAAATAAATTAGCGCGTTCTAAAGTTGGCTCATCACGTGATGTAAATGATATTCGAACAAGTAGTGGTGCATTTTTAGATGATAATGAACTTACTGCGAAGATTGAAAAACGAATTTCATCTATCATGAATGTTCCTGTTTCGCATGGAGAAGGATTGCACATTTTAAATTATGAAGTGGATCAACAATATAAAGCACACTATGATTATTTTGCGGAACATAGTAGATCAGCTGCTAATAATCGTATTAGTACGCTTGTCATGTACTTAAATGATGTAGAAGAAGGCGGAGAAACTTTCTTTCCGAAATTAAATCTTTCTGTGCACCCTAGAAAGGGAATGGCAGTATACTTTGAGTATTTCTATCAAGATCAATCACTAAATGAGCTTACGTTACACGGAGGGGCACCTGTAACGAAAGGTGAGAAATGGATTGCAACGCAGTGGATGAGAAGAGGTACTTATAGATAAAGCGAGTATGTTACGTTTTGTTCTTCAGTGTATAAGAAGAACAAAACGTTTTTTTATTAAATAAAGTAGCATCTTTCGTTATAATAACAAGTAATACATGACGATTGAGAGGAACGAAAATGAAATCTATATACATAACCGGCTATATGGGAGCAGGGAAAACAACAATTGGAAAAGCGTTAAGTAAAGAACTTCACATGGATGTTATAGATACAGATCAAAAAATTGAAGAGAAGCAAGAGAAGGAGATTCGTGATATTTTTGCCGAAGAAGGTGAAATGACTTTTCGGGAATATGAAAGTGAGATGTTACGTTCACTACCTGTTGAAAATGTAATCATTACAACTGGCGGCGGAATCATTGAGCGAGAGGAAAACCGAAAGTGGATGAAGGAAAATGGCACTGTCGTGTATTTATATTGTGATCCACACGTAATTGCAGAGAGGCTTCGTGAAGATACGACACGTCCACTATTTCAGAAGAAAGATATAGATGCATTTGTAATGAAATTCGAATCGCGCCGAGCTTATTATGAAGAGGCTCATATTCATATTGATACGACGAATAAGTCTGTAAAGCAAATTATGAATGAATTAAAAGAAAAGATTAATGGATAAAAAAGTGGACATACTAATCAAGTAGAGGTGATGATAATATGTCTACTAATGATTATGTTCGCTTTGTGACACAGCAGTTTGTGTCGTATATGGATGCTCCAAAAGAAGATCGTAAACAAAAGAAAGAACAACGCCGTGCTGAAAAAGAGCCATTTATGAATAAGTGGTTTGGTGTTATGCCGCTAAGTGCTGCTTTGTTTTATCAAAACGTAAAAAATAAAAGAAAAAAATCAAGTTAAAGATTTCGTAATATGTGTAGCAAAATGAAAATCCCCTAGTAGCATCATACTACTAGGGGATTTTCATTTACTGCATAGACTCTTTTTCTTCTGTAACGGCATGTATTTTATTGTTCACCCAGACAAATCCAATTCCGATACAAATGGAAATGCCCCATCCAACAGCGGTCATAATTGCTCTCATTTCACCGTAGCCATCTACACCGAAAACAGAGATGAAATAAATTTTTAAGAAGCTTTTTAATATGAATTGTAGACCGAAAAAGAGCGTTAAATATTGCAATGCTGGATAGATACGACTATCACGATACAGTTCACGACTTTTATCACGGTCATGGCCTTGCAGTGCAGCAATATCTGCTGCGAAATATAACATAAGTGGTTTTTTTATAAAAATTGTACATATAACGATAATACCGAGTACGATGTGATAATACGCATCGTTCCACAACATTCGTTCAGCCGATCCAGATAATAGATCTACCGTTGTATTAGAAATGAGTGTAATTAAAATAAAGAACCCTGTTACGTTAAACTGTTTTTCTTTTTTAAAGGTATACAGTGTATAAATAATCCCCGGAACAGAGGAAAGTAACATTGCGTAATAAGGATCGATATAAGGTTTTGCAAATTTCCAAATGAGGAATGGGATTACGAGATAAAAGACAAGATCTAATATAGCTTTTTTATTTTGATTCATATACAGCCTCCTTAAGTCATACATATATTTTATAATATAATTTCTGAAAATTGTATAAGGTTTAGTGGAAAAAGAAAAAGTATATGATTAGTAGATTGAAAAAAATACCCCTAGCGTAGTAAGTTTTTTTAGTATATAATAAAGGAAACGCTTTCATTTTTAGTTTGTTCACAAAATGGACGGAAAATCACATATTTACTATCGATATGTTGCTTTATAATGAAACTAATTAAATATACATGCATACAATATTGTGAAATAAATAACATAAATAATTTATATAAATGTAAACGTTATCAAAAGAGAGAGGTGGAGGCAATGAGTAAATTTTTCTTCAATCATAATCCAGCAACAGTAGAGGATGGAAGGCTTGTTGAATATGCTGAAATTATTTATGGAGAAGGCGGCCGTTCTGTATTAGAAAATTTAATGGTGAAGGCATCTATCAGATTGCGTGATCGTTATCCGAATAAATCTGACGAGCAGATCTCGAACCTAGTAAATAAAGGCATCCATGATATGTTTCAAAAATATGTGAGTGAGTAAGAGTAGCCATTGGCTACTCTTATTTTTTTGTATAAGGATGGTGTCTCTAGCTGAAAATAAGGGTGTATTTTGAAAGATATAAAAGGAGTGAAACAGATGAGCAACGGAATTGGCCGTTCAAAAGAAAATCTTCCAACTGATGCAAATCATGTGAGTGCAAAGGATCGTGCGTATCAAAAACGCATGGCAAAGCAAAAACAACAAGAGCGTAATGGTGATAGAGGATAATTCAAAAAAGCTCCTTCAAAAATGAAGGGGCTTTTTAAGTTAGAAAATGATTCGCCGTAACATAAAAGAGTCCACCGTTAATAATTTGTACTGTAATGCGGGGTTCATATTGTTCTTGCAGTGCTTGTTTTTCAATTTCATAGCTTTCAGGAAGTTCATCACTTTCTTCATAAAAACGATTTAAAAGGTCCAAATCGTGATTCCAGCGCACTCTTGCTTCTTTCGCCCACGTATGGTCATCTTCTGCAATAATATTTTTTAAAGCATCCTCTATGCGTTGTAAACCACTTTGCGGTTTAATAATAGGCGAGAGCGTAAAACAAAAGTCAGGTATTTTCGGTGTAAGTTTAATTTTAGTTAATGTTTCATGAAAGTTTGCAATCATTGTGCCAGAAATAAGATGAATGCCAATCGAATGAAGAATATCTTTTTTTCGATCACATTGATAGGAAACTTTTATATTTACACCGAGCCACGGATGGAGCGGTGTATGCGTTGCTCCGCTATGCCGTATTTCTTCATATAAACGTATGTAAGAACCTAATTCTTTTGTCGTTTGAAAAATTTGATGAAGGCGTGGGGAACCGTAGTGGATAAGCTCACCATCGTTTTCTTCATTTTCTGGATTTGTAATAAGAGTAAGGCGCATCGGATTCGGTACGCCTCCTGTTTTTTCAAGATAGTGCCAATAAAAAGGGCGATTCATTAATAATTTATCCATTTCAATTGTTAACTGCACATCTAATAAATGAGGAGAACGTTCTAAAATTTCACAGTTATTTGCCTCAAAGAAATTGTATAAGTAATTATGAATTTCATGTTGCTGCATAGCCTTGCACCTCAGCTTCATTTCGCTTCGCAAAGTCGATAATAGATGTTAAGTTTTCCATCTTAATTCGGATTTCTCCTTCGCTTTTTGATTGCGCAAATATTTCTTGAATGTGTGCGTCGATGTTTTTCATATTAATTCTCGTTAAAATTTCATCAAGTTCACCGATCACACGCTCAAATAAATTAATTTTTTCATATAACAGTTTCAAAATATGTTCTTCCACAGTGTGTTTTGTAGCTAAGTTATAAATATGAACATCATTCTTTTGACCAAGGCGGTGAATACGTCCGATTCTTTGTTCAAGGCGCATTGGGTTCCATGGTAAATCGTAATTGATCATATGGCTACAAAATTGTAAGTTAATTCCTTCACCACCAGCTTCCGTTGCGATTAGCACTTGCGCATGATTTTGGAAAAGTTCCTTCATCCAATCTTTCTTTCCCCGTTTAAATCCGCCGCGGAATGGGACAGAAGAAATACCGTGCTGTTGTAAAAACCATTGTAAGTACATTTGTGACGCTCGGTATTCTGTGAAAATGACGACTTTATCGTCAATTTCTTTTATAAGCTCTAGCGCTTTATTTGCTTTTGAGTTAAAAGGAATACGGTTAATTTTGTCCATTAGCACATCAATATGCGGATCTTTTACGTAATTCTCATTTTCCTTCTGTCGTTTTTCTACATGTTTTTTTAATGAATAGTAAACGGCCTCGCGACTACTACACGCTTCCCGTTTTAAAGTTAATGATGAGAAAGCAGATGTGAAGGCGTCTTGTCCTCGCCAATTTTCGATATCATTATATAGAGCTTGCTCTTCTTCATTAAACTCAACAAAAATTGTACGTACATGTCTCTTTGGCCAATCAATCCCGGTATTATGACGCCGATTTCGGACCATTACTTTGTTAATAAGAGCTTTTAAATCTTCATCAGATTCGGCTGAACGATTTTTTGAAGCATAATATTCTTCAAAATTGGATTGATTGCCTAAGTGTCCTGGTTTTAATAAAGAAACGAGGTTGAAAATTTCATCAATCTTATTTTGGACAGGAGTAGCGGTTAATAATAAACAAAATTTCTTTTTTAATCGCTGTGCAAATTCATAGTTTTTTGTTTTATTATTTTTAAGTTTATGTGCTTCATCGATAATAATAAGGTCATATTCTAAGTTCAAAACGATATCACGATGTGGTGAACGTTTTGCAGTATCAATTGATGATACAATCACATCGGCTTGTTCCCACGAGTAGCTTTTCTTTTGAGCTACAGCTGGAATGAAAAACTTTGTATTTAATTCGTATGCCCATTGTGATACGAGAGAGGCTGGAACGAGTATAAGTACTTTTTTCACAAGGCCGCGGACCATATATTCTTTTAAAATAAGTCCAGCTTCAATCGTTTTTCCAAGTCCTACTTCATCTGCTAGAATCGCTTTACCATTCATTTGTTCAATAACATTTTGAGCGACTTCTAATTGATGAGGAAGTGGTGTGAAATGGGATAAATGTTTCGGTGCTTGTAATCCATCAAAAGTAGGAACAAGTAATGATTTTTCTGTTTCATAAGCTAAATGATATAAATCCCAGTTTGTCCAAGGACCATCTTCATCAATTCTATTTAAAAAATTGTTTTGCCACGTTCGATCTATGGAAATATCGACATTCATTACGACTCTCCCACCTTTTATAAACTAAAGTAATTATGAAAAAATCTTTAATATATAAGCCTTATAAAAAGGCGCTATTACACTTACTGAAAGGTAAACAATAAGTAAAGATAAAGGACTAAATCTTAAAAACTGTATGTAATAAGATTAAGCGTAAAAAATTCTAAATTATTTTTTATGCTAGAATATTGATGAAATATAGCGAATAATGTTAGGATAATGGTGTGAAATGTGTGGAATCTTTCGTATTTTATCCAAGAAAGTGATTTTTTATTTACGCTTTCATAAAAAAATATAATGAGATTCCGTATATCCTATCTTTTCAGAGTGAAAATGTTTAGATAAGGGAAACAACTTTTATTGATTTGTCAGAGCATAAGGGGGAGAGAGCATGATTACATTACAACGTACACCGTTATTTGATGTATACGCGAAGTATGGTGGGAAAACAATCGACTTCGGTGGTTGGGAGTTACCAGTTCAATTTTCAAGCATTAAAGAAGAACATGAAGCTGTACGTACAGCGGCAGGTTTGTTCGATGTGTCTCATATGGGAGAAGTTGAGGTAAAAGGTGTAGATAGTTTAGCATTTTTACAACGTGTTGTTACAAATGACGTATCTACCTTAAAGGTAGGGGGCGCACAATATACAGCAATGTGCTACGAAAATGGTGGTACAGTAGATGATTTATTAATCTACAAACGTGGTGAAGAAGACTATTTATTAGTTATCAACGCATCAAATATCGAGAAAGATTACGAATGGTTAGCTAGCCATGTAATTGGCGATGCGACAGTAGTCAATGTTTCTAGTGAAGTTGCACAGCTTGCAATTCAAGGACCAAAAGCAGAAGGCATTTTACAAAAAGTTGTGTCAGAAGATTTGAAAGAAATTAAGTTCTTTAAATTTAAAAACGATATTCTTGTAGATGGAATTCCAGCACTTGTATCTCGTACAGGTTATACAGGTGAAGATGGATTTGAAATTTACTGTAAGAGTGAAGATGCTGCAAAACTTTGGGAGAAACTTCTTGAAGTTGGAGCAGAAGAGGGCTTAAAACCATGTGGTTTAGGTGCTCGTGATACACTTCGTTTCGAAGCAACATTACCACTTTACGGTCAAGAATTATCAAAAGATATTACACCGGTTGAAGCTGGAATTGGCTTTGCGGTAAAACCAAATAAAGAAGCAGACTTCTTTGGGAAAGCGACTTTAAAAGAGCAAAAAGAAAACGGTGCGCCTCGTAAGTTAGTCGGCATCGAAGTAATCGAACGTGGAATTCCTCGTACGCATTACCCTGTATTTATTGGAGAAGAAAAAATCGGGGAAGTAACGAGTGGTACACAATCTCCAACGTTAAAGAAAAGCATTGGTTTAGCACTAATTGATGTAAAATACGCAGCAGTTGATACAGAAGTAGAAATTGAAATTCGTAATAAACGCGTCAAAGCAGTAGTTGTTCCAACACCATTTTATAAACGTTCAAAGTAACGGGGAGAGGGGTAGATTTCATGTTGCATCGTTATCTTCCAATGACAGAAGAAGACAAAAAAGAAATGTTACAAACGATCGGCGTTCAAACGATCGATGAGTTATTCTCTGATATTCCAGAGAGTGTTCGTTTTAAAGGGGATTTAAAAATTAAAGAAGCAAAATCAGAGTCAGAGCTTTTAAAAGAGTTATCTCAAATGGCTAGTAAAAATGCTAACTTAAAAGAGTACGCTTCTTTCTTAGGAGCAGGCGTATACGACCATTACGCTCCAGTAATCGTAGATCATGTTATCTCTCGCTCAGAATTTTATACAGCTTACACGCCATACCAACCGGAAATTTCACAAGGGGAATTACAAGCAATTTTTGAATTCCAAACAATGATTTGTGAATTAACAGGAATGGATGTAGCAAACTCTTCTATGTACGACGGAGGTACAGCTTTAGCTGAAGCGGCAATGCTAGCAGCTGGCCATACTCGTAAAAAGAAAATTCTTGTATCTAGCGCAGTTCATCCAGAATCAAGAGCTGTACTTGAAACATATGCAAAAGGTCAACACCTTGAAGTTGTTGAAATTAATCATAAAGATGGTGTAACAGATTTAGACGTATTACAAAGTGAAGTAGATGATACAGTTGCTTGTGTAATCGTTCAATATCCAAACTTCTTCGGACAAGTTGAAAAATTAGCTGATATTGAAAAAATCGTTCATCAACAAAAATCATTATTTATCGTTTCTTCAAATCCATTATCATTAGGCGCATTAACACCACCAGGAAAATTTGGTGCTGATATTGTCATCGGTGATGCACAACCATTTGGTATCCCAACGCAGTTTGGTGGACCACACTGTGGTTACTTTGCAACGACGAAAGCATTCATGCGTAAAATTCCAGGACGTCTTGTCGGACAAACTGTAGATTCAGATGGTAAACGTGGATTTGTATTAACGTTACAAGCACGTGAACAGCATATTCGCCGTGACAAAGCGACATCTAACATTTGTTCAAACCAAGCGTTAAATGCATTAGCAGCATCAGTTGCAATGACGGCACTTGGTAAACAAGGTGTGAAAGAAATGGCACGCCAAAACATTTCTAAAGCACAATATGCAAAACGTCAATTTGAAGCGAAAGGCTTCACAGTTACATTTGCTGGACCATTCTTCAATGAGTTCGTTGTAGATTGCAAGCGCCCAGTGAAAGAAGTAAACGATGCATTATTACAAAAGAATATTATCGGCGGTTACGACCTAGGCCGTGATTATAAAGAGCATGAGAACCATATGCTTGTAGCAGTAACTGAGCTTCGTACAAAAGAGGAAATTGACACACTTGTAAACGAAATGGGGGCTATCCAATGAAGAACCAAGACCAAGCACTTATCTTTGAAGTAAGTAAAGAAGGACGCATAGGATATAGCCTACCAAAATTAGATGTAGAAGAAGTGAAACTAGAAGATGTATTTGAGAGCGATTATATTCGAGTAGAAGATGCAGAGCTACCAGAAGTATCTGAACTTGATATTATGCGCCACTATACAGCACTTTCAAACCGTAACCACGGTGTTGATTCTGGTTTCTATCCACTTGGATCTTGTACGATGAAATATAATCCGAAAATTAATGAGAGTGTAGCTCGTTTCGCAGGATTTGCAAATATTCATCCGTTGCAAGATGAAAAGACAGTACAAGGTGCAATGGAATTAATGTACGATTTACAAGAGCATTTAATTGAAATTACAGGTATGGATACTGTTACATTACAACCAGCAGCTGGTGCACACGGAGAATGGACAGGCTTAATGTTAATTCGTGCATACCATGAAGCAAATGGTGACTTTAACCGTACGAAAGTAATTGTTCCTGACTCTGCTCACGGAACGAATCCAGCATCTGCAACTGTAGCTGGTTTTGAAACAATTACGGTAAAATCAAATGAACATGGTCTTGTTGACTTAGAAGACTTAAAACGTGTTGTAAATGAAGAAACAGCAGCACTTATGTTAACAAACCCTAATACATTAGGTTTATTCGAAGAAAATATTTTAGAAATGGCAGAAATCGTCCATAACGCAGGCGGTAAATTATACTATGATGGTGCAAACTTAAATGCAGTATTAAGCCAGGCGCGCCCAGGAGATATGGGATTTGACGTTGTGCATTTAAACCTTCATAAAACATTTACAGGTCCTCACGGCGGCGGTGGCCCAGGTTCTGGTCCAGTAGGTGTGAAAGCTGATTTAATTCCGTACTTACCAAAACCAATTTTAGAGAAAACGGAAGATGGCTATCGCTTTAACTATGATCGTCCAGAGGCAATTGGGCGCGTAAAACCATTCTACGGTAACTTCGGAATTAACGTTCGTGCATACACATACATTCGTTCTATGGGTCCAGATGGCTTGCGTGCAGTAACGGAGTACGCGGTATTAAATGCGAACTATATGATGAGAAGATTAGCACCATTCTATGATCTTCCATTCGATAGACATTGTAAGCATGAGTTTGTATTATCAGGTCGTCGTCAAAAGAAACTTGGTGTACGTACATTAGATATCGCAAAACGTCTGCTTGATTTCGGTTACCATCCACCAACAATTTACTTCCCATTAAATGTGGAAGAATGTATTATGATTGAGCCGACAGAAACAGAATCAAAAGAAACATTAGACGGTTTCATTGATAAGATGATTCAAATCGCTAAAGAAGTAGAAGAAAATCCAGAAGTTGTACAAGAAGCACCTCATACAACAGTCATTAAACGTTTAGACGAAACGATGGCTGCACGTAAACCAGTTTTACGTTATGAAAAGCCAGCTCCTGTACAAGTTTGATTAGAATAACAAAAAAGAACTCGCTGCGGCGGGTTCTTTTTTGTATGGAGAATTTGTGCAGAAGTGGTGAAGAAAATGTTAAAAATTTATATTTTTTGTTTCATAATGGTGTAAAGAAGCAGTTTTATAGGTGATTTTGTTGAAAAAGTCAGTTTGATAAAAGTATTTATTTTTGTTAGAATTTTATTGAAATTAAGAAGATGTGATGAGGCAAAAATTACTCATTTTTATGTATATGTGAAAAAACGAGCAAGACGGGGGTGAAAGTGTGGGATATCGATGTTATAGAATGGTATACCATTTAGAAAATGGAGAAACAATTAAAGATGTAAAAGAATTTTGCTATCGAGACCAAGGAAAAGTGTTAGAAAGAGTAGCGCATCGTGTAATGGATAATAGAGAAGTGACGGCAATTGATAAGCAAGGAACGATCATTTCAATAGCATGTGAGGACATTGTAAAGGTGGAACTTGATTACATAACAGAAAGTTAACCTTGAGTCATATCGAATTATTCGATAAAATATACTGTTGAATGGTGAAGTGAGAAGAGAGGAGTTTATCATGGGTAGTACAAGACACTTTTATATGTTTATCTTAGCGTTTGTTCTTGTTGTGGCATTAACGATTTATTTAATTGTTGATAGCACTTGGTACAACACAGTTCATCCGGCGTTCCTTCTGTTTATGTATGTAGGAATTGCGGTAGTGAGTTTCGGAATGAGAGATGAGATGTTAGATCGCTTTGAAAAGTGATACATATACGAAAGACCAACAGGAAAATGTTGGTCTTTTTTTCTTGCCAAAAATAGGATGCTGTGTATATACTGTATATATAAGGTATATACAGTATATACACACTGGAGGAAAACATGAATATTATTATTTCGAATTCTTCCCAAGACCCTATTTATGTACAAATAAGAAAACAATTAAGCCAGCTTATTTTAAATGGTGGTTTAAAGGGTGGAGACCAATTACCGTCTATTCGTAGCTTAGCGAAGGAATTGCAAATTAGTGTAATTACAACGAAGCGTGCGTACGAGGAGCTTGAGAAAGAAGGATATATAGAAACTGTTGCTGGGAAGGGGACTTATGTTTCACGTAAAAATAATGAACTATTAAAAGAACAGCGGCTTCGCCTGTTGGAAAGTAAAGCGGAAGAGATTGTGAATGAAAGTAAAGCGTTACAGCTTTCACTTGAAGATTTACAGCAGATGATAGCGTGTTTATATGAGGGGGAATAAGAGATGTTAGAGTTAAAAAACGTATGTAAAAGCTATGAAGATTTTGCAGTGAAAAATATAAGTTTTACATTACCACGCGGATATATTATGGGATTTGTCGGACCGAATGGAGCCGGGAAAAGTACGACGATTAAAATGATTATGAATTTAATTAGAAAAGATAGTGGAGATATAAAAATTTTTGGCAAGGACAATAAGAAAGCCGAAAAGGAAATAAAACAAAATATCGGCTTTGTATATGATGAAAATCATTATTACGAAGATTTAACGTGTGAACAAATGAAGCGTATTATTGCACCGTTATATAAAAAGTGGGATGAAGAGCAGTATCAATCGTATATGCATAGATTGCAAGTTCCGAAGTATAAAAAAATTAAAGAACTATCAAAAGGGATGAAAATGAAATTTGCGATTGCCATCGCGCTCTCGCACCACGCAGAATTTATCATCATGGATGAACCAACAGCAGGATTAGATCCAGTTGTTCGAAGTGAATTACTTGATATGTTGCAAGAAATTGTAATGGAAGATGAAGTATCCGTATTATTCTCAACGCACATTACAACAGATTTAGAGCGCATTGCAGATTATATTACGTTTATCAACGATGGAGAAATTATATTTACTGGTGAAAAAGAAGACTTAATGGAGAACTACGTAATCGTAAAAGGAAGTAATGATTTATTAGATCGAGAAGGAAAAGAACTATTTGTTGGATTACGAAAAAATAAATTTGGTTTTGAAGGTTTAGCGAAGGATAAACAAGCAATTATTGACTGGTTTGGAAATGAGGTTGTACTAGAAAAGCCTACATTAGATGATATTATCGTTTACACCGCGAAAGGGAGAAGTGCTTATGCGTCAGCTCGTATATAAAGATTTGTTCTTTTTTCGGGTAACTTGGTTAGTAAATCTTGTTGTCCCCCTTGTATTATTTATGTTAGATCCAGGTGGTGAATTGTTATTTTCGATGAGTTGTCTATTTATAACTCTTTCTTCTGTTATGACACTAATCTTTATGGATGAAAGAAATAAAAGTGACATTGTGATAAATAGTTTACCGGTAAGTCGAAAGGATATCATTATTGCTAGATATATTTCCTGTGCAATATTCATTGTAGGCAGCATATTCTCTACGATGTTAGTTGTTTTTCTTATAAGAGGCATTGTAGTTATTGGTGATATCGGTGCATATCATCCTAATCTATACATTGAAATTCCATGGTATGAAGTCATAAATGGAGCTGTTTACGCTGTATTTTTTGTTGTGACATTTTTCCAAGTTATTATGTTACAAAGTCAAAGATAGCACGAAGTATAGTATCAGGAGTATCAATGGCAGTTGGTGGGATTGCTTGGATATTTATAGGGGATGGACTGAATGAAACAACGTCATCATTCAGTAATTGGATTATGAATCTTTCGAACATTTTCTTGCTTATAGTTTGGGCGGTTATATTAGTTAGTGTGTATATCGCCTCTATGTTTCTTACAATTAAAATTTACGGAGCACGTGATTTATAGAGAGGGGAATTTAGATGCAGCAATTGATTTTGAAGGAGTTTTTCTTACAGAAGAAGATGTTTCCTTTTTATTTTTTTATACCTATTTTATCCGTTTTTAAAAATTCCGTAGAACCAATGGGGATTGCAATCGGATTATTTATAACATGTAGTACGATTATATATATTTCTTTTTATTATGACGAGAAAAGTAAAGCAGAAAAAGTATTAGTGAGTTTGCCTATAACGAGACAAGAGATAGTTATAGCTAAATATATTTCAAGCACAGTATTTATTATGGGTGGTTTGAGTGTAACTATTATAGTCATAATATTAAAAAATATTTTGTTGGACGGGGATATAGTTATGCCTGGATATGCAGTGTTTTCAGCAATAGTAGCAACTTTGATTTATTGTGTAGTAACGATACCTGCTAATTACATTGGAGGATATAAAGCTATTACTGTCTTGAATTTAATTATGCTTTTTCCTTTAATGGGTATGATTGGTCTTATGTGCAATGTTTTTGGTGATAAAATAATTATGTTAAAAGTACTTCAATCTGAAGATGCTACGCTAGCAATGGGTGTTCTTGGAATCGGAGTGTTAGTAAGCATATTCATATCAATGATTCTCTCAATGAAAATGTTTCAGGAGGTAGAGTTATAGAAGGGACATTTTCATATTAGGAGGTGTAATACATGATCAAGCAACTAGTTTTAAAAGATATGATGTTGCAAAGAAAGTTAGGGTTTGTTTATCTTATATGTTTCTTGTTCCTACTCATTGTTGATTTTCGCAGTGATAGTTTTTTGATGACATTTAGCATGTTTGTACCTGCTCTTGGCATAATACTCTCAATGAGTTATGAGGGGAAAAATAAAAGTGAAACGATAGTAAATAGTTTACCGTTTGAGCGTAAAGATATTGTAATAGGGAAATACATATTTGTAAGTATTTTAGTTGCTCTAGGTGGATGTTTCTCACTAGTGGTTGGTTTCATACAGTTACAAAATGAACATATGACTGGATTTATGCTGTGGGGACAAATTCTCGGTGGTATAACAGGTGGGGTTGTTTGTAGCATAATTGTACTTCCGATTGAATTCTCAGTAGGATATAGCAGTGCCAAACAAATTGCTCCGTTCGCCGGACTTGCATTGGGGTATTTAAGTGGACTGATTGTCAGTAACGTCTGGTTAGATGTAGAGAACGCTTGGAGCACGAGTCTAGTCGTAAATATTTGTTTTATAGCAGGGCTCATTCTTTTGTATGTTATGTCCATGTTTTTCTCAATTCATTTGTACAATGAACGTGATCTGTGAGAGGAGGAAAATAGCGTTGAAACAACTAATTTTAAAAGATTTTATCATTCAATGGAAGTTTTTAATTTGGTACATACTGTATCCTGTTTTCTTTTATATGGCCTTAACAGATACGGAAAATCTGTTCATAATTATGTCCGTAATTATTACAATTGGAGCAACAGTAAAAACATTTGAAGCAGATAGTAAAAATGAGAGTGAAGTCATAGTAAATAGTTTACCAATATTAAAAAAACAAATTGTGTATGCGAAATATATAGTAGCAATTATTATTCTTTTTATAAGCGTAACGGTCGGTTGTTTTACGATGGGAATGAAGAATGGGGTTAACCTATTTGAATTTATTGAAACGACAATGGTTGCTAGTATTAGCTTTATTTTAGTGTATTTAAGCTTTGTTCTACCAATATCCTTTTGGTTAGGGTATAAGAAAACTATTTTTATTACGATAGTAATATTCATGGCACCGATAGTTGTTTTAGAAGCTTTGTTTCAAATCAACTTGGAACAAATTCAACTATATAATAACGTGTTATTCATTAGTTCCATATGCATGTTCATAGTATCTATCTTCGTTTCAGTGAAATTGTATGAGAAGAAAGAATTTTAAAAGGTGCCCTATAAAAGGCACCTTCTTCAATAACGACAATAGGAAAGTAAAAGTTTATAAACAGAGAGATTACTCGGTACAACATCTTTCGGAGTATGTAATATAAAGCTGAAAACGATAACGAGAATGAGAAAGAGGAAAAATAAAAATAGGATCTGCTTATGTACGGAATTTTGCATATTATTCACTCCTTTTTTAGGTAGTATGTCCAAAAGAAAGGAGTGTATGAAACATTTTAGGAGGGGAGAATGATGAACAAAAGAAAATGGTTATATAGAATAGGGGTATTTTTCGTTTCAATCGGTCTCATATTAGCAAATGTTTATTCAGATATACCACCGTTATTTCCTAGTTTGCATAAAGGGGTTGGTATAAGTATTGTCATAGTTGGTCTATTTTGTCTTATCACATCAAACTTCTACAGAAAGTCTGAATGAATATAAAAAAGGACAGTTACTCTTTTTCAGAAGAACTGTCCTTTTTAAATAACTTATTCCATAGCTTGGCGATACTCCATATAATGACAAGTGCAATGGAGGCAATAATGGACCAAACGATTGATATTATTTCAAGTGTCATGTTAGGAAGGAATGTGAGAATGGATACTATTTTATGAAACAATGATTCTATTATGTGAAAACTGATTTGTAATAGAACGACGATACTAAGCGTGATCCATGCTAACAGTTGCTTCCCTTTTTCTTTCAACATGACATTCACCTCACGTTAGCTTAATAGTTTTAAGCCAACAGCGCCGCATAGAATGCAGCTTAAGAAAGCAAGACGACGCCAATCCGCTGATTCGCGGAAAATAAGGATGCCTAGAAGTGCACTTCCGGCAGTTCCAATTCCAGTCCAAATCGCGTAAGCAGTTCCCATCGGTAATGTGTTCATCGCTAGGGATAAGAAGAAGAAGCTTACGCCGAAGTTAGCGATTAAAATAACTTTTGGTGCCCAGCCTTTCTTTTCAGTGGCTACTTTCATAAAGAGTACACCAATAATTTCACAAATACCAGCTAAAATTAAAAATACCCAAGCCATTTTATGCGGCCTCCTTCGCTTCTTTTTCTTCTGTTACTCGTTTTAAACCAATTACGCCGAAGAAGATTAAACCAATTAATAATACTTTTACGATAGAGAATGGCTCTCCGAAAACGAAAATTTCTGTAAGAACGATTCCACCAGCTCCAATTCCAGTGAAGACTGCGTATACAGTACCAACAGGTAAATCTTTATAAGCTCTAAATAATAAGACGAAACTAATTGTAATTAATAACGCGACACCAGCCCATTCAAGTGGAGCCTCCGCGTGTTTTAATCCAATTACCCAAAAGATTTCAATAATACCAGCTAAGATTACATAAATCCATGCCATATGTCATTTCTCCTTCCTACCAGTCGTTAGGTAAAGGGCTTAAAAACGACGCATTGCAAAGGAGCAATCCGTCAGTTTGAAAGTCCACGCCAAAATACTTTCCAAGAAGCGTCTAAACGTGTCTCAAAACGATTTAAACCTGCGTATAGTAGTTCAACCATAAGACCGTCAAGTAAGCATAGAAAAGCCTCTAAGGCGTCTTTTACTTCAATGTTATGCAACTCATCTTGTTCGCTTGCTCTTTTAAATACAGGGAATAAAAGTTTTCCGACGTTTTCAATGTGTACATTTGCTTTATTAATAATTTGTTCGCGAAATGCATCAGGCGGAAAATAAGAAGTTCGTAACCAAAACATTGATTCTTCACTTTCACCAAATCGTTTTGCATAGCCCTTTAGTAGCTGTAAGAGCAATTCTTCAGTAGACGAATTTGAAAACTTTTCGATATCGCCTGTGAAGCTCTGTAAGTCTTTTTGAAGAGCGGATTCTAAGCATATAAAATATAGCTCTTCTTTTCCTTTAAAGTGTGCGTAAATTGATGGTTTTTTAATCCCGACTTCTTGAGCAATATTTGCTAATGAAGTTCCTTCGTAGCCGTAGCGTGCGAAATGAGAAAGTGCTACAGCTTTAATGCGGTTTGCTGTCATTTTCATCCCCTACCTACCGTTCGTTAGGTTCATTATATGCAAGTAAAAATATAAAGTCAATAGGTGAAGAGCTGAAAAAGAGCGCTATAGGTAACGCTCTTATTAGACAGTATCTCGTTCAATTAAATGGAATGAAAGCTCTTTTGCGTTCCCGATAATTTGCTCGCTTTGGATTTGTTTATGGAATAAAGAAAACGCATGTGAGCCCATTTCGAGACCGGGATGTTCAATTGTTGAAATTTCTAACGCCTTTGAAATTTCATGATTATCAAATCCGAGGATAGCAAGGTCTTCGGGTATTCGAAGACCTTGCTTGCGAGCCTCTGTTAATAAACCAGCTGCAACTTGATCGTTCGCTGTAAAAATAGCAGTTGGACGATTTTTCATGTTTAAAATACGATGGAGTATTTGTGCACCGTCTTGCATTGTATAGCATTGATGAAAAATCCATTCGGGATGTAACGTTTTGCCTTCGTTACGAAGTGTATCAGCAAACGCTTTTTCACGTTCCATAGAATTTACACTTGTTTTTCTTGCTAAACAAATCCCGATTTTTTCATGTCCTTTATTGAGTAAATAGGCGGTGCCGAGACGGAAGCCTTCATAATGATCCACGTAGACAGATGAAATAAGGGGGTGCTTCATTTTTTCGCATGAAATAATAGGAGCAAATTTTGCGAAAGGTTCAATTTGTTCCCATGAACTCGTTCGAGAGCAAATAATCATCCCGTCGAATTGTTTCATTTTCATCATTTCAAGAACACGAATTTCTTCGATACTATCGTAATTCGTTTGACATAAATTAATGTGATATCCAGCTGCTAACGCTTCGTTGCCGATACCTTCAATAATGGTACTGAAGTATGGAAGGTTAATGAAAGGGAGCATAACACCGATTGTATATGTTTTTCCCTTTATTAAATGAATAGCATTTATATTTTTCGCATAGTTCAATTCTTCAACAGCATCTAGAACACGCTTACGTTTTTCTTCTTTTACGTAAGGGTGATTATTTAGGACGCGGGAAACAGTTGATATGGATACACCAGCGGTTTTTGCAATTTGTTTTATATTGGCCATATGTATCACCTCTCTCCTTATTATAAAGGGAAAATAATAAGAATGAAAAAATCTTGACCTGAAAAGCTTTTCACAAACTATGTTATAAATAGGACTTCTGTTATTCGCGTAACCTTTTTATTCGGGCGTGAGAATGATAGGGGTCTTTTTTGCGTTTATAAAAGAAGTTTTGTCAAAATGTGTGAGAATAACGTGGAAAGTTTTCAAATGAAAAACTAGCTGAATCATTCAGCTAGTTTTTGTATGTTATTATTTCTTTTTAATTTTTCCAGTCCACGTTTTGAATCCACCTTGTAATTGGTAGAAATCTTTGTAGCCTTGTTTCTTTAAGTATTGAGCCGCACGACCAGTACGGAATCCGCTTTGGCAGTATAAGTAAACTGGTTGATCTTTACGAAGTTCTTTATGACGAAGGCGAATTTGTGATAACGGAATGTTACGTGCGCCTAAAATATGCCCTGCAGTATATTCGTCTGCTTCGCGAATATCGATAAGCTGTGCTTTACGGTAGCCAGCGCGAAACTCTTCTTCTGAAAGTGTTGTAATTAATTTCTTCTGATAGAAATACATCCATACAGTGTAACCGATGAACGCTACGATTACGGCTAATAAAATAATCCAAGTTGTTGACACGATTCTATCGCTCCCTTTTTTCTTATCCTACTTTCAATATTATAATGCCCATATGTATTTATGCAACAGATTCATTTGTATATAAGAAGAAATTTCGTATTCTTTCACAAATTTTGTCGAATTTGGTAGACTAGAGAATGTGAAAAATAATTGGTTATATGAGGTGCAGGATGGGAAAAGAAAAATGGTGTTATATTAACTCTGGTCAATGTTCACCGGCATTTAATATGGCGTTAGATGAATGTTTATTAAATTGGCAAAGTGAAAAGAAAATGCCACCAACTATTCGCTTTTATGAATGGGAAGTACCAACATTAACAGTCGGGTATTTCCAGCGCGTTGAAAAAGATATTAATATGGATGTAGTTAACGAAAAGAAATATGGATTCGTTCGTCGTCAAACAGGCGGCAGGGGTGTACTACATGATAAAGAATTAACGTACAGTGTTATTGTGTCTGAAGATCATCCAAATATGCCAAAAACAGTTACAGAAGCGTATCGTGTTATTTCGCAAGGTTTATTAGATGGTTTTAAAGCATTAGGGTTAGAAGCGTATTATGCAGTTCCAAAAACAGAAGCAGATCGTGAAAATTTGAAAAATCCACGCTCAGGCGTATGTTTTGATGCACCGTCTTGGTATGAAATTGTAGTAGAAGGAAGAAAAATCGCAGGTAGTGCGCAAACACGTCAAAAAGGTGTTATTTTACAGCACGGGTCGATTCCATTAGAAATAGATTTAGATGAGTTGTATGATCTGTTTTTATTCCCGAATGAACGTGTGAAAGAACGCATGAAGAGTATGTTCTCTTCTAAAGCGGTAGCAATTAATGAATTAACAGACCGTACGTTTACAATCGAGCAGTTAATTAAAGCGTTTGAGGTTGGGTTTGAAAAAGGATTAGATGTAGAGCTTGTTCCGTATGAATTAACAGAAGAACAATTACATGAAGTGCAAACGTTAGCAAAAGAAAAGTATGAAAGTAAAGAATGGAATTATAAAAAATAAGAGGTGGCAATTGCCGCCTCTTATTTTTTTATAGTAAATTAAGTACTTTTTCTACTTTGATTCCTTTATCTTGTAAAGAACGAAGGCGATTGACAACGTCCATAATTTCTTTGTCAAATGTAACGCTAATACCTTGGCTTTGTAGTTCTTCTTTTAAGCCTTCAATAGAATCATCTATGTCGATGCCAAGCTCGTAATCTTGACAAACTTCAATTGTCTTTTTCACGAGTTTCACATAATTTTCTTGTAGTTTTGAATTTGTTTCAGTCAAAGCAGGTTGCTTCGGTTTTGCAGGCGCGACCGGTGCTGTCTCTTGCTTTGTAACCGGAGTTGGTACTTCTCGTTTCACAGGTGCTGGAGTAGATAATTCTACAGCTGCTTCTACACTTACTGGCTTCGGTGTCGGTGCCGGAGTAGGCTTAGGTGTTGGTGCTGTAGCAGGTGTTTCCACACGTGTAACAGTCTTTGGAGCAGGTGTAACTGCTTTTGGAGCTTCTACAATTACTTCTTTTTTCGGAGTAGCTTCTACAACTGTTTCTTCTTGTTCAGCAGCCTCTTTATTTTCTTTACTCCACATAACGCGTTCTATTTCTAGAGAAACATTATTTTTGTTCATCGCTGTTAATGTAACTTTACCAACTTCAGCGTTTCCAGTGAAATCAACAATTTTATAAATAACACTCTTGTTCCAATCCACGTTTCCGCTCAAAAATAATTCTTCGTTACATTTCGGCGTTAAGCCCTCGATTTTAATTTCTGCGTTTACACCGTTTTCACTATATACCATAATTAGCGAAGCACTTACATCTTCGTCTGCTAACATTAGTTCACGTACCATTTTGCCGGTGCGTACTTGCGTTTTCTTCTTAACTGACATCTAATTTCTCCTCTCAAAAATTCAGTAATAATAAAAAAATCGTATAACGAAAAATAATTGCTCACGAAGATTTATGATACCGATAATAAAAGCATCACGTCAACAATTAACTTTAATTATTTTGCATTTTTCTTATTTTCTTTATGAAATTTTTCAATTTGTAAAATTAGACAGAAGAAAAACAGCCTTTTGAAGGGCTGTTAAAATTTAGATGTTTTATATAAAAATTTGTATAAAATATAAAAAGAAAGTGTAACAAGGGCACCTTGCAAAATAGACAAATTATAAAATAAGTATGGGCGTGTTTTGAAAAATACGTTTGAAAAAACTGATAAGATAAAAGGTATAAATACTGATAATAAGAGGAGTACTTTTTGTTTCCAGGAAACCATTATTGTAAAAGAAAAACGTCTAAATAAAGAAAAAGTTATGAAAGCGCCAATTGCTAAAACAATAGCAGATAATATTGTTCCAGGAATACTAAATGGGATTCCTGAAGTGTTTGTATTTGAAAATAATTTTTGCATAAGAGTAGTGAATGTATCGTATCCAATTTGAACAGATAATAATAAACTAACTGCAAACCCAATAACGGCAGCTTGTTGGAAAGAATTTTGATGTTCCGAAGACTTAATTAATTCATCGCAGTACGCTTTTAAATCTTCTCCGAAAATGTCATGTGCAGTTTTACCGTCTTCTTGCGCTTCTAAAAGATGATCCAATATTTCTAAAAGTAATTCTTCCATTTGTTTTTGTGGAACGCTAGTAAGGCGTAAATAAATAAGCATATCACCATAAGCAGCTTCGTTTTCAGCTGTTAATAACTTTCTTTTTTCATTGTTTAACTGAACCATTTCTTTTTCGGTCATCGTATCATTACTCCTTTTTAAAGTCTAAATATTCTCTTTTGAAGAAGATTTTGTATAGTGCATAGCAAGAGATAGCCAGTAAAGCGCCAATCCAAGGTGAGATTTGCAATGTAGTATAGGGCTGTTTAATAAATAAAAAGGAAATACCGATTAATAGTATCCATAGGCTATGGCGTATGAAAAATCCTCCAATATGCATCCAAATAGTTGTTTTATTTTTAAATAAATCAGTATTTATAAAATCGAAAACAAAACGTATCATAAGATGTACGGACAATATAAATGCAAGCAGATAAATGAAATCGATGTGTACAAATTTAAAACGTGCTTCATTTGAAAATAAGGGAAATACCAATGCAATTACGGAAGAAACAGCAAAATATATTGCTAATAAATAACTAGTTATAAATAAAGGAATCGATAATTGTTCCCATAAACTTGGCTTAGGTAGGGCAGCAATTAGTTCATCGCAGTATGCCTGTAAGTCATCGCCGAACATATCATAAGCATTTTTTTCTTCTTGCTGCCCTTCAATAAGGTGATCTAGAATTTCAATTAGCAATTCTTCCGCATGGTATTCTGGCACTTTAGCTAAGCGGATGTATATTAACATGTCGCTATAGGCGTTTTCATTTTCTGTAGTTAATAATTTACGCTTTTGGTTATTTAGTTCGATTAAATCTTTCGCTTCCATCCTCATCACTCCCCCTGTAATAAATTGTTCACCGTTGTTGAAACCATTCCCCAACTTTGTTTAAATTCTTCAAGCTGTTCTAATCCTTTATCCGTTACGTGATAATATTTTCTCTTTGGGCCAAGTGAGGAGGCTTTTAATGTTCCTTCAATCAATTTCTCTTTTTGCATACGTAACAATAACGGATATATGCTTCCTTCACTTACGAATGTAAATCCGTGTTTATTTAATTTTGTACTCAGTTCATATCCGTACACTTCTTCTTGTGAAATGATGTATAGGATGCAACCTTCGAGCACACCTTTTAACATTTGGCTGTGCATGATTTCACCACCTTTTACTCAGGTAACTTGCTGTGCAAGGTAGCTGTTATCCAAATTATAACATTCAGTAACTTGCAACGCAAGTTACTGAAGTGGAAAACTTTAATGCGTGTTAATTTTTCATCGTTTCCCATACTAACGAGAGGAGGGAAGCATATGAAACCATTTATGCCAAAACTCGTTTACTTTGAACCGAAGGCACTGGAATATCCACTTGGAAAAGAGCTGTATGAGAAGTTTACGAAGATGGGACTAGAGATTCGTGAAACGACATCCCATAATCAAATTAGAAATTTGCCGGGTGAAAATGATTTGCAAAAGTATCGTAATGCAAAGGCAACGCTTGTCGTTGGGGTGAGGAAGACATTAAAGTTTGATACGTCAAAGCCGTCAGCTGAATATGCAATTCCGCTCGCAACAGGATGTATGGGACATTGTCATTATTGTTACTTGCAAACGACACTTGGGAGTAAGCCTTACGTTCGCGTGTATGTGAATCTTGATGAAATATTTGAGAAGGCACAGCAATATATGGATGAAAGAGCACCTGAAATAACAAGGTTTGAAGCTGCTTGTACATCAGATATCGTTGGGATCGATCATTTAACACATGCATTAAAGCGCGCGATCGAATTCATTGGAGAAAGTGAGCATGGGCGTTTACGTTTCGTTACGAAATATTCGCACGTTGATCATTTGTTAGATGCAAAACATAACGGGAAAACTCGTTTCAGGTTTAGTATTAATTCACGGTATGTAATTAAAAATTTTGAGCCAGGGACGTCACCGTTTGAAGAACGAATTGAAGCGGCTCGTAAAGTAGCAGGCGCGGGTTATCCGCTTGGTTTTATAGTTGCGCCGCTTTATATGCATGAAGGATGGGAAGAAGGATATCGTGAACTATTTGAGCGACTGTATAATGCATTAAAAGATTTGTCGATACCGAATTTAACATTTGAATTAATTCAACATCGCTTTACAAAACCTGCAAAAAAGGTCATACAAGAGCGTTATCCGAATACAAAGCTTGAAATGGATGAAGAGAAGCGAAAATATAAATGGGGACGGTACGGCATTGGGAAATACGTATATAAAAAAGATGACGCAGCAGTATTAGAAGAAACAATAAGAGGTTATATACATGAGTTTTTTCCTGATGCAGAAATACAATACTTCACTTAAGAGGAGTCTGTATGCAAATACAGATTCTTTTTGTTTTATATATTTAGGCTTGTTTTCAACTTGTCACGTTATTCTTTCTGGTGTATCATTTTATTGATTGCTTCGTACGGAATGAGCAAAATGAAATTGGATGGAGGAAACCGATGCCTACCCCTAGTATGGAAGATTATATTGAACAAATTTATTTGTTGATTGATGAAAAGGGTTATGCCCGCGTATCTGATATTGCTGAAGCGCTTAGTGTACATCCATCCTCTGTAACAAAAATGGTGCAAAAATTAGACAAAGATGAATATCTAATTTATGAAAAATATAGAGGGCTTGTATTAACATCAAAAGGTAAAAAAATCGGAGAACGTCTCGTATATCGTCATGAATTGTTAGAGCAATTTATGCGTATTATCGGTGTGGATGAAAGTAAGATTTACAATGATGTAGAAGGAATTGAACATCATTTAAGCTGGGAAGCAATTGATCGCATTGGTGATTTAGTGCAATACTTTGAACAAGATGAGGTTCGAGTGGAAACACTTCGTGGCGTTCAAAAAGCAAATGAAGAGAAAAGTAATTAAGGGGAACGTAAGTCGTTTCCTTTTTTATTTCAATCGAAAAGGATGGGAGAATTATGAAAGCAATTATTTTTGATTTTGATGGATTAATTGTGGACACAGAAACAATATGGTTTCACTCTTTCAGAGACGCCGTTCGTGAGTACGGTGGGGAGTTACCTTTAGAAGAATTTGCAAAGTGTATTGGAACGACAGATGATGTACTGTATGCATATTTAAATGAGCAATTAAAAGAGAAGTTTAACAAGCATGCATTAAAAGAAAAAGTGAAAATTTTACATAAAGAAAAAATGAAAACACCAGAAGCTCGTGACGGGGTAAAAGAATACTTACAAGAAGCGAAAGAAATGGGATTAAAAATCGCGTTAGCATCTAGTTCATCTAGAGAATGGGTGATTCCTTTTTTAGAAGAGCTACAAATTCGAGATTATTTTGAAGTTATTAAAACGAGAGAAGATGTTGAAAAGGTAAAACCAGATCCAGCACTTTATCAAATTGCGATAGAAGATTTAGGGATTGATCCGTCTGAGGCTGTTGTATTTGAAGACTCGTTAAACGGATTGAAAGCAGCGATTGCAGCAGGGTTAACGTGCGTCGTTGTACCTAATGATGTGACACGTAATTTACCATTTGCAAATCATCATCTTCGAATTGAAAGTATGAAAGATAAAAGCTTGAAAGAAGTACTGCAAAATATAAAGAAAGACCGTATTTCCTAAAAGGAAGCACGGTCTTTCTTTTTGTTTTTTTTACCTTCAATGACAGTTAAATGAGATTGTTTTCTTTTTCGCTTTAAAGAAGAAAGATTCCCTTTTTTCCCTTTGTCATTAGAAGCGTTTGATTTAAAGAAAGAATTGCTTAGGGGTGCTACGTTTTGTTTCCCGTGTTTGCGGCTCGATTGTTTTGCAGCACGCTTATATGAGCTTTGCGAATTTGCTGAACCGCTAGAGTTTGTAAACATTTTGTAGAGTAAATAAAAGATACCAACGACAGCCAACATGATACCAATATTTCTTAACACTCCCATTGGATCTGTAATGACAGATGAAACAAGGCCGAATATTGCTAATCCGATAATAAGCACAAATATAGCGAAAGTAAACGAACGACCGTTCATAAGGAACACCTCCTAAAAACATATATTAAAATTAGTATATTAACGATGAGGAAAGGAGTTGAACACCATTTTTAAATAATTATTGTTTGTTTTCTAAACGTAATAATTCTTCAAACGATGCAATGGCTACTTCCACTTGATCATTTGTTGGTTCTTTCGTTGTTAATAGTTGTAGCCATAATCCGGGATATCCCAGTATGCGTAATACTGGAATATCGCGTAATCGATTTGTAAATTGTAACACTTCAAAAGAAATACCGAGAACGACTGGAATTAATAAAATTCGGTTTACCACTCTGGCCCAAAGTGGATCTGTAGGGACAAGGAAATAAACAAACATTCCAATAATGACTGTAAATATAATGAAGCTACTGCCACAACGATAATGAAGGCGAGTTTGTTTTTGAACATTTTCTACAGTCAATGAAAGATTATTCTCATAGGCATTAATGACTTTATGCTCCGCACCATGGTACTGAAATACCCGCTTAATGAGTGGCGTTAAAGAAATAAAGTATATATAGCTCAATAATAACATGAGCTTAATGACACTTTCGACAATGATTTGCCCTGTATGAGATGGGAAAATCGGTCTCGTTAATTCAGCTAGTAATGCAGGAACTGCTGTGAAAATGACTTTACCGAATATGAAAGATAAAACGCCAACTGCTGCAACTCCTAATACCATCGTTAACTTCGATTGTTCTTCTTTTTTATTTGCAATTTGTTCATCTTCTTCTGGGTGAACATCAAATCGTTCTGAAGCAAAGTTTAAATGTTTTGCCCCGTTCGCGCTTGCATCCACAATAGCGGCAATCCCTCGTAAAAATGGAATTTTTTTCAGGATAGATAATGCTTTATTACGAACGCGTGGTAATCGATAAAATTCAATCGATTTATCTTTACGACGAACCGCTGTAACAGTATATTCTCTACCGCCAAACATAACTCCTTCTATGACTGCTTGCCCGCCATATATTTGTTTTGACTCTTCTGCCATGTTAACACCAACCTGTATTTGTTTCTCTCTTATGTAGAAAAAGAGGCAATTGTCATACTGGGTTCTGTCGTTTTGAAATAAGACAATCACCGAGTTTCCTTTATTTTATCGACAAATACAAGTAGATGACAAGGAAAAATGTTACGAGAGTCGGACATTTCTTATTCTTTTTATAGACAAATTTCGCAGTATTTAAACATGGTTCAAAATAGTTTCGGGCATACTATTGAGCGGAGGTGTCGATGTGAGTCAAGAACAATTAGGAACAAGGAATTTTGTACAAATTGGTTTATTCGGTGGACTGTTTTGGGGAGGGATATGGTATTTCCTTCATATATTTTCATTTACAGAAGCGGGACCGAACTATTTACTTTTACCATTTGCCTTTGGAAGTTGGAAAGAAGGGGTATGGGGAAATGTGTCAGGAATTGTTTGTATGGGACTACTTTCGATTTTAATTGCCTTTTTGTATAAAGCGTTTTTGGCAAAGTTTGAAGGAGTTCTTCCAGGGATGATTTATGGTCTATTTTGGTGGGCGTTACTATTTTTCGGAGTGGGGTTAATAGCGCCTGCTATTAAAAGTGCACTCCATTTACCGAAAGAAACAATTGTGACGACGATATGCATTTTTATATTGTATGGTGTGTTTATAGCATACTCTGTTTCCTATGCAGTAAATACAAATAAAGCTGGGCGAGAAGGGGAAGAGAAGACAAACTATTCAAATAAGTAACTCCTATGTTAAAATGTTATATAGATATTTAATATTAAGGAGTTTTAAATATATGAAAAAGGTACTCCTCGTAAACGGTCCTAACCTAAATCGCCTCGGTGTCAGGGAGGTAAATGTATATGGAAAGGGCACGCTAGCGACACTTGAAGCAGATATGAAGCAAGAAGCAGAAACAATGGGAGTGGAGTTAGAATGTTTCCAATCGAATCATGAAGGTGCGATTATCGATCGTATTCATGAGGCGGAAGATATATATGAAGGGATCATTTTAAATCCTGGAGCATTTACGCATTATAGCTATGCGATTCGAGATGCAATTGCAAGCATTTCGATTCCTGTTATTGAAGTACATATTTCTAACATTCATCAGCGTGAGTCGTTCCGTCACGAATCTGTGACGGCAGCTGTTTGTGCGGGACAAATTGTTGGATTTGGTTTTTATGGCTATAAGTTAGCGTTATTTGCATTAATGGAGAAATTGAGGGAGGCATAAAGTAATGGAGAAAATCGAAAGATTAAGAAGTGCATTTGATGAGGCTGGTATTGACGGTATTTTGTTAACAAATGAACATAGTCGTAGATATATGGCTAACTTCACAGGAACAGCTGGTGTTGTACTCATTTCGAAAAATCGCGCTCAATTTATTACAGATTTCCGTTACGTAGAGCAGGCTACTAAACAAGCGGTTGGATACGAAATTGTACAGCATGCAGGATTAATTATTGATGAAGTTGCAAAGCAAGTGAAAGAATTAGGAATTCAAAAGCTTGGCTTTGAGCAAGATACTCTTACATATAGTTCTTATTCAGCTCATAAAGAAGCGATTGATGCTGAATTTGTCCCAACTTCTGGGCTTGTAGAAAAGTTACGCTTGATAAAGACTGATTCAGAGATTAAGATATTAAAGGAAGCTGCACAGATTGCAGATGCTGCCTTTGAACATATTCTATCATTCATTCGCCCGGGAGTATCTGAAATTGAAGTGTCAAATGAACTTGAATTTTTCATGAGAAAACAAGGAGCAACATCTTCTTCGTTTGATATTATCGTTGCTTCAGGTCTTCGTTCGGCATTACCGCACGGCGTGGCATCTGAAAAAGTGATAGAAACAGGAGATTTCGTTACATTAGACTTCGGCGCTTATTACAAAGGATATTGCTCTGATATTACTCGTACGATTGCAGTTGGTGAACCATCTGATAAATTGAAAGAAATTTATAATATCGTTTTAGAAGCACAATTACGTGGTGTGAACGGTATTAAAGCTGGTTTAACTGGCCGTGAAGCGGATGCGTTAACGCGTGATTACATAACGGAAAAAGGATACGGTGAATACTTCGGACATTCTACTGGTCATGGAATCGGTCTTGAAATCCATGAAGCACCAGGTTTAGCATTCCGTTCTGATACAGTGCTTGAACCAGGTATGGCTGTAACAGTAGAGCCAGGTATTTATATTCCAGGTATTGGCGGCGTACGTATTGAAGATGATATCATTGTGACAAGTGAAGGTAATGAAGTAATTACGAAATCACCAAAAGAACTTATTATTTTGTAATACACAGGAGGATTTTTTTACATGATTTCAGTAAACGATTTTCGTACAGGTTTAACAATTGCAGTGGATAATGGCCTATGGCAAGTACTTGATTTCCAGCACGTGAAGCCAGGTAAAGGTGCCGCATTCGTTCGTTCTAAACTACGTAACCTTCGCACAGGTTCTGTTCAAGAGAAAACATTCCGTGCTGGTGAGAAAGTGGAAAAAGCACACATCGAAAACCGTCGTATGCAATACTTATATGCAAGCGGTGAGTCTCACGTATTTATGGATAACGGAACTTATGAGCAAATCGAACTTGGTGAAAAACAAATCGAGCGCGAGCTTAAATTCCTAAAAGAAAACATGGAAGTATCTATTATGACTTACCAAGGCGAAGTACTTGGTGTTGAACTTCCAAACACAGTTGAATTACAAGTTACAGAAACAGAGCCAGGTATTAAAGGTGATACTGCTTCTAACGTAACAAAACCAGCTACATTAGAAACTGGCCTTGTTGTACAAGTACCAATCTTCATTAACGAAGGCGAAACACTTATCATCAACACTGGTGAAGGTAAATACGTTTCTCGTGCATAGTAGAAAAGCACTCGTGATTATCACGAGTGCTTTTTTATAGAAAATAGGGCAGATAATAAATAGTAGTTATTATAAAACTGAAAGCTGTAAGACTAGTAGCACCTGTTGTGTAAGGACCCCATGTCATTTGAAAAGGTTTTACCGTACCTGTTTTATATATAGTGTGATCAATGTTGTTATTTTGATTTATATTTAAAGCAATGAGCCAGATTGCCCCGAATATCGCTAAACTACCAAGAAAAAAGGCCTCCATAAATGACCAACCGACCAATAATGAAAAAAGATAAATAAGAGCTACTTCTACTACAACGGTTAAACTAATTTTCAATATCTTCATATTTTTCCTCCTCCTTTTGTAGGTCTAGCCAATTGAGAAAGTTCTCACGTGACACAACATGTAGTACACAAGAAGATTTTACTTCATTCTCTAAGGCAGAATGTTCATCAGGGAACGTATCTTCCACATGCAATGAAATATAAGGGAGTTTTTCTTGTGCTTTTAACGAGCGAATATTATTCGTTTTAGCACCAGCAAATACGTAGGAAAGTTGTAAGTCTAAAAAAGCAATCTTAAAAATTTCTTTTTTAGCAGCCTCATTATATCCTTTTCCCCAGTACGGATAGCCGAGCCAACTACCAATGTGAGATTGTTTCTTCTCGTAATTAATATGTTTAAGTGTGGTGAGACCAATTATTTCATTCTCTTCATTTACAATCACTCTCGATAAAGACTTCTTTTGGCGTTCTTCTTCTATGGCGAAAAGAAGGAATGCTTTCGTGTCTTCGATTGTTTCTACTTTTATTCCTAATGCGTTTTTTACATGTGGATCACTTGATAGCTTGAAAATCACATTTGCATACCGGAAATCGAGTGGTAATAAAGTCACTCGTTGCATTATTTTCCCTCCTTTTCAATAAATATACCATAAAATACCATAATTATTAAGAATATTCAAATTATTATAGGCGGTAGATAAAAATTATGTTTTTAATTCTGAAATAGACAACCTCTGCATATGGTTGTACAAATATATTCTTTTTTGGAGTGCAGCACTAGTAACCGTTATGGGAGAGGGTGGGAGAATGAAACAGTGGCTAGCGGCAATGGAAACATCCGTGCTTGTTATGGGAGCACTTCGATTATTTTCAGGTAGTGCGGAAATATTTGCTGCTTTGCTTATGCTCTATGTGAATGATGCAAAGAAAGCATTGTTTATAAATAGTATGTTGGCGTTTGTTGGACCGACCGTATTAATTTTAACAATGACAATAGGTATAGCGAGTGTGGCAAGCGAGATTTCTTTCTTGAAACTCTTTTTTTTAACGCTTGGAATTGGCTGCATTTTTATCGCGTTGTTGAAATAAGTAAGTCGAGTATAGTGGGGCGAAGCTGATGAAAGAAGTATTAGAAGTTTTACCAAAAACGATGAAGCAGTTAGTGGAAAATTGTAAGCAGTACGATGCTCTAGAGGAAATCCGTGTTCGAATTGGAAGACCGCTAGAGTGTATTGCTCATGGTGAAGTGTTTTTTTATGACTATATCGTTACAGCAGATGATGCTATTTACTTATTGAATAAGTTAAGTCACTTCTCAATTTATACGATGGAAGAAGAATTAAAGCGTGGGTATGTAACACTTCGAGGTGGGCATAGAATTGGCTTAGCAGGAAAAGTCATTACAGAAAAAAGCACAGTGAAAATGATTCGAGATGTCTCTTCTTTTAATATTCGTATTGCTCGTCAAAAAATAGGCATTGCTGAACCGCTTTTACCGTATTTGTATGAATCAAGATGGTTAAACACGATGGTAATTGGCCCGCCACAAACGGGAAAAACAACACTTTTAAGAGATGTAGCGCGTTGTATGAGTCAAGGTGTAAGTACTTCAAAAATTCCTTCTTGTAAAGTCGGGATTGTTGATGAACGGTCAGAAATTGCTGGTTGTGTGAAAGGCATCCCGCAATATGACTTTGGCACACGAGTAGATGTGTTAGATGCATGTCCAAAAGCTGAAGGAATGATGATGATGATCCGTTCTATGAGCCCAGATATATTAATTGTGGATGAAATTGGTCGTAAAGAAGATAGTGAAGCAATTATGGAGGCTGTACATGCAGGGGTTCAGCTTTTTATAAGTGCACATGGATTTTCCTATGATGATGTTGTGAAACGCCCATCATTAAAGGCAGTGCTAGAGCTCGGCATTTTTGATAGGTTTGTGGAATTGTCAAAAGCAAGAGGGCCAGGAACAGTTATGCAAGTGAAAGATAAATATGGAAAACCGGTATTACCTCATAGAAAGGCTGAGAGCGTATGTTGAAAATATTTGGTGCAGTGTTAATCGTTGCGGTCAGCACCTTTTTCGGGTTTTCATACGCTAAAAGATACAGTGAGAGACCGAGGCAACTTAGATTATTAAAAGCGGCACTGCAATCATTAGAGGCAGAAATTATGTATGGGCATACACCGTTGTCTGAAGCCGCTGAGCGATTAGTGAAACAAATGCCGAAGCCGTTAAATTGGATATTTCAAAGTTTCGCTAGCAGGCTAGAAAGCGGAGAACAAACAGTTAGAGAAGCTTGGATAGATAGTTTGAAAGAAAATTGGAAGCTAACAGCATTTCAACAAACGGAGTATGAAATTTTGCAGCAATTTGGTGAAACGCTCGGACAACATGATCGTGAATCACAACAAAAACATATTCGCTTATGTATTACACATTTAGAGAGAGAAGAAGAAGAAGCGAAAGCATTACAACTGCAATATGAAAAGATGATTAAGAGCTTAGGAGTACTAGCGGGGCTACTTATCGTAATTTTACTGCTATAGGGGGGAGAAAGGCGATGTCCATTGATGTTGGATTAATATTTCAAATCGCCGGAATCGGCATTGTTTTAGCTTTCATTCATACTGTACTAAAAGAATTAAAGCGTGAGGATATTGCAAATTGGGTTATCCTCGTCGGTTTTGTCGTTATTTTATTTCATGTCGCATTTTTAATTAATACACTATTCGACAAGATTAAAAGTGTCTTTCTCTTCCAGTAAAGGGGGCGGTTCGAATCGAAATTATACAAATTGTCGGATTAGGCCTCGTTGCTACGTTTTTAGCAGCTGTATTGAATCAGCATAAATCTAGCATTACGTCATTATTTATTGTGTTCGTAGGTAGCGTAATGTTCCTTCTTTTAATTGATCAAATTCACGCTATTTTACAAATGATTGAGAGAGTAGCGAGTGAAGCGAAAGTTAGCAACGTATATGTAGAAACGTTGCTAAAAATTATTGGGATTGCTTATATCGCTGAGTTTGGAGCGCAAATTACAAAGGATGCAGGGCAGGGGGCAATCGCTTCGAAAATTGAATTAGCTGGAAAGATTTTAATTCTCGTTATGGCGATCCCTATTTTGACGGTTGTAATTGAAACTATTCTCGGATTTTTACCGACGGGATAAGGGGGAGTGAATGTTGAGGGGGTTTGGAGCTAAGCTGCTATTTGCTTGCTTCCTTTTCTTTTCTTTACCGGTTGTTGTACAAGCTTCTCCTGTAGAGACAAACGTCGTTGATCAACAATTGGATAAGCTCGGAATTGAAGATGTGAAGCAATTTTGGGACGGGCTTGTTACAAAATATGGAGGTTACTTACCAGAGAGTCAAAAAGGTAGCTTTATGGAGTTTGTAAAGGGAGAAAAAGAAATTTCTATAAAAGAGTGGATGCTAGGTTTATTAAAGTACTTATTTCACGAACTTGTTGCAAATGGGAAACTACTCGGAACGCTCATTATGCTCACAATTTTTAGTGCATTATTGCAATCACTGCAATCGGCATTTTCAAAGAGTAGCGTAAGTAAAATTGCTGATGCGGTTGTATATATGGTACTGATTATTTTCGCTTTAAATAGCTTTTATGTCGTCATGACATATGCAAGAGAAACGATACAAACAATGGTAGATTTCATATTAGCGTTATTGCCAATCTTGCTTGCACTTATAGCGACAGGCGGTGGTGTTGTATCCGTATCGTTTTTTCATCCGATTATCATCTTTTTAATGAATACGAGTGGGCTTCTGATGAATTATATCGTTCTACCACTTTTATTACTTGCAACGATATTAAGTATTGTAAGTACGATGAGTGATCAATATAAAGTTACGAAATTGTCCAAGCTTCTGCAAAACGTTAGCGTCGGGATTATCGGTATCTTTTTAACGATTTTTTTAGGCGTATTATCTGTACAAGGAACAGCGACAGCTGTTGCTGATGGAATTGCTGTGAAAACAGCTAAATTTGTAACAGGAAACTTTATTCCCGTAGTAGGAAGAATGTTTACAGAGGCGGCGGATACAGTTATTAGTGCGTCGGGATTATTAAAAAACACAGTCGGAATTATCGGACTCGTCATTCTATGTTTAATTGTCGCTTTTCCAGCGATTCAAATTTTTTGCATAGCATTTATTTATAAGTTCGCAGCAGCAGTATTGCAACCAGTTGGCGGCGGAGCAATTATTCAATGTTTAGATATCATTGGACGGAGCATTATTTATGTATTTGCTTGCTTAGCTATCGTATCGTTTATGTTCTTTTTAAGTATCACAATTATTATTGCTGCGGGGAATATTACACTTATGATGCGGTAGGAGGTGAAGAGTATGCAATTTGTTACAGAGTGGATTCGAAATATTATCGTTTTTTTGCTCTTAGCGACAATGCTTCATCTTATTCTTCCAAATTCTAATTTGCAAAAGTACGTTAAATTCGTTGTAAGTCTATTATTAGTTGTTTTAATTTTAACGCCTCTATTTAAACTATTGCAAACAGATGTAAATGAAGTAATCGCAAATTTTAATGAAGAGAAATACGTAGCAGAAGGATCCGTAAAAAATTCAATAGATTCGAAGAAAAAAGAAATACAAGCTCTAACACGTGCATATAGTTTAGAAGAGATGGCTACCAAAATGAAAAAAGAAGTAGGAAAAGAGTTTGAGAAACAGTATGGTATGTCAGTCTCTGAAATACAAATAGTCGCAGCGGAAAGCACAGCGGAAGTAAAGTCAGCGAAAGATATTCAATCTGTTGTTGTGACGTTGAAAGAAAAAGAGCGTAGTAAAAATGATGCAATCGAAACAGTAAAACCAGTTGAAATTAACACGAAAGAACCACCGAAAAAAGTAGAGGAAACGAATGGAGAAATGAAAGACTTCTTTTCAAGCAGGTGGCAACTAGAGAATAAACAAATCCAAGTTCAAATGGAAGGGAGGACAGGTAGAGTAAATGGACAATAAAGATAAAAATTCGAAGTTCTCATTTTTTCGAAACTTATTGAATGGAGATGAAAAAGAAAGTAATGAGAAGGGAAAAAAGGTAACACCTAAGTTCTTACTTGTCCTACTCATACTTGGAATGTTGCTTATGTTTTCTAGTAGTTTTTTTTCAAGTAAAAAAGAAGAAGTACCTGTATTTAAAGAACAAAAAACTCAAAACCAAGAAAAAGACGTACCAACTTTTGGACAAAAAAATAATGATAATATGTCAAATGTAGAAAAATATGAAAAAGCGTATGAGCAAGAATTAAAAGCAGCCTTAGAAGAAATAGCAGGAGTAAAAGATGTAACGATTAATGTGAATTTGGACTCATCAGAGGAAAAAATATTAGAAAAAAATACAGTGAAACGTTCACAAACAACAGGTGAAACAGATAAAACAGGTGGCAAGAGGGAAGTAGAAGATGAGTCTCTTGATGAAAAGACAGTCATTATACGTGAAGGGGATAAAGAAACTCCCGTTGTTTTACGAACAGAGAAACCGAAAGTGCGAGGTGTTCTTGTCGTAGCAAAGGGAGTGGATAATATACAAGTTAAAGCGATGGTAAAAGAAGCTGTCATACGGCTGCTAGATGTACCAGCCCATCGCGTTTCAGTATCACCGAAAAATTGATAGGGAGGAAATAAAGTGTTAAAAAAACAAACGGTTTGGCTATTAACGATGTTGAGTTTAGTTGTTGTACTATCTGTGTATTACGTAACAACTCCAGAAAAAATGAATACAGCATCGCCGACAACAGGAGAAAAGATTGGACAAGAAAAACAAGGTACTGATAAAGCAGTAACAAATGAAGCACCTAAAGAAACGCCAAAAAAAGAGAATACAAGCAAGGAAACATCAAATAAAGAAACAAACAAAGAAACAGATAAAAAAGAGAGTGCTACAAAAGAAACAAGTAAAAAAGAAGCTAACGTAACAGTTCAATCAAGTGATGAGAATTTTACAGCGTTACGTATGCAAATGGAAGATCAGCGAAGTGAACAAAAAGCAAAATTACAAGAAGTGATGAGTTCAACAAAAGCTTCAGCAACAGAAAAAAATAAAGCGAAAGAAAATTTTGATGCCATTACGACAATGGAAACGAAGCAAGAATTACTTGAGACAGTAATTAAATCTCAAGGTGGATATAAAGATGCCCTTGTAAGAGCTGATGGAACTGACATTAAAGTGACTGTAAAAGCAGCAAAACATTCACAAAAAGAAGCGAATAAAATTATACAACTTGTAAGAAGTGAAGGCGGATCAAAAGATGTAGGTGTAAAATTTGATCCACCAACAAAATAAAACGAATAATCCGTGGGGAAATCCTCCGCGGATTATTCGTTTTTAAGACTCGGATTGTTTGAAAATAGTTAGATAAAGTGAAATTTTAATCAGTGGGGTAAAAATAATAATAGAAAAAAAGCTATCATTTTCGATAGCTTTTTTCTGTTTCGTCTTTGTAATTGTTTTTACTATGTTCAACTCGGAACGGAGAAATACGTTGTGAGTAAAAGATTAGTGGTTCATGGTAGCGGTGATTACTTTTTCCGGATTTGACGTGGATGAAGAGAACGAATGCCCAGACCATTACGGCAGGTAAGAAGAGAATGAGCCATATCATATGTCCACACCTCGATACAATATATTTTCTACACTTTGAACATACTATTCTTATATGAAGGAATGATGAACGACGTGTAAACAAAAAAATAATATTTGGTAAAAATACGTTATTGACTATAGATGTGGCGAAGAGTAGAGAGGGAGTGGGGGGTTACTGTGTACAGTTTTGAATAAGTAGTGGATGTTTTTTAGGAAGTGGTCTTGCCAATTTCATGTGAAACTTGGTATTATTACTAGGTATTAAGTTTTTAATGGGATAACATTTTTACAGGAATTTCGATTTATTATAAAGAAATATAAATTGGAATGTTTAAAAAATTTATCGTAAGATGGAAATAGTAACTATTTCTATTAGTAAATGAAATGCAGGATCTAATAGAGTACATCGTATTTTTACAGTCAATCTAGTTTTTAGTGACGAGAAATCTGTAAAAACGGGACAAACAAGAGTATGGGAGTGGATTTTACATGTTTAAAATTCAAGAAGTTCGTGAATTAATTAAATTAATTGATAGCTCTAATATTGATGAATTTGAATACAAAAAAGATGGTACGACAATCAAAATGAAAAAGCGTGGTAATGAAGTTGTTGCGGTGCAAGCACCTGTAGCAAAACAAGCCGTGCAACCAGTAGCACCTGTTGAAGTTGAAACAACAGTAGCGGCAGCACAAGTGGAAGTGCCAAAACAAGAAGAGAAAAAAGCTGTTCAGAATGAAAACCTACATAAAATTACATCACCAATGGTAGGTACATTCTATTCTTCTTCTTCTCCTGATACGCCTCCATATGTAAGTGTAGGGGATAGAGTATCGAAAGATTCTATCGTATGTATTGTCGAGGCTATGAAGTTATTTAACGAAATCGATGCAGATGTAGATGGAGAAATTGTTGAGATTCTTGTTAATAACGGACAGCTTGTTGAGTATGGACAACCGCTATTTCTTGTAAAAGCGTAATAAGGGAGTCTTTGTGATGATAAAAAAAGTATTAATAGCCAATCGTGGGGAAATTGCTGTACGAATTATTCGTGCTTGTAAAGAAATGGATATTGAAACAGTCGCAATTTATTCAGAAGCAGATAAAGAGTCACTTCACGTACAAATTGCTGATGAGGCGTATTGTGTAGGACCAACGATTTCGAAAGAAAGCTATTTAAATTTGACGAACATTATTAGTGTTGCGAAGTTAACAGGCTGCGATGCAATTCATCCGGGATACGGATTTTTAGCAGAGAATGCAGATTTTGCAGAGTTATGCCGTGAGTGTAACTTAATTTTTATCGGTCCAAGTCCAGAAGCTATTTCAAAGATGGGCACAAAAGACGTTGCTCGTGATACAATGAAAGAAGCAGGGGTTCCGATTGTACCAGGTTCACAAGGAATTATTAAAAATACCGAAGAAGCGATCGAACTTGCGAATCAAATTGGGTATCCTGTTATTATTAAAGCGACTGCAGGTGGCGGCGGAAAAGGTATTCGTGTTGCGCGCCATGAAGAAGAGCTTGTAAAAGGAATTCAAATTACACAGCAAGAAGCTAGTACCGCTTTTGGGAACCCTGGTGTATACTTAGAAAAGTACGTTGAAGATTTCCGCCATGTTGAGATTCAAATAATGGCAGATACACACGGAAATGCCATTCATTTAGGAGAGCGTGATTGTACAATTCAGCGCCGCTTGCAAAAACTACTAGAAGAAAGTCCATCACCAGCACTTGATGAAAATGTGCGTAAGCAGATGGGTGAGGCGGCAGTTAAAGCGGCGGTAGCGGTTGATTATACAGGTGCTGGTACGGTTGAGTTTATTTATGAATATAAAACGAAAAGCTTTTATTTCATGGAGATGAATACGAGAATCCAAGTTGAGCATCCAGTTACTGAAATGGTAACAGGGGTAGACTTAATTAAAGAACAAATTCTTGTTGCTTCTGGAGAAAAGTTATCGTTACAGCAAGAAGAAGTACAATTTAATGGTTGGGCAATTGAATGCCGAATTAATGCGGAAAACCCTGCCAAAAAATTTATGCCATCTCCAGGTAAAGTAGAAATGTACTTACCACCAGGCGGATTTGGTATTCGCGTCGATTCAGCTGTATATCCGGGATATTCAATCCCACCTTTCTATGATTCGATGGTTGCTAAATTAATTGTTCACGGAAAAACACGTGAAGAGGCAATTGCAAAAATGAAGCGTGCACTCAGTGAGTTTGTCGTTGAAGGCGTACATACAACAATCCCGTTCCATTTGCAATTGTTAGATCATCCTGATTTTGTAAAAGGTGAGTTTAATACGAAATTTTTGGAAGAGCATGAACTTGTGACGCAGTGATACATTAAAGGAGGTTTTTTTCATGGCTGAACATATGTTAGATATGGGTCAAGATACAACTCTTGGTAAAGTAGAAATTGCACCAGAAGTAATTGAAGTAATCGCAGGTATTGCAGCTGCTGAGGTAGAAGGCGTAGCGGCAATGCGTGGTAATTTTGCTACAGATGTTGTTGAGAAGTTAGGTAAGAAAAATCATGGTAAAGGTGTAAAGGTTGAATTAGCAAACGAAGATATTATCGTTGACCTTTATGTTGTGATGTATTTTGGCGTAGCAATTCCAGTTGTTGCACAAAAGATTCAAGATAACATCCGCCAAGCACTCTTTACAATGACAGGGCTTGAGCCAAAAGAAGTGAATGTTCACATCGTTGGCGTAACATTCGAAACACAAAAAACAGAAATCGAACCAGTGTAAGAATGAAAAAGGTGCCTAGTAACATAGGCATCTTTTTTATCGTTTCGTTTCTTCACAAATTACAACCCTCTAATTATTATACTATTTCAAAAAATGAGAAATAAAAAAGAAAATGTTTCGTTTTACCAAAAAACGTACATTGTGATAAGATATGGAACTTGAAGTTAATCTTTTTATTATTTTTCAGCCTTGTAACCCGTGTGTGAAACGATAAATTGTGTTATTATCATTGTATTATAAGGTTGGAAAATCAATGAAAACTGTAAGAGTAAGTGAATTGACGGCTTATAAATTATAATAATATAACAAAGCATAAGGAAAGACTTGAAGCATAAAGGAGAGTTACAATGAAACGTAGGACGGCTAGAGAAAGAGCTATGCAAGCATTATATCAAATGGATATTACAGGTGAATTAGAACCGAAAATAGCGGTGGAAAACACGCTAGATGAAGGTGAAGAAACAAATGAGTTTCTAGAATCACTTGTAGTAGGTTTTGTAGAAAATAAAGAAGTAATTGATGAAGCGATTCGTCAAAACTTAAAAAAATGGAAGCTTGAGCGTATTAGTATTGTTGATCGCAGTATTTTACGTGTAGCTGTGTATGAAATGAAATATATGGAAGAAATTCCGCACAACGTAACAATTAACGAGGCAATTGAAATTGCTAAAACATTTGGGGATGAGGAATCTCGTCGTTTTATTAACGGCGTTTTATCTAATATAAAAGATACACTGTAATTTCTTTAAGGGGGAATCTTAAAATGGTAGCAGTAATCATCAAAGGAAATGAAGTTGCGGAGAAAAAACGAGCACAATTAACAGAAGAAGTTGTGAAGTTGAAAGAGCAAGGGATTGTACCAGGATTAGCAGTTATTTTAGTTGGAGAAGATCCAGCATCTCGTTCTTATGTAAAAGGAAAAGAAAAGGGCTGTGAACAAGTAGGAATCTATTCAGAGCTAATTGAATTTCCTGAAACAATTACGGAGGAGCGTTTGCTTGCTGAAATCGATCGCTTAAATGGAGATGACCGCATTAATGGCATATTAGTGCAATTACCTTTACCAAAACATATTGAAGAAAAAGCTATCATTGAAAGAATTTCACCAGAAAAAGATGTAGATGGATTTCACCCAATCAGCGTGGGACGTATGATGACGGGACAAGATACATTCCTTCCATGTACACCGCATGGTATTGTAGAGTTAGTAAAAGAAACAAATCTTGATATCTCGGGAAAACATGTTGTAGTAATTGGAAGAAGTAATATTGTCGGCAAGCCAGTGGGACAATTGTTCTTAAATGAAAATGCAACTGTCACATACTGTCATTCAAAGACGCAAAATATGAAAGAGTTAACGAAGCTAGCTGATATTTTAATCGTAGCAGTAGGACGACCTAAAATGGTAACAGCTGATTATCTGAAAGAAGGAGCGGTTGTAATTGACGTTGGTGTAAACCGTTTAGAAACAGGAAAACTTTGTGGTGATGTTGACTTTGACAACGTGTTAGATGTTGCAGGTTACATTACACCTGTGCCAAAGGGTGTTGGTCCAATGACGATCACAATGCTTCTTCATAATACTGTTGAATCGGCTAAGCGTGCAGGTGTCGTTTGTAAATAATTTGAGTCGGCTATGAGGAGAGAGAAATGGAGAAACAATATTTAACCGTTACAGCGTTAACACGCTATATAAAAACAAAAATAGAATATGATCCGCATTTACAGTCTGTTTGGTTAAAAGGTGAAATTTCCAACTTTAAAAATCATAGCCGTGGCCACATGTATTTTACATTGAAAGATGAAAATGCAAGAATCGCAGCGGTTATGTTTGCGGGTCATAATCGTAATATTAAATTCAGACCTGAAAATGGGATGAAGGTACTCGTGAAAGGGAAAATTTCTGTTTACGAGGCGAGTGGTTCTTATCAAATTTATATTCAAGACATGCAGCCTGACGGAGTCGGAAACCTGCATTTAGCTTACGAACAATTAAAGGTTCGTTTAGAGGAAGAAGGATTGTTTTCTCAAGTTTATAAAAAAACAATCCCTCCTTATGCGAAAACAATAGGTGTGATTACGTCACCAACAGGAGCAGCGATTCGTGATATTATAACAACGATTAAACGTCGTTATCCAATTGGAAATGTTATTGTGTTTCCAGTACTTGTACAGGGGGAGTCAGCAGCTCCCTCAATTGTACAAGCGATCCGTACAGCGAATGAAATGGAAGGGATAGATGTCCTAATCGTTGGGCGCGGTGGAGGTTCTATTGAGGAATTGTGGGCGTTTAACGAAGAAATGGTTGCAAGAGCTATTTTCAAGAGTGAGATCCCTATTATTTCAGCAGTAGGCCATGAAACAGACTTTACAATTGCGGATTTTGTTGCCGATTTAAGAGCACCAACACCAACTGCAGCGGCTGAGCTGGCAGCGCCTAATATTATCGAGTTACAAGAAAAGGTATTACAAAGAACTCTAAGGTTGCAAAGAGCAATGAGAGAGTTAGTACATAAAAAAGAAGAAAAACTACAAGTATTGCAAAAATCTTATGCGTTCCGTTATCCAAGACAAGTATATGAGCAAAAAGAAGAGCAATTGGATAGAGCGTTAGAACAGCTTGTGTTAGCGAAAGAGCGCTATATTGATAAAAAGGTAAATCAGTTAAAACAGCTTTCATTTTATTTAGAGAAGCACCACCCATCTCAAAAAATTATGCAAACGAAGGTAGCAGTTGAAACATTGCAAAAGCAATTGCAACGTGAAATGCAAACGTTACTTCAAACGAAAGAATTTGCCTTTGTAAGAGCTGCTCAAAAACTTGAAGCGCTAAGTCCGCTTAAAGTAATGATGAGAGGGTACGGGCTTGTATATGATGAAGAGAAGCAAGTGTTAAAAAGTGTGAAAGATGTTAGCCTTGGAGATGCTGTTTCAGTTCAATTACAAGATGGAATACTAGATTGTAGCGTATCAGGAATAGAGGAGCGTGAATTGAATAATGGAAAATAAATTAAGCTTTGAAGAGGCAATTTCGCAACTTGAGCACCTCGTTTCTAAGTTAGAGCAAGGTGACGTACCTTTAGAAGAAGCAATTTCTTATTTTAAAGAGGGTATGGAATTATCTAAGCTTTGTGATGAGAAGTTGAAGAACGTACAAGAACAAATGGCAGTTATTCTTGGGGAAGATGGAGTGCTTGAACCGTTTACTGCTTTAGGAGATGAAGCATAGTGACAATTGCTTTTGATACTTTTTTGAAAGAAAGTAAAACTTTCGTAGAAGAGAAGCTTGTAAGCTATGCAAATGAATTACAATGTCCAAATGTACTTCGTGAAGCGATGGCATATTCTTTGGAAGCGGGTGGAAAGCGTCTCCGCCCGTTACTTTTATTTGCAACATTACAAGCGTTTGGTAAAGAAAAAAATCTTGGTGTAGGTGCAGCTTGTGCTCTTGAAATGATACATACATACTCGTTAGTTCATGATGATTTACCTTGTATGGATGATGATGATTTAAGAAGAGGGAAGCCCACAAATCATAAAGTATTTGGTGAAGCGATGGCAGTTTTAGCAGGAGATGGTTTGTTGACATATGCTTTTCAAGTTATTATGGCATATGAGCAAAAGGAAATCTCTGCTGAGAAAAAAGTAAGACTTGTTCTTGAGCTTGCAAAGGCGGCAGGGCCAGAGGGAATGGTTGGCGGACAAGTAGCAGATATGGAAGCGGAAGGGAAACAGCTTACGATTGATGAGCTAGAGTATATTCATAAGCATAAGACTGGGAAACTACTTGAATTCGCTGTACTTGCAGGGTCGATACTTTCTAATGCCACAGAAGAACAGGAAGAAAAATTACTTGAGTTTGCAAAATATATCGGCCTAGCTTTCCAAATTCGAGATGATATTTTAGATGTGGAAGGAACCGAAGAAGAGATTGGAAAACCGATTGGTAGTGATGTTTCCAACGAAAAGAGCACATATACGACGTTATTTACTGTAGATAGAGCAAAGGATATTTTAGAAGAAACGATTGCAAAAGCAAAAGATGCTATTAGTTCCTTGCAATTACAAGATGAATATTTACTATCTATTTGCGATTTGATTGCAAAACGTAATAACTAATATAACAGCGTTTTCATTTGTTGAGTCATTCATCATTTTATGATATAAATGTAGGAAAAGGTTTTTCTTTTCTTGTTATTGGCAAAAATATATGTAGATTACATTGCCGTTATCACTTCGTGTTAGCGGCTATTTTTTTCATCGCCTAAAGAAATATGGTTTATAATAAGATTAGGGCGCAATAGACTGGTTAATAGCAGGACAAGGTGAAAAATAAAAAAAGAGAATTTCTTGTTTTGTGTAAATGTTTTTTATAATATTTGACATGTTGACAGATTATGAAATGAAAGTGAGTGATCCATGTGGATCTAACGCAAATTCAAAACCCTAGTTTTTTGAAAGATATGTCTATCAGTGAACTAGAGGGATTGAGTGAGGATATTCGTAAGTTTTTAATTGAAGAGCTCTCTCAAACAGGTGGACATATTGCGCCTAATTTAGGTGTAGTAGAACTCACAATTGCTCTGCATAAATTATTTGATAGTCCGAAAGATAAATTTTTATGGGATGTAGGACATCAATCCTATGTACATAAAATTTTAACTGGACGTGCAAAAGAATTCGGCACATTAAGGCAATATCAAGGTCTATGTGGTTTCCCAAAACGTTGTGAGAGTGAGCACGATGTATGGGAAACTGGCCATAGCTCGACATCATTATCTGCTGCAATGGGAATGGCTCTAGCACGTGATTTAAAGAAAACGAAAGAATATGTTATACCAATCATTGGTGATGGTGCTTTAACGGGCGGAATGGCTTTAGAGGCATTGAACCATATTGGACATGAAAAAACAGACATGATTGTTATTTTGAATGATAATGAAATGTCAATTGCGCCAAACGTTGGTGCGCTTCATAATGTGCTTGGACGTCTACGTACCGCAGGAAAATACCATTGGGTAAAAGACGAGCTAGAGTATATTTTGAAGAAAATCCCAGCTGTCGGTGGGAAAGTTGCTGCGACAGCAGAGAAAATAAAAGATAGTCTTAAATATTTACTAGTATCCGGTGTCTTTTTCGAAGAGTTAGGCTTTACATATTTAGGTCCAGTCGATGGACATGATTATGAAAAGTTATTCGAAACGTTGCAATATGCAAAGAAAACAAAAGGCCCAGTGCTTGTTCATGTTATTACGAAAAAAGGAAAAGGTTACAAACCAGCAGAGAGTGATGTTATTGGCACTTGGCATGGAACAGGACCTTATAAAATTGAATCAGGTGACTTCGTTAAACCGAAAGAAGTTGCACCAGCATGGAGTGCTGTTGTTAGTGAAACAGTACTTAAGTTAGCGAGAACGGATGAGCGTATCGTTGCAATTACACCTGCAATGCCTGTTGGATCGAAACTTGAGAAATTCCAAAAAGAATTCCCAGATCGTATGATTGATGTAGGTATTGCAGAACAGCATGCTACAACAATGGCAGCGGGTATGGCAACGCAAGGTATGAAACCATTCTTAGCGATTTATTCAACATTTTTACAAAGAGCATATGACCAAGTTGTTCATGATATATGCCGCCAAAATTTAAATGTTTTCATCGGAATCGACCGCTCTGGTTTAGTAGGAGCAGATGGTGAAACGCATCAAGGTGTATTTGATATTTCATTCTTACGCCACTTGCCGAATATGGTACTTATGATGCCAAAAGATGAAAATGAAGGGCAACATTTAGTATACACGGCAATGCAATATGAAGATGGACCAATCGCATTACGTTATGCGCGAGGTAATGGACTTGGCGTTCATATGGATGAAGAATTAAAGGCGATTCCAATCGGTTCATGGGAAACGTTAAAAGAAGGTACACAAGCAGCTATTTTAACATTTGGTACGACAATACCAATGGCAATGGAAGCGGCTGAGCGTCTTGAAAAGGCTGGAGTTTCAGTGAAAGTAGTGAACGCTCGCTTCATTAAACCAATGGATGAAGCATATTTACATGATCTCTTAGGAAAAAATATACCAATTTTAACGATTGAAGAAGCTTGCTTAATTGGTGGTTTTGGAACAGGAGTAGTTGAATTTGCGTCTGAGAACGGGTACCATAGTGCGTTAGTTGAACGAATGGGTATTCCAGATCGTTTCATAGAGCACGGTAGTGTAACAAAATTATTAGAAGAAATCGGTTTAACGACAGATGCTGTTGTAGACCGTATTCATACAATGATTCCATCAAAACAAAAAAGGGCGTAACAAATGAGTGCGAAAAAAGAAAGAGTAGATGTACTATTAGTAGAGCGAGGGCTTATAGAAACACGTGAGAAAGCAAAACGCGCCATTATGGCCGGCCTTGTATATGCGAATGAGATGAGATTGGATAAGCCAGGAGAGAAAATCCCACAAGATACAGAGATTACGGTGAAGGGGCAAGTTATGCCGTATGTAAGCCGTGGTGGTTATAAACTTGAAAAGGCATTAGAGACATTTCATCTTGATTTACAAGATAAAGTTATGATAGATATTGGTTCATCAACTGGTGGCTTTACCGATTGCGCGCTTCAAAATGGAGCGAAATTATCTTATGCATTAGATGTAGGGTACAATCAACTTGCGTGGAAATTGCGTCAAGATGAGCGTGTTGTCGTAATGGAACGAACGAACTTCCGTTACGTAACACCAGCAGACTTAGAACGTGGTTTACCGCAATTTGCTAGTATCGATGTTTCGTTTATATCATTAAAACTTATATTACCAGTTTTAAAAACAATGCTTATGCCGAATGGGGATGTAGCAGCGTTAATTAAACCTCAGTTTGAAGCTGGAAGAGAGCAAGTTGGTAAAAAGGGTATCGTTCGCGATCGAAAAGTACATGAGGCTGTCGTAGAAATGATTGTAGACTTTGCTATAAAAGAAGGATACGACGTAGAAGGTTTAACATTCTCACCGATTACGGGCGGGGATGGTAACATTGAATTTTTAATTCATCTGAAATGGCATGGTGAACGTGAGAATGGCGAAAATCATTCTCCAGTTTCTGTTGAGCAAGTAGTTACAGAGGCACATGATGTCCTAAAACAAAAAGGGAAAGGGGAATAACATATGTTGTTCCTCTTTTTGTTGTAATTGTATAATGATTGTAAAAACAATTGTGTACAAGTAACGAATTATAAGTTAACATAAATAAGTGAAGTATACCAATGTTTAAACTATGGTAAGAGATAGTGTGAGGTGCAAATGTATGAATAAAGGTCAGCGCCATATTAAAATCAGGGAAATTATTGCGAACAAAGAAATTGAAACACAAGATGAATTAGTTGATATTCTACGTAATGAGGGATTTAATGTAACGCAAGCGACAGTATCGCGCGATATTAAAGAATTGCACTTAGTGAAAGTGCCATTACATGATGGTCGCTATAAATATAGCTTGCCAGCAGATCAACGATTTAACCCGTTACAAAAATTAAAACGCAATCTAGTGGATTCATTTGTAAAATTAGACACGGCAGGACATATGCTTGTGCTAAAAACATTGCCTGGTAACGCTCATTCACTTGGAGCACTTATTGATCATTTAGAGTGGGATGAGATCATCGGAACCATTTGTGGTGATGATACTTGCTTAATTATTTGCCGTACACCTGAAGATACAGGTGTTGTCTCTGATCGTTTCTTAAATATGCTGTAACAAAAAAATCTTGTTTGCTTTCCTCTGTAAAGTGGAAAGTGAACAGGATATTTTTATTGGTTAAAAACGTGAATTCTTAATTGTAATATAATATTTTCTTTGAATAAAATTAGGAAATAGGTGGATTGACCCGTAAAACAAATGTTTGGTACAATGGAGCGGTTAGAAAAGTAATTTATACATACAAACATATAGTATGACTATTTGAATAAAGAACTGAGAAAAGCCCTTCATAGGGGATTAGTTTATAACGAGGTGAATGGGGCATTGTTATCGGAATTATCGATTAGAAACTTTGCTATTATTGAGGCATTAAATATTTCTTTTCAAAAAGGATTAACGGTTTTAAGTGGTGAAACAGGGGCCGGAAAATCGATTATTATTGATGCGATTAGTTTACTTGTAGGTGGCCGTGGTTCAGCAGAATTTGTTCGATACGGAACAGAAAAAGCTGAGATAGAGGGGCTATTTTATGTGGAAGATGATAAGCATCCATGTATTGAAAAAGCAGAAGAGTTGGATATAGAAATAGAAGACGGCATGATTATTTTGAAGCGTGATATCGCTGCAAACGGAAAAAGTGTATGTCGTGTAAATGGAAAACTAGTTACCCTTAGTGTATTAAAAGAAATTGGAAAAACACTTGTTGATATTCATGGGCAACACGAAACGCAAGACTTAATGAATGAAGAACGTCATTTATTTATGCTCGATCATTTTGATGGAGAGCGTATCGTTAAACAATTAGATATATACCAAAACGTATATGCTGACTATGAGAAATTAAAAAAACAGTTGAAATCGTTAAGTGAAAATGAACAACAAATGGCGCATCGCTTAGATTTAATTCAATTCCAGCATGAAGAAATCCGTAAAGCTGATTTAAAGATGGATGAAGAAAATGACTTAACTGAAGAACGATTGCAAATTTCTAATTTCGAAAAGATTTATAAAGCATTAGGTGACGCGTATCGCTCGTTAAGTGCTGACGGACAAGGGTTAGATAATGTACGAAGCGCAATGGGACAGATGGAGAGTATTACACATTTAGATGAAGTGTATCAAGAAAATCATGATTCCATTGCCAATAGTTATTATTTATTAGAAGAAGTTGCCTATCAACTAAGAGAAAAGCTCGATATGATGGAATATGATCCGAATCGCTTAGACGAAATTGAAACGCGTTTAAATGAAATTCGTATGCTAAAGAGAAAATATGGAAATACTGTAGAAGAGATTTTAGCGTATGCTGATAAAATTGAACAAGAAATTTTTACGATTGAAAATAAAGACGTTCATATTGAAACGACGAAGAAACAGTTGAAGGAATTAGAAAGTGTTATTCTGAAAGAAGCAACGTTGTTAAGTAATATGCGTCATGAACTTGCAGAGCATCTTACAAATGCCATTCATCAGGAATTAAAAGAATTATATATGGAAAAAACAAAATTTGAAGTGAGAATCATGAAGCGAGAAGGAAATGCAGAAGAGCCTCTCGTGGAGGGAGCACCGGTAAGACTTACAGCGGATGGTTACGATCATGTGGAATTTTATATTTCAACAAATCCGGGTGAGCCGCTAAAACCACTTTCAAAGGTTGCTTCTGGAGGAGAGTTATCCCGTATTATTTTAGCTTTAAAAAGCATTTTTTCTAAGCATCAAGGTGTTGCATCTGTTATTTTTGATGAAGTGGATACTGGTGTAAGTGGCCGGGTCGCACAGGCTATTGCGGAAAAGATTTATCGAGTATCAGTAAACTCACAAGTACTTTGTATTACGCACTTACCTCAAGTAGCTTCAATGGCGGATTCGCATTTATTTATTCGAAAACAAGTAGCAAATGATCGAACAATTACATCAGTTACCGTTTTAACTATGGAGGATAAAGTAACAGAAATAGCTCGAATGATTTCTGGTGTGGAAATTACAGATTTAACGACAGAACATGCGAAAGAATTACTTACGCAAGCGCATCGTTTTAAACAGACAGCAGAGGCTATCCAGTAATGGATAGCTTTTTTTCTCAAATGATGATTTCTTAATTCTTCCGGTTATAAATAAAGCATTGCAAGGAGAGATTAAAAAGTGAAGCCAAAAGGCTGAATGTGGGGTAGGAGCGAGGAGAGTGAATAAATTGAAATTAGAAAGATTTCGCAAAATAATAGGTATTTTTCTCCTTGTTTCTTTAGTTTTTATTGGGTGTTTTAAACCGCTTCGGACGTTTATTTCATCTCCGAAGCAACTTGTTGTTTTTGAAGGACAACAATCAGAAATAGCTTCATTACCAGTGTTTAAAGCTTCATCTACAGATCGTCATGTGTTTACAGTAAGTTCAAATGAACAAAAACAAGGACTTATGGTAAATTCTCATCAAAATGGTGAAGCAGATATGGTGTTTCAGCTTGCTGGTTTTCCAGTGAAAAAAGTAAATGTGAGAGTATTAAAAGATTTCAAAGTTATTCCAGGTGGACAATCAATTGGTGTAAAGTTAAACACAAAAGGGGTACTTGTTGTAGGCCATCATTTAATTCAAACTGAAAAAGGGAAAGTATCTCCTGGTGAAACAGCTGGTGTGCAAATTGGAGATATGATTACTGAAATTAATGGTAAAACAATTGAAAGAATGAGTGATGTAGCACCATTTATTCATAATAGTGGGGAAACAGGCGAACCGCTTAATCTCGTTTTGTTAAGGGATGGAAAGCATATCCGCACTAAATTAACACCACAAAAAGACAGTGGAGAATCGTCTTATCGCATTGGTTTATATATTCGTGATTCGGCGGCTGGAATCGGAACAATGACATTTGTTCATCCTGATTCTATGAAATATGGGGCACTTGGTCATGTCATTTCTGATAATGATACGAAAAAGCCGATTCAAGTCGAAGATGGACAAATTATGCGTTCGACAGTTACATCAATTGAAAGAGGTAGTCATGGGAATCCAGGGGAGAAATTAGCGAGGTTCTCACCTGATCGTGAAGTGATTGGCAATATTACAATCAATAGTCCATTTGGTATTTTTGGCAAATTGAATACAAATATGACAAATGGCGTAATGGATAAAGCAATGCCTATTGCACTATCTCATCAAGTAAAAGAAGGACCAGCAAAAATATTAACGGTTATTGATCAAGATAAAGTGGAAGCGTTTGATATTGAAGTTGTGAGTACAGTACCGCAAAAGTTTCCGGCAACAAAAGGCATGGTAATAAAAGTAACAGATAAACGTTTATTAGCGAAAACAGGTGGTATCGTACAGGGGATGAGCGGAAGTCCAATTGTACAAAATGGAAAGGTAATTGGCGCTGTTACACATGTATTTGTAAATGATCCAACATCAGGATATGGTGTTCATATTGAATGGATGTTACATGAGGCTGGAATTAACATTTATGATCAAGAAAGAAAAGCGAGCTAATTAATAATTAGCTCGTTTTTCTATTGAAAAATTCGTTGAAATTTTGTAAAAGCTCCGCAAGAGGTGTTTTTTGTTGTAAAATAAAAGGAAAGGGTTGAACGTTTCGTTGTTTTTCTATGATGGAATGTGTTGCGAAAAGGAATAAATAAACGATAAACATATTTTTTTGTGATTTTATCGGAAAGTAACAAACTTTAAAAGGGAATTTTCACACAATTGTCGAACAATTCATGTAGCCTAGAAGGATACACATGTCGGAGAATCGATTCGGTAAGGGAGGAAAAGCTGTGGAGAAAATTAAAGTATGTCTTGTGGATGATAATAAAGAATTAGTATCAATGCTAGAGAGTTATGTAGCTGCTCAAGAGGATATGGAAGTAATCGGTACTGCTTATAATGGTCAAGAGTGTTTAAATTTATTAAAAGATAAGCAACCGGATGTACTTGTATTAGATATTATTATGCCACATTTAGATGGGTTAGCTGTACTAGAGAAAATGCGCCACATTGAAAGGTTAAGACAGCCTAGCGTAATTATGTTGACAGCGTTTGGACAAGAAGATGTGACGAAAAAAGCAGTTGACTTAGGTGCGTCATATTTCATATTAAAACCATTTGATATGGAGAATTTAACGAGTCATATTCGTCAAGTGAGCGGTAAAGCGAACGCTACTATTAAACGTCCACTGCCATCTTTCCGATCAGCAACAACAGTAGATGGAAAACCGAAAAACTTAGATGCAAGCATTACGAGTATCATTCATGAAATTGGTGTGCCTGCTCATATTAAAGGGTACATGTACTTAAGGGAAGCAATTTCTATGGTGTACAATGACATCGAATTACTTGGATCTATTACGAAAGTATTGTATCCAGATATCGCGAAGAAATATAATACAACAGCAAGCCGTGTCGAGCGGGCAATCCGTCACGCAATTGAGGTAGCATGGAGTCGCGGGAATATCGATTCTATTTCGTCCTTATTCGGTTATACAGTATCTATGTCAAAAGCAAAACCTACGAACTCCGAGTTCATCGCAATGGTTGCGGATAAGCTGAGACTTGAACATAAGGCTAGCTGAGAATAGAAGAAGTAAGGGATTTAAGTTTTTAATAATTCTTGAAATGTATACTTGATAGTAAATTTAAAACCAATGAACTTTTTAATTAAAGACCAATGAATGTTAGAATTCGTTGGTCTTTTTATTGTACATGTTCGAAGTGAAGGTTAAATTGAATCACGGTATATCCGATGAGGGATTTTAGCAAGCAAGTCATCCGTGATATAATAGAAAATAATAAAAAGTCCTGTGAAACAGGACTGTATTATTCTTCGTCTTTATTTTGTTTTTCTAATTCAACTAACTTTTGAATTAAAATGTGCTGCGGCATATGCATAAGTTGTTCAAGTGGAACACCTAATGCTTTTGATAGGCGGACTGCAGTGTCTGGAGAAATTTGTAATGGTCTCATAGAAGTACCTCCTTTTTCGTATAGTATAGCATAAGATTGGGGGAGTGAGGATGACTCTTATATTTGCACATCGTGGTGCAGCGGGAACGTACCCAGAAAATACGATGATTTCATTTGAAGCAGCTGAATCTTTTAAGGCAGATGGAATTGAGCTTGATGTTCAATTAACGAAAGACGGAAAGGTTGTCGTCATTCATGATGAAACAGTGGACCGGACAACAAATGGAAAAGGTGCGGTTCGAAATTATGTATATGAGGATTTATGTAAATTAGATGCGAGCTATAAATTTGGTGATAAAGTAGGTTTTTGTAAAATACCTCTTTTAGAAGAAGTGTTACAATGGATTGAACAAACAGGGTTGTTACTTAATATTGAACTTAAAAATAATAAAATTCCATACAGAGGCTTAGAGGAAGAAGTTATAACGCTTGTACGCAAATTTAATTTAGAAAATCGTGTTATATTTTCTTCATTTAATCACTACAGTATGAAAAGGTGTCATATGATGGCTCCTGATATTCAAACAGCGATTTTATATCGCGAAGGCCTGCATAGCCCATGGGCATATGCAAAAAAGATGGGAGCTACTGCGGTGCATCCGAATTATCGTTACCTTCAAGATGCCATTGCTGAATTAACGATGGAAAGTGATGTAGAAGTTCGGCCCTATACAATTAATGAAGAAACACTTATGCGTAAATATTTTGATATGAACATATCGGCGATTATTACTGATTATCCTGAAACGGCAAGAACGTTATTGCCAATAAAAAAATGAGACCGCGTGTAACGGTCTCATTTTTTTATTGATAAGTAGTAGGACTTTCCTATCTTTTAAAGCGCGCTTGTACTTTATTTCGTTTACGGTCTCGGTGTAAGACGAAGCCACCAAAAATATAAAACCCTAGTCCGAAGCAAAGAGCGCCAATTAAAAATTGTAACCAAAGTATAGAGAGTGGAGGAAATAGAATCCCGAATACTGTATCTCTCATTAACTTAATGCCAAGCACAGCTAATGAAATAGGGATGAGTGCTAATAATAGAGCAAGGTAACGCTGCATATAAACGCTCCTTTTCAGATTATTTCGTTTATTTCAATAATGTTATATGAAAAGGGGGTTTGTCAAGAGGGGGCTGAAAGAGTAAGATAAGGGTGTGAAAAATTTTGCAGAGATACTTCGAGAGGAAGTGTAATATATGAAACAAAAAGTTTTAATTGTTGGTGCAGGTGAAGGTGGTAGTACACTGCTACGTCTGTTACAGAGTTCGAATATATTTCAAATTATAGGGATTATTGATATAAATCCGATAGCAAAAGGGTTACAGATGGCAAAGGAATACGGGATTGCAATTGGAGAGAGTGTGACTCCGTTTCTTTCTATGCACATTGATGTAATGTTTGATATGACAGGTGACGATAATTTACATAAAGATTTATTAAAGAAAAAGCATAAAGATACTCTTCTTATACCAGGTGATATTGCAAAGATTGTTACGAGATTAGCACATGAGAAGGAAGATTTAATTGGAAAGTTAGAAGAGCAAACGCAGCAAGGTGATTTAATTTTAAACTCCACGCATGACGGTATGATAGTGATTGATCAAGAAGGACAAGTTCGCCTATTTAATAAAAGTGCAGAACGTATTATCGGATATAAAAAAGAAGATGCGGTAGGCAAATATATTTTAGAAGTTATTCCGACTAGTAAGCTGCTTCGTATTATACGTACGAAACAAATAGAAGTAAATTATGAACTGACGCTTGAGAATGGAAAGAAAATTATTACAACCCGTATTCCAATATTAAAAGAGGGAGGAGAAGTGCAAGGGGCATTTGCGATTTTTAAAGATATAACAGAGGTTGTAGATCTTGCGGAAGAAGTTACAGATTTAAAGGAGATTCAAACGTTACTTGAGGCGATTATTAACTCGTCTGAGGAAGCCATTTCGGTCGTGGATGAAAAAGGACGAGGGTTAGTAATTAACCCTGCATATACGAAATTAACAGGTTTAACAGAAGAGGACATTATTGGAAAGCCAGCTACAACTGATATTGTAGAAGGTGAAAGTATGCATATGAAAGTACTTCGAACGCGTAGGGCAGTACGAGGAATACATATGAAGATTGGACAAAAAAAGCGAGACGTAATTGTAAACGTAGCACCAGTCATTGTAGATGGAATATTGAAAGGGAGCGTTGGTGTAATTCGTGACGTATCAGAAATTCAAAAGTTAACAAATGAATTGAATCGAGCAAGGCAAATTATTCGAACGTTAGAAGCGAAATATTCATTTGATGACATTGTCGGAAATTCAGATGAAACAACGGCTGCTATTGAGCAGGCAAAACTGGGGGCGAATACACCAGCAACAGTATTGCTACGCGGGGAGTCAGGGACAGGTAAAGAATTGTTTGCACATGCTATCCATAATGGAAGTAATCGAAAATATAATAAGTTCGTTCGTGTAAACTGTGCAGCTATTTCGGAGACGTTGTTAGAAAGTGAATTATTTGGTTATGAGGAAGGGGCGTTTTCTGGCGCGAAAAGAGGCGGAAAACGTGGATTCTTTGAGGAAGCGAATAACGGCAGTATCTTTTTAGATGAAATAGGCGAACTATCTGCCAATACGCAAGCGAAACTCCTTCGCGTTTTGCAAGAGAAAGAAATTGTAAAAGTTGGTGGAACGAAAGCAATCCCTATTAATGTCAGAGTAATTGCAGCGACGCACGTGAATTTAGAAAAAGCCATTTTAGAAGGAGAATTCAGGGAGGATTTATATTATCGATTAAATAAAATTCCAATTCACATTCCATCCCTTCGTCAGCGTAAAGGGGATATACCGGCAATCGCAGACAGATTAATTCAAAAAATTAACCAAGATTATGGCCGAAATATAGAGGGGCTCACTAATTCTGCTATTTCCTATTTACAATCATATGAATGGCCAGGGAATGTGAGGGAACTTGAAAACATTTTGGGGAGAGCTATTATCTTTATGAATTATAACGAGACTTATATTGATGTACAACATTTACCGCCATTACATAACGAAGAGCAGGTGGAGTCAAAGCAAGCTCATTTATTACCTGAGTTAGAAGAAAAGCCACTTGAGCATTTAGTGACGGAGTTTGAAGGGAATATCATTCATGAATATTTAGAGAGGTTTGGTGGAAATAAAACACAAACAGCAAGAGCGTTAGGAATTTCGGTTCGAAATTTATATTACAAGCTAGAAAAGTATGAGTGTGCAAAAAATAGCATGCAATAAATTGCGTACCGTGCAATTTATTGCATGGTATACAAAAAGCGACAAAATAAGACAGAATCTTTTGTTATTTTCCAAAGTATTGATTTTACTGTGTTTTGAATGCGTTTTCATTATTGGTAAGACCACTTTAAAAAGTTGGCACGGTATTTGCTTAATAAAAAGACGAGGGACGACGGAAAGGGTTGATTACAAAATATGAAGTTAGAACACTTAATTGATCAAGCAGCAGGCCAGCCTAAAAAAACTGTGGCTGTAGCAGTAGCTGAAGATCATGAAGTAATTGAAGCTGTAGCGAAAGCAATTACATTACAGCTAGCTCAATTTCGTCTATATGGAAACCAAGAAAAAATAATGGGGATGTTACAAGAACATAATTTACAAACTTCAGAACATATTGAAGTGATTGCAGCACAGTCAAGTGCTGAGGCTGCAGAACTTTCTGTGAAAGCTGTAAGAAACGGCGAAGCAGATGTGCTCATGAAGGGAAACATCCCAACAGCAAATATTTTGAAAGCTGTATTAAATAAAGAGTGGGGACTTCGTAAAGGTAGCGTACTTTCACACGTTGCAGCATTTGAAGTTCCAAATTACGATCGTCTCATTTTTGTTACAGATGCAGCGATGAACATTGCACCTGATGTAACACAGAAAGCTGCTATTATACAGAATACTGTAGAAGTTGCCCGGGCAATAGGAATTGATTTGCCAAAGGTAGCACCAATTGCAGCGGTAGAGGTTGTGAATCCTGCGATGCAAGCGACAATTGATGCAGCGATGTTAACTCAAATGAATCGCCGCGGACAAATTAAAAATTGTGTCGTTGATGGACCACTTGCTTTAGATAATGCAGTATCACAAATTGCAGCAGAACATAAAGGCATAGTAAGTGATGTAGCAGGTAAGGCAGACATTTTACTCGTCCCAACGATTGAAGCTGGAAATGTGCTATATAAATCACTCGTATACTTTGCGGATGCAAAAGTAGGAGCAATGATTGCTGGCGCAAAAGCACCGATTGTTTTAACATCTCGTGCTGATTCAGCAGAAACAAAAGTATATTCATTAGCATTGGCAGTTGCGACTGCTTCAAAATAAACCAAATAGGGTAAAACAATTAGGGGGAAACGACAATGACATTAGAAATCTTCGAATACTTAGAAAAATATGATTATGAGCAAGTAGTATTTTGTCAAGATAAAGAATCTGGTTTAAAAGCAATCATTGCAATTCATGATACAACACTTGGACCAGCTCTTGGTGGAACAAGAATGTGGACATATGATTCTGAAGAAGCGGCGATTGAAGATGCATTGCGTCTTGCAAAAGGGATGACATACAAAAACGCAGCAGCTGGTTTAAACTTAGGTGGTGCGAAAACAGTAATTATCGGTGATCCACGTAAAGATAAGAGCGAAGCAATGTTCCGTGCATTAGGACGTTACATTCAAGGACTAAACGGACGTTACATTACAGCTGAAGATGTTGGTACAACAGTAGATGATATGGATATTATCCACGAAGAAACTGACTTTGTAACAGGTATTTCACCATCATTCGGTTCTTCTGGTAACCCATCTCCAGTAACTGCATACGGTGTGTATCGTGGTATGAAAGCTGCTGCGAAAGAAGCTTTCGGTACTGATAATTTAGAAGGAAAAGTAATTGCTGTTCAAGGTGTTGGTAACGTAGCATATCACCTATGCAAACATTTACACGCTGAAGGAGCAAAACTAATCGTTACAGATATTAATAAAGAAGCTGTACAACGTGCAGTAGAAGAATTCGGTGCAACAGCAGTTGAGCCAAATGAAATTTACGGTGTTGAATGTGATATTTACGCACCATGTGCATTAGGCGCAACAGTTAATGACGAAACTATCCCACAACTTAAAGCAAAAGTAATCGCTGGTTCTGCGAATAACCAATTAAAAGAAGATCGTCACGGCGACATCATTCATGAAATGGGTATCGTATACGCACCAGATTATGTAATTAATGCAGGTGGCGTAATTAACGTAGCAGACGAGTTATATGGATACAATAGAGAACGTGCATTAAAACGCGTTGAGTCAATTTATGACACAATTGCAAAAGTAATCGAAATTTCAAAACGCGATGGCATTGCAACTTATGTAGCAGCTGATCGTCTAGCTGAAGAGCGCATTGCAAGCTTGAAAAACTCTCGTAGCACATACTTACGCAACGGTCACGACATTATTAGCCGTCGCTAATCATTCATATATTACTTTTACAAAAGGTGTGGTTACCTCTTATGAGGTTTCCATCTCCTTTTGAATTTATTAGTGGAGGTAGCAACAGTGTCTTTAAATCGAATTCTTGTTATTAATCCGGGTAGTACATCCACAAAAATCGGTGTTTTTGATAATGAAAGACCCGTTTTAGAAGAAACTATTCGTCATGACGAAGAACAGATTGGAAAATATAAGCGAATTATTGACCAATATGAATTTCGTAAAGAAACGATCTTAGAAGTTCTACATTCTCACGGTATTAACATTTCAAAGTTAAACGCAGTTTGTGGACGCGGGGGATTACTTCGTCCAATCGAGGGCGGAACATACACAGTAAACGATGCGATGTTAGAAGATTTGAAAAATGGATTTAGCGGTCATCACGCTTCAAACCTTGGGGGCATTTTAGCATATGAAATTGCTTCTGGATTAAATATTCCGGCATTCATTGTAGACCCTGTCGTTGTAGATGAAATGGAGCCGGTTGCTCGTATAAGTGGTATCGCTGGTATGGAACGCAAAAGTATTTTCCATGCATTAAATCAAAAAGCAGTCGCTCGCAAAGTGGCTGAAGAATTAAACCACAAATATGAGGATTTAAATTTATTAGTTACACATATGGGCGGCGGTATTACAGTTGGTGCTCATAAAAAAGGAAAAGTTATCGATGTGAATAATGGTTTAAATGGAGAAGGACCATTTAGCCCAGAGCGTGCGGGTACAGTACCAGTAGGACAACTAGTTGAAATGTGTTTCTCTGGTGAGTATTACCGAGACGAAATGGTTAAAAAACTTGTCGGACAAGGTGGACTTGTAAGTCTTATTGGTACAAATGATGCGATTAAAGTAGAACAAATGGTTGAAAAAGGTGATCCTGAAGCAACTCTTATTTATAAAGCAATGGCGTATCAAGTTGCAAAAGAAATTGGTGGAGCTAGCGCTGTACTTCACGGGAAAATCGATGCAATTGTATTAACTGGTGGACTTGCTTACAGTAAAATTCTTGTTGATGAAATAAAAGAACGAGTAGACTGGATTGCAGATGTTATCGTACATCCAGGAGAAGATGAATTACAAGCATTAGCAGAAGGGGCACTTCGTGTACTACGTGAAGAAGAAGCTCCAAAAGAATATATTGTACGTGAAAAAGAAACGGTAGCTAGGGGTTGAGATAATGGCAAAAGAATATGATTTAGTCATCGTTGGCGGCGGTACTGGTGGATATGTTGCTGCTATTCGTGCATCACAACTAGGTTTAAAAACGGCACTTGTTGAAAAAGAAAATCTTGGTGGTACTTGTTTACACAAAGGATGTATTCCTAGTAAAGCCCTTTTACGTAGTGCGGAAGTATACGCAACTGCTAAGAAAAGTGAAGAGTTCGGGGTTATTGCAAGTAATGTAGAACTAAACTTTGCAAAAGTACAAGAGCGTAAAGAGAAGATTGTAACGCAACTTCATAAAGGTGTTCAGCACTTAATGAAACAAGGTAAAATTGATGTGTTTGAAGGTATTGGCCGTATTCTTGGTCCATCTATTTTCTCTCCGATGCCAGGGACAATTTCAGTTGAACTTGCAAGTGGAGAAGAGAATGAAATGTTAATTCCAAAAAATGTACTTATTGCAACAGGTTCTCGTCCAAATTCATTACCAGGTTTAGAATTAGACGGAGAGTACGTAATGTCTTCCGATCATGCCCTAAAAATGGAAACGCTTCCTAGTTCAATTATTATCGTTGGTGGCGGTGTAATCGGTATTGAGTGGGCATCTATGCTTGCTGACTTCGGTGTAGAAGTTACAGTATTAGAGTATGCGAAAACGATACTACCACTAGAAGATCAAGACGTTTCAAAAGAAATGCAACGTCTATTCAAGAAAAAAGGCATTAAAGTGGTAACTGGTGCAAAAGTATTACCAGAAACATTGGTAAAAGATAATGGAGTAACAATTCAAGCTGAACATAACGGTGAGAATAAAGAATTTAAAGCAGAAAAAATGCTTGTATCTGTAGGACGACAAGCCAATACGCAAAATATTGGTTTAGAGAATACGGATATCGTTGTGGAAAAAGGATACATTCAAACAAATGAGTTTTATCAAACGAAAGAATCTCATATTTACGCAATCGGTGATGTAATCGGTGGCTTACAGCTTGCTCACGTTGCTTCTCATGAAGGAATTGCTGCAGTAGAACATATTGCTGGTAAAGAAGTTACACCAATTGATTATTCTATGGTATCAAAATGCGTATATAGCAGTCCGGAAGTTGCTTCTGTCGGTTTAACAGAACAAGAAGCGAAAGAAAAAGGCTATAAGTTAAAAGTAGGTAAGTTCTCATTCCGTGCAATCGGGAAAGCGCTTGTATACGGCGAATCAGATGGTTTCGTAAAACTTGTAGTTGATGAAGAAACAAATGACATTCTCGGTGTTCATATGATTGGACCACATGTAACAGATATGATTTCTGAAGCTGGTCTTGCAAGAGTACTTGATGCAACACCTTGGGAAGTAGCACATACAATTCATCCGCATCCATCATTATCTGAGGCGATTGGTGAAGCAGCGTTAGCTGTAGATGGAAAAGCGTTACACGCATAAAAATGTGGATTTAGGAGGTTATGAAAAATGGCAGAAGTAAAAGAAAAGCGCCATGAAGAGCTTGGCTTAAGTGATGAGCAAGTATTAGAAATGTTCCGTACGATGTTACTTGCACGTAAAATCGACGAACGTATGTGGTTATTAAACCGTGCTGGTAAAATTCCATTCGTAATTTCTTGTCAAGGACAAGAGGCAGCACAAGTTGGAGCAGCATTCGCTCTTGATAGAGAGAAAGATTATGCATTACCATACTACCGTGATATGGGTGTTGTATTAGCGTTTGGTATGACAGCGAAAGAACTGATGCTATCTGGTTTCGCGAAAGCTGGAGATCCAAACTCTGGTGGTCGTCAAATGCCTGGTCACTTCGGCCAAAAGAAAAATCGTATTGTGACAGGTTCATCTCCAGTAACAACGCAAGTACCACATGCAGTTGGTATTGCATTAGCTGGAAAAATGGAAAAGAAAGATTTAGTAACGTTTGTTACATTCGGTGAAGGTTCTTCTAACCAAGGTGATTTCCATGAAGGTGCAAACTTTGCTGGCGTACACAAGTTACCTGTTATTTTCATGTGTGAAAATAATAAATACGCAATCTCTATTCCAGTTGAAAAACAATTAGCTTGTAAAAATGTATCAGATCGTGCAATTGGATACGGTATGCCTGGATATACAGTAGACGGAAACGATCCGCTTGCAGTATATAAAGCTGTAAAAGAAGCAGCAGACCGTGGCCGACGCGGTGAAGGCCCAACTTTAATTGAAACAGTATCATATCGTTTAACAGCACATTCAAGTGACGATGATGATCGTGTTTATCGTGATAAAGAAGAAGTAGAAGAAGCAAAGAAAAACGATTCAATTATAACATTTGCTGCTTATTTAAAAGAGGTTGGCGTGTTAACTGAGGAATCTGAAAAACAAATGCTAGACGAAATTATGCATATCGTAAACGAAGCAACAGAATATGCAGAAAATGCTCCGTATGCAGCACCTGAAGATGCATTGAAGCACGTATACGCAGAATAGGGGGGAACGTTTCATGGCTGTAATGTCTTATATTGATGCTATTACATTAGCAATGCGCGAGGAAATGGAACGCGATGAGAAAGTATTCGTTTTAGGTGAAGATGTTGGTAAAAAAGGTGGCGTGTTTAAAGCGACACACGGATTATATGATCAATTTGGTGAAGATCGTGCGCTAGATACACCACTTGCAGAATCTGCAATCGCTGGGGTCGCAATTGGTGCAGCAATGTATGGAATGCGTCCAATCGCTGAAATGCAGTTTGCGGATTTCATCATGCCAGCAGTAAACCAAATTGTTTCTGAGGCAGCAAAAATTCGTTACCGTTCTAATAATGATTGGACTTGTCCAATTACAGTTCGTGCGCCATTTGGTGGCGGTGTTCACGGTGCATTGTATCATTCACAATCTGTAGAAGCGATGTTTGCAAACCAACCTGGTTTAAAAATCGTTATCCCTTCTACACCATATGATGCAAAAGGCTTACTAAAAGCTGCAATTCGTGATGAAGATCCAGTATTATTCTTTGAGCATAAGCGTGCATATCGCTTAATTAAAGGTGAAGTGCCAGAAGATGATTACGTATTACCAATCGGAAAAGCAGATGTAAAACGTGAAGGTGATGATATTACTGTTATCACATACGGATTATGTGTTCATTTTGCTCTTCAAGCGGCTGAAAAGTTAGCACAAGATGGCATCTCTGCACACATTCTTGATTTACGTACTGTATATCCATTAGATAAAGAAGCAATCATTGAAGCAGCTTCTAAAACAGGTAAAGTTCTTCTTGTAACAGAAGACAATAAAGAAGGAAGTATTATGAGTGAAGTGGCAGCAATTATTGCTGAAAACTGTCTGTTTGATTTAGATGCACCAATCGCACGTCTTGCAGGGCCAGACGTTCCAGCAATGCCATATGCACCAACAATGGAAAAATTCTTTATGGTAAATCCAGATAAAGTTGAAAAAGCAATGCGTGAACTTGCGGAATTTTAATCGGGGGGACTATACATGGCTGTAGAAAATATTACAATGCCTCAGCTCGGGGAGAGCGTTACAGAGGGTACAATTAGTAAATGGCTCGTGAATGTTGGCGATCACGTAAACAAATATGATCCGCTTGCAGAAGTAATGACTGATAAAGTAAACGCTGAAGTACCATCTTCTTTCACTGGTATTGTGAAAGAGTTAATCGCTAGTGAAGGTGATACGTTAGCTGTAGGTGAAGTAGTTTGTGTAATTCAAGTAGAAGGCGCAGATGAAGTAGCGGCAACAGCTGTTGAGGAAAAAACAAAAGAAGAACCAAAGGCAGAAGTAGCTACGCCTGAAAAAGCACCGAAAGCAAAACAACCAACTGATGGAAAACCTCGTTTTTCACCAGCTGTGTTAAAACTTGCGGGTGAGCATAACGTTGATTTAGATCAAGTAGAAGGTACGGGGGCAAACGGCCGTATCACTCGTAAAGATATTTTAAAGCTAGTGGAATCTGGAAATATTCCGCAAGCAGGTGCGGCGAAGAAAGAGGAAGCGGTAGCAGCAGTAGTAGAAGCGCGTCCAGAAGCACCAAAAGCAGCGCCAGTAGCGCAAAAAGTAGAATCTGCGAAACCAGTTTCTGTACCAACAATGCCTGGCGATATCGAAATTCCAGTAACAGGTGTGCGTAAAGCAATCGCAGCGAACATGTTACGTAGTAAACACGAAGCGCCACACGCTTGGATGATGATTGAAGTAGATGTGACAAACCTTGTGTCATACCGTAATTCAATTAAAGGTGATTTCAAAAAGCGTGAAGGCTTTAACTTAACGTTCTTTGCTTTCTTCGTAAAAGCAGTAGCACAAGCGTTAAAAGAATACCCTCAAATTAATTCAATGTGGGCTGGCGATAAAATCGTTCAGAAGAAAGATATTAACCTTTCTATCGCTGTTGCAACAGAGGACGAACTATTTGTACCAGTAATTAAACATGCGGACGAGAAGACAATTAAAGGCATTGCTCGTGAAATTACAGAACTTGCAGGAAAAGTACGTACGAAATCGTTAAAAGCGGACGAAATGCAAGGCGGAACATTTACAATTAATAACACAGGATCATTCGGTTCTGTTCAATCTATGGGTATTATTAATTACCCACAAGCGGCTATTTTACAAGTTGAATCAATTGTAAAACGCCCAGTAATTATGGATAATGGCATGTTTGGTGCTCGTGACATGGTTAACTTATGTTTATCACTTGATCACCGTGTACTAGATGGCTTAATTTGTGGTAAGTTCTTAGGACGTGTAAAAGAAATTTTAGAAAATACGTCAGAAAATAATACATCTGTATATTAAATAAAAAGCTCGCTTATGCGAGCTTTTTATCATCCTATTTCTTCATCTACATCCTACTATATGTATAATACCTTTCCCAGTAATCTTACAATGAACGATTATGTATTAGGAATTTATGAAAATACATTGCTGATATATGGTATATGGATATAAAATAAGAAAAGAATAATTTTTTTGGCAAATCTTACTGATGAAACTGTAGTATAATATATTGTATTGTATGAAAAAGAGAGTTATTCTATATAAGTGTTTTATAGATAATGTGTAATCAGTCGTCAAAACATGAAGAATGTTGACTCCTGGTTTTTTATTTTGCTGTAACAATGTTTCAGGAGGATGTCATGAAAAGAAGTACCGAGTTTCTAAAAAGTTTAGATGTAAAATTAATATTAATTTTGTTAGCATTATGTGTTACGAGTATAGCTGCTATATATAGCAGTCAGCAAACTGGCCAATATGGAGAGTCAAACTTTGCAATGAAACAGGGTTTGAACTACATAATTGGGGTTGTATTGTTATTGCTTGTTGCAAGCATTGACTTAGATCAATTACAAAAATTGTCTTGGCCACTTTATATCGTTGGATTTGCTTCACTTATTCTTTTGAAAATACTACCGGTTTCCACTTTCACACCTGAAAAATTAGGTGCAAAAAGATGGTTTGTATTTCCGTTAGTTGGACAAATTCAACCATCTGAGTTTTTCAAAATTTCATTGCTTCTCGTGGTAGCAAGTATAGCAGTGAAACATAATGCGCAGTATATGGCAAGGACATTCCAAACGGACTTAAAATTAGTAGGTAAAATTGTACTAGTATCCCTCCCGCCTATTGCTGTTGTATATAGCCAACCGGATACAGGGATGGTGTTCTTATATGCTGCTGCCATTGCATGTATTTTATTCATGTCAGGTATTCAGAAGAAATTGATAGCGTTATGTACAGTTATTCCAGTCACTATACTATCTACGTTAATATTTATTTACGTAAGGTATGAGGATTTCTTCTTTAATAAGTTAGTTACGCTACTAAAACCGCACCAACAATCACGTATTTTAGGTTGGTTAGATCCATTTGAACATACAGATCAAGGTTATCAAACACAGCAATCAATTTTAGCTGTAGGTAGTGGCGGTATGGAAGGGAAAGGGTTTGGCGAAGGGAACGTTTATATCCCTGAGAAGCATACAGACTTTATTTTCGCTACAATTGCCGAAGAAGGTGGATTTATCGTAGCAGCGTTAGTTGTATTCTTGTTCCTATTACTATTATATAGAACAATTATTATCGGTTATTCTGCTGATAATTTATTCGGTACATTATTATGTGCTGGATCGATTGGGATATTAACGGTTCAAATATTCCAAAACATCGGTATGATCGTTGGATTAATGCCTGTAAAAGGGATTGCATTACCTTTCTTATCTTATGGGGGAAGTTCCTTATTCTCGAATATGATTATGATGGGGCTCATATTATCGGTACGGAAAACGTATAAAAAATATATGTTTTCAGTTAAGTAAAAAAAGCTGGTTCGTTTTTAAACGAACCAGCTTTTTTTACATATATACGCATAAACGTTGCAAACTAAAACGGACTAGCAGTTTGGGATGTAAGGAGTGCAAAGTGATGCATATGCATATTTTTGAGGGAGCACGGCATCTTTCTAATAGTGAATGGGTTATTCGGGCTATCATAGCATACATATTTTTAATATTAGTTGCGAAAGCAATGGGACAAAGATCCATCGCGCAACTTCGTTTTTTAGATGTTGTATTAGTGTTATTGCTTGGTGGGAATATTTCTAACGCATTGTCTGATGAAAAAGTAGGATTAATGGGCTCGATGATTACAACGTTTATACTCGTTGTACTTCATATTATAAGTTCAGTTTTAATGTTGAAATGGGATAGATGGAGACGCTTTTTAGAGCCAGCACCTATCATTCTTATACACAACGGCTCCATTGATTTTAGCAATTTGAAAAAAGCGAGAATTACGGTGGAATATTTATTTTCAGAACTTCGTATGCGAAATGTGAGCGATATTCAAACGATCAAATTAGCATTATGGGAAGCGAACGGTGTCGTTTCTATATTTCGGTATCCAGAATATGAGGCAGCTTCCCGGCTTGATCTAAAAGTGGCGGGAAAAAAATCTCCAGTCTCTTTTGTATTAGTAAAGGATGGGAGCATTCAGCAAGATGTTCTTGCTTTATTAGGGAAAACAGAAGAATGGGCGAGAGAATTTCTAGAGAAAAACGCAGAAGTTGAATCCATTTTGTTAGCTACAGTAGATGAAGCACATAAAATAAATATTTTGTTAAAAAAATGAAAAATATACGCATTTTGTCGTTTCATACATATGATACAATAGTGTGGACAACGAAAAAGGAGGGATACGATGGGATATGTAGAAGAATTACGGAAAATAGTTGGTCATCGCCCTTTAATTTTAGTTGGTGCTGTTGTACTCGTTATAAATGAAAATAGATATGTATTATTGCAACAAAGAACAGAGCCTTACGGAAAATGGGGGCTGCCTGGCGGATTAATGGAGCTTAGTGAATCCCCAGAAGAAACTGCTTTTCGTGAAGTATACGAAGAAACAGGAATAAGGGTGAAGAACCTACGATTAATCAATGTGTTTTCTGGAGCGAACTATTTTACAAAATTAGCAAACGGTGATGAATTTCAATCTGTAACGACTGCTTATTATACGGACGAATACGATGGAGATTTTGTTATGAACAAAGAAGAAGCGGTTCAGCTTAAATTCTTCCCACTAACAGAACTACCTGACTATATTGTTGGGTCGCATAAAAAAATGATTAGTGAATATATGAAGATTATGGAAAAAAAGATATAATAATAGTGAAAGAAATACAAAAACACAGTTCTGGTTGGTAGTCCAGACGCATGATTTCATGTCAGTAACCTTCCCCTCCGGGATGTCCCGTATTTCTAATTTTTTTAGGGGGGGCTGTCAATGGATTTGACAGTATATCACGATGGCCAATTTTTTGTTGGAATCATTACATGTAAAGAAAAAGGGAAGTTGTATGGAGCGAGGTATATTTTTGGAACGGAACCTTCAGACGAAGAAGTGCTTATATTTGTGAACGGTTCAATGTTAGCGTATTTTCAGCACTTTGCAAAATGTGGCGTGGAAGTGAAAGAAAAACAGCGTCCCAAAAATATAAAGCGGATCATACGACAAGCAGCAAAAGAAGTAAATGTAAACCGCTTTACTAAGGCGCAAGAGGCAATTAGCTTATCTTATGAACTGCATAAACAAGAAAAGAAAGTGCAATCTAAGGAGAAACGAGAGGCTGAAAAACAAAGAAGACGTTTAATCAAAGTACAAAAAGCAAAGCAAAAACATCGTGGTCATTAAGAAAAGGTGTTAGAGCAAGAGCTCTAACACCTTTTCTATGCTGAAATACAAGTAAACTTACTTGTATTTCATAAACATTAACTGGTAAGATACAAATAGGTAGTTTTAGAGGAGGGAAAAGATTGATTAATTTTAACTTTTTTATGAATGATGTTGTCCGCCAAGCGCGTGAAGAGATTGTCTCTGCTGGATATACAGAATTGACGACGCCAGAAGCAGTAGACGAAGCGTTTAAAAGAAATGGAACAACACTTGTAATGGTCAACTCTGTATGTGGTTGTGCAGGTGGTATTGCTCGTCCTGCTGCTGCGCATTCTGTACATTATGATAAACGTCCTAACCACCTTGTAACGGTGTTTGCAGGTCAAGATAAAGAAGCGACAGCAAGAGCTCGTGAATATTTCGAAGGGTACCCACCATCTTCTCCATCATTTGCTTTATTAAAAGATGGAAAAATTGTAACGATGGTAGAGCGTCATGAAATTGAAGGTCATGAACCGATGCAAGTTATTGCAAAACTACAATCGTATTTCGAAGAGAATTGTGAAGAACTATAATCAGTAGAGGTGGTTCATCCCAACTGATTATAAGTCCTTATAAAAATAAATGAAAAGGCGGTACGTCCACACTCAAGTGGATGTACCGCCTTTTTTTATTTCGTATTAAAATTTGTGGGATATGCATGGTTCTATTATTTTATGCATCTTTTTATACATGAATAACGGTATTTTCACTTGGTTTATATTTATTTTTATTTTATATATTGCATAAAAATAAAAGTGCTGATACAATACAAACATCGAATAAATATTCTATTAAACTTTTAAATATACATTATTAGGGGGAAGAAAGATGAAGAAGTTATTATCAATATCGTTTGCACTTATTTTGATTGTAAGTATGTTTAGTGCTTGTAGTAATGGGGAAGAAAAGGCTACTGGAAAAAATAAAAAAGTACTGGTTATGGGGACTTCAGCAGATTATAAACCGTATGAATACGTAGAAGCTTCAAAAAGTGATGAAATTATCGGCTTTGATGTTGATGTTGCTAAATATATCGGAAAAGAACTTGGTTATGAAGTGAAAGTGAAAGATATGGATTTTGGTGGTTTATTAGCATCTCTTAGCTCAGGAAAAGTTGATTTCGTAATGGCAGGTATGACGCCAACTGCAGAGCGTAAAAATAATGTTGATTTCACAGATATTTATTTCGTTGCGAAAAACATGGTCGTTTCTAAAAAGGATTCTAACATTCAATCTGTAGAGGATTTAAAAGGGAAAAAAGTAGGGGTACAAACAGGATCAATTCAAGAAGAGAAAGCAGCAGAATTTAAAAAACAAGTAGATTTCAAAGTTGAGGGACGTGACCGTATACCAGAAATCGTACAAGAAATTAAAGCTGGTCGTTTTGACGCTGCAATTATAGAAGATACAGTTGCTAAAAATTATTTAGAAAAAATGAAAGAATTACAAGGAATTGAAATTAAAGAAGCACCAGAAGAAGTAGGAGCAGCAATTGCCCTTCCGAAAAACAGTGACAAAACAGCTGAATTTAATAAAGTAATTAAAAAAATGCAAGAAAATGGAGAAATGGATAAATTAGTGAAGAAATGGTTTGGCAGCGAAAAATAAGCTGCCTTTCACTTTTCTGTGAGGGGAATGAAAAGAATGAACTTAGATTTTTCGGCGATTACGCCTTCGATACCGTATATATTAAAAGGTCTAGAAGTTACTTTGAAAATTGTAGCAGTATCAGCTTTAGCAGGGTTTCTTTTAGGGACGTTATTAGCACTTTGCAAAATTGCTAGAATACGAGCGTTAAATATAGCGGCAGACCTTTATACATCAATTTTCCGTGGTACACCACTTGTATTGCAATTAATGATTATTTATTTCGGTGTCCCGCAAATAATTGGTTATGAAATACCGGCATTCTTAGCAGCTGTACTTGCATTTAGCTTAAATTCAGGTGCATATATGTCAGAAGTAATCCGTGCCGGCATTCAAGCGGTTGATAAAGGACAAACAGAAGCGGCGATGGCTTTAGGAATTCCATACGGAAAAATGATGCGAAATATCATTTTTCCTCAAGCTTTAAAAAATATATTACCGGCACTTGTAAACGAGTTTGCGACACTTACGAAAGAATCGGCTGTAGTAACAGTAATAGGCGCAACGGATTTAATGCGCCGTGCTTACATCGTAGGCGGGGAGACATTTAAATATCTTGAACCATTACTTTTTGTTGGACTCATTTATTATATGCTAGTCATTATTCTTACATTAGTCGGGAAGGCAATTGAAGGGAGAATGAAGAAAAGTGATTAAAATTGAAAACCTTCATAAATCATTTGGAAAAAACGAAGTATTAAAAGGAATTACAACAACGATTGGAAAAGGGGAAGTAGTAGCGATTATTGGACCGTCTGGATCAGGGAAATCAACATTTTTACGTTGTATGAATGTGTTAGAAGCACCGACAAATGGTCACATTTGGATTGGAACGGAAGAAGTAACGAATCCGAAAACGAATATTATGCACGTCCGTGAAAATGTCGGAATGGTATTTCAGCATTTCCACCTATTTCCTCATATGACTGTATTAGAAAATATTACGTATGCTCCTATCAATGTAAAAGGAGTAACGAAACAAGAAGCTGAAAAGAAAGCCGAAAAACTTTTAGAAAAGGTCGGCTTATTAGATAAAAAAGATACGTATCCGAATCGTCTTTCTGGCGGACAAAAGCAACGTGTAGCAATTGCAAGAGCGTTAGCAATGGAACCAGAAGTAATGTTATTTGATGAACCGACATCAGCACTAGATCCAGAGATGGTAAAAGAAGTGCTAGAAGTTATGAAATCATTAGTTACGACAGGAATGACAATGGCAATTGTTACACATGAAATGGGATTTGCAAAAGAAGTAGCAGATCGTGTTCTCTTTTTAGATGGTGGAAAACTTGTAGAAGATAGTGCGCCAGCAGAATTTTTTGCAGCACCGAAAAGTGAGCGTGCACAACAATTTTTACAAAAAATATTGTAATATGTAAAGGATACGTGAATAATAAGTAGAAAAGGATGACATTGTGTCATCCTTTTTTTATACTAACTGTAAATACGTTTATACATATAGGAGCAATGCTATGTTCAAAATTGGATACCGTACAGTAAAAACAGCAATAGGGACAGGCGCAGCCGTTTTTATTGCTCAGTTATTAGGATTAGAATTTTATAGTTCAGCGGGTATTTTAGTTATATTATGTGTACAAAATACGAAACGTAAATCACTTCAAGTATCGTTACATCGTTTTTTAGCTTGTGTATTATCAATGGTGTTCGCATTTTGTATTTTTGAGACAATTGGATATACACCACTAGCAATTAGCGTATTATTACTTACATTTATTCCGACTGCAGTTATGCTTAAAATTCAAGAAGGTATTGTTACGAGTTCAGTTATTGTGATGCATCTATATTCATTGAAACAAATTACATGGCTTATTGTTGGAAATGAAATTGCGATATTAACGATAGGGATTAGCGTGGCTCTCTTAGTGAATATGTATATGCCAAGTAGTGAAAATAAACTAAAAGAGTATCAAGATAAAATAGAAAGTAATTTTAAAACGATTTTGTTTGAAATGGTTGTGTATTTACGAAATCGAGAAAGTAGTTGGAGCGGGGCAGAACTTATTGAAACTGAACAGATGCTAAATGAAGCTAGAGATTTATCGTTTAAGAAACTTGAGAATGCATTTATGCGAGAAGATGACTATTACTATCGTTATTTTAATATGCGCATGCAACAATTCGAAATTTTAGAGCGAATGATTCCGTTAGCAGCTTCTTTATCGTGGACATATGAACAAGCTGACATGATTGCCGATGTGGTTGAAAACATTAGTAATGCTATTAGCCCTCAGAGTACCGGGGTTATTTCTTTAAGACAGCTTCAAGAAATGAGAGAATTATTTAGAGAGATGCCATTGCCGGCTACACGTGAAGAATTTGAGATACGTGCGAAACTTGTTCAACTTGTATACGAAATGGAACAATATTTACTCATTAAAAGTCGTTTTAAGGGAAAGGATAATATAAAAGAACTTATATAGAAGGTAGGAATTATTTATGCCGTATCTTCTCTCTTTCCTATTATGTCTTTCTTTATCGCCTATTTGGCCCCTTGGTGATAATCCACGTGCCGGTGATCCTTTTATTATTGTAAATAAAGCGACGAATAAACTAGCTTATATTGACGATGGGAAGATTCAAAAGGTTTTTCCAGTCGCGACAGGAAAAACAAATGAATTAACCCCAGAGGGAACTTTTGATATTGTAATGAAAGCAAAGGATCCGTATTATATTGCAAAGGATATTCCAGGGGGATCACCGAAAAATCCACTTGGATCTAGGTGGATGGGATTTAATGCACGAGGAACTGATGGGAGTAAATATGGAATACATGGAACAAACCAACCGAGTTCAATTGGAAAGTATATTTCACAAGGGTGTATAAGAATGAAGAAAAATGATGTGGAGTATTTATTTGATCGTATTCCAATTGGAACGAAAGTGTGGATTGTAAAATCGAAAAAATCATTTCAGCAATTGGCAAAAGAAAAAGGAGCCATTGCATATGAAAAAGCCAACGAAAAAGTTGGTTTTTTCTATTGTAATAAGTTGTCTTGACATGTGTACATAACCATGCGTTAATGAGAGTATAGAAAGATCAAATTAGATAAAGGAGTTGCTCATATGTACTTGAATCCAAAACTTTCGTATATGCAGTTTTTTATGGGATTTCTATTTATTATTACATTCATATTGGCAACTTTTAATATATGTTCTTATCTTGTAGCGATTGTATGTATGGCATTACTTAATCTTACTTTTGTTATTGGGGCATTTCAGCAGAAACAATATACAAGTTTTGTGATAGCACTTGTAATGTCATTTTCCTTTAGCATTGTAGCGATTGTGCTTTACATAAAATAAACCATCTCGATTTCGAGATGGTTTATTTTATTATGTGTAAAAAGTAAAAAAAGGACGAACAGATCGTCCTTTTTACCAAAACATACTTGCGCCAGCAAGTAATGTTGTTACAAGCATAGAAATTAGCATTACATAAATCATAACTTTTTGAGCTTTTTTATGCATCGTTAAACCTCCTTGCAAATCAGTACAATATCATTGTAACGAGAAATGATATTGTGAACAAGGGGGAGAGAAATGACAAAATTCGAGAAGTGTGTGTAAAGTATAACAGGAAATTTGTATGTACGTAGAGAATATATAAAAATGATAGGGTATAAGTTTTTTGTTATGCAAGCTGAAGAATGGAGATACGATGATGAAAATATATGAAACAAATCGTTTACATTTAAGGGAAATTGATGAGTCGTATGCTGAAAAAGTTCTTCAATATTACGACAGAAATCGTGAATTTTTAAAAGCCTGGGAAGAGTATAGACCGGATGATTTTTTTACGTTAGATTATCAAAAGAAAAAGTTACAAAAGGATAGAAAAGAGATCGCAGAAGGTAAAATCATCAGGCTTTGGATTTTTAAAAAAGGTGATGATACGAAAATAATTGGATGTATTTCATTTAATTTAATTGTTCGTGGAATTTACCAATCTTGTGTACTCGGCTATAAATTAGATAAGGAAGAGTTAAACAAAGGTTATACGACAGAAGCGCTTAGAAAAGCGATTCAAGTTGCTTTTGAGGAATTTCAATTACATCGTATAGAAGCACCGATTATGCCACGAAATTTAGCATCTATACAAGTCGTGACGAAGATAGGTTTTCAGTATGAGGGCGTGTCTAGGAAGATGTTAATGGTTAATGGAGTGTGGGAAGATCATATGCGCTGGGTATTGTTAAATGAGTAATAGAAAGCAGATGGTTATCTAGACATATAAACCGTCTGTTTTTTGTCTTGTATTTCGAAACTTTTGCGAAATTCTGTTATAATTAATAGTGTTACATACATAATGGTAGTGCAGGAGGCGCAGTCTTATGATTAATCAAGAACGTTTAGTAAATGAATTTATGGAGTTAGTACAAGTAGATTCTGAAACGAAATTTGAAGCAGAAATTTGCAAAGTATTAACAAAGAAATTTACAGATTTAGGTGTAGAAGTATTTGAAGATGACACAATGGCTGTTACTGGGCATGGTGCAGGTAACTTAATTTGTACATTACCAGCAACAAAAGATGGTGTTGATACAATTTACTTTACTTCTCATATGGATACAGTAGTTCCTGGTAATGGAATTAAGCCTTCTATTAAAGATGGATATATCGTATCAGATGGTACTACGATTTTAGGTGCAGATGATAAAGCAGGATTAGCATCCATGTTCGAAGCAATCCGTGTTTTAAAAGAGAAAAATATCCCTCATGGTACAATTGAATTTATTATTACAGTTGGAGAAGAATCTGGTCTTGTTGGTGCAAAAGCATTAGATCGTGAGCGCATTACTGCGAAATACGGTTATGCATTAGATAGCGATGGAAAAGTTGGTGAAATCGTTGTTGCAGCTCCAACACAAGCGAAAGTGAATGCGATTATTCGCGGGAAAACAGCTCATGCTGGTGTAGCACCAGAAAAAGGTGTATCTGCAATTACTATCGCAGCGAAAGCAATTGCGAAAATGCCACTTGGCCGTATTGATTCTGAAACAACTGCAAATATTGGACGTTTTGAAGGTGGTACACAAACGAATATCGTTTGCGATCACGTACAAATCTTTGCAGAAGCGCGTTCTTTAATCAATGAAAAAATGGAAGCGCAAGTTGCGAAAATGAAAGAAGCATTTGAAACAACTGCAAAAGAAATGGGCGGTCATGCAGACGTTGAAGTAAACGTTATGTATCCAGGATTTAAATTTGCTGATGGCGATCACGTTGTAGAAGTTGCAAAACGTGCAGCTGAAAAAATTGGTCGTACACCTTCTCTTCACCAAAGTGGTGGCGGAAGTGATGCAAACGTAATTGCAGGACACGGCATTCCAACAGTTAACTTAGCAGTTGGTTATGAAGAAATTCATACAACAAATGAAAAGATTCCTGTTGAAGAATTAGCGAAAACAGCAGAATTAGTTGTTGCAATTATTGAAGAAGTAGCGAAGTAATGTAATAGAAAAAGCGTGTAAATCACAACTGATTTACACGCTTTTTATTTTGATTCGATTACTTTTACAAGGCGGATAAGCCAATACAAGAAAATCCATGGCAGTATGTAAGTTGTTACTACATGGACTAGGCGAGGGAGAAAACCAGCTATGTTAATATCAAAAATAGGAAGAAGTAAATAATTGATTGCGACGATTAGTATAATTACGAGAAACGTATAATTGAGTTTATCAGTCGATTTCATAATAATCACCCCTGATTACAAATATATCCACTTTGTTTAAATTATAGCAATAAATATGATAGAAAAGAACAAGTAATTATTATAATTATTGTGCAAAATTTGATATAATAAAAGAACGAATGTTCTAGTTGGGGGAGTACTATGCGAGAAATGTATCCGAAAAAGGGCCGTGTTATTTTACATGTAGATATGAATTGTTTTTTTGCATCTGTTGAAATTGCTCATGACCCATCATTACAGGGGAAGCCGTTAGCGGTTGCTGGAAATGAAAAAGAAAGAAAAGGAATTATCATCACATGTAGTTATGAGGCGAGAGAATATGGAATACGTACAACGATGCCACTTTGGGAAGCAAAAAGGTTATGTCCACAATTAGTTGTAAGGCGCCCTAATTTTACATTATATCGTGAAGCTTCATTTCAAATGTTTCAAATCCTTTCCCGTTTTACGGAAAAAATACAACCAGTATCAATAGATGAGGGATATTTAGATATTACAGATTGTTACGCACTCGGTTCGCCTCTTGAAATAGCAAAGATGATTCAGCAAGCGTTATTAACAGAGTTACAGTTGCCGTGTAGCATCGGAATTGCTCCAAACCTTTTCCTAGCAAAAACAGCTTCTGATATGAAAAAGCCTCTCGGTATTACCGTGCTCCGAAAACGAGATATTCCAGAAATGATTTGGCCGCTTCCGGTTGGAGCGATGCATGGAATTGGAGAAAAAACAGCTGAGAAATTAAAAGATATTCATATACAAACAATTGAACAGTTAGCAAAAGGAAATGAACATATCATTCGCGCTAAAATTGGAAAGCATGGTGTTGATTTACAAAGAAGGGCAAAAGGTGTGGATGATAGAGAAGTTGATCCGAGTCAAATGGGACAACATAAAAGCGTTGGTAATTCGATGACTTTTTCAAAGGATATGGATGAAGAAAAAGAATTACTTGATATGTTAGAAAGGCTATCAAAATCAGTGAGTAAAAGATTACAAAAGCGAACTCTTGTCAGCTATAATATTCAGATTATGATTAAATATCATGATAGGCGGACAGTAACGAGGAGTAAGCAATTGAAAAATGCCATTTGGGAAGAACGAGATATTTTTCAAGCGGCCTCTCGTTTATGGAAGCAACATTGGGACGGCGATTCCGTTCGTTTATTAGGTGTTACAGCTACTGAAATAGAGTGGAAGACTGAATCGGTGAAGCAATTAGATCTGTTTTCATTTGAAGAAGATGCGAAAGAAGAGCCGCTACTTGCTGTCATTGATCAAATTAATGATAAGTATGGAATGCCGCTTTTACAACGAGGTAGTCAACTATTACGTAAGCAAGAAAAGTCTTTTCAGCAAAAATTAGAAAATAAGTTTATGTAGAAGGTGTCATGAAACTGTAAATATCATGACACCTTTCATTTTTAACTTGCTTCTAAATCTAATGAAGTTTTCCAACCAGCTGCAGTAACGCCAGATTCTAATAGCATTCTGCTCACTATTTTTTCAATTAAGACTGCTGTATTTGTGTTGCAGTGTAATGTCGCTTGTATACATACTTTTTGATTAGAGTCTACGTCCTCACTATACAATTCTTTTAAACCAATGCCTTCAGAACTTACCATATGCATAAGTAAAAAACGAATATGGGCTTCATGTTCTTCTGAACAAGTAAGAGAAAGTAAGTAGTTCGTTTGTTCAAGTGATTCTTCTTTTGATTTTTGATTCATAAAGAGAGCGATTGGGCGAAGTAGTATGTTTGCTAGTAAAACGCCAGCTGCACCTAATATAGCTGCAATGAGGAAACCAGCGCCTGTAAGAGTACCAACAGCAGCTGCGCACCATAGGGTAGCCGCAGTATTAAGCCCCCTAATACTAAAACCATCGCGGATAATAACGCCGCCTCCTAAAAAACCAATCCCACTGACGACTTGAGCGGCAATACGTGAAGGGCTAGCATCGTGATCAATCATGACGGATAATAAAACAAATATACAGGCACCAAGTGATACGAGAGCATTTGTCCGTAGCCCAGCCATCCTATGTCTCCATTGTCGTTCCATTCCGATGCAAGCACCTACAATAATTGCAATAAATAATCTTAGTACAATGTCATACCATACCATCATGGTCACCTCCATACATATAAGTCCAAGTCATGTTTTTGAGAATGAGCGGGAAGCACCCGCTCATTCTTATTTTTATAACCAGCTATGAAACTTTTTAATATAAATTTTTTTTAGGAACTGTGTTAAGAAAGCATAGCCTAATAGTATTCCTACTAACCAAGGGAAATAGCTAAGTGGTAATGCTTGTAATCCAACGGCTGCTCCAAGTGGCGAGAATGGAATATAAATTCCGATTACCATAATACAAGCGGTTAATAAAAGAACCGGTACTGATGCAGTACTTTGAATAAACGGAATCTTCTGTGTTCTTATCATGTGAACAATTAAAGTTTGTGTTAGCAATCCAACGACAAACCAACCAGATTGGAATAATGATTGTTCGCTAGCTGTATTTGCACCGAAGACGTTCCACATGACCACATAGGTGATGATATCAAATATGGAACTAATGGGACCGATGCAAATAATGAAGTTCCGTAAATTTGCAGTATCCCATTTTCTTGGTTTTTCTAAAAATTCTTTATCCATTTTGTCCCATGGGATAGACAGTTGTGAAATATCATAAAGTAAGTTTTGAATTAAAAGGTGAATGGCAAGCATCGGCAAGAAAGGAATGAAGGCACTTGCTACTAACACACTAAATACATTTCCGAAGTTAGAGCTCGCTGTCATTTTAATGTATTTCAAAATATTACCGAATGTAGTGCGTCCTTCTAAAATACCTGCTTCTAATATCATTAAGCTTTTTTCAAGTAGAATAATATCGGAAGACTCTTTTGCAATATCAGTTGCAGTATCAACAGATATACCAACGTCAGCTTCCCGTAACGCTACGGCGTCGTTAATGCCATCTCCCATATAACCTACAGTGTGTCCGTTTCCTTGTAATACTCGTATAATGCGAGATTTTTGCATTGGATTTAGTTTAGCAAAAACAGTTGTTTCTTCGGCTAGCTTTGCTAATGCTTTATCAGGTAAAGCATCGATTTCGTAACCAAGGATAGGCTCGCCAATATTTAATCCAACTTCTTTACATACCTTTTTTGTCACGATTTCGTTATCACCAGTTAAAATTTTTACTTGTACACCATGTTTTTGTAATGCTTGAATGGCAGTAGCGGCAGATGGTTTCGGTGGATCTAAAAAGCCAATATATCCAGCGAGAATCATATCATTTTCATCTTGTACGGCGTACTCTTTATTATTTGTTGGTCTATTTTTTTTATAAGCTACAGCAATAACGCGCATACCTTCACTATTCAAAGTCTCACTTAGTTGTTTTACATGTAAGCGCATGTCATCGGTAAGAGAAGCAATTTTGCCATCTATTTCAGTGTAGTTGCAAATAGATAAAATTTCTTCTACAGCCCCTTTACAGACCATTGTATGCTCACCTGAATTGTTTTTTACAATGACGGACATACGCCGACGAGCAAAGTCAAATGGAATTTCATCTAGTTTTTGAAAAACGGATGGATCAAATTTTTGATTTTCTTCTGTATGTTTTATAACAGCTTTATCTATTAAATTTTTCAATCCTGTTTGATAGAAGCTATTTAAATAGGCAAAGTGTAATACACGATTACATGTATTACCACTAGGATCTAAGTGCCGAACAAGTACAACTTTATCTTCTGTTAAAGTTCCTGTTTTATCGGTACAAAGAATGTTCATAGCACCTAAATTTTGAATAGAATTCAGCTGTTTTACAATTACTTTCTGTTTAGACATGTTAACGGCACCTTTAGCTAAATTAGCAGTCACAATCATTGGTAACATTTCAGGTGTTAGACCAACTGCGATTGCAATAGCGAAGAAGAAAGCTTCTTGCCAATCCCCTTTTGTGAATCCGTTAATGAGAAGAACGATAGGTGCCATAATAAGCATGAATGTAATTAAAAGCCAGCTTACTTTGTTTACACCTTTATCAAAGCTTGTTTCTACGCGCTTACCGATTACTTTATTTGCTAAAGAGCCGAAATACGTATCGGTACTTGTGGAGATGACAACCGCTCTTGCGCTACCACTTACAATATTTGTCCCCATGAAGCAAAGATTTTCCATATCGAGTGGATTGTAATTTTTTTTCGTGCTTTTCGGTAATAGATGTTTATTTTCTGTATGGTAGCAGTTTTCGTATTTTTCTACAGGAAGTGCTTCTCCTGTTAAAGAAGATTGGTTCACAAATAAATCTTTAGCCGATAAAATACGCACATCAGCTGGAACAATGTCTCCGGCTGAAAGTGAAATAATATCGCCAGGTACAAGTTCCTCAATTGGAATTTCCTTTGTATCAATTCTATTCAAAATTTTTAAATTTTTTGTTTCGTGTACAAATCCATCTATTCTAAAGACACTCGCCGTTGTTCGGACCATAGCCTTTAACTGATCCGCAGCTTTTTGAGAACGAAATTCTTGTAAAAAGCGAATCGTTGCACTTAGCATTACCATTACAGATACGACAATAGTTCCTTGTATGTCATCTGTGAAAAAAGAAAGTGCGCCGAGAGCTAATAAAACAAAAATAAATGGATTTTTAAATGCCAGCAGAAATTGAATGTACCACGGTGATGTTTTATTATGAGCTATTTCATTAAGGCCATATAAAGAAAGTCTACGAGACGCTTCTTCTTTAGAGAGTCCATTTTCTGTTGTTTCTAAAAGTCGTAACGCTTTGTTTGCATCCTGCGTTGCGACTTCCACTAATAATTTGTGATTTGTTTTCATACAATCTTGATCGTATGAATGTTTCGTTTCTTGTCTTAGTAAATTTAACATCGGTAGTTCCTCCTTTTTCATGAAGGAGGAAACAAGCTGTTACTCGACTATTTAAAATTAGGAGGAACAGTTTCTTTCCTACCTACATGATGAAATATTAACGTAAAACATATGGGTATCTGGGCCGAATCATCAATTGCCAACTGTTCCTCACCTCCGTACAATTTAGTAGTTTCTGAATATGCTATGTTTGTTTCATAGTAAGGTGCATATATACGTAAAAAGACCTTTACTCAAAACGAGTAAAGGTCTGAATTCGCAGTTAAAAGAGTCCACAACAAAGACTGTTAGTAAGCATAAATCAAAACAGTTTTTGTGTATGACAAAATACATGCACCTCTCCCTCGTTGAGTTTTAGCACTGTATAGCATAGGTACTGAAACCAGCTACGTTAAAAAAGGCCTTCATTCCGACCTTTCTTGTTGACCCATTGGCGTCTCTCGACATTTTTGGGCAGCAGCGTTTCTCTATACAGGAGCCTCACCTAACAGAGACCATATTCAATTACATGTTGAATGTTAGCACTGAAATTTTGTAGTGTCAACATATTTTTTGAAAACTCAAATAGATTTATCTTGGCTATATAGTAGGAAATAAGCGGAGTTTTTTTGAAATAAGGTTGGAAAATAAATATTGTAATGAACATAATAAAAAGCACTGATCACAGTGCTTTTTGTTATAGATTATGAGATTGTAGCATTTTCAAAAATAACAATCTCTGAACTGTTTGCAGTTGAAACGCGTTGTGCATAATATGTTAAAGCTGAAGAAATATATGTTGGTAACGAATCATTTGTATGTGTTGTTGTATATTCATGGATTAACTCTTTCAAAGTCGTCCATTCTAATTGTGCTGGGTGATCAGACACGAAAGAACTTACCCAGCGATCAAATGAAGATGAAAAATCAGTTTGTAAACGAAATGCTTCTTTCATAATAAAACGCTCCCTTAAAATGTAGTATAATCATTTTAACATAAAACACGAACGATATCTAAGCTTTTTGAGTATAATGTTCGTGATATATAGTTGTCTAGATGATTGGTTATGTAAATTCGATTTGCCATTTGAAATAACATTCCGTAAGATGAAAGGTAGATTATATAAAGAGCTGGAGGAAAGAAAGTGGAATTTGTATTTTTAGGAACTGGTGCAGGTGTTCCTTCGAAAGGAAGGAACGTTTCAGCAATTGCTTTGCAATTGTTAGAAGAACGAGGACAAACTTGGTTATTTGATTGTGGCGAGGCGACGCAACATCAAATATTACATACATCTGTACGTCCACGCCGCATTGAAAAAATATTTATTACGCATTTACATGGTGATCATATTTTTGGATTGCCTGGTTTATTAGGAAGCCGTTCGTTTCAAGGAGGGACTACACCTTTAACAGTGTATGGACCAAAAGGAATTAAACAATTTATTGAAGTAGCATTATCAGTAAGTACGACACATGTAAAATACCCACTTGAAATTGTTGAGATAACAGAAGAAGGTACCGTGTTTGAAGATAATGAATTTCATGTGGAAACGAAAAGATTGTCACACGGTATTGAATGTTTTGGGTATCGTATTATAGAGAAAGATATACAAGGCGCCCTTTTAGTCGATAAATTGCTGGAGATGGGTGTGAAACCAGGTCCGCTCTTTAAGCGTTTAAAAGATGGAGAAGTGGTTGAATTGGAAAATGGTACGATACTAAACGGACAAGATTTTATCGGCCCACCTCAAAAAGGAAGAATTATTACCATTTTAGGTGATACAAGATTTTGTGAAGCGAGTAGAGAGCTGGCACAAGACGCTGACGTACTAGTTCATGAAGCAACTTTTGCGGCAGAAGATGAACAACAAGCTTATGATTATTTTCATTCCACATCTAAGCAAGCTGCGAGTATTGCACTTCAGGCAAATGCAAAACGATTAATATTGACTCATATTAGTTCTCGTTATCAAGGGGATACGTATAAGGAATTATTGAAAGAGGCAAGAGAGCTATTTTCTAATACAGAAATAGCAACGGATTTAAAATCATTTCCAGTAGAAAGATAATAATGATATGAAAAAATGGCGACGAGAGGTTGCCATTTTTTTTTCTAAAAAAATTAAAATAAAACTGTTATCATTTTATGCTTATATTAGATGAAACAGAAAGTTTTAATGATGTGAAAATATAGGATAAAAATACATAGTATCGATTATTTAGAAAAACTGTTATATAAGTCAGACGACATACGAATGATACAAATAGCAAAAATGGATTTTTATTCAGAACTTTTAAAATTCATTAAAAGTAAGCGTTTTATTAAAAACAAGTTATAATGAGGGCAGATTATAATTTATCCCACTTTAATGGGCAGTAAGACTCTACCTCAAAATTCGCGAATGCGAGGAATTTAAGCGAGAGATAACTGCTCGTAAAAGCACGATTGTTGTGGGCTAATAATTATTGGGAATGGACAAAACTCCCGCTGATTATAGTTTCACTTGTTTATGCTATCCTTGTAAGTGGTTCTGTGTTAAACTTTGGATTGCTACCAGACTTTATTGTGGATTAGCTTATATTATTTTTAAATGAAGGTAATGCTAAGTTTCTTATTTATTATGACAACTAGTATTATTTCAGGATAGATTGTTTCATTGTTATTCAAAAACGATCCAATTCGTATAGCGGAACAAATTCGTAGTACAACTGGAAAAGCAACCGATTTGGTAGCTTAATAGAATAGTAAAAAATTTTTTCATAGAGGTTTAGGGGGAGTTATGATGAAGTATCGCTCAGTATTTGATATTATCGGTCCAGTTATGATTGGTCCATCAAGTTCACATACAGCAGGCGCAGCACGAATGGGGCAAGTTGCTCGCCAGCTGTTTCGTCATGAACCAGAAAGAGTAAGCATTTCATTATATGGATCATTTGCAAAGACGTATCGTGGGCATGGTACAGATGTAGCGCTAATAGGTGGGATATTAGGGTTTGAAACAGATGACTTACGTATTCCAGAGGCGCTAGAGATAGCAAAAGAGCGCGAAATTGAAGTGGAATTCATTGAAGAGGATGCCAATGCACCTCACCCAAATACAGCAAGAATTCGTTTGTATAAAGGTGAAGAAGAAATTGAAGTTGTTGCTTGCTCAATTGGTGGCGGTAAAATTGAAGTTGTAGAATTAAACGGATTCGATCTTCAATTATCAGGCACGAGTCCAGCACTACTTATTGTAAATAACGATCGCTTCGGTGCTATTGCAGCAGTAGCTTCAATCCTTGCGAAACACGAGATTAACATTAGTACAATGAGTGTTTCTCGTAAAGAAAAAGGAAGAAGAGCGCTTATGGTCATCGAAACAGATGAAATATTAGCAGATGAAGTGATTGAAGAAATAAAAGCGCAACAAAATATTTGTCAAGTAACTATTATGGAATAATTGCAGGGGGGACACACCATGTTTCGGAACGCAGCGGAACTAGTGGCGCAAGCTAAAGAACAAAATGTAAAAATCGCAGAAATTATGATTCAATGTGAAATGGAAACAAGAAGTATTTCACGTGAAGAAGTAATTGCTGGTATGGAAAAGAACTTAGTCGTGATGGAGCAAGCAGTAGAACGTGGTATTCGCGGAGTGAAATCACCAACTGGTTTAACTGGTGGAGATGCTGTAAAAGTTCAGGCGTATATGAAGAGTGGAAAAGGCTTATCTGGAGATACGATTTTGGACGCAGTGAGTAAAGCTGTTGCAACAAATGAAGTAAACGCAGCGATGGGAATTATTTGTGCAACACCAACAGCAGGGTCTGCTGGAACAGTGCCAGGTGTACTATTTGCACTAAGAGAAAAATTGCAGCCTACACGTGAAGAAATGATTGAATTCTTATTTACAGCAGGAGCTTTCGGTATGGTTGTTGCGAATAACGCTTGTATTTCTGGTGCAGCGGGAGGATGCCAAGCTGAAGTTGGTTCAGCAAGTGGAATGGCAGCTGCAGCTGCAGTTGAAATGGCTGGTGGAACACAAGAGCAAGCAGCTACAGCGATGGCAATTTCATTAAAGAACATGCTTGGTTTAGTATGCGATCCTGTTGCAGGACTTGTAGAAGTACCTTGCGTAAAACGTAATGCAGCAGGAGCTGCAAATGCGATGATTTCAGCTGATTTAGCATTAGCTGGTGTAACGAGTACTATTCCATGTGATGAAGTAATTGAGGCGATGTTTAGAATCGGACAAACGATGCCAGTAGCACTTCGTGAAACAGCTGAAGGTGGACTTGCAGCAACACCGACTGGTCGCCGTCTGCAAGAAGAGATTTTTGGGAAGACGAATAACTAAAAATATATGTTTATAAAAAATGGAGCTCAAGTAAGATTGAGCTCCATTTTTTATTTTTCTTTTGTTAACTGTTCTAACGTTTTCCCAAGATTATGTGATCGTTGCGCTGCCTGTGTAATACAAGAAATAAGCGCTTGTTGAAATTGGTGTTCTTGTAATACTTCAATGCCCGCTTCGGTCGTTCCACCAGGAGAGGTAATTTCCTTTCGCAAAATAGACGGGTGTTTTTCACTTGCTTTTAGCATTTCAGCAGCACCAATCATCGTTTGGAGAATAAGTGACTTTGCAACATCTTCTTTTAAACCGATTTTTGTTGCAGCTTCTTCCATCGCTTCTACTACGTAATAAATATAAGCAGGCCCGCTTCCGGATAATGCAGTGACAGCATGCATATCTTCTTCCTCTACAACAGAGACGAGACCGATCGTTTCAAATAAAGCTATGGCAGTTTGAATATGTTCCTTTGTTGCATGTTTTGAAGGTGAGATAGCAGTAGCTGATTTTAAAATAGCTGCAGATGTATTTGGCATGGCACGAATAATCGGAACGTCTTTTTGAAGTAGACTTCTAATTGAATGAGTAGAAACACCTGCTAATAACGAAATAATAAGCAGGTTATTATGTATGTCTTCTTTAAAAGGGGTAAGCGCTTCTGCAACATCTTTTGGCTTCATTGCTAGAAAAAGAATATTTGTATTAGTAAGTAGTTCTTTTTTATTATGTGTACCTTTGACACCGTATTTGTTATGTAGCTCCTGTAACCTTGTCTCATTAGAACGATTACTTACAGTAATTTGTTCGCCTTTCACAACATTTGCATGTAACAAGCCACCAATAATCGCTTCAGCAATAGAGCCTGCACCGAGAAAGGAAATGTTTTGAATAGACATGATGTTCCTCCTTTAATTTTGGTTAGAAATTCTTATAAATGTACATACATTCGTTTTTTTCTAGGAAACACCTCTTTTTATCTGAAAATAATGACAAATATATAAGGAAGTTGTAAACTGAAGAAGTATTCATTTTTGAACCGGAAAGAGACAGGGGGGCTAAGCATGACGGCGATTCACCGAATGGAGATTCCTGTGCCATTTGCAGTTGAAACTGTGAATGTGTTTTTAGTTGAGGGGGAGACATTAACATTAATTGATACAGGGACGAATACAGAAGAGGCAAGAAATGCGTTAGAAAGTCAGTTAGGTACATTAGGATATACGATAGAAGATATTAAAACAGTAGTTATTACGCATCATCATGCGGATCATTGTGGGCTTTTAAATATATTTTCTGAGAAGACGAACATTATTGGACACCCTTGGAATGAGCCGTGGATCACGCAAAATCCAGAATTTTTAAAGCGATATCATGAGTTTTTTAGAGAGACGGCTTTACAATTTGGTGTTCCAGCAGCATTTTTGAAAGACGAGGCGTTATTGACGACAAGGACACTGAAATATTCTTGTAATAGATCGCTAACGCATACTGTGAGAGAGGGAGATCGTATTGATTCAATGCCTGGTTTTACAGTAATTGAAACACCAGGTCATGCTTCCACTCATATTTCATTATATAGAGAATCTGATGGAATACTAATTGGAGGGGATGCTCTCATTAGTCATATTTCTTCGAATCCAATATTAGAACCACCATATGAAGGACAAACAGAAAGGGCGCGCCCGTTATTACAATATAATCAAACGTTAAAGCGTTTAAGTGAAATGAATATTTCACGCATTTTATCAGGACATGGAGAAGATGTTCTAAATGTGAAACAACTTATTGAAACGAGATTACAAAAGCAAGAAACACGTGCATTTAAAGTGCTTGAGTTATTAAAGGAAAAACCAATGACAGCATTTGAAGTATGTGTAAAACTATTTCCGGTATTGTATAAGGAACAATTGCCACTTACTATTTCAGAAACGGTTGGACAATTAGACTTTTTAGCATATAATCAACAAGTGATGATTGATGAATCTTCGCAACAATTGATTTATTATGCAAAGTAGGTGACAGCAATGACGGGACGTTTACAAAATAAAGTAATCGTCATTACAGGTGCTTCTAGTGGAATTGGAGAGCAAGTTGCAATGCAAGTTGCAGAGCAGGGGGCGACTCCAGTATTAATGGCTAGAACAGAAGAGAAATTAAAAGCGTTAGTAGACAAAATTAAAGAAACTTATAATACGCCTTGCTATTATTATGTATTAGATGTAAGTGAAGAGATGGAAGTACAATCTGTTTTTTCAAAAGTATTACAAGAGGTAGGACGTATTGATATATTAGTAAACAATGCGGGATTTGGTATTTTTAAAACGTTTGAAGATGCATCAATGGATGAAGTGAAAGATATGTTCCAAGTAAATGTATTTGGATTAGTAGCTTGTACGAAAGCGGTACTACCTTATATGGTGAAAAGAAACGAAGGACATATTATTAATGTTGCTTCACTTGCTGGGAAAATTGCAACTCCGAAATCGAGTGCGTATGCAGCGACGAAACATGCAGTACTAGGCTTTACGAATAGTTTACGCATGGAGTTATCTAGTACAAATATTTTCGTAACAGCGATTAATCCAGGTCCGATAGATACAAACTTTTTTGAAATAGCTGATCAATCCGGTACATATGTGAAAAATATGGGACGATACATGTTAAAACCAACATATGTAGCAGAGCAAATTGTAAAAGCGATGCAAACGAAAAAGCGTGAAGTAAACTTACCGAAATGGATGGGCATTGGTCCGAAACTGTATGCTTTATTCCCAGGTTTATTTGAGCGCGTAGCAGGCAAATCATTAAGTAAAAAATAGGAGATTTCCATATGGGAATCTCCTATTTTTTTTATCCCGCTTTAATGGGCAGTAAGACCCCCACCTCAAAATTCAGCGAAAGCAAAGAAGTTAGGTGGGGGATCAACTGCCCATAAAAGTCCGATTGGTGAGGGCTGATAATCAGTGGGGGATGAAGAAAACCCCCACTGATTAAAGTTTCACTTTATTTTCCAGTCACATAATCGTAAACGATATCCTCAACTGCCTCGTATACATCAATTTCAGTATTTGAATGAATGATCGTTTGAATATGTTTAACAAGCATTTCCTGATCCTCATTTGACATAGGATTACATTGATATTGCTGAAAACTTTTTATAATCATTTTCTCAATTAATTTTTCATTCATGTTTTCCCCGCCTGTATGTACGTATGTATTGTTTTATTGTACTTGAAGTGAAATGAAAAAACTACTATGCACTATTTGTGTATAAAAATTCTGTTGTGTATATTGTTTTTCTAGTAAAATTAAGTTTTTTAAGTTTATTAAATTTATAAATATTTAATTGACTCTATAAATATACAATATTATAATCATACTTAATTTAAAGAATCGATATGAGGAGGAGCATATGAAAGTCGCGATTATTGGAGCAACTGGGTATGGAGGTATTGAGTTAATTCGGTTATTAGAACAACATCCATATTTTTCGATAGCATCTCTCCATTCTTTTTCACAAGTTGGCGAGTGTATAACAAATGTATATCCGCATTTTCAAAATGTTCTTGTTCATACGTTACAAGAAATTGATGCGGAGGAAATAGTGAAAGAAGCAGAAATTGTATTTTTGGCAACCCCGGCAGGAGTATCAGCAGAGTTAACTCCAAAATTATTAGCAGTAGGTTTAAAAGTAATTGACCTATCTGGAGACTTTCGTATGAAAGATCCTTTCATATATGAACAGTGGTACAAAAGGGCAGCTGCAAAAGAAGAAATTCTTAGTAAAGCTGTATATGGGCTAAGTGAATGGAAAAGGTCCGAGGTTCAAAATGCAAATTTAATTGCAAATCCGGGATGTTTTGCTACAGCTGCATTATTAGCGACATTGCCATTAGTTCGTAGCGGCATAATTGAAGAAGATTCCATTATTATTGATGCGAAATCAGGAGTATCTGGAGCAGGAAAAACACCAACAACGATGACTCACTTTCCTGAGTTATACGATAACTTGCGTATTTATAAAGTAAATGAGCATCAACACGTTCCTGAGATTGAGCAAATGCTTGCGGAGTGGAATAGGGAAACGAAGCCAATCACGTTTAGTACACATTTAATACCGATATCACGTGGAATTATGGTTACACTTTATGCGAAAGTAAAGCGAGAAATGGAAATAGAACAACTTCAAAAATTATATGAAGAAACGTATGAACAATCGGCTTTTGTTCGAATTCGTACGCAAGGAGAGTTTCCAAGTCCGAAAGAAGTGAGGGGCTCAAATTATTGTGATATGGGGATAGCTTACGATGAAAGAACAGGAAGAGTGACAGTCGTTTCTGTTATAGACAATATGATGAAAGGTGCGGCTGGGCAAGCAATTCAAAATGCAAACATAATAGCGGGACTAGAAGAAACAACAGGTTTACAACATATGCCGCTTTATCTATAAGGGGGGACATGATGATTAAAGTAGCGTCTATTACAAAAGTAGAAAATGGTTCGATTGTAACTCCAAAAGGTTTCTCGGCCATTGGCACTGCAATTGGTTTGAAAAAAGAGAAAAAGGATTTAGGGGCAATCGTTTGTGATACACCAGCATCATGTGCTGCTGTTTATACAACAAATCAAATACAAGCAGCTCCCTTGCAAGTAACGAAGGATAGTATAGCGACTGAGGGGAAATTACAAGCTATTATCGTTAATAGTGGAAATGCAAATGCTTGTACAGGAATGAAAGGATTACAAGATGCTTACGAGATGCGTGCATTAGGAGCAGAACATTTTGGATTGAAAGAAAATTATGTTGCAGTAGCTTCAACAGGTGTAATTGGTGTTCCGCTGCCGATGGATATAATCCGAAATGGGATTGCTACTCTTATCCCAGCGAAGGAAGAAAGGGAAGCTCATTCTTTTTCTGAAGCGATCTTAACGACGGATCTTATAACGAAAGAAACTTGCTATGAAATGGTGATTGATGGGGAGAAGGTGCTGATTGCTGGTGTTGCGAAAGGTTCAGGGATGATTCATCCAAATATGGCAACGATGCTAAGTTTTATTACGACAGACGCTCATATAGAGCATGACGTATTACAAACAACATTATCACAAATCACGAATCATACATTCAATCAAATTACGATAGATGGAGATACTTCTACGAATGATATGGTCATCGTTATGGCAAGTGGATTATCAGAAACGAAACCAATCAATATGGAACATGCAGATTGGGAAACTTTCGTATTTGCTTTACAGAAGGTATGTGAAGATTTAGCGAAAAAAATCGCACAAGATGGTGAGGGCGCTACGAAGTTAATAGAAGTAAATGTGTTAGGAGCTCGAACGAATGAAGAGGCAAAGAAAATTGCAAAGCAAATAGTCGGTTCTAGTCTTGTGAAAACAGCAATACATGGTGAAGATCCAAACTGGGGGCGAATTATTAGTACCATTGGACAAAGTGAAGTCGCGATTAACCCAAATACAATTGATATTACTCTTCAATCTATTGCGGTGCTGAAAAATAGTGAACCTCAAATGTTTTCTGAAGAGGAAATGAAAATGAGATTACAAGAACATGAAATTATGATTGATGTGAATTTACATTTAGGAGAAGAGACCGGATCAGCTTGGGGCTGTGACTTAAGCTATGAATATGTGAAAATAAACGCTTGTTATCGTACATAAGGAGAGGGAAGATGAGCGATTATATTGTAGTGAAATGCGGCGGTAGTATGTTGGATCAATTACATGATGTGTTTTTTGATTGTATAAAGAAATTGCAACAGAAGTATAAAGTAGTGATTGTCCATGGCGGTGGCCCAGAAATTGATGCCAAATTAAAAGATTGTAACATCAACGTAGAAAAAAAAGATGGATTACGGGTAACACCAAAAGAAGTTATGGATATTGTTCAAATGGTGCTATGCGGAAGTACGAATAAAAAACTTGTAATGAATTTACAAAAGCATAATTTACGTGCGGTAGGTTGCTCAGGGTGTGATGGCAAGTTACTTCAAGTTCAACCTGTCAGTGAGGAGATAGGATATGTGGGAGAAGTAAGGTATGTCGAAACGGCCTTACTAAAAGGATTAATAAATATGAATTATATTCCTGTTATTGCTCCGGTCGGCATAAATGATAATGAGATTTATAACATAAATGCGGATACCGCCGCAGCTGGAATTGCGGCTGCATTATCTGCAAAAGAGCTCATTTTTATTACAGATGTAGATGGGGTATTACATGAAGGAAAGTTACTAAAGAAAACGGATGAATTTGAAATTGTGAATTTAATAGAAAAAGGAGTTATTACCGGTGGGATGATTCCGAAAGTACAGGCAGCACTAGCATCATTAAAAATGGGAGTGCAAAAGGTTAGTATCGTAAATGGGACGAAGGATTTTACCGAGGTTACAGGTGAGTGTATCGGAACGACGGTAACGAGGGGTGTGAGTATTGCATGACAAGTCATCTTTTTCAAACGTATGGAAGAAGAAAGAGTGAGTTTGTAAAGGGAAAAGGAACGAAAGTTATTGATCATAACGGTAAGCAATATTTAGATTTTACATCGGGAATTGGCGTATGTAATTTAGGGCATTGTCACCCTACTGTTATGAAAGCTGTACAAGAGCAACTGCATGAAATATGGCATATATCTAACCTGTTTACAAACAGCTTACAAGAAGAAGTCGCGTCATTATTAACAGAAAATATAGCATTAGATTATGCGTTTTTCTGTAATAGCGGGGCAGAGGCGAATGAAGCAGCTTTGAAGTTAGCCCGTAAGCATACTGGAAAATCTCTCGTCGTAACGTGTGAGCAGTCTTTTCACGGTAGAACATTTGGAACGATGAGTGCGACGGGGCAAAATAAAGTGAAAGAAGGATTTGGTCCGCTCCTTCCATCTTTTTTACATACGCCTTTTAACGATATAAAGGCATTAGAGGAAGTAATGAATGAAGAAGTTGCGGCAGTAATGATAGAAGTTGTTCAAGGAGAGGGAGGAGTCATACTTGCTGATCTATCTTTTTTGAAAGCGATTGAAGCATTATGTAAGAAGTTTGGGTCCTTATTTATTATAGACGAAGTCCAAACAGGGATCGGAAGAACAGGGACATTATTTGCTTACGAACAAATGGGAATAAAACCTGATATCGTTACCGTCGCAAAGGCACTTGGAAACGGGATTCCTGTCGGAGCAATGATTGGTAGGAAAGAACTTGGAACATCGTTTACTGCAGGATCACATGGTTCAACGTTTGGCGGGAATTATGTTGCAATGGCTGCAGCGAAAGAAGTATTGCAAGTAAGTAAAAGACCATCGTTTTTAAAAGAAGTAAAGGAAAAGGGCGATTACGTATTACAGAAGTTGCAAGAGGAATTACGACATGTCGAATGTATTCAAAATATACGTGGTAAGGGGCTTATGGTTGGGATTGAGTGTAAGCATGAAGTTGCAAGTTTTATAGAACAACTAGAAGAAGAAGGACTTCTCGTATTACAAGCAGGACCTACTGTTATAAGACTATTACCGCCACTTATTGTAACGAATGAAGAACTAGAACAGGCAGTATATATGATAAAAAAAGTAGTTTGTACAAAAAACGTATCAATTATATAAGGGGGAATTTTCATGTCAACTGTACAAGTACCGAAATTAAATACGAAAGACCTTTTAACACTAGAAGAATTAACGAAAGAAGAAATTATTTCTTTAATTGAGTTCGCAATATATTTAAAAAAGAATAAGCAAGAGCCTTTACTGCAAGGCAAAATATTAGGGCTTATCTTTGATAAACATTCAACTCGTACTCGCGTATCTTTTGAAGCAGGAATGGTACAGCTCGGGGGACACGGTATGTTTTTAAGTGGAAAAGAGATGCAAATGGGAAGAGGAGAAACCGTTTCAGATACTGCGAAAGTATTATCGCAGTATATTGACGGGATCATGATACGTACATTCTCACACGCGGATGTAGAAGAGCTTGCAAAAGAATCGAGCATTCCTGTTATTAACGGTTTAACTGACGATCATCATCCTTGTCAAGCATTGGCAGACTTAATGACAATATATGAAGAAATAAATACATTTAAAGGAATAAAATTGGCTTACGTCGGTGACGGAAATAATGTATGTCATTCATTGTTGTTAGCGAGTGCAAAAGTCGGAATGCACATGACTGTTGCAACGCCTATAGGATATGAACCGAATGAGAAGATTGTAAAAAAAGCGTTAGCGATTGCTGAAGAAACAGGAGCTGAAATTGAAATTTTGCATAATCCTGAATTAGCGGTGAGTGAAGCAGATTTCATTTATACTGACGTTTGGATGAGCATGGGGCAAGAGGGAGAAGAAGAGAAATATACTTTATTTCAACCATACCAAATTAATAAAGAACTTGTTAAGCATGCGAAGCAAACGTATCGTTTCTTACACTGTTTACCTGCCCATCGTGAAGAAGAAGTAACAGGCGAAATTATAGATGGACCAAAATCTATCGTATTTGAGCAAGCCGGTAATCGATTGCATGCGCAAAAAGCATTATTAGTAAGTTTATTTAAAAATGTAGAAGAGCTTTCCTAAAGGATGTACACCTTCAGTTGTTAGATGTAAATAACTGGAGGTGTGCTTTTTTATATTGAAATGTCGTATGTATATTTGGTTAACCATCTTTATATCATTTATAATAAAAAGAGTAAACTAAATTTGTTTTTCATATCATGTAAGGACATACTAGATAAAAAAATATAGTTAAAGAGATGATGAATTTGAAAACAACTAAGAAAACATATTCGTTTTTTCAGCGGATGTGGAGAATATTAAAGTTTCAATATTATAAGTTGCTTCGATCACCAGAAGGAGCGAAGAAAGTATCGTTAGGTTTTGCGATTGGTTTTGGTTTAGAGATGTTGGTTATATATACAGCATCGCTCGTCTATTTAATATTTTATCCAATCGTCAGGTTAGCAAAGGGATCTTTTCCTGCTGCGGTGATTGGCAATATTATCGGGAAAATATCATTTTTACCGGTATTTTTATTTCCATTTGCTTATGCGTTAGGAAAAATGATTTATCCATTTCATGTGAAAAAAATACATCATGAACCCTTTACGATATCTGACTTGTTTTCGAGTCATATTTTTACGATATTAAAGGGGTTATTACAAAGTGAAGTGTATGTATTAATTGGAATGACGATTTTAGGAGTTGTGTTTGGGGTAATTTCATATTTTGTTGTGCATTATTTGTATGAAAAGAACCGTAAGTTACGTTTGAAGAATAGAAAGAAAAAAGTGAGAGAACCACTTGTACAAATATAAAGAATGGCACATTCATTTTCTCCTTTGAATATGTTTAAGAAAAAGGGGGAGAGAATGAATGTATTATTACTATGTACCTCAAGTATACTCATATACAAATTATTATCCAGTAAATGATATGAGGCAGCAAGTTGGAGTGTATCAACAGCAACAATTTCAGCAAATACCACAACAACAGCCTACGCAAGAACATAAACCGTATTTAACGACATGGCCATATTCAAATGTATATTATGGTAATTATTACGAATCATAAAGCTGCTTCTATTTAGAAGCAGCTTTATGCGTTTGTTTTCAAAATTAAATTTTGAATGGTTTGAAGAGAGTGAATGAGTTTTTCACGTTCTTCCTCAGATAACGTTTGGAAATTTTCTTTTAATTTGTCTAAAATGAATTGTTGATACTGATTTACTAACAATTTCCCTTCAGCTGTCAGGGAAATTAAAATGACCCGTCGATCTTTTTCGCTATAATGACGCTCTATTAGTTCTTCTTGGATCAGTTTGTTTAATAGAGGTGTCATGTTAGGCCGTGAAATCGCTAGCCGCTTGCCGATTTCGGAAACTGCTAATGTGCCATTTTCATGCAGAAGCAGTAATACTTGTGTATGTGATGGCGGCATATGTCTTTGAGAAGAAAATTCTCCAGGAAGCATAAATTTGCGATAAAAAAGAGGCACTAGCGAAAGAAGATGATCAACAATACGTTCCCACTCGCGTGATTCCATATAAAGGCCCCCTTCCACTCTCATTGTAACAAAAAAGACATGTTATAAAAATAGAATTGTTTCATATGAATTTTAATATTTGTAGGCCAACACTTTTTTTGTAAAGGAATCGGCAATAATCGAATAGCCTTTATCGTTAGGGTGTACTTGGTCAAAGAGTAATTCTTTCTTATCATTTGATATTAATTTGCGAATTGGTAAAACGATAGATGGTTGATTTGCTTTTGCAATGGAATAAACAGATTCATTCCAGCCATCTAAAAACATATCTGCATAACTTGCGATGGAGTCATCGAGTTGTAACGGGTTATAGAGTTCAGAAAGAATGAGTAAAGCATCCGGATTTTGATCTCGGACTGTCTTTACAATATTTTTTACATCCGCTTCAAAATGAGCTTTTTCTTTATTTAACATTTTAATACCGTCTATAACACCGACATCACGATTTAAGCGAAACAAATTATTTCCCCCAATATTAATTGTAATAATATTGGCTGCTCTAATTTTTTGCTTTACATCTTCTGATTCAACCTTTTTAGCGAGACGATCTGTTGTAAGACCGTTTATCCCAAGGTTTTCTACAGTAATTGGTTTATGAATTTGTGCTTCTATTTGTTTAGAGGCTAATTCAGCAAATCCACCTTGTGTCGATCCATATCCTTTGGCGAGCGAATCACCTAGTACGAGATGATAGAAGGAATCGTTTGTTTGCTTATCAATCCAACTTGGAGTAGATGTTTTTTCTGTTTTTTCTTCGGGTTCATTTTGTTTTGTCTCATCGTTCTTTTCAAAATAAGAATAAGAAATGATTAGAAGGAGGAGACAAACAATTGTTAAGATGACTTTTTTCATAAATTCATCCTCCTTGTAATTGGTAATTGTATCATATTCAGCAGTATTAACAATGTAAGGGCATATTATATGTTTATGAAAAGTTTACAATAACTTTACAGAAAATTTGTAGAAGTATGTCAAAAAATATTGACGATATGAAAGTACATTATATATGATAATGTCAGATAAGGTGAAATTTTAATTAGTAGGGCTTTATTTCCCGATGAGTAAAATCTCACCAATCGAGCGTTTAAGAGGACTACTCATTAGCGCAGGATGAAATGAAAATCTTATCTCCAATAGAAGAAAAAAGGTATGTAATTAGAGACGGATTCATTTCATTATTTTTGGTAATTGTATAAGGGGGATTTTTTGTGAAAAAGTCAAAAAAAATGCTAGCTGGAGCAACTCTTGCTATTGGTGTTATAGCGCCGCAAGTATTGCCAGCAACAGCTCATGCGGATGAGCAAACTGGGGAGAGTACGGTTAACTTACGAATTCTAGAAACATCAGATATTCACGTTAACTTAATGAATTACGATTATTATCAAACGAAAACCGATAATAAAGTAGGTCTCGTACAAACTGCAACACTTGTGAATAAAGCGCGTGAAGAAGCGAAGAATTCTGTCCTATTTGATGATGGAGATGCATTACAAGGGACACCGCTTGGAGATTATGTAGCGAATAAAATAAATGATCCGAAGAAGCCTGTGGATCCTAGTTATACGCACCCATTATATCGTTTAATGAATTTAATGAAGTATGACGTCATCTCTCTTGGGAATCATGAATTTAACTACGGTTTAGATTATTTAAACAAAGTAATTAGTAAAACAGAATTCCCGGTTATTAACTCGAACGTCTATAAAGATGATAAAGATAATAATGAAGAGAATGATCAAAATTACTTTAAACCATATCATGTTTTTGAAAAAGAAGTAGAAGATGAATCAGGTCAAAAACAAAAAGTGAAAATTGGCGTAATGGGATTTGTTCCACCTCAAGTTATGAACTGGGATAAAGCAAATCTAGAAGGAAAAGTGAAAGCAAAAGATATAGTTGAAACAGCGAAAAAAATGGTGCCAAAAATGAAAGCAGAAGGTGCTGATGTTATCGTTGCACTAGCGCATTCAGGTGTTGATAAGAGTGGATACAACGTTGGCATGGAAAACGCATCGTATTATTTAACAGAAGTTCCTGGTGTAGATGCAGTATTAATGGGACATTCACATACGGAAGTGAAGGACGTATTTAATGGTGTTCCAGTTGTAATGCCTGGTGTCTTTGGAAGTAACTTAGGTATTATTGATATGCAATTGAAAAAAGTAAATGGAAAATGGGAAGTACAAAAAGAGCAATCGAAGCCGCAACTTCGTCCGATTGCTGATAGTAAAGGAAACCCACTCGTACAATCTGATCAACATTTAGTTAATGAAATTAAAGATGATCATCAAGCGACAATTGATTATGTGAATACTGCTGTAGGAAAAACGACAGCGCCAATTAATAGTTATTTCTCATTAGTACAGGATGATCCTTCTGTACAACTTGTGACAAATGCACAAAAATGGTATGTAGAAGAGGAATTTAAAAAACCAGAGTACGAAAAATATAAAGGAATTCCAGTTTTATCTGCGGGTGCACCATTTAAAGCAGGTGGCCGAAACGGTGCTACATATTATACGGACATTCCAGCTGGAACGTTAGCGATTAAAAACGTGGCAGATTTATATGTATATCCAAATACGTTATATGCTGTAAAAGTAAATGGGGCACAAGTGAAAGAATGGCTTGAAATGTCTGCAGGTCAGTTTAATCAAATTGATCCAAAGAAAACAGAAGAACAGCCGTTAGTAAATATAGGTTATCCTACATATAACTTCGATATTTTAGATGGCTTAAAATACGAAATTGATGTAACACAACCGGCGAAATACGATAAAGATGGAAAAGTTGTAAATGCAAATACGAACCGTATTGTAAATATGACATATGAAGGGAAGCCAGTAGCTGACAATCAAGAATTCATCGTCGCTACAAATAACTATCGCGGAAGCAGCCAAACGTTCCCGGGTGTAAGCAAAGGGGAGGTTGTATACCAATCACAAGATGAAACGCGTCAAATCATTGTGAAGTATATGCAAGAAACGCCAGTTATTGATCCAGCAGCAGATAAAAATTGGACGTTTAAACCGATTGTTGCCGATAAATTACATACAACATTCGATTCTTCACCAAATGCACAAAAGTATATAAAGAAAGATGGAAAAATATCATATGTTGGACCATCTGAAAATGAATTTGCTAAATATGCAATTGATATAACGAAGAAGAACGATGATGATAAAGAAACTGGTGGAGAGAATCCAACAACACCGCCAACAGGTGAAGGAAATAATGGAGAAAATCCAACGACACCACCAACAAGTGAAGGAAATAATGGAGAAAATCCAACAACACCACCAACAGGTGAAGGAAATAATGGAGAAAATCCAACGACACCACCAACAGATGAAGGTAATAATACAGGATCTGGACAAACTACAACGGATAATCAAAACGCAAAAGAAACAACAACTGTAAGTGAAAAGAAAGAAGAACGTGATTTACCGAAAACAGGTACAAGTGTTGTTTCTACAATTGGAGCAGGTTTGGCGTTTGTTGGAGCAGGATTCCTTCTGTTATTTAGAAGAAAGAAAGCAAATAGATAGTGGAGAAATATAAAAAGGATTACCGATTCAGGTAATCCTTTTTAATATATTATGAAAGTGTTACAGCTTTTTCCTTCTTCCATGAAAGGCCAAATCCAGTAAAGCCGACGATGATTGTTACAACTGGACAAGCTAAGCAGAAGATTGCGAATGGAACGTAATCAAAAGTTGGAACGCCAAGGACGTTCGATAAGAACACGCCACTTACTCCCCATGGTACGAGCGGGTTAATAACTGTACCTGCATCTTCTAATACACGTGATAAATTACGACGTTCTAAACCGACTTCATCATATTTATTAGCGAATGCTTGTCCTGTTAAAACGATAGATAAGTACTGCTCACCAAGTAAGAAGTTCACACCGATTGCAGTTGAAGCAGTAGAAATAATTAAGCGTGTGCTAGTTTTTACGAAGCTAGAGATGATATTCATTAGCTGCGTAATAATACCCATTCCTTGTAATAATCCTCCCATACAAAGAGCTAGGAAAATAAGAGCGATTGACATCATCATACTTTGCAGGCCACCGCGAGATAATAAGCTATCAATATCTTTCATACCAGTTTTAGAAACGTAACCGTCTTGCATAATTTTCATTAAATCAGTTAAAGAAGTACTAGGTTTAAATATAAAGAGGATAATGATCCCTACTATAATTCCAGCAAGTAATGTTGGAACTGCTGGAACTTTTTTAAATGCGAATAGGAACAGTAATAAAATTGGAATAAGTGTAAAGATAGAAATCGTTGCATTTTTCTCTAATGCGCTAATGAAGTTTGTGAAGTCAACGTCTCCACTAGTACCGCTTCCTAAAATGAAAAATGCGATAAAAGCAATAATGAAAGCTGGAACTGTTGTCCAAAGCATGTTACGAATATGCTCAAATAAATCTACACCCGTTACAGCTGGCGCTAGGTTTGTTGTATCAGATAAAGGAGACATTTTATCCCCAAAGAATGCACCAGAAATAATTGCACCAGCGATTAGAGCAGGATCGTATCCGAGAGCACTACCCATGCCCATAAAGGCAAGTCCTACAGTTGCGGCAGTTGTAAAGGCACTACCGATACTTGTTCCAACAATTGCACAAACAACAAAAACAGTTGGAATGAAAATTTTTGGAGATACAAGCTGGAAGCCGTATACCATTAAAGTTGGAATTGTTCCAGCAGCGATCCAAACACTAATTAATACGCCTACAAGTAAGAATATAAAAATAGATGGAATACCAGCTGAAATACTACTTATCATTCCTTTTTCCATCGTAGACCAATCAATTTTTTTCATAAATCCAAATGCTAATAAAAGAACGATACCAAATAAAATTGGGATGTGTGGTGAAACTTCTAATTTGATAACACTAAAGCCAATGCAGAAAAAGATAAATACTGTTAAAAGAACAGATTCAATTTTTGAAACCATTGTTTTCCCCTCCTAAGTAATCTAAAATAGCTCTTTTTTATATAAAATTCGCCAATATTGTTTATTTCCTTCTAAATTTTAGAATTTTGTGACAAATTACCGGTAATTGTTGTTTCTTTAATATGATACGGAAATGATTGGATAAAAAAACGTCCCTGCATATAATTATGCAGGGACGAAGAAATCGCGGTACCACCCTAGCTTGTGAAATGAATGTATCACAAAATAAAGGGTTGTATGATATGCGCTAATAAAATAAAAACGCCCCTGCAACATATGCAGGGACGAAAAATTCGCGGTACCACCCTAAATTGTGAAACAGTGTCGTTTCACCACTCTTTAGATATAACGGTCTATAACCGTCTTTCACTACTCCTTACGTTTCGCAAAAGAAGCTCCAGGGGGTAATTCATAATTCGCTCTGTACTGGTTCACACCGACCACCAGCTCTCTGAAAGCAGAAATCGAAATACTACTAAATCCTATCAATGCCGATTCATATGATGTTAGTTAAATTTTTATCATATATTCGTCTCACATGTCAATAAAAATATTCAATGATTTTTTAGGGAAATAAAGGAGAACGATTTTAATCCTGGGAAAATGTGCGTTATAATGAATTTGAAAGGGGAGGAAAGAGTGAAGAAAAAAATAATTCTTTTTACCACTTTACTAGTCATTGGCGGAAGTGCTGGCATTTACACAGCTTTTGCAGCTGAATCAGAGCAGGCGAAGCAAAAGCAAATACAGCAGTTAGAAGTGAAGAAAGCGAAAGAAGCTGAAGAGAAGAAGTCGATGGAAAAAGCAGCTGATAAACTAGGGGTTTCTATGGAAGGAAAAACAAAAGAAGAGGTTGCGAAAGAAGTAAATACCGCAAGATTTGAGAAGCGCCATGATCTATTGATTGAACATGCAAAACAACTTGGAATTGAAACAGAAGGAAAAAAAGATGAAGAGATTATTTTAGAAATCGGAAAGATACAACATGGAAAGTAGAACAACTTATCGTATGATAAGTTGTTCTTTTTTAAGAACTACTTGATTTAAAAATAATTGACAGTCATTTAGTTTTAATGTTAACTATATTTATAAACTAGTTAACATTAGGGGTGACAATTGTGACTTTTAGTAAGAGTACGACTGACAAACCATCATATACATATGAAGAGTTATCGGAGAAAAATAAGGCCTATGTATGGCATCCGTTTACACAAATGAAGGATTATTTAGAAGAAGATCCTGTCATTATTGAACGGGGAGAGGGAAGAAAGCTATACGATGTAAATGGAAATGAATATTGGGACGGTGTTTCGTCTATTTGGTTAAATGTTCATGGACATCAAGTGCCAGAACTAGATGAGGCAATTCGTGAGCAATTAAATAAAATTTCCCATTCTACTATGTTAGGGCTTGCTAACGTTCCATCTATTTTATTAGCCGAAAAAATAATTGAAGTTGTACCAGAAGGTTTGAAGAAAGTGTTTTATTCAGACTCCGGTTCTAGCGCTGTTGAAATTGCAATTAAGATGGCCTTTCAATATTGGCAGCATAAAGGAAAACCGAAGAAACAAAGATTTGTTACATTAAAAGAAGCGTATCATGGTGACACAATTGGAGCTGTTTCAGTGGGAGCAATAGACTTGTTTCACCAAGTGTATAGTTCGCTTTTATTCGAAGCGATTAAAATGCCTTATCCATATACATATCGTTCTCCTTATGGAAATAATAAGGAGGAAATTGTAAAAAAGCATTTAGAAGAAATGGAAGAGCTGCTGAAAGATAAACATGAAGAGATTGCGGCGATTATTGTAGAACCTTTAATGCAAGGTGCTGGCGGTATGATTACAATGCCAAAAGGATACTTAAAAGGGCTACGTAATTTATGTACAAAATATAATGTTCTATTTATTACAGACGAGGTAGCGACTGGATTTGGGCGTACCGGGAAAATGTTTGCATGTGAACATGAAAATGTAACGCCGGACATTTTAACAGCCGGAAAAGGTTTAACGGGCGGATATTTACCAGTTGCAATTACTGTAACGACAGATGAAATTTATAATGCCTTTTTAGGAGGCTATGAAGAACAAAAAACATTTTTCCACGGACATAGTTATACAGGGAATCCGTTAGGGTGTGCGGTAGCAATTGCGAATCTAGAACTATATGAAAAAACAAATTTAATAGAAGAGGTGGCACGTAAAACAGAATATGTGGCGACGCAATTAGAAGACCTCTTTGCATATAAACATGTAGGGGATATTCGTCAATGTGGGTTAATGGTTGGAATTGAACTTGTGAAGAATAAGGAAACGAAAGAAGCGTTTGAATGGACAGAGAGAGTCGGTGTTCAAGTATGTAAACGCTCAAGGGAGCTGGGTATGATTTTGCGCCCGCTCGGTAATACGATTGTATTTATGCCCCCTCTTGCTTCTACAATTGATGAGATTGATGATATGTTACGTATTTTGTATAAAGCAATCTCGGATGTTACGGAGGGAGAATAATGAGCGGTTTTTTTATAACAGCAACGGATACTGAAGTGGGGAAAACTGTTGTCGCCGGTGCATTAGCAGGTGTATTTAGAGAACTGGGATATAACATCGGGGTATATAAACCATTGCAAAGTGGACATGTTGCATCAAATCCAGAGGGAGATGCAGCAAGGCTAAAAGCATTATCAGGTGTACCGACAAAAGAAGAGGAAATTTGCCCTTACTCTATTGAAGAGCCGCTTGCCCCGAGACTTGCCATGAAAAGAGCTGGAAGGACAGTAACGTTAAAAGACATTATTCATCACTATAATGAACGATTGAAAGATTTTAATAGTCTACTTGTAGAAGGAGCAGGTGGATTAGCTGTTCCATATACAGAGGACGCTTTAGTAATTGATTTCGCAAAAGAATTACAACTTCCACTTATTGTAGTAGCACGCCCTACATTAGGAACAGTAAATCATACAGTTTTAACGATCGCTTATGCAAAGGCATATGGTTTAACAGTAGCAGGTGTCATTTTATCTGGCTGCAAAGAATGCGAAATGGAAAGAGTGCAAGAAAATAAAGAAATGATTGAAGAGCTAAGTGGGGTACCAGTTTTAGGTTTATTACCATTCTTTGCAGGTGAGTTTACAAAAGAAGAAGTCTTGGAATCTGCTAAAGAATATATAATGATTTCAAAATTAGAGGAGCTTATCCGAAATGAATCAAACGTGGCGCACACATCTTCAATCTAAATTGCAACAATTACATGAGCGAGGGCAGTATCGTAATTTGCATGTAACAGAACAAGCAGAAGAGACATGGCTTATTCGAGATGAGAAAAGGATGCTAAATTTAGCGTCAAATAATTATTTAGGGTTAGCTGGAGATGAAAGGTTAAAAGAAGCTGCTATCGCATGTACAAGAAAATATGGAACTGGGGCGACAGCATCAAGGCTCGTGGTAGGGAACTATTCACTGTATGAAGAGGTTGAGAGAAGTATATGCGATTGGAAAGGCACTGAAAAAGCCTTAGTTGTGAATAGTGGATATACCGCAAATATTGGAGTGATCTCTTCATTAGTGAGTCGTCACGATATTGTGTTTAGTGACAAATTAAATCACGCAAGCATTGTTGATGGAATTATATTAAGTGGGGCAGAGCATAAAAGGTATCGTCATAATGATTTGGATCATTTAGAGAAGTTATTGAAAACAGCGTCACCTGAACAGCGGAAATTAATCGTAACAGATACTGTTTTTAGTATGGATGGTGATACTGCGTATGTAAGGGAGTTAGTAGAGCTGAAAGAGAAATACGGGGCAATTCTTATAGTTGATGAAGCACATGCGAGTGGAATATATGGAAGTGGCGGAGCTGGATTATCTCATATAGAAGAAGATCTTGCTCAAAAAATAGATATACATATGGGGACGTTTAGTAAGGCTTTAGGGTGTTATGGTGCGTATTTGACAGGCGATGCAATTTATATAGAGTATTTACACAATATGATGAGAAGTTTTATTTTTACTACTGCATTACCGCCAGGAACGTTAGGAGCGGTACAAAAAGCAATTGAAATTGTAAAAGAAGATAATGAAAGAAGAGAGAGACTTATAGAGAATGGAGCATATTTCAGAAACCATTTACGAGAAGCTGGTTTTGATATTGGAAATAGCTCAACTCACATTGTACCGATCGTAGTCGGTTCAAATGAAACAGCTTTACGGTTTAGTAAAAGGTTGCAACAGGTAGGGATTGCTGCAATTGCAATTCGTCCACCAACGGTTCCAGTTAATAGTTCACGGGTCCGTTTTGCAGTTACGTCCCAACATACAATAGCTGATTTGCAATGGGCTATTCACCATATTATACGCATTGGTAAAGAAGAGGGGTTTTTCGTATGAAAGAGCTAAAGATTATTTTTATTCCTGGGTGGGGAATGGAAGAAGGTGTTTGGACTTTAGTTCTGCCGTATTTTAAAGAGTATTCTGTTCAATGTATCAATTGGCGTAATGTGAAAGAACAAAGTGAATTCGCAGGGCGAATAATAGATGTAGCAAAGGATGAAAATGTCATTTTAGTTGGATGGTCACTAGGGGCGTTAGCGGCAGTTCAAGCACATAAAAAGATTCAGACAAAAGGTATTGTACTAATTGGTGGTACTCCCAAATTTACAAATACGAGCGACTATACGAGTGGATGGAATGCTTTGCATGTAGAGCGGCTAAAAAAGAATGTGGCGAGAAAGAAAGAAGATACGCTCAAGCGGTTTTATGAAAATATGTTTACAAAAGATGAGCTGAAAGAGAATACGAGTTTTGAAGAGATTGCGCTGAATTTTAAAGGAGACTCGATTCAGTCATTACAATTAGGCTTAGATTATTTAATAGAAACAGATATGAGAAACGAATTAATAGATGTCAAAGTCCCGTTGTTACTTCTTCATGGAGAACAGGATGTGATATGTCCATTATCTGCAGCTCATAGTATGACAGAGAATGCGAATGCTAAGTTAAAAGTAGTAAGTGAGGCTGGACATGCATTATGCGTAACGAATTTCGAATATTGCGCAAATGAAATCATTCAATTTGTAGAGGGGATACGACATGATCAACAAAACGTTACTACAAAAACGATTTAACGTGGCAGCTGTATCCTACGATCAATATGCAAATGTACAAAAAAAGATGGCGCATTCATTACTTTCTACATTGAATCGGCGATATAGTACAAATTCATCGATACGTATTTTAGAACTTGGATGCGGGACAGGATATGTTACAGAGCAATTATCAAACTTATTTCCGAAAGCACAAATTACAGCTATTGATTTTGCTGAAAGTATGATTGCAGTTGCGAAAACTAGACAAAATGTAAACAATGTAACATTTTATTGTGAGGATATTGAAAGATTACGACTAGAAGAAACGTATGATGTCATTATTTCAAATGCCACATTTCAATGGCTAAATGATTTAAAACAAGTGATAACAAATTTATTTCGTCATTTATCTATAGAGGGGATATTACTCTTTTCAACGTTTGGACAGGAAACATTTCAAGAATTGCATGCTTCGTTCCAGCGGGCGAAAGAAGAAAAAAATATACAAAATGAAACATCGATTGGGCAGCGTTTTTATTCGAAAAATCAGTTGCGCCATATATGTGAGATAGAAACAGGGGATGTACATGTTTCTGAAACGTGTTACATAGAGAGATTTACAGAAGTTAGGGAGTTTCTACATTCTATTCGTAAAGTAGGAGCGACCAATAGTAATGAAGAATCATATTGTCAAAGTCCCTCACTCTTTCGTGCGATGCTTCGCATATACGAAAGAGACTTCACGGGAAATGAAGGGATAATGGCAACGTATCATGCTTTATTTGTGCATATAACAAAAGAGGGGAAGAGATGAAATGAAACAAGTACAAACAAAAAGGGATTGGAAAAAACTTGCATACGACGTAGTAGAAGAGAAAGTGATTACGAAAGAAGATGCAATAGCGATATTAGAGGCTGACGATACAGAGATTTTAGAAATTATGAATGCTGCGTATATCATTCGCCATCATCACTTTGGTAAGAAAGTAAAATTAAATATGATTATTAATACGAAGTCTGGATTATGCCCTGAAGATTGCGGATATTGTTCACAGTCTATTATTTCAGAAGCACCGATTGATAAATATGCATGGCTAACGCAGGAAAAGATTGTAGAAGGAGCACACGAAGCAATTCGCCGTAAAGCGGGTACGTATTGTATTGTGGCATCTGGTCGTCGTCCGACTGATAAAGAGGTGAATCACGTAATTGGAGCAGTTAAAGAGATTCGTGAAACGACAGATTTAAAGATTTGTTGTTGTTTAGGTTTCTTAAACGAAGATCAAGCAGGACGTTTAGCGGAAGCGGGTGTACACCGTTATAACCACAACTTAAATACACATGTGAATAATTACGAAAGCATTTGCTCCACTCATACGTATGACGATCGTGTTGATACAGTCCAAAAAGCGAAACAAGCGGGTATTTCACCATGTTCAGGAGCGATCTTTGGAATGGGAGAGACAATAGAAGAGCGTGCTGAAATTGCATTCGAATTACAACGTATAGATGCCGATTCCATTCCATGTAATTTCCTTGTTGCTGTGAAGGGTACGCCGCTTGAAGGACAAAAGGAGTTAACACCAGTAGAATGTTTAAAAGTGCTGGCGATGATGCGGTTTGTAAACCCAACGAAGGAAATTCGCATTTCAGGAGGGCGTGAAATTAATTTACGTTCTGTACAGCCAATCGGTTTATTTGCAGCAAACTCTATTTTTGTTGGAGACTACTTAACAACAGCTGGACAAGAACCGACTGCAGACTGGGGTATGATTGAAGATTTAGGATTTGAGATTGAGGAATGTGCATTATAAGATACAAAAAAGCAAACTTGTAAAAGAGTTTGCTTTTTTGTAAATAAAATGTAATAAATAATTGTGAACGCTTGATACTATTGGCTTTTGAGCGAAAAAAAGAATTTTGGTGGACGAATTTTCCAAGCCCCAATTGTACATAGTAAATATGTAATTTACATTGGGTTGGAGGATTTTACATGCACAAATATATATTAGCGATTATGACTTGTCTCATTTTACTAAAAGCAATAAGTGCTGATCCAGTTAAGGCCGCCGAAAATCCTGAACAAAAAGAGATGCAACAACGAATTGAACAACATTTTCGAACGAAAGCTGAACATTTTGGATTGAAAACAGAAGGGAAAGATTTAAAGGAAGTACGAAAAGAAATTACTATTATAGAAGAAGCGAAGAAAAGAGAGAATGTATGGAGAACAGCACAAACGCTTCGTATACAAACAGAAGGAAAAACAATGGATGAATTAATAAAAGATGTACGGAAAAAAGTGAAGAAATAAAAAAGAGGCCGCAGCCTCTTTTTTATTTTTTTATGCCCATTGTTTTGATAAGTGAGCCATTTCAATTGCAGCAACGGCGGATTCATAGCCTTTATTACCAGCTTTCGTGCCTGCGCGTTCAATCGCTTGCTCAATTGTTTCAGTCGTTAATACACCGAAAATAACTGGGATGTCTGTTTGTAGTGATAAAGATGCAACACCTTTTGCTACTTCATTACAAACGTAATCGTAATGTGTTGTAGCACCACGAATGACAGTGCCTAACGTAATAACAGCATCATATTTCCCGCTATTCGCCATCTTTTTAGCGATTAAAGGAATTTCAAATGCACCAGGAACCCAAGCAACATCGATATCAGCTTCTTCTACACCGTGACGCTTTAATCCGTCTAAAGCACCACCAAGTAACTTACTTGTAATAAATTCATTAAAACGTCCAACAACAACTCCAACTTTTAATCCTGTACCAACTAAATGACCTTCGAATACCATAATAAATCTCTCCCTTAATTATAAGTTTAGTAAATGTCCTAATTTGTTTACTTTCGTTTGTAAATACGTTTTATTCTCTTCTTTTGCTGGCATTTGTAACGGTACACGCTCGATTACTTCTAAATCGTAACCTTGTAAGCCAGCAATTTTTCGAGGATTATTCGTTAATAACCGTAAATGTTGTAAACCTAAATCTTTTAATATTTGAGCGCCAATACCGTAATCACGCAGATCAGCAGGGAAGCCAAGCTTTTCGTTTGCTTCTACAGTATCGAAGCCTTCTTCTTGTAACTTATAAGCGCGAAGCTTATTAAGAAGCCCAATGCCTCGTCCTTCTTGTCTCATATAAAGAAGAACGCCCTTTCCTTCACGCTCAATTTGAGCAAGTGCAGCATGGAGTTGTGGTCCGCAATCGCAGCGGCACGAGCCAAATACATCTCCTGTTAAGCACTCTGAATGAACGCGTACAAGTACAGGCTCTCCTGTTGAAATATCACCTTTTACGAGTGCAATATGTTCTTTCGTATCTAATGAATTAGAATAGCCAATTGCATGGAAAGTACCGAAATCTGTAGGTAATGTAATTTCCACTTCACGCGTCACTAATGTTTCATGGTGGCGGCGATAAGCAATTAAATCTTCTATTGTAATCATTTTTATATCAAATTGTTTTGCGCACTGTAGTAAATCAGGTACGCGTGCCATCGTACCGTCCTCATTAATAATTTCGCAAATGACGCCAGCTGGTTCTGCTCCGCAAAGCTGTGCTAAATCGACAGCAGCTTCTGTATGACCAGCACGGCGCAGGACACCACCTTCTTTCGCAATTAATGGAAAGATATGTCCAGGACGATTGAAATCAGCACCTTTTGATGCAGGATTTAACATTTCTCGTATCGTAGTTGCACGTTCGTGGGCACTAATCCCAGTTGTTGTAGAAACATGATCAATGCTCACTGTAAATGCAGTATGATGCGAATCTGTATTATGAGCTACCATTGGTTCTAATTGTAGACGTTCTGCGTATCCTTCTGTAATTGGTACACAAACGAGGCCGCGCCCATGTGTAATCATAAAGTTAATTGTTTCTGGCGTAATATACTCTGCTAAAGCGATAAAGTCGCCTTCATTTTCGCGGTTTTCATCATCACATACGATCACGACTTTTCCTTGTTTTAAATCTTCTAGAGCTTCTTCAATACGATGAAACATAATGCTTCCCCCTTATAGAAATCCGTTTTCTTGTAAAAAGCTTTCTGTCATTGAACCTGTTCGTTTTACTGGTTTAGAAATAAAGCGTTCGATATATTTACCAATCATGTCACACTCAATATTTACGATGTCACCGGCATTTTTTTCTCCGATAACAGATTCACTTACTGTGTGCGGGATGAGTGAAATGGTAATGGAAGATTCGTCTATATCAAATATTGTTAAACTCGTTCCATCAACAGCAACGGACCCTTTATGCAAACAATAGCGTAGCAATTCATCAGAAATAGCTATTTTGTAATAGACGGCATTATAGTGTTGTTTTTTGTTTAATATCGTTCCGATGCCATCGATATGTCCTGAAACGAAATGTCCACCGAATCGTCCGTTTGCAGCCATTGCACGCTCTAAATTTACTTTGCATTGCGGTTTAAGCATGCGAAGTGATGTTGATTGCATCGTTTCAGGCATTGCGTCTACTGTGAATGAAGTTGTTGTGAAACTCGTTACAGTCAAGCAAATACCGTTCACCGCGATGCTATCACCTAAGTGAACATCTGATAAAATTTTATTGGCATGAATCGTTAACTTCATCGCTTCGCCGCTTTGTTGCATGTTTGCAATCGTTCCTAATTCTTCTACAATTCCTGTAAACATTCCGTCACCTCACTTCGGGCATGCGCAACAATTTTTATATCATCGCCAATTTGTTTCATCTCTTGAATTTCCAAGGAAAGTGCATCTTGTAATGTTGAAAAACCATTGCCGCCAAATAAAGTAGGGGCATTTTTTCCACCAATTAATTTTGGACTTATATAAGTTACAATTTCATTGAAATACTTTGTTTGTAAGAAACTTGCATGAACTGTTTGACCACCTTCGACGAAAAGAGAAAGAATTTGTTTTTCGCCGAGTAGGTGTAAAACATCCTGTATTTCAATCTGTTTCGTTTTCATTTGGAATATAGCTATATTTTCAGATTCATAAGAAGCTATTTTCTTTTTATCTACACCATTACCGACAAAAATCCATGTCGGTGCTAAACCATCTGTTATGACATGAGAAGATGGTGGCGTTCGTAAATGGGTATCTAAAATAACGCGTATAGGATTTTGTCCCCCGTTAGGAATTCTTGTTGTTAAATGCGGATTATCAGCTATAACTGTATTCACTCCAACGAGAATCGCATCATGTGTATGGCGGTATTGGTGAACATCAGCTCGTGATTCTTCACCTGTAATCCACTTACTTTCACCGGTTACGGTTGCTGTTTTTCCATCCAAGCTCATTGCTGTTTTTATTGTTACAAATGGACGTTTCGTTTTCATGTAGTGAAAAAAGTAGCGATTTAATAAAATTGCTTCTGCTTCAAGAACACCAGTCGTTACTTCGATGCCAGCTTCTTCTAATTTCCTTTTTCCATTGCCAGAAACGAGCGGATTACAATCAAGAGTAGCAATTACAACCCGTTTGACTCCTTTTTTGATGAGCAATTCACAGCAAGGTGGTGTTTTTCCAAAATGGCTACAAGGTTCAAGTGTTACATAAACGGTAGCTCCTTTTGCTTTTTCGCCAGCCATATGAAGAGCATAGACTTCTGCGTGTTCTTCACCAGCACGCAAATGAGCTCCCATACCGACGATGTTTCCATCTTTTACAACAACAGCACCAACCATAGGATTTGGACTTGTTTGTCCGGATGTTCCTTCTGCTAACTGCAGGGCAATCCTCATATATTCTTGATCTGTCATTCTCTTCACCTCTCCTGAAAAAATCAAAAAACCCCAAGGATTTTATATCCTTGGGGTTTGGGAGACGTGATTTCTAGAAATATAGTTCGAATACGAAAGTATAGGAAAGAAACCTAACGATGATTGATATTTTGGCATAAGGAAAAAACCTAGCAAAATATCGAATTTTTCAAACGCTAGTCGTATCTTTTTATTCCAGTATAGAAACATAAGTATACAAAATAAAACATATATAAAGATTCAAAATGAAACTTAAAAATATGCATACTGAAATAAAAGTGTATTCGCTATATAAAATTACTAGAAAACATATCCTTCTCCCATCCAGACTATACTGTCGGCCCTAGAGTTTCACTAGATCCACCGTTTTCGAGTTGAAAACGGGTCACGGACTTAGAAGTTTGCACTTCATCACCGCCGGTTGGGAATTTCACCCGACCCCGAAGGATGCTGTTTGCTCAAATTATAGCACAAAAAAGAAAAAAGGCTAGTAAAAAATGTTCGAATGTGAAGAATTGTGTGAAAATATATGTATGCTGGCATGAGGACAGAAGTATTAGAAATGTTGTAAGGAGAAGGGATGTAATGGAGTTGATCAAAAGAAAAAACATGCACAAAAAAATGTGCATGTCACATGTGAAATTATTCTGTCTCTGGTGCTCTAACAACAGATTCAAATTTTCCTTTATGCGAAGCATCGCAATAAGGCATATTTTTTGATAAACCACAACGGCATAAAGAAAATGCCGGTTTTGCTGGGAATACATTCCCTTGTGAATCAACTAATTCCACGTCCCCTGTAACGCGAAAAGAGCCATTATCATTTACTTTAATTTGTACTTTAGCCAACGCTATCCCTCCTTCCCAAACGCTTAATTTCATCATATAATCAAGAGAAGTACTTGACAATATGAAAAGAGCACTTTCTTTGGAAGAGAAGAGAGTGTTATAATGTTTTTTATAACTGACTAGAGTAAGGTGACGAAAGATGGATAAACAATTACGTACATTACGAAATATTGCAAATGAGCGCACATGGGCATCATTTTTGAATGATAATCATCCATATAGTTTGTTGCACTGGTCCATTGCTGGTGTAGGACAAGAGTCAAAGGATGTTTGGTTACTGCAAGATGAGGTAACATTTCAAACGACAGAATTTCCAACGTTAGATGATGCAATAAAGTGGATTTCTGAAAATATGGAACAAGTTACAGACGTTTTAGCGCAATAAAAAAACAGGCTTATGCAAGCCTGTTTTTTGTTTCTTTTACATAGGAGTTTAAAAATTGATCAATGGCTGCTTCATACTCTTCTTTATTTTCGTTATAAGAGCAAGCGTGTGCGCCGTGTTCTGCAATATAAAGTTGTTTATTGTTTTCTTTTGATTCATAGAGTGCTTTCGTCATATCAGCTAAAATATAATCATCATCTTTACTATGAATAAAGAGGACGGGATTGTTAATGTTTTTTATACAATCGATTGGTGAAACTTCACGAATCGTATAACCGTCACGCACTTTTAAGAAAGCATTTGCTAAAGGTAATAAAGGCCATTTCGGTAAATGGAATTCAACCTTTAAACGGTGCTGTAATTGTCCGTAGAAATCAGAGAAAGGACAATCTGCAATATAGAAGTCAGCACCATCTTCTACAAGTCCTGCGTACTGAAGAAGTGTTGCAGCGCCCATCGATTCACCATGAATACCGAGTGTTATATTTGTTCCAAAACGACCTTTTAGCCAGTCAACTACAGATTTTAAATCATGTTTTTCATAGTATCCATAGCTTGTTGTTTTTCCGCCAGTTTTACCATGACGACGATGATCATAAATAACGACATTATATCCTCTGTTTAAAAATAACCTTGCATATTTTACAGAGTTCATTTTATTTACAGTTACGCCGTGACAGAAAATCATAAACTTATTGGAATGACCAGCAGGAATGTAATATCCGTGAAGATCATATCCGAATTGCGAAGGAATATGAATTTCTTCTTTATGAAGAGCATCAAAATCCTCTATACGAAAATGTTTTTTCGTTTCTCTTTCGAGTATTTCTTCCTCTGTTTTTTTCTTTAAGTACATCACCTTATTTGTAAAGAAAATCCCAAGGGCAGTTATCGCACCTAGTATAGTAAACAATGCTGCAAAAAAACGTTTCATACTTTACCTCATCCTCCAAATACCGTTACATGTGATACACTTATATTGTATCACAAGGATAGAAAAGGGGAGAAATAGGAAATGGTGCATATACAAAAAATTACGCCAGCGATGAAAGAAACAATCCGAATGTTCATGTGTGAGAACTGGGGGAGTTCATTGATGGTTTCACGTGGTAAGGAGCATCAATTAGAAGAGTTGCCAGGATTTGTTGCGCTCTCAGAAGACAGAATAATCGGAATTATAACGTATGAATTGATTGGAAATATGTGCGAAATTGTATCGTTAGATAGCTTTAAAGAAAGAAAAGGAATAGGGACAAAACTTGTGGATTGTGTATTACGAGTTGCAGAAGAAGAACAGTGCAGGCAGGTTTGGCTTATAACAACAAATGATAATATGAATGCGTTACGTTTTTACCAAAAACGTAATTTTTTAATGACGAATTTATATGTAAATGCAGTTGAAGAGGCACGAAAAATAAAGAAAGAAATTCCGCGCATTGGGTATGATAATATCCCGATTTTACATGAAATTCAATTAGAATATAGTTTAGTGTAATGATGTAACAATTTTCAGAAATATAAGTTATTAACCTTGACGAATATTGTAATTTAGGTTACCGTAAAATTGTAATCTATTACCATATTAAGGGGTGACGATGTGGCAACTATACGTGATGTTGCAAAATTGGCAGGTGTTTCAGTCGCAACCGTTTCACGAGTTATAAATGAAAAAGGATACGTTCATGAGGACACAGTAAAACAAGTAAAGGAAGCAATTGAGGAATTACGTTATAGGCCAAATAGTGCAGCAAAGCCATTATTTAAAGAGAATTCAACGATAATTGCATTACTTGTAGATAATCTATATGACCCATCAAACATCACTTTGCTACATTGTATTGAGGAAATAGCGTATAAAGAAGGATATCAAATTATTGTTTGTAATATAGAGAATAAAGATAAATACATACATATGTTGAAGGAAAATAACGTTGCAGGTGTTATTTTGACAAGATCCGTTTTTAAAAGTATAGGAGAAATCCCACTTCCGTTTGTTGTGATTGATGAAAAAAAATCCCATGCAAATTATTATGAAAGTGGCCAAAGAGCGGTCTCTTTATTAAAAGAAAAAGGTTGTCACTTTCTTGCTTATTTCGGTGAGGGCGAAGATAGTGAAGAAATGGAAGAGTACATATCAGGATTTTTAGATGCTGTTTGGGAGGAAGGAATCTCTTATCGAGAAGAATGTGTACAAGGGTATACGAATAAACAGTTTGTTACGTTATTGCAAAACAATCCGTATGTAGATGGAATTGTAACTTCAAGTGATAAGATTACTTTTGAGTTAATTCGAGCAGCAAAAAAATTAAATATCCGTATACCGGATAAAGTGAAAATTATTGGAATAAACGGGAGTATAGACAGTGAATGGGCAGGTCCGTCATTTATGCAAATGGAAAGTTGTAGCGAAGAAAATGGGAAAATAGCGTTGCAACAATTAAAGAGAAAAATAAAAAAGTAAAAGGTGCGTATAAAACGCACCTTTTATAATGTAATTGCGGCAATAAATCCGAATATAAGTAACGGTATATTATAATGCAGAAAAGTTGGTACACATGTATCCCATATATGATGGTGTTGACCATCAGCGTTTAAACCAGATGTTGGTCCAAGTGTACTATCTGATGCTGGAGATCCTGCATCTCCTAGCGCTCCGGCTGTACCGATAATGGCAATGGTGGCCATTGGACTAAATCCAAGCTGCATGCAAAGGGGTACAAAAATTGTTGTTAAAATAGGGATGGTTGAAAAGGATGAACCAATTCCCATCGTAACGAGAAGTCCAATTACAAGCATAAGAAATGCAGCGAGTGGTTTGTTGTTTCCAATTATATGTGCACTCGTTTGCACAAGAGATTCAACATGTCCTGTTTTTCGAAGCACAGCTCCGAATCCAGCGGCCGCAATCATAACAAAACCAATAAAGGACATCATGCGCATTCCGCTTGTTAATATCGCATCTGCTTCTTTAAGAGGTAGACTACCACTTACTGATAAGACGATAATCCCAGCTAAAGCACCGAAAATCATTGATTCTGTTGCTAATTGAACAGTTAATGTGGCTATGATAGATAATAATCCGAAAGTAATGCTACGTTTTGTATAGGGAACGATTTCATTTGCGGTAGTATGAATTTGTTCTGTTTCATACGTACGAGGTTTTCGGTACGTAATGAACACCGCTACACATAATCCGATAATCATACCGATTGCTGGAATCGTCATTGCTTTTGGAATAAGCGCGACATCAAATGTAAGACCGCTTTGCGCAGCATTTGTTTGCAATACGTCATGATAAATTTTTCCGAACCCTGCTGGAATCCACATATAAGGAGTAATCAATCCGAATGTAATAATACATGTAACAAGTCTGCGATCCACTTTCAGCTCATTTAATACTTTTAAAAGTGCTGGAATTAAGATGGGGATGAAAGCGATATGAACAGGAATCACATTTTGTGAGAAACAAGCCATCGTTAAAATGATGAATAGAATAAGTATTTTAGAATAAACTTGTTTTTTCGTGTCTTGTTCATTGCCAATCCATTTTAATGCCGTTTGAATCATGGCATCTGGAAGTCCTGTTTTGGAAAGAGAAATAGCGAAACCGCCAAGCATTGCATAACTTAAAGCGATTGGAGCACTGTTTCCAAGACCAGTTGTAAAAGTGTTAATCGTTTCTGAAATACCGAGTCCGCCGATAATTCCGCCTGTTAAAGCTCCAACAATGATGGCGACAATGACCTGGACACGTAATAAACTAAGCAATAGCATAACTGCTACTGCAACGAGTACAGCATTCATAATAAATGTAATCTCCCCAAAATTTTATTGTGTTAAGGTAAGTAAATATGAAGCACCTTGCTATATTTATACATAGTTGCGACATATTATTATAAATTGTTTTTTATGAAATGTAAAAGAGCCTTTTGTTACTAATGGTGAAAAGCTAGCTCTTGTTTAATGGATTGTAAAGAACGAGCGAATAATTCTGGCTCTTCTAAATCGGGAGAATGTGCTGAATTTGGGAACCAAATCATCTTTTTTATCGGTGCTTCTATTACATCACAATATTCCTGAACGAGTGCATAAGGAGTTTGATAATCATAGCGACCAGAACAAAAATAAACTGGAATAGATAAACTCGTAATAGAAGAAAAGAAATCGATTGTCAACATTTCTTCCCATAAAACGCCAGATTTTAAATTCCCTGCGAGAAACTTGAACCAATCTAATAGCGTATATTCAGGGGAAAAGAAGCCTTTTCGTATGAACGAAAAGGAAGATCCGTTTTGGATTGCTCCTCCGAATGTGCCAAGCCATTTTCTTTGAATAATAAGGCGTCTCGTATCTAAAAATGGCGGTTTTCCTAATTTTAAAAGGGACGCTAATGCTTTTTTATGATTATGTTTTTTTGCAGAACGAATTAAATGCTGATATAGTAATTCTTCGTTTTGTTTCATATGTACAATTTGCCCAATACCGATATAAGCCTCGATATATTGTGGATAATGGTGTGCTATGTTAAGCCCGATAATACTTCCCCAAGAATGACCAGCGAGAAATAGTTTCTGTTTATTGAACTTTTTAAGTACATATTGAATCACTTCTTTTGCATCGGAAATGAATTGTTCGATTGTAAAATTTGCTCCGAAATCTTTCATTGAAAAGGATTTACCTGCCCCGCGCTGATCCCAATTAATTACGATGAAGTGTTTCTCCAATTCTTTTTGAAAATGACGAATAAATCCGATTTGTGCCATGCCTGGTCCACCGTGACAGCATAATAAAATAGGCTGCTCTACGTTTTGCCCGCGCATAAGGAGAGTTTGTTTTCGGTTGTTAATCATAACGCTTTCCATCGTAGCGATACTATTAGGCATGAGTTTTTTATTTTTATTATAGAACTGCGGGGTATTGCTACGAAAAAGCATATTGAAAACCTCCTTTTCTAAAATCGTATGAATCGCACAGGCTATTCGTTTTGCATATACTGTTAGAAAATCATTGTAACATACCATACTAGTGTCATTTCAACACGGGAGGAGGGAAATTGTGACGATTGGAGAAATTATCGATTGTTTAAATAGGCGTGAATCCATCGCTATTATAGCAAAACGTCTTGAAATAAGCCCGTATACATTATCGAAGAAATTAAGATTGATTGGATACGAATATGATGGAGAACAGAAAAAGCGTATTTTTGTAGGAGATGGAGAAGAACCGCGTCACTTACAACTCCAAGAAGCGACAGCCCTTCAATATGCGAAAACGGATTATCAACTATTAATTTATGAACAATTACAAAGTATTTATGAGTTATTAAGAAAGAAAGAAGAAGTAATTGCGCCCATGATGAATATAAGTACAGAAAAAAAGAAACGTACCTTTTCTATTAATAAAGAAATATTAGCAAAACTAGACGTTATATCAGAATCGAAAGGAATTCAAAAATCTAAACTTGTAGAAGAGGCGTTACAACAATTTTTACAACAATATGATTTTAATAACACATCACATATTGATAACTAAAGAAAAGGATACTATGTTCATTGTCAGAACGAGTATCCTTTTTAGGTTTCACATATATGACGGATAAAATAAAAGGTCCATGTGTATCTTTTACGATGAAAAATTAAGGTTGTTTATTATGAGTGTACTTAATTTATTTTTTGAATTCTACCATCGATAATTGGCTGAATAGGTTCTTTTAATTGTTTTACGTAATCGACTAGCGCTTCAAAGTCGTTTGGACCAGTTTCTGCATTTTTACCATTTTTAAATGATACAAATCCATCACCGCCAGAAGCTAAAAAGGCATTTGCCACTACGCTATACGTTTTAGATGGAGATAATTCTTCACCGTTTGTTAAACGTATATTTGTAACTTTTTCACCGTTTGGTTTATTTGCATCCCACGTATATTGAATACCTGAAATTTGAAGCATTCTCGTCGTACCTTTTTGCCATTGTTGATTTAAAATGTCACGAATATCTTGGCCTGTTAAATCTACTTTAATTAATTGGTTTCCAAAAGGCTGAATGCCATATAATTCGCCCCATGTAATATCGCCAGCATCTAAGTCATTACGAATGCCACCTGGATTCATAAGTGCGATTTGAGTTTGCATCGTTTGCCGCTGGGCATCGGCAACTAAATTTCCAAGAGTGGACTCACCAGCATCATTTTGTTTACGGTCGATAGGTGCTGTAGATTTTCCGACAACTTCATTTACAAGTGGTGCAATTTTTTCTTTATATTGATCTAATTTTTTCTTTACTTGTTTATCAGGTTCTACACCTTCATGGTATGTTGTAACAACTTCAGCTTTTTTCTTTACAATATCTTTTGTTTTACGATCAATTGTTACATCTACATCTGAGAAAGCCATTCCGTAAGAGTTTGCTTGGACGATTAGTTTATTATTTACAGTACCATTTACATACGTGTGACTATGCCCACCAAAAATAACATCAACTTCCGGATCTGTTTCATTTGCAATTCGAGTAAGGTCTCCATTTGTCACACCAGACTCATCTGTTGTTCCGCCGACATGAGCAAGGACGACAATGGATTTAACGCCAAGACGCTTTAATTGCTGCGTTGATTTATTAATTGCTTCTACTTCGTCAGTGATTTCTACATTTTTAAGCATAGTAGGCATCACCACATTTGGTGTATCAGTTGTAACTACGCCAATGAATCCTACAGGCACACCATTTACCATTTTTACAGTAAATGGCGGTAAAAATAAGCGGCCAGTGGATTTATTATAGAAGTTTGCAGCGACATAAGGGAAATTAGCACCTTTGAAATTTCCTGTTTTTTCGTGATAGCCACCGTAAATGAGACGTTTCATTTCATCGATACCTTCATCAAATTCGTGGTTTCCGATTGTACCAACATCAAATTTTAAGTCATTTAAAAATTCAATCGTTGGTTCATCTTGTAATAATGCTGAAACTGGTGGACTAGCTCCGACAATATCACCAGCGTGTACGAGAAGTGTATTCGGGTTTTGTTTTTTACGTTCTTTTAAATAAGTAGCTAAGTAATCAGCGCCACCAGCTTCTTTGTTATTAATTTTTTTAACAGTATCTAGTTGTCCATGGAAATCATTAATACCAAGTATTTGTACGTCTATGTAGCGGTTTTGTTCAGCTGGAGCCTGGGATGGGGGAGCGGCAAATACGGTTGAAAAAGTAATGGTGCTTAAAACGGCAACAGCAGGAATAATTTTTTTCCACATAATATAATTCTCCTTTTTTATAATCTGACATCATACGACATAATTTTAATAGATTCATAGGATTATATCTATACAAAAATTTGGTTTTTTCGAAAAATTAACATATTTACAAAAGATGAATAATAGAGTAAAGACCCTTTTTTATTGTCGAGTTCATTGTGTATCTACTATAATGGAGAAAAAAGTAAAAGGTGAGTAGTATGAAGAAAAAGAAACAAAGACAAATGCAAAGACAATCGCAAGTGAATCAACAAAAGAAAGAGTCGCTTACATTAGGTGATCAATTAAATGATTCACTCATGCAGCAATTAAAGAATAAGAAGAAAGAGTTGCAAGTAAGAGAAGAGAAAAAAGAGGCAGCTGAACAGGAAAGAAAGCGCCAAGAACAAAAAGAACGTGAAAAGAATAAATCATTTGAAGAACTGTTAAGTGAAAGTAACCTTACTTGGAAAGACTTTAAATAATAACGAAAATGATCAGTGAATAACGCTGATCATTTTTTTGACGAGCTTGTAAGAAAAGGGGAGTTAGAATGAGAAAAATTGTAGTTGTTCCGCATGAAAATCATTGGGGTGAAAAATTTCAAATGGAGGCTGAAAGATTAAAAGCGGCGATGCCAGAAAAGGTGAAGGTCCATCATATTGGAAGTACATCGGTGCCAGGACTGGCAGCGAAACCAATTATAGATATGATTATGGAAGTAGAGAGTATCGACAGAGTAGATAGGTGGAATGAACGTTTTGAAGAGCTTGGCTATATCGTAAAAGGGGAGAATGGTATTTCAAGACGCCGTTATTTTATTCATGGAACGGAGGAAAAACGCTCGTATCACTTACACGTGTTTGAAAAAGGAAACCCTGAGATAGTAAGGCATTTAGCATTTCGTGATTATATGATGGCTCATTGTGAAGAAGCTGAGGCATATGCAACTTTAAAGAAAGAATTAGCTGAAAAGTATACATATGATGGTGCGTTATATTCGGAAGGGAAAACTGAGTTTGTACGTAATGTTGATGAAAAAGCGAAGAAATGGATAGAAAATAATGTGAATGAATGAGTTCGCATTATTTTAGAAAGTATATAAGTTTATTATGTAAACTGTACATATGTTTTGACTTTTTTGTTGAATCTTGTTCAAATAAAGTGGTGGCTTATAAAAAAATGTAATAATGAAAGGGAGACGACTGTGCACATTCCAACAACTACACTTCATAATGGCGTAAAAATGCCGATGATTGGTTTAGGCGTTTATAAAGCGAAAGAAGGCGACGAAGTAAAACAAGCAGTAAAAACAGCGTTAGAAGTTGGATACCGTTCGATTGATACAGCAACTGTATATGAAAATGAAAGCGGTGTCGGAGAAGCGGTTCGTGAATCAGGGATTCCGAGAGAAGAGATCTTTATTACAACAAAAGTTTGGAACGATGATCAAGGATACGAGGAAACACTTGAGGCTTTTGAGAAAAGCTTAAAAAAATTACAAATGGACTATGTAGATTTATATTTAATACATTGGCCAATAAGAGGGAAGTATGTTGATACGTACCGAGCGTTAGAAAAGCTGTATGAAGAAGGTAAAGTGCGCGCGATTGGTGTTTCTAATTTCCATAAACATCATTTAGAACTGCTATTACCAAATTGCAAAGTAAAGCCGATGGTAAACCAAGTGGAACTTCATCCAATGTTAACACAATTTGAATTGCGTAATTTCTGTCAAGGTGAGCAAATTCAAATGGAAGCATGGAGTCCGTTAATGAGAGGCGGAGAAGTATTTCAGCACCCAATTATTCAGGCTATTGCTACTAAATATGAAAAAACACCTGCGCAAGTTATATTAAGATGGGATATTCAAAGCGGGGTTGTGACGATTCCTAAATCTGTTACACCATCTCGCATTCAGGAGAATTTTTCTATCTTTGATTTTTCACTAACGGAAGAAGAGATGACTCAAATTAATACGTTAAATCGTAATTTACATGTAGGAACGAATCCTGATAAATATGATACGTTATAAAAAGACGCTACCAGTATGGTAGCGTCTTTTTAACGGTGTAATGCGTACGTATCACATTTCACAATTTGCTGAAGCTGTGTATATTCTGCTGTTGTTAACTGTGTTTGTTTACTAGACTGTACATTTTCTCGTAATTGTTGAATAGAGCTTGCACCAGGTATAACAGCTGCAACAGTTTCGTTATGTAAGCAATATTGAATAGCTGTTCCAGTTAAGGCGTTTTCTCCAATTATTTCTTTTACATTCGTAAGCGTCGCATATAATTCATCGTAAGAATAAGAAAGGTAATCTTTTTCTTTTACTCTTTCTATCTTTCTTGCATTATTGTCAGTTAAAATTCCTTTTGCAAGTGGTCCGCGAGCAATGACGCTAATTTGATGTTCATTAAGAAGCTGGAACCATTCTTCAGGGCGACGATTCAAAAGGCTATATTCCATTAGAACACTAACGATATTTGAACGCTTTGCATACTCACGGATGACATTTGGACGTATAGAAGAAATACCGTAATGGCGAATGATACCTTCTTTTTTTAATTCTTCAAAGGCTTCAATTACTTCATCTATAGGATCTTCAATCGTTCCGCCGTGAAGTTGATAAAGATCAATATAATCAGTTTGAAGTCTACGTAAACTTTCTTTCACTTCAGCCTTTATGTAATTTTTAGAAGGATCCCAAGACCAGCCATTTTTTTCTTCTGTCCATCGATTTCCAACCTTCGTTGTAAGGACAATTTGGTCTCGTTTTCCTTTTAAGGCTTTTCCAACAAATTCTTCGTTTAATCCATAATCATATAAATCCGCTGTATCAAAAAAATTGATTCCTAAATTGATTGCTTCATCGATAATACGCAGGGCTTCTGTTTCAGATGTACCGAGAGACATACAGCCAAGTCCCATTTCTGTCACATATAAATCTGAGTTTCCTAATTGACGTTTTTTCATAAGTCAACCTCCTTCTCCTTATTCTTATTGTACGCAAGGGAAAAGAGGTTGACAAACGTTTACTTTTTAGTTGCTGTAATCCACTCTTGTACAGTTGTATACTCTTTGCCATATTGTTTTAGCTTATGGCGAATTTGCCATGCTTTTCCGACTAAAGTGACGCGATTTGGTAAAATATAAACTTTCATTTCTATCACGCTCCTTTCAATGTGGTAAAATGTATGAGGAAAGAATAGGAAATAGAACAGGGAGATGAAGTAGTATGAGTAATCTTGCAGAGAGAACAGTAAAAACTGAGCCGATTTTTGATGGTAGAGTTATAAAAGTTCGTGTTGATGATGTAGTATTACCAAATGGAGCAATGAGTAAACGTGAAATTGTAAATCACCCTGGTGCAGTTGCTATTATTGCTATTACTGATGAGGGGAAAATTGTGCTTGTTGAGCAGTATCGTAAAGCGCTTGAAAAGGCGATTATAGAAATTCCGGCTGGCAAGTTAGAACCAGGTGAAAAACCTGAGGTGACAGCAGTTCGTGAATTAGAAGAGGAAACAGGTTATGTATGTGAAAATATGGAGCTTATTACTTCTTTCTATACATCTCCAGGATTTGCAGATGAAATTTTATATGTATATAAAGCGACAGGTTTGACGAAAAAAGAAAATAAAGCTGCGTTAGATGAAGATGAGTTTGTGGAATTAATGGAAGTATCATTAGAAGAAGCAACTACTCTTATGAAAGATCTTCGTATTCACGATGCGAAGACGATGTTTGCAGTACAATATTTACAACTACAAAAATAAACACTCGCCAAAGGCGAGTGTTTTTTAATTAATTTTTGCATATACGCGTGCATCACGTAAGCTACCATCTGGTGCTATGAAATCATTTTCCATTGTACCTTCTAGAATAAATTCTAAACGTTCTGCTAAGTTACATGCATTTGTATTTGTTGCATCAATACGAATTTCAATTCTTCGAGCGCTTAGCTTATCAAAGGCAAATTGAATGGCACCTTTTACAGCTTCGGTCATATAGCCTTGTTTTGTATAAGCGCTATGTAGCCAGAAGTGAAGTGAAAACTTTGGAATATCCCAATTTTCAGGCTTGAGCGTTATAGCTCCGATGAATGTACCAGATACTTTATCGTATAAGTGAAAATCAAGTGTTTCACGAAGTAAAAACTGTCCGTGAGCGTTACGAACGATTTCTTCAGCACTTTCTTCTGTTTCAGCGTTAATTGGCATCCACGGTACTAAGTCTTCTAGAGAAGCTTGTATTGCTTCATACACTTCTGCACCATCACCTGGAAATGGCTTACGAACTTGTAAGCGTTCAGTTTGAAATAATGTTGGAAAATCTAATAATAATGGTTTCAAGAGAAATCCCTCCTATTCTCTACTTTTTAGTTTAGCAAAGTAGAGCGGAATTTCAATGTTAATTCGTCATACTTTTTTCTTTCTTTCATACATTTTTACTAAGAGTGTGAACGGAGGGAAGAAAAATGTGGAGAAAAACTTGGCAAGACCGTGTAATGTCTCACATACAGGAAAACTCTTCATTATATATATTTAACGCTGTTTTGTTATTGATGGGAGTAATATTTGGAGCGATTCTTGTAAATAGTTTACAATTAAATCAAAAACAAGATTTATCATTTTATTTGCAACGTTTTTTTGGACAAGTTTCTAAAGGAGAATTTGCTATTGCAGGCGAAATGTTTCGAGAAAGTTACTTTTCACAATTAAAATACATTGGATTTATTTGGATTTTAGGGATTTCAATTATTGGATTGCCACTCATTTTTATTTTATTATTTGCAAAAGGAGTAGTTGTCGGATTTACAGTAGGTTTCTTAGTAAGTCAGCATGGATGGAATGGATTATTATTAGCATTCGTTTCTGTATTGCCACAAAATCTCATTATCATCCCAGTATTTCTCGTTATGACAACAATTGCCGTAAGTTTTTCCTTACGCATGATTAGGCATCAATTTATACGAAAAATAACTGAGCCGCTATTACCATTATTGATCCGTTATACATGCTTCTTTCTTGTAATTGGAGCGGTGCTAGCTCTTGCTTCTAGTGTGGAAGCTTATGCATCACCAGTTTTAATGAAAGAAGTCGTTGAGGCTATTAATAAACAATAAATACTTTATGAGAATAATTATCAATTTGTTTTTATTGTTTTTCTTTTGACAGAAGCCCTTCTTCTGATATAATGGTGTAAGAGTGGCGAGGAGGGAGTAGTACCGAATGGAAGAAAGAATTGAACGAATTAAGAAGCAATTACATGCAGCGAGCTACAAATTAACACCGCAACGTGAAGCAACAGTTCGTGTGCTGCTAGAAAATGAAGAAGATCATTTAAGCGCAGAAGATGTTTACCTCCTTGTAAAAGAAAAGTCGCCAGAGATCGGATTAGCAACCGTCTATCGAACTTTAGAACTATTATCTGAGTTAAAAGTTGTCGATAAGATTAACTTCGGAGACGGTGTTTCACGCTATGACTTACGCCAAGAAGGTGCGCAGCGTTTCCACCATCATTTGATTTGTACACAATGTGGTGCTGTACAAGAAATACAAGAAGATTTACTTGGTGAAGTGGAAAGGAAAGTAGAACATGACTGGAGCTTTAAGGTGAAGGATCATCGTTTAACATTCCATGGGATTTGTAAAAATTGTCAAGAAAATGAAACGGATGAAAAATAACCTTTTCCTATTTAACTAGGAAGAGGTTTTTTATTTGAATAAGGTATAAATTGGTGAAAGCTTGGCATATGTTGTAATAACTTATATTTTGGAGGAATTTACAATGCGTCGAGCTTTAAAATTAACTTTTGATGGGATAAAAGTATTTTTATTATTTACAAGTTGTACGATTTTGTTTTATTTCGCTATACTATGGATAAATGAAGAATATGAAAGCTATCATCGTTATGAAAAGCCAAAAGAAGAGACTGTAGAAAAAGTATCAGGGAATGAAGAGCCGGCAAAGGATGCTTTCGTAAATAGAATGATGTTTTTCTATGAAAATGGGGAGTAGTGTAGATTGGAAGATCAATTAAAAGATTTTATTCATTATATGGTTGTTGAAAAAGGGCTAGCGAAAAATACAGTAGTATCTTATGAACGTGATTTAAAAAGTTATGTAAAGTATTTGCAAAATGTAGAACAAGCGAAAAGCTTTCACGAAGTGACACGCTTGCACATTGTTAATTTTCTGCAGCACTTAAAAGAAAACGGAAAATCTTCGAAAACATTAGCACGTCATATTGCATCGATTCGTTCGTTTCACCAATTTTTACTTCGTGAACGAGCGGTAGAGCACGATCCATCCGTACATATTGAAACGCCGCAAGGAGAACGGAAATTACCGAAAGTATTGTCAGTTGATGAAGTAGAGGCGTTACTGCAGACACCAAAAATGACGAGCGCTTTTGGGGTTCGTGATAAAGCGATGCTAGAGTTATTATATGCAACAGGACTTCGTGTTTCAGAATTAATTGCATTAAATTTAGAAGATGTACATTTAACGATGGGGTTTGTTCGATGCATAGGGAAAGGGAATAAAGAAAGAATTATTCCACTAGGAAGTTTAGCGACGGAAGCGATTCAAAAGTATATTGAAAAGGGAAGAAGAGAATTGATGGGGAAAAAAGTAGTAGATGCACTCTTTTTAAACCATCATGGAAATCGATTATCAAGACAAGGATTTTGGAAAATTTTAAAACGATTAGCGAAAGAAGCAAATATTGAAAAAGAGCTTACACCTCATACGTTGCGTCATTCTTTTGCTACGCATTTATTAGAAAATGGTGCAGACTTACGTGCTGTGCAAGAAATGCTTGGACATGCAGATATTTCAACAACACAAATCTATACGCATGTTTCAAAAACTAGATTAAAAGATGTATATAAACAGTTTCATCCGAGAGCATAGATACTATGCTCTTTTTTCATAGATTCAAAAGGCTATAGCACTTCACAGAAACTTCACAAACATTTCGTACATTGTTTTCAGCAGAAGACTAGAATATTACAATGTTTTTCCTCTATACTAAATAAAGTATGAAGGAGGAAATGATGATGAAAAAACTTATTATGACTTTATTTATCGCGATGCTAGCATTGGCTGGCTGTAATACAAACAAAGAAGAACCGAAAAAAGAACAGAAACTAGAAGCTGTAAAAGTAGCAGTTCAAACAAATCCGAAAGAAATTAAACCTGGTGAAAAAACAGAAGTACAAGCACTTGTTACACAAGGAAAAGAAAAGGTAACAGATGCTGATGATGTAAAGTTTGAAATTTGGAAAGCTGGCGACGAAAAGCACGAGATGCTAGAAGGTAAGCATAAAGGAAAAGGTGTTTATGCTGTAGAGAAAACGTTCGAAACGGATGGAGTATACCACATTATTGCTCACACAAATGCACGTGAAATGCATGTTATGCCAGAAGTAAAAGTGGCTGTAGGAAATGCGAAGGTAGAAGATGCGAAAAAAGAAAATAGTGATCATGGTGCAGGACATGGCGATCATAAAAGCGATACAATGATCCACCTTATGGCTGGTGACATAAAAGCAAATGCTGAATCAACAATGAAAGTTCACTTAAAACAAAAAGAAGAAGCGTTAACTGGTGCTGAAGTCCAACTTGAAATTTGGAAAGATGGTGTTGAAAAACACGAATTTATTCCAGCGAAAGAAGGAAATAAAGGGGAGTATGAAACGAAACATACTTTCAAAGAAAACGGTTCTTACAAAGTGAAAGTTCATGTTAAAAAAGGCGAATTGCATGAACATAAAGAAGAAACAGTAGAAGTAAAATAAAAAGGTAGCTCTTTAGAGCTGCTTTTTTTATTTTTATCCTGAAAATGATCAGTGGGAAAGAACAAAACCGCCATTGATTAAAATTTCACTTTATATGAAGAAATAAATCATAAAATGATTAGCACTTCTGTGCATAATGGATTACAATAGAAGTGTGAAGAAAATGAGAAATTCTACGAAAATGTATTAAAAAGAAAGCGTAAACATGTTATGATATCAGTATCAGATGTCTGACATCTGACTTAGAAAAAACTAGAAATGTTTTTGCGTCGTTTCAAGGTAAACGAAATAGGTTAGAGAATGATTTAAAGAAGTACTGTTTGATAATGAGAACGAAAGATAATTCTTATGGAGAACAGTTTCACTTTATAGCGTTTTGAACATACTACAAGAAGTAGAACTGAACTTATAGGAGGTCGCAGTTATGAATAAATATAAACGTATATTCCTAGTCGTAATGGACTCTGTTGGAATCGGTGAAGCACCAGATGCTGAACAATTTGGTGATTTAGGATCTGACACAATTGGTCACATTGCTGAACATATGAATGGGTTACAAATGCCTAACATGGTGAAATTAGGTCTTGGTAACATTCGTGAAATGAAAGGCATCTCTAAAGTAGAAAAACCACTTGGATATTATACAAAAATGCAAGAAAAATCTACTGGTAAAGATACAATGACAGGTCATTGGGAAATTATGGGTCTTTACATTGATACACCATTCCAAGTGTTCCCAGAAGGATTCCCAAAAGAATTACTTGATGAATTAGAAGAAAAAACAGGCCGTAAAATCATCGGTAATAAACCAGCTTCTGGAACTGAAATACTTGATGAACTTGGTCAAGAACAAATGGAAACAGGCTCTTTAATTGTTTACACTTCTGCTGATAGCGTACTACAAATCGCAGCACACGAAGAAGTAGTGCCGCTTGATGAGTTATATAAAATTTGTAAAATTGCACGTGAATTAACGTTAGATGAGAAGTACATGGTAGGCCGTGTTATCGCTCGTCCATTCGTTGGTGAGCCTGGAAACTTTACACGTACACCGAACCGTCATGACTATGCATTAAAACCATTCGGCCGTACAGTAATGAATGAATTAAAAGATAGTGATTATGATGTGATTGCTATCGGTAAAATCTCTGACATCTATGATGGTGAAGGGGTAACTGAATCACTTCGTACGAAGTCTAACATGGATGGAATGGATAAGCTTGTAGATACATTAAATATGGACTTTACAGGTCTTAGCTTCTTAAACTTAGTTGACTTTGATGCATTATTCGGTCACCGTCGTGATCCACAAGGATACGGAGAAGCTCTGCAAGAATATGATGCACGTCTTCCAGAAGTATTCGAAAAACTAAAAGAAGATGATCTATTATTAATTACAGCAGACCACGGTAATGACCCAGTGCATCATGGTACTGATCATACACGTGAATATGTACCGTTATTAGCATATAGCCCAAGCATGAAAGAAGGCGGAAAAGAGTTACCACTTCGTCAAACATTTGCTGATATTGGTGCAACTGTAGCAGAAAACTTCGGTGTGAAAATGCCAGAATACGGAACAAGCTTCTTAAACGAGCTAAAGAAATAGGGGGATAAACAAATGAATCGTGAACTTATTACAAAATCAGCTTCATACTTAAAAGAGAAATTTCAAGAGACACCACAAGTAGGACTAATCCTTGGATCTGGACTAGGTGTATTAGCAGATGAAATCGAGAACGCAGTAACAGTACCTTACAGTGAAATCCCTGAATTCCCAGTTTCAACTGTAGAAGGCCATGCAGGTCAACTAGTATTCGGTACACTTCAAGGTGTAACGGTAGTAGCAATGCAAGGACGTTTCCACTTCTATGAAGGATACGATATGCAAAAAGTAACATTCCCAGTTCGTGTTATGAAAGAACTAGGGGTAGAAACAGTTGTTGTAACAAATGCAGCTGGTGGTGTAAATACATCATTCGAACCAGGCGATCTTATGTTAATTTCAGATCACATTAACTTCATGGGTACAAATCCATTAATCGGACCAAATGATTCTGAAATGGGTGTACGTTTCCCTGATATGTCTACATCATATACAGTAGAGCTTCGCGAAATGGCGAAACAAGTTGCAGCAGACTTAAATATTAAAGTACAAGAAGGTGTATACGTTGGAATGACAGGTCCTGTATATGAAACACCTGCTGAAATTCGTATGCTTCGTACACTTGGCGGAGATGCAGTTGGTATGTCAACGGTACCTGAAGTAATTGTAGCGCGTCATGCTGGTATGAAAGTACTTGGTATTTCTTGTATTTCAAATATGGCAGCTGGTATTTTAGATCAGCCACTTCACCACGATGAAGTAATCGAAACGACAGAACGTGTTAAAGCTAACTTCTTAGCATTAGTAAAAGCAATCGTAAAACAAATGAAGGGGTGACCTCACAATGAGAATGGTGGACCTAATTGCAAAAAAACGTGACGGACATGCATTAACGACAGAAGAAATTAACTTTATTGTTGAAGGATATACAAATGGTGATATTCCTGATTATCAAGTAAGTTCACTTGCAATGGCAATTTTCTTCCAAAATATGAACGATCAAGAGCGTGCAGATTTAACGATGGCAATGGTAAATAGCGGTGATACAATCGACTTATCAGCTATTGAAGGAGTAAAAGTAGATAAGCACTCGACAGGTGGCGTTGGTGATACAACAACACTTGTATTAGGTCCATTAGTAGCCGCTTTAGGTGTACCGGTTGCAAAAATGTCTGGACGTGGTCTAGGACATACTGGTGGTACAATTGATAAATTAGAAGCAGTTCCAGGATTCCATGTTGAAATCGAAAATGATGAATTCATGCGTCTTGTAAATGAAAATAAAATCGCAGTTATTGGTCAAAGTGGAAACTTAACACCTGCGGATAAAAAATTGTATGCACTTCGTGATGTAACGGCAACAGTAAACTCAATTCCGCTTATTGCAAGCTCAATTATGAGTAAAAAAATTGCTGCTGGTGCAGATGCAATTGTTCTTGATGTAAAAACTGGAGCAGGTGCATTTATGAAAACAGATGAAGATGCAAAACGTTTAGCAGAAGCAATGGTACGCATTGGTAATAACGTTGGTCGTAATACGATGGCTGTTATTTCTGATATGAGTCAACCACTTGGTGAGGCTATTGGTAACGCACTTGAAGTACAAGAAGCAATTGATACGTTACAAGGTAAAGGACCGAAAGATTTAGAAGAGTTATGTTTAACGCTTGGAAGTCAAATGGTATACCTTGCTGGACAAGCTTCATCTCTAGAAGATGCACGTGAGAAATTAATTGAAGTAATGAACAACGGTAAGGCGCTAGAATCATTTAAAACGTTCTTATCAGCGCAAGGCGGCGATGCATCTGTTGTTGATGATCCTTCTAAATTACCACAAGCACAATTTAAAATTGAAGTGGAAGCGAAGGAAGACGGTTATGTATCAGAAATCGTTGCAGATGAAATCGGAACAGCAGCAATGCTTTTAGGAGCAGGACGTGCGACGAAGGAATCTGAAATTGATTTAGCTGTTGGCTTAATGCTTCGTAAAAAAGTAGGGGACAGCGTGAAAAAAGGTGAATCCCTTGTTACCATTTACGCAAACCGTGAAAATGTAGAAGACGTAAAAGCAAAAATTTATGAGAACATGAAGATCTCTAAAGAGCATGTAGATGCACCAACATTAGTGCACGGCATCGTTACTGAATAATAAAGAAGGGCCAGGGAGTATTTCTCCTTGGCTTTTTTTACTATTTTTTGTTTATAATAATAATGGGTGAAAATATGATTAGAATTTGTGCAATAACAAAAACAGATGAAGTATTATATGATGTTTCGCTAGAGGAAACAAAGAAAGACCATATTGTATGGTATTGGCTAGATTTATATAAGCCAACGAAAGAAGAGTATACATACATTTTGCAAGATCATTTTAAGTTCCATCCCCTTGCAATTGAAGACTGCATAGAATATGTACAGAGGCCAAAAGTTGATTTTTATGATGGATATAACTTTTTAGTTCTTCATGCATTTGGTGAGGATGGATTAGAACCGCACGAGATTGATTTATTTATTAGTGATCGTTATATTGTTTCTTTCCACTTTTCTCATAACAATGCAATTGAAAGAGTATGGAAAACGCTTGGAGAAAAGAAGCGTATTAAAAATAGTCCTTTACACGTAGCGCATACAATTATCGATCAAATTGTAGATGACTATTTTGCGCCTGTATATTACATTGAGGATCATTTAAATGCAATTGATGATAATTTAACGGGTGAAACGGCAGGAAGTGTACTAGAAGAAGTATTTGATATACGTGCAGATTTATCGAAGTTAAGACGTACAATTATTCCGATGCGTGATTTATTGTATCGCATTTTAAATTCGACTCGTTTTTACGGTATAAGTGATCATGAAATTTATTTTAAAGATATACATGATCATTTGCTTAAACTGACCGAAATGATTGAAGCAAGCCGGGAGTTAACAGCAGATATTCGAGATAGCTATTTTTCATTAAACTCGCATCATATGAATAACATTATGAAAACATTAACTGTATTCTCGACTATTTTCATGCCATTAACATTTATTGCGGGAGTATATGGAATGAACTTTACACATATGCCAGAGCTCGGTGGACAATATAGTTATTTTATTTGTTTACTTATTATGGCACTAATTGGCGGCGGCATGATGGCTTGGTTTTATAAAAAAGGATGGTTTAAATAAAAAACACCGAGGGAAAATTCCTCGGTGTTTTTACTTAACCAATAGCATGTAATACGAACATGGCTAAGAATAAGCATGTAATGATATACATAGACGGTGCGACTTCTTTACGCTTTCCAAGAGCAACTTTTAAGATAGGATAAGCAATAAATCCGAACGCAATGCCATCAGCGATACTATATGTGAGCGGGATCATGACGATAATTAAGAACGCTGGAAATCCTTCTGAAAAATCGTTCAGAGGAATTTGTTGAATGCTTGTAATCATCAGGCCGCCAATAATAATTAAGATTGGTGCAATGGCACTATCAGGAATTAGTTTGACAAACGGAAGTGCAAACAGTGAGGCAAAGAATAACAACCCTGTAACGATAGACGTCAGACCTGTCTTTCCGCCTGCAGTAATACCTGCGGCACTCTCTACTGTTGATACGGTAGGGCTTGTGCCAAATAGACCACATGTCATTGCTGAAATTGCATTGGCTTGGTAAGCACGTGGGAATTTACGGTCATCTTCTAATAAACCGTGCAGAAGTCCCATGTTCTCAAAAATAAGCACCATGCTTAAGGAGAATGTTGCAATCCAAAATGGTAAGGAAGAAAGTTTGCCAAATGACATAGCCCCAAACACATCGCCGTAACTCGCGAATGAGAATGAACTCTTTCCGATTTGACTTGTATCAACAAGGCCAAACAGCCATGCAATACCAGTTCCTATTGCAATCGTCCATAAAAAGTTTCCACGTACGTTACGAATAAATAATATGAGTGCAACGATAAGAGTAAGCACGGTCGCAAGAACGACAGGGCTACTTAATTTACCCATTGCAACAGCAGTATTTGGATTCGAAACGACTAAACCACCTTTTTGCAATCCGATAAATGCTAAAAATAATCCGATGCCGACAGTGATAGCTTCCTTTAGTGACTTTGGAATCGATACTGAAAGCACGCGAGCGATTGGTGTAAACGCAGCAATTGCAAAAATAATACCAGAGATGAAGACAGCTGCTAATGCTTCCTGCCAAGTTAATCCGAGCGTATGCACAGCAGTGTACGTGAAGAATGCATTTACACCCATACCAGGGACAAGAATAGCAGGTGCATTTGCCCAAAATGCCATGAGCAGACATCCGACAAATGAACTGAAAACAGTTGCTAAAATTCCAGCTTCAAGAGGAATGCCAGCATCGGATAAAATGGATGCATTTACAATCATAATATATACGATCGTAAAAAATGACGTAACTCCAGCTAAAACTTCTTGTTTTGGTGATGTTTCGTGTAAACCTAATTTAAATGTTCTTTCAAGTATTCCTTTCATGTTAAACCTTCTTTTTCATATCCCTCTCCCACCCGTGATATCTCTTTTGTAAGAGCTCACCGTCCTTTATTATATCAGAACATCATGTTTTTACAACAAGGAAAATGATAACGTTTACTTATAAATGAAATTATTTATAAATACGTAAAAATCGCTCGTATTGTAGAAATGATCTCTAATTCTCCCGATTGAATGGGAGGAGCTGCTTGTGCATGTAAAGCAGCATAGGATGCAACTTCCCGTGGTAATTGAGCAGATTCTTCAACGAATGAGAGTGGAACAGGATTAATGTTTAAATTGTATGTACTCGCAATAGCACGAGCTTTTTCTACCGCTTGTTGCAGAGCTTGAATGAGAGCTTGCTCATAATATTTATTTGGGTGAGATATTCTAAAACGTAATCCTTTTGCTACGTTTGCTCCATTTGAAACGGCTATATCATATACTTCCCCTGCTTTTTGTACATTTAAAACGGTAATTTCATACAAATGTTCCACACGATATCCTTGTAGTAATGCTTTATCATTTATATATTCGTATTGAGGCGTAATCGTATATGAAATGGTTTCTATATTTTTTTCAGCGATACCTAGTTGTTTCAGTGCATCTAATAATTGTTTTGATTGCACTGCATTTTCTTCTTGTGCCTGTTTTACATTTTTATGATCTGTACGAATACCGATTGTTAATATAACGACATTTGGTTTTGCTTTCACAACGCCTTCACCTTGCACCGTAATGGTAGCTTCTTTACCAGTATTTGCTGTACGTACGTTGTGTAAATAAGGGTTCATTCCACCTTGCATCTTCCATCACCATCCTTTTTATATGTATATGTGTGAACAAAAAAGAAATTTGTATGAAAAAGTTACATAAATGGGAATGTTAAAGAAAGAAAGCATATACAACGAGGGTATTTATAGATTATAATATGTGTAAATATGATAAAAAAGGGACGAGGCTAGTGAACGAAAAAAGAGAAACATTGATTTTAGAGTTATCCGGATCATTTAGAAAGATGATACGTTTATTACAAAATGATATTAATACACGTTTTGCAGAACATATGCCATATAATGAATTTTCTGTATTACGCGCATTATTTTTAAAAAGTCCACAGATGGCTTCGCAAATTGCGAGTGAAGTAAACGTAACCTCCAGTCATATTACAGCTGTTACTGATCGTCTCGTACGAAAAGGGTTTGTAGAAAGAAAACGTTCAAATTCAGACCGTCGTATCGTGTACTTAGAAATTACAGAACACGGAAGAGAAGTAACTGAAAAACTTGAAGCTGTGCGTAAAGAGTATTATAAAGAGAGATTTAAAGGTTGGAGCGACCAAGAAATAGAAATGGTGTTAGAGCTATTTGGCCGCGTATTATAATAAATGAGGATAGGGAGCGACAGCTTTCCTATCCTTTTTCTTTTGAATAAAAATATTTTGAAACTCCAATACTTTAATTAAAAAGAATCGGAGTGGAAAATTATGAAACGTATCTGTACGCTTTTCATTATGATGGGAAGCTTTTTCGGCTTTCATCAATTCGTAGATGCCGCTACGCCTCTTCAAGTCGTTCAAAAAGAATTACAACATATTTCAAATAAGCAACCTGTTTTATATTCAAAACTATGGATTCGTTCAATGCAGAATGCGATTTTATTTCATCATAGTGATAACATTCGGCACGAAGATACGATCAGTAATATAAAGAAGTCTTCTCTTGTAAAAGTAAAACAGCTTCCACTTCAGAAAGCATCACAATACATCCCAAGATTATCACAATATATTTCTAAGTTTGAGGCTGAGAATGTACAAGTGTATTATGTTGCAGCGCGTTATGAAGTAAAAAAAGAAAATCCGTATCAATTAAATGGAATGAATTATTTTATGCAAGTGTTTATTCAACAAGGTGGAGAATGGAGAATTGCTGAAAGCATAGTTGCTCCAACAGATCAAATTGTGGCAAATGGTGACGGGTTTGGAACGAAGCAAGAAAAAGAGTATGGGAAAAGAAGAGAGAATGTGAAATAACCTCTTTATTTGGATCAGGATATAAAAAAAGCATTGCTCTTGTGCAATGCTTTTTTTTATTTGGTTCATATAACAGTTAAATAATTCATGGCATATTTATTTCCCTGCAAAAGCAAATTTCAATTTTAATAGACGTGTAAAAATGAAGTAACTTATGGTAGCGAATAGGAAAAATCCAACATAATAAGACAGAAGTGCATCTCGTCCGCCTAATATTCTACCACCAAGTAGTCCGAAGCATAGAACAGTGCAAATTATGAACCATTTTTGCAAGTTAGGAAACAATAGTATTTTTCCACTTTGTTCGTTCGGTGTACGTGTGTATAGAAAGGTTGCTATTGATAAAAAGGTAATGATGTAAGAAAATGGTGTTAATAGTGTCCAAGGAGAAGGTACAGAAATACGCTCCGTAGGATTGTCCTGTGATACACTGGGAAGTTTATTGCCATAGTCATCAAATGTTTCTATCGGGTGGTAATCATAAGTAATAGAAAAATATTCTAATGGTGAAATGATACCTATATGTTGTAAGTACTCATGAGTATGGTACTCTATTTCTCCCATTGCATCTACAGACCATTGTGTGTGTGAATAAATGAATCCGGAAATTAACAATCCAAAACCGTATGGTAAAAATAATAGAATGATAGTTAAAATACTTTGAGAAAATATATGTCCAGTAATAGTCCCGATAAATAAGGCGAATGTATAAATAGCGATAAGTACAACGGTAGCATATAGAAAGTAACTATAGAACGGAGCAAAGGTTTGATACTCATTGTGAAACGACATGTTCTTTATTCCGTACATGCTAATCAAGCAAATAATTTGTACTGTAATAATATTCAAAACACCAAGCCACCATTTTGTTAAAAAAATATCCTTTCGTTTAAAAGGCATCGAGAATAGAAAATCATTTGATTGATTATTACGTTCCCATCCAATTAAAAGACAAGCGAGTGCAATTAGAGTAGCTCCTTGAAAGAAGACGGCACCATCAGATGTCTGAAAATAGTAGGAGTAGTAATATGTATAGTCACCAAACTTCATTTTTGATAGTTTTAGTTGCGTTTGCGCTTCTTGATAATATTTATAAGGTAGTTGATATAAACTAGTTAACCAAAATAATAGAATTATATATTTTCCTTGCTTCCATTGCCTCATCCATAAAGCTTTATGAAACATGTGAATCCTCCTCAAATGTAGTGATAAAAATATCTTCAAGCGACATTGTTAATTCTTCAATGAGCAGTGGTTGTTCTTTGTAAAACTTTTCCAGTGTTGTAGCCACATTTCCCTCAATTAAGATTGTATATACTTTTCCTGTTTGATTTAATATTTTAATATTGCTTAAGTTTTCTAGTTTTTGAGGTAGTGAACGTTCATAAGCTACTTGGATTTTAGCAAATTGTGATTTTGCATCGTCTAGTGATGTAATAGAAGCTATAGTATGGCCTTTTAATATAATAATTGTATCTGCAATTTGTTCCACTTCATCTAAATGGTGAGTTGAGATGAAAATGGTAATTTCTTTTTCTGCAACTTCTCCAACGAGAAATTGGAGGATCTGCCGTTTAACGATAGGATCAAGCCCATTTGTCGGTTCATCTAAAATGATATATTCTGCCTTTGTAGAAACCGCTAAAATGATAGCAAGCAGTGCTTTCATTCCTTTTGAATAACTACGAATTCGTTTGTTTGGTAAGTTAAAACGTTCTAACAGTTCATAGAAATATGCTTCATCAAATGCGGCATAAACTGATTTATAAAACTTTACAATTTCTTTTACCGTATAGCCGTTCAGTATGTTAGTAGAATCCGGAACATATACGATTTTTTGTTTCGTTTCAGGATTCTTATGAATGTCGGTATCCTCATATGTAACACATCCTTCATCAGGGTCTAAAATGCCGACCATCGTTCGTAATAAAGTTGTTTTCCCCGCACCGTTTCTTCCGAGTAATCCGATGATATTTCCTCTTTGCAATGTGAAAGAAACATCGTCTAAAATTGTTTGATTATCAATTGTCTTCTTCAAGTTTGTCACTTTCAGCATTCGCATTTCCTCCAATCTCTTTATAGTATGAATCTATCCAATCATGAATTTTATCTTTCGTAACACCAAGATAAGAGGCTTCTAATAGTAATTGATGAAATTGCTTTTCAACCATAGCGATTTTCCTTTCGTCTAATGTTGGGGTAATCGATTGGGATACAAATGTTCCTTTTCCTCGTAATGTTTCAATAATCCCTTGTCGCTCTAACTCTTGATACGCTTTACTCACTGTATTTGGATTTATAACGAGTAAAGAAGCGAGTTCCCGTACAGAAGGTAGTTTGTCACTTGGAGCTAACATGTTCTTTAATACGAGTTCTTTTATATTTTGAACAATTTGTTCCCATATCGGAGTGTTGCTTCTTGGATCAAGTTGAATATGCAAGAGCAATGTCTCCTTTCTGACTTGTATTAAGTGTACTACTATGTGTAATACACTTAATACAATAAAGGTGATGAATGTGTTTGTCAACTGAAAATGTTAGAAAAATATGGTATTAAAAAACAGTGAATTGGAAAAAATAGGTTTGATATAGAATGGAGGGTTAGTCATGAAGCGAGTTTTTGGAATACTTGTTTGTTTCATGTTATTGCTTTCTGGTACTTCAGTTAGTTTCGCACAATCTGAGAAGACGAAGCAGGAGAAAACAGAAGAAACAACACCGAAGTTAGCGGAACAAGCGTCATCAGCAATTGTAATTGAACAAGATACAGGTAAAGTTTTGTTTGATAAAAATCCAAATGAGAAGTTACCACCTGCTAGTATGACGAAGATTATGACAATGCTATTAATTATGGAACAAGTTGAAAAAGGAAAACTAAAACTGACCGATAAAGTGAGAGCAAGTGAGCATGCAGCTTCAATGGGTGGATCACAAATCTTTTTAGAGCCTGGAGAAGAGATGACCGTAAATGAAATGCTAAAGGGTATTGCAATTGCATCTGGAAATGATGCGTCTGTTGCAGTAGCGGAGCATATCGCTGGTTCAGAAGAAGGTTTTGTAAATATGATGAACAAAAAAGCGAAAGATTTAGGACTGAAAAATACTCATTTTCAAAATCCGACAGGTCTTCCGGCTAAAGATCATTATTCCACAGCAAATGATATGGCTATAATGGCGAAAGAATTGATGAAGTACCCACTTATTCGCAAATACACAGGAAAATACGAAGACTATTTACGTGAAGATACAGATAAGAAGTTTTGGCTCGTTAATACGAATAAGTTAGTGCGTTTTTATCCTGGAGTAGATGGTGTAAAAACGGGCTTTACGACAGAAGCAAAATATTGTTTAACAGCATCGGCTGAAAAGAATGGGATGCGTGTTATTTCAGTTGTTATGGGAGCACCTACATCAAAAGAACGGAACAATCAAGTAACGAAGCTTCTTGACTACGCATTTGGTCAATATATGACAAAGAAATTGTATACACGAGGCGAAAAAATTAAGACTGTCCAAGTAGGAAAAGGGAAGAAAGAAAAAGTAGATTTAGTTGCGTCAGACAATGTATCTCTTCTTATGAAGAAGGGCGAAAATATGGACAAGGTAAAGCAAGAAGTAATTGCTGAAAAGAAAGTGAAAGCGCCGATTAAAAAGGGCGATGCACTTGGTACACTTGTTATTAAAAAAGATAAAGATGTTTTATTAAAACAAACAATTGTAGCAAAAGAAGATGTTGCTGCAGCGAGCTGGTGGGAGTTATTTAAAAGAAGTTTTGGGATGTTTTCAACATCAAAATAGCGGCAAACATTTTGCCGCTTTTCTATTCGTATGTAAGTAAATAATTGCTGAATGGTTTCACTTTATGGCGAAATAGTTCTTCTTTTGTCAGTAAGAAGGATTCTTATGTTGTATCACGAAAATCTTTATGTATGTAAATGAGTAAAGTTTGAGCATAAGGAGGAAATCGTGTGAGTCTTTCCATGCAATTAGAAGTAAAACGTGACGTCCTATGTGTGAGGCTAGCGGGTGAATTAGATCATCATACTGCTGAAGAGTTGCGAACGAAAGTAACAGATATGATTGAGACACATGGTGTTCATCATATTGTTTTGAGCCTAGAGAACTTATCGTTTATGGATAGTTCTGGTTTAGGTGTTATATTAGGCCGATATAAGCATGTAAAGGGATTAGGTGGAGAAATGGTTGTTTGTGCAATTTCACCGCCTGTTAAACGTTTATTTGAAATGTCGGGCTTATTTAAAATTGTTCGCTTAGAAGAAAGTGAAGCGCATGCGCTCGCGACGTTGGGGGTGGCATAAATGAGAAATGAAATGAACCTTCAATTTTCAGCATTAAGTCAAAATGAATCGTTCGCTCGCGTTACAGTAGCTGCTTTCATTGCACAACTAGATCCTACGATGGAAGAACTTACAGAGATTAAAACAGTTGTGTCAGAAGCGGTTACGAATGCAATTATTCATGGGTACGAAGGAAATGCAGAAGGTGTTGTTTATATTTCTGTAATTTTGGAAGAAGCAATGGTGAAACTCACGATTCGAGATGAAGGGATTGGCATCTTTAATTTAGATGAAGCGAGACAACCCCTTTTTACAACTAAACCTGAATTAGAGCGTTCCGGAATGGGATTTACTATCATGGAAAATTTTATGGATGAAGTAGAAGTTATTTCAAACGAATCTTTCGGGACAACAATCCATTTGACAAAATACTTATCAAATAGTAACGCTCTATGCAATTAAGGAGAATAGCCTATGGACATAGAGGTCAAAAATGAGAAGAAGAAACCTCAGTTAAAGGACCACGAGCTAAAAGCGTTAATTCAAAAAAGTCAAGATGGAGATCAACAAGCAAGAGATACAATTGTTCAAAGTAATATGCGTCTCGTATGGTCGGTTGTGCAGCGTTTTCTTAATCGCGGATACGAACCAGACGATTTGTTTCAAATTGGATGTATTGGGCTCTTAAAATCGGTAGATAAATTTGATTTATCTTTCGACGTGAAATTTTCAACATATGCAGTTCCCATGATTATTGGCGAAATACAACGATTTTTACGTGATGATGGATCAGTGAAAGTAAGTAGGTCTTTAAAAGAAACAGGAAACAAAATTCGAAAGATGAGAGACGAGCTTTCGAAAGAATTCGGAAGGGCTCCAACGATTAATGAAGTAGCTGAAGCGTTAGAACTAACGCCAGAGGAAGTGGTTCTGGCGCAAGAAGCGAGTCGTGCCCCTTCATCCATACATGAAACGGTGTATGAAAACGACGGAGATCCAATTACTATTTTAGATCAAATTGCAGATCAATCTGAAACGAAATGGTTTGATAAAATTGCTTTAAAAGAAGCAATTAGAGAATTAGATGAGAGAGAGCGTTTAATTGTATATTTACGCTATTATAAAGACCAAACTCAATCAGAAGTAGCAGAGCGAATAGGTATTTCGCAAGTGCAAGTTTCAAGACTTGAAAAGAAAATATTAAAACAGATGAAAGATCGAATAGATGAATAGCTATCTATTCGATCTTTTTTTATGACTTTAATAGGAGGAGATTGTAAACTTTCTTAAAAATTAACAGAATTTATTGATAATTTAGTAAATTTAAAATATAATCCAGTTATGAACTTGTCACAAAGGGGGAAGGAAATATGGAAACGAGGCAACAATGGGGAACGAGGGCTGGATTCATTTTTGCAGCGGTCGGCTCTGCCGTTGGGTTAGGAAATATATGGCGTTTTCCTTATACGGCGTATGAAAATGGAGGAGGCGCATTCTTTTTACCGTACTTATTCGCATTATTAACGACTGGGATTTCATTATTGGCGTTTGAATTTGCTCTTGGGCATCGTCACCGTGGTTCAGCGCCACTTACGTTCTTTCGTATTCATCCGCGTGCTGAATTCATCGGATGGTGGCAAATGTGTGTAACGTTTATCGTTTCAACATATTATGCAGTAATTATTGCTTGGTCTATTTCTTATACGTATTTTGCAATTACTGGCGCATGGGGGAAAGACACGGAATCATTTTTATTTAAAGAGTATTTACATGTTGCAGATAAACCTGGACAGTTTGGAGGGCTCGTACCGGAAGTATTAATTCCACTAGCTCTCGTTTGGATTATTGTGCTTGGTGTTGCTTTTAAAGGAGTTAAAAAAGGAATCGAAGTTGTGAACCGTATTTTCATCCCTTTACTAGTTGTTATGTTCCTTATTATCGTAGTTCGTGCAGTGACGATGGAAGGTGCGATGCAAGGATTAGATGCATTCTTTAAACCAGATTGGAGTCGTATTTTTGACGGAAAAGTATGGCTTGCTGCTTACGGTCAAATCTTCTTTAGCTTATCTTTAGCATTCGGAATTATGATTACGTATTCTAGTTATTTACCGAAAAACTCAGATACAACAAATAACGCTTTTATTACTGGGTTTGCAAACTCAGGATTTGAATTATTAGCAGGGATTGGGGTCTTTGCGGCTCTTGGATTTATGGCAAACAATATGGGAGTACCAGTTGATAAAGTAGCAAGTGCTGGTGTAGGGCTTGCTTTCGTAGTATTCCCGCAAATTATTAATGAATTACCGATGTCATCTTTATTTGGCGTATTATTTTTCTTATCATTAACGGTTGCCGGAATTACATCCCTCATCTCGCTTGCGGAAGTTTGTTTTGCTGCCGTATCTGAAAAGTTTAGCTTAAGCCGCCAGAAAACAATTGGAATTATGGGGACGCTTCTCGTACTCGTTTCTCTTGTTTTTGCGACACGTGGCGGGCTTATGTTCTTAGATGTTGTGGATTACTTCGCTAATAACTTCGGATTAATTACAATTGCTCTAGCGGAAGTAGTTACGATAGGACTCATTTTACGTCGTTTACCGGTTTATCAAAACCACGCAAACTTCGTATCTGATATTAAGTTAGGGACGTTTTGGAGGGTGAGTTTACTCGTTATTACTCCGCTTATGTTAGGGTACATGTTAATTGATGGTACAATCCAAAATATTAAAAAGAACTATGGAGGTTACTCAACGGAGTTTGTCGTAACATATGGTTGGTCAATTGCAGCAGCGTTCCTTATCATTGCGCTAATCATTAGTTTAAAGAAATGGAATGCACAAATACATTCAGATTCTGCTAAGCTTGAAAAAGAATGGAAAGATCGAGGTGTTTCATAATGAGTGGATCGGCGATTATGATGATGGTTATTGGAATAGTAGTCATTTGGGGAGGGCTCGCATTAAGCATTGCAAATTTATTTAAGAAAAAAGCATAAACTAAAAAACATCTGTACCGAAATGGTACAGATGTTTTTTTATGAAAAAATTGTATTAGAAAAAAATTGAATAACCATACTACAACTACGAGGAAGAGTGAAGAGGTGAATGGAAATTGGAACAAACAATTTATATTAAAATGCGTAATCGATTAAAAGTTTCTCCTACATATGAAGTAAAGCTGGGAGATGTTGCTCAACTTGCCGGAGATGCTGCAGTAGTTCAGTCGTTACAGGATGAGGTAATTTATAAAATTACAGCGCGTGATAAAACGCATGTTGTAATTGATGTTATGAAAATAATCGAGATTATTAGGCGAAAAGCTGCTCATATACAAATTAATTTACTCGGTTCTGGACAAACTCTTGTTGAAATTATATATGAAAAAAAGAAAGTACATCCGATTTTTTTCGGACTTGTATGGTTGTTACTTTTCATTGGAGCAGCTCTTGCCATCATATATTTTCATGAAGATGTAAGCATGCAACAAGTGCACCAACGGTTATATTACATGATTACGGGAGAATTTAAGGCGCAACCACTTTTATTTCAAATTCCTTATTCATTAGGTCTTGGGTTAGGTATGGTTTTATTTTTTAATCATGTATTTCAAAAGCGTATTAATGAAGAGCCGAGTCCGTTAGAAGTGGAGATGTTCCAATACCAGCAGTCACTTGACCAATATGTAATTGTTCATGAAAACAAGGATAATATGAAACAACTTACCGATGATTGAGTCTGGATTCGTTATTTTAATTGCTTTAGCAGGAGGAATTGCTGTAGGTAGCGGATATGTTGCATTTTTAGCTGTGCTTGGTATAATCCCTCGTCTAGCTCAATTAACGAGAAGTGGAAAGCACATTCAATATTTTGAGTGGGCAGTTATTGCAGGTACATTAACAGGAGCTTGGTGTAGTTTGAAAAACATTACATTTCAAACGTCGCAATATTGGCTTGTTATATTAGGAATATTTTGTGGCACATTCATTGGAATGCTCGCTGCCGCATTAACAGAAGTGTTAAATGTTTTACCTATTTTAGCGAAGCGAGTAGGGGTAGAGGGGAAGATTGTTGTTTTACTCGTTGCTCTTGTACTTGGAAAAGTAATAGGCTCGTTGTTTCACTGGATTTATTTCGTAAAGTAGGAGGCAATATATAAATGACAGGGCGAAAACTAAAGGACGATTACGTAAATAAAGTGAAGGAATACCATCCGAAGCCAAATTATTTTATAAATTGTGTTAAGGCATTTTTTGTAGGTGGACTCATTTGTACAATCGGAGAAGTATTGATGAAATTTTATATACATTATTTTCATTTTAGTGAACAAGAGGCAGGGAATCCAACCGTCGCAACTCTTGTACTATTATCGGCGATTTTAACAGGTTGTGGTGTATATGATAAAATCGGTCAATTTGCTGGAGCAGGGTCGGCCGTACCTGTTACGGGATTTGCGAATTCTATGGCAAGTGCTGCGCTAGAGCATAAGAGTGAAGGAATTGTGCTTGGGGTTGCTACAAACATGTTTAAGCTAGCGGGAAGTGTAATCGTTTTTGGTGTTGTCGGGGCATACATTATTGGGTTAATAAGATATACTTTTAAAATTTTTATGTCTTAAAGGAGGGGCTAGTATGAGGTTGACAGGAAAACAAACGTGGGTATTTCAAAATGATATTTATGTGAATGCAACCGGTACTGCCGTCGGTCCAAAAGAAGCTGAAGGCCCTCTTGGAAAGGAATTTGATATTTCATATGATGATTTACATTGCGGAGAGGAAAACTGGGAGCTTGCTGAACGAAGATTAATGTCAGATTCTATTCAACAAGTCATGCAAAAAGCAAATGTAGAAACATCACAAATTGATTTCTTTTTAGCGGGTGATTTATTAAATCAAACAGTAACAGCAAATTACGTTGCGCGTAAGTGGGGAATTCCCTTTTTAGGCATGTTTAGTGCTTGTGCGACCTCGATGGAGACTTTAGCGGTCGGATCAGCCTTTATAGACGGTGGATTCGCAAATCGTGTTTTAGCGACGGTAAGTAGTCATAATGCAACAGCTGAAAGACAGTTTCGTTATCCAACAGAGTATGGGGGACAAAAACCAGGAACAGCAAATTCCACTGTTACAGGTGCGGGATCCATATTAATTAGTAAAGAAAAAAGTGCCATTAAAATTACGTCGGCTACGATTGGAAAAGTGCAAGATTTAGGAATTGCGAACCCTTTAGATATGGGATCGGCGATGGCACCGGCTGCGGCTCATACAATTCAGCAGCATTTTGAAGATTTGAAGAGAAGTGCCAATGATTATGATGTGATTGTTACCGGGGATTTATCAGCTATTGGGACACCGATTGCGAAACAACTGTTACTGGAAGAAGGTTATGATATTGGGCATATATATAATGATTGCGGATTAATGATTTATGATTCGGGTCAAGAAGAAGTATTTGCAGGTGGTAGTGGTTGTGCTTGTTCAGCTGTTGTCACATATGGTCATTTATTAAGCGAGATGCAAAAAGGGAATTTACAACGAATTTTTGTCGTTGCTACTGGCGCGTTATTAAGCCCGATGATGATGCAGCAGAAAGAAACAATTCCAACAATTGCACATGGTGTCGTATTTGAGAGAGTGAAGGGAGAGTGAATTGTGGATTTTATATATGCATTTCTTGTAGGAGGCGCTATTTGTCTAGTTGGACAAGTATTGTTAGATTTTGCAAAGTTAACACCAGCTCATTTAATGGCTACCTTTGTGGTGATAGGAGCAGTTTTAGATGGATTTGGATTGTACGATAAGCTTATAAAGTTTGCTGGTGCTGGGGCAACAGTTCCTATTACAAGTTTTGGACATTCCTTATTACACGGGGCAATGCATGCGGCAGAGAAACACGGATATATAGGGATTGGTATGGGTATGTTTAGTTTAACGTCTGCAGGCATTTCTGCAGCGATATTATTTTCATTTTTTATAGCACTTATATGTAAACCGAAAGGATAAATCAAATGAGACGAAGGGTTGTTTTGGTCACAGATGGAGATGAATATGCAAAGCGAACAATTGAGCTTTTAACGAAGGAATTTGGGGGAAGGTGTATTTCAGCATCACAAAGCAATCCAACCAAATTAACAGGGAAGAAAGTTGTTGAGCTTATTATGCAAACGCCATATGACCCTGTATTTGTCATGTTTGATGACAGTGGATTTATTGGAGAAGGATCTGGTGAAAAAGCTTTAAAATATGTAGCCACGCATAAACAAATTGATGTACTTGGGATTTTGGCAGTAGCGTCTAATACACATCATTGGGAATGGGCACGTGTAGATGTAAGCGTGGATCGAAACGGGAATTTAACGGAATATGGCGTTGATAAGTTTGGGCTCCCAGATGGTGAAATTGGCAGAATTAGCGGAGATACAATTTATTGTCTAGATGATTTGAATGTTCCTGTCATTGTTGGAATTGGTGATATTGGTAAGATGTGTGGAAACGATGAATGGGAGAGAGGTTCACCAATTACTAAAAAAGCAATTCAGTTAATTTTGGAAAGGAGTGGGTTTTATGACGAAGCCTAAAAAAATAGATATTCCTATTTCAACTTTCATAAGTGACAATGAAAATTATTTAAAACAAACGGTTGGATTAGGCGTTACATTTGATGTTGGTATTCGTAAATTTCAAATTTTGAATAAAGAAATTGCTGTGTTATTCGTAAATGGACTTTGTGATACAAATTATATCATTCCTATTTTAGAAGAAGCTGTGGATACGAATGAAATAAGGGATGTTGAAGAAGATACAGTAAAGCTTTTAGAGAATCGTTTAATTCATCAGCAAGTAAGTAAAGTGAAAACGATGGATGAAGTAATGGTTCAAGCGTTATCAGGGCTTATTATTATATTTGTGGAGGGTGAAACAGAAGCGTTTGCGATAGATGTTCGTAGCTATCCAGGGCGAACACCGACAGAGCCAGATACCGAAAAAGTAGTGCGCGGTGCGAGAGATGGATTTGTTGAAAATATCGTTGTGAATACAGCATTAATTCGTAGGAGAATTCGAGATCCACGTCTTCGAAACGAAATTATTCGAGTAGGAGATAGATCGCAAACGGATATTTGTATTACATATGTACAAGATGTTGCAAATCAAGATTTAGTAAAGATTATAAAACAAGAATTAAATAACATTGATGTTGATGGCATTACGATGGCGGATAAAACAGTGGAAGAATTTGTTGTAAAGCAAAGCTATAATCCATTCCCGCTTATTCGATATACAGAAAGACCGGATGTAGCAGCCAATCATTTATTAGAAGGACATGTTCTAGTACTTGTTGATACATCACCGAGTGCTATGATTACGCCAACAACATATTTCCATCATTTACAGCATGCAGAAGAGTTTAGACAAAATCCAGCTGTCGGTACATTTTTACGCTGGGTACGCTTTTTAGGTGTTTTATTCTCCTTGTTTTTACTACCATTTTGGTTAGTGTTTGTATTTGATCCAACTCTTTTACCAGAAAATCTTGCTTTTATTGGACCGACTAAGATGACACATTTACCAATTTTATTACAAGTATTAATGGCAGAGGTCGGGCTTGAGTTTTTAAGGATGGCTGCCATTCATACTCCAACGCCGTTATCGTCTGCAGCAGGATTAATTTCCGCTATATTAATTGGTCAAATAGCAATCGATGTAGGTTTGTTTGTACCAGAAGTTATTTTGTATGTAGCAGTTTCTATGATCGGTGCTTATGCAACACCGAGTTATGAATTAGGGCTAGGGAATAAGGTTGGAAAATTATTTGTTATTATTTTAACAGGTCTCTTCCATGAGATGGGCTTTGTAATTGGTATGACGATATTGATTTTATTTTTAACGTCTATAAAAAGTTTGCAAACACCTTATTTATGGCCGTTTTTACCATTTGATTGGGGCGCATTAACAAAAATTCTACTCCGTCCGACGATGTCTAGTTTAAAAGTACGACCAAGTATTGTAAGACCTCAAAATGTAAAAAGACAAAAATAAACGGGATTATACACCCGTTTATTTTTTTAGCAAAAATTTATTGTTTTTTAACAAAAATCAAACATTTTTTGTGTACACTTAGAGTAGATATTGTGTATGGAAGGGGAAGAGGACATGATTAAATTATTTGTAAGTGATTTAGATGACACGCTCGTTTACAATGTGAATGATATGCAAAAAGAAGATGAACGTGCAATTTGTTGGTTAGCTGAAAAAGGGACAAATATTTGTTTTGCCTCAGGCCGCTTTACTCATCGAATTGATGAAGTCGTAAATAGGTTTGCATTCCCGTATTACACAACGAGTTTAAATGGAGCGACGATGTTACTACCGGATGGGAAAATATTTCATGAATCAAGTTTTGAAGATGGGATTGCCCAGGAAATATATCGATATATCCATAAAAAGGGACTAGCAGATATTGTTTGTGCAAATGAGCAACGGTATACAAAAAGAAAAAATGAACATCATCATAATTTTGAAACGTATATGGGCGTGCATATCGCTGAAATAGAAGCATTAGAAGAGGAATTTGGTAAAACTGTACATCCTGCGAAATTGTTTGTTTTTGGGGAAGAAGAGACAATTGAAGCATTAGATCAAGAATTACGAGATACCTTTCAGAATGAAGCGGAAGTTTTTATGTCTGGTAAACGCTATGTTGACATTATGCCAAGGGGAGTAAGTAAAGGGAGTGCTTTAAGACGACTAATGGAACATTTGCAAATTGAAGCAAATGAAGTTGCATGTATTGGAGATTCTTTCAATGATATTTCTATGTTTGAAGTAACCCCGCATTCATTCACTCTGCATCATGCTCATCCATATGTCAAGGAGAGGGCAAATCATATAGTTCGTTCGGTTGAAGAAGCTATTATGAAATTGCCGTTACTTGTATAAAAAAAGAAGCTCGTCACTGACGAGCTTCTTTTTACTTGAATAAAGATTTAACAAAATCAATGATACTTGAGAAGAAATCTTTCACTTTATCTAGGAAACTTTGCCCTTCTTCAGATCCTAAAAAGGCAGAAACGTGTTCTTTTGCTTTATTTAACTGACTGCCAACTTGATTCCAATCGATGTTAAGATTTTTCATTTTATCAAATAGCGCAACTAAGTTATCTAACTGTTCATCCGTTAATGTAATACCAAGTTGATCCGCAATTTTTTTAATTAATGAACGTAAATCTTCAGTTGTTTTTGGTTGTTCTTTGGCAATTTCTTCTTTAATTTTCGCAACAAGTTGAACTGCTTTTTCTTCACCAATTTTATCGCCGAGCTGGGATGTTTGCACCATTTCTTCATTGGCTACTTTTTTTACTTCCTCAGGAATTGCTTTGTTTGATGTCGTTTCATAGGCTTTCATTAAGCCAGTTAAAGCAGCAGTTCCAGAAACTTTAAATGGTGCAGTAATTTGAATTTCAGCATCTTTCACACCTGCTGTAATAAGTGCGTTTGTGTACATTGCATCTGTTATTGAATTAATGTTTTTTGAACGTACAATGAGACCAGAACCTGGCTTTGTGTATGTGATCATAGAAGAGGAAATTGCTCTCGTACCAATTTGAGCTTTTGGAACAATCCCTTCTAGAAATTTATGTTCTTCCGCATTAGACACAGTAATAATTGTAGCATCTTTTGGTGCTTTCATTTCTTTTAACAGATCTTGTTTTTGTTGTTCAGACAAGTTTTCTCCTAGTGTAACAATTGATTCTCCTTCGATGATGTCTGCAAACGAAGCTGTTGGCATAATAAATACTGCTACAGCTAATAGCAGAGCTAGTAATTTCGTTTTCACGAAAAATCGCTCCCTTTCTCTTTCTAAAATTTTCGGGCAACACAGTTATTATAGTATATATTTCTTATTTGTCACCTAGCTTTTTCCACATTTCAAAAAAGAAGTATGTAGATTGTCGGATTCTTTTTGTTTCTAGTGATGAATGTGGTAATATAGTGCTGAGATAGTTGAAAGGAGACATATACGTATGAAAACTTTAGGATACATAGTAATGGAAAATGGTGAAAAAATCGATTTGGAATTTTTCCCAGAAGAGGCACCGAAAACAGTAGAAAACTTTAAAAAACTAGCAGAGCAAGGATTTTATGATGGTGTGACATTCCACCGCGTTATTCCTGGCTTCGTAAGCCAAGGTGGAGATCCAACAGGAACAGGTGCGGGTGGCCCAGGTTACTCTATCCCATGTGAAACTGATGGAAATCCTCATAGACACCTTGTAGGATCACTTTCTATGGCTCATGCTGGCCGTAACACAGGCGGTAGCCAATTCTTTATCGTTCATGAGCCACAGCCACACTTAGATGGTGTACATACTGTATTCGGTAAAGTAACAAGCGGTATTGAAACAGTATTGAACATGCGTCAAGGTGATGTAATGAAAGAAGTTAAAGTTTGGGAAGAATAAGTGAATGAGAAAAGAGAGCTATTGCTCTCTTTTTTATTTTTAATAGGAATGGGGATTTCGTTTACGGTACATGATACAAGTAGTAATGTGATTGTAGTGAGAATATGTCGCTTATGAGAACAAAATTTTAACAAATCACATAGACTACATTATTAGATTACACATTTCAATAAAAGTTGTTTATTACATTCATTTTGCTAGAATTCATCTGCTCTAAGGTGATGAATAGTGAAGTGATAATGAGCGGTGGATGTTTCTTTTCACTTTCATATAACAGCGTTTCTTCTTTTATCTACTTAGAAAAAACAGTAATGAAACGTATATTTGACTTTCTTCTTTTCGCTTTGTATGATTATCAAGTTGTTTTAAGCTCTTCTCACTCTGTTGAAAATATTGTAAAATGAATGTGATATGAAAAGAGTGATTGAGGGGATTTAATAGTTTGTAACTTTTGTAAGAAGGGATAAGGGTTATGTTAATTCGTTTTAAAAAAAGTTATGAAAAGATTGCAATGGGGCTTCTTTCATTTATGCCAACTGAAAAAGATGTGAAAACATTACAATTGACTATGAAAGATTATGAAGCAAAGGATGATTGGCAATTGTATTTGTGGAAACAAAACGAAGATTTTGTTGGGATAATGGGGATTGTAAAAAAAGAGAATCAAGTTTTGGAAATTCAGCATTTGAGTGTGAACCCATCTCACCGTCATATGGGTATTGGGACGAAGATGGTTCAAGAGTTAAAGAGTAAATTTCTTGAATTTACAATTTGCGGAAATGAGCAAACAGCAAGTTTTTGCAAAAAATGTAAAGGGCTTGAACAAAATATACATTCGTGAAAGCAGAGATAAGTAGTTTATTATCTCTGCTTTCTTTTTTGTAATTGTTCGTTTCGTTCAGCGATGACTTCTGTTCGATCACGTAATGTGTGCTTATGTATTATAAATTCATTAGAAGTAGCATTCACGTCTTTCCAAGGAAGGTTTTGTTTCTGACATAATTCTATGCAGTACTTTTCTAATGTTGTATCCGACAATGGTAAAAATAACGGTGTAAAACTTTCTTCTTTCTGGATAGATTGCAATTTATCTTTGAGTAAGAACAGGAGTTGTGCCTCATTTATTCCTAAACGAAGTAAATGTGCACTGTTTTTTTCTAAAATCGTTATGGCGCTTTTCATCATCTTCTCTGCGCCATTCCAGTTAGAGCGTCTGTGATGGTATAAAGAAACTGCAATTTGAATGAGGCCGACTAAATAATGATCCCGATTTCCTCTCGGTTTTGTTTTCCAATACTCTTCCAGTATTTCGTGGCATTCAAAATAATCATAATCTCCGTGAAAATGAATTAAAAACTGTATGTATTCGGTAGGATACATTTTCTTCGCCCCTATCTAACGGTTATAAGTATAAGTTTATCATAGAAATATGAACAATAAACGACTAGGGAATTTCTCCCTAGTCGTTTATTGTTCATATTAGCAGAAGCAAGCTGCCCCTACAATAATTAGCAAAATAAACAATACAACAAGTAATGCGAACCCACCGCTAAAACCACAATCAACGTGACCCATAGTTTTTTGACCTCCTACATTGTTCTTACTACACTGTTATCATATGAAGTGGTGGGCATGATGCCATAGGCATAGGTCTATTTTTAATTAAATTTCTTAAAAAGGTTGGATAGAACATGAGTATGCTCTATACTTATGTTGTTATAGAAAAAATGTGGTGGGATGCTTTGTGCAGTATAATTTTAAAGTAGAGGCTTTTGAAGGGCCTTTAGATTTATTGTTACATTTAATACATCGTTATGAAATTGATATATATAATATTCCTGTAGCGGAAATTACAGAGCAATATTTATCTTATGTTCATACGATGAAAGAACTACAATTAGATGTTGCAAGTGAGTATTTAGTAATGGCTGCAACGTTATTACAAATTAAAAGTAAAATGTTGTTGCCGAAACATGAAGAAGATGTACTTGATAACGGTGATGACTTTATAGATGATCCTCGTCAAGAATTGATGGAGAGGTTAATTGAATATAAGAAATATAAGCAAGTTGCTACTGAACTAAAAGAAAGAGAACAAGAAAGAGCACAGCTATATACACGTCCGCCAATTGATTTTACATCATTGCAACAAGAAGAGGAGACAAGCTTGCCTCTTGATGTTACGTTATATGATATGCTAGCGGCATTTCAAAAATTAATGCGCCGTAAAAAAGCAAAGAAACCTGTGACAACACGTATTACTCGTCAAGAAATACCAATTGAACAGCGTATGACGGATATTTTAAAGCAGTTAGAAATACAAGGTGGTCGTCAAAGTTTTTATGATTTGTTTGTTGATGATGAACGGGAAATAATGGTTGTAACATTTTTAGCGGTTCTTGAGCTTATGAAAAATCAACAAATCGTAATTGAACAAGAACATAATTTTGATGAAATTTTCGTATCAAGCTATACTAAATCTGCATAGAGTTAGTATGGAAAATGGGATAGAAATAGTATATCTCATGCTAGGTTTGAATGTATCGTTTGGAACAAGAGAAAAAATATTGAACCGAACGCATTGATTGTGATTCGGTTTTTTGATGTGTATTTTTATGGAGAAAATAGGAGGAAGGAGCTCGTAAGATGGATAGAACAGAACAGAAATCAATCATTGAAGGGCTTTTATTTGTTTCTGGTGATGAAGGGATTTCTCCTGAACAAATAGCAAAAGTCCTTGAAATTGAAGGAAACGAAGTAATCGATATTTTAGAAGAAATGCAAAAAGAATGTGAAGGTGCACACCGAGGTTTGCAAATTGTACAGTATGCAAAAGTATATCGTTTTGCTACAAAGAAAGAACATGCGTCGTACTATCAAAAACTAATAGATATCCCAACAGCTGCTTCACTCTCTCAGGCTGCGCTAGAAACGTTAGCAATTGTTGCATATCGTCAACCCATTACAAGAACTGAAATGGAAGAGATTAGAGGGGTAAAAACCGATAAGGCGTTACAAACGTTAGTATCACACTTACTTATAAAAGAAATGGGAAGAGCAGAAGGACCTGGGCGTCCGATTTTATATGGAACGACGAAAGAATTTTTAGACACATTTGGATTAAAAACATTAGATGATTTACCTCCGCTTTCTGAAGAAAACGAACAAATGAATGAAGCGGATTTATTCTTCGGTTCTTTACAAGAGATATCGAAATAAAAGCTTAGCATTTTGCTAAGCTTTTTTTGTATATCAATTATATACCGTGCCATACTAATTGAAAAAAGGAGACGAGTTATGAGCGGTATACGAAGTGTTTTATTATTAGTTTCTGTTTTGTTATGCTTTTCTTTAAACAGTGCATCGGCCCAAAGGTATATGATGTCTATTCATACTGCGTCTCCTTTACATATGCAGCGGCAACATTTTGGTAAAATGAAAGTGAGTTTCTTAAAAGTTGGACAAGGTGATGCAACACTTATTATATTGCCAAATGGACAAACGATGTTAATTGATGGAGGACCTTATGAAGCTGGTGAGGCTATCATCCAAAAGCTAATTGAAAAAGGAATTAACCATTTAGATGCTATCGTCAGTACTCATCCTGATATGGATCATATTGGAGGGCTCATTCCGATTGTAGAGCAAATGCCGGTATCACTTATATTAGATAGTGGAAAAACATATAGTTCTCTTACTTATCATACGTATCGAAATCATATAAAGAAAAGGGGAATCCCTTTCATTTCAGTAAAAGAGGGCCAATACATACCGCTAGATCCGCATGTTTCCATACAAGTATTAAACAATGGGAAGTCCAAAGATGAAAATAATGAATCTTCAATTGTATTAAAGGTTCGGTATGGTAAGGCAGATTTTTTACTAATGGGTGATGCTGATGTGCGGACGGAAAATGAAATATTAAAGCAATTTGATGTACATGCAGATGTGCTAAAGGTGGGACATCATGGCTCATATACTTCAACAAGTGAAAGGTTTATAAAGAAGGTAGAACCACAGTTCGCGATTCTTTCTTATGGTAGCAGAAATCCGTATGGACATCCTCATCAAAGTGTAGTGAGACGATTAAAACAGCGTGGTATAATGATGTATGGAACAAATAAGCGTACAGTAGAAATGGAAACAGACGGCGAACATATTACAATTGGGTCTAGCGGATTAATGCCATTACTTAAGTGATTCATACGATAGATGATATTGTTCCTTTTTGGAAAAAATGAATAACATATATTATAATTGCGAGAGACGTACTAAGCTTCCTTTTTGTTAAACAAAGAGGAAATTTCAATAGAATGTATAGACAACTACTCGTGCATATATTAAGATGGAATTAGGCGAATAAGGTAATAATAACAAGTAGGTATTTCATGGGAAAGGATCGATGAAAATGAAAACGCAAGTTGTCATCAATGCCAAAATTTATACAGGTCAAGAAGTAGTGGAAAACGGATTTATTCGTTACGCAGAAACAATTAAAGAAATTGGTTTGATGGCTCAATATGTATCACAAGAAAATGAAGCGGTTTTAGATGCGGCAGGAAAAATTGTGATTCCAGGTATGATTGATGTTCATATTCATGGTGGATACGATATTGATGCGATGGATGCAAATAGCGATGGGTTAGTAACTCTAGGTAAAGAAATGTTAAAAGAAGGAGTTACAACTTACTTCCCAACAACAATGACACAAGCTCCAGAAGCAATCGAAGCAGCACTACATGCTGCGAAGGAAGCGAAAGAAAAAGGAGCACATTTCGAATATATTCACTTAGAAGGACCGTATGTTTCAAAGAAACGTGCGGGTGCACAACCACTTGAACATATTGTTCCTGCGAATATTGAACAATTTAAACAATGGCAGGAAGCAAGCGGAAATTTAATTAAATTAGTAACATATGCACCTGAAGAAGAAGGTGCGTTAGAGTTTGAGCAGTATCTTGCTGAAACTGGTGTTGTTGGCACAATGGGACATACCGATGCAATTGATGCACAACTAAAAAATAGAAACATTACACATGCAACGCATTTATATAATCAAATGCGTGGATTACATCACCGTGAACCAGGAGTTGTTGGTCATGTGTTATTAAATCCAGATGTAATGGTTGAAGTAATTACAGATGGTATTCACATTCACCCTGATATGGTGAAATTAGCATATAAATTAAAAGGACCGAAAAAAGTAAGTGTTATTACTGACGCAATGCGTGCAAAAGGTCTTGAAGATGGATTATATGAGCTTGGCGGACAGCCAGTACATGTAAAAGATGGTAGTGCTCGATTAGAAGATGGAACGTTAGCTGGTAGTATTCTAAAAATGGATCAAGCTTTCCGAAATGTAATTGAATTTACAGGTTGTTCAATCGAAGAAGCAGTACTAATGACATCAGTGAACCAAGCAGAAGAGTTTGGATTAAATAATAAAGGTGCATTAGCGGTAGGAAAAGATGCAGACTTTGTTGTGATGAATGAAGATTTACATGTATATGATACGGTTCGTTTAGGAATTCATATGAAGGAAGGGAAGTAATGAAATGAATATTCTTGTTGTAAAAACTCCAGAAGAACTAGCAGAAGCAGGTTATAAATTAATTGAAGAAGTTGTAAAAACAAAAGAAAATCCAACATTAGGAATGGCTACAGGAAGCTCTCCATTAGGTATTTATGCAGAAATGCGAAAAAATAAACTTGATACAAGCCGTGTAACCACTGTAAACTTAGATGAGTACGTAAATTTACCACATGAAGATAAAAACAGCTATCACTATTTCATGCAAGAACAGTTGTTTGATCATCTTCCATTTAAACAAACTTATGTACCAAACGGGATGGCAAGTGATTTAGAGGAAGAGTGCAAACGTTACGAGGGCATTCTAGCTGCTAACCCAGTTGACCTACAGATTCTTGGAATCGGTGAAAACGGTCACATCGGATTTAACGAACCAGGAACACCGTTTAATTCTCCAACAAACATTGTTGAATTAACAGAATCTACACGCCAAGCAAACCTTCGCTTCTTCGAAAAAGAAGAAGATGTGCCAACTCATGCAATTACAATGGGAATTGGAAGCATTATGAAAGCGAAACAAATTCTACTTGTTGCTATGGGTTCTAAAAAGGCAGAAGCTGTTAAAGAATTATTGCAAGGTGCATATAGTGAAGCGTGTCCTGCTACAGTTTTACAACGTCATCCGAATGTAACCGTAATCGCTGATCAAGAAGCTCTATCTTTATGCAGTGAGGCGATTGCTGATGAACATCGACAAGTATTCACCATTTCCGATCTATTATCAGATTCAAGAGTGGGTGAAACAGCTAATTGAGGACGGCGAATGGAAGCCGGGAGATAAAATCCCATCTGAGAATGAACTTTGCGATAAGTTCGAAGTGAGTCGTATGACAATCAGACAGGCGATTAATAATTTAGTGGAACAAGGTTATTTATATCGGAAACGTGGAATCGGTACGTTTGTCCAACTTCCGAAAGTGGAACAAAAATTGCAAGGAATGACAGGATTCACAGAAGATATGATTTCTCGTGGGATGAACCCAAGTAGCCAATTATTAAGTTTCCGCCTCGTTCCAGCTACTGCGAAAATAGCAGACCGGCTGAGAATACAGGAGGGAGAGTCGGTTTATGAAGTGAGGCGTATTCGCTTAGCTGACGATGAACCGATTGCTTTTGAGACGACATATTTGTCGCCAGCTCTTGTAAAAGATATTAACGAAGAAATATTGCAACAATCTTTATATGAACATTTAGAGAAAAAACTGGGCTTCAAACTTGTTAGCGCTACTCAATCAATTGAAGCTTCAATTGCAACGGATAATGAAGCGGAACATCTGCATATTCCTAAAAAGGCGCCAGTGCTTGTCATGCGTCAATGGTCATATTCAGAAGGTGAAGTACCGTTAGAGTATGTGAAATGTATTTATCGTGGAGATCGTTATAAGTTTATTACAAACATCGCACGTAACAAATAATATATTTCAGTTTGTGAAGTACAGTAAATGTCAAATTGTTTAACATGTAAAGAAAAAATACGACTCATCCTTACAAGGAGTGAGTCGTATTTTTATTATGAGCAATTACGTGGTTAACAGCATCTTTAACTGTATTTACTACATAGTGAGCGTGTTCTTTTACTGCGTCATCTGCTTGAGCCATAGCAAAACTGTGAGGAGTTAAAGCAAACATTGGAATATCATTATAAGAATCTCCTATGCAAGCAACTTCCTCTGGTTGTAATTGAAACTCCTTTAATAAAACAGAAATAGCAGAACCTTTACTAATATTAGGTGGCATTACATCTAAGCATTGTTCTGCTGAAATGAACGTACTAACTTTTCCATGAAATTTTTCATCAATTTTTTTCTGAAGAAGTTGTAAGCTCTCCTTTGTTCCACCGACAGAAATTTTATTCGGGAAAATTGTATCATCTATTTTCTGTAATAAATTTGGTTCTTCGACAGAAGTCATCGTTACTTGTTGCTCAAGTTCATGAATAAACGGTGTTTTTTCTTCAATGTAGTAATTATGTTCATCACTAACATAACGGAAATAAGGATCTTCATTCGTCATGTGTAACAACTCAGGAAGAATGCTGGAATCAAAAGTTGCAGATAATAGCTGCTTATTTTCATTTGTATATACAAAAACACCATTAACACTAATGCGGTGGAAATTTGTATTTACAGCTTTCATTAAGTCTGCAATTTCATTATCAAGTCGGCCAGAAGCGAAACAAAGAATCACATTTTGTTCAGCAAGACTACGAAGTGCTACAATATCCTGTTCGTCAATTAAACCTCCGTGTTGCATCATTGTACCGTCGATATCACTTACAAACATTTTAATCATGTTGCTATCTCCTTTCTATGTACAGTTGCTCTTACATTATACGCATCATATATAAACATGTCTAAAAAATGAATTTTTATGAAATGGTAGATGTTTTACATTGACGACAAAGAAGAATGTTCTGTAACATAAAAGCAGGCTATTTAAGTACGAGGGTGGTGTTATATGAGTAATTATCTAGAAATTAAAAAAGTTTTAAATAATAATGTCATCATTGCTAGCCATCCTGAACATGAGGAAGTAGTAGTGATTGGTAAAGGAATTGGATTTGGGAAAAAAGCGAAAGATGTATTGGAGCAAGAACAAATTGAAAAAATGTTTGTTCTAAAAAATGAACGTGATCGTGAACAATACAAACTGCTAGTTCCACATGTGAGTGAAAAATTAATTGAATTAATGAATGATATTATGTTCTATATTCAAGAAAAAGCAAAATCGCCATTGAATGAACATATTCATATCGCTTTAACAGATCATATTTCTTTTGCGATTAAGCGTTTAAAACAAGGGTTTACAATTGATAATCCTTTTTTAGTTGAAACGAAAATGCTCTATCCAGAGGAATATAAAATTGCTGAAGGTGTTGTAAACCTTTTAAATTCTCGTTTGCAAATTACATTGCCAGAAGGAGAAATTGGATTTATTGCACTCCATATTTACAGTTCACTTACAAATTCAGATTTATCTTCAGTTAATCAAAACTCCCGTCTCATTGCACAGCTTGTATCTTTAATTGAGACGAACTTACAAATTACATTAGACCAAGAAAGTATTCACTATTTACGCCTTATTCGTCATCTTCAATATGCTATTGAGAGGGTGAAAAAAGGAGAAAAAGTAGAGGAATCGCAAAGTTTTGCTGATTTATTAAAGGCGGAATATCCTGTTTGTTATAATTTAGCTTGGAAGCTAGTTAAGGTTATGCAAAAAGAATTGCAACTTCCTGTTTATGAAGCAGAGAGTATATATTTAACGATGCACCTGCAGCGCTTAGTGAAGGCAGAGCATGTGTAAAAAGACATATATTTTTGTCGAAAATGAAAACGTTAAAAAAAATCATTGAATCGCTTACAATAGTTATGTATAATAACTATTGCAAAGTTATACAAATTTCGACAAACACATTAAGGTATAAAACGAAAACGTTTGCCTTAATTATAGTGAACTTATACGTAAACCTATTTTTGACACGTGTTACTGATTCGATCAGGCATGAGTGGAGAAAAGTAAGGAATGTAAGCTAGAGAAAGGGATATACTACCCTTTGTATAGCTATCGTTCTATCTTTTTTTCCTCATGCCTTTTTGGCGTTTGTCGGAAGGTATCAATATAGATAAGAGAGGAAGGGTTTCCATGTTTAAGAAGATCTTTGGTGTTCTTCAAAAAGTCGGAAAAGCGCTTATGCTTCCAGTAGCGATTTTACCGGCAGCAGGTATTTTACTTGGATTTGGTAATGCATTTCAAAATCCACAGTTAACAAATGTTATTCCTGCTTTAAAAGCAGATTGGTTCGTAATGGTAGCAAAAATTATGGAACAATCTGGTGATATTATTTTCGCTAACCTTGCATTACTATTCGCAGTTGGGGTAGCAATTGGCTTAGCTGGTGGAGACGGAGTAGCTGGTTTAGCAGCATTCGTTGGCTACTTAATTATGAACAAAACGATGAGTGTGTTCTTAGAAGTAGACAAGCTAGTGAAAGTAACAAGTTCTGGAGCAGACCCAGTAAAAATTGGATTTGCAGATCCAGCGTATGCAAACGTATTAGGAATTCCAACGCTACAAACTGGAGTGTTTGGTGGTATTATCGTCGGGATAGTAGCGGCATATTGCTATAATAAATACTTCAACATTGAATTACCATCATACTTAGGTTTCTTTGCAGGTAAGCGTTTCGTACCGATCGCAACTGCAACATTCTCTTTAATAGTAGGTATTATCATGTGCTTCGTTTGGCCATACATTCAAGGTGGCTTAAACACGTTCTCACATCAAATGATTGATGCAAATAGAACGTTAGCAGCATTTATTTTCGGTTTAATTGAACGTTCATTAATTCCATTTGGATTACATCACATTTTCTATTCACCGTTCTGGTTCGAATTCGGTCAGTATACAAATGCGGCTGGCGAATTAATTCGTGGTGACCAAAAAATCTTTATGGCACAGTTAAAAGACGGTGTAGAATTAACAGCAGGTACATTTACAACTGGTAAGTATCCGTTCATGATGTTCGGTCTTCCAGCAGCAGCTTTAGCAATGTACCATGAAGCACGTCCAGAAAACAAAAAATTAGCAGCTGGTATTTTAGGTTCTGCTGCATTAACATCTTTCTTAACAGGTATTACAGAGCCACTTGAATTTTCATTCTTATTCGTAGCACCAGTATTATTCGGAATTCACGCTGTATTCGCTGGTCTATCATTTATGACAATGCAAATTTTAGGTGTTAAAATTGGTATGACATTCTCTGGTGGTTTAATCGACTTCCTATTATTCGGTGTACTACCAGGCCGTACGGCATGGTGGTGGGTAATTATTGTTGGTCTTGTACTAGCGGTTATTTACTACTTCGGATTCCGATTTGCAATCCGTAAATGGGATTTAAAAACACCTGGTCGTGAAGTTGCAAATTCGAATGAAGGTGCAGGAAAAGCAGAAGCTGGTGAACTTCCTCGTGAAGTATTAGTAGCACTTGGTGGTAAAGAAAACATTGCTTCTTTAGACGCTTGTATTACTCGTTTACGTGTTCAAGTTAACGAACAAAAGAATGTAAATAAAGATCGCTTGAAAGAACTTGGAGCAGCTGGTGTACTTGAAGTTGGAAATAACATTCAAGCTATTTTTGGACCGAAATCTGACACATTAAAATCACAAATTCATGATATTATGTCAGGTCGTACACCTCATGTTGAAAAAGAAGAGCCTGTAAAAGTAGAAGAAGCTCCTCAAAAAGTTGATGAAAACGAAACAATCGTTTCACCAATTGAAGGGAAAATCCTACCAATTACAGAAGTGCCGGATCAAGTATTTTCAGGAAAAATGATGGGAGATGGATTTGCAATTGAGCCAACAGAAGGAACAGTAGTTTCTCCAGTTAACGGTGAAATTGTCAACGTATTCCCTACAAAGCATGCAATTGGTATTCAATCTGAAGGTGGAAAAGAAATTTTAATCCACTTCGGTATTGATACTGTAAAATTAAATGGTGAAGGTTTTGAAGCACTTGTAGCACAAGGTGACAAAGTGAAACAAGGACAACCATTATTAAAAGTAGATCTTGCATTTGTAAAAGAAAATGCACCATCTATCATTACACCAATTGTATTTACGAATTTACAACAAGGGCAACAAGTCGAATTGAAAAAAGATGGAAATGTTAAGAAGGGCGAAAACGCTATTATTGACATTCAGTAGGAATTTGACGCAAAATGTTTATAATTATAATAGGCGATGTGGTTGACCGAACATCGCCTATTATATACAATAGATGATGTAGTACTCACGTCTATACAACTAAAAAATACTGTAATTTAAAGGAGATAAATTATCATGGAAAAAATCTTTAAAGTAACTAGCGACTCAGGAATTCATGCTCGTCCAGCAACTCTACTTGTAAACACTGCAAGCAAATTTGGTTCTGACATTAACTTAGAGTATAACGGAAAGAACGTTAACTTAAAATCAATCATGGGCGTTATGTCTTTAGGTATTCAACAAGGCGCGGAAATTAAAATCACTGCAAATGGTGATGATGCAGCTCAAGCACTAGCAGCTATCGAAGAAACTATGAAAAACGAAGGATTAGGAGAATAATGACTCTTAACATTCAAGGGATCGCTGCATCAAGTGGGATTGCTATTGCAAAGGCTTTCAGACTTGAAAATCCTGAATTTAACATCGAAAAGAAATCAATTACAAACGAAGCTGCAGAAATTGCACGCTTAGAAGCTGCGCTTGAGAAAGCAAAAACTGAATTAGAAGCTATTAAGGACCACGCTTTTGCTGAGCTAGGTGCTGACAAAGCTGCGATCTTTGAAGCACATTTATTAGTGTTAAATGATCCAGAACTAGTAAACCCAGTAAAAGATAAAGTAAATAGTGAAAAAGTAAATGCTGAATTTGCAATGGATGAAGTTGCATCAATGTTTATTTCTATGTTTGAAAACATGGATAACGAATATATGAAGGAACGTGCTGCGGACATTCGTGACGTAACAAAACGTGTTCTTGCACATTTACTAGGCATTAACTTCTCAAATCCTGGTACAATTTCTGAAGAAGTAATCATTATTGCTGAAGATTTAACACCATCTGATACGGCTCAGTTAAACCGTAAGTATGCAAAAGGTTTTACAACTGATATCGGTGGACGTACATCTCACTCTGCGATTATGGCTCGCTCTATGGAAATTCCAGCTGTTGTTGGTACGAAATTTGTTATGGAGAAAATCCAAAATGGCGATATCGTAATCATCGATGGTTTAGATGGAGAAGTAATTGTTAATCCATCAGAAGAAACTCTTCGCTCGTTTGAAGAAAAGAAAGCGAAATTTGAAGAGCAAAAAGCTGAATGGGCAAAATTAAAAGACCAAGCTACTGTAACAAGTGATGGACATCACGTTGAGCTTGTTGCAAATATCGGAACACCAAATGATGTACAAGGTATTATCGATAATGGCGGAGAAGGCGTTGGTTTATACCGTACAGAATTCTTATACATGGGCCGTGACAATCTTCCAACAGAAGAAGAGCAGTTCGAAGCATATAAAGCAGTTCTTGAAGGTGTAAAAGAAGGTCAACCTGTTGTTGTTCGTACACTTGACATCGGTGGAGATAAAGAGCTTCCATACTTACATTTACCAAAAGAAATGAACCCATTCTTAGGATACCGTGCAATTCGCTTATGTCTTGATGAGCAAGATGTGTTCCGTACACAACTTCGTGCATTACTTCGTGCTAGCGTATATGGTAACTTAAAAATTATGTTCCCAATGATTGCAACTCTTGATGAGTTCCGTCAAGCGAAAGCAATCTTATTAGAAGAAAAAGCAAAACTTGTAGAAGCGGGTACAACTGTTTCTAATTCTATTGAAGTTGGTATGATGGTTGAAATTCCAGCTTCAGCAGTATTAGCAGATCAATTCGCAAAAGAAGTTGATTTCTTCTCTATCGGAACAAACGACTTAATTCAATACACAATGGCTGCAGACCGTATGAACGAACAAGTATCTTACTTATACCAACCATATAACCCATCTATTTTACGTCTTGTAAAAATGGTTATCGATGCTGCTCATAAAGAAGGCAAATGGGCTGGTATGTGTGGTGAGATGGCGGGCGATTCACTTGCTATCCCATTATTATTAGGATTAGGTTTAGATGAGTTCAGTATGAGTGCAACATCTATTCTTCCTGCAAGAACACAACTAAGCAAGTTGTCAAAAGCAGAAATGGAAACATTAGCAGAAAAAGCATTAATGATGTCAACTGCTGAAGAAGTTGTTGAACTCGTTAAAAGCATATAATCAATAAAAAAACCTGAGTCGATTTGAAATCGGTCTCAGGTTTTTTCTATGAGAAAAGTAAATCTTATTTTTTTACTATAGAGGATAAGGAACAGAATTAGATAGCGATAGCAACGATATCAGTTGGGCATACACGTAAAATACCAGTAAAAGTATTACGGTTTTGATTGTTCTTATCGTCTTTATTGTTATCTTTGTTGTCTTTGTTATTACGAGCTAAAGCAGAGAAAAGAGCAACACCGTTAGCGAAACCTTCAAAAATTACATTGTTGAAAGTGCCATTACCTCTAATGCTTAAAAGAGAAAGCTCTGTTCCAACTGAAATATTAGCAAGTACGTTACATACAGCTGGTTGTTGTGGTCTAACTACTTCTCTCTCTTTCTCTTTCTCATGATGTCTGCACTCTCTTTCATGATGATGACAGTCTCTAAAGTTATCACAGCATCCAAATGATCCAAACATAATCCTCATCACCCCCTTCACACTTATAATCTATGTAAGTTCGGTAGTGAGTGACTGGACAGAGAGTGGAATTTTTTCTAGGGGAATTTCTCATTTTAAAAGACTAGCTGGGTGTTTATTACGGAATGATGTTTAAAATAGGATAGATATCACAAAAAAGTGTAAAGACCACCGAAATGAATGAAATAGGTAGCCTTTACACTTTTTTGCTTTTATATAAAACGATGATATATACAGGAAGAGCTAACAGTAGCGGTACAATGGATCGTGCAGTATGTTTTTCTGATTCTAAGTGGAATGCTTCTTCTTTTGGGAATTGTAAAACTGAAATGTTTGCAGCATCGCCAATAAAATATAGAAGCAGTACAGTTACTATGTAACATAAAAGTGCAATAAAGCTTCCGTATGAACTCAATGAAAATCCCTCTCTTGTTATCTATTTGTTATCATTGTATCATAATTGTAACAAAAACACACGGTTATATTTCGATACTTTAACAAAATTCGACACGAAACGTCATTTATGTGTATGCGAATAGCATGAAATTTACTGTTTTTATGTGCGGATGTCGAATCATACATTTTAGTATTACGGATGTGTGACAGAATAAAAAAGAAACGAAGGTAATGAAATTACCTTCGTTTCTTTTTTATTCGTATGAAAGGGCAGTAAGACCCTCACATTGATTCAAGTTTCACTTTATTATTTTGCCCATTCACTCACTTGTTCTACGCTCATTCGTGGTGCAGGGTGGCCTTTTAAAGTTGATTCACCAATTGTAATAAGCATAATTGGTACGTAGCGAGATGAAACATTGAATTCTTCTGTAAGTGCTTGTGGGTTGAAACCACCAATCGCACAAGTATCCCAGCCAGTTGCTTTAGCTGCAAGCATAAGTTGCATTGCTGCTAAAGATGCATTTGAAAAGGCTGCATCTCTTGGGAATTGCTCACGTGCATATGCAGACTCAATATTTTTAGCTAAGCGCTCTTTTGCTTCTTCTTTCATAAATCCTTGTTCTACAATTGGACCATAAACTTGTTCAACATTTTTATAAGCTTCTAAATCACCTAAAATAGCGACTACAGCAGAAGCATCAAGAATTTGTTGTTGGTTATAAGCAATTGGATGTAATCGTTTCTGTACATCTTCACCTTGGAATACGAGGAATTTCCAGTGCTGTAAGTTCCAAGCAGAAGGTGCTTGAGCAGCTCCCTTTAAAATCTCGTGTAACTCTGTAGATGAAATTTCTTTCTCTGGGTTGAATGCACGTGTAGATGTGCGTTCATATAGAACATTAAAAAAGTTTTCGTTTGTCATTATATATCCTCCAAATTACATATCAAATTATGAAAAAAACAAATGTAATATATTCTACTTACATTTTGTAAGTTATCGAATTTAAGAATATAATATCTTTATTTTAATTGTCAAGTTTTAAAGCGGAAGCTAGGGCATTCATACAAACGATACAATTCCTATAATCATACACTAAAAAAGGAATTTATAGAGTGAAAAATGAAGAGAACATTCTCAATTAGCTTGTTAACATGTATCCCTCACTCATTAAAGTTTTTAGAGAACAGTTTTTTATAAAATGTTTGTGAGGAATTCTGTAGAACAAGATATATGAAGTGAGTGAAGACTAGTGATGAACATACTACATTTTTTATTAGAAAATACGGTTTTCCAAAATGTATTACAAGATCTTCAGTTAAATGTCCTTTATATAGAAAATGGATGCACGCATCAACAAACGATAGAAAATATCCATCCAAAATGTATGTTTATAGCAAATAGTTTTGAAGAAGGCGAAGTATTATTTCAGAGGACTAAACCACATATTGTAATTATGTATGTAACAGATTTTTCTCAAATAAAATATATAAAGAATATGTATAATCCACAGAGTACATTTATTGTCATTTGGGATCAACAAATAACAAGCGAGTTTGCAGAGGTGCTTACGTTAGGAATACGTAATATTGTGATAGCCCCTGTGACTCCACAAATGGTGTTAGAGGAAGTAAATAAAAGTTTATATCAGCTTTCTTTAGTGCGGCAAGTAAGTTTGCAACAAGAACTACTTCAAACGATGTTTGATTTTCGAAATGATCTATTATTTATAGTAGAAGACGATGAGATTGTTGATTGTAATACAAATTTTTTAGAGTTTTTCGGATATGAAAATTTGTTTGCGTATCGTGAGCAACATTTAGTATTTGCTGAACATCTTATTAGAGAAAATGGATACTATTCAACAACTCATGATATAACATGGTTAGATGATACATTATCATATGATAGAAGAATTAAGATGTCCAACTATGAAGGGGAAGTATCAACTTTTTTATTGCGTGCGACACCATTGCCAGAAGATTTATCAAGATTTATTGTGAAGTGTACAGAGATTACCGAATTAGATGAAATCTATCAAGAACAAGAAAGACTTGCTATGATAGATTCGTTAACAGAGATTTATAATCGTTTGAAATTCCAACAAATACTCGAGGCAGAATGGGATAATGCGATGCGTAATAATGAAAACATAGCACTTATTTTATTTGATATAGATAATTTTAAAGCAGTAAATGACACGTATGGCCATGATTTTGGTGACTTAGCATTAATTGAGCTTGCAGAGCTCATGAAATCTAAAGTGGAGCAGCAACATGTATTTGCTAGGTGGGGAGGAGAAGAATTTATTATTTTAGTAACGAATACGGTAGAAAAAGAAGCATTTCAAGTTGCGGAATCATTACGATTTTTCATTGAAACAAAGCAATTCTCAGGAATTTCGAAATTAACAGCGAGCTTTGGAGTTGCATTATATGAAAAAGGGATTACAAGAGAAGAATTAATGCAACGAGCGGATATTGCATTATATGAAGCGAAAAAAAATGGGAAAAATCAAGTGTGTGTATATAGAAAAGAAAAAAAGTGATTTTTCGCAACAAATTGTTGCGATTTTTTTTTATTACTTGATAATAGAGTGTAGGGGGGATTTTGAACGAAGGAATTATGGAGGAACAATATGATGAAAAAAATAATGATGATAGTTTCAATATGTGCTGTAGTTTGTGGAGGAGTATACTATTTTCTCTATAATCCTAATATAAAGGAAAGTAAAGAATTAACAACTAAGGTGAATCCTGCTGTTGAATCAGAAGTACAAGAGAATATAGAAGAAGAAAAAAAAGAAAAGCAAATTGATTATGCTAGCATATCTCAAAAATTAGATCAATATTTAGTCGGAAAGCAATTCAATGGAACAGTTTTGGTAACAGATAAAGAGCATGTTATATTGAATAAAGGATATGGGTATGCTGATGTTCAAAATAAAATAGAAAATACGCCTCACACAAAATATCGTATCGGTTCTATTACGAAAACAGTTGTGGCTACATCTATTTTACAACTGCAGGATCAAGGGAAGCTAAATATTCAAGATAATGTAAATAAATATATTCCTTCATTTCCGGAGAATAAAAATATTACGTTATATCATTTATTAACGCATACCTCTGGTTTACCTGAACACGCAAAAGGCAATGTTAATGCTGCCTCCCGTTTACAGTTAATGAATTGGATTGGACGTCAAAATTTAGAATTTCCTGCAGGAACAGGTTGGAGATATACAGATTATAATTATATGGTGCTTGCCTATATAATAGAACATATATCGAAAAAACCTTTAGGAGATTACATAAAAGAAAATATATTTATAAAAGCAGATATGCATGAATCTGGTATGGGAAATATGGTACCTGGAGATAAAAATTTCACAAAGGGTTATGTGAAAAAAAATCAAGAGCTTGTACCAGCGCAGAAGGTAGGCATGGATTGGCTATATGGTTGTGGTGAGATGTATACGACAGTTGGAGATATGAAGAAATTAGACGAAGCAATTATAAATGGGAAACTTCTTTCTGAACAAAGTATACAAGCGATGTTTTCACCTTCAACAGAACGAAAATATGCATTTAGTTTTTACATATATCCGGATTATTTTCATAACCATGGTGTACTATCTGGGTGGAATACTTTCAATAATTTTAATAAAGAAAAAGGGACTTTTGTTATTTTATTTTCAAACGTGAAAAATAGTATGGATGATGACTTTAATAAAGATTTCCGAAAGATGGTAAGTGATTTATTAGAACAAAGGGGATGAGAAAATGAAACATAAAAATGTATCAATTGGTTTCATTGGTATTGGTGTAATGGGAAAAAGTATGGTGCGTCATTTAATGCAAGACGGTCATACAGTATATGTATATAATAGAACAAAATCGAAAACAGACTCTTTAGTGCAAGATGGTGCAAATTGGTGTGATACACCGAAAGAGTTAGTAAAGCAAGTTGATGTTGTAATGACTATGGTTGGGTATCCACATGATGTAGAAGAAGTGTACTTTGGGATAGATGGAATTTTGGAGAATGCAAATGAAGGCACAATCGCAATTGATTTCACGACATCTACACCAACATTGGCAAAACGTATTAATGAAACTGGTAAAAGTAAGAATGTATATACGTTAGATGCACCTGTATCTGGAGGAGACGTTGGTGCGAAAGAAGCAAGACTCGCAATTATGGTCGGTGGAGAGAAAGAAATATATGATAGATGTTTACCGTTATTTGAAAAACTAGGAACAAATATTCAGTTGCAAGGGCCTGCTGGAAGTGGACAACATACAAAAATGTGCAATCAAATTGCGATTGCTTCCAACATGATTGGAGTATGTGAAGCTGTTGCTTATGCGAAAAAGGCTGGATTAGATCCTGATAAAGTATTGGAGAGTATTTCAACGGGAGCAGCAGGTAGCTGGTCATTAAGTAATTTAGCTCCTCGAATGTTAAAGGGAGATTTTGAACCAGGTTTTTATGTAAAGCATTTTATGAAAGATATGAAGATCGCGTTAGATGAGGCTGAAAGATTACAATTACAAGTACCAGGTTTAAGTTTGGCGAAGGAATTGTATGAAGAGCTAATAAAAGATGGGGAAGAAAATAGCGGAACACAAGTGTTATACAAAAAATACGTAAGGGGGTAAATGAGATGGATCTTCAAAAATTTGATGAGATGATTGATACTGTACAAAGAGCAACATGTATACAAATTAATGAAAAACAAAAAGAAGCTTTTAAACAAAAATATGATTTTGAACCGAATTTCGAATATGGAAGAGATGAGAAAGGGCATTACGTTATTCGAACTTCAAAAAAGATGCTAGAAGAAATGGAATTTTATTTGGCATTGAAATATGATCGAGATGGAGTTGACCTTTACATGGAAGCGGAGATTGATGGTATATATCATGTATCTGTTAGCTATAGTGAAGACGCTTTGCATCTACAAGAATTGTTTCAATTTCTAGAAGAAAATAAATAAAAGTCCTCATTTGAGGACTTTTATTTTTAATTTTGTAATTATAAGCTAGAAGCCCGGCGGCATCGTTCGATTGGGAATGGAATCACTTGCGCGATGTGATTAGGACCAAATTGTTTTGTACGAGCATGGCGTACTATATAAAATGCACAGAGAATTGAAACAGGAATAGCACCGAATAAACCAAAAAGTAAAGCGCTTACACAAGATGCAACAAAACCTAAAACACCAACTTCTAACTCTTCCATAATAGCTCCTAGAATAATAGGAAGTGCTCCACACGTAACCCCTAGTATAAGTGCGATAAGTAAACTCATGATTCTCCCCCTCTGTTTGCGATTTTCTTTTCCTTCTTAGTTAATTGTAGTATATCATATATAAAACAGAATTTTCAGAAAAAGTTCAATAAATGTTCAAAAAGTATTAATAAATATACTTGAAAAATTGAAGGGAGAGATTGTACTGAAAAGAAGGAATAATACGGTTAGAACCATAAAAAATCAGGCTTATTTCAAAATGAAATAAGCCTGTTCCATAGGAGGATGTATATATGTAGAGTGAATAAAAGGTTGGAAAAGGGGGTCCAAGGCCTTTTATTCAACTAACTACCTTAATAGATTGGAACCCAGCCTTCAGTTGTAACAAAAATACGAATAGCTACAACTTGACGATCATCTTGCAAGGTAAAATAATGTCTTGCATTTTCAGGAACAGATATGAGATCGCCTGGCTCAAGTTCAACGTCAAAGAATGTCCCATCTTTTCCTTCAATGGCAAAGATGCCATGACCACTAACAATAAAGCGAACTTCATCATCAGTATGATGGTGTTCTTTTTGGAAATTAATTAATAGTTCGTCAAGGTTAGGTGTGCTATTTGAAAGTGAAATTACATCATGTGCTTTATAACCTCGGCGTGATGAAACATCAGCAATTTCTTTTGAAAACACAGCTAATATTTCAGCTTTGTTTTCATCTGTTAATGAGTAATTTTCTTTTAAATGAGTAGGAAGTTTGGAAATATTCCATTTCTCATATAAAACGCCTTCCTCTTGTAGAAATTTTGATACTTCCACTTCATTTTCAATGCGAGTATTTATTTCATGAATACGAATTTGCGCCATTAGAAACGCCTCCTTGAATTGATAATAGTTTTATATGAAATTGGAATAAAAACTCATAAGCTTCTAATCTTTTCTTTGCATCAAAGCTATCTCGGCCCCATACGGTAATACCATGGTTACGGATTAATACTGCCCCCGAATCTCCTTGTATATGCTTGCGGAAGTTTTCTCCAAGCGTTGGGATATGGGCATGGTTTTCGATAATAGGAATGTTTATTGTTGCACCTTCTTCCCAAATATCGAGAGCTTTAATAATTTCTTGATTTTGAAGTGTGACTGCATCACTATATAAATTTGTGATAACATTATTATCGGTTGTATGAACATGAAGGACGCATCCAGCATTCGTATTGTTATAAATATGTGTATGCAAGATTGTTTCTGCTGAAGGACGTAATTCAGTTTCTAATACGGGAACCCCTAGATGATCTACTAATAGAAAATCATCTGGAGTCGTTTTTGTTTTATCTTTACCACTTGCTGTAATGAGAAAAGTGAGTGGTTCATGACTAACCTTTATAGAAATATTACCACTCGTTGCTGGAAACCAATTTCGTGTTGTTAATTCTTTTTTTATCTCGCTTAAGTCATACCATTGACGAAAAAGTTGTTTCATAATTTCACCTCCAACAAATGTTTTAATTCGTTTTGAATATCGTGAAACGATTCAAATGGTGTATAAGAAATATGATTTTCTTCACATTTTGTAATAAGGAAGTCACGAGCGAACACTTTATCCGCTTGTTTCGCAGCTTGTAAATCAGTAATTGAATCTCCGATTACAATATGGAAGTCATTTGTATTACTTAATTTACGGATGAGTGATGATTTACATAATCCGCAATGATTTTGACAATGATGATCACAAGGATGAGGCCAATTCACCGTAATGTATTCATTTGAAAAATCTGTTTCATTACAGTAAATTTGCTCTTTCGGAATGAGTCCTTGTAAGAGTGGATAGACGAAGAAATCCATTCCACCTGATATAACATAAAAGGAAATATTATTTTTATTTACAAATTGTATAAATTCATGAAAACCATTACGGATTTCAGCAGTCTCTATTAAAAATTGAATAATTTCATCGTGCAGATTAGTAGGTATGAATTGAAATAATTGAGAAACACCTTCTTGAATAGATAGCTCTTGTGATAAAATTCTATTCTTTACTTCTTCAGCTTCTGGTGGTGCAAATTTTTCCATAATGGACATAATGTTATCATTATTTGTAATCGTGCCATCGAAATCACAAAATACTTGAATACTCATAATTTCACCTCATGAGAGGGATTTCCCCATATTTGTAGTGCGCTATGCAAATTTATGTCATCTACTTCATGGAGTGGTTTATTTTGCAAAGTAGCATCAATTGCAGCACGGAAAGCTTTACCGCCGCCCTGCGCCCCATTTGGATGTCCATGTATTCCGCCACCAGCATTAATAACAACATCTTTACCGAAATCTCGTACAATAAAGGGAACGAAACCAGGGTGAATACCAGCAGACGGAACAGAAAAGCTCTTCTTGAAAAATGAATCGCCTTCAGTTAAATATTTTGAGATAGCAAGAGCTTCCTCTTTTTCTAGCGCAACACTTCCGTATGGAGATGGGAATAATGAAAAGTCAGCCCCAGCATAACGGAGTAGCTTTCCGAGTAATAATGGAGATGAAACTCCATATAACTTGGATGCGGAATAAGCACCACTTACAGCAGGGTGTGCCATAATAGGAAGCGGGATTTCATCATCTTCTGCAAGTGATTGTAGTACATCTAGTCCGTAAGAGAATACGTTAAATAATAGAATATCAGCTCCAGCTTGCACTGCACGTTTCGCATTTTCTTTTAAATCAAAAGTTCGTCCTGTTAAATTTACGGCATATAACGTTTTATGTCCGTACGTTTCATATACGGATTGTAAAACTTCTTTTCCAGATACGATGCGTTTTGTAAGTGGTGTTAATGCATTTTCGAATAATATCTCATCATCTTTTACGATATCTACACCACCAATTGCTTGATCGCGTAATTGCGTTTTTAAATACCCAATATTTCGTCCAATCATTCCTTTAAAAATACTCATTAAAAGGGGACGATCATGTACTTGTAAAAGATTTCGAATACCATCTATCCCGAATTTTGGACCAGGAAACTGTTTTTTTAATTCGTCTGAAAAAGTTAAGTCAATTAATTTTACTTCGCCATCAAGTGATAGCTTTCCAAATGTAGTCGTTAAAATTGCTGGTAAATCTGGACTGAAATTTAATAACGGATATTCGATTTTAATAATTCCGCGTTTCACTTTTTTACGTAAATACGAATTGGTATGTTCATGTGCAGCTAATTCCTCAACATGAATGACGTTGCCTTTATGCTGCTTTAATTGTTCTTGCAATAAATGTGGCAAATGAGTCCAAGAGCCAATTGTTAAACCGAGTGCAATTTGCTCAGCTTTTTTTTCTAAGTTATGTGAATCATCATGGATTAAATATGTCGCTATAATTCCGCTCATTGTTATAACCTCCTAGTTAAATAAAAAAACCTCTCAGCTAAGGAGAGGTTTTTTTACAACCAGCTCCTTATCTGTCAGCGTAATGCTGCGAGAATTAGCACCGTGTCTACAATTGTAGATCGGTTGCCGGGTTTCGTCGGGCTCGTCCCTCCACCTGCTCTTGATAAGAAGTATTTAGAAATGTTTAAATTTTTAAGATAACTGAATTTTGTCAGATATTTTTCATGTTGTCAATTACTTTTTGAAAAAATTTAATTTATCAATTCGATGAATGGCTTCTCTTAACCTATCTTCTGTATGTAAGAGACCAACACGGACATACCCTTCGCCATGCTCACCAAATCCAACACCAGGAGCAACTGCGACATGTGCTTTTTCTAGTAAAATATTAGAAAATTGCTCAGAAGTATATCCTTTTGGAACAGGAAGCCATGCAAAGAATGATCCTGTTGGAATGTTTACATTCCAACCAATTGAGTGACAAGCTGAAATAAGAGCGTTTCGTCGAGCTTCGTAACTATTTACAAGGTCTATTACGCAAGACTGTGAACTTAATAGTGCTTCGCGGGCGGCATCTTGAACTGCACCGAAGATGCTAACATACATATGATCTTGTAATAAGTTAATGGTTTCAATGACACTTTCATTCCCTACAGCAAAAGCGATGCGCCAGCCAGCCATATTAAAAGTTTTCGATAATGTGTAAATTTCTATTCCTGTATCTTTGGCACCGTCTGCTTGTAAGAAACTAACTGGCTTTTGACCGTCGAATCCTATAGCACCATAAGCAAAATCATGAATAACTAATATATTGTGTTTATTGGCAAAATGAATTGTTTCATCAAAAAAATCTTTTGATGCAGTAGCACCTGTAGGATTATTTGGATAGTTTAAAAACATTAATTTTGCACGCTCGGCAATAGAATCATCAATTTTTGCATAATCTGGTAAAAAGTTATTTTCTGCAATAAGTGGCATTGTTTCAAATTTTGCTTTTGCTAAAGCGACACCTGATAAATAATCTGGATAACCTGGATCGGGAACGAGAATCGTATCACCAGGGTTTGTAAAGCAAACTGGTAATTCTACTAATCCAGCCTTTCCACCAAACAAAATAGCAACTTCAGTTTTCGAATTTAATTCTACGCCGTATTCACGTTGATAGAATGTTGCTACAGCTTCTTTTAAGCTTTCGTGTCCGCGAAATGGCGGATATTTATGATGAATGGTCTTTTCAGCAGCATCTTGCAAAGCTTTTACGATATGCTGCGGTGTTGGTTGATCTGGATTACCTTGACCTAGATTAATAACATCGTGACCAGCTGCAACGACTTTGTTAACTTTTGCAACAAGTGAAGCGAAAAATTGTGTTGGCAATGATGTTACTATCTCAGAAGGTTGAAATGATTTCATACTTTCCACCTCTTTTGAAAGTTGTTACAATTCTAGTGACAAATGATATAATCTTTCCAGTATTTTGTAAAGAAAAAAATGAGAATGGGGCTGAAAAAATGAAAGTCGCATGTATTCAGATGGATATTGTCTTTGGAGATGTAGAAAAAAATATTGAGAATGCTAAAAATAAAATAAGCGAAGCGATGAAGGAAAGACCAGATGTTATCGTCTTACCAGAACTATGGACAACAGGTTATGATTTAACGAGACTCTCTGAAATTGCAGATAGGGATGGATTGGAAACGAAAGAAAAGTTGATAGAATGGTCGAAACAATATGGTGTACATATTGTTGGTGGTTCTATAGCAAAGCAAACGGAGCAAGGTGTTACAAATACAATGTATGTTGTAACGAATAAAGGAGAACTAGTCCATGAATATAGTAAAGTGCATTTATTTCAGCTTATGGATGAACATAAATATTTAATCGCTGGAAATCGTACTGGTGAATTTAAGTTAGATGATGTAGAGTGCGCTGGCACAATTTGCTATGATATTCGTTTTCCGGAGTGGATGCGCGTTCATACTGCTAAAGGTGCAAAAGTTTTATTTGTTGTAGCTGAATGGCCATTAGTTCGTTTAGCACATTGGCGTTTGCTATTACAAGCAAGAGCAGTTGAAAACCAGTGTTATGTTGTAGCATGTAATAGGGCAGGGAAGGATCCAAATAATGAGTTTGCTGGCCATTCTTTAATTGTCGATCCTTGGGGCGAAGTTGTTGTAGAAGCAAATGAAGAAGAAGCAATTCTATTTGGAGAGCTTACATTCGAGAAAATTAAAGAAGTACGCAAAGGAATTCCAGTTTTTGCGGATCGACGTCCAGAATTATACAAATAAAATGTTGACAAGTGATTTTTATTCTTGGTATAGTCTTCAACATAAAGTTAAAAATTCTAAAAAATTATACAACTCTTATCAAGAGCAGGTGGAGGGATTTGGCCCGATGAAGCCCAGCAACCGACCGTAATACCATTGTGAAATGGGGCGTTTATTTACGCCAAAAGGCACGGTGCTAATTCCAGCAGAAAGTAAAACTTTCTGGCAGATAAGAGGGGAGAAGATAAACTTCAAACCTCTTTCTTAGTGGAAAGAGGTTTTTCTACGTCAGAAAAACCTCTGAATATAAAAAAGGGGGAGAAGACGATGGGATATTATGCATTAACTGAAACAACAGCTATACAATATGCGAAAGAACACGGTTATTTTGAAAAGAAAGCAAATGTATTTTGTCATGAAATTGGAGATGGAAATTTAAATTACGTGTTCAAATTAGATGATGGAGAGAAGTCTATTATAATAAAACAGGCACTGCCATATGCGAAAGTAGTTGGTGAAAGCTGGCCGTTATCTATAAAAAGAGCGACAATTGAAAGCAAGGCACTGAAAATTTTTGCGAAGTATGTACCGGATTATGTTCCGGTAGTGCACAGTCATGATGAAGAGTTAGCAGTAACAGTAATAGAAGACTTATCAAGACTAACAATTACAAGAAAAGGATTAATAGATGGAGAAGAATATCCACTTTTATCCCAACATATCGGTCGTTTTCTAGCAAATGTTTTATTTTATACTTCAGATTTCGGTTTACAGTCAGAAGAGAAAAGGGGACTAGAAGGTACATTTGTAAACCCAGACCTCTGCAAGATTACAGAAGATTTAGTGTTTACAGATCCGTTTGGCCATTACGATACGAATGATTATGAGCCGGAATTACAACTAGCGGTTGATGAATTGTGGAGTGATAAAACTTTAAAATTAAAAGTAGCACAATATAAATATAAGTTTTTAACGAGAAAAGAAGCACTTATTCATGGTGATTTACATACTGGTAGTATTTTTTCATCACCTTCTGAAACGAAAGTGATTGATCCGGAGTTTGCAACTTATGGCCCATTTGGATTTGATCTTGGTCAATTTATTGCAAACCTATTATTAAATGCTCTATCTAGAGAGGAAGAACAGAGAAGTGTGCTATTTTTCCATATTGAGAAAACATGGAGCTATTTCGTAGACACTTTTACAAAGTTATGGATTGGAGAAGGTGTAGAAGCATATACGAAAGAAAAACAATGGTTGCCGATTATTTTGCAAAATATTTTTACGGATGTGGTCGGATTTGCTGGATGTGAGCTTATCCGAAGAACAATTGGCTTAGCACATGTAGCTGATTTAGATGAAATAGCAAATAAAGAAAAGAGAATTCAAGCCAAGAAACAAGCTTTATACTTAGGTAAAGAACTAATAAAATATGAATCTAAAAACGCTGATATTCAACTGTTCCGAACATTATTTCAACAGACAGTTTCTGGAGGGGTAAAAGCATGAGTACAATTGTTACGATTCCGAGGTCTGTCAGTTGGAAAGGGGATGCTATTGCAGTATTAAATCAAACAAAGTTGCCGCATAGCACAGAATATAAAACATTAACGACGATTGAAGAGGTATGGAAAAGTATTGTCATGCTAGAAGTACGAGGAGCACCGGCAATTGGAATTGTAGCTGCATTTGGCTTGGCGCTTGTAGCAAAAAAATATACTACTTTACATATTGAAGAATTTCAAAAGAAGTTTAATAGAGATTGTAATTATTTGGGAACGTCACGCCCGACAGCAGTCAATTTATTTTGGGCAATCGATCGTATGAGAGAATCTATTCAAGAAATTACTACAATAAAAGAAGCACAAAAAATATTAGAAGAAGAAGCGCTTCTCATTCAGCAAGAAGATGAAGCAGTATGCAGGAGTATTGGAGAACATGCATTATCATGTTTTCAAGATGGTGATAACATTTTAACGATTTGTAACGCTGGCAGTATTGCAACTGCTAAATATGGTACTGCACTAGCACCGTTTTATATTGGGAAAGAAAAAGGTGTACATTTACATGCATATGCATGTGAAACGAGACCAGTTTTACAAGGCGGGCGTTTAACGACTTGGGAATTAAAACAGGCAGGTATTGATGTAACGCTTATTACAGATAATACGGCAGCTCATGCTATTCAAACGAAAGAAATCAACGCAATTATTGTAGGAGCGGACCGAATTGTCGCAAATGGGGATACAGCAAATAAAATCGGAACAATGAATTTAGCTATATTAGCAAAGTACTTCGGTATCCCATTCTACGTTGCAGCTCCGTTATCGACATTTGATATTACGAAACAAACAGGAGCTGAAATTGTTATTGAAGAAAGAGATGAAACAGAAGTTACGAAAATTTTTGGGAAACAAGTAACGCCAGTTGGAACTACTGTTTATAATCCAGCATTTGATGTAACGCCAAACGAATTAATTACAGGCATTATTACTGAGCGAGGTATTATACGTGGAGATTATAAGCGAGAAATTGCATCATTATTTGAAAAAACAAGCTAATACATATTTTACTGAAAGATAAGGATAATGAAGTTTAAGGCTATATCTAGCAATGAAAGCATGTTGTTAAACAATTATATGATAATAGAAAAGGAGTGGGGGATCCACTCCTTTTATTACGACAATTAGGGACATGTAGCGGTACCACAATTAGTAATCAAAATTATAAAAAATAGGCGTATCAAGCAAAGCGCTGATACACCTTAAAACTACACTATTAAACAATATGCGTCGTCGTATAGTATATCTTATTTTAATTACTTTAGATTCAGTATTACACATTCCCTCTCTGTCTTCATTCTTGTATAGCTTTCAATACATCAATTAACTCTACAAATTCAAAGAACACTTTTATACTGTCCTTCAGTTCGTGATTGTTGTTTCTACCAGCAACTTGCTTCAAAAGCGCTTCTTTACGATGCTGTACAAAGACATGAAAGTGGGTACTTCTATTTCTATCATTGTTTTTGGACATGAAAGTGGGTACTTTTTTTAAAAGAAATTACTTTAGTTATATATGTCTACGTACATCTTTACCATGATTTTTAATAGCAAATCTATTAATTAAAAGGTACAGTTGCGTATAACGATTCTTTCTAAAATAAAAATACATCACTATTTAATAGTGATGTATTTTTATTAACGGGATGTTAAACCATACAAATATATTCGAAAGGATGTAATTTATTTAAGAAAAAAATGGAAAAAAAGATCTTTTGGGATTAAATGTATTAATGTTTCATCTTTATATTTTATTGGTGTTTAAATTAATCGGTATCGAAATTATTTGACTATTTTATCTTTTGCTTTTGAAATTGCTTCCTCATTTAAATTACTATGTTTTATTGAATAAACAAAATATATTATTACTCCAATAGTTATCCAAATGCAGAAGTACAACCATGTTCTTAATGGTAAATTAAACATCAAAAATACACAACTTGCAATTGAAATGATTGGCAATATAGGTACAAATGGTACCATAAAGCCACGCTTTAAATTCGGATGAGTTTTGCGAAGGACAATAACTGATACTCCCACCATTGAATACGTTACCAAACCACTAATATTAACTAAGTTCGCTAATTCTTTTAAATCAATAAACCCAGCTATAAAAGAACTTCCTATTCCCACCAAGCCAATTGTAAAAGTCGGTGCTCCAGTCTTCCTATTAATTTTCGCAAGTGATTTGGGTAACAGTCCATCACGACTCATTGCAAAGAATACTCGTGTTGCGGCATACATAGAAGAGAAAATAACAGCCATAAGACCAATGACAGCTCCTACAGCAATTACACCAGCGACCTTACCTTGTCCTACTACTTCCATTACATAAGCCATTGCTTCAGGTACATTTAATTCTTTATAGGAAACCATTCCTGTCATAACAAGGCACACTATAACGTATATAAGTGTACATATGATTAACGATACAATAATACCAATGGGAAGATTTCGTTGTGGATCTTTTACTTCTTCTGCCGAAGTTGCTAATATATCAAATCCCATAAAAGTAAAGAATGCTGCTGCCCCACCAGCTAAAACTCCACTTACACCATATGGTGTAAACGGTACCCAGTTCTCTGGCTTTATATAGAATACACCAACTACAATAAATAATATAACCATTCCAATTTTAATTAACACCATTATATTATTGATACGTTTACTTTCCTTTGTACCACGCGATAACATCCATGTAATGATTAATGTAATGACCATCGCTGGTAGATTCATCATACCACCTTGAGATGGAATCATTAACAGTGATTTTGGCATATCTAAACCCAATCCACTTATTAAATTGTGAAAATAACCTGTCCACCCACTGGCAACCGCTGCTGTCGCTAAAATATAGATCGAAAGTAGCATCCAACCTACTAAATGTGCAACTAATTCACCAATTGTTGCATAGGCATACGTATATACACTTCCTGAAACCGGAAGTATAGAAGCAATTTCTGCGTAACATAAAGCTATAAATCCACATACAATTGCTGCCAATACGAATGAAAAAACAACTGCTGGTCCAGCGTCTCTTGCTGCTACTAATCCTGCTAACACAAGAACTCCCGTTCCAATTATTGAACCTAATCCTAACATAACTAAATCAAATGAACCCAATGTTTTCATTAAGGTTTTACTCTTACTAGGATCTAATAATTGTGTAACAGATTTCTTTTTAAATAACTTACTCATATCTTCTGTATCCCCTTTGAAAAATAAGGTGTGTTCTTCGAATGCTTATGGCATGCATACATGTATATAGATATTGGCTAATTCAAAATTATTAAATTCACAATATATATTGTGAAAGTATGCAAAAAATCAAAGATATTTTTCTGTAGAAAATTATAGAAATCGATTCCATAAACACTATTCCATATCGGTATCTAAATTTATTATTTTATCCGTCTATTTGAAGGGTATATTTTACTATTGCTCTGTAAAACGATTGATATAACTTCTACTTCTTTTTTAAATTTTCTTCAGGGAATATTAAAGCTGAGCTTTTATCCCTTGTACTTTTTATTTCTTCATCTATTTTCTCTAGTTTATCTGGAAATACTATAGAATCATGAGTGATCAAACTACTTTCAAATTCAAGACCAAACAAGATAGCTTTTTAATCTGATAAAATCACATGCTTCTCAAGTAAAAAAAATAAATACACCAAAATGAAAAAATTGCTTTTCCAAGTTAAAATGCATATTTTTTTATTTTAGGGCTTTACAAGATTATTAAGACGCGGAATATCAGTTCAATCCAAGTATGCTACGATATTAATTCAACATATATTTCAATCCTTCTCTTCTATCCCGCGGCTTTATAGTTATCTTTTGTACAATGGCTTGGCATTTAAACGTGATAATTGATTGAATACGGTATTTAGTTTTAAAACAAAAAACGCAAAACTATAATGGAAATAATACCTCCCAGTACAGTTCCCAATAAACTACGTGTTTTTATAGCAATAAAGAAAGTTGGTATAGCTGCAAAAAATTCAATGTTACTTGTAAGTGATGCAATCTTTCCATCATGTATAAATATCTCTTGGCCAATCAAAGCAGCTATAACAGAAATAGGGACATAATTTAACCACCGCATTACCCATTCTGGTAATTCAAAACGGCTTAATACCATAAGAGGAACGACCCTTGGAATAAACGTTACAATAGCTGACCCTAGAATAATTAAAAAAACTCCCCACCTTACTTCCATTTTTCCACCACCATTCCTATTGTTGAAGCGATAATTGTAGCAACAATAACCCCCATACTACTGGACAACATGAAAGAACTTCCTACAGCAATAACAACTGCTATAATTGCGACAATGATATCTAGTTTGATTGTGCTTCGCCCTAACATTGTTAGTATAAGGATCCCTATAAACATTGCTGGCAAGGCAAATCCTAGACCGAATTCTTCAGGATTGGAAATCCACTGTGCCAAAAATGCTCCTGCTAAATTTGCTACAAGCCAATTTATATAAGCTGTTATGTTAAGGCCATGCATCCATCTTTCACTGATTTGTTTTTTCTTTGCAGCTTCGCTAATAGCAACACCAAATGTCTCATCGGTAAGTAGAGAACCTACTAACATGTTCCTAAATGGAGAAAGATGTCGAAAATAAGGTGCTAGTGCTGCACTAAGTAAAATATGACGAAGATTAACAAAGAAAATCGTAATAATAATAGCAGTAAGAGAACTGCTTGTTGCTATCATTCCTGCAGCAATAAACTGACCAGATCCAGCATAGAGGATTAAAGACATGAGAGTTATCTCAGCTATACTAAGTCCCGCAGTTTTTTGAATAACACCTGCTGCTATTCCGATACTTAAATAACCCAGTAATGTAGGGATACAATCTTTTACTCCTTTGATAAAACTATCTTCATCTCTCTGAGATGAATTCACTTGGACGTTCGACAGACTCATTTCATTCCCTCCTTATTTCCGAATAACTAGACGCTAACACACTAACTACTATTAAAAAAATGAAAGAAAATACGGTTCAATTTATTTGAACCGTTTTCCAGTGACAACATGAAATAAATTAGAATCGTTTTTCCAAAGAGCTTCCGTTTTCTCTGGACCAACTTCTTTAACTAATTCTGAGAACATAATGTCATGTCTGATGTACTCCATTGCAATTAATACCAGGGCTGGATCTTCTGTTTTTATTGCCCATGCAGGTGTATTTGGAGAAAAATTTGCAATTAATACTTCTTCATTGTCTCGTGCGACAATCGTTAATCGACCATTCATACGTTCCTCAGCTACTTCGGGAGCCATGTAATTATGATGAGTAGTTATACCAAGTTGCATATCAGGTGCTCCAAAAAGAATAGAAAAAACATGGATTTTTTCATTTATACGTCTATCTATAGCACTTTTTATAGACGAGGCTTGTGGTTCCCAAATTGACAACCATATTTCTTCTTCTGCTTTATCTATGATATCAATTATTTCAGCAACAACATGCTCATCACTGCTGATACGATGAATAACATCTACTTCTTGTTCACTTTCTAAAGCAGATAAATTCTTTTCAAGATAATCCATAGAGTTTTCGAAGTTGTTACGTAATCGACGAATTAACTCTTTAGCTGGCAAGGGAGCGTAGGTTACAGGATCAGAAGGAACTGTATAAACCGCACCTTTATCTATTAATTTTGCCACCACTTCGTAAATCGTTGAACGAGGTACACCTGACCTTTTACTTATTTCATATCCTGTTATAGGGTAATTTTTTAAAAGGCCTATATACGCTTTACATTCATATTGCGAAAATCCCCATTTCTGAAGTTCTTTATAAAGTTCTTCCATAATAACTCCTTTAGTAGTTAGTGTAGTACTTACTATAAAATAAAGTGAATTATATGTCAAAGTTATTTTTAAATAATAAATATATAAAATACAATCCTTAAATATTTGAGTTATTTTCACATATATCTCACTTCAATTTTAATATCATAAATAGAGGGTAAATAGTCCCTTAACGTAGTATAATAAGATTTGCAAAAATATCTTAGCAAGATAAAATTTCATTTAGGAGGTACTTTAAAACCTTAGCGTGATAGCGATGTGGTGATACCCCTATTTATGTAGAATTGAATTTTAACTTCACATTTATTTAGTAATTGCTTTTTTTAGAAAGTTTCCACTTTGGTGTCCTGGTTTTACAAAGTACCCATTTTCTTGTCACGATATGCGGACATGAAAATGGGTACTAAATGAAAGGGATTTATAGATAATTCAGCATTCTACACTATAAAATTAGTTCCTACTTTCATGTCTTTGTACAGATGCAATGGGTTTTTAGGCTTAGCATAGTCATAATCAGTTTTATAAAAGTACATAGAATCATCTATTTTTAAGAAATCACTTAGCTTTTTAATATACTCTTCTATGTTACCCTTGCCGTTCAATATATAATAAAAAGCATTCTTGCAAATCCCGGTTCTTTCCATTAAAAATGTATTCATTAAGTCTCTAGACTCAATGAATACTCTTATATTTTCACCGGCGATTTTATAAATATCACTCATTTAATTGGTCCTCCAGTATACATTATTAACCGTATAAAGCACTTATCATTTTGAAGCTTTTTTAGCTCTAATCCATGTCTCTTTATGTAATACATTAATTATCTTTGTAGTACATTATTTTTTTAATATTAAACTAAATAAAACCTTTGTTTACTATTTTTTTATGTGGGAACAACGACAAATTATTGTTTCAATTCAATTTTTATCCCTCGTATGTCTCAAATAACTTTTCCAAATACTCTAGATTTCCTTCTGCTATATATTGCTCAGCTTCTATCAAACGCGTTGCTAATTCATTCTTTGTTAAACGCATATACTGTTTGTACACATTCTTTAAATTTCTGTCCGTCTTTAATTGCTCGAACTCATGAAAAGTATGTTTTTCATTTTCGCGATAGGGAAGATGCTTTTCTAGCTCTTTTTGTTTTTTCTTATAGCTCTTACTCTTTTCTTTATAATACGCATAGAGTTCTTCATGATTTCTAATAGTATTAAAATGAATCCCTTTGCCTTGTTCATCGAGTTCTTTTGTCTTTTTAGATACATTGTGCAAGGTAACTTCTTTGCCCTCCGCAAGGAGGGTATCTATTGCTTTTTTACCTAGTTCGAAGGAGTTAACCCTTCTTTTTTCATAATCACGCTCTAGACCACTTTTATGGTTTTCTATGGATAAGTCTTGGCTCATTTTCCTTATCTCTCCTATACTCCTCGATTAATGCTATTTCTTTCAATTCAGCTTTCGCATCATGTATCGTTTTTTTCATTTTCAAAACTTCCAGTTTGAAACCTTTTTCCTCGTGATACTCCTTCGATTTTTCTGCCCAATCTAGATATTCAAGTAATTCATCTTTTTGTTCTGGCTCAGGTATTTTAGTGCTGCATCCTACACATGCAAGTTTTGTTGGACAAATCTTGTTAGTAACACATGTACCCCCAACGGTTTTACTAAATGGGCCGCTGATTTCTCTTTGACGCTCAAAAAGGGCTTGTATCTCTTCTGGTTGTCTTAAAACTTCTTTCATCATATCAATTGTAGTAGCCATGGAAGTATGAAAGTCGGACACAACATCGGCTACTTGGCTTTGGGTAGGTTGAGAGTAATATTTTGTAACGTCTAAATCCTTTTGATTAAGAATCATTGCTACGACGTCAATCGGAAGGTCTTCTGCTTGTACAGCGTGTGTCGCAAAACCGTGGCGTAATAAGTGTGGTTTCAATTTTACCAACTTCTTGTCTTGTGTTTCATAGATCAATCCAAAACAGATGAAATTTAAAACACATGCAAAAGTCACCTCTCCAAAATGTTTACCATGGAACTGAAATAAATAGGGTTGGTCTGGCCGCGATTCACCAGATTGCTTCGAATAACGGAAATCCACCCTTGGAATTGAGCCTTTATAATGTTGATCTCTAAGGTGAAAAGCAATTTCCTTTATTAAATCAAAAGTATCTTTGGTCGTATAAAAAACTGCTAGCTCCTCTCTTCCTTTCGGAATAGCTCTAAATATGTACGATGTTTTTCCTTCATTTATTTCGGGAGCAGTGATATTTACCTGGTCTAAACACCCAATACCAAGATGAACTTGCGCCACTTCACCTAACCTTGCACCTGAAGACGTAAATATATCTAGTGCCGTCGCACCAAACAAAGCTGTTATATACAAAATCTCAACGTTCATTAAGATGCCCTCGGCATATTCCTGGGAGTTAGTTATAAAAGTCCCTTGTGCTAGAATACCTTTATGATCGGGTTGGAAAGGTTTATTAAGTTCTTTTGAATCGGGTTCCCTATATCCATAGATTTCAAGTACTTTCAACCTTTCATTTATTTGTTCTTTATTTAAAGATCGGTACCAACTTCCGATTAATTGATGTTCTAAAATGGGTATAAACCAAAAACCTTCAGTTTCTTCTGCGGGTTTACCAGTTTCATCATCTAATATTGCAGCGTTTAAAAACTCGACGAAGTATTCGTTGTTTTCATCTAAAAAAGTAGCTCTTCGCCCCTTTGCATTATTAATGGTAGTGTCAGAATAATTTTTACTATGATGAAGTACGAAAGAAGGTTTATCCCATAATCGAAACAAGAAAAGCTCCTTTGATCTATCTTCGCGTTCCTTGTTTTCAATATAAGAAAATTCAAAAGGAAGAGGATATTCGTTATCTTTTACAAATTCTACAACCTCAAGATATTTCTGTCGCAAACGCCTAACCTGGTTTAAACGAAACCCACCTTCGGCACGAATTTTTATAAATTCCTTGGAAATTGCGTCCGTTTCAGACTTCCTTTTCCTTTTCGAAGCGTCCTTTGCTGCTTTATTAACTTTAAAATCTCTACTATCTAGGTGTGTTTGAGGGAGTAAAAAAGGGGCGAACATTTCTTGTTGCTCCCTTGTCAACTTGGTCGAATGCCACTTATGCACGCTTTTTACAACATTTTTATAACTAGTAAAGAATTGAATTCTCTTGTTATCTGAATGGGAGGGAAGAATCTCCCTTCGTAGATAATCGGACAGATGTATATCTACCTCAAAATCATTAAGACTTGCCAATTTGGTTTCTTGAAAGAGTTGCTTAAGGCAGATATTTATACTTCCAATATTTGTATGAACAGTCTTAGGCTTTAAGTTTTGATTGGATATTACTATCAATCCTAGCGCTAAGTGGTTTGTAAAAGGGTAACCACAACACTTGTTTTTGAAGTAACGCAAATGCACAGGGTTAACCTTATCCCAAAAGTAGCCTTGTTTATCCTGATATGTAAGGACGTTGTCATCAACTTTTCCTTTTAAATCTTGATACCATAGTTTGCTTTTTAATTCATCAATCACATTCCCACACCCTTAGGCTTATTTATAGATTAACTATTCAATTCATTAATAAAATCCATTAATTCATGTTGTTTTTCAGACATTTGAGCAATTTTATTTCGAGGTTCAACCGAAGGTTGTTTAAATCTCTTACGAGGTTTTAGCTGATTTAAATACTCCTCCTGATCCTTTTTCATCATTTCTAACAATTTATTGTGTTGCTCTACCACATAATCCTTCTCATCAACATGATGTTCATAGACTTTTATTGTGTCTGCTTTTTCGCTCCAATTCATATAAATCCGTAATCGTCCAATTGCATAATCCTGTTCTACTTTATCCTTGTATTTTTCGCGAATCATCCTAATACTACGGGTCACGAACCAATGACGTGTTTTATGAATATTGATTTTTATTTCTGCTTTTTTCATGATGTTTATCCAATTTTTTAAAAATGCATCATAAGTGTAGGGATTGCCATACTGATTAAGAAATATTGGAATTTCATCAGGTATGTCATTCATTTTCAAACCACTTTTATCAACTTTTTTTCTAGCACCATGGATATAACGATCGAGTAGTTTTAACGTGTCAGTATCTACTTTCAAAAACTTTGTTCTTATTCCATCGCTTCCCTTATTAAAGGTGGAAAACTCACCCTTATCATACCTAGCACGATAGTCTCCAAATGTAAGTTTGATAACTTCTGTCGCTCTAGCCCCGGTTTGAAATAGCATCGTTGTAATAATTTCATCTCTAAGCTTCCATTTACTATCCTTTCCAGCCTTATAAATCATAAAGGGGAGGTGAGGATCATCAATAATCTCTGGCTTCCACTCGCCATTTATGATTTTAAAAAAAGAGTTGGTTAATCTTCGACCCCTTTTAGATAAAGGTTCTTCTGTACCTGCTTCTTTAGGCATTCTAGGTTTGCCTTCCCTAACACCCTCTATTTGCGTTTCATACTCGTCTAAAATAGCGTGTGCATCAATAAGTGGGTTGGGAGAAAGGTATATTTTCATACGTATCATGATTTTGTAGAAAGATTTTAAAGCACTTAACATCCTACCGACAGTATTAGGACTTATATTTGTTAACTTTACATCGTAATACGTTTTGCTAGCGCTTGTTGTAACCTTGCAATGAGCTTTATGCATCAAAAAATCCTCTATGGCTATCCGTACAATGTGGGGTTCATCATCCCAATTTACAGCTCTTCCTTGATAATTACTGTCAGTATGCAACCAGGTGAAAAAAGTATAGAGTGTTTTTAGATAGGATTCTGCACTACTTTCTGTAATTCCGCCCAATGCCTCCTTATAAAAAACTGTAAGGGGAAAGAATGGTTTAAGGTGTTTGTCCAGTACAATTAATTTAAACTTCTTAGCTTTTACCCCTTCGGGGCATTTTACGTGATGATACAAACTTCCCATCTTTATATAACCACCTTTATTCCTGTTCCAGCCAATTGTAGAGAGAAATCGTTTCTGTCTGTTGTTCCTTTAATGCCAAAGATTCATAGTCACGCTGTGTCAAATCCACCAATCTCTTTTTTTCTCCATCTGCAATCGGATCTGGCATCCAATTCTTCGTTTTAGCTGCTTTGACAAACTTGTAGGGTTCATCAATCGGTCTACTTTGTTGCCTTATAATGAGACAAATTTCAAGCACACGCTCCAATGGTAAAGAGATAAGAATTTTATGTACTTCTTCTGGAGGGGAAGTAAGAGTTGTCACTTGATATGCCAATTTGACTAATTCAGATTTGTTGTAATCCGGAGATAGAGATTTCTTTTTACCTTGAACTTTTGCTAGGGAAGAGCCAGTTAATGTTGCTACATCGCTTGCAGGTATCTTCCAACCTTCTTTTCGACTATTTTGAAAGGCTTTTGGAAACATTCCATCTTTTATCTTTCTTTTTATAGTTTCTTCATTCTTATAGCCCATTAGGGCTGCTACTTCTTTAAACGTGAAACACTTCTCCATATAAATCCCCCTTTAGTATCACTTGATTTGTCATGCTGTTAAACAGGTTATACGTTCTAGTGTGTCCCACAAAAAGGAGGTATAAACAATAATTGGTAGATTTTGTACTGTTAAGTAAAGAAATTATATAAAGATTAAAAAATACACTCCATTCAATTAATTGTCAGAAACATGATAGATGAATAATAAAAAGACTAGCTAAAGTGGCTAGTCTTTTTTCTCGTATTTTGCTACTAAACTTTTCGGTAATTCTTTGGTCATGTAAACAGCAATTTGAGAGAACTGCTCTGGTGTTTCTTCAAAATCGCTTCTAATCCATTCACCGATTAAACTCGTTAACATCCCTGACAAAACGGTAAATGCATATCTTTTTGGTATGTTTGGAATAATTACTACTTTCTTATCGATCCAAATTGACTCAAATATTCCTCCGATTTTACTTAGAAAGGTTAGATCCTCTTTATCACTAGTTAACAGACGGATAAGCTTTTTATTATCTAATAATTAATTTGCCACCTTGATAAATGTAGTAATAAAAGTGGTCATAAAGAGGTTGAATGTAATGATAAAAACATAAAAAATAGACGTATCAAGCAAAGTGTTGATACGCCTTAAAACTACATTGTTAAACAACATGCGTCGTCGTGTAGTAATAATGATATTTATTTAATTATCTTAGGTTCAGTATTACATATTAATAGCTTGTTTTTTTATGCCTAAATGTGTTCTTTTCTCTTATTTATATAATGAAAGGAGGGAAAAAGAATGGAAGAGTGGATCAAGATGATAGGTAATGTAGGGTTTCCGATTGTTGTAACATTATATTTACTCCATCGAATTGAAAGCAAATTAGATGGGGTAATTGTTGCAATCGAGAAACTCCCTAAACAATTACTAAAGTAGGAAGATCCCCGGGATAAAAAATAAAGTTTGCTCTTTGTGAGCAAACTTTATTTTTTATTGAGCAGTATAACCACCATCGATAACGACAGCTTGCCCGGTTATACCTTTCGCTTTTTCGCTCGCTAAAAAGATTGCATAATCCGCGATTTCTTGTACTTGTAATAAGCGTTTTTGCGGTACAAGTGGATAAATGACTTCCTCCAAAACATTTTCAAGTGGTACATTTCGTGTAGTAGCTAAGTCTTGTAGTTGATTACGTACAAGAGGGGTATCGACATAACCAGGACACAGTGCATTTACAGTAATACCATGCGTAGCGCCTTCTAAAGCAGCAACTTTTGTTAATCCAATTACACCATGTTTCGCGCTATTGTAGGCGGATTTCCCTGCAAATCCAACGAGGCCATTAATGGAAGCGACATTAATAATTCGGCCATACTTTTGCTTTTTCATAATCGGAAAGGCATGTTTAATGGCGATAAAAGGAGCGATTTGCATAATTTTAATTAGTAGCTCAAACTTTTCGGTTGGAAAATCTTCAATTGGTGAAACGTGTTGCATGCCTGCGTTATTAATTAATATGTCTAATGAACCGAAATGAGTAACAGTTTGGGAAATGGATGCTTCTATTTCTTCTTCGGATGTAACATCACATTTTAAGCCGATAGCTTGAAATCCCTCTTTTTGTAGTTGTTCAGCAGCTTCTTTTGCACGTTCTTCAAGACGATCGGTAATAACAACTTTTGCACCTTCTTTTGCAAAAGCGTGTCCCATTTCATAACCAATACCACTTGCAGCACCTGTTAAAAAAACAACTCGATTTGTAACCATGATGAAAAACATCCCTTCGTAATAAAGTTCTCCTATCGCTTTATTTAGAGAGTGGATAATAAAAATCCTGCAAAGATTTGGAAAAATATTGTTAGCTATCTTGTTTTGCAAAATAGTCTTTGCTATACTATTTTGTAAAGCAAGATACTTACGCTTGTCTATCTTGTAAAACAAGATAGTGGGAGGATTTGAATTATGTCGACAAGTCAAATGCTGAAAGGGATTTTAGAAGGATGCTTACTTGCTATTATTTCTGAAGGTGAAATATATGGTTATGAAATGAGTGAGAAGCTAGCAAAGTATGGCTTTACAATGGCAAGTGAAGGAAGTATTTATCCGTTATTAATACGAATGCAAAAGGAAGGACTCATAACAAGTGTAATGAAGGAATCCCCATCTGGTCCAAAACGGAAGTATTACACGTTAACAGAAAATGGCGAAGATGCACTAGATGAATTTATGGATCGCTGGGAAGCGATGCAAAGTAGTGTGGAACGTCTACTTGAAGGGAAGGGGAGAAGAAAATAATGCTATCAAATGAAGCACGAAAGTTTTTATTAGATATGAGATTGGTTTTGACTGCAAAGAGTGTGAAAGAAAGTGATATTGAAAGCTTTATCGAAGACGCAGAACTTCATTTAATAGAAGGTGAGAGTGATGGGAAAAGCGTAGAAGAAATTTTCGGAAGCTCACCGAAAGAATACGCAAATGAACTTGTCAAAGTGATGGAAAGAGATAGACAGGAAACGTGGAAGCAAATTGGTTTTACAGTAATGAATATCGTATCGTTTTGGATTATTGCTTCTATCCTAATAGTGAATAACGGATTATTACAGATGTCACTGATTCAGTGCGTGGGGTATAGTTTGTCATTGATTTTAGTTGTTATAGGTCCTAATTTTCTACTTCGCAAAATGACTTTCGTAACAAGTTTTACAAAAACGTGGTTTTCTATGTGGTTTTTAGTTATGATCGCGCCAATGTTTTTAATGGGGGTTGTTACGGTATTAGATGTGGTCTATCCAACAAAACTGTTTATATTCACTCAAATGCAAAGTTATATATTAGCTGGTGGGATTTTTATTATTACAGTAGCGATAAATATATATTTTGATGGATGGTTTAAAAACTTATATTTAATCATTCCACTTTCGATTATGTTACTGTTTAAAACATTTACATCAGAAGACCTTGTTCCAATGTTATTTCAAATTATATGTTTATACGGAAGTTTGTTTATTTTAATTTTCCTTGAAATTATGATGAAGACGAATAGAAGAGAGACGGTTTAATAAGGGAGGGATTATCATGAAGATTTCTAAAGAAGGAGAAAAGTTTTTAATTGATACGAAAGTATATTTAATAACGAAAGGAATTAAAGAAGAAGATGTTGACGCTTTTTTAGAAGATGCAGAACTTCATTTAATTGAAGGTGAGAAAGAAGGGAAAACGGTAAGTGATATATTTGGTGATTCGCCAAAAGAGTATGCAGAAGAATTAGCGAAAGAGATGGAAAAGGATAAAGGCGGGAGTATAAAGACTATTTTAGGAATGATAATTGGAATAGGGGGATATTGGTTACTTACAAATATTTTATTTGAAAGCCCAAATCATGAATTTACATTAACGAATGTACAATTAATTGGATACCCAATTGTTTTAATGATTACGATTGTAGGAATTATATTTGCTTTTAAAATGTCATCATTTAAGAGTAAAATAAAAGAATTTAGCATTATTTATGTAGCAGCATTGCTACCGATTTTATTACTAATATTATTGATGTTTATGAATAAATGGTATGGGACACCTGTATTACAATTAACGACTATACAAAGTTATATACTAGCTGGAGTTATCTTGTTAGTACTGTTAATTGGGGAAGCATACATACTTGGCTGGATTGGGATATTAACTGTTATTGTCCCGCTATTCATTATGTTTGTATTTAAAGAATTAGGGAAGAACAACCCATATTGGGGAATGCTAGAGCCGTTACTTCTGTACGGAAGTTTATATGTATTAATGAGATGGTCTTTGAAAATTGAGGAGAAAAAAACTGTAAGCTAGCTTTATATTAATAGCGAACGAACTGAATTTTTTATTGAGAGGAGAACAAATATGCAAAGTATATTTCTAGGTATATTGTCTATTACATTTTTAGGTTTAACGATTTTTGGGCTATATACTACCTTTTCGAAAAAGTTACACGATGACTATTTCGATACTTTATTAGATGACACATCAGGTTATGTGTTGTTCTTCGGTTTAATAGGAAAGTGGCTGCTCTGGATATGCAAAAAAATATTTCCAAAGAAATATTATATAGAGATTTTTAGAGTAATTGTATTTATGTTTAGTTGTATAGTTGCATCCGTTGCAGCCGGAATTTGGTTTGTTGATTGGAATATATTGTTTTAAACAGTAACAAGAGCGTTACTGTTTTTTTCTTTGCAATAAAGCACTTTGTAAAGAGAGTGCTTTTTGTTCGTTCGTTAATAGGGATTGAATATGGACATTTTCAGGACGAGGTACGATAGGGTACATAAGATTTGTTGGAGAAGGATGGTGCTCCGAGCCAGTTGGGGAATGAGGATCAGCGTGAGTAAGTTTTCCGTGAACACGTCTTGTAAATAAAATATGACCGATTTCGTGAGCGAGCGTATATATATTTTTCATGGGGGCAGCTGAATTTGTTAAAACGATATAACCAGTAAGTTGCTGTTGTTTCGCTAAAGAGTAAGCACAGGCAATGACTGCTGTTTCTTTGAAATAATCACTGCCAATATAACAAATATAAAGGTCGCATTCAGGAGCTTCATTCACACATGTTTGGAAAAAGGATGCTAATTTTTCCTGACTTTGAATAGAATTTTTATAACTAATTTCGCGGTCAGAAAAACGAAAAAGTTCATTTAAAATAATTACTTCTTTAATTTGAAATGTAATCGGGTGCCAAATTGACTCTGCAACTGCTAAATCTTTTGCGATACGATCATTAGAAATATCGGCGCCTGGCGTAATGCAAATACATATATTGACGTATGGATCCATAAGGAACACCTCAACTGAAAAATTCTTCCTATAATATATGTTGGGAAAAGACTCTATGTATGGATAACCGCCTTGTTTATTACAAGTCGAAAAAATTTCATAGTTCTATAACGTAGTGTGATCATCTTTTTGATATAGTAAAGAAAAGGGGGAGAATATATGTATACATTAAAAATCGTTTCAGACAGAGAAGCTCTTTATCAATTTGCAAGTTATGTAAGAGTTGTGCAAGGGGTAGAAGATGTATATGTAGAGGTGGGAGAACCTTTATATGAACATCCATTAATGAAATTTTATGTACATATTAAGCTGGAAGAAACATATGAGCAACAGAAAGCGTTACAAGAAATAGCAAGATTAGTAGAATTAGGACGTTTTACATATGTCCATTATCGTAATGATGAAATTGAAGAAGCTTTTGAAGCTGTAAAATATGAAAGTTTTAAGAAATAAAGGTGAAAAAAAGGAGGCGAAAGCTTCCTTTTTTTTCTTTAAAATTACATCAACAAAAGGAGAAAAATTTTGTTATGATAAGGAAGGGTGAGGAAAGGAGAGTTTACATATTGGGGTATATTGAAGAGTTACGTAAAGTCGTTGGTACAAGGCCGCTTATTCTAGTAGGGTCAGCAATTATTATCTTAAATGATAATCAAGAAGTATTGCTTCAATATCGTTCAGATACATATGATTGGGGTGTACCTGGCGGGGCGATGGAGCTAGGAGAAACGACAGAAGAAACTGCTCGCAGAGAACTGTTTGAAGAGACGGGACTAAATGCGAAAATTATGCAATTTATCGGGGTTCTTTCGGGAAAAGAAGTGTACTTCCAATATCCAAATGGAGATGAAATTTTTAATGTCATACATCTGTATCAGGGGCATCATGTGAGTGGAGAATTAAGGCTTGACCATGAAGGGTTACAGCTTCAATATTTTCCGGTAGATAAGTTACCGAATTTGAATAAAACAACAGAGAAGATTTTACAAAAATTTCTATATGCATTAACAGAATAGAAGGTTAATTCCTTCTATTTTTATTATATTAAATATTTTGATTTTTTAGTATGTTTATAGTATGATAGGTGTAGACATACATCTTATGGAATTTCACCTAAAAACTGACTAGGGTACATAAGAGAGGGGCAAGTGCAAAATGCATAATGTTGTTATTACAGCTGCAGTTCGTTCGCCAATTGGAACTTTTGGGGGAGCGCTAAAAAATGTAACGCCAGTAGAATTAGCTGTTCCTGTACTTCAGGAAGCTGTAAAACGAGGCGGGGTAGAACCACACGAAGTTGATGAAGTGATTTTAGGTCATTGTATTCAAAGAACTGATGAAGCAAATACGGCGAGAACGGCTGCATTAGCGGCAGGATTTCCTGACACAGTTACGGGCTATACAATCCAACGCCAATGTTCTTCAGGTATGCAAGCAATTATGTCGGCTGCAATGCAAATTCAATTAGGTGTAAGTGAAGTTGTCGTTGCAGGTGGAGTAGAAGCAATGAGTTCAAGCCCTTATGCATTGAAACAACACCGCTGGGGACAACGTCTACAACACGGAGAAATTCGTGATACGGTGTGGGAAGTGTTAGAAGATCCGATTCATCATATTATGATGGGGGAAACAGCGGAAAATTTAGTTGAACAATATGAAATTACAAGAGAGGAACAAGATGAAGTTGCGCTTCGCAGTCATACATTGGCGCTAAAGGCAATTGAGTCTGGATACTTTGACGATCAAATTGTTCCTATTACGATAAAAGAACGTAGAAAAGAAGTAGTATTTTCAAAAGATGAACATCCACGTGCTGATATTACAGCAGAAAAATTAGCTGGATTAAAACCAGCTTTCCGTAAAGACGGTTCAGTAACTGCAGGGAATGCATCTGGCCTGAATGACGGAAGCGCGGTTTTAGTATTAATGAGCGAAGAAAAAGCGAAAGAAAAAGGCTTACAACCGTTAGCTAGAATTGTTGGGTATTCAGTAGCTGGAGTAGATCCGAAAATTATGGGTATTGGACCAGCACCAGCAATTCGTAAAGGATTAGAAAAAGTAGATTGGTCATTAGAAGATGCAGATTTACTGGAAATTAATGAAGCTTTCGCTGCGCAATACTTAGCTGTAGAGAAAGAATTAGGTTTAGATCGTGAAAAAGTGAATGTAAACGGTAGTGGTGTAGGACTTGGACATCCAATCGGTTGTACAGGAGCTCGTATTACTGTAAGCTTAATTCATGAATTAAAGAGACGCGGATTAGAAAAAGGAATTGCCTCTCTATGCGTCGGCGGCGGTATTGGAGTAGCATTATTTATAGAAGCACTATAAAAAAGAAGCAGCTATTGCTGCTTCTTTTTTTACGACTCAAATAGATGATGGAATAATCGATCGCGATTTTCAAAGAAAAGTTTCGTCGTTTGGTAATGCTCGGTGTCTTCTAAGGCGGATTCGTGAATTCCTTCTTGTGTTAAAGAGTATATAGTGGATTCAGGATAAGCCATTAAAATAGGAGAATGCGTCGCAATAACAAATTGTGAACCTTGTTCCGCTAGTTCGTGCATTCGAATGAGCATAGAAAGTTGTCTCATTGGTGATAGGGCGGCCTCGGGCTCATCTAAAATGTATAAACCTTGTCCTGAAAAACGATTCATAAATAAGGAGAAGAATGATTCACCATGGGATTGTTCATGAAGTGAAACACCGCCATAAGATTTTATAGCATCTATTTCATCAATATAAGAAGCAACGTTATAAAATGATTCAGCACGAAGAAAGAAACCGTCGTTTGGTGTATTGAAACTTTTGGAAATTCGAAGGTATTCATGTAAAGACGAATGTGAATCGTTTGTACTAAATCGGAAGTTTTTCGTTCCACCTTCGGCATTAAATCCTAAAGCAATTGCAATCGCTTCGAGTAATGTTGACTTACCCGTTCCGTTTTCTCCAATAATGAATGTTACATTTGGATGGAAAGCTAGTGATTGTAATGTCCGGATAGCGGGTAGACAGTAAGGATATACGGAAAAACTAGGGATATTTTCTTTTTTTAATGTGACATTTTTTAAAAAGGGTACGTCAATCAATATATAAACCTCAATTCATAACAGATTTTGATTCTAAAAAGGAAGCCAATACAAGTGTAAGACAGCTTGTGGTGAAAATTGTATACTGAAGTGCGCCAAAACCGAGACCTTCCCAACCGAAAGTCATCCTCTTCCATATAAAAATGAAAAGAACGCTCATAAAGTCAACGAAAGCGGGTGTGTATTTTATAATTTTTAAATGATTCCATAGAAAAAATCCAATGTATGTACTTAAAAACAAGGTAAAGAGAACAAGAAAAAAGACAAGTGTTAATGACACATGAACCCCTCCTTATTTTCTGAATATTTCATGTGGATTATATCATTTAAACTATCATATTCCAATGTGAAAATAAATATTGCATGGAGATTATTCATGTCGTTATGATAGTATGTAATCTATTGTAATTCTGAAAAGGAGCTAAAAAATGCCGTTTACATTTGCACATCCAGCAGCAGTTCTTCCTTTTGCGAAAAAGCATTCTAAACATATTTCAGTAACGGCTCTTATATTAGGGAGTATGGCGCCTGATTTTGAATATTTTTTACACTTTAGACCGTATGGTATTATTGGCCATACATGGCTTGGGTTCTTATATTTAAATTTACCACTTGTATTTCTGCTCGCATATATGTATCATTACATTTTAAAAAAGCCGTTTATAACGCATTTACCTAAGCCATTTGCTGGCTACTATATTTATGTAGTAGAGGAGAGGTGGGGGCTTCATACATGGAAAGATTTCTTTGTATTTTGCTATTCCGCTTTATTTGGTATGCTCACGCATGTCGTTTGGGATGCGTTTACTCATCATACAGGCTACTTCGTTATGAAAATACCATTTTTACAAAGAGAATTACATGGTATTCCAGTGTATAAATATATGCAACACGGGAGTACATGTGTCGTTTTATTATTGCTATTGTACGTACTATGGAAGTATAAAGATGAAACAGGAAAAGATATGATGATAGCTTCAGAAAAAAGAAAGTATTGGATTTCGGCAATCATTGTGGCAGTTCTTATATTTGTCGTTCACGCTTTCGTAGATCCCTATTTTCATATTTTCCAAATAGGGGGTATAATAGTATCTGGACTGACAAGTTCGTTTTGTGGACTTCTCATTGTTTCTATAGTTTACAAAGCAAAGGACTAATTAATATTAATGAATGATAGTGTTAGGAGAAATTATATGATGAAAGCATGGAAAAGTATTTTTGTTTTATGTAGTTTTCTTCTTATGTTAAGTGGTTGCTTCCATCAAGAAGAAAAGAAAGCTGAACCGAAGAAGAAAGAATCTATTCCTGAAACAAAAGAATATGGTGGGCGTGAGCTGAAAAAAGTAGGACAAAAAGTGAAAGAAACAGGATGGGGTACTTTTAAATTAGAACAAATTCATTCTGTGAATCAAACATTTGAAGTAGCACCAATGAAAATTCACGTACAAGATGTGAAAGTAATCTCTTTATCGCAGATGAGTAAAGATGCAAAAAATACATTAAAAGTATATACGGCATTAACTCCTGAAGAAGTAAAGCGTAGATTAGGAGATAAAGTCAGTCAAGAAGATGCGGAGTTATATGCATCGCTAAGTGGTACAGAGATTAGTGATACGATTCGTTACGTTGAAATTACATATAAGGTGGAAAATAGCGGGAATAAAAATATACAATTTTTCTCTATGAATGATGTTGCGATTAATGATAAACAACATTTTAAAGTAGCAACGCAAAACTTTTTATATGATGAAGATACGCTCGTTGGTACAAAAAATGTATCAAGGGAAGACTATAAGCCTGGTGAAACAAGAGATGGTATTATCGGCCTAATACTTGATGATGGAAAAGAAAAGGTAAAGGATATTAAATTTACAACAGATAATGTAATTGCAGCAGATACAGAAACGCAAGATGTTGTAAAAGAGCCACAAACTTTTAACATCTCACTTTCTGAGTAAGTTGTTTTTAAATATATGCAAGAAAAAACAGTCAGCGCTCAAACTATTATGCTGACTGTTTTTTCTGTTCTTTTATGTATGAATCTACACTTTGAAAAGGCACCTTAATTTTAAACGCATCTTTTTGCTCATTAAATTGCTTTTCATTATAGGGGCCAAAACGTTTATTATGCTTTACGTCAATAATCCAATAATGCTCGCTTTTTTTATTTGCAATTGCTGCGTCAGGATTATTCGGATCTGACTTTTCCTCAGTTTGTTTTGCAATAATGTATTTATCATCCCAGGCTATGTCTGTAATTTTTGCAGGAATGTATTGTGTGGCGTATACAGCATCTTGCGTGGGGAAAAGTTCAAATGCATTTCCAGAAGTACGTATGAGTTCGTATTCATCGTTAATCGTATATGTTATATGATTTGTATTTCCAGCACAACCGGCTAATAGGAATGCGACGAATAGGATTATCCATTTTTTCAATATGGGAACCTCCTTTACAATGCTGTTGTAACACATTGTACAAGAAAAGTAGGAGAAACGCTAGTTTACAATGTTTTTTAGAAGTGGTACGATGAGACGGGTAAAGAAGGATATGAAGGAGTCGACATAAAAATGAAGTTAAAGATGCATCGTCCAGCGCTTGTAATGAATCGCATAGGTGCTTCCCTAATTGACATGTTTTTAATCTCGGTTATGTATGGTGCAGTAGTAGCTGTTATGACTGGAAATTATAGTGCTATTTTTAATCGCTTTAATATTAGTTTTGGCGATTATAGATATGATCTTGCAGTAGTTTTTATATTAATGGCGATATATTTTATTTTGCTACCCTTTATTTGGAACGGTGTAACACTTGGTAAAAAGGTAACGAGAATAAAATTAATTTCATTGAAGAGTGAAAAGTTAACATTACAAACATTAACGATTCGATTTTTTGTATTGTTATTACCGAACATATTACTACTTGGAATTCCGATATTATGTAACGTATATATGATGTTATTCCGCAAAGATAATTGTGGTTTTCAGGATTTAATTACAAAAACGAAAGTGATAAGTCTTGTATAACAAAAAGAGACCTTTTTATATAAAAAGGTCTCTTTTTGTTATACAAATATATTTTAATGGATATATAATAGGGAAAAGTTAATCTATATCATTTTCGAATTTAATAGATTGAAAATTAAGAAAATGTTATAATGATTAAAATAATATGTTTATATAATAAGGGGGAAATTGAAATGACTGGAGGTAGCGTAATCTTTTGGGGGATTTTAATTTTCATCGGTTTAGTTTTCGATCAGCGTAATAGTAAGAAAAAAGAAGGAGTAAAAAAGTAACCGCTTACAAACGAATAAGCAACTTTTCTTGCTTGCAGACTAATCTCATAAAGGAGTATACTGAATGACGGTAAGACTTATAGAAGGGGTAATGAAAATGAAGCTTGCAGGAAAAGTTGCTATCGTAACTGGCGGTGGCATCGGTATTGGACGTAATACAGCTCTTTTGTTGGCTAAACAAGGCGCAAAAGTAATTGTGACGGACATCGATCAAGAAAGTGGACAAGCAACAGTGGAGGAAATTACGAATCTAGGCGGAGAAGCACTTTTTGTATCCTATGATATGGAAAAACAAGGAGATTGGCAACGCGTAATCAGCATTACTTTGAATGCATTCAGTCGCATTGATATGCTTTTTCAAAATGCTGGTTTATATAAAATAGATTCTATATTTTCACGCCAACAAGAGAACGATTCCAATGTACTTTGTATTAATGACGTATGGATAGAGATAAAACAATTAACGTCATCTTTTATGAAACAGCAAGAAGAAGTGGTGCTAAGTGACTTACCGATTTTCGGTATTATTAGCACGAAAGGACAATCATTTCATACAGTAGAAGCCCTCGTATAATAGTAAAAACCGCCCTCAATATATGTGGACGGTTTTTTTGTATGAAAATTATTTTTTAACGAATGCGTTGTTCGGTTTGACTATCAAAGAAATGCGCTTTATTCATATCAAATGCTAGTTTAATTTGGTCACCAGGTGAAAATGTATGTCTTGCATCAACACGTGCTGCAAAATCTTGATTTCCAAGTTTCATATATAAAATAGATTCAGCACCTAATAACTCAGCAACTTCAATTTTTGTTGTGAAGGCAGTAGATTGTGAAGCTTCTAAAAATAATAGTTCATCATGAATGTCCTCAGGACGAATACCTAAAACAATGTCTTTATTTACATAGCCTTGTTCACGTAATATCTTCATTTTTCCTTCAGTTACTTTAATTTTTGCAGCATTGTCTATAACGAAATCGGTTTCAGTTAATTTACCACGGAAGAAATTCATCGCTGGAGAGCCGATAAATCCACCAACAAAAATGTTTTCAGGTGTTTCATATACTTCTTTTGGAGTACCGATTTGTTGAATTTTTCCGTCTTTCATAACAACAAGACGAGAAGCCATTGTCATCGCTTCAGTTTGATCATGCGTTACATAAATTGTTGTTGTTCCAAGGCGGTGGTGTAACTTAGAAATTTCTGAGCGCATTGCAACACGTAATTTAGCGTCTAAGTTAGATAATGGCTCATCCATTAAGAACACTTTCGCGTCTCGAACGATTGCTCTCCCTAACGCAACACGTTGACGTTGTCCACCAGATAATGCTTTCGGTTTTCTATCTAAATATTGTTCCAGTCCTAAAATTTTTGCTGCATCTTTCACACGACGATCAATTTCATCTTTTGGTATTTTTCTAAGTTTTAATCCAAATGCCATATTATCATATACACTCATATGTGGATATAGAGCATAGTTTTGGAAGACCATTGCGATATCGCGATCTTTTGGAGGGACATCATTCATTAGCTTACCATCAATTGAAAACTCTCCTTTTGAAATGTCTTCAAGTCCAGCCACCATTCGCAATGTTGTAGATTTTCCGCATCCAGAAGGACCGACAAATACGATAAATTCTTTATCTTGAATGTGTAAATTGAAGTCTGTTACAGCTGTTACGTTATTATCATATATTTTATAAATGTTTTCTAATTTCAGTTCTGCCATGGTATTTCCCCCTAGAAATAATTATGCAAACGTTTTCTTTGAGTTCATTATAAACGAATAGATTCAAAAAATAAACAAAAAAATAAAACGTTTTCATAAATTGGAAGAATATTAGTAAATTTCGTATGTTTTCTTAGAAAAATAAGAATAAAAGTTGTAAGCGCTATTTTAAATTAAGATAGAATCTGTTATCATTCATTAATGAAAACGTTTGCGCCTTAAAAAGAGAAAATTGAATTATGAATGAAATGGGGTAGCATAATGGAAAAACAGTGGTGGAAAGAAAGTGTAGTATATCAAATTTATCCTCGTAGCTTTATGGATAGCAACGGTGATGGTATCGGGGATCTTCGCGGTATTATTTCAAAGTTAGATTACTTAAAAGAATTAGGGATTGATGTAATTTGGTTATCACCAGTCTATGAATCTCCAAATGATGATAATGGTTATGATATAAGTGATTATTGTAAAATTATGAATGAGTTCGGAACAATGGAAGATTGGGATGAGCTATTACATGAAATGCATGAACGTAATATGAAACTTATGATGGACTTAGTTGTGAATCATACTTCTGATGAACATAATTGGTTTATTGAATCACGTAAATCAAAAGATAATAAATATAGAGATTACTATATATGGCGCCCTGGAAAAGAAGGAAAAGAGCCGAATAACTGGGGAGCAGCGTTTAGTGGATCAGCATGGCAGTATGATGAAATGACAGATGAATATTATTTACATCTGTTTTCTAAAAAACAGCCAGATTTAAATTGGGATAATGAAAAGGTAAGGCAAGATGTTTATGAAATGATGAAGTTTTGGTTAGAAAAAGGAATTGATGGCTTCCGTATGGATGTTATTAATTTTATTTCTAAAGAAGAGGGATTACCAGCTGTTGAAACAGAAGAAGAGGGGTATGTTTCAGGTCATAAGCATTTTATGAACGGTCCAAACATTCATAAATATTTACATGAAATGAATGAAGAAGTATTGTCTCATTATGATATTATGACGGTTGGTGAAATGCCTGGTGTAACGACAGAAGAAGCGAAATTGTATACCGGGGAAGAACGAAAAGAACTGCAGATGGTATTCCAATTTGAACATATGGATTTAGACTCAGGAGAAGGCGGAAAATGGGATGTAAAACCATGTTCACTCCTTACTTTAAAAGAGAATTTAACGAAGTGGCAAAAAGCATTAGAACATACAGGCTGGAATAGCCTGTATTGGAATAACCATGATCAGCCTCGCGTTGTATCTCGTTTTGGTAATGATGGAATGTATCGCATTGAATCTGCGAAAATGTTAGCGACGGTGCTTCATATGATGAAAGGAACACCGTATATTTATCAAGGAGAAGAAATTGGAATGACAAACGTCCGATTTGAGTCGATTGATGAATATCGAGATATTGAAACGTTAAATATGTATAAAGAAAAAGTGATAGACCGTGGTGAAGATATAGAAAAAATAATGGAATCTATTTATATAAAGGGTCGTGATAATGCTAGAACTCCGATGCAGTGGGATGACAAAGATCACGCTGGATTTACAACAGGTGAACCTTGGATTACAGTAAACCCTAACTACAAAGAAATTAATGTGAAACAAGCGATCCAAAATAAAGATTCAATTTTTTATTATTATAAAAAATTAATTGAGTTACGTAAAAATAATGAAATAGTTGTGTATGGATCATATGATTTAATATTGGAGAATAATCCATCTATTTTTGCATATGTAAGAACGTATGGGGAAGAAAAACTTCTTGTTATTGCAAACTTTACTGCAGAAGAATGTGTATTTGAATTGCCTGAGGACATTACTTATAGTGAAGCAGAGTTATTTATACACAATTACGACGTAGAGAATGGACCGATAGAAAACATACCATTACGTCCGTATGAAGCAATGGTGTTCAAATTGAAATAAGAAAAATCCTTATACCACTTTGGTATAAGGATTTTTTTGATTACCATTTTAATATGGAGAATCCATATGGAGGAAGTGTAACTTGTAATACACTTGCTTCCGCTGAAAATTCTTCGTTTGTATAAATATTAATGATTTTCTTTCCAGTAACATGGAGAGGCAGTGAAGCTGTAATATCACTATTAGTCGGATTTAAAACGAAAAAGATAGTTTCATCTTTATATGTTTTTGTATAAGAAATATAATTATGTTTATCATTTGCTTCGATGAATTGGAAAGTACCATGTCCTCCAAATGCTTTATATTGCTTTCGTAACGAAATTAATGTTTGTACATGTGTAAATAATAGATGATCTTGTTCTTTCGTATCCCAAACCATACATTTGCGGCAATCTGGGTCCATACCGCCGTCCATACCAACTTCGTCTCCATAATAAATACAAGGAGAGCCGATGAAAGAAAGGTGGAATACATAAAGTAACTTTAACTTATTTTTATCTCCGTTACATGTTGTCAATATTCTTGGTGTATCATGGCTGTCTAATAAATGAAATGCTGCTTCATTTACATTCATAGAGTAGGAATGTAGAGATTCTATAATTTGTTTCATGAATTCATTTGCCTTAATGGAATCGTTAGCAAAGTAAGACAGTAGAGCGTTTGTAACCGGATAGCTCATTACAGCATCAAATTGATCTCCTTGTAGCCAAGGAAGTGCATCGTGCCAAATTTCTCCTAAAATATATACTTCAGAATTTAATGCTTTTATCTCCCTTCGGAATTCTCTCCAAAAGTTATGGTCGACTTCATTTGCTACATCAAGGCGCCACCCGTCTATATTGAATTCTTTTACCCAATAACGCCCTACTTCAAGTAAGTATTCTTTTACATCCGGGTGTGCAGTGTTTAATTTCGGCATATACGGTGTAAACGCAAAAGTATCATAGTTCGGAAGTGGCTCAGTTTTAATTGGGAACTCATGAATATGAAACCATTCTTTATATGCTGACTGTTCACCATTTTCTAGTACATCTTGAAATTTATCGAAAAAGTATCCACTGTGATTGAATACGGCATCGAGCATTACTTTTATACCATGTGTATGACATGCTTGAACGAGTTCTTTGAATGTTTCTTTTGTGCCAAATTGTGGATCGATTTCCATGTAGTCAATTGTGTCATATTTATGATTTGAATGTGCTTTGAAAATAGGTGTGAAATATATTCCCGAAATTCCAAGCTTAACAAGGTAATCGAGGTTTTGAATAATACCAGCAAAATCTCCGCCGAAAAAATTAGTTGGAGTTGGTTCAGCGCTGCCCCAAGGAAGGGTGTTTTCTGGATTCAGCGTACGATCGCCATTAGCGAACCGTTCTGGGAAAATTTGATACCAAACAGTATCTTTAATCCAGGAAGGTGCTTTGAATACATCATTTGCATGAATAAATGGAAAACAGAAAAAGTTACCAACGTCATCATTTGGAATGCTGGAAAAAAATCCACGTTCTGCATAAATAAGCGTTTCTGTCTCCGCTTTTAATTCAAATCCGTAACGTAAGCGCTTAAATTTTGGCTCGATGGAAATGGACCAATAATCAAATAATGCAGTAGAACCGGTTTTTTTCATCGGTGCACTTGAAGAAATCCACTTCCCGTCTGTCCATTCATAAGGATCACCATAAATAAGAGTGGTACTTTGAACATCGTCTCTTTTCGTACGTATTCGGATGTGAATCGTTTTTTCATCGTAAGCGTATGCGTAATTATCTTTTGGCCTATGATAGATGGCGTCTTTAAGCATATAAAAAATCCCCCTTTACTATCTCTATGCATATTGTTCCCTTAAGTATAATAATAAAGCATATGTTGCAAACGATTGCTTTTTGCATAGCTTTAATATTGCTTATAAGAGTAGTATTCATTTCGTATAAAGTCAATGTATAAAGAGTGTAGTAATAATATTTTAAAATTAATATTTGCAAAATGAATAAAAGAATGTATAATGATAGACAAATAGCGCAAACGTTTTCATAGATTGAGATATTGTTTGCGCTTCTATTAAAATATTAAATGCAAACGTTTTCAATCAGTAAGGTACATATACAATTCAGGGAGGTTTTTGGGATGAAGAAAGCATTATCATTATTAACGGTTTCAGCATTATCAATTGGTATGTTATCTGCATGTGGACCGAAAGATTCAGGAAAAAAAGAAGAAAGTAAAGCAAAAAAAGATTACGATCTACTCGTTTGGGAAGATGATAAAAAAGGTGTTGGTTTAGAACCAGCAGTGAAAAGCTTTGAGGAAAAATATAAAGTAAAAGTAAAAGTTGTTGAAATGCAAATGACAGATCAAGTGAAGAAGTTACGCCTTGATGGACCAGCGGGGACGGGACCAGATGTTGTAACATTGCCACATGATCAAATCGGAAATGCAGTAACAGAAGGTTTACTTTCTGAAGTGAAAGCTGATGATTCTATAAAGAGTAAATTTACTGATTCATCAATAGAAGCACAGACATATAACGGAAAATTATATGGTTTACCAAAAGCAATTGAGACACCAGTCTTTATTTACAATAAAAAACTAATGCCAAAAGCACCAGAAACGATGGACGAGCTGTTTAACTTCTCAAAAGAATTTACGAAAGATGGCAAGTACGGATTTTTAGCATTAGGAGATAACTTCTACTTTGCTAATGCATTCATGGCAGGTATGGGTGGTTATGTGTTTGGTGAAAAAGATGGAAAGCCAAATGCAAGTGATGTTGGATTAAATAATAGCGGAGCAGTACAAGGTGCTGAGTATCTTCAAAAATGTTACAAAGAAAAGTTATTCCCGAAAGGTATTATCGGTGAATCTGGTGGACCTGCTGCTGATGGGCTATTTAATGAAGGAAAAGCAGCATCTATCATGAACGGACCTTGGGCGTTCCAAGCAATGGAAAAGAACGGAATTGATTATGGCGTTGCTCCAATGCCGAAATTACCAAATGGTCAACCAATGAAAACGTTTGTTGGGGTTAAAGGATGGCATGTAACAAGTTTCTCTAAACAAAATGATTTAGCTACAAAGTTCACTGAATGGGTAACGAATGAAGAAAACGCAAAAATTCGATTTGAGAAGACGAAAGAAATTCCTCCAGTAAAAGCAGTAATGGAAGATCCAATTATTAAAGATAACGAAGCTGCAAAAGCAGTTGCAACACAATCTGAAAATGGAATTCCAATGCCAAACATTCCAGAAATGCAAGAAGTATGGAAACCAGCTGGAGATGCGCTTCAATTAGTTGTTACGGATAAAGAGGCACCAAAAGCAGCACTTGATAATGCAGTGAAGCAAATTAAAGGTAATATTGAGGCAAATCATAGTAAGAAAAAATAAGGTGAAATTCGTGCCTCTAATATGAGGGGCACGAATTCTCTCCCAAGAAAAAAGGGGGAAGGAACATGCAAACATCTATGGAACCAGCAAACGGCTTAAACGGTTCAAAACATAGGAAAATGGCAACCATGTTATCAATCATTCCAGGCGTGGGCCAAATGTATAATAAACAATTTGTAAAAGGTCTTATTTTTCTAGTATTAACAGGTTCATTTATTGTAGCCTTTGCTGATTTATTAAATATGGGATTATGGGGAATTGTAACGCTTGGTACAGAAGTTCCACGTGACCATTCTGTTTTTCTATTAGTAGAAGGAATCTTGGCACTCATTGTCATCGTGTTTGGACTCGGAATATATGCATTTAATTTATATGATGCATACCAAAATGGAAAGAAACGGGATATAGGAACACCGTTAAACTCTGTAAAAGAGCAATACCGTAATTTACTAGACCAAGGTTTTCCGTATTTAATGGTTTCACCAGGGTTTTTATTACTTATCTTTGTCGTTGTATTTCCAATCATTTTCGTAATTTTAATTGGATTTACGAACTATGATTTATATCATTCTCCTCCAGCTAAATTAGTAGATTGGGTAGGGTTTAAAAACTTTATTGATATCTTTACATTACCGATGTGGAGAGAAACTTTTTTAAGTGTATTTTCTTGGACTGTCATTTGGACATTCGTTGCAACGACATTACAAGTTGCGCTTGGTATTTTCTTAGCGATTATCGTAAATCAGCCTGGTATTAAAGGGAAGGCGATTATTCGAACAATCTTCATTTTACCGTGGGCGGTCCCAGCATTCGTATCTATTCTTGTTTTCTCTGGTATGTTTAATGAAACATTTGGAGCAATTAACAATCAAGTATTAGCTTTATTCGGAATTGAAAAGATTGCTTGGATGACAGATCCATTTTGGGCGAAGATTGCTTTAATTATGATTCAAACGTGGCTTGGATTCCCGTTCGTCTTTGCAATGACAACAGGTATACTGCAATCGATTCCAGGAGAATTATACGAAGCGGCTACAGTAGATGGAGCTACAGCTTGGCAACAGTTTCGTAAAATTACATTGCCACTTGTTCTATATGCAACAGCACCAATATTAATTACGCAATATACGTTTAACTTTAATAACTTTAGTATCATCTATCTATTTAACGGCGGAGGTCCTGCTGTAGCTGGACAAGACGCAGGTGGAACAGATATTTTAATTTCATGGATTTATAAGTTAACGATGACTTCCGCGCAGTACGGAAAAGCAGCAGCTCTTACAATGATCTTATCGTTAATCGTTATTACAGTTGCGTTATGGCAATTTAAGAGAACAAAATCATTCCAAGAAGAGGATATGATGTAAATGAATATTAAAAGACAAAAGATGTTACGTCTCTCATTAAGTTATCTCGTTATTTTCGTAATGTGTGCCATCATTTTCTATCCATTATTATGGATTATTGGCTCATCGTTTAATCCGGGTGATAGTTTATCTGGATCAAGTATTATTCCGCAAAATGCAACGCTAGATCATTATCGTAAGTTATTAGATTTAGAGAATAGTAATTATTTACTATGGTATAAAAACACATTAAAAGTAAGTGTTTTAACGATGATTTTTTCAGTGTTAGCAATTAGTTTTACTGCTTATGCATTTTCGAGATACCGTTTTGTTGGAAGAAAAAATGGTTTGTTAACATTTTTAATTTTGCAAATGATTCCAAACTTTGCAGCGTTAATCGCTTTATACGTATTAGCACAGTTAACAAGATTAATTGATACGCACCTTGCGTTAATTTTAATTTATGTAGGCGGGGCAATTCCAATGAATACATGGCTTATGAAAGGGTATTTTGATACGATCCCGAAAGAATTGGATGAGTCAGCTCGTATGGATGGAGCAGGACATTTCCGTATTTTTTGGCAAATCATTATGCCACTTGCAAAGCCAATCGTAGCGGTTGTAGCGTTATTTACTTTCATCGGCCCATTTACAGATTTTATTTTAGCGAGTATTATTTTGCGCACACCAGAAAATTATACGTTAGCAGTTGGATTATATGAAATGGTGGCGAAGAAATTTGGGAATGAATTTACAACGTTCGCAGCGGGTTCCGTATTGATTGCAATCCCAATTTCAATTTTATTCCTATCACTACAAAAATACTTTATCTCTGGTTTAACTGCTGGAGGTACGAAAGGATGAAAAATGGGACATTATGTCCCATTTTTCTTTTCATCTTCCTATAAAACATTTTATAGGGAGATGAAAAGAGATTTGACATCCCATATGAAAAGAAGTGAAATAAATAGTATATTATAGTATAGGAAAAAAGAGCTCTATCCCTTACAATACATGAAGAGGGAGAATATGATAGGTTTTACAAGATAGAATCAATGAAAGTTTATGACTTCCCCTATTACTTGCAACGGGTGCAAGATGAAAATATATAAAATGGCAGAGAAGTGAAAGGAGGGGGATTTTTATGACAGTTACAATTAAAGATGTGGCGAAGAAAGCGAATGTAGCACCATCTACCGTTTCTCGTGTAATTGCTGATAATCCAAGTATAAGTGAAAAAACAAAGCGTCGTGTTCGGAAAGTAATGAGTGAACTAGGGTATCATCCTAATTTAAACGCAAGAAACCTAGCTAACCAAACAACAAAAACACTTGGCCTTGTTATGCCAAGTTCTGCAAGTAAAGCTTTTCAAAATCCGTTTTTCCCAGAAGTTATAAGAGGGATTAGTTCGTTTGCACATGTGGAAGGGTATGCACTTTATATGTCGACAGGTGAAACGGAAGATGAAATTTTTAATGGTGTTGTAAAGATGGTGCAGGGGCGCCAAATTGGTGGTATTATTCTTTTATATTCAAGAGAGAATGATCGGATTATTCAATATTTACATAAACAAAATTTCCCGTTCGTATTAATCGGGAAACCATATGATCGTAAAGAAGAAATTACATATGTAGATAATGACAATTATACAGCTGCAAGAGAAGTAGCAGAATATTTGATTTCATTAGGTCATAAACAAATCGCGTTCATCGGCGGTGGATCAGATTTACTTGTAACGAGAGATCGTTTGGCTGGTATGAGTGATGCTTTAAAATTAGCAGATATTGTATTACCAAAAGAGTATATTTTACATTTTGATTTCTCAAGAGAGAGTGGTCAACAAGCTGTGGAGGAATTAATGGCGCTAAAGCAACCACCGACAGCAATTATGGCAACGGATGACTTGATTGGACTTGGTGTGCTAAGTGCACTTTCTAAAAAAGGATTCGTTGTACCGAAGGATGTTTCAATTGTAAGCTTTAATAATGCTTTATTATCAGAAATTGCGAGTCCGCCACTTTCGACAGTTGATGTGAATATATACCAGCTAGGATATGAGGCAGCAAAAGCTTTAGTTGATAAAGTTGAGAATGCGGAGTCTACTGCAAAGTGTATCATTATTCCGCATAAATTATTGAAGCGTCAAACTTGCGATCATTATGCAAAAAAAAGCTAAGAGTTTAACTCTTAGCTTTTTTTTGTAGAAAGGCTTCTAAACGGTCACAGCCTTCTTTTAAAGTTTCAATACTATACGCATAGGACAAGCGAAGGTAGCCTTCCCCATATTCAGAGAATGCTGTTCCGGGAACGACGGCAAGTCCAGCTTCTTTCACAAGATCAAGTGCAAAATCAAATGATGAAGATGTTAAATGACCAACATATGGGAATAAGTAAAATGCACCTGTTGGTTTTTCAACTGTTAAGCCCATTTGAGTGAGTCTATTATATACGTAATCACGGCGTTTTTTGTATTGATGACGCATCATTTTTGGTGCATCTTTAGCAGCTGTTAATGCTTCAATTGCAGCATATTGAGCGATTGAAGTAGAGCACGTTACGTTGTATTGATGAACTTTTAATATATGCCCAGCTAAATAGTTTGGTGCGAATAATAGACCGATACGCCAGCCAGTCATAGAATGTGATTTTGATAAACCGTTAATGACGATAGTCTTTTCGCGCATTTCTGGGAAATGAGCGATCGATGTATGTGTTTGTTCATATACAAGTTCGCTATAAATTTCATCAGAAAGGACGAAAATATTTTTATCTTTTAAAACATTTACAATATCCTGTAGTTCTTCTTTTGATAAAGTTACACCAGTTGGATTAGAAGGATACGGCAGTACGACGCATCTTGTTTTTTCTGTAATGGCATTTTTTAGTGCATCGGCTGTTAAACGGAAGCCAGTTTCACGAACATCTATAAATACAGGGGTTGCACCGCATAATCGAATAATCGGCTCGTACCCTGGATAAATAGGGGCAGGTAAGATGACTTCTGTTCCTGGCTCTAAAATCGTTCGAAATGCAACATCAATTGCTTCACTAGCACCGATTGTAACGATGGTTTCGTTTTCAGGTAAATAATGTAAATCGTAGTTATCTTTTACAAAGTTACAAGCTGCCTTGCGTAATTCTAGTAAACCAGCGTTATGTGTATAGCTTGTATAATTTTCTGTAATAGCCCGTTTTGCCGCTTCTTTTACGAGAGAAGGTGTAGGAAAATCAGGTTGTCCAATTGTTAAAGAGATAAGATTATCATAGTTTTGAATCATGTTAGAGAATTGACGGATTCCAGAAATTTGGATGTCCTTTACTCTAGGGTTAATGAATTGTTCCATTGTATCTCCCTTTCTTCCGTTTGAAAATTAAGTTCATTTTAACATATTTTCTATCATTTCGCTTGCGTATATGGTATGTAGAAAGAGAGGGATAATAGAAAAAAAGCCGCTGTAAGCGACTTTTTAATATCCGTATTCCCAATCTATTTCATCTTCATTCCAAAGTACAGAGGATACTTTGCCAAGGTGAACAACTGATTCATTCACAGCGCATGTGCAATTTTCTTCTCCTGTTTTATGCTGTAACTCTTCATACACTGATTTTTCAACGTTTTCTAGAACGACCAAATTTTCTTCTTTTAAAACAAGCGTAGTACCCGCCATATTTATCTTCCTCCTACTAAAATAATGATCACTTATTTGTAAACATAGATAGTATGGATTATATGCTGTATTTTGCTATAGTTGTCCGTCTTATGAAGTATTTTTTATTTTCTTTGTAATCCGTATTCATTGTATACTGCCGGGCAGAAATTTGGTACAGGGTTTACATTCATTTCGAAAATCTGTAACAATTATTATGTGTTGTTAACAAAGAATTAACAAATACGTTAAGAAAAATCAAAATTTTAAAACAAACAAACCTGTAAAATGATATAATCATATCAAAATACATATAGGGGATGAGAGGCTATGGAGCTTATCCGTGATTTAATGATCCAAATTGCCATCATTATTTTGCCACTATTTTTATACGAAGCGATTCGTTTAAATCGTTATCAAGAAATGCCTCCGAAGCCGAACCGCTACTTTATTATGTTTTTATCTAGCATTACACTCGTTCTCTCTATGACATACTCTATTTGTTTTGGGGACGTTTGCGGGTATAACTTTCACCCAATCCCAATTGTTAGTGGTTTTTTATATGGTGGGATTGTTGGTTTAATCCCGGCCGTTATTTTTGTTGTCTATGAATGGGTGCTAAAGGGCATAAACCTTCTTCCAGTCATAGAAGTAATATTTCTATTGATAGTTCCATTATTTTTATCAAAGAAATGGTCTCTATTTTCAAGGGATAAGAAGCTAATTTTAGCATTTATGATTTCATCATTGTACGTACTTGTTTCTTTAGTGATTGGTATGATTAACGTTCTGTTAGAAACGGGATTTACACCATATGTTTCGCACTTATATAGCGGATATATATTTGCTTCGCTTATTATGGTTATGACAATGGTATTTCAGGTGTACTTAACAGAATATTTAAATGAAAATGCAATACTACGTACAGAGATGCAAAAGTCAGAGAAACTTAATATTGTAAGTGAGTTAGCAGCAAGTGTTGCACATGAGGTTCGAAATCCACTCACTGTTGTTCGTGGTTTTATTCAATTGCTAGAAAGTACGGAAGATGTGAAGAATAAGGATTATATGCGTCTCGTATTAGCTGAATTGGACCGGGCAGAACAAATTATTTCAGATTATTTAAATTTAGCAAGACCACAAATTGAGAAAAAAGAACATATTTGCTTATCCGCTCAATTAATAGAAATGACAACTCTTATGTCATCATTTGCAGCGATGCAAGGTGTATATTTGCAAGTTGAGATTTCTGAAAGTCTTTATACGATCGGTGATAAAACGAAATTGAAGCAAGCTATTATGAATGTTGTTAAAAATGGTATTGAAGCAATTCAAGGAAATAAAGGATATTTAAAAGTAACGGCTATGCAAAAAGATGAAACGATTGTAATAAGAGTTAAAGACAGTGGTGTTGGGATGACGAAAGAACAATTAGCAAGGCTCGGACAACCGTATTATTCTTTAAAAGAAAAAGGGACAGGATTAGGACTAATGGTAACATTTAGTATTTTACAAGCGCATAATGGTACGCTGGAATATAAAAGCGAAAGTGGGAAAGGGACTGAAGCAATTATTATATTGCCAGCTGTAAGAAATAAGGAATAAAAGTTACCGATAGAAGGTAACTTTTTATTTTATATTAGAAAAAATATATTATGCTATTCAGTTGTTTTTTCTTGTTTTGTTCGGCTAAATAAACTTCTAAATGATTGGAAAAAGCTTTGTTCTTTTGAGGCGGCGACTAATCTTTTTGTTTCTTGAATTTCGCGAATTACTTGCATAAGTTGTGCATCACGGTTGCTATCTTTATTATAAATTTGATTTACGAGTTTATTCATTTTTTCTTCTTGTTTAGATTCTCGTTTATACATATGATTCATTAATAAGTCCATCTTTTCTTTTTGCAGAGCATCTGTTTGAGCGGCATGATCCACTAACTCTTGTAGCATTTTTTCTTGAGATCCTTCTTTTACATAAACTTGTTGCATCAACTCATCTAGCTTTTCATCTTTTAAACGATTTTGGGTAATAAGGGTAGAATTTTGATGAATAATGGCTTCATTTAGTTGAGCGAGCATTTCAAGTTTTAACATGAACTCCTCGAAGTTACGCCCATCTTCTTTTTCTTTCGGTTGTATTTCTTGCGTATCTTGTATAACTGGTACAGGTGGGGCCTCTTTTTCTTTTAAAATAATTGGTATCGTTTCTGAAATATCTTCCTGCAATGTAGCAGCTCTTTCATGTATAGATTTCAATAGTTTTAAATCATCAAGTTTATAAATACGAGCATCAGCTGTTTTAGAAATTATATAACCATGTTCCTCTAACAGTTGACTATATTTGCGGACTATATGTTTTGGGATGCCTGTTTTATTCGTCACATCTTTCGTTTTATAGGTAGCTTCCATGATATTTCCTCCCCAAAAAGTATCGTATATATCATTTCAATCTTTTATGAGGACTTCCTTTGAAAAAGAATGTCGGAAGGCTATTAGTTTTCTACAGCATTAGTGAAAAGATGAAGAAAAATGAGAGTTTTTGGCGGAATGGCGAAGAAGAGCTAAAATAATGTCTGAAAACATATACAGGATAAGTTTGTTATAATAAAGTGAAACTTTAATCAGTGGGGGTTTTGTTCATCCACCACTGATTATCAGCCCTCACCAATCGGGCTTTTACGGACAGTTAATCCCCCACCTAACTTCTTTGCTTTCGCTGAATTTTGAGGTGGGGGTCTTACTGCTCGTTAATGCGTGATAACTGAGGAAAAGAAACAGGTAGAATCACGGAGGTATACATGAAACAATTAAAAGGTATTATCATTTCAATTATTGCAATTCTTTCTATTGTAGTAGCGGTGTATGAAGTGCTTGTTCCAGAGGAAACAAGTATTAAAAAAACAAATGCGTATGATCAAGTTCTAGAATTTCCGAAAGATCGATATCCAGAGACAGGGAAACATATTACGGATGCTATAAAAGAAGGACATTCAGAAGTTTGTACAATCGACCGTGGTGGTGCTGCGGATAGAAGAAAATTATCGTTAGCTCCATACCCATCAAAAAAAGGGTATGATCGTGATGAATGGCCAATGGCGATGTGTAAAGAAGGCGGAAAAGGAGCGCATATTGAATATATAAGTCCAGCCGATAACCGCGGAGCAGGCTCTTGGGTAGGAAATAAGTTAGATAAATACCCAGATGGTACGCGTGTGAAATTTGACGTAAAGTAGTAGTTGCATATTTCATAATGAAGGAGAAGGGAACGATGGAGTTAACAATTTCGTATTCGCAATTAATGTTGATGAACTATGACGGTGATCAGCCTTACGTTGACTGGACGGATGAAGATTTTGAAAGAGGTTATGCGAAGGCAGATGGAACTGTTATTTTTGAAGCACTTTCTGATTATACTTGTGAAGTAAAAGTGACCCTAGGGAAACATATTGAGAAAGAAGAAGTGATTAGAACGGTTACAGTTCCTTTTACAGTTGAAAATGAATGTATCGTTGTAGCAAGTATTCTTTCAAATAAATTTCAAATTCCTATTCCAAATGGTGAGTATACGGTTGTATTACAAGCAACACCTCTTGAAGAACCAACGGATGATGAATTATATAAAATACAATATGAATTCTTTTTTGAAAGTAAAGAATAAAAAATGGGGTATCCTCAAAAAGGATACCCCATTTTTATTATGCGTTTGTTTTTAACAAGGAACGAGCGTCTTTTGCCGCTTGCACCATGTGCTCTAAAGCTGGAATAACTTCTTCTGTTCTTCTCGTTTTTAAACCACAATCAGGATTAATCCAGAAATATTTAGGATCGCATACTTTTAAAGATTGTTCTACGATTTTATACATTTCATCTTTACTTGGTACACGTGGGCTATGAATATCATATACACCTAGACCGATACCTTTTTCATATGTTGTATGTTTTAATGTATCAATAAATTCACCGTGACTTCTTGATGTTTCGATAGAAATCACATCTGCATCTAATGCGCGAATCGCATCAACGATATCTTCGAAGTTACTGTAACACATATGAGTATGAATTTGTGTTTCATTTGCTACAGAAGAAGTTGCTAAAAGGAAGGATTGTACTGCCCATGTAATATAAGCGTCCCAATCTTTTTCTTTTAGTGGCATTCCTTCACGAAGTGCTGGCTCATCGACTTGAATTACTCGAATTCCGGAAGATTCAAGTAGTTCAATTTCATGACGAAGAGCTAATGCAATTTGATATGAAACTTCTTTTCTTGGAATGTCATTTCGAACGAAGGACCAATTTAAAATCGTAACAGGTCCAGTTAACATTCCTTTTACAACTTTTTCTGTTAAGCTTTGTGCATACACAGTTTCCTTAATAGTCATTCCGTTAATAAAGGCTACATCACCATAAATAACAGGTGGTTTTACGCAGCGGGAACCGTATGATTGCACCCAACCGTTTTTAGTGAATGAGAAACCAGCAAGGCGTTCACCAAAATATTCGACCATGTCAGTTCTTTCAAATTCACCATGTACAAGAACATCAAGACCAATTTCTTCTTGGTAACGAATCCATTTTTCTGTCTCTTTTTCAATAAATTGTTCATATTGTTCATTTGAAATAACACCGTTACGCCATTCTTTTCGCGTTTGGCGAACTTCAGTTGTTTGTGGGAAGCTACCGATAGTTGTTGTTGGTAACAACGGTAACTTCAGGGCAACTTGTTGTAATTCATATCGTTTTTCAAATGGAAGAGGACGTGAAAAATCTTCTTCTTTTAATGCTGTTCGTGCTGCTTTGACATCTTCTCGGTTACGTGCAGCAGATGAACGAATTGTATGATGTACATTTCGATATGTTTCCAGCTCATTATGAATGCTTTCTGTACCTTGAGTTAGAGCGGAATGAATAAGAACTAACTCTTCTAATTTTTGATTTGCAAATGCCAACGCATCAAATAGCTCAGTCGATAAGTGAGTTTCTTCTGTTTTATCGATTGGCGTATGCAATAAGCTACAAGAAGGCTGAACGATGAAATCTTTCGTTTGGACTTGTTTTTGTAACGTTGTAAATAACGTAAGAACTTCATCAAGATCGGCTCTCCAAATGTTACGGCCATCTATACAACCAACAGCTAAAGTTTTATCAGCTGGGAATCCATATTTTGAAATAGCATGTAGATTACCTTCTTTACCATGAACGAAATCTAATCCAATACTTGATACTGGGAATGTAATAATTTCTTCATAGTTTTCTTCTACACTATCAAAATATGTTTGTAAAAGAAGATTCGCATTTGGAACTTCTTTACGAATAGCTTCATAAATTTCTTTTGCTTGTTGAACTTCTTCTTTCGTTAAAGAAGCGAAAATCGGTTCATCAACTTGAATGATTTGTGCACCAGCTGCATGTAGTTCTGAAAGCAGTTGTACGTAGGGTGCAACTAACTGTTTTAAAATAGTAGCAAATTGTTCTTGTGTATAGCCTTTAGCTAATTTCAAGAAAGTATATGGTCCTAAAATAACAGGTTTTCCATCTATTCCTAATTCTTGTTTTGCCTCTTCGTATAAGCGAAGTGGACGATTATCTTTTAAAGAGATTTGTAATCCCTCTTCATATTCTGGAACGATATAATGATAGTTTGTGTTAAACCATTTTGTCATTTCGGAAGCTACGTGATCTTTAGAGCCACGCGCCATTGCGAAATATACATCAAGGTAAGATGTAAACTCAGAAAAACGTGATGGGATAAATCCTAGCATATAAGCAGTATCCAAAACGTGATCGTAATATGTAAAGTCGCCAATTGGAATAAGTTCAATCCCTTTTTCTTGCTGTGCTTTAACGTGTTGAAGACGAATTTCTTTCATTGTTGTTAAAAATTGTTCTTCATCAATTTTATTAGACCAAAAAGCTTCCAATGTTTTTTTCCACTCTCGTTGTAGTCCGATACGTGGATAACCTAAGTTACTTGTTTGAATTGCCATTTCAAATTCCTCCCCAATTGAAAGTAAGCATTTCCGTTTACTAGGAAATACCTATAACAAAAAGCATAAAGGCATAGAAAATAAGCCTTCCTTTTTGTTTTAACACCTCATCATCATCCGTGAATCTATCAGTGTTGTTAAAACAGGCAGGTCTCCTGACTTATGCTTCATATGATTTCTTTCGCCTTCCCGTTTTCACAGTGGCATTAAAAAGAAATCTCAGCATTTACAGTGGCGGGACCGTGTTGGAGTTTCACCAAGCTTCCCTTTTAAACACGAAACAAACTGTTCGTGTACCCATTTTCCTTTTGAAAGGAATTTAACAAGCGATATGATATTGAAACAAATTCTAACACAATTTTTGGAATTTTGTCTACTGTTTTGAAATAAGAAAATTCTAAAGTTTTGTATTTTAATTATTTGTATTTTTCTGATTTTTTAGAGTGGAGAAACATGAGGAGAATTGAAATAAAGTGCGATTAAATTTATAAAGAAATGGGTACCTATACATACATAAGATGCCAGTTATGTTATTAAATAATTGGTTTATCTTATATAGAAAATTAAACAAGCATAACCCCATCCTAAATTAGAATGGAGTTATATTTGTTTTAGAATTTGAAATAAAATAACTATATTGTCATTTTACAGTTTCTATTTTGAAAGTTTAATCCGCATCTATATCAATTTCTGAAAGTCGCCCGGCAACAGCATCTGCAAGAAGGGTGTTTAACCATTGCAATTCAACTGTAATATGTTCAATAACGCTTTGCAAAATATATAGTTGTGCGCGTGGGATTTTTCCTTTGCTACAGTCATAAATAGTTTGCATGTTATGTAAATATTGAACGGTATCATTTTTCTTTTTTTCTAAAATAGGAATTAACTCTTGATCATCACCAAAATGAGCGAAAGAGAGTGCCGAATAAATTGGTTTATATATTTGATTTTTTGCCTCGAATTGTTTTAATAGTAATGTGTGAAATAAACGTTTACCTTCGTTTGTTATATGAAAAATTGTTTTATCTGGTCTATTTGTATCTCGAACAATAGTTGTAACACGAATTGCCCCTTGTTTTTCTAATTGCTCAAAGGCATAGTAAAGTGATCCTTTTGCATATTTAATATAACAGTCCATTTGTCGTTCTTTCATTATGTGCTGCACTTCATATGGATGTTTATCCCCTTCGAGTAGCAAGCCGAGAATGACTAATTTCATGCTCATGCTGTCTCAACCCCTATATATATAAACTTTATACATATTATAAACGGCATATCCGTTTTCATAAAGGGATATGCCGTTATATTAGCTTACTTGCTTTTGTTTTTGTTTCGTTTTTGGTCCTGTAAAAAGACGCTCATTTCCCATAAGTAAAATGCAAATAATACTTAGTACAGCCGGGATCAGTGCCCAGAAGAATGTACTGGCAATAGATGTAGCTAGAGCTTCTTTAATACCAGTTAATATTTCAGCTGGTATTTTATCGGTAGCACCTGGTGATAATAAGAAACTTGTGTCTCCACCCTTTGGAGCTAATTTTGCTAGTTCAGGTGGGAAGAGAGTGTTTAGTTTATCTGTAAAAATATGATTTTGAATTGTACCGAAAATTGTTACACCAAGAGTCATACCGAGTGAACGGAAAAATGAGTTTGTTGATGTAGCAGAACCACGGTCTCTCATTTCTAATTTGTGAATCGAAGACATACTTAAAACTGAGAATGAGAAACCAACACCAAGTCCAGCGAGAACCATAAATAGTGTTACGAGTAGGCGAGGTGTATCCATTGTTAAAGTGCTTAGTAAATAAATGCCAAGAACGAAGAAAACTCCAGATGCCATCATAATGTTACGATAACTTGTTCGAGAAGCTAACTGTCCACCCGTTTGACTTCCAATTACAGAGCCAATCATCATAGGTGTTAAAATTAACCCAGCATTTGAGGCTGAACCACCGAGAACACCTTGAACGAAGATTGGGATATAAACTGTACAGATGATAAAAGCGGCACCATAGAAAAAGGCAACACCTTGGCTAGCTGCGAATAAAGGTTTTTTAAATAGATGGAAAGAAATGATAGGCTCGGTTGCTTTTCGTTCTACGAAGAAGAAAATAATAAGCATAATAACAACTGTTGTAAATAAGCCGATAATCACAGTGGAATTCCATGCGTATTCTTTACCACCAAGTTCTAAGGCGAACATTAAGCAAACGATACTAATAACAAGTGTAATAGCGCCAGCCCAATCAATTTTTTGTTTTCTAAATTCTAGAGATTCACTATAATATTTCGTAATGAAGAAGAAGGAAATAAGTCCTAATGGAATATTAATATAGAAGACCCAGTGCCAACTTATATAGTCTGTAATATAAGCACCTAATAAAGGGCCGAATACACTAGATGTTCCGAAAACAGCACCGAATAGCCCTGTCATTTTTCCGCGCTTTTCTGGTGGGAATATGTCGTACATAATAGTGAAGGCGATAGGCATAAGAGCGCCGCCACCAATTCCTTGAATTGCTCTATAAATACTTAATTGCTCAATACTAGATGCTGTTCCACAAAGTGCAGAACCGAACAAGAAAAGAATAAGGCCACCAATATAAAAGCGTTTCCGTCCATACATATCAGAAAGTTTTCCGAAGATAGGCATCCCTGCCATTGTTGCTACCATATATGCAGACGTGACCCAAACGAACTTGTCAAATCCTCCTAGGTCTCCAACGATTGTTGCCATTGCTGTTGCAACGATTGTATTATCCATTGCAGCCATTAAAATACCAAGTAGTAAACCCGCAACAACAAATTTTGTCTTGCTGGAGTCTTTTTTTGATAATTGAGATTCCAAAGATAACCCTCCTTTAATAATAAGTAAACTATATTAAGTTTTGAGTGCAGCGCATAAAAATTATAAATATATTTTTTAAAATCAATTTACACAAGTGCACTGACAAAGCCATAAAGAATATTATAGTCAAATTTGACTAAAAGGCAAACTTTTTCTTCCGTCAAAATATTCTGTTGTATGGACAGCGAAAGAGTGAGTAATACTTAGTATTGGTAAAAAGTCAATGAAGGAAATTGTAAAAAAATATTTCAGTAAGAATACCTGCTGTTAACAGATGAAAAATGGTTTTTTCTTTACTTTGTCGAATAGGATAAAAGGAAGAGTAATAACTATATATCGTTTGTAACGAGCTTTATTAATATTGTGTAGAGAGGCAGAATAAGGTCGTATGGATATGATGCATCTGAAATGGGGTGAATATTATTATGAAAATATGGAAACGAATTCCGGATCAAGGAAGGCGTTCAATACCGCTACAACCGGTATTATGGATTGATGGCTCAAAAAAGGAAAACGAATGTCCTAACGTAGCAGTTACATTACAAATCCGTAGTATGTATAAAGAAAAATTTTCATATGAACTGACCTGTGATGTAAACGACATACTTATTATTCGAATTGAAGTTGAAAATAAAGGAATGAAAATGATTTCACGAGTTGTAGTAAGTCATATGATTCGAGATTATTTTGCATATATTCCAAATTCATTAAAGGCTGATAAGGGAATGAGCGAGTTTCTGTTCCAGCTTGTAAGGTGGAGAATCGATAATTTATTACCAAATGAGAAGGTAGAATTAATTTGTAAAATAAAAGCAAATAAAGATAAAGAACTCAAAAACACACTATTTCAGGCTACATATACATTTCAATATAACGGAGTATCATATGGTCCGCTGCAAACAAATGAAGTTGTTGTACGGCAATGATAAAAAGGAACCTGTATGAAAGGTTCCTTTTTTGTTCGATCCATATTTACAATAGCGTCAATTTGATTATATGTAATGAAGTTTACTCCGAAAGAATTAAATAGTAATTTTAGCGACAACAGAAACCCCGATAGTAAACGTATAATATCTGATAGATTTTTCTTTTGTAGCATGTAGGTCACCATATTTCTAAAATGATGTATGGTATATATGAAATAGAATAGAAATGGTAGACAAGCTTAAGCGGAAATGTACACTCAATATGTACATTTTTTATTTTGTAGAAAAACATAATTGTTATAGAAACATATATTGGTATAGAAGGGAGGCGAAGTATGAAACATAAAGGGAAAATTAGTGGATTATTACTTGGGAATACAGTGGCAGTTACAGAATGGATTGCGCTTCAGGATGTAATTACAAAACTGGATTCGCGATCATTTTATACCGTCTTTATTATTTATATATTGCAAATGATACTCAGCTATTATTTTGGACATTGGTATGATAAAAGAGCGAGTGGGCGTATGGATACGGAAGTAGGAGGAATGGCAAGTAATGATTTTGTAGTTGATTTTTTTGAGAAAGTAGCTGCTTTATCAGAACGAGATTCTCATAATATTACAGTGTACATTCTTTCTGTGAAAGAATGGAAAGGACTAAAAGAAACAGTGCAAGAAAAAAAATTGGAGGTGTTAGTACAAAAGTTGGAGAGTACGATTGTAAAGACAATTCGTAAAGGCGATGTCGTTACGAAGTGGGATGAAAATAAGTATGTTATTGTGGCGATCGATAACGGACATGAAAAATCGACAATAACAAACCGATTAATGAAAAATATTGAAAGTGAAATAGAAAATGGCTTGTTAAGTATGACTCTATTATTTGGGGCTGCTAGTTATCCAATAGAAGGAAAAACGTTTGAAGAATTGTTAAGAAAGGCACAAAATCAATTGTACCAGCATAGAAATTCGTAAAAAAATAAGTAAAACTTTGATGTAAAGAAATATGATATGAAGAAGTTTTGAATGTAACATTTTTTTGACTTTTATTACAAAAAGGACTTTTTTTGTAATAAAAGTCTTTAAAAATATATGAAATAGGCATATAATTATGATGGATGTGTCAATGCATTTTGCACAATGTGTTTCACTTTAAAAAGTGTAGAGGAAAGCATACTCTACACTTTTCCTTTTTAGGGAATAGTTGCAAGATAGCATTTATACTGTGTAAAATGAACAAAGAGATTATTTGATAGAAAGCGGGAAAGGGAATGATAGAATGATAGACGTGAGAGAACAACGAACATCTTTTATCAGGTGAATGATTACTGTTGTTCTTCAAATTAGTATGGTTGTGATGAATTCCGTTGTACTTTTATGTAATACATAGTATGAATAGGTTTTAAAAAGTGCCAAGTAAAAGATGGATATGAAACTGCTATTTAGTTCAAAAATGGAAAATGTAATTTCAAGTAATACAATTTGTACAAGCATTATAAACAATATGAATGATTTTCGTGAAAAAGGTGCGAGTGTGGAGTTTATAGAAGGTTATATAATTTCATAGTTTTTTACACGATGATCGTATATAAGTAGGAGGAAAAAGATGTTGAAATATAGTAAATTAGCAATTGTAACTGCATTATCAATGACTTTACTAGCGGGGTGTTTCGGGCCGAAACCAGAAGAGGAATTATATGTTGCATTTGAAAATGCTGCAAAGCAAGAAAAAACAATGTTTGAAGATGCAAAAAAACTTGAAACTTTAGAGAAAGAGGGACAAGAATTATATAACCAGATTGTTCAAGAAGGAAAAGATAATAATCAAACTGTTAAGGAAAAACTAAACCAAGCAGTGAAAAATACAGATGAACGAGAAAAAGTGCTTAAAAAAGAAAAAGAATCTTTAAATAAGGCACAAGAAGAAGTGAAATCGGTAGATAAATATGTGAAGAAAATTGAAGATAAGAAATTGAAAGATCAAGCAGATAAAGTGAAAAGCACATATGAGAAACGACATGATTCATTTAACAAAATGTATGACAGCTATAATAAATCGTTAAAACAAGAAAAAGAATTATATACAATGCTACAAGATAAAGGTACAAAATTAAAAGATATTAGTGAAAAAGTAAAAGTAGTAAATCAGTCTTATAAAGATATTGAATCAGAAAAAGACAAGTTTAATGAATTTACGAAATCTTATAATACAGAAAAAATAGCTTTTTATAAACAAGCAAATATTAAAATTAAAGAAGAGAAAAAATAAAACAGTTTGGCCTACAATTGGCCAAACTGTTTTATTTTTTTGTATAGGTACGACTATACCATGGGACAGGTTCACTTAATTTTTTTTCTTGTTTTAGCGCTTCAGGACCAATATAATCTTGAAGTGTTTTTTTTGCTACTGTTAAAGATAAGGTTGTTTTCGGATTTCGATAGGAGGATTCAAGATGACCGAGATGTGGTAGGATTCGAAAATCTTCTTTTGTAGGAGGAATATGGAAAAAGTAATCACCTAAACGTATAAGAACATCAGATTGTTGTTGGCTAAAACGTGGATTTCTAGAGAAATGTAATCCTTCTTTAATAGCTTTTTTTTCAGTAATTAAGCGTTCTAAAGCTGTCTTTTTTAACCAGTATAAATACTTCGGATTAGTTGCAGCTTTAGCATGACGATTCACAACGAAAATAGATTGAGCTAGTCGATTAATAGAATGTTGGTTTTGTAATTGAGATTGTGGTTGTGAAGGTTTCATATTAAATCTCCTTTCAATTTTTCATTATTATACCATAAGTAAAAGTGATTTTTATTATATGCAAAAAGTGATTGTATATATTTTCAATATTAAAGCAATATTGTTACAAAAAACAACTATTTTGTATAATAGTAATAGAATGTGTTTTAGAAATTTGATAATGAAAGAGTGAGAAGTTTGAAAGAAATATTAAAACAGCAATATGCCATTATAGATATTGGATCTAATACAATGCGTTTAGTTATTTATGAAAAGCAAAACGGAGGTTTTTATAAAGAGATTGAAAATACGAAAGTGGTTGCAAGGTTAAGGAATTACTTAGTCGATGGTGTGTTGATTGAAGAAGGAATAGAGGTATTGTTACAAACATTATTTCAATTTCAAGAAAGTACACGATTCCATCAGTTGCGCCATGTACTTTGTGTTGCAACAGCAACAATTAGGCAGGCTGAGAATCAAGAGGAAATTAAAAAACTTGTTGAAGGACAAACAGACTTTACTCTTAGAGTATTATCAGAATATGAAGAAGCACGTTACGGCTATTTAGCGGTTATGAATTCAACTTCGTTCTCGGAAGGGATTACAGTAGATATTGGTGGAGGAAGTACGGAAGTTACATACTTTCGAAATAGAGAGATTTTAGAGTATCATAGCTTTCCTTTTGGGGCACTTTCTTTAAAGCAACAATTTATTAAAGAGGATATACCTACTGAAGAAGAGTTGGACAAGCTTCAAACGTACCTAGAATATCAATTTCGAACATTACCATGGTTAATTGATAAGAAATTACCCCTTATTGCAATTGGTGGTAGTGCGAGGAACTTAGTGAAAATTCATCAAAATTTAATTTGTTATCCTATAGCAGGAGTACATTTATACAAGATGAAAGAAGAAGATATTAAAAATGTGAAAGAAGAATTGGAAGGCTTGTCGTTCATAGAACTTCAAAAATTGGAAGGATTGGCAAAAGATCGAGCGGATACAATTGTTCCCGCAGTCGAAGTATTTCATACGCTTGTTAATGTTATAGAGGCGCCAGCATTTGTATTAAGTAGAAAAGGATTAAGAGAAGGTGTTTTCTATGAAGAGTTGACAAAAGATTTGGGGATTTCATATTATCCGAACGTAGTCGAAGAAAGTTTGTATTTATTATCACATGAATATGAAATGGACATGGAATTTGTAATGCAGCTTATTAAACATGGAAGATTAATTTGTCAACAGCTTGAAGAAACAGGGCTGATTTCTATGTCAGTAAAGGACTGGGAAGTGTTCCATCAAGCAGCGAAAGTATTTAATATAGGCAAATATATAGACGAAGAAGCGAGCCGCTTACATACGTTTTATTTATTAGCAAATAAAACAATTGATGGTATGATGCATAAAGAGCGAGTTAGATTAGCGCTGATTGCGTCTTATAAATCAAAAATGTTATTCAAACAACATCTGTCTCCGTTTGAAGGATGGTTTGATAAAAACGAACAAAAAAAAATCCGCCTATTAGGGGCTGTTTTACAATTTTCAGCAGCTCTAAATATAAGACAAAGATCGCTTGTTGAATCGATATCTATAACAGAAAGTAAAGAAGGATTAACATTTAAAATTGTATGTGAGCAATCGGCATTAGCGGAAAAAGTGCAAGCTGAAAAGCAAAAAAAGCAGCTGGAAAGAGTATTGAAAACGAATATTAACTTATTCTTCGAATCAAAACACTAAGTTGTACGGATGTCTTTACAAAAAATTAACACTTTGGAATATTGTAATTTGTTAAAATGAAAGTAACTAAATTATAGTAAAAAAGTTTCAAGGGAAGTGTGAAGAGGATGGAAATGTTGAAGGGGAATATAGTCAATTTAAATGATACAGCTTATTACAACAATAGAGAACTAAGTTGGTTAGCATTTAATGAACGTGTACTACAAGAAGCACAGGATGAGATGAATCCGCTTTTAGAAAGATTAAAGTTTATTAGCATTTTTAGCTCCAATTTAGATGAATTCTTTATGGTACGTGTAGCAGGATTGAAGGATCAAGTGAGCGCTGGGTTTAACCAACCAGAAAATAAGGCTGGCTTAACACCAAAAAAGCAATTAAATAAAATTGCGATAAAGGCCCATGAATTAATGACTGTACAATATGATACGTTTAAAAATTATGTGTTGCCAGCGTTGGAGTTAGAGGGGATTGAGCGTTTAACATTCCATGATTTGACGAAAGAACAAAGAGAATTTATAGAAGAGTATTTTGATGAGCAAATTTTCCCAGTCTTAACACCTGTAGCTATCGATGCGTATCGTCCATTTCCTATGTTATTAAATAAAAGTTTGAATTTAGCTACTCTTTTATATGATGAGAAACAAGTGGAGGAAGAAAACCGCACGAAGTTAGGAATTGTACAAGTTCCTTCATTACTTGAACGTTTCATATTTTTACCGAGTGAAGGGCAAAAGCATAAATTTATTTTATTAGAAGATGTAATTAGTGGTTTTACTCATAAATTATTCACTGGATATAAAGTATCATCTGTTACTCGTTTCCGTATTACACGCAATGCGGATTTAACGATTCATGAAGAAGGTGCGAGAGATTTATTAAAAGTAATTGAAAAAGAATTAAAAAAGCGTAAGTGGGGAGCTGCTGTACGTTTAGAAGTTGGCAAAGAACACATTGATGAAAGAGTATTAGCGTTATTATATGAAGTGTTGGAAGTAAAAGATGAAGATGTGTATATAATGGATGGACCGTTAGATTTAACATGTCTATTTTCTTTATATAAAAAACTAGCGCCTTTATATGAACATTTAGTATATCCGGCTCTTATTCCGCAACGACCTCAAGATTTAGGGGATGCGGAAGATGTATTTGAAAAAGCAATTGAGCATGATATTTTATTACATCATCCGTTTGAATCGTTTCAGCCAGTAGTTGATTTTGTTCGTGATGCAGCAGACGACCCGAATGTACTTGCGATCAAACAAACATTATATCGAGTAAGTGGTGATTCTCCAATTATTCAGGCGCTAAAGGTAGCGGCTGAAAAAGGGAAACAAGTGACGGTATTAGTTGAGTTAAAGGCAAGGTTTGATGAAGAAAATAATGTGCATTGGGCTAAAGAATTAGAACAGGCGGGTTGTCATGTGATTTACGGTGTAAGTCATTTGAAAACACATAGTAAAATTACGCTAGTTGTAAGAAGAAAAAACGGAAAAATTGAAAGGTTCGTACATCTTGGAACCGGAAATTACAATGATGCAACCGCAAAGCTATATACTGATTTTGGCTATATTACATCACGAAAAGACTTTGGGGTCGATGCAACAAATTTCTTTAATTATTTGAGTGGTTATACAACAAAGCCGCATTTTCATCATTTATCGGTTGCACCATTTGATATAAGAGAGCAATTTATCGATTTAATAGATGAAGAAATTCGTTATCATAGGCAATATGGAAATGGATATATCATTGCTAAAATGAATTCATTAACTGATAAACCACTTATTAAAAAAATGTATGAAGCATCACAAGCTGGAGTAAAGGTAGAGCTCATCGTTCGAGGAACATGCTGCCTACGACCTGGTATTCCAAATGTAAGTGAAAATATTCGGGTAGTTAGTGTTGTCGGGAGATATTTAGAACATAGCCGTATTTATTATTTCCATCATAATGGAGAAGAGAAAATATATTTATCTTCAGCTGACTGGATGACAAGAAATATGGAGAAACGTGTAGAAATATCTTTCCCGATATTAGATATTGAAATGAAGGCACGAATTAAGGCGATTTTACAGCTTACTTTAGCTGATAATGTGAAAACACGTGAACAAAATAAAGACGGTGAATATTATTATGTTATTAATAATGGGGCAGAAGAGATTGATAGCCAAGTGAAGTTATTTAAGATGGCGTATCAAAACACAGATGCTGAATAATGAGAACAAAGTAAAAAACCTCTTTTTTAAGAGGTTTTTTACTTTGTTCTCTACTTATTATAAAGGATGCGTAGAGAGAATACTTTTTATTATAAGCATGTTAATGGATTATGAATTGGTTAAGAAAGGAAATAACATTAGTAGAATTGTTGCGGTACATTAATAATAGAATGGTTGTTGACAAGGTCCGCCATAACAAGGATAAGGTGTCGGCGGTGGGAAAGGTGGTGGATATGGTGGGTAATACGGTCTAGGACCGAAAGCTAATGCTCCGCCAAGCAGTCCACCAGCAATACCAGCTAGAAATGGGACGCCAAAAAACGGAAAGAAGCGTGAGTCGCCTACTGGACCAATAGGTGCTGAACGGACTGGGATTGGTTGATAATATGGATACATGAACAAACCTCCTTTATTGGACTCACTGTTATCATATGGTAAATGAAACATGGATGAGCGCGTACAAGAAAGGATATGTAAGAAAATAGGCGAATGATTACGAATGTTGGAGTGTAAAAATTGTTATCTCAGGTTTTGCCATAAATCGGAATGGGACACGTGTTCTGCCAAGGCCGCGATTGACATAGAGAGCTAAATCTTGGATCGTATAGAAACCTTCTACATAATTTTTAGCAAGTGCTGGGGTAATAATAGCGCCTAAAAAAGGGATTTGTACTTGTCCGCCATGGCTATGACCAGAAAGTTGTAAGTTAACCGGATATGTAGCAATTTGCGGTGCAATATCTGGTTCGTGAACAAGAACAATGTTATAAATGTTTTTCCGAGCGCGCTGTAGCGTCTCCTTTATTTTTGGTTTGCCTAATAGTATATCATCAAGACCGAAAATTGAAATTTCACTATTATCCAGTAGACGGATTCTCTTTTCACTGTTTAGTAACAGTTCAAATCCAGATTCACGCATGATGTGTTCGTAGTATTCCGTTCCATATCCGCCGTGATCATGGTTACCATAAATAGAAAATTTACCGAAGGGTGCTTGTATATTTTTTAAAATAGATGCAACGAAAGGAGTGTCAGTATATGTTTGATAATTATCAATGAGATCACCAGTAAAGAGAACAATGTCGGGTTTTACAGCATTAATTTTAGAAACGATTTGAGATAAATGTTGGAGAGAGAAATAGTATCCGAGATGTAAATCACTAAATTGAAGAATCTTCATACCGTGAAAGCTTTTTGGTATGAGTTGTGATTTCAATGTATGTTCTGTAAAAGAGAGCAGATGAGGCTCAATATATTTAGCGTAATAGTATCCGATACTAGTCGTTATAAATGAATATAGGCAAGTACGCATTCCAGTTTTTAAAAAATCTCTTCTCGTAATTTTCTTCATAAAAATATGAGTATACCTATTTGTCTTATATTACATGTGTTCGTTACATTTACAGGTTACTCAAATCTCCTTTCGTTTTTTTTAATATATTTTAAATCATGTAAAAGTAGTATAGATACCGAAAAAGTGAATAAAAAGAAATCTCTTTACGTTAAAATATCAGAAAAGTTTAAAAATATAAAGATTTCTATTAAATAAAATGATAAAATGAATGTGTATTCATTTTTTGGAGGGGGATATATATGAAAGAAAAAGTAGTTATTGTAACAGGTGGATCGAGCGGAATGGGAAAAGGAATGGCGACTCGCTTTGCAAAAGAAGGGGCACGAGTTGTTATTACAGGACGTACAAAGGAAAAACTAGAGGAAACAAAATTGGAAATTGAACAATTTCCAGGACAAATATTACCGGTACAAATGGATGTAAGAAATACGGATGATATTCAGAAAATGATTGAACAGATTGATGAGAAGTTTGGACGAATTGATATTTTAATCAATAATGCAGCTGGAAACTTTATTTGTCCAGCAGAAGATTTATCTGTGAACGGCTGGAATTCGGTTATTAATATTGTGTTAAACGGTACATTTTACTGTAGCCAGGCTGTCGGAAAATATTGGATTGAAAAAGGTATAAAAGGAAATATCATTAACATGGTAGCAACATATGCGTGGGATGCAGGTCCGGGAGTTATTCATTCGGCTGCAGCGAAGGCTGGAGTATTAGCAATGACGAAGACACTCGCTGTTGAGTGGGGACGTAAATATGGAATCCGAGTTAACGCTATTGCGCCAGGACCAATTGAACGTACGGGCGGTGCTGATAAATTATGGATTTCAGAAGAAATGGCTAAGCGTACGATACAAAGTGTTCCGCTTGGAAGACTGGGTACGCCAGAAGAAATTGCAGGTCTAGCTTATTATTTATGTTCAGATGAAGCTGCGTACATAAATGGAACTTGTATGACAATGGATGGAGGACAACATTTACATCAATATCCATTTTAAAAGGGATAAGGAAAATGTGACGGAATTGTGACATATGAAAGAAAAGTGTTTACAAGAGGTCATATATACGTTATATTTAAGACCTCTTTTTTCTTCATAGTAGAATTGCTAATTCCCCTTAGCATTTTACCCCTCTAATCCCTTCAGGAAAACTGAAGGGATTTTTTATTATTTTTCCGTAAATATCATGTTATAATTTTTGAAAAGTAAAGGGAGGGAAGCACGTTGATAGATGCATTAGATGTAATGAGTAACTTGGATAAAGTCCTTCCTTATTATCAAGCAATTTTTAGTGCTGATGAACATACTGTAATTGGATATGAAGTAGTAGGGCGTATTCAAACAGAAGAGGGCATACAAAGTTTAGCTTCTTTCTTTCATGATGACTCTATTCCAAGTGAGTTTCAACTAGAAGCGGATAACATTATAGTAGAAAAAGCTTTAAATCGTTATTTAGAAAGTGATCAAAAACTATTATTATTTATACATCGGAATGCTAACGTATTGATGAACGATGATGATGAAAGTTTGCTTCAACTTTTATTGATGTATGAAAAACAAGGTTTAAATTTGAAAAACATTGTTTTAGAAATTACAGAACATGAATGTAAAGAAGATATAGAGCAATTTAATCATTTGCTTATGTATTATCGTACATATGGTATTCAAATTTCGATTAATAAAGTCGGAACAGGTACAAGTAATTTAGAACGTATTAGCGTGTTAGCACCTGATATTTTAAAAGTAGATTTAACAAATTTAAGGCAAACTGCACTTTTACAATCTTATCAAGATATTTTATATTCTTTATCATTACTTGCTAGAAGAATTGGTGCGACATTGTTATATGAAGAAATAGATGCTTTTTATCAATTACAATATGCATGGAAAAACGGTGGTAGGTACTATCAAGGGAATTATTTGAAAGAATGCTTACCTGATTTTATTGAAACGAACGTTTTGAAAGAACGACTTGGTAATGAGTGTCATCAATTTATTCAACATGAGAAGAAAAAACTACAAAAGATTTATAATTTAACAGAAATGTTACGTGATCGAATTGGCGATGTTTTAGCCAAACAGAAAAAGAATGAAGATATAAATGATTGGTTATTACAATTTAGCCAAAGTGTATCACAATGTAGTTTTCGTATATTTATTTGTAACGAAGATGGTTTCCAACAATCAGGAAACGTTATGAAAAAAGATGGGGAATGGATTGTGATGCCTGAGTATTACATGAAGAACTGGAGTTGGCGCCCGTATTTTCTAGAGAATATTATGAAAATGCGTTTTGAGAATAAGGCAAGACTTTCAGATTTATATGCTGATATTGAAACCGGTGAGATGGTACGAACATTTTCTTTCCCGATTGATGATGAAAACTTTTTATTTATAGATTTATCGTATGAATATTTATATGAAGAAGATGTTTTATTTTAATGCACGAAGAGATTCGTGCATTTTTTGTTTGTTTTTATCATAAATTGGTAATAGTGAAAATGGTGCCGAAAATGCTGTCTATCGTTGTAAAGATTTTACGAACGAAACCAGCCCTTTCTTTGCATAATCATTGTTACAATGAATACTACAAAGACAAGTTTTCTAAAAAGGAAGGTGAAAAAATGAGGAAATATGGAATATGGTTAGTTCTATTTGTATGTGTTGCCTTTCTAGTTGGTTATAGTGTTACAACTGTTTTAGGAAAAGAGGAAGTGAAAGTCGATCGGAAAGAAGTGTTTGTAACGATACAAAAAGGCTATGAAAGCCAATTTTCAATTCGTGGGAAGCGTTTGCCGATGAATAAGATGATAGAAACGTTATCACCATATTTTACAGAGAATTTCCTTCAAGTATTTACAGATGAAAATAGTAGAAGTGATAAACAAAGTGGTGAATATTTACTTCCAGCAAAAGAAGCGCCATTTTCTTTTAATTCAGAAACGAAAATGTCATATGATGAAGAGCATAAAATTTTATATGTTTATGAGCGGGCGAAAAGTGGACAATATCAAATTGTAACATTGCAAAGAGATCAAGGGAAATGGAAATTGGCCGGATATCATGAAAGCCAAGAACTTTTAACTGAAATAAAAAGGTTACAACAATTATAAAGTGAAACTTTAATCAGGGCATATCCTGTTTAATATGAACTTGCCACAATCAGATGCATACTTCCAAAATATAGCGGGATAAAAATAGGAATAGGTCTTTACCTATTCCTATTCTATATTAAGAAGTTGTTGTAATTTTTCAATTTGAAAACCAGCAACAACTTCTCCATCAATTACAACCGTCGGAGTTGAATAAGAATCATAGTCATATAAAAGACGATTGCGAGCAGCGGCGTCTTTTTTTACGTCAAATTCTTCGTATACAACGTTATTATGCTTTAAAAATTCTTTCACAATAACACATGGCGGACAATCAGGTTGTGTGTAAACCTCAATTTTTTTCATTGCAATTCCTCCTTTTTACTGTTTTTTATTATATTCTTCCAGTATAAAAATCGCAATAAAGAAGGGAAAAGATGTTCTTTCTGTTTTTTCCTTCGTATTTCGACAAATTTTTAGTTGAGTTTCTGGCCAATAACCTTTATCCTAGAGTGTGGAACATTTTTTCTGTTATGACGGATAGAATGAGTATAGCTGTAAAACCTATTGGTAGGAAGATCAGAGAAAGGAGAGATTTCATGTCTCTACTCCAAGGAATTTTAACTCGACTTGTTAGTCTACAAGAACAAGCTGAAAGCGGTGAAGTAGCACAACGCTATTTTGAAGTGAACGGTGAGCGCAAATGTAGCGTGAAATTTTTCGATAAAAGTGAAATGTATGAGTTAGAAGTGTATCAACAAGGTGAAAAACCTCAAGTGTATCAATTCGATAATATCGACATGGTTGCAATTGAGATTTACGATATCATTTCTTGATACATATAAAAAAGGTGTTGCCATAGGGCAACACCTTTTTTAGTTCTATTACTTTTAGTATATATGTATAAGGATTTTTCATTTTTCCTACAATGGTAATAAAGTGAAAGTGTAATTAGTAGGGTTTCTTCGTCCTATACAGCTTATTATCCATCACCAATTGAGGACGGATAGTAAATAGCGGGATGAAAATAGTGAGGAGGTGTGTTATATGGAACGTTTACCAGTTGTGATTTGTCCTAATTGTCACAATTCTGCTGAGATTATTCATGTACTAACGGCTCAATCGAATCAAAACGTAATTTATACGTGCCAAGTTTGCCATTATGTAATTCGGAATATTGAAACGAATAAAGGGTAGGGAGTTATAATTTTTGTTTTTGTCCCATACAATGAGAATACGAAAAGTCTGTCTAATTGAAAGGACGTGACTATGTGGCCGGTGAACATAAATTTTATAATGTTTCAGAGAGACATTTAAATTTTGATATGGTCTTTACCCGTATTTGTAATTTCATTGAAAAGGATCCGCGAAATTTATATCGTTTATCCATTGGGACAGACTCACAAGCACATCAAAAGGATACGAGGTTTATTACGGCAATTCATATTCATCGCGTTGGAAAAGGAGCCTGGGGGTGTTTACACCATCAATCAGTAAAAGATAAGCCAGCAACTTTACGTGAGAAAATATATTTAGAGACGCAGTTTAGTCAAGAAATTGCATGCCTATTTACTCCAAATCATATACAAACAATATGGGATTTATTGCATCCATATGCTCAAGATGGTGCTGGTTTTATAATGGAGATTCACTTAGATATCGGAAATGATGGTTTAACAAAAGAATTTATTCTAGATATGACAGCGAAAATTCAAGCGATGGGATTAACTGCAAAAATTAAGCCAGATGCTTATGCGGCGTTTAGTTATGCAAATCGATATACGAAATAAAAACAATTTATATATTTCTTTCACTAAAAACTGAATATTACATCTATTAAATAGGCTGAAAATTTTATATAATAATGGTAACGATGCGAGTATAAGGAGAGGGGTATATGAAAAGGGAATTTGTTTTAACGGAAGAAGAGGAAAGTTTGTTACTAGATATTTTATTTCAGCAAAATTATGCGAGTGAAATTTTAGCTGTGGAACTTACAGATATCGAGAATGGTTTAAAAAAGACAGACGTGATGCAATATAAAAAAATCACAAGGTTATTTTACAGATTAAAAAATAAAGGGTATTAAGCGCTACCGGAATGGTAGTCTTTTTTTTGTGTTATATGCTAAAATAGCTGTGTAATTTTGTTTTTTACTGAAAGAATGTAAGGACAAAATAATAATGTGAAAACGCTGTCATAAAATGTGAATAGAGCCGGTAATTATAAGCAGGAAAAAGGGAAAATGGGGGATGTAATATGATTAGTATTCCAAAAGACGAGTTTCAACAAATTTTTGTAAAAGATTTAATGATTTCATCAGAAAAAGTAGCACACGTCCAAATAGGGAATGGTTTAGAGCATGCTTTACTCGTACTTGTGAAATCTGGATATTCGGCGATACCTGTTTTGGACCCGATGTACAAATTGCATGGGTTAATTAGTACTGCTATGATTTTAGACGGTATGTTAGGGCTAGAACGCATTGAGTTTGAAAGACTTGACGAAATGAAAGTAGAGCAAGTAATGAAGAAAGATATTCCGGTTCTTAAGTTAGAAGATTCATTTGCAAAAGCATTAGAAATGACTATTAATCATCCATTTATTTGCGCTGTCAATGAAGATGGGTATTTTGAGGGGATTTTAACACGTCGAGCGATTTTAAAATTGTTGAATAAAAAAGTAAGGCAACATAATCGATAATGTGAGAAAAGTGACTTCATAGAACCGAAGAAGTCACTTTTTTTTCGTGCATATCAGTTGTGTATGTATTATATTTAAAAAGATAAAAAATATAAGCGTATGTAGTTAAATTAAGGATGAAAAGCTTATTGAGATAAGGTGTATGGAAGCTAAGGAAAGAGGGAGAAAGTTGCAAATTGATGATTTTCAAATGATGGTTGTGTTAGCACAGGAATCAAATATGAGAAAAGCGGCGGAACGTTTATTTGTTTCACAACCTGCGCTTAGTCAACGATTACAATCTATGGAGAAACAATGGGGAATGAAGTTTTTTATTCGCTCGCAAAAAGGATTGACAATTACACCTGAAGGGGAAAAAGTCGCAAATTACGCAAAAGAAATGCTACAAAGGGAAGAGGATATTAAAAGTGAGCTAGCTGTTTTTAGAACAGAAACTCATGGGACGTTAAAAATAGCTGTCGCATCAGTTATTGGTCAATATTGGCTTCCTCCTGTTTTGAAGAAGTTTGTACATAAATATCCTTCTGTGAAAATATCGCTGTTTACTGGCTGGAGTAGTGAAGTGCAAAAGCAATTTTATGAAGGAGACGTTCATGTTGCTATATTGAGAGGAACACAAGAATATAAAGGCCAGAAGCAACAATTATTTGAAGATGAACTTTATTTAGTGGATAAAGAAATAAAAGATATTTCGATGTTAAAAGAAACAAATAGACCATTTATTCAATTTAAAAGTGATTCGACTTATTATGGACAAATACAAAATTGGTGGTATGGTTTATTTTCTAATCCACCTAAGAGAACAATTGTCGTTGATCAAATTGAGACTTGCAAACAACTCGTTTTAAATGGTATAGGTTATGCTCTTTTACCTTCTACTGTTTTAAAAGAAGTACAGGAAAATATGTATAAAACACCTGTCCAATTAACGAGAGAAACATGGTTATTGACGAGTGAATCAGCTAGACAATTGAAGCAAGTACAAGCATTTTTAGAAATTATAGAAGAAATTCAAATGGAAAAATAGGATTATTATCTTGCTACTCGCCCTATCGTTTGGTAGAGTAACATTATAAATGGATTTAGGAGGCAACAAGAATGAAAATGATGGACGCTAACGAAATTATTTCGTTTATTCAAAAAAGTGAAAAGAAAACTCCTGTAAAGGTATACATAAAAGGGGATTTAAAAGAAGTAACATTCCCTGAAACGGTACAAGCATTTGTAAATAAAAAGTCTGGTGTATTATTTGGAGAATGGTCTGAAATTAAGACAATTCTAGATGAAAATAGTAAGTACATTGTTGATTACGTTGTTGAAAATGACCGTCGTAATTCTGCAATTCCAATGCTTGATTTAAAAGGTATTAAAGCTCGTATTGAGCCAGGTGCGATTATTCGTGACCACGTTGAAATCGGCGACAACGCTGTTATTATGATGAATGCAACAATTAATATCGGTGCTGTAATTGGTGAAGGGTCTATGATCGACATGAACGCGGTACTTGGTGGACGTGCAACTGTTGGTAAGAACTGTCACGTAGGTGCAGGCGCAGTACTTGCAGGTGTTATTGAGCCACCTTCAGCAAAACCAGTTATCGTTGAAGACGATGTTGTTATTGGTGCTAACGTAGTTGTGTTAGAGGGAGTTACAGTAGGTAAAGGTGCAGTTGTAGCAGCAGGAGCTGTTGTAACAGAAGATGTACCTCCATATACAGTTGTAGCAGGTACTCCAGCACGTGTAATTAAAGAGATTGATGAGAAGACAAAAGCAAAAACTGAAATTAAACAAGAGCTTCGTCAATTAAACCCAGAGAAATAAAAACAAAAAAGCGTAAGAGCATAAACAGGCTCTTACGCTTTTTATAGATAGAGGTGCAAAAATGGTAGTAAGCAAATTCGTTCAAATTCGTAGAGACTTACACAAAATACCGGAAATTGGATTTAAAGAGTGGAAAACACAACAGTATATTTTAGATTACATAGGAACGCTTTCGAATGAACATGTGGAAGTGAAAGTATGGAGAACAGGTGTCATTGTTAAAGTAAAGGGAAGAAATCCAGAAAAAGTTATAGGTTATCGCGCAGATATAGACGGTTTACCAATTACAGAGGAAACTGGATATGAGTTCGCTTCTGTTCATGAAGGAATGATGCATGCATGTGGACATGACTTACATACGACAATCGGTTTAGGCCTCCTAACAGCAGCTGTAACAGAAAGAATAGATGATGACCTTGTATTTCTATTCCAACCAGCTGAAGAAGGGCCTGGAGGGGCTCTTCCTATGTTAGAGAGTGAAGAGTTAAAAGAATGGAAGCCGAATATTATTCTCGGCCTTCATATTGCACCTGAATACCCTGTAGGAACAATTGCTACAAAAGAGGGGCTATTATTTGCAAATACATCAGAGTTATATGTTGATTTAAAGGGGAAAGGTGGACATGCAGCTTATCCTCATACTGCAAATGATATGATTGTCGCAGCTAGTCACCTTGTTACACAGCTTCAGTCTGTTATTAGTCGTAATGTAAACCCACTTGATAGTGCAGTAATTACAATCGGAAAAATAACAGGCGGTACAGTTCAAAATATCATAGCAGAAAAGTCTCGGTTAGAAGGAACGATTCGAACGTTATCAGTGGAATCAATGAGTCGTGTTAAAAGTAGGATTGAGGCAATTGTTGCAGGTATAGAAGCTTCCTTCCAATGTGAAGCGGTTATTGACTACGGAGCGATGTATCACCAAGTATATAACCATGAAGCATTAACGAGAGAGTTTATGCAATTTGTAAGTGAACAAACTGATATGAAAGTAATTACATGTACTGAGGCAATGACAGGTGAAGATTTTGGTTATATGCTTCAAGAGATTCCTGGATTTATGTTTTGGCTTGGAGTAAATTCAGAATATGGTTTACATCATGCAAAATTAAAGCCAGATGAAGAGGCTATTGAGAAAGCTATTGTATTTTTAGATCAATATGTAAAGTGGAAGGGAACTAGAAAGTAAATTTGCTCGCCAACTTGGTGGGTATTCGTTAGTTCCAAGGTGAAAACATCTTTTATATCTGTTTTGGATACACATCGGCATACAAATGGATAAAATAATGAGCAGTGGTTTTGAGCCGCTGCTCATTATTCATTATCACTTATTGAGAAGATGATTAGTTAACTAGCTTATATATGTTTACAATTCGTGTGGAGAGTGTGTAAAATCAAGGTGAAACGTAGAAAAAAGGGTGGGGAATTACGTGCAGATTAGCAGTGCGATTTTATGTTTTGTTTTATATACATATGTTATTATTGCGGCGGTTTATTTTGGGATAAGTTTTTATGCCTACCGTTTAGCGAATAATCATGAATATGAAGAGACATACAACTGGGTGAAAAGGTATTTATCACCTGTACTAGAAATTATGAATGGGTTTGTTCTTTTTTTATTTATTGGATTAATTGCTTTTTCAACGAGCTTAGTAGGAAATAAGACTACATTATTTGTACTAGGTATCATTATTTTTATGCTATTAGGAATTCGTATTGGTAATACGGTATTTTGGAATGAGAGAAAAGTAGATGGTTGGACGGGAATGCTAATACCGTGTATGCTAGCTGCTATCGTGACGAATATAGAACATGAATATTATCAGTTGCATTTTTGGCTCATAATTGTTTTAACAATTCTCTCTGTGTTGTATATAAGTACTGTCGTGCTAACATACATTGCAAATGAAAAGGGAGATGTAAAAGGTACGCATTTCTTTAGAGGGCGTGCATTGTTATGGAGTGTGCCAACGATGGCGGTTATAGCAATTATTGCGATATTAGTAAATGGGTATCAATTTACGAATTGGCAACTGTTTTTAGAAAATTGGTGGATTTTCATTCTTTCGTTTATCGCTTTTTTAGGTGCAACGCATTATTTATTCCATCAACACCATTACATATTGGCATTGCTATTCGCATTCACACAACTATTATTTGCTTTCTTCGGACAAGAAACGTTATTATTCGTTTTTGAAACGTTTAGTTCATTTGGAAACATATTTGTATTTGGTATGTTAATTTTCAGTATCGCATTTTATTTACAACAGTATTTTTATATGCAAAAACAAAAATAAAGAATGATATACAGGTTTTTGTAGCAAATCTAAAGTATGTTACAATAAAAATACATAGTATTCGATGTTATTGGAGGAATTTCTGTGGGTGAAAAAGAGAAAGAATTTGCTGTCATTGGGCTTGGGCGTTTTGGTGGAAGTATTTGTCGGGAACTTGCTCAATTAGGTATGGAAGTAATGGCAATTGACTCAGATGAGGATAAAATTAATGAGTTTGCAAATATAGCTTCACATGCTGTAATTGCAGATTCAACAGATGAGATGGTATTAAAAAGTCTTGGTATTCGTAATTTTGATCATGTAGTCGTTGCGATTGGAGACAATTTAAATTCAAGTATTTTAACAACATTAATTCTGAAAGAGTTAGGTGTAAAAAATATTACTGTAAAAGCTCAAAATGATTACCATGAAAAAGTATTAAGTAAAATAGGAGCAGATCACATTGTGCACCCAGAGCGTGATATGGGAAAAAGGATTGCTAATAATATTGCATCAAGTAATGTGCTAGACTATCTTGAGCTTTCAGATGAGCATAGCATTGTAGAGATTATTGCAAATAAAAAAATTGATGGTCATTCTTTAATCGAATTAGATATTCGTGCGAAGTTTGGATTGAATATTGTAGCGATTAAACGTGGTAAAGAAGTTATTGTATCCCCTCGAGCTACGGAAAATATTCAAGCGGGAGATATATTAATTGTAATTGGTCATGACGATGAAGTAGATCGTTTCAAGCACTTTTTAAGATAAGAGAAAAGGACAATACCATAAAGGTATTGTCCTTTTTTCTTATATCTCCATAATGATTGGTAAAATCATTGGGCGACGTTTCGTTTTCTCATATAGGAATGGTGCTAATGTATCTGTAATTTCATTTTTAATTTCAGACCATTGCGTTGTTTTACGTTCCATTACTTTTTCTAAATGAGTTGTAATTAATGTTTGAGCATCATTAATTAAATCACTACTTTCGCGCATATAAACGAAACCACGTGAGATAATATCAGGCCCTGCTGCAACTTTAAATTCTTTCATATCAATGCTTACGACGACAATAACAAGTCCTTCTTCAGAAAGGATACGACGATCGCGTAATACGATATTACCGATATCTCCAATACCATTTCCGTCAATATAAACAGATCCAGATGGTATTTTACCAGCTACACTTGCTTCATCTGAACGTAAGGCAAGAACATCACCATTATCCATAATGAAACAGTTTTCTTCTGGAATACCACAATCATTTGCTAATTTCATATGCATACGTTGCATACGATATTCACCATGAATTGGCATGAAATACTTCGGTTTAATTAGACGAAGCATTAGTTTTTGTTCTTCTTGTCCACCGTGTCCACTCGTATGAATGTTTGACAGTTTTCCGTGGATTACATCAGCACCAGCACGGTACAACATATTAATTGTACGGCTTACACTAACTGTATTACCAGGGATTGGTGAAGAAGAGAACACAACTGTGTCGCCAGGAATAATTTGAATTTGACGATGGGTACCATTAGCAATACGTGAAAGTGCTGCCATTGGCTCTCCTTGACTACCTGTACATAAAATAACAACTTTATTAGCCGGTAGACGATTTAATTGAGATGCATCTATAAATGTATCTTTCGGACAGCGAATATAACCGAGGTTTTGTCCGATTTCAATCGCTGCCTCCATACTTCGGCCAAATACAGCCACTTTACGATTGTTTTCAACAGCCGCTTCAACGACTTGTTGCAAGCGATGGATATTTGATGCAAAGGTTGCGAAGATAATACGACCTTCTACTTTGCGGAAAATATCTTGAATACTATCACCAACACGGCGCTCAGACATTGTAAAGTTTGGAACTTCACTGTTTGTACTGTCAGATAAGAGACAAAGTACACCGTCTTTTCCGATTTCAGCCATTTTTGTTAAGTCCGCTGGTTCACCAACCGGTGTGAAGTCAAATTTGAAATCTCCAGTATGAACCACTTGTCCTTGAGGTGTTTTCACAACAACTCCGTATGAATCTGGGATACTGTGAGTTGTACGGAAGAAGGAAACAGATGTCTTTTTAAATTTAATAACATCATCTTCTTGAATTTCATAAAGCTTTGCTTTACGAAGTAATCCGTGCTCTTCTAATTTGTTTTTGATTAGTGCAATTGCTAATTTTCCGCCATAAATCGGAATGTTCACTTGACGTAATAAGTAAGGAATTCCACCGATATGATCTTCGTGACCATGTGTAATGAATAACCCTTTAATTTTATCTTCGTTTCGCACAAAATAAGTGTAATCTGGTATTACATAATCGATTCCGAGGAGTTCGTCTTCTGGAAACTTAATTCCAGCGTCAATTATAATAATTTCATCTTGAAATTGAACAGCATATGTATTTTTACCGATTTCACCAAGACCACCTAAAGCAAAAACGGCTGCTTGATCATTCTTTAGAAATTTCATATGACTATACGATTTCCGCTAATGTTAAATCAGCGTTTTCTTTTTCATATTCAAGATGATTGCCAGTCACAGACTGAACGAATTCGATATTATATGCGAACTTATTTAATTTTGTACGAACATCCTTTTCAGACGTAGCCTCTAAATATAAAACTTTTGTATTTTCACGTACTGGAACCTCAGTCATTTTTTCTTGATAAAATACTTTAAAAATCATTTGGAAAACCTCTCCTTGTCTATGTTTTGCATTATCTGTTACTTATTATAAAGCAAACAGTCACGATTTTCATGTTTTTTCGAATGAGAATGAAGAAAAAGCCCGAAATGGGCACAATTTAAGCGATCGTCTTTTTACGGACTAGATCTTTTAAATAACGCTTCAGCTTTTTCTTCAGCTTCTTCAGCATGATTACTCCTTCCTTTCCTTATTTTAAACATGCATATTACTAGTGAAAATGCCGTCTCTGATATAAGAAAGAGGACAAAAGTGAATGTTGAATCTTGTCTTTTCTCATACAGAGAAAGTTATTCTATAGTAACGATTAGTAGCCGTTAGTTATAGATATAGTATGAGAAAGAATAGAAAAGAAAATTCATACGAACAAGTATCCACATTTTTTACTAATATATATATGCAGGTTTCATAAATAAGGTCAGAAAGTGAACGCTTTCTTCACAGATGTTTAATATGTTATACTTTTTTTTAGCATTTGAAAAGCGATAATCAAAATAGGAATATAGAGTAACAGAAAGGATTTTGACAAATGAATGATAAAATTGTCTTTTTTGATATTGATGGAACATTATTAGATCATGATAAGAAGATTCCGCAATCTACACGAGATGCAGTAAGACAGTTACAAGAAAAAGGCGTGCATGTAGCAATTGCGACAGGACGTGCACCATTTATGTTTGAAGATATTCGTAAGGAACTGAATATCCACAATTATGTTAGCTTTAATGGACAGTACGTTGTATTTGAAGATGAGGTAGTATTTAATAACCCATTACATCCAGCTGCTCTACATAAGTTTACTCAGTTTGCAAAACAAGAAGGATATCCGCTTGTATATCTTGATCATCAAGAAATGAGAGCATCAGTGGAATATCATGATTATGTGAAAGAAGGGTTTGGCAGTTTACATTTTGAGCATCCGGCATATGAACCTGATTTTTATGAGAAGCGTAATATTTATCAAACACTTCTTTTCTGTGAAGTAAATGAAGAAGAAAAGTTTATAAATCAATACCCAGACTTTCATTTTATTCGCTGGCATGCGTATTCAATGGATATTATTCCAAATGGTGGTTCTAAGGCAAAAGGGATTGAGAAATTTATTGAAAAATTAGGATTTAACCGTGAACAAGTGTATGCATTTGGGGATGGCTTAAATGATTTAGAAATGATTGAAGCAGTTGGGACAGGTATTGTGATGGGGAATGGTCATGAAGACTTGAAAAAACTTGCGAATCATGTGACAAAGGATGTTAGTGAAGACGGTATATATCACGGTTTAAAATGGGCTGGATTGCTATAAGTGAATATGGAATCTATTTCATATAGTAAAAAGGCGGAAGAGTGTATTCCGCCTTTTTTACTATCGCTCCAGAGGTTTTGAATCGTCAGGAGCGGCAAATGGATTTTCTTTATTAATGTGGTCATAGAACATAACACCATTTAAATGGTCAATTTCATGTTGAAATACAATTGCTGGTAACCCTTTTAAACGTAATTTTACTTCTTCGCCGTTAATAGAAGTTGCTTTCACTGTAATTCTTGTATAACGAGGGACATAACCAGGTACTTCACGGTCTACTGATAGACAGCCTTCACCACTTTGTAAATATGTACGTTCAACAGAATGGCTAATGATTTTTGGATTGAATAATGCATGACTATATAACGTACCGTCCGTATCTGTTACATGAACCGCAATCATTCTTTTTGAAATACCGATTTGCGGAGCCGCTAATCCGATTCCAGGGCGTAAACTATATTTTTCAGCCATTTCAGGATCTTGGCTATTTATTACAAATTCAATCATTTCTTTAAGAGTATTTGTATCTTCTTCGCTCGCTGGTAGTACTACCTCTTCTGCAACGTTTCGCAAAATAGGATCTCCTTCGCGAATTACATCTTTCATTGTAAGCATATGTAATCTCTCCTTTCCCTTTTAGTCTACCAAAGGAGATGGAAAAAGTCATCGGCAAGTAAGGGGAAGATAGATCGGTTATGTAGGAATAAAAAGAAAGAGACGGCAGAGCCGTCTCTTTCTTTCCATAGTTGTTTCATTTTACATTAGCGAATGCAAGCAGCACCAACGATAATTAAAAGAATAAACAACACAACGATTAAGGCGAAGCCGCGTCCAGACCCACCACAAGAACCGCCATAACCGTAGGAAGGATATGAACAAGTTGGATAGCAATATGAATATCCGTACATGAGATGACCTCCTTTATCATTTCCCGCTAATACTGCGGTTACTATAATGTATGGAGGGAAGAGTAGAAATGTATGGGTAATTACCTATAAAAGGAAGAAGAGTTTGTATATTTTTGCTAAGAAGAGAGAAAAACTAAAGGGAATTAAATCGTTTACATATTATTCTAAGAGAAAAAACAAGTTAAAAAGGGAATAATATAACAGTAGGTTAATGCTTACTAATACAGATGTGAAAAATAAAAACACGTTTGTGTAGGAGAAACCTGCAGATTATTTATAAAAAAACGTATTCAAAGTAATTGACATCGTAATTAGAATAGTTGTAAACTAAAAAACGTGATCAAGATTGTATTAATATGTTTCTGAAAAAACATTAGTACAGATTGTTAGGTACACAAAATTATTCTCAACCGACAAATAAATTTGTTGGTTTACATTGTTGCGGTTTCCATCTAGCTAATAGATAGTGAAAGCGTTTCAGAATATGGTTCAAGAGAGGAAGAGGTGAACGGAATGGGTACTAAAACAAAAAAGACCCTATTTAATGTTGATGAGCAAATGAAAGCTATCGCAGCTCAATTTGAAACATTACAAATTTTAAATGAAAAAGGCGAAGTTGTGAATGAAGCAGCTATGCCTGAATTATCTGATGATCAATTAAAAGAATTAATGCGCCGTATGGTGTATACTCGCGTACTAGATCAACGTTCTATTTCTTTAAACCGTCAAGGACGTTTAGGTTTCTACGCACCAACAGCTGGACAAGAGGCTTCTCAATTAGCAAGTCATTTCGCACTTGAAGCAGAAGATTTCATCTTACCAGGATATCGTGATGTGCCACAATTAGTATGGCACGGTTTACCATTATACCAAGCATTCTTATTCTCTCGTGGGCATTTCATGGGTAACCAAATGCCTGAGAACGTAAATGCACTTGCTCCACAAATCATCATCGGTGCGCAAATCATCCAAACTGCTGGTGTTGCGTTAGGTATGAAATTACGTGGTAAAAAATCTGTTGCAATTACTTACACTGGTGACGGTGGTGCTTCACAAGGTGACTTCTACGAAGGTATGAACTTTGCGGGCGCATTCAAAGCTCCAGCAATCTTCGTTGTACAAAACAACCGTTATGCAATCTCTACTCCAGTAGAAAAGCAATCTGCAGCTAAAACTGTAGCACAAAAAGCAGTAGCAGCAGGTATTTACGGAATTCAAGTAGACGGTATGGATCCATTAGCTGTATACGCAGCAACTGCTTTCGCTCGTGAGCGTGCAGTAAATGGCGAAGGTCCTACTTTAATCGAGACTTTAACATTCCGTTACGGTCCACATACAATGGCTGGTGATGACCCAACTCGTTACCGTACAAAAGATATCGAGAACGAATGGGAACAAAAAGATCCAATCGTACGCTTCCGTGCATTCTTAGAAAACAAAGGCCTATGGTCTCAAGAAGTTGAAGAGAAAGTAATCGAAGAAGCAAAAGAAGATATCAAACAAGCAATTGCTAAGGCTGACCAAGCTCCAAAACAAAAAGTTACTGATTTAATGGAAATCATGTACGAAAAAATGCCTTACAACTTAGCTGAACAATATGAAATTTACAAAGAAAAGGAGTCGAAGTAAGCCATGGCTCAAATGACAATGATTCAAGCAATCACTGATGCTTTACGCGTTGAAATGAAAAATGACCCTAACGTACTTGTGTTTGGTGAAGACGTTGGTGTAAACGGCGGTGTATTCCGTGCTACTGAAGGTTTACAAGCTGAATTCGGTGAAGACCGTGTAATGGATACTCCACTTGCAGAGTCTGGTATTGGTGGACTTGCAGTTGGACTTGCACTTGAAGGATTCCGTCCAGTTCCAGAAATCCAATTCTTCGGTTTCGTTTATGAAGTAATGGATTCAATTTCTGGTCAATTAGCTCGTATGCGTTACCGTTCTGGTGGACGTTGGACTGCTCCAGTAACAGTTCGTTCTCCATTCGGTGGTGGTGTTCATACTCCTGAACTACATGCTGATAGCTTAGAAGGTTTAGTGGCTCAACAACCTGGTCTAAAAGTTGTTATTCCATCTACTCCATACGATGCAAAAGGTCTTTTAATCTCTGCGATTCGTGACAACGATCCAGTTATCTACTTAGAGCATATGAAATTATACCGTTCATTCCGTCAAGATGTACCAGAAGGCGAATACACAATTGATTTAGGCAAAGCTGACATCAAACGTGAAGGTACAGATGTATCTGTTATCGCTTACGGTGCTATGGTTCACGCTGCATTAAAAGCTGCTGAAGAACTTGAAAAAGAAGGTATCTCTTTAGAAGTTGTTGACTTACGTACAGTTCAACCATTAGATATCGAAACAATCATCGCTTCTGTTGAAAAAACAGGCCGCGTAGTTGTAGTTCAAGAAGCTCAAAAACAAGCTGGTATTGCAGCTAACGTTGTAGCGGAAATTAACGACCGTGCAATCTTAAACTTAGAAGCTCCAGTTGTACGTGTTGCAGCTGCTGATACAGTATTCCCATTCTCTCAAGCTGAGAGCGTATGGTTACCAAACCACAAAGATATTGTTGAAGCTGTTAACAAAGTAATGAACTTCTAATTTTTACTTATTCATGTGCAAAAGAAATCAGCACATGCTGATTTCTTTTGCCATATTCCATAATAAAGAAATGAATCAGGGGGCTGAATTCCGTGGCATTTGAATTTAAACTACCAGATATCGGTGAAGGTATCCACGAAGGTGAAATCGTAAAATGGTTTATTAAACCAGGCGACGAAGTAAACGAAGACGACGTACTTCTTGAAGTACAAAATGATAAAGCAGTAGTAGAAATTCCTTCTCCTGTTAAAGGTAAAGTACTTGAAGTACTTGTAGAAGAAGGTACGGTTGCAGTAGTTGGAGATACATTAATTAAATTTGATGCTCCTGGATACGAAAACCTTAAATTTAAAGGCGACGATCATGACGAAGCTCCTAAAGCTGAAGAAGCAAAAGAAGAAGCTCCTAAAGCTGAAGCTACTCCAGCAGCAACTGCAGAAGTAGTAAATGAGCGCGTAATCGCTATGCCATCTGTTCGTAAATATGCTCGTGAAAACGGCGTAGACATTCATAAAGTAGCTGGTTCTGGTAAGAACGGTCGTATCGTAAAAGCTGACATCGATGCATTTGCAAATGGTGGACAAGCGGTAGCAGCAACTGAGGCTCCAGCAGCAGTAGAAGCTACTCCAGCAGCAGCGAAAGAAGAAGCACCAAAAGCACAACCAATCCCAGCTGGTGAATATCCAGAAACTCGTGAGAAAATGAGTGGTATCCGTAAAGCAATTGCGAAAGCAATGGTTAACTCTAAACATACAGCTCCTCACGTAACATTAATGGATGAAGTAGATGTAACTGAACTTGTTGCTCACCGTAAGAAGTTCAAAGCTGTTGCAGCTGACAAAGGTATTAAATTAACTTACCTTCCATACGTTGTTAAAGCTTTAACATCTGCATTACGTGAATATCCAATGTTAAACACTTCTTTAGATGATGCTTCTCAAGAAGTAGTTCATAAACATTACTTCAACATCGGTATCGCAGCTGATACAGACAAAGGTCTATTAGTACCAGTTGTTAAAGATACAGATCGCAAGTCTATCTTCACAATTTCTAACGAGATCAATGATCTTGCTGGTAAAGCACGTGAAGGTCGTTTAGCTCCTGCTGAAATGAAAGGCGCTTCTTGCACAATTACAAACATTGGTTCTGCAGGTGGACAATGGTTCACTCCAGTTATCAACCACCCAGAAGTAGCAATCCTTGGTATCGGCCGTATCGCTGAGAAACCAGTTGTGAAAAACGGTGAGATCGTTGCAGCTCCAGTATTAGCATTATCTCTAAGCTTTGACCATCGTTTAATTGACGGCGCAACTGCTCAAAAAGCATTAAACCAAATTAAACGTCTATTGAATGACCCACAATTATTAGTAATGGAGGCGTAATAACAATGGTAGTAGGAGATTTCCCAATTGAATTAGATACAGTCGTTGTTGGTGCAGGTCCTGGTGGATACGTTGCGGCAATTCGTGCAGCACAATTAGGTCAAAAGGTAGCGATCATTGAAAAAGCTAACCTTGGTGGCGTATGCTTAAACGTTGGATGTATTCCTTCAAAAGCGTTAATCAATGCAGGTCATCGTTATGAGAATGCAATGCATTCTGATGACATGGGTATCACTGCAGAGAACGTAAAAGTTGACTTTACAAAAGTTCAAGAATGGAAAAACGGCGTAGTTAAGAAATTAACTGGCGGTGTTGAAGGCCTTCTTAAAGGTAACAAAGTTGAAATCATTCGCGGTGAAGCTTACTTCGTAGATGCTAACACATTACGCGTAATGACTGAAGATGCAGCTCAAACTTATACGTTTAAAAATGCTGTTCTTGCAACTGGTTCTACACCAATCGAAATTCCAGGATTCAAATACTCTAAACGTGTTATCAACTCTACAGGTGCTTTAAGCTTACCTGAAATTCCTAAAAAACTTGTTGTAATCGGCGGCGGTTACATCGGTATGGAATTAGGTACTGCATATGCTAACTTCGGTACAGAAGTTACTGTAGTAGAAGCGGGCGACGAAATCTTAGCTGGTTTCGAAAAAGCTATGAGCTCTGTTGTTAAACGTGCTCTACAGAAAAAAGGTAACGTAACAATCCATACAAAAGCTATGGCTAAAGGCGTTGAAGAAACAGAAACTGGCGTAAAAGTTAGCTTCGAAGTTAAAGGTGAAATCCAAACTGTAGAAGCAGATTACGTATTAGTAACTGTAGGTCGTCGTCCAAACACTCAAGAAATCGGTCTTGAGCAAGTTGGAGTTAAAATGACTGACCGCGGCATCATCGAAATCGATGAGCAATGTCGTACAAATGTACCAAACATCTATGCAATCGGTGATATCGTTCCTGGACCACCATTAGCTCACAAAGCTTCTTACGAAGGTAAAGTAGCTGTAGAAGCAATTAGTGGCCATGCGTCAGCTATCGATTACATCGGAATTCCTGCAGTATGCTTCACTGATCCAGAATTAGCATCTGTTGGTTACACTAAGAAACAAGCTGAAGAAGCTGGAATGACTGTAACTGTATCTAAGTTCCCATTCGCTGCTAACGGTCGTGCATTATCATTAAACAGCACTGACGGTTTCTTACAACTTGTAACACGTAAAGAAGATGGTCTTCTTGTAGGTGCTCAAGTTGCAGGTGCAGGCGCTTCTGATATTATTTCTGAGATTGGTTTAGCTATCGAAGCTGGAATGACAGCAGAAGATATCGCTCAAACAATCCACGCTCACCCAACATTAGGTGAAATCACAATGGAAGCAGCTGAAGTTGCTCTTGGAATGCCAATTCACATTGTAAAATAATTTAAGCAATGAAAATAGCCCATCTCTTATTTAAAGAGATGGGCTATTTTTTATTTTATAATAAAAGTGGCTTGCAAGGTCTTTATACGTACTTGTCGAATGAATATATAATAATTTAATTGAATCGTTAAAACATATATAAATCCAAAAGCCATATATATGCTTTCGTGTAATATGTAATTGATTCAAACTTAATACCATATATTAATAAAATAGAGCATGTCAAAGGAGAAGGTTCCATGAGAATATTACATGTTATATTTTATCATTTTTTATTATGGAGTGGTTTTTCTGTTGTATTATCATTGTCAAATGGTGATAAGTTGCATTATAAAGTCATTCTATTTTTTGTATTTCTTTATTTAGCATATGTGATCGCATATTTTGTATTGCAAATTAGAAAGCAGGCATTATTCCTTACGTGTTCAAATTGCATACTGTTCTTAATTATATTTTCTATTTTTTAAATTAACGTTTATAGAAATACATTGTTCTTCCATTAAATAATTGTAACTCTCCTTCTAATTTCTTCGCTAGAAAACGGCAAAATTCATTTGCTTTTCCTTTATCACCAAATGTTGCATTAGGTGGTAAAGAAACTTGAATATAAGTTTGTTCCTTTTCTATACCGACACCAACATAAATGGAGTCATATCGATCGTGCGTAGATTGTAGTTTGAATGTTGTTGCTGATGTATCTAAAATTTCATACGGAAAAGCGGTATTTGTATAAGCGTAATTAATTTGAACACCAGTTTTGGAAGTAACTGTTTTATAATAATGAAAAAGTTGTTTTATATCATCTATTGAAACAGATTGTTGATTGGATTTAGGTACAAGCGTAATAAAGGCATGTTGCATATAAGTTCCCCCTAACTTAGTAGAATACTCTCATTCTACATCCTACTGAATTTTTTGACAATTAAAAGGAGTATTCCTTTTTTTGTTTAATATACTAATGAAAGGTGATGTAGAAAGGTGGAAACCGATGTTTGAAAAATTGTATGATGAGCATGAAAGTGTGAAGGTACGATTTTTGGGGTTTATGACACATGATACTCGTTATGATTTTGGTGTTATTTATACAAATATGTTTTTTGGAAAGCCACTTATTGTTTGCATGCAAACAGGAAGGTCTACTTTACTTGGACGAGATGATGTAGAGAATGTTCAACATTTGCAGGAAGTGTTCAAATTAGGTTCAGAAGAGGAAGCAGCTGAGTTAGCTCAGTTTTTCTCATTTTTAGTTCCATCTACATCTTTGCATGCGGAATACGAAGAATAAATAATGTAAAACAGTCGTACGTATAAATATGGCTGTTTTTTTGTTTGAATATCGCATACTAATTTAAAATAAAAATATTTAATGTGTTATACTAAAAACCTATTGACGTAAAAAGTATAACATATTAAAATAAAGACAGAAAGTTAAGCGGTTACAAAAAAGTTTTTGGGATTATAAACTTAGGGGGAAATGAAAAATGGGAACAATCGTATGTCAAGATTGTGAAGGTACAATTGCACACTTCGAGGATGAGAAAGTAACGGTACTTTACGGGAAATGTGGATCTTGCGGATGTGATCACACAGAGCATACAAAAGCCCAATAATTGATAGGAAATGGACAGCTGAAAGTTTTTAGGACCATAAACTTAGGGGGAAATGAAAAATGGG
>NZ_DALYZR010000002.1:0-584947 GCF_031983925.1 Bacillus sp. (in: firmicutes) | reverse complement strand
AACAATCGTATGCCAAGTATGTGAAGGAACAATCGGACATTTTGAAGATGAAAAAACGACAGTGCTTTACGGAAAATGCGGAACAAATTGTGACTGTGCTAGTAGAGATAATGCGAAAGCTTAATGATAAATAAATAGATTACTATTAAAACTCAGGGGGAAATGAAAAATGGGAACAATCGTATGCCAAGTATGTGAAGGAACAATCGGACATTTTGAAGATGAAAAATCAACAGTACTATACGGGAAATGTGGATCTCATTGCGACTGTGACCATAAAGAACATTCAAAAGCTTAAATAAAAAAAGCGCCTACATATGTAGGTGCTTTTTTTAATAAACTGTAGTTGTGTTGCCAACTGTTGCAACAATTGCATCATCTCTAATCGGAATAAATCCTATGGATGTCTGTGGTGTGTTAGGAGAAGCGTGGTAGCTCATAAGACGGCTATCAATACGGGTAATAGTATCGGTTAAGAAAGCGGAAATAAAAGCGTAAGGGACTCGTCGCTCATTTAACGCGTATATAATTTCTTCTTTTGTTTTTACACCTACGCCATGCCCATAAAAAAAGAAATTTCCTAGATAGATTGTATTTTCTCCTTGCCACTCGATTGTAGCTGGGTTCACTTGTGGATTTTTAAAGTAAACGAGATCACCTGGGACAAGATCGCCACCCGTCTTTGTTATGAGCTTTAAATCTTGATCGTAGTCCCACGTATAAAGTAAAAGGTTTGCAAAGAGACGGTTGAAGGTTTCTTCCTCATATAATGCTAGTAAAGCTTTGTAAAAAATAATGATCATAGCGGTGGCACATTCAGTTCCATATAGTTTTCCGTTTTTGAAAATATCTTGTATGGCAATGGAAGGGGGTATGTTTGGAAGGAGCTCGAATCCTCCAAGAGATGTTCTTTTCCAATACTGAGGGTTACAAAAAGATTGTTGAAATGTGCGAAACTGAAAACCACTTTGAAAAAGTTCTAATGCAGAAGTAATAATATGAACACGCAAATTTAGATCAAAGCTGAGTTCACCAGATGTTCGGAAGGAATAGATTTCTTGATTTCCTGCCATTATAGATAAAATTTGTTGTTTCTCATTTGCAAATGGCTCATATTCATTTGTGATATAAGGATGTACAATAGAACGGCCTATTACAATCATAATAGTATCCCCACCTATACGTTACATTACATAATATCGTATGAGAAAAAGCCAAAAGGGTGAAAGAAAAGCCTATCAACTGATAGGCTTGTACTCTTTAATCACGCGTAATGTTTGTAATGTCATATCTTCAGGACCTTGTACAGGTAAACCTGCTTCTAAGTTTTTACGAATATACTCTAAGTTATCTTGTGTAATAATTTCCCCCGGAGTAAAGATTGGAATCCCTGGCGGATAAACCATAACGAAATCAGCTATAATACGACCTGCTGCATTTTCAAATGGGATGACTTCTGTTTCCGAATAAAAAGCATCTCGAGGAGAAAGTGCTAAAACAGGTATTTCTGGAATTTCTACTTGCACTTGAACACCTTTATCAGCTTTATTTTTAAATGTTGCTGATAAATCTTGTAATGCTGCAATAAGTGTATTTGTCTCACTTTCTGTATCCCCAAAAGTGACAAGACATAGTATGTTGTATAAATCTGAGAGCTCTACTTCAATGTTATATTGCTCTCTAAGCCATACTTCAGCCTGATGGCCTGTAATACCTAAATCTTTTACAGATACAATTATCTTTGTAGGATCATAGTTAAAAGTAGCATCCGTACCTAGCATTTCTTTCCCTGGACAGTAAAGATGTTCGATATCATTTATAGCATCACGAACTTGTTCCGCTAATTGTATTGTTTGTTCTATGAGTGCCGTTCCTTCTGTAGCAAGACGTTTTCTAGCAACATCTAGGGAGGCTAACAAGATGTAAGACGTTGATGTAGTCGTAAGCATGCTAATAATAGATTGAACATGTTTTACGTTCACAAGGCCTTCTTTTACATTAAGAATAGAACTTTGCGTTAAAGATCCACCTAATTTGTGAACACTTGTTGCTGCCATATCTGCACCGGCTTGCATCGCTGACATCGGCAGTTCATCGTGAAAATGAATATGAACACCATGAGCCTCATCAACGAGTACAGGGATATCGTAAGAATGTGCTAATTGTACAATCTGTTCTAAGTCCGCAGCAAAGCCAAAGTATGTTGGGTTAATAACAAGTAGGCCTTTCGCATCTGAGTGCTCTTCAAGTGCCTTTTTGACAGATTGAATTGTGATTCCATGTGAAATACCAAGTTTTGGATCAATTTCAGGATGCATGAAAATAGGTTTTGCACCTGAGAAAATAATAGCTGACATTACTGATTTATGCACGTTTCGTGGTACTAGTATTTTGTCACCAGGACCGCAAACGCTCATCACCATTGTCATAATTGCGCCACTTGTACCTTGAATAGAAAAGAAAGTATGATCCGCACCAAATGCAGCGGCTGCTAAATCCTGTGCTTCTTTAATCATACCTTTTGGATGATGTAAATCATCGAGCGGCGCAATATTAATTAAATCAATTGCTAATGCATTATGCCCAATAAATTCGCGAAATTCAGGATCCATGCCCTGTCCTTTTTTATGCCCTGGAATATGGAATTGAATTGGATTTCGCTTACTGTGCTCAACTAAAGCGGTAAACAATGGTGTTTCGTATTGGGACAATCTATACACCCCTTCTTTTTTTAATATTTATTAGAGTTTGTTTTATATAATCTTGTTCTAAAAAAGTTACGTTCTTTTTTAGAATGAGACTTGTTTTTCTGCCATTCACAAAAGCTTTTTTGAGATGGGAGCTTCACTTTATTTTCTATAAAACAAAAGCATTATATCACCAATAATTATAGATGTATAGCAAAAAATATTTTTACGGTGAGTATGTTAAATAGTAGCTTCCTACTAACTTCTAGTGGAAGGCAATTCCATTAAAATGAATAAATAGTGTATAATGCAAAGTGGCTATAGTGAAGTAGAAAAAATCACTTTAAGATAGCGTATTGAAATAAGAAGAAATGATAAATGAGGTGCGAAATGGAATATCAATATCCGTTAGATTATGATTGGTCAAATGAGGAAATGGTTACAATTGTGAAGTTTTATGAAGCGATTGAGAAAGCATATGAAAAAGGAATTGTAAGAGAAGAATTAATGGGTTTATATCGTCGTTTTAAAGAGATTGTTCCATCGAAAGCAGAAGAAAAGAAAATTGATAAAGAGTTTCAAGAAGTAAGTGGATATTCTATATACCGTGCGATTCAGAAGGCTAAAGAAATTGAAGAAGAAAAGCTTGTGAAAATGTAAAAAATATTTTGAAAAATAAAAACTGAAGTGATATAATGTGATAACAACTAAAAACGGACAATATAAATTGTCCGTTTTCTACTATCGATTACAAAGTGCATATAAAGGAAGGAGTGATTGCATCGTAGATTCAATCTTAGCAAGGAATTGTTCGTTGGTCATTGCTGAAAACTCCTCTGGTGATATATGAATACCAACTAATAATTCTGCTTTTTTCACAGTAGCTAGACGTTCAATCATCTTTTGTAAATCATTTGTTTCAAGTGTTTTATGTAATTTTACACTTGGTTTAGTATGGTCAATGGACCAAACGAAGTCATTTGGAATATTTGTTTTTAAATCATTTATATGTTCTAAGAAGGCGTGAGCCGTCTCCACTTTTTGTGGACACTCATAGATTAAACCAAAGTATATGAAGGCATGAGTACCCCATAATCCAATTTGGAAATGTGGTAGCATTTTATATCCGCGTTTATTTGTTGAAAAAGCAACCCAAGTATCGTTTGGTGGATTGACTTTGCGACGTGCGTGTTTTGCTACATGATAAAAAAAGTTCTCATCAGTTTGTTTGGATAAATACGCTGCAAACTGTTCCCCTAAAGCTTCTAGCTTAGGATGAATGTTCGTTTTAATTGCACTCATTCGTTCTTCGAGACCATCAACTGTAAAGACCTCAAAATCAGTTGATTTGAATGTTTGTAGTGTCATGATTGTTCCTCCAACTCCTATTTTGCTTTTATTTTAGCATAGCTTGTACTATTCATAAAAAAAACAGCACAAAAAAATTTAAATAAAAAAATATAATTTTGTTGCATAGATGATTTATCCAACATAGTATAGTATAAAACAAAAAATCAGAAAATTGAATCAATTCTAGTCCGAGGGCAGACGAATATTGGGAGGAGGCAAATAATATGAGACAGGTGATTAATGCGTTAAAGAGAACAGATGCTGAAAAGAGAATACCGGTGCTACGTTTGGAGCTAGATTATGAATTAGCGACTTTATATGATGCGATGATGGAAAATGATAAACAGAAAAAAGAAGAGTGTGTACAAAAGTTAGAAGTGTTAAGACTTGAAATGATTCGTTTAGAAGCGTAATAATAGTATATGTATAAAAAATTAGTTGGTGCGAACCTTATAAAGGGTTCGTTTTTTCTGTGAACAGTATAGATCGGAGTGTTTAAACATGCAAGAAGTATGGAAAGACATCGATGCACACGCCAAACAGTGGATTCGGGATGCGGGAGAGCGTTTAATGGCATCAATGAAAAAAGCACTTATTATAGAAACAAAATCAAATGCAGCTGATTTAGTAACAAATATGGACCGAGAAATAGAGCAGTTTTTAATTGGGAAAATTAAAGAAACATTCCCACATCATCATATTTTAGGTGAAGAGGGCTATGGAGACGAGGTAACTTCTTCTGACGGGGTTGTTTGGTTAATTGATCCAATTGACGGCACGATGAACTTTGTTCACCAAAAAAGAAATTTTGCAATTTCAATTGGAATTTATGAGAACGGTATCGGAAAGATTGGACTTATTTATGATCCAGTTCATGATGAATTATATCATGCGTTAAAAGGGGCTGGAGCATTTTGTAATGAAGTACCAATACCTTTATTACAAAAAGGTACTGTAGAGCAAGGTATTGTAGCTTTAAATGCGATATGGCTTACCGACAATCCATTGCTTAATATGGAAAGTATGATGGCACTTGTTAAGAAAGCAAGAGGCACGAGATCATATGGCTGTGCAGCATTAGAGATGGTATACGTTGCAACTGGAAGAATCGATGCATATGTAACGCCTAGATTATCACCATGGGACTTTGGTGGGGGACAGATAATTGTAGAGGAAGTTGGAGGCAAGGTAACAACATTCTCCGGAGCGCCACTTTCTATCGTAGAGAAGAGTAGCGTATTAGTTGCGAAGCCAGGGGTGTATGAAGAAGTGTTATCGTTTATATCCAAGTAACAAAAAAAGTAAGAGGCTGTATACAGGCTTCTTACTTTTTGACGTTATTGCGATTTACGCATTTTTCTTTTTGTTACAAAACCGTATCCAACTGTAACAAATGTGCCGATAATGCAAATAATAATACCGATTGGACTATTTTCAGCAATCATAATGCCGATACCGATTAAGAAAATAACACCGATAATTGCAGTTAATAAAAAGCGATATTGAATGTGTTCCATTTCTTCACCCTCCAATCTCATTTTACTTTCACAAAAGTAAGAATACAACTATATTTTCATTCTTGATTTTATTTTAATTGCTATTGTATCCCCTTCGCTCTTATAATAGAGAAGGATTAAAAAGACATTAGGAGTTGGACATGTTGAAAAAACGACAAGATTTACGTAATATAGCAATTATTGCCCACGTTGACCATGGTAAAACAACACTTGTTGACCAGTTATTACGTCAAGCGGGGACTTTCCGTGCGAACGAACACGTTGAAGAGCGCGCAATGGATTCAAATGATCTAGAAAGAGAGCGCGGTATTACAATTTTAGCGAAAAATACTGCGATTCACTATGAAGATAAAAGAATTAACATTTTAGATACACCAGGTCACGCTGACTTCGGTGGAGAAGTAGAACGTATTATGAAAATGGTTGATGGTGTTTTACTTGTTGTTGATGCATATGAAGGTTGTATGCCACAAACACGATTTGTTTTAAAGAAAGCTCTTGAGCAAAACTTAACTCCAATCGTAGTTGTAAATAAAATTGACCGTGACTTCGCTCGCCCTGATGAAGTAGTTGATGAAGTAATTGACTTATTCATCGAACTTGGTGCAAACGAAGATCAATTAGAGTTCCCAGTTGTATTTGCATCAGCAATGAACGGAACAGCAAGCTTAGATTCAAACCCAGCAAATCAAGAAGAGAATATGAAATCATTATTTGATACAATTATTGAACATATTCCTGCACCAATTGATAACAGCGAAGAGCCACTTCAATTCCAAGTAGCACTTCTTGATTACAACGACTATGTTGGACGTATTGGAGTTGGACGCGTATTCCGCGGTACAATGAAGGTTGGACAACAAGTTGCTTTAATGAAAGTAGACGGAAGCGTAAAACAATTCCGCGTAACAAAATTATTTGGTTACATGGGATTAAAACGTCAAGAAATTGAAGAAGCAAAAGCTGGAGACTTAGTAGCTGTTTCTGGTATGGAAGACATTAACGTTGGTGAAACAGTATGCCCAGTTGAACATCAAGATGCGTTACCATTATTACGTATTGATGAGCCAACACTACAAATGACGTTCCTTGTAAATAACAGTCCATTTGCAGGTCGTGAAGGTAAATACATTACATCTCGTAAAATTGAAGAGCGTCTTCGTTCACAATTAGAAACAGATGTAAGTTTACGTGTAGATAATACAGAGTCTCCTGATGCATGGATCGTATCTGGACGTGGGGAACTACATTTATCTATCTTAATTGAAAACATGCGTCGTGAAGGTTATGAACTACAAGTATCTAAGCCAGAAGTAATTATTAAAGAAGTTGATGGCGTAAGATGTGAGCCTGTAGAGCGTGTACAAATCGATGTACCTGAAGAATACACTGGTTCTATTATGGAATCTATGGGTGCACGTAAAGGTGAAATGTTAGATATGGTGAATAACGGAAACGGTCAAGTTCGCCTTACTTTCATGGTTCCAGCACGTGGTTTAATTGGTTACACAACAGAATTCTTAACATTAACTCGTGGTTACGGTATTTTAAACCATACATTCGATTGCTACCAACCAGTACACGCTGGACAAGTTGGTGGACGTCGTCAAGGTGTTCTAGTTTCACTTGAAACAGGAAAAGCATCACAATACGGTATTATGCAAGTTGAAGACCGTGGTGTAATCTTCGTTGAACCAGGTACAGAAGTATATGCTGGTATGATTGTCGGAGAACACACTCGTGAGAATGACTTAACAGTTAACGTTGTGAAAATGAAACAACAAACTAACATTCGTTCTGCGACGAAAGATCAAACTTCAACAATGAAAAAACCACGCTTAATGACTTTAGAAGAATCATTAGAGTACTTAAACGATGACGAGTTCTGTGAAGTAACTCCAGAATCCATTCGTTTACGTAAAAAGATTCTTGATAAGAGCGAACGTGAAAGAGCTGCTAAGAAAAAGAAATCTGTAGAAGCGTAAAATAGTAAAACAGCTACCTTTAATTAAGGTAGCTGTTTTTTTATGTTTATTTTTTTAGAATATTTACTCTTTTTGTGGACAGTATTTTTTTCACAGGTTACTCTTGTATTAAGTACATAAAGAAAAATGGTTTGATTTATGAGGAAGGGGGATAAATAGTGTTAGAAAGAATGTCGTTTTTTGCGAAGTTATGTAAAGTTGATGAAAATCCAGAACTAGGGATGTGGTTACTGTATGGCGTCATTATTATATTAAGTGCACTTGTGTATAATTTAGGTTTTGCAAGAAAGCTATCTATAATAAAAAATATAGTGATATATATATCGTTAGCGATTGGGTGTACAGTGTTAACTTTCTTTGCAGTTTTTTTACCTGTTGGAGAGGGGCTTGTTGTAGCAGCAATTGTACTTGGGATTTATAGGTTGAGATTACGTCAAGCAAGACAACAAAAAGCAGGATGAGGGGGGAAGCTTTATGCGTTCCGTACAAGATGCGTTATATAATTGGTTAACAATTAAAACAGTTGCCGAAGCACGTCCGGATGATAGTGCTGCAAAAGAAACGTATTTGTTATTTCAAAATATGATATATGAAGAACATAAATTGAGAAATGTGGAAGTTAAGAAGAACGAGGAAATGTATGTAGTTACATATGAAATAAATGGAGAAAGAAAATCTGCAAGGTTTCCATTAGAAGCTATTGATTGTTTTTTGGATCAAATGAATCGCGAACCTGAAAAATATAAATAAGTCCTTTATCATATTGATAAAGGACTTATTTATATTTTACCAATCGTCTTCGACTTTTTTATCACGATATAATCGAAAATTACCACTTGCATGACGTTCCATCGTACGTTCAGCAATTCGTTCCGAACATTCCATGCACATATATGTATGAATAGGGCGATTACGCAGTTTTTTTGCCATAGGATTTTCATCATCTAACATATCTTTTTTATCACAAATCATACATTTGACTCTCATTTCGTCACCTCAATACGAATTCTATCAGTATAAGTATATCATGGAAGTGTAATGTTTTTGAATAATAGCGGGAAAAAATAATATTTTCGCAATTCAAAAAATAGGTTATGATAAGGATATATGAAGTATATTTGGAGGTGGAAATATGGCGAATGTAGTAGAGCCCACATTAACGGATGATTTAGTACAAACGTTACGTAAAGAGTGTATTGTTATGGTAGCAACAACAGATTTTGAAAAACAAGTTCCTAACGTAAGTGCTATTTCTTGGGTGTATGCAGTGAGTAAAACTAGTATTCGATTTGCAGTAGATCAACGTTCACGTATTGTGGAAAATATAAGACATAGTACTGGAGTGGTATTGACTATAATGGCGAATGAATCCGTATTTTCCATAAGTGGTGCAGGTGAAATTTTGACTGATAGAATGGAAGGCATTCCTTTAAAATTGACTGTAATAGAAGTAAATGTACAAGAAGTACGTGATGTTATGTTTTATGGTGCAAAACTTGCAATTGAACCAACATATGAAAAAACGTATGATCTTCGTGCAGCTAAAAAGCTCGATAACCAGGTGTTAGCAGGAATGAAAGAATTATAAATGTGATAAATAAGAAAGTCAGTTATTAACTTTTGTAATTACTTATTGTGATTTTATGTTAATAATTATAATTAAAAGTAATATATTGAATAGAAATGAATAAAAAATAAATAAAAGGTTTAATGGCTATAAATTTCGATTCTACCTCGTTTATACGGTACATATAATTATAACAATGGTTCGTCCATATTTTATGGATGAAACCCTTGTTCTACAAATTTAAAAGTGGAGTCAGGGGGTAACAGGTTGGATAAAATTTATGTGTTAGATACGAATGTACTTTTGCAGGATCCTTTATCTATTTTTTCATTTGAAACCAATGAAGTAGTGATTCCAGCAGTTGTATTAGAAGAGGTTGATTCGAAAAAACGTTATATGGATGAAGTAGGACGAAACGCTCGTTATGTATCTAAGTTAATAGACAAATTTCGTGAAATAGGAAAACTGCATGAAAGTATTCCGCTAGAAAACGGCGGTACATTTCGTATTGAATTAAATCATCGTTCGTTTGTCCAACTACAAGATATTTTTGTAGAAAAAACAAATGATAATCGAATTTTAGCTGTAGCAAAAAATCTATCTTTAGAAGAACAAGAAAAAGAGGACGGGAAGTCTGTTATTTTAGTAAGTAAAGACGTGCTCGTAAGGGTAAAAGCAGATGCAATAGGTTTAAAGGCGGAAGATTATTTAAGTGATCGGGTTATTGAAGTGGAAAATATATATTCAGGATTTTTAGAAGGATATATATCAAAAGAACAATTGGATTATTTTTATGAAAAAGGCGAATTGCCTTTATCCGAAATTGCAAATCATCCTTTTTATCCAAATCAGTTTGTAGTAATGAAAGATGCGTTAGGTGGATCTAGTTCAGCACTAGGTATTGTGGATCATTTAGGTAAGAAGGTAAAGAAACTTATTTTTCATAATGAACAAGTATGGGGAATACGACCACGAAATGTGCAGCAAATTATGGGATTAGAATTGTTGCTTCGTGAAGATATTCCGCTAGTCACGCTAACAGGGAAAGCTGGTACAGGAAAGACATTACTAGCTTTAGCTTCGGGGCTCATGCAAACGGAAGATTTAGGGTTATACAAAAAACTACTCGTTGCACGGCCAATTGTTCCAGTTGGGAAAGATATCGGTTATTTACCGGGAGAAAAAGAAGAAAAGTTAAGACCGTGGATGCAACCGATTTTTGATAATCTAGAGTATTTATTTAATACGAAAAAACCAGGAGAGTTAGATGCTATTTTAGCTGGAATGGGTTCGATAGAAGTAGAAGCTCTTACGTATATACGCGGGAGAAGTATTCCAGATCAATTCATTATAATTGACGAAGCACAAAATTTAACGAAGCATGAAGTGAAAACGATACTAACGAGGGTAGGAGAAAAAAGTAAAATCGTATTAATGGGAGATCCTCAGCAAATTGATCATCCGTATTTGGATGAGTATAATAACGGTTTAACATATGTTGTAGAGAAATTTAAAGAGCAACGTATTAGTGGTCATGTGAAATTTGTAAAAGGGGAGCGATCTAATTTAGCTCAACTAGCAGCAGATTTATTATAAAAAGGAGTGAGCTGAAGCTCACTCCTTTTCTTTAAATAATTGTAAATTTGCGGATGTTACGGATTGGATTTTGTCTATTAGATCCATCATTGTAATATAAATGAACAGGTCCATCTTCTTTTAATGGTTTTCCTTCTTTTGAAAAACCAAGAATAGCATGTTTGACAGTTTCTAATGGAAGCGTTATTGTATCATCTACTGTTTCGATCTCGACTTGCGTAGCGTCATCTGAAATTTCGGCGTTAGCAAGAAAAGGTTGAAATGGTATACCGAACGTTCCAGTAATTAGCTGTTCTTTTTTAAATTTCTTTACACTTTGTTGTATCGGCGGGAAAGCAGCACCATCACGGATTTCGCGATCCCAATGTTCCGAAGTGTTTTTTAAATAAGCTTCTAGTTCTGAAGTGTTTTCTCTCGTTTCATCAAAGTAAGTTGTCAAATCTACTTTTCGATCATCAAAGATCCAAACGGTTGGATCGATAGTGATTGGAAAACGAACTTTTCCATTAATAAATAAAATTTCGCTCATTGTTGTTCCCCCATTTGTGTTATACTCCCACTTTTCAGTATAATAGTATTAGACACTATTGTCACAAAAAATGTTTCTATTGCAATTTATTAAAACTATCGCTAATATTAATAGATAGGAGAGAGTAGGACGGAAACGGAGGGAATCAATTTGGCGTCTGAGACAGTATCAAATCATCAGGAAAAGGCACTAGCCCTTCTACAAGCGGATGCGGAGAAGATTTTAAGACTTATTAAGGTGCAAATGGACCATCTTACAATGCCGCAATGTCCATTATATGAAGAAGTGTTAGACACACAAATGTTTGGACTATCCCGCGAAGTCGATTTTGCAGTTCGCCTTGGTCTTATTTCAGAAGAACAAGGGAAAGCAATGTTAGGAGAGCTTGAACGTGAGTTATCTGCACTTCATGAAGCATTTACAAACAAACAACAATAACGGGTTCAAATAAGGGGGCTCAAACTGAAAAAGTTTGAGCTTTTTATTTGTATAATAAAGCAGGAAGAATCAATGTACATATGGAATACAACAATAATTAAATTGAAACAGAGAGAGGAAATGAAATGAAAAGAGTATGGAAATCAATGGATTATTCATTATTACTTCCTCTTGTTATCTTATGTGTATTGGGAGTTATAATGGTATATAGTTCTAGTTCCATTGTTGCGATTTCGAGATTTGATAAACCAGCAAATTTCTTTTTTAAAAGACAATTAATTACTTTAGTTGTTGGGACAATGGTATTAATAATTATTGCTACTATCCCATATAAAGTTTGGAGAAAACGAATTTTTTTATTGGGGAGTTATGGTGCTAGTGTTGCCTTATTAGCTGCAGCTGCCTTTTTCACTAAGAAAGTAAACGGTGCAAACGGGTGGATATTTGGAATACAGCCTGCAGAATTTGTTAAGATAACAGTTATTCTCGTCTTAGCTCATTTTTTTGCGAAAAGACAAGAAACGAATACACCTGTTTTCAAAGGGTCAGGTCCAGTACTTATTGGTGTTGGAATAATCATGTTTTTAATATTAAAGCAAAATGATTTAGGTACTGATTTGTTAATTGCAGGAACAGTAGGAATTATGTTTCTTTGTTCGGGAGTACAGGTTAACTTATGGATTAAACGAATTGCTTTAACTTCTATAGTATGGATTCCGGCACTATATTTTCTTGGTAATTATGCATTAAATCCATATCAAAAGGCACGTTTTTCTGTTTTTCTTGATCCGTTTAATGATCCTCAAAAGGATGGGTTTCAATTAGTGAATTCATTTATTGGAATTGCTTCGGGAGGGCTAAATGGTAGAGGATTAGGAAATAGTGTACAAAAGTATGGTTACTTACCAGAACCACAAACGGATTTTATAATGGCAATTATATCTGAAGAACTTGGTTTTATAGGTGTGGCTATTATTTTAATCTGTTTATTACTTATAATTATTCGGGCCTTTAGAGTTGCACAAAAGTGTAAAGATCCATTTGGAAGTTTAATAGCTATCGGAATTGCAAGTTTGTTTGGAGTCCAAACATTTGTTAATGTTGGTGGTATGTCTGGATTAATACCACTTACAGGAGTTCCTTTACCGTTTGTTAGTTATGGTGGGAGTTCCTTATTAGCTAATCTACTTGCGATGGGGATATTACTCAATATTGCTAGTCATGTAAAACGACAAGAGAAACAACAGAACGAGACAGTTAAAGAAAGAGAACAAGGTGGACCACATCTTGTAGTTGTAAAATAAAACACATTGTGCTTTAGAGCATGATGTGTTTTTTATTTTTAAGTAGTTTTTAAATATGATGTATTAATTTCTCTTTCAGGTAAAAGGGTATATCACATTAATCCAAAAGTGATATACAATTAAGTTGTTAGAAAAGGAAGAGGTATGCTATACTATTTTTGTGAGACAAATTGCTCAGAAAACTTATCATTTGTTAAAAAATAAGGTATGATGGATAAAAATAAAGTGAAGCTTTCTAAGTATAATATAATGTAGAAAGTGAAGAACTTCACGCTCTTTATGGTGTGTATATATTTTATCTCTAGAGTGGTAGGAAAGTAGAGGGGGAAAATCATGACAAAGCTGCAACGTATTCAAAAAGTATTGGTAGCTAACCGTGGAGAGATTGCAATTCGTGTGTTTCGAGCTTGTTCGGAACTGGGATTAAAAACAGTTGCAATCTATTCTAAAGAGGATAGTGGTTCTTATCATCGTTATAAAGCCGATGAATCCTATTTAGTTGGGGAAGGAAAAAAGCCAATTGATGCTTATCTAGATATTGAGGGCATTATTGAGATTGCGAAAAGTAATCATGTAGATGCAATCCACCCTGGATATGGTTTCTTGTCAGAAAATATTCAATTCGCAAAACGTTGTGAAGAAGAAGGGATTATCTTTATCGGTCCAAAAAGTAAGCATTTAGATATGTTTGGAGATAAAGTAAAAGCAAGAACACAAGCGCAGCTAGCACAAATTCCAGTTATTCCTGGTAGTGATGGGCCAGTAGATTCATTAGAAGAAGTCGAAGAATTTGCTGAAAAGTATGATTACCCGATTATTATTAAAGCTTCCCTTGGCGGTGGCGGTCGTGGTATGCGTATTGTACGTACTAGTGAAGAATTAAGAGAATCGTATAATCGAGCAAAGTCAGAAGCGAAAGCAGCCTTTGGCAATGATGAAGTATACGTAGAAAAATTCGTTGAAAAACCTAAACATATAGAAGTTCAAATTTTAGCAGATGAAGAGGGCAATGTTGTTCATTTATACGAGCGAGACTGTTCTGTACAACGTCGTCATCAAAAAGTAGTAGAAATTGCACCTAGTGTGTCGCTTTCAGATGATTTGCGTCAGCGTATTTGTGATGCTGCTGTGAAATTAACGAAAAATGTAAATTATTTAAACGCAGGAACAGTTGAATTTCTTGTAAAAGATGATAATTTCTATTTCATTGAAGTAAATCCGCGTGTTCAAGTAGAACATACAATTACAGAAATGATTACAGGAGTCGATATCGTTCAATCACAAATTTTAATAGCTGATGGACATGCATTACATAGCAAATTGGTGGGTGTTCCAAAGCAAGAGGAAGTTGTTGTACATGGATTTGCAATACAATCTCGAGTAACGACTGAGGATCCACTAAATAATTTCATGCCGGATACAGGAAAAATTATGGCATATCGATCAGGTGGTGGCTTTGGAGTTCGTCTTGATACAGGTAATAGTTTCCAAGGTGCTGTTATTACACCGTACTATGATTCTTTACTTGTAAAAGTTACAACATGGGCGCTTACTTTTGAACAAGCTGCTGCAAAAATGGAACGTAACTTAAAAGAATTCCGTATTCGTGGTATTAAAACGAATATTCCATTCCTAGAGAATGTAGTAAAACATAAAAACTTCTTATCAGGGGAATATGACACTTCATTTATTGATGCGTCACCTGAACTATTCTTGTTCTCGAAACGTAAAGACCGAGGAACGAAAATGTTAAATTACATCGGGACAGTAACAGTAAATGGCTTCCCAGGAGTAGGGAAAAAAGAGAAACCAATTTTCCCAGATGCTCGTATACCGAATGTATTACACTCAGAGCCAATCCAAAATGGAACGAAACAAATTTTGGATGAGCGTGGAGCAGACGGATTAGTAAAATGGGTACAAGATCAAAAACGTGTACTTTTAACGGATACAACATTCCGTGATGCGCATCAGTCATTACTTGCAACGCGTATTCGTACAAAAGATTTACACCAAATTGCAGAGCCGACAGCGAGAATGTTACCGAACTTATTCTCAGCAGAAATGTGGGGCGGTGCGACGTTTGATGTTGCATATCGTTTCTTAAAAGAAGATCCGTGGGAACGATTACTAGATCTTCGTGAAAAAATGCCAAATGTTTTATTCCAAATGTTACTTCGTTCTTCAAACGCGGTTGGTTACAAAAACTATCCGGATAATTTAATTCAAAAGTTTGTGGAGTGTTCTGCTCAAGCTGGAATTGATGTGTTCCGTATTTTTGATAGCTTAAACTGGGTAGAAGGTATGAGAGTTGCGATTGATGCTGTACGAGATACTGGTAAAATTGCAGAAGCAACTATGTGTTACACAGGGGATATTCATGATCCGTTACGTAGTAAATATGATTTAAATTACTATAAAAATTTAGCAAAAGAATTAGAAGCATCAGGAGCTCACATTTTAGGTATTAAAGATATGGCGGGCTTACTAAAACCAAATGCAGCATATGATTTAGTTTCAGCATTAAAAGAGACGGTATCGATTCCGATTCACCTGCACACACACGATACGAGTGGAAATGGTATATTAACGTATACGAAAGCAATTGAAGCAGGTGTTGACATTGTCGATGTAGCAGTAAGTTCTATGGCTGGTCAAACGTCACAACCAAGTGCGAACACGCTATACTATGCGTTAGGTGGAAACGAAAGACAGCCAGATGTTAATATAGATTCATTAGAAAAATTATCTCATTACTGGGAAGATGTACGTAAATACTACGCACCGTTTGAAAGTGGTATGAATGCTCCTCATACAGAGGTATATATGCACGAAATGCCAGGCGGACAGTATAGTAATTTACAACAACAAGCGAAAGCGGTTGGCTTAGGCGATCGTTTCGATGAAGTGAAAGTAATGTACCGCCGTGTGAATGACATGTTTGGTGATATTGTTAAAGTAACGCCATCATCTAAAGTTGTCGGTGATATGGCATTATTCATGGTTCAAAATCACTTAACAGAACAAGATGTTTTAGAGCGTGGACATTCTATGGACTTCCCAGGATCTGTTGTTGAAATGTTCTCTGGAGATTTAGGACAACCATATGGTGGTTTCCCGAAAAAGTTACAAGAAATTATTTTAAAAGGGAAAGAACCATTAACAGTAAGACCAGGTGAATTATTAGAACCAGTAGATTTCGACGCGTTAAAAGAAGAGCTATTCCATAAACTTGGACGCGAAGTGACGATGTTTGATGTAGTTGCATATGCATTATATCCAAAAGTATTTATGGATTACGAAAAAGTTGCTGAGATTTATGGAAATGTATCTGTGCTTGATACACCGACATTCTTCTATGGTATGAGACTTGGTGAAGAAATCGATGTGGAAATTGAACAAGGTAAAACATTGATGGTTAAACTAGTATCAATTGGAGAGCCTCAGCCAGATGGAAATCGTGTTCTTTACTTGGAGTTTAACGGTCAACCACGTGAGATTGTTGTGAAAGACGAAAGTGTGAAAGCGACAGTTGCACAACGTGTGAAAGGAAACCGTGAAAATCCAAACCACATTAGCGCAACAATGCCAGGAACGGTTATTAAAGTAGTTGTAAAAGAAGGCGATGAAGTGAAAAAAGGCGATTCTATGGCAATTACAGAAGCGATGAAAATGGAAACGACAGTTCAAGCGCCGTTTAATGGTAAAGTGAAAAAAGTATATGTTAACGATGGAGATGCAATTCAAACGGGTGACTTACTCATTGAATTAGATCACTAAAATAAAAAAGGGTTGTGGAAACACAGCTCTTTTTTATTACGAAAAAATACCTTGCCAATTCGGGCAAGGTATTTTCATTTATTTTGTTTGTTTAGAAGTTGATGCAGCTTCTTTTGCATTCACTTTACTTCTTGTACCTAACATAACTAAATAGCATAGTACAGCAAACAAGCAAGAAATGAATAGTGAATGTAATAATGCCATTGATAAACTAGCATTTGTAAATACGACTAAAATTCCTACGATAGCTTGAAGTGTAACAAGGATAAATGAGATGATCCATCCCCAGTATACGACAGGCTGCTGTTTGTAATGGCGGATAGCGAGAATCATCGCGTATAGTATCCAAGCGAAAATTAACATCGCTGCAACTCTATGTCCCATTTGAACCCATTCATGTAATTGAGTTGGCATAGGTCTATTTTTGCTACATAAAGGAAAGTCTGGACAGGCTAAGCTAGCTCGTTCGTGACGTACTAAAGCCCCTGTGTAGACGACAATATAACTGTAAATTGTTACACCATAAATATGAAATTTCATTTTTTTGTCCATAATAAGTGAACGTGCATCAAATTTTTGGTCGATTTCAAAGATAAGACACGTTAATAAAATGACAGAAGCAAATGAAATTAAGGAAATACCGAAATGGATAGCAAGTACAGCTGGCATTTGCCCCCAAACAACCGCTGCGGCTCCCATTAATGCTTGTGCAACTAAAAATACGAAGGATAAAATTGCTAACGTTTTTGTTTCGCGCACATGTTTATAATATTTCCAGGACAAAATACAAAGGAGAGTGACAAGAATTCCTGCTGATCCTGATGTAAGGCGATGACTTAGTTCAATAATAGTTTCCATTGATAAATTAGATGGAACAAATTCACCGTTACAAAGTGGCCATGATTTACCGCATCCTTGGCCAGAGCCTGTTTTTGTAACTAAGGCGCCTCCTAATAAAACTATTAATAAATCAAGACTCGTAATGACTGCTAACCATTTAATAAAGCGTTGCAATCTCTTTCACCATCTTTCTGCTATGAAGTTATTGCGAAATATTTTCATTCCATTATGTATAGAATAAAACGCGCTAGTTCCTATGATATATAAAAAATAATAAAATAGCAAAGAAATGGAGGGGGAAGACAGGGAAGAGAAAACGGGTGTGGAAATAAGGTTTATAAGGAAATTTTTAGGTGAAAAATAGGCTATTTTGAAAAGAAATGGGGAGAATACGTGTTAAATATGACAAAAAAGTTTATTATAGAAGGTAACATCATGTTATGATATGGATAAGTAACAATTAAGTTTTTTATGTTCGACACAAAAAGTTCATGTTTTCTTCACAAAATGTTCGGGAAATATGATTTAATATATTGGAGTATGGGCGTAGATTAGTAGTAGAATGGGTTAACAATGTTTCTACTGTAATAATATTGCTATATAGAAGCGAAATATTTCAATTTGAAATAGGCGCAAAAAGAAAGATGAAAGTTTTAAGAGGGGGTTAAAGTGATGAACCATGCAACAAGTGAGCTGCATGATGAGTCTGCTGTTACAAGCGTACCGGAAACAACTCGGTTACAAGATTTAAAAGCGCTCGTTAAAATGGGGATTGTAAACTCAAATACACTTACTGTATTTACAGGATTTTGGTTGGCATTACACTTTAATGGATTAAGTGTAATGGACAATCTGGATAAGTTATTCTTTACAATCGTTGGTTCTGGATTAGTTATGGCAGGGGTATGTTGTTTAAACAACTACATTGATCGAGACATCGATCCATTAATGGAAAGAACAAAGACCCGTCCAACGGTTACTGGAAAGTATAAACCAGGATTTGCACTTACATTTGGACTAGTTATATTACTTCTTGGTTTTGTATTTTTATTATTAACAACACCAATGGCAGTCTTAATGGGATTTATTGGTGCTTTCACATATGTTGTTCTATATAGTTTATGGACAAAGAGAAAGTATACACTAAATACTGTTGTAGGTAGTATATCTGGTGCAGTTCCACCTTTAATTGGATGGGCAGCAATCGATCCATCTTTAGGCCATCCAATTGCTTGGATGTTATTTTTAATTATGTTTATTTGGCAAATCCCACATTTCCTTGCATTAGCAATGAAACGTGTTGATGAATATCGAAACGCAGGAATTCCAATGCTTCCTGTAGTTCATGGATTTGAAATTACGAAACGCCAAATTATGATTTGGACAGTATGTTTATTACCACTACCATTTTATATGAGTGGACTAGGGATAACATTTATGGTAATTGCAACACTGCTTAACATCGGATGGATCGTTTTAGGTTTTTATGGCTTCCGTAAGAAAGATGACATCAAATGGTCCGTGCAAATGTTTGTTTATTCCCTAAATTATTTAACAATCTTATTTGTATCAATGATTGTAGTTACATTCTTCTAAGACAACGACATAATTGGATTTCTTTACGTTGAGATTTACTTTACTTAACTATAAAGTACAATCTAATTCACAAGGAAAGTGGGGGTTGTTTGTATGAAGAAACAGTGGCGACTGCTTTCGTTCGTTTCACTGCTGGCTTTACTGTTAGGGGGATGCGGTAAAGCCTTTCAATCTACTTTAATTCCGCAAGGAGAGGTAGCAAAAATGCAATACGATCTGCTCTTACTAGCAAGTGCGATCATGGTAGGAGTAGTACTAGTAGTTACTATTATTTTCTTATATGTAATTGTGCGTTTCCGACAAAAGAAAGGTCAGGAAGATTATATTCCGGAGCAAATTGAAGGGAATCACAAACTAGAAATTATATGGACAGTTATTCCGATTATTCTTTTGCTAATCTTAGCTGTTCCGACGGTTACATATACATTCAAACTTGCTGATGTAAGTGCGATGGAGAAAAAGAATATTGATAAAGATACTATCGTTGTTGATGTAACAGCGAATCTTTATTGGTGGGAATTTTCTTATAAATCAGAAAAGATAGTAACTTCTCAAGATTTAGTCATCCCCACAGGTAAGAAAGTGTATTTGAATTTGAAGGGTGCCGATATTAAACATTCGTTTTGGGTTCCATCTTTAGCTGGGAAAATGGATACAAATACAGATAATGTAAACAAAATGTGGTTAAAGGCAGATAAATCGGGCACTTATAATGGTTTTTGTACAGAATTTTGCGGCCCATCACATTCTTTAATGCAATTCAAAGTGAAAGCTTTAGATGAAAGCGAGTACAAAAAGTGGCTTGCTGATATGAAGAAAATTGATGGGAAGAAAGAAGTAGCTTCAACAAAGGCGCAAGAAGGCCAAGAAATATTTAATAAAAGCTGTATTGGTTGTCACGCAGTTGGATCTAATGATAGTAGACCACCTTCCGCTCGTATCGCACCAAACTTAGCAAACTTTGCGGATCGCGATACAGTTGCCGGCATTGCTGAAAACAATGAAGAAAACTTAAAAAAATGGCTGAAAGATCCTGAAAATATGAAACCAGGAAATAAAATGACTGGTAAATATGGCAACTTAACAGACGATCAAATTGATGCATTAAATGCATATTTACAAACGTTAAAAGTTGAAAAGTAAAGAGGGATTATTCGCGAAGGGGAGGTTGAAAACGTGAGTTCTGTAGCAAAAAAACAGGGGATGGGTGCTGTCATATGGGATTATTTAACGACAGTAGACCATAAAAAGATTGCCATTCTCTATTTAATTGCAGGTGGATTGTTTTTTATAATAGGCGGAATAGAAGCTCTATTTATTCGCCTTCAATTAGCGATTCCTAACAACGCTTTTCTTGTTGGGGATGCTTATAATCAAGTATTAACTATGCACGGTACAACAATGATTTTCCTCGCAGCTATGCCACTCGTGTTTGCATTTATGAACGCCGCTGTACCACTTCAAATTGGTGCACGTGATGTAGCGTTCCCGTTTTTAAATTCACTCGGATTTTGGTTATTTTTCTTTGGTGGAGTATTTTTAAATTTAAGTTGGTTTTTAGGTGGAGCACCTGATGCAGGATGGACATCTTATGCATCTTTAGCTTTAGCCTCTAAAGGCCATGGTGTTGATTTTTATGTGCTTGGCTTGCAAATCTCCGGTATAGGTACATTAATTGGAGGTATTAACTTCCTTGTAACCATTATTAATATGCGTGCGCCAGGGATGACGTATATGCGTATGCCGATGTTTACATGGACGACATTTGTAACATCTTCATTAATATTATTTGCTTTTCCGCCGTTAACTGTAGGATTAGGACTTTTAATGTTAGACCGCTTATTTGGAACAAGTTTCTTTAATCCAGCACTGGGCGGGAATACAATTATATGGGAGCACTTATTCTGGATTTTCGGTCATCCAGAAGTATACATTCTTATACTCCCAGCTTTCGGAATATTCTCAGAAATCTTCGCGACGTTTTCGAAAAAACGATTATTTGGTTATTCGTCGATGGTGTTTGCGACAGTATTAATTGGATTTTTAGGGTTTATGGTATGGGCGCATCATATGTTTACTGTTGGGCTTGGTCCAGTTGCAAATGCTATTTTCTCAGTTGCAACAATGGCGATTGCGGTTCCGACCGGTATTAAAATATTCAACTGGCTCTTTACAATGTGGGGCGGAAGTATTCGTTTTACGACACCGATGATGTGGGCAGTAGCCTTCATTCCATCATTCGTAATGGGAGGAGTTACAGGTGTTATGCTAGCATCTGCACCAGCTGATTATCAATTTCATGATAACTATTTCGTAGTAGCTCACTTTCATTATGTAATTGTCGGTGGTGTTGTATTTGGTTTACTTGCAGGAGCCCATTATTATTGGCCACTGATGTTTAATAAAGTATTGAATGAAACGTTAGGAAAGATAACATTTTGGTTATTCTTTATCGGTTTCCATTTAACGTTCTTCATTCAGCATTTCCTTGGCTTAATTGGTATGCCACGTCGTTACTACACATATCTTGAAGGTCAAGGGTTGGAAATGGGTAATATGATTAGTTCTATTGGAGCGGTATTTATGGCTCTTGGAACGATTGTTCTTCTATTCAATGTAATTAAAACAACAGTATCAAAAGAAAAGGCTGGTCGTGATCCGTGGGATGGACGTACATTAGAATGGACAATGCCAGCACCTACACCAGAATATAACTTTAAACAATTACCATTTGTTCGCGGGTTAGATCCGTTTTGGATTGAAAAACGTGAAGGGAATAAAGAGATGACAGCGGCGGAACCAGTGGGTGATATTCATATGCCAAATCCATCATTTTCACCATTTATCATTTCTTTAGGATTGTTTATAGCGGCATTCGGTGCAATGTATATGCAGGGTGGAAAAGATAAGTTTTGGTTATTAGTAGCAATTATCGGTTTAATTATTACGTTTGGTACAATGTTCCTACGTTCAGTAATTGATGATCATGGATATCATATTCATAAAGAAGATTTAGAAGATAAGGGGGGCAAGGCGTAATGCATGTAGATGAAAAATTAACGAATGAAACATTTCCAGCAGAGCCTGAAAAAGCAACCCTTGAGGGGAAAAATAAGTTTGTCGGTTTTTGGTTATTTCTTGGAGGCGAAACAGTATTGTTCGCTTCCTTATTTGGCACATATTTAGCGTTAAAGAATTCTACAAATGGCGGACCAACATCTCAAGAGATGTTCCAAATGCCACTCGTTTTCATTATGACGATGCTTTTATTAACGAGTAGCTTAACGAGCGTATATGCGATGTATCATATGAAAAACTTTAATTTTAAGAAAATGCAACTTTGGCTACTGGTAACAGTGCTGCTAGGATTAGGGTTTTTAGGGTTTGAGATCTATGAGTTTTACCATTATACACATGAATTTAAGCATACTATGAGAAGTAGTGCATTTGGTTCTGCGTTTTATGCTCTTGTTGGTACACATGGACTCCACGTATTGTTTGGATTGTGTTGGATTTTAACATTAATCTTTAGAAATGCGAAGAGAGGTCTAAATTTATACAATGCACCGAAGTTTTATGTTGCATCAATTTATTGGCATTTTATTGACGTAGTTTGGGTGTTTATTTTCACTGTAGTATATTTAATGGGAATGGTGGGATAAACAATGGCGATAAAGCAAACGAATAATCCTAAAGTTGATCTCGTTTACCGGAAGAGGAAAAGTGCGGAGGAAATGAAGCATCAAGTTATTACATTTGCATTAATGATATTTTTAACATTAGTTGCATTTGTAGCAGTAGCATATCCGAAAACTTTCAGTCCGATTTTCTCAGTACCATTTATTTTACTATTAGCGGTGGTACAAGTAATTTTTCAATTGTACTATTTTATGCATATGAGTCATAAAGGACATGAAGCAGCGAGTTTCTTTCTTTATTCTGGTCTGCTAATCGGGTTAATTACAATTTTAGCTTTTATGACAATCGTGTGGATTTGAAAAGTGAAGAGGGAGCTTGTGTTGCCACAGCTCCCTCTTCATATTATGTGAAAAGATAACCTGAAGAAGGTAGGTGTGACAATGAGTAACTTGTGGATATTTGGTTTTCAAGCGCTATGGAGTCCAATCTTTTTATTATTTATGCTTTCGATCCTCATTGGGTATTTTTTAATTATTGGGCCATATAGAATGCGATTTGAACATGCGACAAAGGTAAGTAAGAAGCAAGTTTTTTATTTTACGACCGGGATTGTTCTTTTGTATTTTGTAAAGGGAGGGCCTATTGATTTAATTGGTCATATTATATTTAGTGCACATATGTTTGAAATGGCAGTTATGTATATTGCCGTTCCGCCGTTATTGTTGCTTGGTATACCAGTTTGGTTATATCGTTATATTACTTCTTTTAAGTTCGTTCAAATTATATTGAAGATATTTACTAAGCCACTTATCGCATTGTTTGTATTTAATGGCCTGTTTTCTTTTTATCATTTACCAGTTGTTTTTGATACAGTAAAACAAAGTCAAATTGCTCATCCTATTTGTCTCGCTATATTGTTCTTTACGGCAATCATGATGTGGTGGCCGATGCTAAATCCATTACCAGAATATCAAACGTTAAGTGATATAAAGAAACTTGGTTATATGTTTGCTAATGGTATATTATTAACGCCAGCTTGCGCGTTAATTATTTTTGCGACGGCACCGTTGTTTGCAACGTATACGGATCCAGCTGCTTGGATGAAGGCGATGGAATTATGTGTACCAGCGGGAACTTTATCTGATTTAAATATAACTGGACCAGAATTTTTACACTGGATGCCTGTTTTACAAGACCAACAAACAGGCGGCATCATTATGAAAATTGTCCAGGAAATAGTGTACGGTACGATTATTGGTTATGTTTTCTTTCGATGGGCGCGTCGAGAGCGTGAAAAGGATAAAGAGCAGTTACAACAATTGCCGCCGTATTTACAAACGAAATAAAAGTGAGTGCATCAATATGATGCACTCACTTTTATTTTACTCAATGATTTGGAATTCTTTTAACTCTTTTTCGACATTTTGTAGGAGTTGTTCGCTTTTTTGAAGTACATTCGTTGGGAAAATTTCACCATCACCATATTCAACGCCGTGAGGATAATAGTGTTTACCTAATAAGGGAGGAAGTAGCTTTATTTCAGCGTGTCTACTACCAATGTCACCTTCAACAGCTAAACCTTGTACACGTAAATAATAAACATCGTTTAATATTTCGAATTTATAATCGTATGTAACTCGTTCATAATCCCACTGTCCAGCAAGTACAAAATGGTTCTTTTCCATAATCTCTGTTAATAGTGTTAAATCAACGACGGCTCCATTAAATTTTGTATTTGTAAATTGCATAAAATACCTCCTTTTTTTATGTTACATCATTATTTTTATAATAGTATGAATAATAAGAAAGTGCAATTCATATTGAGAGAAAAGGGATAATCCAGACTTTTTTTGCAAAAATATGATATAGTGAAAAGAGTACGGTACACACAAAAAAAGGAAAGAAAAGGATTTGTGTATATCTCAATTTTATGTTTTGTGCAGGAGGTATATCGATTGAAGAAATTATTGCGTATCGTAATGATTACAATTTTAATTTTAGCTGTTGATTTATACGGGAAATTACTCGTTTCACAATATATATTAACCCCATCTCAATCAAAGCAAGAAAATAAAATTGTGAAAAAGAAAAAACAAGTGAATGAAGACTCTTCCGATACGGTTTTAAATATGATTGGTGGGGACTCTGAAAATTTATTAGCAAAATGGGGCGAACCTTCTCGAATAGAACCATCTGCTTACGGATATGAATGGTGGGTATACAATCAAGATTTATCTCAGTATGTTCAATTTGGGGTTGCTGAACGCAAAATTGTAACGGCGTATGTCGCTGGTGAGCAAGTTAAGGTGCCACCTTATTATATAAATGAAAAGTATGAAGATGTGTATAAAAAGAATCCACTTTCTCATGAGATTTCGTTAAAAAGAGGAAAGAATAGTTATCAATTTGAGTTATCTGATACTGAAGTGATGGAACAACCATTAGTACCAGTAGAAGATGGTTGGGCACAATTATATTTTGATCATTTTACGCATGAGCTTGTCGGTGTTCGTTATATGGATGACGAAACGTTATTGCGTCAAAGACCGTATCAGCTCGTTTATTCGGGTGAATTATTAGCAGAACAACCATTAACTCCAGATAAAATGAAACAAATAGAGAATGGGAATATGCAACAAATTTTTGATTTAACAAATATTATTCGAAGTCGTCATAATTTACCGTTATTAGCGTGGGACCAACAAACGGCAGAGGTGGCAATCGGTCATAGTAAAGATATGAAGGATAATAATTACTTTTCACACGATTCACCTACATTAGGTACGTTAGGAGATCGTTTACAGCGCGGGAAAGTAGGATTTCAGCTTGCCGGTGAGAACATAGCGGCGCAACATAGTGATGGGGTTGCGGCATTGCAAGGTTGGTTAAATAGTGAGGGACATCGAAAGAATTTATTGAATGAACAATTTACAGGATTAGGTGTTGGCGTATACGATAAGTTTTATACACAAAATTTTATTCGGAAATAAAATGAAACTGTAAATTGTGGATGGGAATCTTCCCCTATGCAAATAGTAGGATAAAAAGGTGCATGAATCGTCTAAAAATAGGCGAACCATGCGCCTTTTTTTTCTTATTATATAGTAGATATACATGAAGAGGTGAGGATTATGCCGACAACAAAAGGACCGTTACATCCATCGGTTCAACAGTTTAAAGAGTTTGTAAACCATCACCCTAAAATGGTTCATGAAGTTCGAAGTGGTCATAAAACTTGGCAACAGTTTTATGAGGAATGGTACTTACTTGGTGAAGAAGATCCAGTATGGGCAACTTTTAGACCGGATGGAGCGCCTGCTTTTTCTTCGGTAAAAGAAAAGAAAAAAGAAAAAGGAAAAGAAAAGGATACTCGAACTGAAGAGGAAAAAACTGCTGATGTGATGGGACAAATGCTTTCTTTCTTTAAAAAGTTAGACGTGGAACAAATGCAACATCATTTAGCGAATGTGACGAGTGCGATTGGTAGTGTGCAACAAGTTTTTCAACAATTTCAAGGGAAACGCACGCAGCAAGAAGAGAGTACTTCCGAAAATAATCCATTTTTCTTTCAGAAGGATTAGGAGGAAAGCGGATGAGAGCAGAAATTATGGAGTTTATAAAGGCTGATGAGGATTTATCTCGCTATATTAGGGAGCAACCGTACTGGTATAGAAAACTAACGCGAAACCCTGAAGAAAAAGAGGCATTTGAGTTAGCAGCTATGCAACATTTCAAAAAAACGATACCAGATAAAGTTGAGAAATTTCAAAATCAATTGGCAGTTGCTTCCATTATGATTGATATGTTTCAGTATATGAAGCAGCAAAATGCAACATAATTGGAAGGGAAAACTATGTCCGTCATGCAGAACTTTTGATACAATAGAAGCGGATTATTTAAAAAGGAGTTGCAGCATGAGCATGACGGAAATTTGTTTAGTACGACATGGACAAACTGATTGGAATTTTCAAGAGATTATTCAGGGACGTGAAGATATTCCGCTTAATGAAGTGGGGAAGAAGCAAGCGAGTCAAAGTGCAGCTGCTTTGCAAGCGGAGGCATGGGATATAATTATAAGTAGCCCATTAATTAGAGCGCAAGAAACAGCTAAGGAAATTGCAGAGGCAACTGGATTACAATCAATTTTATTAGATGAGCGATTTGTTGAACGTAATTTTGGTGAAGCTTCTGGGAAGCCAGTTGCGACTGTTAGGGAATTAATTGCAGAAGGTAAAGTAGAAGGTATGGAGCAAGATGAAGAAATTGTAGCTCGTTGTTTTGCTGCGGTAAAAGACGTTGCAGAAACTCATTCTGGCAAACGTATTATTATTGTAGCCCATTCTCATGCGATAAAAGCAATTTTACATGCAATTGCTCCGGAAGATATTTCGTTTAAGACACCGTTAAAAAACGCATGTATTAGTTATGTGAATGAAAATAGTGGGAAGTGGGATGTTGTTAAATACAACATTGCGGAACATATTAATGTATAAATGCGTACTGAAATTATTAAAAAATAGTTAGAATGATATCTTTCTGTTTAGTGAGACACTTCAATTAGTAGTTCTATTCTAAATGTGGTATGATAAATACTCGGAGGTGTCTCTCATGATTGTAGCGACGCTAGAAAGCGTATTAATATTAGATAAGGCAGAGCAGCTTGCAAAAGCGATCATCTGTTCAGATATAGCAGAAGATTACCGTAAATGTTATAAAGACTTGCATGAAGATATGGAAGTTCAAACGTTAATTCAGCAATTTACAGCGATGAAAGAACGATATGAGGAAGTGCAACGTTTCGGTAAATATCATCCTGACTATACTTTCGTTTCGACGAAAATGAGGGAATTGAAGCGTTCTGTAGATTTACATGATAAGATTGCAGCTTTTAAACGAGTAGAAACGGCTTTACAAAAGTTGTTAGATGAAGTGAGTGTAGCAATCGGTTCTGAGGTGTCCTCTTCCATCAAAGTTCCAACAGGAAATCCATTTTTTGATGCTGGTGGCTGTGGTGGCGGTTGTGGTACCGGCGGAGGTTGCGGTTGTAAAAAAACGGGGTAAATCACCCCGTTTTTTAGAAGATAGAAGAAAACGTATACAGAGTTTGTCCTGTAATGTCATAAATTTCTGATTGGTTTTCATAAAATATAAAATATATGTTTTTAAAAGGAGAAGATGGAGAAGATTATGTTCGGGCAACGACAAAGTATGATTGTTTATTTACATTCATTGAAACATGCCAAGATTTTAAGAAAATATGGTAACATACATTACATATCAAAACGTTTAAAATATGCAGTAGTATATTGTGATATGGAACAAATTGAGCATATGATGCAAAAGTTGAACAAACTTCCTTTTGTGAAAAAGATAGAACAGTCGTACCGCCCGTATTTAAAAACGGAATTTGAAAATTCACGTCCTGATCGGGCAAAAGAATACGATTATAGCTAATAGAAAAAATCCCCTGCTAATTTTAACAGGGGATTTTTTATTTGAAATAACACATTATTTCATTGGAGGAATAAAATTATTCATTCGTAAAATACCAATTAAATGATTGAAAAACAGTTCTTTTTCTGGGAAAGTTGTGGATGGTTTTACCGTAAAGGTAGTCACTTTTTTTCCAAGTTGTTCTGCCGTTTCTTCAAATAAAATGACGCGTTTACTTTTTTTATTTTCAAGTACAGGAATGCCTTCACGACATATGTATAATGGTTGGAAATCACCAGTAGTAGTTGGTTTTAATATTACAACAAGTGAGCACACTTTTTTTTCATTTTTAATTGTTTCAAATTGTAACATATGTGTTATACGTTCTTGATTTGCTTTGGCAATTTCAAGTAATTCATATAAATCAGAGTAGCCCTCTCCGAGTTCTATAAAGCGTTGAATCATATCTTTTCCTCCTCTTTCTTTTACTGTACCATCTCACTTTTTAAATGAAAAGTAGACAAAGAAAAAAAACCCTGCAAAGCAGGGCCCTTCTTATACTAGCATGTACTAGTAAGAAGGCAAAGGGAGAGGAGAAACCGGAGGAAGAACTTATGGGGAAACGTAAGTCTTCTCCGCGGTTGGCAACAACATCGAAGGTGATGTTGTTATAGTTATTTATGTCCAATCTAAATGAAGATATACATGATGAAATTAAATTTTATGTTGGGCTTTTTATTTTTCTTTTTTTTATTTTATGATAGGATAAAAAAGATAAAGTGAAACGAATAGTTCGTGTTAGCGAATGGTGAGATGAATACATAAAAATGCAGAGCGGTTATTTTAAGCTAAGTTCTTCTAGTCTTCGTTGGAAGATGAATGGAATCGTAAAGTTTGGTAGCGGTTACCGAATGGAGAAGGGCTTTCTATAATTGCTCGATAGATTGAAATAAAGGTAGTGACAACAGATGAGAGTAGTTTCAGGAAAATGTAAAGGACACCCACTTAAAGCGGTGCCAGGTAATACAACACGTCCAACGACTGATAAAGTAAAAGAATCCATTTTTAATATGATAGGCCCTTATTTTGATGGGGGTGTCGCTCTTGATTTATTTGGTGGTAGCGGTGGTCTTGGAATCGAAGCTATAAGTAGAGGGATTGATAAAGCGATTTTTGTTGATCGAGACAATAAAGCGATAAAGGTAATCCATCAAAATTTAGAAAGTTGTAGAATACAGGAACAAGCTGAAGTATATCGGAATGATGCAGAACGTGCGATAAAAGCACTTATAAAACGTGAAATGTCATTTGATCTTATATTAATTGATCCTCCATATAAAGATCAAAAAATTGTATCTTTAATTAGTGTAATGGATCAACATGGATTGCTACATAACGATGGTTTAATTATGGCGGAGCATGGTAATGATGTAGTTTTACCCGAGTCTATAGGAAGACTTGTAAAAGTGCGAGCTGAAAATTATGGTATTACAGCGATATCGATTTATAAGTATGAAGGTGAGGGGACGGAATGACAAGTATAGCTATTTCTTCGGGAAGTTTTGATCCAATTACCCTTGGGCATCTGGATATTATTAAAAGGGGAGCAAAAGTATTTGACGAGGTATACGTAGTAGTTTTAAACAACTCGTCAAAAAAACCGTTCTTTTCAGTGGAAGAGCGTTTAGATTTAATTCGAGAAGCAACAAAGGATATTCCTAATGTCAAAGTAGATTCACATAGTGGACTACTAGTTGAGTATGCAAAAATGCGTAATGCGAACGCGATTTTACGTGGATTACGAGCAGTTTCTGATTTTGAATATGAGATGCAAATTACTTCTATGAATCGAAAGTTAGATGAAAACATTGAAACCTTTTTTATTATGACAAACAATCAATACTCATTTTTAAGCTCGAGCATTGTGAAAGAAGTTGCGAGATATGGAGGAAGTGTAGTAGATCTTGTACCTCCTGTTGTAGAACGTGCTTTAAAAGAAAAGTTTCAAACCCCGTTAAAGTGAACGGGGTTTTTCTTTGTTGCTTCGAAAAAATAATAAGATGACATATACATGTAAACAAAATAATGTAAATATCGGTCCGTAGTGTATAAAAGATGTCCAAATTTCATGCAGAATAGAAGAATGATTCGATAAAAAGACAGGGATATCTTTTTGCATAGGTGAAAAAGAGCTTACTTTTTCATAAAATGGTTTCCAAAATATAAAAGTAAAAATAGGAGCAAGAATACTTTGGATAATTCTTGCGAAAAAATAGGGCTTAAATCTAATGTCTGTTTCAGCTAATATGCTAGCGACTTGTGCCTGAATAGAAAGGCCGCTAAATGCTAAAATAAAGCTTGTTACCATAGCTTGCTGCAGGAGGGGTGTTTCATTTATTTGACTAATCATTTGGCTTCCAAGTGTCATTTCAAACATGCCAGATAATATTGGGATACTAAATTCAGTAGTTAGTTGGAAGAATGATAAAATATGTTGCATAATAAAAGAAAGGGCTGCTGTAATATGAAATACAGTAATCATTTTATTTAAAACAGAGAATAAAATAATAAATCCACCAATCATAAGTAGCGTTTGAATAGAAGAAACGATAGCGTCCCCAAGTAATTTTCCTATTGGTCTTTTTTCTTGCATACGTGTCTCGTGTAGAATTGAAAAAGGGTTTTGAAAAGGGTGTTTTTTAGTAACATGTTTATCATGCGTGGAACTGTTGTTATTGCCGTAAAAACGCATCAGTAACCCGACAGCAAAATTACTTAAATAATGTGCAGCAGCTAATACGATTCCTAATTTCGGATTATTGAAAAAACCGATAGAAACAGCGCCAAAAATAAAAAGTGGATTGGATGAGTTTGTAAAAGATACGAGGCGCTCTGCTTCAATTTGTGTTAGCTGATTGCTTTTGCGCAGTCTAGCGCTTAATTTGGCGCCAGCGGGAAAGCCTGAAGCCATTCCCATTGCCCAAACAAATCCGCCTATTCCTGGAACGCGGAAAAGTGGTCGCATAAGTGGTTCTAATATAACGCCTATAAATTTTACAACACCAATACTAATGAGAAGTTCGGCAATGATGAAAAACGGTAAAAGTGAAGGGAATACAACTTCCCACCATATATTTAACCCTCGAATGGAAGCTTGTAAAGCAGCTTGGGGGTGGAGTACAAGAGAAAAGGTTAAAAAAAGTGTTGATATGGTAAGGAAAGCCGTTTTCCATTTTTCATACATGTAAGTAAATCCCCCTTTGTCCCAAAAAACGTTCATTTCAGTATACGTGGATACGTAGTGAATTTAGACCATAAGTATGAAAAAGGAACGAAAAAAATTAAAGGGTGAGAAAAGTGAAAGAACCGAAAATTGGCTTAGCTCTTGGATCTGGGGGCGCAAAAGGTTTTGCTCATATTGGTGTTATAAAGGTTTTAAGGGAAAATGATATACCGATTCATATGATTGCAGGAAGTAGTATGGGGGCTTTAGTAGGTACATTTTATGCCGCTAGTTCAAACGTTGAAAGACTGTATAAACTGGCAAATGTTTTTAAGAGGAAATATTATTTAGATTTTACGGTTCCGAAAATGGGATTTATTTCTGGAAAACGTGTCAAAGATATGATTAAAATGTTTACATATAATAAAAATTTAGAAGAATTAGATATCCCGACGGCTGTTGTGGCTACTGATATCTTAAAGGGGGAAAAAGTTGTTTTTACAAGTGGTCCAGTTGCAGAGGCGGTGAGAGCGAGTATTTCTGTACCTGGAGTGTTTGTGCCAGAGAAAATAGATGGACGATTATTGGTAGATGGCGGAGTGATTGATCGCATCCCAGTATCGGTTGTGAAAGAGTTAGGTGCCGATATTGTCATTGCTGTTGATGTATCCCCGATTAAAGTAAATGGAGAGGTTACGTCTATTTATGATGTAATTATGCAGAGTATTGAAATTATGCAACATGAGCTTGTGATAAATCGGCAAATTGCATCTGATTTAATGATGCGCCCAGCTGTAGAACAATTTAGTTCCCGGGCTTTTACAAACATTGAAGACATTATTCGAGTTGGAGAGGTAGAAGCGGAAAAGCATGTTGCAAATATTCATTTATTAATTGAGCAGTGGAAGGAGAAACATAATGTTTAAGCGTTTTCGGTTTATATATGCAATTTTAATAGGGGTTATATTGGCAATGTTACTTGTTTACGTACGCCTGCCGTATTATGTGACGAAACCAGGAATGGCTGCAAAATTAGAGCCTTACGTTCAAGTTGAGGGAGGAACAAAAGAATCTGGTGATTTTATGCTTGTTACGGTTTCAATGGGACCGGCAAATGTAGTGAATTTAATAGCGGCACAGTTTAATAAATATACACATATTTCAAAAGCGGAAGAAATATTGCAAAAAGGTGAAAGTGATGAAGAATATCAATTTCGCCAAAATTATGCAATGAAAGATTCGCAAAATGCAGCGATTTATAATGCTTATAAACGTGCAAATCGTACTGTTTCTTTTGAAAATAAAGGTGTGTTGGTTGCTGGTGTAGCGAAAGGGATGCCTTCAGAAGGAAAGCTTAAACTTGGAGATGTTATCATTGCCGTCGACGGAAAAACATTTGAAAAGACAGAACAATTTATTGAATATATGACAGGGAAAAAAGAAGGAGATACAGTAAATATTGAGTACAAGAGGGATGGGAAACAGTTAAAAGAAAATTTAAATGTAAAGACTATTCCGAATGGAAATGGACGTGTTGGTATAGGTGTTTCTATCGTTACGGAAAGAGAATTAGTGGTAGATCCGAAAGTGAAAATTGACTCTCATGAAATAGGAGGACCATCGGCAGGTCTAATGTTTACATTAGAAATATATAATCAGCTGGTGGACGAGGATTTAACAAGAGGGCATGAAATAGCTGGAACAGGTACGATTAATGAAAAGGGAGAAATTGGCCCGATTGGCGGTATTCAGCAAAAAGTAGTCGCTGCAAGTGATGCTGGTGCTGAAGTGTTCTTTGCACCAAATGAAAAAGGTGCGGAGAAATCGAATTATAAAGATGCACTTGAGGCTGCGAAAGATATTAAAACGAAAATGAAAGTTGTGCCAGTTGATACGTTGGATGATGCATTAATGTATTTGGAAAAAATGGGCAAGAAATAAAAAAATCTCTCTGAAAAGAGAGATTTTTTATAGGAATTTTGCAGTTGTTTCATCGTAACGAATTGGGTGATGTGTTGCATCTTGTTTTAGTAGTTGTGTTCGTAATGGTTCTTGTATGATGGAGAAATATACAGAATTGGCTTTTCGATCTATGTGTAAAGTAGGATGGTCAAATGTTTTTGTATGGGTAAGGATTGGAAGCTCTATTTTTTTCTTGTTTTTTGAAAGGTACGTTTGTCCTTTTTGTGACATGCCTAATAGACGAATGTATGGTGCATGTTGTTCTATATTTGCGCAATGTATTTCTTCTTTTGTTGTATTTGTTAAAATATGTGTACAAGCTCTTTGTAATCTAGTCCACGTATAACGTTTCGTTTTTAACGCTTCCATGAATGAATGGAAGGAGGAACTGGTTTGTATTTTTGATAAAATACGATGCTCTAACCCTTCCTCAATTTCATATATATGTCGTAAGTCTTCTGGAGACATTGTCATAAGTTTGTATTTAAAAAATGAAAAGTATTGTTCCCAATTATGTAATGTCCCGTAGTTTTGTTTATAACTTGCTAAAAGAGAAGCAGTCGCTTTTGGGATGAAAGGCTCAATTTCTGTAAAGGAACTATTTTCACTAAAAAGTTGTTTGCGAATACTTGTTGCGCTTGCAATATGTTGGTCGTTAAATGTTTCATCATGATAATGAGATGCGAACCTTTTTATCGTTTGTGCTTGCATAGAACTATTTTGCATTAGAATTGCTTTTATGTATTGGAAGCCTAAAATGTTATTTGGTTGTGACATGTCTATATTTTTTTCAGAAGATAAAATGTGTAGGAAAGCTTCAGATGTAGCTTTTGCGTAACTATTACCTGCGTTCATAAATTGCTTTACAAGACGATTAAAAGTCTCTTCTTCATTTTTCTGCACAGAGATGGTGTTATAAAAATTTTCGATTTGTCCATCTTCACTGCCGAAACAAATTTCAGAAACGTGTAGGGCGTTTAAAATAGAAATAGCGCCATTTGCAAAGGTTTCGGCCTTTTGCGTTGAAAAGGCATAAGGAAGCTCTACAACGAGGTCTACACCGCATGCTAAGGCCATTTTGGTACGATACCATTTGGATACGAGTGCTGGCTCACCACGTTGTAAAAAAGGGCCACTCATAACAGCGATTGTAATATCAGAGTGTGTTAACTTTTTTGTTTGTTGCACATGATAAGCATGACCGTTATGAAAAGGGTTATATTCAACAACAATACCACTTGCTTTTATGGTAATCTCTCCTTTCGATGTAGCATCTTTTTGAAAAACGTGATACTCTATATATTATTTACTATGATGACTTCATTATAGTGTAAAGAAAAAACATTGACAAATATAAAATGGCTAGCTATAATTTTGTTTGTTGCCTTGAGGTGATATGATATGAAATGGTCCATCCATCAATTGAATAAATTGAGAAATAAAGGATTGACATTGGATGAGATGGTAGATGTAAGTGAGCTAAAAGAGGTCGAGAAAGATATTCGTGAAATTAATCCTGTTCACGTAACAGGAAGAGTTGATTTTGGCTCCGGTAAGTTTACGTTCCATCTACATATAACTGGAAGCATGGTTTTACCATGTTCTCGCTCTTTAGTAGATGTGACATTACCATTTGACATTAAAACAACTGAGGTGTTCCAAACTTCACAAGAAGAATTTGAAACTGAAGCTGAAATTCATTGTTTAGAAGGAGAAGTACTTGACTTACTGCCCGTAATCAAGGAAAATATACTTTTGGAGATTCCAATGCAAATTTTCAGTGATGATGTTTCTGGTGGAGCACCGACGCAAGGTCAAGACTGGCAAGTGATTTCGGAAGAAGACAAAGAAAAGCCTGTTGATCCAAGATTGGCAGGACTTGCAAAGTTTTTTGACAAATAATCGGAAGACTGGTTCAGGCCTTCATATGAAAATAACTATTTCTTTTAAGGAGGTGGGAAGAATGGCTGTACCTTTTAGAAGAACTTCTAAAACAGTAAAAAGAAAGCGTCGTACGCATTTCAAATTATCAGTACCTGGTATGGTAGAGTGCCCAAGCTGTGGTGAAGCGAAATTAGCTCACCGTGTATGTAAAGCATGCGGTACTTACAAAGGTAAAGAAGTAATCAGCAAGTAATTGCGGGAAAATAAACGTAGAAGATATCTTCTACGTTTATTTTTTTTGTCTTATTCTTCATTTGTTGTATTCTATCTTTTCTAGTAACTGCATATGTTTAATAAAAAATGCATAGGGAGGACTAGAGAGATGGCGACAACAAGACAAGATGCTTGGACTGATGATGAAGATTTGCTTCTGGCAGAAGTAGTACTCCGGCATATTCGAGAAGGTGGAACGCAATTATCTGCCTTTAAAGAAGTGGGAAGACATTTATCTCGTACACCAGCAGCATGTGGCTTTAGATGGAATTCTTACGTTAGAAAGCAATACAAAGAACGTATTGAAGAAGCGAAGCAACTGCGTAAAGTGGAAAATTATGAAGTGAAAGAGACGAAGGTATTAGAACCTACGTCAATTACATTGAATGATGTTATTGATTTCTTGCAAAATTATAAAGATGAAAACTCTTTAGTGGTGTTGCAACAGCAAATTGAATCGTTACAAACAGAGAAAGAGAGCCTGTTGGAGCGATTATCAGTATATGAGGAAGAATATAGAACATTGCTTGATTATATCGATCAAAAAAGAAGTGTAATGGTAGCGGAAAGAAATAGCGCTCGTTCGAATGGGAAATTAGAGAAGTTAAAGAAATAAAAAAACAGCTGCTATGTAGCTGTTTTTTTATTTCTTATGCAGACTCTTCGTTTGTAACCGTATTCAAATTTGTTTCTGGGTGCCAAACGTAAAAATCACCATCAGGTACTGACACAGGTTGGAAATTTAATTTATCCCAAAAACCAGCTGAATGGATACGTGCGATCGTTTTAATTGGGAACTGTAGTCCCTTCGCATAATTTACAAGCATTTCTCCGAATCCTTGTTTTTGGAAAGTTGGTAATACTTCAAGTTTATAAAGTTCTAGGTAAGTACCTGTAATTTCGAATGGTTCCCCGCCGTTCCTTTTCATGTATAGACTCATACGTGCAATGAGTGATCCACCATAATAAATACCGTAAAATGGAGATTCACTATTGTTTTCAATAATGTTTGCTTGTAATTCTTCTAACATGGATAGTTCTTGAGCTCCGCAGCCTTTAAATTTTTTAAACTCGTCTAATGTTTTATAATTGATGAGCAAGCGCTCAACTTTTGGGAATCCCATAACATCACATCCTTTTTGTCTCATTGAATGCAGAAAAGTGAAAATATTTATAATAATATTATAACTCATTTTTTTACTTTTATGAAGATGATAGTGTATTTCTTTTATTATTTTTTGAGGATTTGCTAAACTAAGAGTAGAAGCATAGTAATAAGTAGTCTATACATATTGGAAGAAGAGGTGGCATTTGTTCATCTTTAGTTAATTATGATTCCACACGAATCGAATCGAGTGTTTGAGGAATAAAAGGGGAGGGGAAAAAGGGACTTGTGTATCGTGTTCAGATGAGTTCCTTACGTGAAAATGAAAATCGGAGTTGTGGGACCAGGAGCTATTGGTCTATTGTATACATTTTATTTACAAAAAAGTAATCAAGATGTTACGTTGTTTACAAGGACAGCTAAGCAGGCTGACGAATTAAATATAACGGGTGTAACTTGTATTAGGGAGGGGAAACGTGAAACGGTATTCCCGCCAGTATTACCAATAGAAAGTATGCTAGACCAGCAGCTAGATTATATATTTATTGCTGTTAAGCAATATCATATAACTGACATACTACCTTTTGTGCGAGGGAAATCCTCAGTAGTCTTTTTGCAAAACGGAATGTCACACCTTCATGCTATGCAGAAAATAGAGAATGAAAATATTGCAGTTGGAATTGTAGAGCATGGTGCAAAAAAAGAAGAAAGACATACCGTTTATCATACAGGGATAGGTGTAACGAAGTTTGGAATCGTGCGCGGTCGGTCTATACATTTTGAAAAAATATTTAATTGCTTTCCTTTTCCACATTTTCCAATTCGAATAGAAGATGATTGGAAGGGTGTTATGCACAAAAAATTAGTAGTGAATGTATGTATCAATCCATTGACGGCATTATTACAGGTCAAGAACGGAGAATTGATTACGAACCCGTTTTTTAATCAGATGATGGAGCAAGTATTCCAGGAGGTCGTTTTTCTCGTTAAAGAAGAAAAAGAAATGGTATGGGAAATGGTACGTCATGTATGTGAAAGAACGTCTCATAATACATCATCTATGTTGGCAGATGTAAGGGCGAATAGACAAACAGAGATTGGTGCGATTGTTGGATATGTATTAGAAGAAGCGAAGAAACAGCAACGATCCGTTCCGACACTTCAATTTTTGTTCGATGCAATAAAAGGGTTAGAAGTAAAAGTATAAGTGTAATTCTTTGCTTTTACGTGAAACATTGACTACAATGTGGATTGGTGAGAGAACAGGATACGAAAGGAAGAATTATATGGAGATAAAAGAAATCTCTGTTCCGCAACAAGGTGTTGTAGCGGACTATATGAACGGTAAAAAAGAGATACAGTCGTGTTTTGATTATATGTTAACAGAAGATGCTTTTAAACAGCGTGTACAAGATTTGCGTGAGAGGGAGTTTTTCCGCCAAGATTTAGTAGCGCATTTATTAGAATATAATACAAAATTACAAGCGGGAGAAGCTACAATTCAAAATGTAAAAGCGCTTGGAGATGAAGATACATATGTTGTTATAGCTGGACAACAAGCTGGGTTATTAACTGGACCACTTTATACGATTCATAAAATTATTTCAGTTTTACAGCTTGCGAAGGAAAAGGAAGAAAGTTTAGGCGTTAAAGTTGTTCCTGTTTTCTGGATTGCTGGTGAAGACCATGATATGGATGAAATTAATCATACTTTTGTAACGAAGAATAAAAAAATAAAAAAGACCATTTTTCATGATCGTAATCCGAAAAAGGCGAGTGCTTCAGAGTCTGAGCTTTCTTTGGAAGACTGTAGAAAGTGGATTGAAGAAATTTTTAAAACATACCCTGAAACGAATTTTACAAAGGATGTACTGCAATTTATTGATGATTCTTTAGGGGAATCGAATACGTATGTAGATTTCTTTGGTCACCTTATTATGAAAATGTTCATAAATTCTGGTTTAATTCTTGTCGATTCGCATCATCCTGAATTAAGAAAATTAGAAGTGCCGTTTTTTAAACAAATTATAAGTAAGTATAAAGAAGTGCAAGAGGGGCTTCATAACCAACAGGAAGTAATTAAAGAATTAGGGTATAAGCCAATTATTGAAACAAAGTCTAATGCAGTACATATATTCATGGAAATTGATAACGAGCGAGTGTTGCTTGAAGATAATCAAGGGAAGTTTGTTGGGAAGGATGGGACGTATTCCTTTTCATATGAGGAATTGATTGAAGAGATGGAAAGAAGCCCAGAGCGCTTTAGTAATAATGTTGTAACGCGCCCTCTTATGCAAGAGTATGTATTTCCTACGTTGGCGTTTATTGGAGGTCCAGGGGAATTAGCTTACTGGAGTGAATTACAACAAGTCTTCCATACTATCGGTTTCCGGATGCCGCCTGTCGTTCCTCGTATTACAATCACTTATATTGAGAGGGATATAGCGACAGATTTACACGATTTGCAATTGCAAGAGAGTGACCCGTTTTTAAATAACGTAGATAAGTTGCGTGAAAACTGGTTATCTAATCAAATAGAGGAACCGATAGATGAACGATTTGTAGAGGCGAAAAAAGAAATAATTGATATTCATAAGTCATTACAACAGTTTGTGAAGAAAATAGATCCTGGATTAAGTTCGTTTGCAGGGAAAAATGAGTTCAAAATTAATGAACAAATTGAACTGTTGGAAAGAATGTTGAAAAGAAATGTTGAGAAAAAACATGAAGTGGAACTAAATAAATTCCGTCGTATACAATTTGCAATCCGTCCATTGGGAGCGCCACAAGAGCGTGTGTGGAATGTATGTTACTATTTAAATCAGTTCGGTTTGGATTTCGTTGATCGTGTAATGGAAAACTCGTTTTCTTGGAATGGAAAACATCACGTTATAAAACTATAGAATCTTGCTCTTAGGAGCAGGATTTTATTTTTATCCCGTTGAATTTACTGTGAAGTGAATTTTTTCTGAATTATTAATTTTTAAAAAGCTAATATCGTAATTATGCAGGATACTTAAATATATGACAAAATAGCACAAAATGTAAACGTATTATTATCTTTTTCGACAGTTTTTTATTTAAATTCCCGCAAAAGATGATAAAATTTAGTATATAATAAAAGAAAATAGCGATTTGTATAGTATGCTGCCTTTGTAGGCAAGTTAAATGAGTCGTTCTTTCATAGTATTTCGTTCTCTAGTCGTGAGATATACGTTTAGAGGAGGAGATACATTCAACATAATTAATTGGAAAAAGAGTAGGTGCAACAATGTTTAATCACGTAACAGTGCTTTTGAAGGAAACAGTAGATGGCTTAGATATAAAGCCAGGTGGTACATATGTAGATTGTACACTGGGGGGAGGAGGACATAGTTCTTATTTATTATCCCAATTAACTGAAGGCGGAAGATTAATCGCGTTTGATCAAGATGAGATAGCAATTCAAAATGCGAAAGAAAAATTCTCTTCATACGGTGAGCAGTTCATAACAGTAAAGAGCAATTTCCGTTACCTATCTGAAAAACTACAGGAATTAGGTATAACAGAAGTAGACGGTATTTTATTTGATTTAGGTGTTTCATCCCCGCAATTAGATACACCAGAGCGTGGCTTTAGTTACCATCATGATGCACCGTTAGATATGCGAATGGATCAAGATGCCCCATTAACAGCCTATGATGTTGTAAATAGTTGGTCATATGAACAACTTGTAAGAATTTTCTTCCAGTATGGCGAAGAGAAATTTTCAAAACAAATAGCAAGAAAAATTGAAGCGTATCGTGAGAATAAAGCTATTGAAACGACAGGGGAATTAGTAGAACTAATTAAAGAGGGTATTCCAGCTCCTGCTCGTAGAACGGGAGGACATCCTGCGAAGCGAGTGTTCCAAGCGATCCGTATTGCGGTAAATGATGAATTGAAAGTATTTGAAGAAGCGTTGGAATCTGCAATTGAGATGGTCAAGCCAGGCGGAAGAGTTAGTGTTATAACATTCCATTCTTTAGAAGACCGTATTTGTAAAACGACGTTTAAGCGAAATAGTACAACGCCACAATTGCCACCAGGATTACCAATTATTCCTGATGAGTTTAAGCCGAAATTAAAGCTTATTACAAGAAAACCGATTTTACCTTCTGATATAGAGTTAGAAGAAAATAATCGAGCGCGTTCTGCGAAATTGAGAATCGCTGAAAAACGATAAAAAGGGGAGAGAGGTATGAGTAACTTAGCTGTAAAGTACAAGCAACAAGCGCAAGAAGAGGTTCAGATTCAAACGCCCCCACAGCAGATGGTTCAGCCAAAAGCTAAAGCGAAGATTACAAGAATCGAAAAACTGTTGTATGTAGCGTTTATTGGCTTTTTATTGTATGCCTGTGTAGCGTTTATTGGAAATAAAGCAGGCCTTTATCAAGTTAATGTAGAAGCTGCGACAATAGAACAAAAAATTGTACAGCAGCAAAAAGAAAATCAAGAATTACAGGCTGAAGTAGAGAAGTTAAGTCGTTATGAACGAATCGCTGAAGTTGCAAAAAAACACGGGCTAGAAATTAATGCGAATAATGTGAAAGGCCTCAAATAAGGCAATAGGTGTGAAGGGAAAATGAAGAGAGATATGACTAAATTTCATACCAATAAGGGAGCAGGGTATTTTATGATTTTATTCCTCCTGCTCTTTTTGCTGTTATTAGCCCGATTTTTTTACATACAAGCGACAGGAACAGTGCATAATCAGGATTTGGATAAACTTGCTAAGCAAAAACATAGTAAAACAGGAGTTCTCGAAGCAAATCGCGGGACGATTTATGATCAAAACGGTCATGTGTTAGCGCAAGATGCAAACTCTTATAAGCTTGTAGCCGAATTAAAAGGTGCAAAGCCGGTTGAGAATAAAGAGGATACTGCAAAGAAAATTGCGGGCGTACTCGGAAAAGATGAAGAGAAGATTTTAGCTACATTAAATAAAAAAGATAAAAGTCAAGTCGAATTTGGAACGCTAGGTAAAGATTTGACGAAAGAACAGAAGGAACAAATTGAAGCATTGAAATTGCCAGGTATATCTTTTATTACTGAAAATGCAAGAGTGTATCCGAACGGTGATTTTGCATCTTACGTTATAGGTCATGCTAAACCGAATGAAGAGGGAACTTCGGTGGGACAATTTGGTTTAGAAAAAAGTTTAGATAAGTATTTAAGTGCTTCTAACGGAAAAGTAGCTTATACAGGTGACCGTAAAGGTGTGTCTCTTGACGGTGGAACAGTGAATGTAAAGGCACCTAAAAACGGAGATAACACGTATTTAACGATAGATCAACGTGTTCAAAGTTATTTAGAAGATGCGATGAAATCTGCAAGTAAACATTATGACCCAGAAAGTTTAATAGGGATTGTTGCAGATCCAAAAACAGGGAAAATATTAGCGATGTCTAGTAAACCTAGTTATGATCCGAATGATCGTCAAATTCAATATTTCTTCAATGACGCAATTGCAAATGCATTTGAACCTGGATCAACCATGAAAATTTTCACGCTAGCAGCAGCTATTAATGAAGGTGTGTATAAGGGACAAGATTATTACCAGTCTGGTACATATCAAGTCGGGAACCGCAAAATAAAAGATCATAATGGCGGCGCTGGATGGGGATCTATCACATTTGATGAAGGGGTAGAGCGCTCTTCCAACGTAGCGTTTGCTATTTTAGGTGATCAAAAACTTGGTCCAGACCGTTTCAGAAAGTATATCCATGCTTTCGGATTAGATGAAAAAACGAATATTGATTTACCTGGTGAAGGTTCAAATACCATTTTATTCGATCAGCAAATACAGCAAGTAACGACAGCTTTTGGACAAGGCTCCACTGTAACACCAATTCAGCTTGTACAAGCTGCAACTGCTATTGCGAACGATGGAAAAATGATGAAACCTTATACAATTGATAAAATTGTAGATCCGATAACAGGGGAAGTAAAATTAGAACATAAGCCAGAAGAAGTGGGTAAACCGGTGACAAAAGAGACAGCAGCGCAAGTAAGACAGTTATTAGAACGCGTTGTTACATCGCCGAAAGGAACAGGAACTGCTTATAAAGTTGATGGCTATTCAGTTGGTGGTAAAACAGGAACAGCGCAAATTCCGGATGGAAAAGGAGGCTATATGACGGGAAGAGAGAATTATATATTCTCGTTCTTAGGTATGGCACCTATGGATGATCCGCAACTTGTTGTGTATGTAGCTGTTAAACAGCCAAAATTGAAAGATGATGAGAGTGGTGCACAACCTTTAGCTGATATTTTTAAATATGTAACGAAGAATAGTTTAGAGTATTTAAAGATTAAGCCTAATGAAGTGAAAGATCCGAAGAAATATGTGAAAGAGCAGCAAACTGCTGTTCCAGATGTAACGGGAAAAACGATGGAAGAAGCGAAAAAAGCCATTGATAAAGCAAAACTTCGTCCAATCGTATTAGGTGAAGGGAAAGTGCAGCAACAAGTACCGAAAGCAACCGAACAAACATTGAAGGGTGATCGAGTGTTCTTAGTGGGAGATCAACCTACAATGCCGAATATACAAGGCTGGGCACTTCGTGATGTTATGAATTTAGCAAAAACATTAAAGCTTAACCTAAAACCTACTGGTACCGGATATGTAACCGAACAAAGTGTACCAGAAGGAACATTGTTGCAACCTGGTACAGAGTTAGGTGTAACACTTGTACCGCCACTTGAACCACAACAAGAAGCAGAAAAGCCGTAATGGTAAAAGAGAAGAAGTTCTAATTAAATAAGTACAAGCATATATTGGAACAAGCTAGGCGTAAGGGAGGCTTGTTCCAATATGCGTGTATCAAATGTAACAGTTAGAAAACGACTTATTTTTATACTCATATCAGGTATACTTATTTTCACTATCATCGATATTCGTCTTGGATATGTGCAATTTTTTCTTGGGAATATGTTAACGGATCGTGCGAAAGATTCATGGAGTCGTAATATTACTTTTGAACCTGAACGTGGGAAGATTTTAGACCGAAATGGTGTGGAACTTGCTACGAATAAAAGTGCTCCAACTGTCTTTGTTGTACCGAGGCAAATTGAAAAACCAGCAGAGACTGCAGAGAAGTTAGCTGCAGTATTAGGTGTGGAAAAAGATGAGATTTATAAGAGAATTACAAAAAAAGAATCAATTGTAAGGTTAGATAAAGGCGGAAGGAAAATATCACATGATAAAGCGAAAGAGGTAAGAGGATTAAGTTTGAAAGGTGTTTATATCGCAGAGGACTCTATCCGGTACTATCCATTTGGCAACTTTTTATCACACGTATTAGGGTTTGCAGGTAGTGATAACCAAGGTCTTATGGGACTAGAAAAATATTATGATAAAGAACTAAATGGTGATGAAGGTCATGTGCGCTTTTTTGCAGATGCAAAAGGGCAAAGGATGCCTAATGTTGGCGATGATTTCAAAAAACCAGAAGCTGGTTTGAATTTAGGCTTAACAATTGATGCACGTATTAATAGAATTATGGAAAGAGAAATGAATATTGCAGAGTCGACATATAATCCAGATGGTATGATTGCGATTGCGATGAATCCGAAAAATGGTGAAATTTTAGGTATGTCGAGTCGGCCGAGCTTTGATCCAGCAGATTTTCAAAGTGTTTCTCCAGAAGTGTACAATAGAAATTTACCAGTATGGAGTACGTATGAGCCTGGTTCAACATTTAAGATTATTACGTTAGCCGCAGCTTTGAATGAAAATTTAGTAGACTTAGAGAAAGATACGTTTTATGATGATGGAGCAGCTGAAGTTGGTGGAGCTAGATTGAAATGCTGGAAAGCAGGAGGCCATGGTAGCCAAACGTTTTTAGAAGTAGTTCAAAACTCTTGTAACCCAGGATTTATTGAACTGGGTGATCGCCTTGGTAAAGACCGATTATTTAAATACATTCGTAATTTTGGCTTTGGACAAAAAACCGGAATTGACCTGCAAGGTGAAGGTAGTGGGATTTTATTTAATTTAGACAAAGTCGGTCCAGTTGAGCAAGCAACAACTTCATTCGGTCAAGGTGTTTCTGTTACGCCAATCCAACAAGTAGCGGCAGTAGCAGCGGCTGTAAATGGTGGGACATTGTATCAACCGTATATAGCTAAAGAATTTATTGATCCGAAAAACAATCAAGTTGTAAGTAAAAAGACACCTGTAGCAAAAAGAAAAGTTATTTCCAAGGAAACTTCAGAAAAAGTTCGGTATGCATTAGAGAATGTTGTAGCAAAGGGATCTGGTAAAGGTGCTTTCATTGATGGGTATCGTGTAGGTGGAAAAACAGGTACGGCTCAAAAAGTGAAAGATGGTAAATATTTAGAGAATAATTATATTGTATCTTTTATCGGTTTTGCTCCAGCAGATGATCCAGAAATTGTTGTATATGTTGCTGTTGATAATCCGAAAGGTGTAACGCAATTTGGTGGAGTAGTAGCGGCTCCAATTGTTGGGAATATTCTTCGGGATGCACTTCCTGTTATGGGAGTGAAACCGAGAAAAGAACAAGTTGAGAGAGAATATAAATGGGGCGATACACCAACTGTGGAAGTTCCGAATTTAATTGGTATGAAAAAGAAAGACTTACAGACGCAACTCGTCGATTTGAAGCTTGATATAAGCGGAGATGGAGAGAAAGTCATTAAACAGTCCCCAGAAGCAGGAGCTAAAGTGAAAGAAGGCTCAAAAATTAGAATTTACTTCGGGAATTAAAGGTAACCTAGTACGTTTTATGGTACAATTGGTGGAAGTGAGTTCTTTATAGAAGAGTTACTTAATTTGAGACCGCAAGAGTCGCGGTTATAAATAGGTCTATTTATTAGACAGAGTAGCACTTACCTCCTATTTTACATAATTAGGAGGTAACGTGTTGCTTATTAATAAAAGAGATAAATACACAATGTAGAGAGGGTTTAGTGAAATGAAGTTGCATACACTTGTATCATGTTTGCATGATTTTCCAGTTGTTCCAAAAGAAAATCCAGAAATCACATCTATAGAAGCTGATTCACGTAAAGTGAAAGAAGGAAGCTTATTTGTATGTATGAAAGGATATACGGTTGATAGCCATGATTTTGCTAAGCAAGCAGCGGCACAAGGAGCGGCTGCTATTGTTGCGGAAAGACCAATTGATGTTGACGTTCCAGTTGTACTTGTGAAAAATACTTTTCGTTCGTTAGCGGTTTTAGCTGATTATTTTTATGGTCAACCAACACACAAGTTACATTTAATCGGTATTACAGGTACAAATGGAAAGACAACAACATCGCATATTATGGATGAGATTATGCGCGCACATGGTCATAAAACGGGGCTAATTGGAACGATTAATATGAAAATCGGTGATGAAACATTTGAGGTGAAAAATACAACACCAGATGCACTAACACTTCAACAGACGTTTGCAAAAATGGTTGAACACGGTGTGGATAGCACAGTAATGGAAGTTTCGTCACATGCTTTAGATCTTGGCCGTGTACACGGATGTGATTACGATGTAGCAGTGTTTACAAATTTAACACAAGATCATTTAGACTATCATAAAACGATGGAAGAATATAAACATGCAAAAGGGTTGCTATTTGCGCAACTTGGCAATAGTTATAATCATAATCGTGAAAAATACGCGGTATTGAATAACGATGATGCTGTAACAGCGGAATATATGAGAAGTACTGCAGCAACTGTTGTAACGTATGGAATTGATACAACAAGTGATGTTATGGCCAAAGATATCGTTATGACAAGTGGTGGAACTACATTTACGCTTGTAACACCGTATGAGAGTGTAAATGTTACGATGAAATTAATTGGGAAATTTAATGTATATAACGTACTAGCTGCGACAGCGGCAGGACTTGTTTCTGGTGTAAGTTTAGAAACAATCATTGATGTAATAAAGGAACTAGCTGGAGTTCCAGGACGTTTTGAAGTGGTTGATGGTGGACAAAATTATACAGTTATTGTTGACTATGCACATACACCAGATAGCTTAGAAAATGTATTGAAAACAGCAAAACAGTTTGCAAAAGGTGACGTATATTGCATCGTCGGTTGTGGCGGTGATAGAGATAGAACGAAGAGACCAATCATGGCAAGTGTTGCAACACGATATGCAACTCACGCTATTTACACTTCAGATAATCCAAGAAGTGAAGAGCCAGGAGCTATTTTAGATGATATGGTACATGGTGCAAATGGAAATAATTATGAAGTAATTATTGATAGAAAAGAAGCGATATACCATGCAATTGCTAACGCAAAAGCTGAAGATATCATCATTATTGCTGGTAAGGGTCATGAAACATATCAAATTATTGGTAAAGATGTTCATCATTTTGACGATCGTGAAATCGCTAAAGAAGCAATTACAGAGCGTTTAAACAACGAAGAGTAACAACGTGAGAGGAGGACTACATGTGCTTGAGCAAGGTTTATTAGTAACGGCTGGGGTAGCATTCTTAATTTCTGTTGCCCTTTCGCCATTGTTTATTCCATTTTTAAGAAAATTAAAGTTCGGACAGAGTATTCGTGATGAGGGACCAAAATCACATCAAAAAAAATCAGGGACACCGACAATGGGTGGTATCGTCATATACGTATCTATGATGGTAACTTCACTTATTATGGCGATTAAGTTTAATCATTTAGGTGCAGAGGTATCGTTATTACTATTAGTGACATTTGGTTACGGATTGATTGGATTTTTAGATGACTACATAAAGGTAGTTAAGAAGAGAAATCTTGGTTTAACATCAAAACAAAAATTAGTAGGTCAGCTTGTTATTGCTATTGCGTTCTTTTTAATTGGAAAAGGGCAAGCGTTCCACACATACATCATGATTCCGGGAACGGATGTTAAGTTTGAATTAGGTTGGGCGTATTTTGTACTTGTACTATTTATGCTTATTGGTGGATCGAATGCAGTTAACTTAACTGACGGTTTAGATGGTTTATTATCAGGAACAGCTGCTATTGCATTTGGAGCATTTAGTATTATTGCTGTGGCACAAGAGCAATTTGGAGTAGCGATATTCTGTATGGCAGTTGTAGGAGCTGTACTTGGATTTTTAGTATTCAATGCGAATCCAGCAAAAGTGTTTATGGGAGATACAGGTTCATTAGCTTTAGGTGGAGCCATTGCAGCTGTAGCAATTTTATTAAAACAAGAATTGCTACTTGTAATCATTGGCGGAGTATTCGTAATGGAAACTTTATCGGTTATTATTCAGGTTATTTCGTTTAAAACAACAGGAAAACGTGTCTTTAAAATGAGTCCATTACACCATCATTATGAATTATGTGGTTGGTCAGAATGGCGTGTTGTTGTGACGTTTTGGTCTGTAGGATTTTTATTAGCTGTGTTAGGAATTTATATCGGGGTGTGGATGTAATTGAAAACTGTAACTGAATTTCAAAATAAGAATATTCTTGTATTAGGCATTGCAAAAAGTGGTTATGCAGCAGCTACATTGTTACAAAAGTTAGGGGCAAATGTTATTGTAAATGACGGAAAGCCTTTAGCAGAGAATGTACTTGCTGCAGAATTACAAGCAAAAGGAATGGATGTTGTATGCGGTGGTCATCCTTTAGAATTATTAGAGAGAAATATTTCTCTTGTAGTAAAAAATCCAGGAATCCCGTATTCTAATCCAATATTAGTTGCTGCGAAAGAAAAGCAAATTCCAATTGTTACGGAAGTTGAATTAGCATATCGTATTTCAGAAGCACCATTTGTTGGGATTACGGGGTCTAACGGTAAAACGACGACGACAATGCTTACATTTGAAATGCTAAAAGAAGGACAAAAGCATCCCGTAATTGCAGGGAACATTGGAACTGTTGCGTGTGAAGTAGCACAGGATGCAAAAGAAAATGAAGTTGTAGTTACAGAGCTTTCATCGTTCCAATTGATGGGAGTAGAATTGTTCCAACCTAAAATTGCTGCGTTTTTAAATTTATTTGAGGCCCATTTAGATTATCATGGGACGAAAAAAGAATATGGCTTAGCAAAAGCAAATATTTTTAAAAACCAAACAGAAAATGATTATAGTGTAATAAATGCAGATGATGCAGATGTGATGGCTTTATCTGCTTATAGTAAAGGTCAAAAAGTACTGTTCTCAACAACGAAAGAAATTGAAGATGGTGCGTGCATAAAAGATAATGCTCTTTATTTTAAAGGTGAAAAAGTTGTTGAAGTAGGTGATATCGTTTTACCTGGTCAACATAATTTAGAAAATATTTTAGCAGCGATGAGTATCGCAAAATTATTGGGTGTTTCTAATGAAGCGATTACGGCAGTTTTAAAACGTTTTACAGGTGTAAAACATCGTTTAGAATATGTAACAACTATAAACAACCGTAAGTTTTATAATGACTCAAAAGCAACGAATATGTTAGCGACAGAGAAAGCTTTATCTGCGTTTACACAACCGACTGTGTTATTAGCAGGTGGGCTGGATCGTGGAAATGAATTCGATGATTTAATTCCGTATTTCAAAAATGTTAAAGCGATTGTAACATTTGGACAAACAGCTCCAAAATTAGTAAGAGCTGCAGAAAAAGCGGGATTAGATACAATTGAAAGTGTCGATACTTTAGATGAAGCTGTAGTGAAAGCATATGCTCATTCTACAGATGGCGATGTAATTCTTCTTTCTCCAGCATGTGCAAGCTGGGATCAATTTAAAACATTTGAAGAAAGAGGAGACATTTTTATACAAGCTGTGCATAAACTTATATAAAGTAAATCAAAACATCAGTAGGCTAACACCTACTGATGTTTTGTTACATAGGGCAAAAGTTTCTGCCTAAAGAGGTGGTGTTTATGGGTAATGAAGAAAACGCCTGATTTTATTCTCATCATCGTTACACTTGCGTTGTTAACAATCGGAATGATTATGGTTTATAGTGCGAGTGCGGTTTGGGCCTCTTATAAAATGGGGGACTCATTCTTTTTTGCAAAAAGGCAATTGCTATTCGCAGGTCTTGGTGTAGTGGCTATGTTTTTTATTATGAAAATTGATTATTGGGTGTGGCGTACGTATTCAAAAGTAATTTTGCTAGTTTGCTTCATTCTTCTTATTCTCGTTCTTATTCCTGGAGTAGGTCTTGTTCGAGGAGGAGCGCGAAGTTGGATTGGAATCGGGGCATTTTCCATTCAACCGTCCGAATTTATGAAGTTTGCGATGATTATTTTCTTAGCGAAATTTTTAGCGGAACGACAAAAATTAATTACCTCTTTTAAACGTGGTTTACTACCAGCTCTAGGTTTTGTATTTCTTGCTTTCGGAATGATTATGTTACAGCCGGACCTTGGCACAGGAACGGTAATGGTTGGGACATGTATCATTATGATATTTATCTCAGGAGCAAGGGTCTTTCACTTTGCAATGTTTGGTTTGCTTGGTGTAGCAGGATTTGTAGGGCTAATTGCATCAGCACCGTATCGGATGAAACGTATTACATCATATTTAGACCCGTGGTCAGATCCGCTTGGAAGTGGATTTCAAATTATTCAATCGTTACTCGCAATTGGACCAGGTGGATTATTCGGGCTTGGACTTGGACAAAGTAGACAAAAGTTTCTTTATTTACCTGAACCGCAAACAGACTTTATATTTGCAATCTTATCCGAGGAATTAGGTTTTATTGGTGGTTCATTTGTGTTATTATTATTTAGTCTATTATTATGGCGTGGGATTCGTATAGCTTTAGGAGCGCCAGATTTATATGGTACGTTTTTAGCAGTAGGTATTGTGGCGATGATTGCGATTCAAGTAATGATTAATGTTGGTGTTGTAACAGGATTGATGCCTGTTACGGGTATTACTTTGCCGTTTTTAAGTTATGGTGGATCAAGTTTGACATTAATGTTAATGGCAGTAGGTGTATTATTAAATATAAGTCGCCATTCTCGCTACTAAACCCTGTTTTATAAGACAGGGTTTTTCGTATGTGTACGAAGAAACAATATGTATATAGAAATAAATACTGTAATAAGAAAAAGAGAAGCGGAGGAGTTAGTAGTGCGTGTATTAGTAAGTGGTGGGGGCACTGGAGGTCATATTTATCCGGCTCTTGCTTTAATAAGAGAAATAAAAAAATTAAATCCGGAAGCAAGGTTTTTATATATTGGTACGGAGAATGGATTAGAGAGCACAATCGTGCCCAAAGCAGGTATACCGTTTCAATCTATTGTTATAAGTGGATTTAAGCGTAAAATATCGTTAGATAACGTGAAAACGGTGATGCGTTTCCTAAAAGGTGTACAAGATAGTAAACGATATATTCGTCGTTTTAATCCAGATATTGTAATTGGAACAGGTGGATATGTATGTGGACCTGTTGTATATGCTGCGGCAAAATTAGGTATTCCAACTATTGTACATGAACAAAATAGTGTACCTGGTGTAACGAATAAATTTTTAAGCCGCTATGTTGATAAAGTTGCAGTTTGTTTTGAAGCGGCTGCAGAACATTTTCCGCAGTCAAAAGTGGTCATGACAGGAAACCCAAGAGCGTCAGAAGTAATGGATCAAAATGGAATGAAGGGAAAACGTTCAGTAGGTTTATCTCTTCCTAAAAAATCCGTGCTTATTTTTGGTGGCAGCCGTGGGGCTAGACCAATTAACGATGCTTTCGTAGAGGCAATTGAACAGTTTGGAAATAAAAGTTACGAAATATTGTATGTAACAGGTGAAGTTCATTACGACAAAGTGATGGATGCAGTGAAGCAAAAAGGGAATCCGAATAATGTTATTATTAAACCTTTCATTCATAATATGCCAGAAGTACTTACCGGTGTAGACCTGGTTGTCTCAAGGGCTGGAGCAACAACACTTGCAGAATTAACAGCGTTAGGTAAGCCAAGTGTGTTAATTCCGAGTCCTTATGTAACAAATAACCATCAGGAAAAAAATGCACGTTCTGTTGTCGATAAAGGAGCAGCAAAAATGTTGCTTGAAAAAGATTTAACAGCTGAAACACTTATTCGTGATATTGACGAGATTCTATTAGATGCACAAACATTACAAAATATGAAGCTTGCTGCTGGGCAATTAGGTATTCCAGATGCAGCAAATAAGTTGTATGAAGTAATGAATAAGCTTGTAAAAAAATAACGTTAGGTGAACGCCCTGCATACTACTGTAATAAGGATGCTTAGTATGGGGGAGATTGGTTTATGGAGCAATTAGTAAATGAGCTTATAGAAGCAAATGTTGGTCGTGTGTTAGTGGATGAACCGTTAGCACGTTATACAACTATGAAAATAGGTGGACCAGCTGATATTTTAATTGTGCCAAAGCATGTTGCCGGTATTGAAAAAACGTTGCAGTTAGTAAAGAAATATAAAACAAAGTGGACTGTAATTGGTCGCGGTTCGAACCTTCTTGTATCTGATCTGGGTATAGAAGGTGTCGTTATTCGTTTAGGAGAAGGATTAGACCACTTAGAAGTCGAAAAACATAGGGTAAGAGTTGGTGGTGGGTATCCCCTGATTAAATTATCAACTTTACTTAGTCGTCAAGGGTTAGCGGGTCTGGAGTTCGCAAGTGGTATTCCAGGAAGTGTTGGCGGTGCAGTGTATATGAATGCAGGAGCACATAAATCGGATATATCAAACATATTATCAAAAGCTCTTATTTTGTTTGAAGATGGAACAATTGACTGGTTAACGCATGAAGAAATGGAGTTTTCCTATCGTACATCTGTATTGCAAACGAAACGCCCTGGTATTGTTTTGGAAGCTGAGTTTCAATTACAGATAGGAGAGCGTGAGGGAATTGTAAGTGTCATGCAAAAGAATAAAGATTACCGCCGTGAAACACAGCCATGGAATCACCCTTGCGCAGGAAGTGTGTTTCGGAATCCAATTCCATACTTTGCAGGAGATTTAATAGAGAAGGCGGGACTTCGTGGTTATCAAATAGGTGGAGCTCAAATTTCTGAAATGCATGGGAACTTCATTATTAACACTGGTGGAGCTAGCGCGCAAGATGTATTATCTTTAATAGCATTAGTAAAACAAACAATCAAGGATAAATTTAGCGTAGAAATGCATACAGAAGTAGAAATCATTGGAAGATAACGGTTATTCGTTCCGCTCATTATCATTTATGTTATAATAAGAAGATAAGAACGGCATGAGGAACATGCCGTTCTTTATGTTACGTAGGGGGATCGTACATGAAAAATAGTAAAGTGATTAAACTACAGGATCGTGTACCAAAGTTAAAAAATCAACAGAAAAAAAACAAGAAAAATGTTAATCATCGGTTGATTCTATACATATCAATTTTATTTTTATTAGTGCTCTTTTTAATTTATTTTCGGTCTCCGCTTAGCAATATAAAAAAGATAAGCGTGTTTGGAAATCATTATATGACAGATGAACAAGTGATGAAGGAATCAGGTGTGACATATGATACAAGTTATTTCCGAGTGACAGCACATAAAGCAGAAGAAAACTTAACGAAACGAAAAGAAATTAAAGCAGTAAATGTAAAGAAGCGTTTTCCAAATAAAATTGACGTTCATATTGAAGAATATTTAACGATTGGTTATATAAACAAAGATGGGAAATTACAACCGTTATTAGAGAACGGGAAAACACTTGATGTACTCCCGAACGGAAAACTTCCTGTTGCAGCGCCAATTTTTGAACCTTTTAAAGAGGAGAAAATGAAGGAGTTAATTGCTGAGCTTGAAAAATTAACACCAACTATTTTAAGGTCTATTTCTGAAATTCGTTATTCACCGACAAATGCGAATGAAGACCACCTTACTTTATATATGAATGAAGGGTATGAAGTGAGCACTACGATTCAAAATTTCGCAAAACGTATGGAAGCTTATCCACTTATCTTAAAAACAATTGAGCCAGGTAAAAAGGTATTAATTGACTTAGAAGTAGGGGCGTATACGAAAGAATTAGGAGCAGAAGAAAAAAAAGAATAGAATGATAGTTTTCACTACGTTATTGTAGAAAAAACGAAACGAATGTTCTGCTTGGTGCATAGGAATTTACAAGAATGGTTCATTTGATGAAAAATATGTAAAAATTCTTAGATTCATACTAGGATTGGTACAAGTTTCACTTTTCTATGAGTACATCTTAGTGTAGACTTATACTTGGCGGTAATCTTTACACTTGAAATAGAATTATTTCAAGATAAGCAGTTATTCACAGTTTACTGCAATATTCTTAAATGAATGTTAAATAAAAATAAGAAAAATATAGGGTTAAAAAAGGGAAACGTATAAAGACGTTGAATATTTTTCTTATAAATAGTAAAGTTGCGATTGTTGTTCCATATATTGAGTTGTATGGTATAAATAAAGAAGGAGGTGCCAAAGAATGAACAGCAATGAAATATATGTTAGTCTTGACATCGGTACATCCAATGTTAAAGTCATCATTGGTGAAATGGTTAATGACAGCTTAAACATTATTGGTGTTGGAAATGTAAAATCAAATGGTTTAAAGAAGGGATCGATAGTTGATATAGACGAGACTGTTCGATCAATTAAAAAAGCAATTGAACAAGCTGAGCGCATGGTGGGAATCCACATTGAGCAAGTTGTAGTAGGTGTCAATGCAAACCAGGTACAGCTACTTCCGTGTCACGGAGTAGTCGCTGTTTCAAATGAAGATCGTGAAATCGGGAATGAAGATGTCTTACGCGTTCTAGATGCAGCACAAGTTGTGTCAATTGCTCCAGAACGTGAGTTTATTGATGTGGTACCTCGACAGTTCATTGTAGACGGTCTTGACGAGATTAACGATCCGCGCGGGATGATCGGTGTAAGATTAGAAATGGAAGGTACACTTATTACAGGCTCGAGAACTTTACTACATAACCTACTTCGTTGTGTAGAAAAAGCAGGTCTTGAAATTGTTGATATTTGTCTTCAACCTTTAGCGGCTGCAACAGTTGCTATATCTTCAGATGAAAAAAATAGAGGAGTAGCCCTTGTTGATATGGGGGGAGGATCTACAACTTTATCTATTTTTAAAGATGGAGAGTTACAAGCAACGAGCGTATTACCATTAGGTGGAGACCATATAACGAAAGATATTGCGATTGGGTTGAAAACTTCAACAGAAAATGCAGATCAAATTAAGTTGAAATATGGACATGCTTTTTATGATACAGCGTCGGAAGAAGAGATGTTTACGGTTCCTATTATGGGAAGCGATCAAACAGAACAATATTCTCAGTTGGAATTATCGGATATAATAGAGGCTCGTGTAGAGGAAATTTTAATGTTTGTTCAAGATGAAGTGCGTAAGTTAGGAGTAAAGCAAGTAGCTTCTGGTTATGTACTAACTGGTGGAATTGCTTCTATGCCAGGTGTTCTTGATCTTGCATATGATATTTTACATGAAAATGTTCGTATAGCAACTCCTGATTATATTGGCGTGCGTGAGCCCCAATATACAAGTGGAGTAGGATTAATTAAACATTCATATCAAAAAGCTAAGTTGCGTGGGAAAAATGTGCAGGAAAAACAAGAGCATTTTGAACCAGTACCAGCACCAGCTCCAACGCCGGTACAACAGCAACCTGCGAAACAAAAAACGCGTAATCAAAACAATAATAATCAAAATGATGACCGTATGATGTCAAAAGTAAAACGTGTATTCCGTTATTTATGGGATTAAAATTGGACACGAAAAATGAGGTTCTAGGGGGATTTCGACATGTTAGAGTTTGATACTACTCAAGATCAATTAGCGAATATAAAAGTTATCGGTGTCGGCGGTGGCGGAAACAATGCTGTAAACCGTATGATTGAACACGGTGTACAAGGTGTAGACTTTATCGCTGTAAATACTGATGCACAAGCATTAAATCTATCAAAAGCTGAAACGAAAATGCAAATTGGTGGAAAATTAACACGTGGACTTGGTGCAGGTGCAAACCCTGAAGTAGGGAAAAAAGCAGCAGAAGAAAGTAAAGAACAGATCCAAGAAGCACTTCGTGGTGCTGATATGGTATTCGTAACTGCTGGTATGGGCGGCGGAACTGGAACTGGTGCAGCTCCAGTTGTTGCTCAAGTGGCAAAAGAATTAGGTGCATTAACAGTTGGTGTTGTAACACGACCATTTACATTTGAAGGACGTAAGCGTGCAACACAAGCGGCATCTGGTATTGCGGCATTTAAAGAAAATGTAGATACACTTATTGTAATTCCAAACGATCGCTTATTAGAGATTGTTGATAAAAACACGCCAATGTTAGAGGCATTCCGTGAAGCAGATAACGTATTACGTCAAGGTGTTCAAGGTATTTCTGATTTAATTGCAACACCAGGTTTAATTAACTTAGACTTCGCAGACGTAAAGACAATTATGTCTAATAGAGGTTCTGCTTTAATGGGTATTGGTTCTGGTAATGGAGAAAATCGTGCTGCTGAAGCTGCGAAAAAAGCGATTTCTAGTCCATTATTAGAAACATCTATTGATGGAGCTCAAGGTGTTATCATGAACATTACGGGTGGAGCTAACTTAAGCTTATATGAAGTACAAGAAGCGGCAGACATTGTAGCTTCAGCTTCAGATCCAGAAGTAAATATGATCTTCGGTTCGGTTATTAATGAAGGATTAAAAGATGATATCGTTGTAACTGTAATTGCAACTGGTTTTGATGATACAATTGCAACTCAACCACCAAAACCAATTATCCGTCCGAATGTGAATCACACGCAACAACAGCAACAGCCAGTAGCTCAACCACCAAAACAACGTGAAGTAAAACGTGAAATGAAGCGTGAAGAGCCGGTTGTACATGAGCGTCATTCAGATTCAGATGATATCGATATTCCAGCATTCTTACGTAATCGTCGTAGACGATAAAAGAAAAGGAGCATTTATGCTCCTTTTTTGTTTTATACAGGGAAAAGATCTGCTAAGCAGGTCTTTTTTTATTGTAATTTATTCCGCTTTTTGCTGGGTAGCCCAATTGGTTCAACTAATAATCAGTGGGGGGATGAAGAAAACCCCCACTGATTAAAGTTTGAAAAAAAGATAGCATTCTATGAAACATATACTTTTATTTTTTACCGACAGATTATGTCTAGAAAGCACAAAATAACAAAAAAACACCTCCGCAAATTGACACACTTTCCTATTGGATATGCATTATACTAGTCTCAACTTAAAAAAAGAGGTGAATTGTTTGGTTGTTTACGCCGACGTTGTTTGGTTGTTAAACGCCTGCATTGATTTTCTTTTACTTTTATTAACAGCTACCGTGTTAAAAAAGAAGATCAAAAGATGGAGGCTTGTGTTAGGGGCATTGATAGGTTCAACCATTGTTATTTTTGCCTTTACTCCTTTTGCTTCTGTGATGACACATCCAATTATGAAACTACTGTACTCGTTACTTATTGTGTATACAGCATTTGGGTTTACAACATTTAGAAATTATGCACAAACTGTTTTTACTTTTTACTTTGTAACCTTTATGGTTGGCGGAGGGTTAATGGGCACTCATTTCTTTTTGCAAACGAATGAAATGGTAAATGGGTTGGTTCAATCTCAATCAATTTCTTACGGTGACCCAATTAGCTGGTTGTTTGTTATTTTTGGTTTTCCAGTCATTTATTATTTTTCTAAAAAGCGGATTGAAAGCGTAGAGGTTACAAAAATACACTATGATCAAATTGTGAAATTGAAAGTTCAATTAGCTGAAGAGGAGCTAGAACTTGCAGGCTTAATTGATAGTGGAAATCAACTTTACGACCCGTTAACGAAAACACCTGTTATGATTATGCATATTTCATCGTTAGAACATTGTTTGCCGGCTTGGTTAACAGAACAAATTTATTCCAAAACAGAAATTCCTCAAATACCAGAAAATGATTCTGGGTGGGCGACAAAATTACGCTTAATTCCTTTCCGAGCAGTGGGAGTAGAAAGTCAATTTTTATGGGCAATTAAGCCAGATAGTGTACAAATTTATCATGAAGGAAGTTCTATCGTTGTGAACAAAGTATTGATTGGATTAAATACACAACAGTTATCAACCAATGGAGAGTATCAATGTATTGTGCATCCGAAAATGTTAATTTCGCAAAAAATGGTAATTGCTTAATAATGGGAGGCGGGATAATATGATGAAATTAAAATTTTATTTAGTATACCTTTGGTATAAAGTATTGCTGAAATTAGGAATTAAGACCGATGAAATTTATTACATTGGTGGAAGTGAAGCGTTACCACCGCCGTTAACGAAAGAAGAAGAGGAAGTTCTTTTAAATAAATTGCCAAAAGGAGATCAGGCGGCAAGATCGTTACTGATTGAACGCAACTTACGGCTAGTCGTATATATAGCAAGAAAATTTGAAAATACAGGGATAAATATTGAAGATTTGATTAGCATTGGAACAATTGGTCTTATTAAAGCGGTAAATACATTTAATCCAGAAAAGAAAATAAAATTAGCAACATATGCCTCACGTTGTATCGAAAATGAAATTTTAATGCATTTGCGCAGGAATAATAAAAATCGTTCAGAAGTTTCTTTTGATGAACCGCTTAACATCGATTGGGATGGAAACGAACTTTTATTATCAGATGTATTAGGTACAGACGATGATATTATTACAAAAGATTTAGAAGCGACTGTGGATCGTCATCTTCTAATGAAAGCATTACATCAATTAAATGATCGTGAAAAACAAATTATGGAACTTCGGTTTGGGCTTGCTGGAGGAGAGGAAAAGACGCAAAAAGATGTAGCGGATATGCTTGGGATTTCACAGTCATACATTTCGCGTTTAGAAAAAAGAATCATAAAAAGATTACGAAAAGAATTTAATAAAATGGTGTAAAGAGTAAGGCCAGCCGTTATCTAGGCTGGTCTTATTCTATTTAGTTGTATGAGGAAGGACAACTAAAATGAAAAATGAAGAGAAAACCGCATGCATAAAATCCCCTTCAAAGGAAATACTTTACACTGTACAGCAACTCCCGATAGGAGGGAACACTTTGACGAGAAACAAAGTAGAAATTTGCGGTGTTGATACAGCTAAACTTCCCGTACTAAAAAATGATGAAATGCGTAAATTATTTCGTGAAATGCAAAGTGGAGAGATAAGCGCAAGAGAGAAATTAGTGAATGGAAACTTACGTCTTGTACTGAGCGTCATCCAAAGATTTAATAACAGAGGAGAATATGTTGACGATTTATTTCAAGTTGGTTGTATCGGACTTATGAAATCCATTGATAACTTTGATTTAGGCCAAAATGTAAAATTTTCAACGTATGCTGTGCCGATGATTATTGGGGAAATACGCAGATATTTGCGTGATAACAATCCGATTCGCGTATCTCGCTCCTTACGAGATATTGCGTATAAAGCGTTACAAGTAAGAGAAAAGTTGATTGCAGAAAATTCAAAAGAACCGACAGCAATGGATATTGCAAAAGTGCTTGAAGTGACTCATGAAGAAATTGTTTTTGCTTTAGATGCAATTCAAGATCCAGTTTCATTATTTGAGCCGATTTATAACGATGGGGGAGATCCTATCTTTGTTATGGATCAGTTAAGTGATGAAAAACAAAAGGACGAGCAGTGGGTTGAAGAGTTAGCTCTAAAAGAAGGAATGAAGCGTTTAAATGATCGTGAGAAAATGATTATTCGAAAACGTTTCTTCCAAGGAAAAACACAAATGGAAGTTGCAGAAGAAATTGGGATTTCTCAAGCGCAAGTGTCACGTTTAGAGAAATCAGCTATTAAACAAATGAATAAGACGATTCAAGGATAAGGTTTCACCATTTATGGTGAGACCTTTTTATATGTCATATAGTTTGTTTGCGTTCATAGTAGGGGAGCTGTGTTCATATAATGAAAATAATATGAGGTTGGCAAGAGGATGCTTCCTGTTCATTTGAGAAACAATGTTTTTTCGATTCGTCATATATAAGGGAGAGGATGAAAGTGATACGAATTTCGGAATTACAGATGAAAGATATAATAAATGTTTCAGACGGAAAAAGGCTGGGTAATATTGGAGATATCGAAATCGATATGAACACAGGAAAAATCGAGTCTATTATTATTTCCAAACAGGCACGTATGTTAGGGATCTTTGGGAAAGATATAGAAATTGTAATTCCTTGGAAAGAAATTGTGAAAATTGGGGAAGATGTCATACTTGTTAGAGTAAATCCTGTTAATTCTGTAACAGAATCAATACAAACACCGACAATTTCATAAAGAATATTACAAATTCCTCTTTTTTTTCTGTTAGGATTATGAAAAAATAAAAGTATGGTAAAATAGACAGGAAGTACCATGCTTTTTTATGTTATTTTAATTAAAAGGAGCCGCTATTATGAGAGAGCCATTTAAATATGTGGACGGTATACTGTATTTACAAGCGTGGAAAGAACTTGGGAACATTACTGCTGGATTTACGACAAAAGATGGTGGGGTAAGTACGGGCTCCTTTCATGCGATGAATTTAGGATTACATGTGAATGATATTGCGGAGAACGTTCATGAAAATAGACGCATTTTAGCAAATAAGTTACAAAAACCATTAGAAAACTGGATTTGCTCTGAACAAGTTCATGATCATCATGTTGAAAAAGTAGGAGAACAGGAAAAAGGAAGTGGCGTTTATTCATATGAAGACGGCATTTCAAAAACAGATGGCATTTATACGACTAATAATGATGTTCTTCTAACATCTTGTTACGCGGATTGTGTTCCACTCTATTTTTATGCACCATCACATGGTATGATAGGACTTGCGCATGCTGGATGGAAAGGGACTGTAAAAGAGATTGCAAAAGAAATGATTCAAAAATGGAATGCAGAAGGGATTTCAAGTGATGAAATTCATGTTGCGATTGGACCAGCAATTGGATCTTGTTGTTACGTTGTTGATGATCGAGTGCTAACAGCAGCAGAGCAAGTAGTAAACGGTTCTGTCCCTTATAAAAAAATTTCTGACGGACAGTATGCAATTAATTTAAAAGAAATTAATCGTATACTATGTTTACAAGTAGGCATAAAAGAAGAGAATATTGTAATGTCATCTCTTTGTACAAGCTGTGAAGAGCAACTCTTTTTCTCTCATCGTCGTGATCAAGGTAAGACGGGGAGAATGTTGAGTTTCATAGGTTTTAAGGAGGAAGAAAGCAAGTGACAGTACAAACAAATTTAACAACTGTAAATGAATCAATTAAACAATCTTGCGCACGAGCAGGACGTTCGTTGCAAGATATTAAACTCGTTGCGGTTACAAAAACGGTAGGAATTGAAAAAACAAACGAAGTAATTGAAGCAGGAATTATCGATTTAGGTGAAAATAGAAATGAAGGTTTCTTACAGAAGTACGAACATTTCGGTTCAAAAGTGAATTGGCATTTTATTGGATCATTACAAACGAGAAAAGTAAAAGAAATCATTAATGAAATCGATTATTTACATTCATTAGATCGTCTTTCACTTGCAAAAGAAATTCAAAAACGTGCGGATAAGAAAGTGAAATGTTTTATTCAAGTGAAAACATCATCTGAAGAATCAAAGCAAGGATTGGCAATAGAAGAAACCGTTTCTTTTATTCAAAGTTTGCAAGAATTGGATAAGATTGAAGTGGTTGGACTAATGACAATGGCTCCATTTACAGAAGAAGAGAAAGAAATCAGACGCTGTTTTAAGACATTACGTATGCTACAAACAGAGGTGCAGGAGTTAGAATTGTTACATGCGCCATGTAAAGAATTATCAATGGGAATGTCTAATGATTACACCATTGCAATTGAAGAAGGTGCTACATACATTCGTTTGGGGACGATTTTAGTAGGAAAAGCGTAAAAGGAAGGAGAATCTTATTATGAGTTGGTCAAAAGTAAAATACTTCTTTTTTGATACACCTGAAGAAAAAGAAGCAGCTCAATATAGTTATGAAAAGGAGCAAACAGACATGAAGAAGCAGCAAGATCCGCCAGAACAACAAGATGTTACGTTTCCAAAAGCGCAAACGAAACAAAATGTTGTGAGCATTGAAACAGCGAAGCAATCTTCAAAAGTTGTTTTATTAGAACCACGCACATATTCGGAAGCGCAAGGAATTGCGGACCATTTAAAAGGTAGACGAGCTGTTGTGATTAATTTACAACGAATGTCTACGGATCAGGCTGTACGTATCGTTGACTTTTTAAGTGGTACTGTATACGCTATAGGCGGGGACATTCAAAAAATAGGACCGAAAACATTTATGTGTACGCCTGAAAATGTAGATATTGTTGGTGCAATTTCAGAGTTATTCGGTGAAGAAGAAGATACAAATATAAAGAGGTGGTAATACGCCATGGAAACCGTTTTAAGACTTTTAGTTTATGCTATCGAGATTTACTCGTGGGCACTTATTATTTACATTCTCCTATCATGGTTCCCAGGTGCAAAGGAATCAACTTTCGGAGAGTTTCTTGCGCGTATTTGTGAACCATATTTAGAACCATTTCGCAGATTTATTCCGCCGCTTGGTATGATTGATATTTCGCCACTCGTTGCGATCTTTGCTTTAAGACTTGCGACAAATGGCTTGGTAAGTTTATTCGGCTATTTCTTATAGTAAGAGGTTATATGTATGAGCATCTACGAGCATTTTAGACCTGATGAAGTGGTCTTTGTGGATAAAGTGTTAGAGTGGAAGCGAGCAGCGGAGTACCATCAAGTGAAGTTAACAGACTTTCTTGATCCAAGACAACAACAAATTGTCACGATGGTAATAGGACAAGGAGATGTTGCTGTACAGTTTGATGGTGCAACGTCTCAAGCAGAGCGCAAAAGAGCACTCATTTATCCGGACTATCTAGTAGTAAATGAAGAGGAATTTCAAGTAGAAGTATTGGAAATTGACTATCCTTCCAAGTTTTATACGCTAGAGCATAGGCAAATATTAGGTACATTTATGTCTCTCGGTTTAACGAGAGAAAAATGTGGTGATATTTTGCTTCAAGAAGATCGTGCCCAAATTGTAGTCGCGAAAGAAGTTGTATCTTATATTGAGATGAACTTACAATCTATAGGAAAAGTGAAAGTCTCCTTATCACCAGTGCAAGGGGAAAAAATTCTACAGATACAAGAAACGTGGGGGGAGAAATCCGGAACAGTTTCTTCACTTCGTTTAGATGTTATGTTAGCTGAAATGTTACATATATCTAGGCAAAAAGTACAACCTTTCATAAAAAATGGTTTAGTAAAAGTGAATTGGAAAACAGTGGAGCAAACCTCTTATGAATGTTATCCAGGAGATGTTTTTTCAGTGAGAGGACATGGACGCAGTAAATTGTTTTCTGTAGAAGGTAGAACAAAGCGCGACAAATGGAGAATTTTGTATGGTATACTAAAATGATTGGTTTTTTAGAAGGAAATCCTCCTATTTTGTCGAAGAAAAGATATAATTGAAAGAGGAAATTTAGATAACTACTTGGAGGTGGCGTTGTGCCGTTAACACCATTAGATATTCATAACAAAGAATTTGGTCGCGGATTCCGTGGCTATGATGAGGATCAAGTAAATGAGTTTCTTGATCAAATTATCAAAGATTATGAATTAGTCATTCGTGAGAAAAAAGCTTTAGAAGAACAAGTTGCGCAATTAGAAGGGAAGTTAGATCATTTCTCTAATATTGAAGATACGTTAAACAAATCTATCGTTGTTGCACAAGAAGCAGCGGAAGAAGTAAAACGTAATGCGCAAAAAGAAGCAAAATTAATTGTACGTGAAGCTGAAAAGAATGCAGACCGTATTATTAACGAAGCTTTAGTAAAATCAAGAAAAGTTGCTTTTGATATTGAAGAGCTAAAGAAACAAGCGAAAGTATTCCGCACTCGTTTCCGTATGTTATTAGAAACACAGCTTGAAATGTTAAACAACGATGATTGGGATAAACTAATTGAGTTAGAAGACGAAGTAGACGAGCTGTTGAAAAAAGAAGAAACAGTGTAAGCTTGACGTTTTTCTCATTATTACATATAATTTTAAACAACATATTTATTAAGAAAAACGAAGATAGGGATAAGTACCTTTTTCATACCTTATATAGCGAACTGAGGATGGTGTAAGCTCAGGATAAGGAGATAATGGGAATATCACCCTGGAGTTCCGCGCTGAACAAATAGAGTAAGCGTAGGCGTATATTCGCGTTAAGAATATAAAGAGGATTGTATACATACGTATAGGATCTACTAGGGTGGTACCGCGGGAGACTTTCTCGTCCCTTTTTGGGATGAGAAAGTCTCTTTTTTATTCCGTTTTTTAGGTCTTTCTTTTATACATGTAAGGAGGAATTGAGCATGGAGTACAAAAATACATTACTAATGCCAAAAACAGAGTTCCCGATGCGTGGGAATTTACCAAAACGTGAGCCTGCAATGCAAGAAAAGTGGGCGGAAATGAATATTTATGAAAAGGTACAAGAACATACGAAAGGTCGTCCTTTATTTGTACTGCATGATGGACCTCCATATGCGAATGGTGACATTCATATGGGACATGCATTAAATAAAGTATTAAAAGACTTTATCGTTCGTTATAAATCAATGACTGGTTTCTGTGCACCATATGTCCCAGGTTGGGATACACACGGTTTACCAATTGAACAAGCTTTAACAAATAAAGGTGTAAAGCGTAAAGAAATGACAGTTGCTGAGTTCCGTAAGTTATGTGCAGAGTATGCATATGAACAAGTAGAACGTCAGCGTGAGCAATTTAAGCGTTTAGGTGTACGTGCTGATTGGGATAACCCATACATTACTTTAGAGCCAGCTTATGAAGCACAACAAATTAAAGTGTTTGGTGATATGGCGAAAAAAGGTTATATCTATAAAGGACAAAAACCAGTTTATTGGTCACCAACGAGTGAATCAGCTTTAGCGGAAGCTGAAATTGAATACCAAGATAAAAAATCTGCATCTATTTACGTAGCATTCCCTGTAAAAGATGGAAAGAACGTATTAGAAGGTGATGAGAAATACATCATCTGGACAACAACGCCTTGGACGTTGCCTGCAAACTTAGGTATTTCTGTTCACCCAGAACTTGAATACGCTATTGTAAAAGTAAATGATGAAAAATATATTATTGCTTCTGAACTATTTGAGACAGTTGCAAAAACGTTAGAGTGGGAAAACGCTGAAGTTGTGAAAACAGTAAAAGGTAGCGAGCTTGAGTATACAGTTGCGAAGCATCCATTCTACGATCGTGATTCATTAGTTATGCTAGGAGATCACGTAACAACAGATGCAGGTACAGGTTGTGTTCATACAGCACCAGGACACGGGGAAGATGACTTTATTGTTGGTAAAAAGTATGGCTTAGAAGTACTTTGCCCAGTTGATGATAAAGGTGTATTAACAGAGGAAGCACCTGGATTTGAAGGCTTATTCTATGATAAAGCTAACAAGCCAATTACAGAAAAATTAGAAGAAGTAGGCGCATTACTGAAGCTAACATTCATTACGCATTCATATCCACATGATTGGAGAACGAAAAAACCTATTATTTTCCGTGCAACAGCACAGTGGTTTGCATCTATTGAAGCATTCCGTAAAGAGTTATTAGAAGCTGTTGCGGAAACAAAATGGGTACCAGCATGGGGCGAAACTCGTCTTCATAACATGGTTCGTGACCGTGGTGACTGGTGTATTTCTCGTCAACGTGCATGGGGTGTGCCAATTCCTGTATTCTATGCTGAGAATGGTGATCCAATCATTACGGATGAAACAATTAACCATGTAGCTGATTTATTCCGTGAACACGGTTCTAACGTATGGTTTGAGCGTGAAGCGAAAGATCTATTACCAGAAGGATTTACACATCCAGGTAGCCCAAATGGTGAATTCCGTAAAGAAACAGACATCATGGATGTATGGTTCGACTCAGGTTCTTCTCACCAAGCGGTATTAGAAGAGCGCGATGACTTACAACGTCCAGCAGATTTATATTTAGAAGGATCTGACCAATATCGTGGTTGGTTTAACTCTTCATTATCGACAGCAGTTGCTGTAACAGGAAAAGCGCCATATAAAGGCGTACTAAGCCATGGTTTCGTATTAGATGGTGAAGGACGTAAAATGAGTAAGTCGATTGGAAACATCGTCGTACCGAAGAAAATTATGGATCAATTAGGCGGAGATATTTTACGATTATGGGTATCTTCTGTTGACTATCAATCTGATGTACGTATTTCGGATGATATTTTAAAACAAGTAGCAGAAGTGTATCGTAAAATCCGTAACACATTCCGTTTCTTATTAGGAAACTTAGACGACTTTAAGCCAAGTGAAAATACAGTAGCTGTAGCTGAACTTCGTGAAGTAGATCGTTACATGTTAGTGAAATTAAATGACTTAATTACAAAAGTAAAAGAAGCATATGAGACATACGACTTCGCTGCTGTATATCATGCAATTCATAACTTCTGTACAATTGATTTAAGTTCATTCTACTTAGACTTTGCAAAAGACATTTTATACATTGAAGGTGCGAACCATGAAGATCGTCGTGCAATTCAAACTGTATTATATGATGTTCTTGTTGCATTGACGAAACTTGTAACACCAATCTTACCGCATACAGCTGATGAAGTATGGCCATACATTCCGGGTGTAACAGAAGAAAGTGTACAATTAACTGATATGCCAGAAGCTGTACAATTAGATGGTGCAGAAGCATTAAAAACAAAATGGGATGCATTTATGACATTGCGTGATGACGTATTAAAAGCGTTAGAAGTGGCTCGTAATGAAAAGGTAATCGGTAAGTCATTAAATGCAAGCATTACGCTATATCCAACTGCAGAAATGAAAGCTATGTTAGAGTCTATTAACGAAGACTTAAAGCAATTATTCATCGTTTCTGAGTACAAACTTGGTGGCATGATGGAAGAAGCGCCAGCAGATGCACCGAAGTATGAACATACAGCGGTTGTTGTTGCTCAAGCAACTGGTGAAACATGTGAACGCTGTTGGGTAGTTTCAGAAACAATTGGTAAAGATGCTGAACATGAAACATTATGTGAGCGTTGTGCAACGGTTGTTAAAGAAAATTATGTAAAATAATAAGGGGTGACTGCACGTAAAGTGCAGTCATTTTTTGGTTAACAGTATATTGAAATAACTTTCACTCTCTTTCCTATGAAGGAAAAATGTGTGAGAGGTAAGCATATAAATTTCGGACACACTAATCGTACATTGCAACTGGGAGGAATGTACACGTGAATGAAATGTATATGGAAATCAAAGAAGAATTGCAATTGATGCGAAAAGAGTTACAAGAGAGGCTAGCTAAAGAGGTTATGTACAAATATAATACAGAGTTTAGCGAAGAGCTTGGGTATGAAATGAAGGAAGAGATAAAGAAAAAACTATTATTACATGATATAAAAGAGGATTTAAAAGATGTAGAACGTGCATTATTTAAAATGGAAATAGATATGTATGGTATTTGTGAAGAAACAGGGAGAGTAATGTCGGTAAAACAAATGAAAACGATGCCGACTGCACGTACCATTCATGAATTTTTCTATGAAAAAGTAAATGTATGAATGGGCACAACGATATTATATTACCTTTTTTTTATTTATTTTATTCTTCTATAAAGGTTCATTGTGAAAAGGTTGCAGCTATGCTAAAATTTTGAGGTACACTGTCTTTGTGGGGGAAATGAAAATGATATATTATGTAATAGCGTTATTTGTCATTGCCATCGATCAAATATCGAAATGGCTAATTGTAAAGAACATGGAATTGGGTACGAGCATTCCGATTATCGATAATGTATTATACATAACATCACATCGAAATAGAGGAGCTGCCTGGGGCATTTTAGAAAATAAAATGTGGTTTTTCTACATTATTACAGTCGTTTTTGTAGCATTTATCGTATTTTATATGAAAAAATATGCAAAAACAGACAAGCTTCTAGGAATTTCATTAGGTCTAATTTTAGGCGGAGCAATTGGTAATTTTATTGATCGTGTATTTAGACAAGAAGTAGTGGATTTCATTCACGTGTATATTTTCTCGTACAACTATCCAGTATTCAATATCGCTGATTCAGCATTATGTATTGGTGTTGTATTAATTATTATTCAAACATTATTAGAAGGCAAGAAAACGAAGGAGTAATTGAATGAGTGAAGTAGTACAAGTAACAGTTGCAGAAGAACAAAAAAATGAGCGAATTGATAAATTCGTTGCAGGAATAAATAATGAATGGTCACGTACACAAGTACAACAATGGATTAAAGATGACGTTGTTACAGTTAATGGAAAAGCTGTAAAAGGGAATTATAAAGTTAGAGAAAATGATGAAATTACAGTGACGATTCCTGAGCCAGAAGAGTTAGATATTCAGCCAGAAGATATGAACTTAGAAATTTATTATGAAGATGCAGATGTACTTGTTGTTAATAAGCCGCGTGGTATGGTTGTACATCCAGCACCAGGTCATACAAGTGGTACACTTGTGAACGGTCTTATGCACCATTGTACAGACTTATCAGGCATTAATGGTGTGATGCGTCCAGGTATCGTGCATCGTATTGATAAGGATACGTCAGGTCTATTAATGGTTGCTAAAAATGATATGGCACACGAATCACTTGTAAATCAACTTGTAGCAAAAACAGTAACGAGACGTTACAAAGCGATTGTACACGGTGTCATTCCGCACGATAAGGGAACGATTGATGCTCCGATTGCTCGTGATAAGAAAGAACGTCAAAGTATGACGGTTGATGAAAATGGTAAGCATGCTGTTACGCATTTCCAAGTGTTAGAGCGATTCAAAGATTTCACACTTGTAGAATGTCGCTTAGAAACAGGGCGTACACATCAAATTCGTGTTCATATGAAATATATTGGCTATCCACTTGCAGGAGATCCAAAGTATGGACCAAAGAAAACGTTAGATATGAACGGACAAGCACTTCATGCAGGTATTTTAGGATTTGATCATCCTCGCACTGGTGAATATATTCAGTTTGAGGCACCGATTCCAGAAGTGTTTGAAGACGCATTAAATATTTTACGAAAATAGTATTGACAAATCATAAGAAAACTGAGATACTGACAACAGTTAAATAATGATCCTTTAACACAGCCCCGTGAGGTTGAGAAGGTAACGGTTTGAAATGCATAGGGTATGCTATACCCTTTTTCAAAAGTCCTCTCGCACACGCTGAGAGGACTTTTTTTTATACCATTACTCTCACGCAAGAAAAAAGCTTGGAGGTGTAGAGCATGCAAGAGAAAGCTGTCGTTTTAGATGACCAAATGATTCGCCGCGCTTTAACACGAATTAGTCATGAAATCGTGGAACGAAATAAAGGTGTCGATAATTGTGTTCTTGTCGGAATTAAAACTCGTGGAATTTTTATTGCACAACGTTTGGCAGAACGAATTGGTCAAATTGAAGGAAAAGAAATAGAAGTTGGAGAGCTAGACATTACGTTATATCGTGATGATTTAACGCTACAATCGAAAAATAAAGAACCACTTGTAAAAGGTTCTGATATCCCTGTAGATATTACGAAGAAAAAAGTTATCCTTGTAGATGATGTATTATATACAGGCAGAACAGTTCGAGCAGCAATGGATGCTCTGATGGATTTAGGTAGACCATCACAAATCCAATTGGCGGTTCTTGTTGATAGAGGTCATCGTGAACTACCAATTCGCGCTGATTATGTAGGAAAGAACATTCCAACATCAAGTGAAGAGCGTATCGAAGTTGATTTGCAAGAGACAGATCAACAAGATCGAGTAAGCATATACGATAAGTAAAGCCCTTTTAAATGTAGTCCTGTGAGGCTGCCAAAGGGTCTTGGCTTTCATATGTCAAATTTGGCATACGAAAGTGTAGGACTCTTTGTGCACAGGCACAAAGAGTTTTTTTATTGCAAAGATTTAAACTGAAGGAGGATGTAACAATGGAACAAAAGCCAGTGTTAGACGTTAATGAAGTACCGAAACCGGGAAAATGGTTATTTTTAAGTATACAACATTTGTTCGCGATGTTTGGATCAACAGTGCTTGTTCCGTTTTTAACAGGATTGAATCCGTCAGTAGCATTAATATCAAGTGGATTAGGAACGTTAGCGTTTCTTCTTATAACGAAAGGTCAAGTACCTGCCTATCTAGGATCATCATTCGCCTTTATCGCACCGATTATAACAGCAAAAACGGCAGGTGGACCGGGAGCAGCAATGCTTGGTGGGTTGCTAGCAGGGCTTGTGTATATCTTAATCTCAATCGGAATTAAGAAATCAGGATCAAAGTGGATTATGAAATTACTACCACCAATCGTAGTTGGTCCAGTAGTAATGGTAATCGGTCTAGCTTTAGCACATACAGCAGTAAACATGGCGATGAATGGTGCGGATGGCAAATATAGCTTTACACACTTTTCAGTAGCATTAGTAACATTAGCAATTACAATTATATGCTCAATATTCGGAAGAGGATTTTTCAGTATCATACCAGTGTTACTTGGCATTATCGGCGGATATATTTTCGCTTACTTCCAAGGGCTAGTAGACTTAAAGCCGGTAGCTGAGGCAAAATGGTTTGTTGTACCAGATTTCACAGTACCATTTGTAACATACACACCAGAGTTTTCATGGAAGATCGTACTCTTGATGGTACCAGTTGCACTAGTAACAATTTCAGAACATATCGGACACCAAATTGTACTAGGAAATGTTATTAAAAGAGATTTAATTGAAAAACCTGGTTTACACCGTTCAATCTTCGGTGATGGAGTAGCAACATTAATCGCATCACTAATCGGTGGACCACCGAATACAACGTATGGTGAAAACATCGGTGTGCTAGCAATTACAAGAGCGTACAGTGTATACTTATTCATCGGTTCAGCCGTATTCGCAATCATGTTCGGATTTATCGGTAAGATTTCTGCACTGATTCATTCGATACCAACACCAGTTATGGGTGGTGTATCAATCTTACTATTCGGTGTAATCGCATCAAGCGGATTACGTATGATGGTAGACGATAAAACAGATTTAAGTGACAAACGAAACTTAATGATTGCATCAGTAATACTAGTAATCGGTATTGGTGGAGCGGTACTTCACGTAGGAGAATCATTCCAAGTAGAAGGAATGGCACTAGCAGCAATTGTAGGTGTACTGCTAAATTTACTACTACCGGAAACGAAACAAATAAAACAATCTAAGCAGATTGCTTCATAATAATAACCTTTTAATTCAGTCCTGTGAGACCGAAAAGGGTGGCTTCTTTCTTGCACCCTAGTCTCACACGACTAGGGTATTTTTATGCAGAGGTTGTTATAAAAATACAAAAGTGGTAACATAAAAATCAGAAAGATGAGGGATGACGATGAGCCATTTGTTAACGATGAGTGAATTATCCGAAGTAGAAATTTCAGAAATCCTAAAAGACGCAGAAGATTTTGCGAATGGGAAAGAAAGCAAAACGACAGAGCAAACTTTTGTTGCGAACTTGTTCTTTGAGAATAGTACGAGAACAAGATTTAGCTTTGAAGTTGCTGAGAAGAGATTAGGACTTGATGTTTTAAACTTTTCAGCTGATGCATCTAGCGTACAAAAAGGAGAAACATTATACGATACGATAAGAACACTAGAATCAATCGGAACAAAAGCAGTGGTCATCCGCCACGAGCAAGATCGCTACTTCGATGAACTAAAAGATCAGGTGAATATTCCAATCTTAAACGCTGGAGATGGATGTGGGAACCACCCAACGCAGTGCTTACTCGACCTTCTTACCATTAAACAAGAGTTTGGAAGATTTGAAGGATTGAAGATTGCGATAGTAGGAGATGTTCGTCATAGCCGAGTAGCACGTTCGAATGCAGAAGCATTAACGAAACTGGGTGCAACAATTTACTTCGCAAGTCCAGAAGAGTGGAAAGATGAAGACAACACATTTGGAACATACAAACCATTAGATGAGCTTGTTCCAGAAGTGGATGTAATGATGTTACTTCGTGTACAACATGAGCGTCATGATCATTATGAAACAGACATTATGAAAGAGTATCATGAGAAACACGGATTAACAGTGGAAAGAGAACAGCGTATGAAAGAAGGAAGCATTATTATGCATCCAGCTCCTGTAAACCGAGATGTTGAAATTGCAAGTGAACTTGTTGAGTGTGAGCGTTCACGCATATTTAAACAAATGGAAAATGGAGTTTACGTAAGAATGGCTGTACTAAAACGCGCCTTACCAAATGTATTAGGAGGAATGAAACATGAATTACTTGTTTAAAAATGGTCGTTATATGAATGAAGAAGGAAAAATCGTAGCAACGGATCTTCTCGTACAAGACGGTAAAATCGCTAAGGTAGCAGAAAATATTACGGCAGATAATGCTGAAGTAATCGATGTGAACGGAAAGTTAATTGCACCTGGATTAGTAGATGTACACGTACACCTTCGTGAACCAGGTGGTGAACATAAAGAAACAATTGAAACAGGTACACTAGCAGCGGCAAAAGGTGGATTCACTACAATTTGTGCAATGCCAAATACACGCCCAGTACCAGATTGCAGAGAACATATGGAAGACTTACAAAATCGTATTAAAGAAAAAGCGCATGTTAACGTATTACCATATGGAGCAATTACAGTACGTCAAGCGGGTTCTGAAATGACAGATTTCGAAACGTTAAAAGAACTTGGAGCATTTGCTTTCACTGATGACGGTGTAGGCGTACAAGATGCTAGCATGATGTTAGCTGCTATGAAACGTGCAGCGAAATTAAATATGGCAGTAGTTGCGCACTGTGAAGAGAATACTCTTATTAATAAAGGTTGTGTACATGAAGGGAAGTTTTCTGAGAAACACGGATTAAACGGTATCCCATCAGTATGTGAATCTGTACATATTGCAAGGGATATACTGCTTGCTGAAGCGGCAGATTGTCACTATCACGTATGTCACGTAAGTACGAAAGGCTCTGTACGTGTAATCCGTGATGCAAAGCGCGCTGGAATTAAAGTAACAGCAGAAGTAACACCTCATCACCTAGTGTTATGTGAAGATGATATCCCATCAGCTGACCCTAACTTTAAAATGAACCCACCGCTTCGTGGAAAAGAAGATCACGCAGCATTAATTGAAGGTTTATTAGATGGAACAATCGATATGATCGCAACTGATCATGCACCGCATACAGCAGAAGAGAAAGCACAAGGAATTGAAAGAGCACCATTCGGAATTACTGGTTTTGAAACAGCATTCCCGCTTTTATACACAAACCTTGTGAAAAAAGGAATTATTACATTAGAACAATTAATTCAATTCTTAACAGAAAAGCCAGCTGATACATTCGGCTTAGAAGCAGGTCGCCTGAAAGAAGGTAGAGCAGCTGATATTACAATTATTGATTTAGAACAAGAAGAAGAGATTGACCCAACAACATTCTTATCAAAAGGAAAAAATACACCATTCGCAGGTTGGAAATGCCAAGGATGGCCGGTAATGACAATCGTTGGTGGTAAGATCGCATGGCAAAAGGAGAGTGCATTAGTATGAAAAGACAACTTATCTTAGAAGATGGAACAGTATTAATTGGAACAGGTTTCGGAGGAGAAATCGAAAAGTCAGGTGAGGTTGTATTTACAACAGGAATGACTGGATATCAAGAAACATTATCTGATCCATCATATTGCGGTCAAATTGTAACATTCACGTACCCATTAATCGGAAACTACGGCATCAACCGTGACGATTTTGAATCGATTCACCCATCTGTAAATGGTTTAATCGTAAACGAAATTTGTGATCACCCATCAAACTTCCGTAATGAAATTTCGTTAAATGACTACTTAAAAGAAAGAAACATCCCAGGATTAGCAGGGATTGATACGAGAAAATTAACGAGAAAAATTCGTCAATACGGTACATTACGCGGACGCCTTTGTAATATGGATGCAGATGTAGAATACATCGTGAGCCAATTAAAAGCGACAGTATTTACAGATCATGTGAAACGCGTATCAACGAAAGATCCATACCCAAGCCCAGGCCGCGGACATCGCGTTGTACTAGTAGACTTCGGTATGAAACATGGTATTTTAAGAGAATTAAATAAACGTGATTGCGATGTGATTGTAGTTCCTTACAATACAACAGCTGAAGAAATTTTACGCCTTAGCCCAGATGGGATTATGCTAAGTAACGGACCTGGGGATCCAAAAGATGTACCAGAAGCAATTGAAATGTTAAAAGACATTATCGGTAAAGTTCCTTTATTCGGAATTTGTCTAGGACATCAATTGTTCGCTCTAGCATCTGGTGCGAATACAAGTAAGTTAAAATTCGGCCACCGTGGGTTAAACCATCCAGTAAAAAATCTTGCAACTGGAAAAGTAGCAATTACATCTCAAAACCATGGTTACGCAGTAGAAGAAGAATCAGTTGAAAATACAGAACTTGAAATTACACATGTTGCTTTAAATGATGGCACAGTAGAAGGTCTTCGTCATAAGAAGTTCCCAGCATTTACAGTACAATACCATCCAGAAGCTTCAGCGGGACCAGAAGATGCAAATGATTTATTCGAAGATTTCTTAACAATGATTGAAAACTTCAAGAAAGAAGGGGAAGAGTTATGCCAAAACGCCTAGACATTAACACAATTTTAGTAATCGGATCAGGACCAATTGTAATTGGGCAAGCAGCGGAGTTTGACTACTCTGGTACACAAGCTTGTCAATCTCTTAAAGAGGAAGGTTACAAAGTAATCCTTGTTAACTCTAACCCAGCAACAATTATGACCGATACTGCAACAGCAGATAAAGTATACATTGAGCCTTTAACATTAGAATTCGTAAGCCGAATCATTCGTAAAGAACGTCCAGATGCAATCTTACCAACATTAGGTGGTCAAACAGGTTTAAACATGGCTGTTGAACTTGCAAAATCAGGCGTACTTGAAGAGTGCGGAGTTGAAATTTTAGGAACAAAATTGTCAGCAATCGAGCAAGCGGAAGATCGTGATTTATTCCGTACATTAATGCAAGATTTAAATGAACCAACACCACCAAGTGAAATCATTCATAACCTTGATGAAGCATATAGCTTTGTAAACGAAATTGGTTATCCAGTAATCGTTCGTCCAGCATTCACATTAGGCGGAACGGGCGGCGGAATTTGCCATAACGAAGAAGAGTTAATTGAAATCGTAACAAGTGGTTTAAAACATAGCCCAGTAACACAATGTTTATTAGAGAAAAGTATTGCTGGTTGTAAAGAAATTGAATATGAAGTAATGCGTGATTCAAATGATAACGCGATTGTAGTATGTAACATGGAAAACATCGATCCAGTTGGTGTTCATACAGGTGATTCTATCGTTGTAGCACCGAGCCAAACGCTAAGCGACCGTGAATACCAAATGTTACGTAATACTTCATTACGAATTATTCGTGCACTAGGAATTGAAGGTGGATGTAACGTTCAGCTTGCACTAGATCCATATAGCTTCCAATACTATGTAATCGAAGTAAACCCACGTGTAAGTCGTTCATCTGCATTAGCATCTAAAGCAACTGGATATCCAATTGCGAAATTAGCAGCGAAAATTGCAGTCGGCTTAACATTAGATGAAATCGTAAACCCAGTAACACAAAAAACTTACGCTTGCTTCGAGCCAGCATTAGACTATGTTGTTTCAAAAATTCCACGCTGGCCATTTGATAAGTTTGAATCAGCGAACAGAACACTTGGAACGCAGATGAAAGCAACTGGTGAGGTTATGTCAATCGGACGTAACTTAGAAGAATCATTATTAAAAGCGGTTCGTTCTTTAGAGCTTGGCATTTATCACTTAGAATTAGACCACTTAAAAGAACTTGATAAAGAAACAATGAAAAAACGCATTATTAAAGCAGATGATGAGCGACTGTTTATCGTAGCAGAAGCAATTCGTCAAGGTGTAACGAAAGAAGAGATTAACGAATGGTGTGAAATGGACTTCTTCTTCTTACAAAAAGTTGAAAATATCGTAAATATGGAACGCGAAGTAAAAGCGAATGTAGGAAATATGGAAGTACTACAAACCGCAAAAGAAATGGGCTTCAGCGATCACTACATCGCAGCAGCTTGGAACAAAACGGAGCGCGAAATTTACGATATGCGTAAAGAAAATAATATGACGCCAGTATTCAAAATGGTAGATACTTGTGCGGCAGAGTTTGAATCTGCAACACCGTATTACTACAGCACATACGCTGAGGAGAACGAATCAATTGTAACAGATCGTAAGAGTGTAGTAGTTCTAGGATCTGGTCCGATCCGCATTGGTCAAGGTGTTGAGTTTGACTATGCAACAGTTCACTCAGTATGGGCAATTAAAGAAGCTGGATATGAAGCGATTATCATTAACAATAACCCAGAAACTGTTTCAACAGACTTCAGTATTTCTGACAAATTATACTTTGAACCATTAACGATTGAAGATGTAATGCACATCATCGATTTAGAAAAGCCAGAAGGTGTTATCGTTCAGTTTGGTGGACAAACGGCGATTAACTTAGCGGCGAAATTAGAAGAACATGGTGTGAAGATTTTAGGAACATCACTTGAAGACTTAGACCGTGCAGAAGATCGTGATAAATTCGAAGCTGCTTTAACAAAACTTGGTATCCCACAACCAGTTGGTAAAACAGCAACGACTGTAGAACAAGCGGTAGCAATCGCAGAAGAAATTGGTTACCCAGTGTTAGTAAGACCATCTTACGTACTAGGTGGACGTGCGATGGAAATCGTATATCGTCAAGAAGAACTACTGCACTACATGAAAAATGCAGTTAAAGTTCACGCAGATCACCCAGTATTAATCGACCGTTACATGGTCGGTAAAGAAATTGAAGTAGATGCAATTTCAGACGGTGAGAATGTATTCATTCCAGGTATTATGGAACATATTGAACGCGCTGGAGTTCACTCTGGTGACTCAATTGGAGTATATCCACCACAAAGCTTATCTGAAAAATTAAAAGAACAAATTATTGAACATACAATTGCACTTGGAAAAGGATTAAACATTGTTGGATTACTAAATATCCAGTTTGTCGTATTCGAAAATCAAGTGTACGTAATTGAAGTAAATCCACGTGCGAGCCGTACAGTACCATTCTTAAGTAAAATTACAGGTGTACCAATGGCAAACGTTGCAACGAAAGTTATTCTAGGGCAAGACCTAGTAGAGCAAGGATACGGAACGGGTTATCACCCAGAAGAGAAAGAAGTATATGTAAAAGCTCCGGTATTCTCATTCGCGAAATTACGCTCAGTGGATACAACATTAGGACCTGAAATGAAATCAACAGGGGAAGTAATGGGTAAAGATTTAACGCTTGAAAAAGCATTATATAAAGGATTAGTTGCTTCTGGAATTAACATCCCAACGCACGGATCAGTAATCATTACTGTAGCGGATAAAGATAAAGAAGAGGCGATGGAAATTGCAAAACGTTTCCATGAAATCGGCTATAACTTATTAGCAACAGCTGGAACAGCACAATCGTTAACAGAGCAAAATATCCCAGTACAAGTTGTAAACAAAATTGATTCTGAGGACTACAACTTACTAGATATTATCCGCCAAGGAAAAGCACAGTTTGTAATCAATACATTAACAAAAGGCAAACAACCAGCGCGTGATGGTTTCCGCATTCGCCGTGAATCAGTAGAAAATGGTGTAGCTTGCTTAACATCACTTGATACAACGAGAGCAATCTTACGAGTATTAGAATCTATGACATTCTCAGCTCATTCAATGAAAGAAATTACGCAAACAAAGCGTCACGAGGTGGTACATGCATGATGCAAAAGCAAAATATGATCGTCGTTAATCAAAAAGAAATCGCAAAGAACATTTACGAATTAGTGCTTCAAGGAACTTTAGTACAGCAAATGAACGAACCAGGGCAGTTTGTACACATTAAGGTAGCAGAGGGCATTGCGCCCCTTCTGCGCCGCCCAATTAGTATTTGTAATGTAGATCAAGAGAAGAACGAATTTACAATGCTATATCGTGCGGAAGGACAAGGGACAAAAACATTAGCAACTAGAAAACAAGGTGAAATGGTAGATGTATTAGGACCATTAGGACACGGTTTTCCTGTAGAAGAAGCAGAAGCTGGTCAAACAGCTTTACTAGTAGGCGGGGGGATTGGTGTACCACCACTTTATGAATTATCACAGCGCCTCGTTGCAAAAGGTGTACGTGTGATTCACATCTTAGGTTTTCAAACGAAAGATGTAGTTTTCTATGAAGAAAAATTTGCAGAACTTGGTGATACGTACGTTGCGACAGTAGACGGTACACACGGTACAAAAGGATTTGTCACAGATGTAATTGATCATTACGGAATTGACTTTGATATTCTTTATTCATGTGGTCCGTTAGCGATGCTTCGTGCATTAGAAGGACGTTACAAAGAGAAAAAAGCCTATATTTCATTAGAAGAACGTATGGGCTGTGGTATTGGAGCTTGTTTCGCATGTGTATGCCACTTACAAGAAGATCCAAGTGGACATTCTTACAAGAAGGTGTGTAGCGACGGACCAGTATTTCCAATCGGGGAGGTTGTACTATGAACAGATTGCAAGTTGAATTACCGGGATTATCATTAAAAAATCCAATTATACCAGCATCTGGATGCTTTGGGTTTGGTCGTGAATATGCACAGTTTTACGATTTAAGTGTACTAGGATCAATCATGATTAAAGCGACGACAGAACAACCACGCTATGGAAATCCTACGCCTCGTGTTGCTGAAACACCGGGCGGCATGTTAAATGCAATCGGACTTCAAAACCCAGGATTAGAAAAAGTAATGAATTCTGAATTACCATGGTTAGAACAATTTGACCTTCCAATCATTGCAAACGTTGCAGGTTCACAAGCTGAGGATTACGTAGCGGTTGCAAAGGAAATTTCTAAAGCGCCTAATGTCCATGCACTGGAATTAAATATTTCTTGTCCAAACGTAAAAACAGGTGGTATCGCCTTTGGTACAAATCCTGAAATTGCTGCTGATTTAACGAAGCGAGTAAAAGAGGTTTCTGAAGTACCTGTATACGTGAAGTTGTCACCGAACGTGGCAAACATTGTGGAAATTGCAAAAGCGATTGAAAATGCAGGTGCAGATGGTTTAACGATGATTAATACATTGCTTGGTATGCGTCTAGATTTAAAAACAGCTAAACCAATTTTAGCAAACCGTACAGGCGGATTATCAGGTCCTGCGATTAAGCCAGTAGCAATTCGTATGGTACATGAAGTAAGCCAAGCGGTTAACATTCCAATTATCGGAATGGGTGGCATTGAAACAGCGGAAGATGTAATCGAATTCTTCTACGCTGGCGCAAGCGCAGTTGCAGTAGGTACAGCGAACTTTATCGATCCGTTCGTATGTCCGACAATTATTGAAGAGTTACCAGCATTACTAGATGAATTAGGATTTGATCACATTTCGGAATGTCAAGGAAGGAGCTGGAAGCAAACATGTCACAGTCGTTAATCGTTGCACTAGATTTTCCAGGGAAACAAGATGTAGAACAATTCTTGCGCCACTTTGAAGGGGAAGAGTTATTTGTCAAAGTTGGTATGGAGTTATTTTACAAAGAAGGCCCTGCAATTATTACGTACTTAAAAGAAAAAGGACATAAGATTTTTCTAGATTTAAAACTTCATGATATTCCAAATACAGTAAAAAGCGCTATGCGTAGCCTAGCTAGTCTAGATGTTGATATGGTAAATGTTCATGCTGCTGGGGGAAGCAGTATGATGAAAGCTGCGATTGAGGGATTAGAGGAAGGTAAGCAAGAAGGAAAAGAGAGACCGATTTGTATTGCAGTTACACAACTAACAAGCACTTCGGAAGCTATGATGAAAAAAGAGATCGGCATTGAGAAAACGTTAGAAGAAGCGGTTGCTCATTATGCAAAACTAACGAAAGAAAGTGGACTTGATGGCGTTGTTTGCTCAACGCTTGAAGTTCCAAAACTACGTGAAGTATGCGGAAATGAATTTGTAACAGTAACACCGGGGATTCGTCTTGCGAGCGATGATGTAAATGACCAGGTGCGCGTAGCAACACCGAAACGTGCGAGGGAACTTGGCTCAAGCTATATCGTAGTTGGACGTAGTATTACAAAAGCAGAAAATCCGCTTGAAGCGTATAAAACAGTAAAACAACAGTGGGAAGGTGTAACAGTATGAAAAAAGAAATCGCATCGCATTTATTAGAAATTGGAGCAGTATTTTTACAACCGAATGATCCATTCACATGGTCTTCAGGTATGAAATCACCAATTTATTGTGATAACCGTTTAACTTTATCTTATCCGAAAGTACGTCAAGCAATTGCAGCTGGATTAGAAGAGTTAATTAAAGAGCACTTCCCAACTGTAGAAGTTATTGCAGGAACAGCAACTGCTGGTATTGCGCACGCTGCATGGGTAAGCGATCGTATGGATTTACCAATGTGCTACGTACGTAGTAAAGCAAAAGGTCACGGTAAAGGGAACCAAATTGAAGGAAAAGCTGAAAAAGGTCAAAAAGTAGTAGTAGTAGAAGACTTAATTTCAACTGGCGGTAGTGCAATTACATGTGTAGAAGCACTTCGCGAAGCTGGCTGTGAAGTATTAGGAATCGTATCAATCTTCACATACGAGCTTGAAGCAGGAAAAGAAAAACTAGAAGCAGCTAACGTAGCATCATATTCTTTAAGCGACTACAGTGCATTAACTGAAGTTGCAGCAGAAAAAGGTATGATCGGACAAGCTGAAACGAAAAAATTACAAGAGTGGCGTAAAGATCCAGCTAACGAAGCTTGGATCACAGCGTAACACGAAAAAAGACGACTGCGGGGGAACGCGGTCGTCTTTTTTATATAAATTCAATGTAAAGTTCCATCAATATTAAAGAAAATCATATGACGATCCCCTTGCTAGCAACTATTTAGCGTTTTCCACAACTTCATACCCTCTCACAAACAATAGCGTCATATAAGAAACAATAAATGAGAAGATGCTATACATGCCAACCCAAAAGAAAAACTTCGGAGTAAAGGCGATAACACCTATTATTAAAAAACTAGCAAACGTTACAATCGGCATGACGTAATACGTTTTTGTCTTGCAGGTTCCAACAATAGAAATGATAAAGATAAGTAATGGACAAATTAATAAGACGAAAATCAATTCATTCATAGTTATGTCCCCTTTTCTAATGGAAGTAATCTGTTTCTCGTAAACGTTTTGAAATAATTACTCTCCTAATATAATTTCGCTAAGTAATAACGAATCCCTCTTGAAAACTGATAATTCATGATGAATTTTACAAGCAAAAAGCGTAAGCAAAAGAAAACTTGCTTACGCTATAGAATAAATATCGCAACGATCGTGGTGACAATTAAGCCAATCCCAACTGGTAAAAAGTTTCGACGTGCAAGTTCAAATGGATCGACTTTACAAATCGCAGCGGCAGGAATAAGTGCCCAAGGAATTAACGTCCCGCCCCCGGTCCATATAGCTGCAATTTGCCCGAGTGCTGTTAATGTAGCTGTTCCATGGCCAAGTGCTGTTCCGAAAAGATTGGCAATGGAACCAGCAAGTGATATACCAGAAAAGCCAGATCCATCTAAGCCGGTAATGACACCAACGATAGTTAATGTCCCTGCCGATACATATTGATTTAAAGGAACAGTTTGAGACAAAGCGATTCCTAAGTCGTTAATGATTCCGTGTGAACCTTTCGGTAAATAGTCTCCGATAATTTTTACAAAACCGCTATCTCCTAAATAAAAGAGTGCAGCAATTGGAATAACTGGACCAAAGATTTTAAAGCCAAATTGGAGCCCTTCTATAAAATAATCGGTCGTTTTATTTAGTCCATTTCCTTTGTAAGCGATGAGAGAAATGATGATAATCATAATAACAGTGGTCCCACCGATAAGTGCAGTTGCGTCGCTTCCTTGTAGTTTAAATTGAATCATGCAAAGGATATCGATGGCATATATGATCGGAATACAAATAGCGAGCCATTTTTTTGTCTGAGGAGATAATGAAGTGAGCGTTTTAGAAGACGCAGTTGATGGAATAGATTCTTGTATAGAAGATAATCCTGTATGAAATTCTTTTCGTAAGAAGAAAAATGCGACGGAAGTTGTCACAATGCCCATAACAATTACGAGAGGAACACTGGCAGAAACAACGCTAGAAACAGGAAGACCAGCAGCGTCCGCTGTTAATTTTGGTGCACCTTGAATAACGAAGTCACCAGATAAGGCGATGCCGTGTCCGAATAAGTTCATAGCGATGGCAACTCCAATTGGCGGAAGGCCAACGCGTACAGCGACGGGTAATAAAATAGCCCCCATTAAGGCGACAGCTGGAGAAGGCCAAAAGAAGAAAGAAATTGTCATCATTAAAAGGCCGATAATCCAGTAGGCGAGGGTAGGGGTACGAATCATCTTTGTAAATGGTGAAATCATCGTATCATTTATGCCGGTATGAACGAGTAGATTGCTCATTGATACGATAATGGAAATGATTAATATAGTTGGTAAAAGTTCAGTAATAGCGTAAATGAAACTTTGAAAAATACCGCTAATGGCAAGAGGGATAGAACTTGTAGCTGTTAATGCTAATAAAAAGATAAAAACGATACAAATAATCGTCGTATCCTTTCGGAAAATAAAAAAGGTAATAATGGTGAGTAAACAAATAACATAGAGAGCGTGTAATAGCGTTAATTCAACTCCCATAACATTCACATCCTTTAGGCATTCGTGTAGTTTATTGTATGAAAGCGGTGAAAGTATGTGAGTATAGGAAAAAGAAAAAGTAAAATTTCATGTACTGTAATGGTAAGAATGATAAATGGATGTTACAATACAATTAATCCTAAAAATGGAATTAAAGGAGGGCTTATGCACAAAAAAATTGGATTTTGGGGATTCGTTATATCTTGTAGTCTATTAATCATTTTAAACTTGTTTACAAACAATGAATGGATCAGTATTATACCTGTTTTCGGATTTGTTTTTGTACTGTTATATAACTGGGATGATATGAAACAATATAGTAAGAAAAATATCGGAATTATGATAGGTACCATTGTTGTTTGCTCATTTTTCGTAGGATTTATTTTAATTGAAGGGCAGAAGCAAATGGAAAAAATGTCTATTTTTCAAGAGTGGATGTCTTCTGCGAAGGGGCTTTATATTGTCATTGTAGTTGTTGTTTTTCTAAGAATTGTTATAAGGATAACAAGTTACATATTAAAGGAAAAGTAGAATGGTGGAGTATGAATGAGAGAGAAAATTGGGTATTATGGTGTGCTCGTTTGTTTGCTATTATCAGTTATTTCAGGACAATTTCTTAACAGTGCATGGGTGCCAGTTATATTATGTATAGGGGTGTTGGTTTTTGCTCCTATGTATCGCTGGGACGAGTGGAAAGCATACAGCCGAAAAAAGAAAATTATTTTCAGCATCGAGTTTGTTATTATAATTAGCACGATTCCATTTTTGTTACTGAAGGGAAATGAAATAATAGATGGGATTGTAATGTTTCAAGGCTGGTTATTTATTGCAAAATTACTATATTTAATGTGTGTTTTAATAGTGGTAGCGCTAGTCGCTAAAAAAGTAAATGAAAAGTTATTTGCTAATGAATAAAAAAAGTGCCACCTTATTCGGTGGCACTTTCTCATTTTATTGAATGAGCTTTTTGCATCTTTTTAATTAAACGAATTTGTCCGCGATGATTGATTTCATCTTCAAATACGTGAAACCACTTAAAATAGTTATTTGCTTGTTTGTCATACCAAAAGTCTGTCGTTTTAAACAGCCATTCATCAGGTAACGATTGGAATGTTTCAATTGTTTTGGAACGTACTTCTTGTAATGTATCAATATAAAATTCTATAGAGTTTCCTTTTATTTTCTCACGTCCAAGAGCTTCTAACTCGAGGCCAGGTAACCATCTTTCTAGTTCGGCCTCCGTTGGTTCGCGGTCTTCAAAAGTATGAATCTGGTAATAAAATTCAACAGCAGCCATGTGATATAATAGCATGCCGATTGAATTTGCTTCCCCATTATATAAATAATCAAGTTCTTCCATTGTTAAATCTTCCACCGCTTGCATTGTTGTATAGCGAGCGTAATTCATCATGGAAACTAGTTTGGAAAATTCAGGATGTAAACCATCGATTTTATCTATTACAAAGTTCAATTACAATTCCCCCTCTTTAAACGAATACTCCAGAGAAGGCATTCTATGTGCAGAGAAAAAATCCTGTTGAAAATTTCAAAATATTAACAAGGGATTACAATTAGTTCTCTATTTGATTTTGTAATAACTTCATATCCGTCTTTTGTAATGACAATATCATCTTCAATTCTACAACCGCCCCAGTTAGGTATGTAAATACCTGGTTCAACTGTAACGACCATACCCTCTTCTAAAGTAGCCTTACTTTCTTGGGATAGGCGGAGAGGTTCATGAATTTCTAATCCAAGACCATGACCAGTAGAATGTCCAAAATATTGACCGTATCCATGCTCAGTAATGTAGTTTCTCGTTATATCATCGATACGTTTTGCAGTTTCTCCAGGTTTAATCGCTTCAGTCCCGCGTTTTAATGCTTCTCGTACAATATTGTATATCTTTTTAAATTCTTCTGATGGTTCCCCGATTGCTACAGTACGTGTTATATCGGAACAGTATCCGTCGTAAAGTGCACCGAAATCTAATGTAACGATGTCGCTCCGCTCGATTATTTTATTTGATGCAACGCCATGAGGAAGAGAAGAACGAACACCAGAAGCTACAATAATTTGAAATGATGAAGATGTAGCTCCTTTTTTTCGCATGAAAAATTCTAACTCATCTCGTACATCATTTTCACTTATTCCCGGTTTTAGAAACGTAAGAATGTGGTGAAATGCTTCGTCCGCAATATGAGCTGCAATTTTCATTGTTTCTATTTCAGGCGTGTCTTTAATGATACGAATACTTTCGATAATTTCGCACACTTGAATCATTTCCGTATGTACGTATTTTTGCAAGTTTTTATATTGTTGCAATGTCATGTTGTTTTCTTCAATTCCAAGTTTTTGAATGTTTAATTTCGATACTTGATGTGCAATCTCTTTTTCTAAATTTCCTTTATGCATAACAATTTCAGCATCTTGTATTTGTGATTTTGCTTGATCTACATAGCGGAAATCTGTTATGAAAACAGCTTGATCCGCAGAGATTAAGACGACGCCAGCACTACCTGTAAAGCCTGTTGCATATTGACGATTTTCTTTTTTTGTAATAAGTAACCCGTCAATTCCATACTTATGTAGTTGTTTTTGGATATTAGTTATTCTTATATTCATTTTAATGCCTCCTTTTTATATTTAATAAAGCAAAAATTGTGCCAATATACTTATTGACAATAAAAGAGAAGAGGGAGTTTTGTGTCAAAAAAACTAGACAAATATAAAATGAGGATGTAAAAAATTTATACAGTAATGTAAACTTGCATATTATAATCTTTCAATTCTAATATTATATTTTTTGTATAAATAAATGGTGATAATTGGTATAATAAGAGGTCGTTATGTGTTCTTGTAGATAAAGGTGCGTAACGAATAAATAGGAATAAGGAATGTGAGTATATGAAGAAATTAAGTAAAGTCATGTCATTTTGCTTCGCTGCTAGTATGCTAGTTGTAACAGGGTGTGAAAAAAGTGAAATCAAAGCTCAAGCAAATGAAACGATTGAACAGCTTGATGAAGCGCCGGAAGTGACAGAAAAAGAAGCGAAAAAGATTGTAAGAAAGAGTGTAGATGCAATAGCAAATGCATTTAGTGAGATGGAAAAAGAAAATGGATGGAGTCGAAATAACCCTGGAGATTTGGCGACAGCGAAAAAAGGAGTTAAGGGATTAGTTACAGAAAAATTTGTAGAGAACCAGCTTCCTAATTCGCTTGAAACATTTAATAGATCTAGAGAGACAGATATGTTGCCATTCCCTATTAATATTGAACCAGAAATGAGATTAACGTATACACAGAAAGATAAAAATTTAACGATTGAAACGATTATACCTTCAAATGATATGGGAAATGAAGCAGAGATATGGGAGTTTATTTTCGTTTATAAAGATGGAAAATGGTTAATGGATAAATGGTCATCGCATACACCGAGAGATTTAAAACTTACGAAGGAAGAAGCTAGTGAGTTTCTGAAAATTCGAGGCTTTAAGAATGTCGATTTTGTTAAAGAAGAAAACAGTGGTGACAAAAAATATATTTTTAAAGAAAATACTAGATCAATAGCTGTGGATGCAAAAACATCGGTTATTACATATAATTTAGATGAGCAAAAGCAGGAAAAAGAAGCGAAAGAAAATAGTAGTCAAGAACACGAAAACATTAAGGAAAATAACATGAGTACGCATGCTACTTCTAAAGAAGAGAAGCAGACTAAAAAAGAAACTTCGTCAGCAGTAGGTAAAAGTAAGGTTTTAAATGAGTTAGCGGCTCTAGAAAACCAAGAAAAACATACAAATGTCATGTCAACAAATGACATAGTAAATGAAATAGAAGGAAATTATGAACTGTGGGATAATAAACTAAATGAAATTTACAGTACATTAAAAAATACGATGTCCCCTGATGCATTTCAGTCATTAAAAACGAAACAAATTGCGTGGGTTAAAGAAAAGGAAAGTAAGGTTAAAGCAATTGGTACTGATACAAATAACGGGACGATGAGACGTATAGATGCTTCAGAGGAGAAATACAAGATGACAAAAGAAAGATGTTATTAATTAGTGAATGGGTATATGAACTAGTTGGAACGAATATAAAAATGCGTTGCTTATGAGCAACGCATTTTTATATTTAAGCTTTTAATTTCATTACAGTATCAGCATCCGGTGTAACATATACGGTTTGCTGATTGTCGTACGTAACAAAACCAAGTTTTGCACCACTCGGTTTTTTCACATGGCGTATTTTGGTGAAATCAACAGGTACAGAACTAGACTCTTTTGCTTTACTGTAATAAGCAGCAATTTTGGCAGCTTCTAGTAAAGTTTCTTCAGCAGGTTCTAAAGAACGAATGACAACGTGAGAACCAGGTATGTCTTTCGTATGTAACCAAATTTCATCACGACGGGCAAATTTCGTTGTTAAATAATCATTTTGCTTATTGTTTTTACCGACGAAAATCTCTGTGCCATCACTTGCTACATATTTATCTAATACTGGTTTAGTGGGCTTTTTCTTTCCGTTTTTCGTTTTACGATTGCGCATATAACCTTCTTCAGCTAATTCCTCACGAATTTCTTCAATATCTTTTGAAGAAGCAGCTTCCATTTGTTGAAGTAAGCTATCAAAATAAAGAATTTCTTCCTTTGTTTTTTCGATTTGTTCTTCTACAACAACAACTGAATTTTTCGCTTTTTGGTACTTTTGGAAATAGCGTTGTGCATTTTCAGATGGCGTTTTTAAAGGATCTAATGCGATCTTTACAGTTCCGCCATTTTCATCATAATAGTTAACGACTTCAATATCTTTATCGCCTTTTTTCAAAGCGTACATATTGGCTGTAAGTAGTTCGCCAAATAGTTGATATTTATCTGCTTTTCCAGCATCTTGTAATGTTTTTTCTAGTTTAATGAGTTTTTTCTCATTTTTATTTTTTTCGTTTTGCATAAAGCGCTCTAAATCATGAGCTTGTTGTTTTACACGGTCACGCTCTGCTTTTCCAAAAAAGAAACGGTCTAGCAATTCACTAACAGATGAGAATGTCTTGTCTTCTCCAGCTAAGTGCGCAAGAGGGAAAAGATAAAAGAATTCTTTCCCATTTGAAGTAGTCATTGTTGGTGAATATGTATGAGTTAATAATGGTTTTTGTATGGAGAAAAATGCGTCAGCTAATGCTTTTTCATTTACCATACCTGCTTTTTTCACTACTTCTTTTGCGAATAATGGTGATATTCCGGTAAAGGTTCCGACTAGCTGTTTATCCATGTTTCCAGATAGAAAGTCTAGCGGTCTAATAAATTCATCCTTTGTTTCGATCTGAAGTGGGTTAATTTTATGTTGTGCTGGTGGTGCAATATATTCAGCTCCAGCATATACAGTTCGATGTCGGTTTACTGCTAAGGAAACGTGTTTTAAGCTATCTAAAATATTGTTTGTTTTTGTATCTACTAAAATGATGTTACTATGTCGTCCCATAATTTCAATTACTAATGTTTTTAGCGATTCATCACCAATTTCATTTCTGCTACGAACGGTAATTTGAATAATACGCTCTAAATCAATTTGTTCAATTTTTTCAATAAATCCACCTTCTAAATGCTTACGAAGAAGCATACAGAACATTGGTGGAAGTGCAGGTGAATCATAATTTTGATTTGTTAAGTGTAAACGTGCATATGTCGGATGAGCGGAAAGAATCAGTTTTTGATTTTTTCCGTTTGCTCGAATATGTAATAAAATCTCGTATTTTGAAGGTTGATATATTTTTGAAATTCTTCCCGTGTAAAGAGAATTTGCAATTTCATGTGTAATCGCTCTTGTAAATAATCCATCGAATGCCATAAATGAACACTGCTACTAAAAATATAGACAAATGTATATTCTTAGAGTATTCCTGCTTCTACGTGTCCTGTCTCGCCAATTACTCGCTACTACAGTTTGCTGTAACACTCCACAGGCGTAAATTCCGATGTAGCCCACCGTACATATATACAATCTATTTACGTTAGTATTGTATATTCTTTTGTTTGTAAAAGATTGAAAGCTGCGTTCAAATCTCTATCCATTACATTGCCACATTCACATGTATATAACCGGTCAGATAGCTTTAAATCCTCTTTCTTTTGACCGCAACATGAGCACAACTTTGACGATGGATAAAACCGGTCTACTTGACGTAATTCAATTCCATATTCCTCACATTTCATCAAAAGCCACATTTTAAAAGCATAAAAGGACTGCTTGGCAATTGTTTTAGATAGATGTTTATTCTTCAGCATATCTTTCACATTCAAATCTTCCACTGTAATAAACGTTGGCTTGGTTTTCACCACATTCGTTACAATAGACTTTACATACTCTAGTCGAATATTCGCTAATCGAGCGTGTAGTTTTTGCACTCTAAGAATATTTTTGTTTATATTCGCTCTTTTATTAGTAACAGATTTTTCACCTCTCTTTTTTAGATTTTCATATTTTTGCGCTAAAGAGCGTTGTTCACGTTTTAACCGTTTTTCCATCTTTTTTACTTTTATTGTTTTGTTGATGTTTTCGTGAACGATACCATCGCTACGTGTAGCGAAATCCTTCACCCCTAAATCAATCCCTAGACCTATGTTATTAAGTATTGGTTTTACCCTTACTTCTTCTCTTTCACAAAGTACAGATACAAAATATCTTCCTGCTCTTTGATACACTGTGCCACTTTTTACAGTTGCATTTTTAGGGATATATCCATATTCTTTTAACCTTACCCAACCAATTGTGGGGATTTTTATTCTATGCCTTTCTACTGTCCAATCTGTTTTGTTGTTTTTAGGAAAATAGCACTTCAAATCTTGCTTCTTCTTTTTCTTATATCGTGGGAATTTAGATAAACCCTTAAAAAATCGTTTGAAAGCTTTATCTCCATTCATAATCGCTTGTTTTACAGCTTTACTTGATACTCCTTTTATCCACTGGTCACATTCTTTTGTATAGACATTATTCAACCATTTAGAAAAGTCATACCCACTTAGAAACTTTCCTTCGGCTTCATACAGCTCATTGTTTTTAGAGATATACAGGTTGTAAACATATCTACACACACCAATCGTCTGGTTTATTTGGATTATTTGTTCTTTTGTCGGATGGATTTCTATTAGATATGCTCTTTTCATAAATCTTCATCCTCCGGTATTTTCTTCTTGAATCCCCATATAGTCTTTATAATGTTTATCTGTATAATATCTTCTTCCTTTAGGGTTTCGGTAAGTAGGCAATACACTCTTGTTATCCCATCTCTGCAAAGTTCTTATAGGCATATTGATTATTTCAGTAAATTCTTTTGGTCTATATTTTATATAACTGTATTTAGCTCCTTTCTAACTAAAAGTTAATTATAGCATTTTTTTGGACGAGGCTGAATAAGCTTTCAATAGAGTATGTCTGGAATCAGGAGGTCGATAGCAGGATGAACTGGTATGGAATGCGTGCACATGAAGTGGAAGAAAGAACGAATACAAATGTGAAGGTTGGACTTACAGAGAAAGAAGCAGAAGGGCGAATAAAAAAATTTGGTACAAATGAACTAGATGAAGCGAAAAGGCCTTCTGCACTAATGGTATTTTTGGCGCAATTTAAAGATTTTATGGTGCTTGTTTTGTTTGGTGCAACAATCGTTTCGGCTTTTTTAGGGGAATACATTGATTCTATTGCGATTGTGGCAATTGTTATTATCAATGGTATTCTCGGATTTTTTCAAGAAAGAAAGGCTGAAAAGTCATTGGAAGCTTTAAAAGAGCTAGCCGCCCCGCAAGTAACTGTACTGCGAAATGGAAAGTGGGTAAAGGCACCGTCTAAAGCACTCGTTTTAGGTGATATTATTAAATTTTCTAGTGGCGATCGTGTTGGAGCTGATGTACGTCTTGTTGAGGCGTCGAGTTTATATATTGAAGAATCGGCTTTGACAGGAGAGTCAGTACCCGTGCAGAAGAAAGTAGAAGCATTGCAAGGGCAAGATGTTTCAATTGGTGATCAAAAAAATATGGCTTTTATGGGTACGATGATTACACGAGGGTCTGGAACAGGAGTCGTTGTAGCAACGGGTATGAATACAGCGATGGGACAAATTGCAAATATGTTACAAAATGCAGAGCAGATGGAAACACCACTGCAAAGAAGATTAGAGCAACTCGGAAAAATATTAATTATTGTGGCTCTTGTTTTGACAGCGCTTGTCGTGTTAGCTGGTGTGTATCAAGGGAATGAAGTGTATCATATGTTTTTAGCGGGTGTGTCGCTAGCTGTTGCTGCTATTCCAGAAGGATTGCCAGCAATTGTTACAGTAGCCTTATCACTTGGTGTACAGCGTATGATAAAAAAGAGAGCAATTGTAAGAAAGTTACCAGCAGTAGAAACGTTAGGTTGCGCTTCTGTTATATGCTCTGATAAAACAGGAACGATGACGCAAAACAAAATGATGGTAACACATATGTGGTCAGGTGGAGAGTTGTGGAAAGTGACAGGCCAAGGATATGAACCTAATGGCTCGTTTATGAAAGGTGAAAAAGAAATTAATCCAGCTAAGACGAAATCACTTTATCAACTACTTACATTTGGTTCGTTATGCAATAACGCAAATATTATTCAAAAGAAAAAGGCGTATGTATTAGATGGAGATCCAACTGAGGGAGCGCTTGTAGCTGTAGCAATGAAAGCGGGGATAACGCGTGAGGCGCTGAAAGGGAAATTTGAAATTATCCGTGAATTTCCGTTTGATTCAACTCGAAAAATGATGAGTGTTATTGTACGAGATCGAGAGGGTAAAAAGTTTGTCGTTACGAAGGGAGCACCAGATGTCCTTCTGCAAATGAGTCAAACGATTTTATGGGGGGATAAGCAGCAACCATTAAGTGAGTTGTATAGAAAAGAAGTACAGGCGGCTATTCATAGCTTAGGTAGTCAAGCACTTCGAACAATTGCAGTTGCTTTTAAGCCTTTAAAAGTAACAGACTCAATTGAACATGAAAGAGACGTTGAAAAAGATTTTATGTTAGTTGGAATACAAGGAATGATTGATCCGCCAAGACCAGAAGTAGAGCAGGCAGTAAAAGAGTGCAGAGAAGCTGGTATTCGAACGGTGATGATTACAGGTGATCATAAAGTGACTGCAATGGCGATTGCAGAACAATTAAGCATTTTACCACCAGGTGGACGCGTTGTTGAAGGGGTAGAACTCGCAACTATGGATGTAGAAGAATTAGAAAATGTTGTAGAAGATACGTATGTATTTGCTCGTGTATCACCAGAACATAAATTAAAAATTGTTAAGGCGTTGCAAAATAAAGGACATATAGTGGCGATGACAGGTGATGGAGTAAACGATGCTCCGGCTATAAAAACTGCGGATATTGGGATAGCGATGGGAATTACAGGGACAGATGTTGCAAAAGAAGCTTCTTCTCTCGTATTGCTGGACGATAATTTCGCTACGATAAAATCAGCAATTAAAGAAGGTAGAAATATATACGAGAACATACGTAAGTTTATTCGTTATTTATTAGCATCGAACGTTGGAGAAATTTTGGTCATGTTATTTGCAATGTTACTTGCACTACCGCTGCCGATGGTTCCAATTCAAATTTTATGGGTGAATTTAGTTACTGACGGTTTACCGGCGATGGCGTTAGGTTTGGATAAGGCCGAGGGAGACGTGATGAAGAGAACGCCGCGTCATCCGAAAGAAGGGGTATTTGCTAGAGGGCTTGCCTGGAAAATTATAAGTCGTGGCTTTCTAATTGGGGCAGTGACGCTAGTAGCATTTATTATTGCGTATAATCAACATCCAAATGAACTGAAATATGCACAAACTGTAGCGTTTGCAACATTGGTACTTGCTCAGCTGATTCATGTATTTGATTGCCGAAGTGAGCATTCTGTTTTCCACCGCAATCCGTTTGGAAATGTGTATTTAGTAGGAGCGGTTATCATTTCATTACTACTCATGCTAGTCGTTATATATTATCCACCGTTACAACCGATTTTTAGCACGATGCCAATACAAGCGAGAGATTGGTTGTTAATTGGAGGTTTATCGTCAATTCCGACCTTCTTATTAGTAGGCTCTTTATTAACAGGGAAAAAAGGGAAGAAGGAAAAGCCAATATTATATAAGAAGGGATTAAACTTGAAATAGTCAATGATATGAAAATGTGATATAATTTACAGAAGGTAGTAGAGCCTTGTCTCTATTACCTTTTTCATTGAGTTATTTCATGGCTTGGATGTGATAAAAAATGATTTGTAGTATGACAGGATTTGGAAGGTCGAAAGTAGAGAGTGATACTTTTCAAATTACAGTAGAAATGAAATCGGTGAACCATCGTTTTCTAGAGATGAGTATTCGACTACCGAAGCAAATGATGGTATTTGAAGACAAAATTCGTAAAATAATTGCACAGCAAGTTCGCCGTGGACGTATTGAAGTGTCTATTAGTATAGCGGGTGAAGGGCTTGTTGAAAGAAAATTAAGTGTGAATTGGTCGCTTCTTGAGCAGTACCAATCAATTATGGAAGATATAAAAGGGAAATTTCAATTACAAGATTCTATTACACTCGAGCAATTAATGGCAATGCCAGAAGTAACAGCGATTGAAGAGGTAGAAAACGTAAATGAACAATTTGAGAACAGTTTATATGAGGCTGTTCGCCAAGCTGCTCATATTTTAAAAACGATGAGAGATGGCGAAGGAGAACGATTACATAAAGATATAGCGTATCGCTTACAAGAGATTCACAATTGTGTAAATGCTATTATTCCGCATGCACCAATTGTTACACAAAAATATCGTGAACGATTAGAAAATCGCTTAAAAGAATTACATAATCAAGATCTAGATGAACAAAGATTGCTAACAGAAGTTGCAATCTTTGCTGAGCGTTGTGATATTCACGAAGAGTTAGTTCGTTTGCAAAGTCATTTAGAACAATTCCGTGAAACACTGCAGATTGAAGAGCCTGTTGGAAGGAAAATGGATTTCATCGTGCAAGAGATGCATAGAGAAATTAATACGATTGGTTCTAAGGCAAATGACTTAACAATTTCAAAATATGTTGTAGAAATGAAAAATAACCTTGAAAAAATTCGTGAACAAGTACAAAATATTGAGTAGCTTTCAAAAAATATATAAAGTTATACGTGGTGGAGAAATCGGATAGACTTACTAGGAGGCGCAAACTATGGCCATGCGGTTTTTAAATATTGGATACGGAAATATTGTATCTGCTCATCGAATTATTGCTATTGTAAGTCCGGAGTCAGCTCCTATTAAACGAACAGTACAGGAAGCACGCGAACATAATGCTTTGCTTGATGCTACGTATGGGAGAAAAACAAGGGCGGTTATTGTTATGGATGATGGGCATGTTGTATTAAGTCCAATTCAGCCAGAGACGATTGCACATCGTTTGAATAATAAAGAAGATTTAAGTGAGGAAGGGTAGGTTTTACATATTTATGAGAAGTAGAAGAGGATTGCTCATCGTTCTTTCAGGACCTTCTGGGGTTGGTAAAGGAACGGTTCGAAAAGAGCTGTTTAGTCATGAGGATACACGTTTTCAGTATTCCATTTCAGTAACGACACGTAAGCCGCGTGAAGGTGAAGTGGATGGTGTGGATTATTTCTTTAAAGAGAGAGAAGAATTTGAGGAAATGATTCGTAATGAAAAATTACTTGAGTGGGCTGAGTTCGTAGGTAATTATTACGGAACACCAATTGACTATGTTGAAAAAACATTACAAGAAGGAAAAGATGTATTCTTAGAAATTGAAGTGCAAGGAGCAATTCAAGTTAAGAAAGCTTTCCCAGAAGGTGTATTTATTTTCTTAGCACCTCCAAGTTTATCTGAACTAAAGAACCGAATTGTCGGTCGTGGTACAGAAACTGAAGATGTTATTGAAAATCGTTTAACGGTAGCGAAAGAAGAAATTGATATGATGGACGCTTACGACTACGTTGTAGAAAACGACCAAGTTGAACTAGCTTGTGAAAGAATTAAAGCAATTGTGGTTGGCGAACATTGCCGCCGCGAAAGAGTAGCAAAATATTATAAAGAAATGACGGAGGGTCTATAATTATGTTAAATCCATCAATTGATTCATTATTAACAAAAATCGATTCTAAATATACACTTGTAACAGTGGCTGCAAAACGTGCGCGCGAAATGCAACTTGCTAATAACTGTGTTGTAGAAAAACCAGTTTCTCATAAATGTGTAGGTAAAGCATTAGAAGAAATCGATATTGAAGCGTTAAGCTACGTACCAAGTGAAGATAAAGTAACTGAATAAGACTTTGTCTTCGACAATTTAAAACATAGACTTTATAATTTTCTATGTAACGGTAACAACCTATTTACAAGTAGGTTGTTATTTTTTTACGGTAGGGAAGAAATATTGATACTGATGAGCTGATAATCTTGTTTCAGTATGATAAGTTTGAAAAAGAAAGAGGACGAGCCATATGCTAAAAGGGAAAAAGATACTTTTATGTGTAACAGGAGGCATTGCGGTCTTTAAAGCGGCTGCGTTAACGAGTAAATTGACACAATCTGGTGCTATTGTAAAAGTAATGATGAGTGAGTCGGCAATGAAATTTGTTACACCTCTTACATTCCAAGCGCTTTCTCGCCATGATGTATATACGGATACATTCGATGAGAAAGACTCAGCTGTTATTGCTCATATCGATTTAGCAGATTGGGCAGATGTTGTACTTGTTGCACCTGCTACAGCCAATTGTATTGGAAAGTTAGCTAACGGTATTGCAGATGATATGATTACAACTACTTTGTTAGCTACTACAGCCCCAGTGTGGATTGCACCTGCTATGAATGTGCATATGTATGAAAATAAAATTGTTCAAAAAAATATGATGACGTTAAAAACGTTAGGGTATACATTTATTGAGCCCGGAGAAGGTTTTTTAGCGTGTGGTTATGTAGCGAAAGGAAGATTAGAAGAACCTGAAGCGATTATCGCACGGTTAGAAGAGGCTTTTTCAGAACAAAAACCATTACATGGAAAAAGAATATTAATAACTGCTGGTCCAACGCGTGAAAAGATTGATCCAGTTCGTTTTATGACCAATTTTTCTTCTGGAAAAATGGGATATGCGATTGCGGAAGTGGCAGCGAACTTAGGTGCTGACGTCATACTCGTTTCGGGACCGACAGCATTACATCCACCATTACATGTAACTACGGTGCAAGTGGAATCTGCGCAAGATATGTTAGAGGCGGTTATTCAACATTATGAAGACGTAGATGTTGTTATTAAAACAGCAGCAGTTGCAGATTATCGCCCGAAATACGTTCATGATAATAAAATGAAAAAGAAAAATGGCGATGCTGTAATTGAACTTGAGAGAACAGTAGATATTTTAAAAACGTTAGGTGAGATGAAGGACAAACAGTTACTTATCGGTTTTGCGGCTGAAACGACAAACGTAGAGGAATATGCAACGAAAAAATTACGTGAGAAAAATGCGAATATGATTGTTGCAAACGACGTAAAGGCGCAAGGAGCTGGATTTGGTACAGATACGAACATTGTAACAATGTATAGAAAAGATGGAGAAGTTATAGAGTTGCCACTTTTAACGAAGAAAGAGGTTGCTCGTGAAATATTAAAGCAAATTGAAATGATGTTAGAAGATGATCGTCTATGAAATTTGCAAGTGTAATTGTTGATGTACCTGCACGTCAGACAGATCGACCATTTGATTATATTATCCCTAAAAAATGGGAAGATATTGTCCAGACAGGCATGCGTGTAGTAGTTCCGTTTGGCCCAAGGAAATTGCAAGGTTTTATTATTGGGATTAAAGATTCTGTTGAAGTAGAAAGTAAGAAGTTAAAGACAATCCATGAAATTTTAGATGTAACACCCGTTTTAAATGAAGAGTTGTTAAAGCTAGGGTATTGGCTTACAAGTGAAACGTTATGTTATATGATTTCAGCTTTTCAAGTTATGCTTCCAACGGCGATAAAAGCAACATATAAAAAACGTCTACAGCTTCGCAAACAAGAAGAAGTAGCACCGGAACTACTGTTTTTATTCCAGGACAGAGAAGCGATAGATTGGGAAGCGATTGAGACGCAGCCACATCTATACCGCACGATTCAACAAGAAATTAAACATGGCACGATTGAAGTTGTTTATCAAGTAAAAGATAAAGTACAAAAGAAGAAACAAAGAGTCGTTCAACCGGAGTTGTCAGAAGATAAATTAGAATTAGCAGCATTTGAACTGAAAAGTAAAAAACAACAAGATGTCCTCTATTATTTTGTGGAAAATTATAAAAGTGTACCGTTGAAAGTAATAACAGAAGAGTTACAAATAACAGATGCTCCAATTAAAGCACTTGTTAAAAAGGGACTACTCTCAGAAAAGTATGTGGAAGTGTACCGAAATCCGTATGACGATGACGATTTTGAACAAACGAAACCATTCCCACTTACTGAGGAACAAAAGCAAGTTATTACACCGATTTTATCATCAATTACAAATGAAACTTACAATCCATTTTTACTATATGGTGTTACAGGAAGCGGAAAAACAGAAGTATATTTACAATCTATAGCAGCGGTGCTCGAGAAAGGAAAAGAAGCTATTGTACTTGTTCCTGAAATTGCACTAACGCCTCAGATGGTAGATCGTTTTAAAGGTAGATTTGGCTCACAAGTTGCAGTTCTTCATAGTGCGCTGTCTGTTGGAGAAAAATATGATGAATGGCGTAAGATTTTAAGAAAAGAAGTGAAAGTCGTAGTTGGTGCACGTTCAGCTGTATTTGCTCCTTTTGAAAATTTAGGGATTATTATTATTGATGAGGAACATGAATCGAGCTACAAGCAAGAAGATAATCCGAGGTATCATGCAAGGGATGTAGCTGTGTGGAGAGGACAATATCATAAATGCCCTATCGTTCTTGGTAGTGCAACACCGACGCTTGAATCGTTTGCAAGAGCGAAAAAAGGTGTGTATGAATTACTGACGATGGAAAAACGTATGAACGAACAAGCTTTACCGACAGTAGAGATTGTTGATATGCGTGAAGAACTTCGTGACGGGAATCGCTCCATGTTTTCAAAGGCACTGCATGAAAAAATAGCAGATCGGTTAGAAAAGAAAGAACAAATGGTGCTCTTTTTAAATAGAAGAGGTCATTCTACATTTGTTATGTGCCGTGATTGCGGGTATGTTGTACAATGTCCGCATTGTGATATCTCGCTGACATATCATAAAATGAACCATCGTTTAAAATGCCATTATTGCAGTTACGAAGAAAATATGCCGACTGCGTGTCCTGCTTGTCAAAGTACATACATTCGTTTCTTTGGTACAGGTACGCAAAAGGTAGAAGAAGAAATTACAAAACTATTTCCAGAGGCACGAGTCATTCGAATGGATGTAGATACGACGAGTCGTAAAGGGATGCATGAGAAATTATTAAAGGCGTTCGGGGAAGAAAAAGCAGATATATTACTTGGAACACAAATGATTGCAAAAGGATTAGATTTTCCGAAAGTAACGCTTGTTGGTGTTTTAACTGCTGATACGATGCTTCATTTACCTGATTTCCGGGCGAGTGAAAAGACTTATCAGTTATTGACGCAAGTAAGTGGACGAGCAGGCCGACATGAATTGCCAGGGGAAGTTATCATTCAAACGTATACGCCAGAACATTATAGTATAGAGTTAGCAAAGAACCAACAATATGATGTGTTTTTTGATCAAGAAATGCAAATGAGGCGAACGAGACAATACCCACCTTATTACTATGTTGTACTTGTGACGGTATCTCATCCGGAATTATTAAAGGCAGTACAAGTGACGGAAAAAATTGTCGGTCATTTACGGACGCACTGTTCGCAGCAAACGATGGTGTTAGGACCGGTTGCTTCAGCAATTCCAAGGATAAAAGATAGATATCGTTATCAATGCATGATAAAATACAAACGGGAACCAAACTTAAAGAACGTGCTCAAAATGGTAAATGAACATTATCAAGCAGAAATGCAAAAAGAGCTACAAATCTCAATTGATTTTAATCCAACAATGTTAATGTAGCGGAGGGAAATATGGCAGTTTTAGAAATAGTAAAGCATCCAAATGAAGTGTTAGAAACACCGTGTGAAAGAGTAATTAACTTTGATAAAAAGTTAGTGAAATTGTTGAAAGATATGCATGAAACAATGTTAATTGCGGACGGAGTCGGTTTAGCTGCGCCTCAAGTAGGGGTAAGCTTGCAAGTGGCGGTAGTTGATATCGGTGATGATACTGGGAAAATTGAGTTAATCAATCCATCGATATTAGAAAAACGTGGTGAACAAGTAGGTCCCGAAGGCTGTTTAAGCTTCCCGGGACTTTATGGTGAAGTGGAACGTGCGGATTATATTAAAGTGCGTGCGCAAAATCGCAGAGGTAAAGTATTTTTATTAGAAGCAGAAGGGTTTTTAGCGCGTGCAATTCAACATGAAATCGATCATTTACACGGTGTGTTATTTACATCGAAAGTGACAAGATATTATGAGGAAAACGAATTAGAATAGGTATTAAAAGGAGCGGTTTTTAAATGATAAAAGTAGTATTTATGGGGACACCGGACTTTTCAGTGCCGGTGCTTCGTCGTCTTATTGAAGATGGCTATGATGTAATAGGTGTTGTGACGCAACCAGATCGTCCGGTAGGCAGAAAGAAAGTATTAACACCTACACCTGTTAAAGTGGAAGCAGAAAAACATGGTATTCCAGTGTTACAACCGTTAAGAATTCGTGAAAAAGACGAATATGAAAAAGTATTGGCATTAGAGCCGGATTTAATTGTAACAGCTGCGTTCGGTCAAATTGTACCAAATGAAATTTTAGAAGCACCGAAGTATGGATGTATTAACGTCCACGCTTCTTTACTTCCTGAACTTCGTGGTGGTGCACCAATCCATTATGCAATTATGGAAGGGAAAGAAAAAACAGGTATTACAATTATGTATATGGTAGAAAAATTGGATGCTGGTGATATTTTAACGCAAGTAGAAGTGGAAATTGAAGAGCGTGAAACGACAGGCTCGTTATTTGATAAGTTAAGTGAAGCAGGGGCACATCTTTTATCTAAAACAGTACCTTTACTAATTCAAGGTAAGTTAGAACCAATTAAACAAAGCGAGGAAGAAGTAACGTTTGCATATAATATAAAACGTGAGCAAGAGAAAATTGATTGGACAAAAACAGGTGAAGAAGTATACAATCACATTCGCGGATTGAATCCATGGCCAGTTGCTTATACAACTTTAGCAGGACAAGTTGTTAAAGTATGGTGGGGAGAAAAAGTACCTGTAACGAAATCAGCTGAAGCAGGTACGATTGTTGCAATTGAAGAAGATGGTTTCGTTGTAGCAACTGGTAATGAAACGGGTGTTAAAGTTACAGAATTGCAACCTTCTGGTAAAAAGCGTATGAGTTGTTCGCAATTTTTACGTGGCACAAAACCTGAAATTGGAACGAAGTTAGGAGAAAATGCATGAGACAAAATGTTCGTGAATTAGCTCTTGATGGTTTAATTCAAGTAGAAAAAAGTGGTGCATACAGTAACTTACTTTTAAATAATCTAATTGAAAAAAGTACAATTGATAGAAAAGATATTGGTTTATTAACTGAAATTGTATATGGAACAATTCAACGTCGTGACACATTAGATTATTATTTACAGCCTTTTTTAAAAAAGAAGGTTGAAGCGTGGGTAAGAGTATTGCTTCGCTTATCTTTATATCAAATGATTTATTTAGACCGAGTGCCCGAAAGAGCGGCTATTCATGAAGCAGTTGAGATTGCAAAGCGTCGCGGGCATAAAGGAATTGCTGGTATGGTGAACGGTGTATTACGTTCGATTCAAAGAGAAGGTGTACCTTCTGTAGATGAAATCAAAGATCCAGTAGAACGCTTGGCAATTGCAACAAGTCATCCAGTTTGGCTTGTCCAAGAATGGGCTTCAGAATATGGTTTAGAAACTGCTGAGAAAATGTGTGAAGTGAACATGTTACCGCCTGTACCAACAGCGCGTGTAAATGTTGATAAAATAACAGTAGAAGAAGCAATTACATTATTAGCTAGTGAAGGTATAGAAGCGAAGCGTGGCGATTTATCAGATGATGCAATTCAAATTGAAAAAGGAAATGTAGCGCACACAGATGCGTTTAAAAAAGGTTTTCTTTCTATTCAAGATGAAAGTTCTATGCTGGTAGCACGTGCCTTAGAACCAGATGAGGGAGATGTAGTTCTTGATAGTTGTGCTGCTCCAGGTGGAAAAACAACGCATATTGCAGAGCGATTAAAAGGAACTGGTCAAGTCATGTCCCTTGATTTACATGCGCACAAAGTACGTTTAATTAAACAACAAGCAGAGCGACTTGGTCTAGGAAATGTCGAAACAAAGGCATTAGATGCTAGAAAAGTACAAGAACACTTTGCAAATGAAACGTTTGATAAAATATTAGTAGATGCCCCATGTTCTGGATTTGGTGTAATTAGACGTAAGCCTGATATTAAGTTAGGTAAAGATAAAGGCGATAGTGAAAGATTATCGACGATTCAACTTGCAATACTAGAAAAAATCGCACCGTTATTAAAACAAGGTGGTCGCCTTGTTTATAGTACGTGTACAATTGAGAAAATAGAAAATGAACAAGTAATAGAACGATTTTTACAAGAGCATCCTGAGTTCGAGTGGGATACTACGATAAAAGAGCGTATGCCAGAAAAGCTAAGTCCGTATATTGATGAAGGTCAAGTACAAATTTTACCGCATTATTTTGCAACAGATGGCTTTTATATTGCTTGTTTAAGGAAGAGGGTGTAGCATCGTGGAAACGACTGTGAGAAAACAAAAGAAAAATTTAGAAACGAAAAAACCATCAATTTACTCTTTACAACTTCATGAAATGCAAGATTGGTTAAAGGAGCAAGGAGAACCAAAGTTCCGTGCTGGACAAATTTTTGATTGGTTATATAAAAAACGTGTAAAAAATTATGAGGATATGTCAAACCTTTCTAAAGGATTGCGTGAAAAATTGTCGAATTCCTTTGATATTACTACTTTAAATACGTTAGTAAAACAAACGTCTTCGGATGGAACAATTAAATTCTTATTCCAATTATATGATGGATATTCTATTGAAACGGTATTAATGCGACATGAATATGGAAATTCCATTTGTGTAACAACACAAGTAGGTTGTCGTATTGGGTGTACGTTCTGTGCTTCAACGCTTGGCGGTTTAAAGCGAAACTTAGAAGCTGGAGAAATTGTAGCACAAGTAGTAGAAGTGCAACGTGCACTTGATGAATCAGAAGAACGTGTAAGTTCTCTTGTCGTTATGGGAATTGGAGAACCATTTGATAACTACGATAATTTAATGGGATTCTTACGCATCATTAACCATGAAAAAGGACTTCATATTGGTGCGAGACATATGACAGTTTCGACAAGTGGAATCATCCCGAAAATTTATAAGTTCGCTGAAGAAGATTTACAAATTAATTTTGCGATTTCACTGCATGCTCCAAACTCAGAATTACGTTCAAAATTAATGCCGATTAACCGTGCTTATAAGCTACCAGATTTGATGGAAGCTATTAAATACTATGTAAATAGAACAGGGCGTCGTATTACTTTTGAATATGGACTATTTGGAGGCGAAAATGACCAAGTTGAGCACGCTGAAGAGCTTGCTGCGCTCTTGAAAGGTGTAAAATGTCATGTGAACTTAATTCCGGTAAACTACGTACCTGAACGTGATTATGTACGTACGCCACGTGAACAAATTTTCTTATTTGAAAAAACGTTAAAAGATCGTGGAGTAAATGTAACGATTCGCCGTGAACAAGGTCATGATATTGATGCAGCCTGCGGTCAGTTGCGTGCGAAGGAGCGCAAAGAAGAGACGAGGTGACGAGATGAAAGCCGTGTTTCTATCAGATAAAGGAAAAGTTCGTCAACATAATGAAGATAGTGCAGGAGTTTTTCACAATTTAGATGGAAATATTTTAGCGGTAGTAGCAGATGGAATGGGAGGTCATCGAGCTGGTGATGTAGCTAGCTCGATGACCATTCAATTATTCCATGATTATTGGAAGCAAACGCATAATATGAACGAGCCAAAAAAAGTAGAAGAGTGGTTACATACTAGCGTTGGGATTATTAATGAGCGTATATATGAATACTCTAAGCAACATGTAGAATGTAACGGGATGGGAACAACACTTATAATAGCGATTTGTACACCAAATTTTGTGACGATAGGTCATATAGGAGATAGTCGTTGTTATATGGTATCAGAGGGGGAAATCTCGCTTGTAACGGAAGATCACTCACTTGTCAATGAACTTGTGAGACATGGTGAAATTTCAAAAGAAGACGCAGAATATCACCCGAAAAAGAATGTTTTGTTAAGGGCATTAGGAACAGAAGAGAAAGTCGGATTAGATGTGAAAACATTAGTGCTAGAGGAAGATGATCAGTTACTTCTTTGCTCTGATGGACTATCTAACAAAGTTTCTATTGCTGATATGCAACAAGTTTTACAGTTAAATGAACAGCTAGAAACTAAGGGACAACGTCTCATTCAATTGGCGAATGATCGTGGCGGGGAAGATAATATCACCCTTGTTCTCATTGATTATGCGGGTTCGACAAACGAAAGTAGGTGAAGTGCAACGTGCTGATTGGAAAACGCTTAAATGACCGTTATAAGCTACTGAAAATGATTGGTGGCGGTGGAATGGCCAATGTGTATTTAGCTCATGATGATATACTAGGCCGAGATGTAGCGGTGAAAATATTAAGACTCGACTATTCAAATAACGAAGAGTTTATTAAACGTTTCCATCGAGAAGCGCAGTCTGTTACAACGTTGTCGCATCCAAATATTGTGAATATGTATGATGTCGGAGAAGAAGATGGTATATATTATCTTGTAATGGAGTATGTACCAGGACAAACATTGAAGCAATACATAATTGAGCGAGGGATGTTACCGATAGGAGAAGCTCTTGATATTATGGAGCAGTTAACATCCGCCATGGCACACGCCCATCATTTTGAAATTGTGCACCGCGATATTAAACCGCACAATATTTTAATTCGAGCTGATGGAGTAATAAAAGTAACAGATTTTGGAATTGCGACAGCTACAAGTGCAACAACAATTACACATACAAATTCAGTACTCGGTTCGGTGCATTATTTATCACCAGAACAAGCGCGCGGCGGGATAGCAAATAAACAATCAGATATTTATTCCCTAGGGATTGTTATGTTTGAGTTGTTAACAGGAAGACAACCGTTTTCTGGTGAATCTGCTGTTGCTATAGCTTTAAAACATTTACAAAGTGAAATTCCGTCTCCGAGAAGATGGAATGAACATATTCCGCAAAGTGTCGAAAATATTATATTAAAGGCAACTGCGAAAGATCCGTTTCATCGATATCAATCTGCCAATGCGATGAAACGAGATATTGAAACTGCGCTATATCCAGAGAGGATAAATGAGCAGCCATTTTACATACCGGAAGATATGGAAGCGACAAAAGCGATTCCGATTATTCAACAAGAACAATTATTCGAAAATGTTACTGATGAAACAATTGTTTTAAAAGGAAGTAAAGTGGATGAACAGACAAGAAAAGAAGAAACGGATTTAAATAAGAAGAAAAAACGAAGTAATAAATGGCTCAAAATTTTAATTACAACATTTTTACTTTTAGCGATCGGAATAACGTTAGCCCTTACTGTTATTCCAGGATTCTTTATTCCAAAAGATGTAAAAGTCCCTGATGTGTCTGGTATGAAATATACGACTGCAGTAAATACATTAGTTGAAAAGGGTTTTGAGGTTACGGAACCTAATATTGTATATACAGATGATGTAGAGGTCGGTGGTGTTCTAAAAACAGACCCCGCGGCCGGAAGAGTCGTGAAAGAGAACTCTAAAATTACTATCTATCAATCGGGTGGGAAAAAGAAAAATAAGATGAGTGATCTCACAGGAAAAGATTTTGAGAGCATAAGGTCTGAATTAGAAGAAAAATATAAACAAGTTACAATAAATTATATTGAAAATGATAGACCAAAAGGTGAAATCGTTGAGCAAATTCCGACGCCGGATCAAATGGTAGTAGAGGCGGAACAAGACTTGAAAATTTGGGTAAGTAAGGGTCCATATCAAATTAGACCAGGTGACTTTTCAGGATGGACTGAAAATAGTGTCAATGGTTATTTGAATGAGAGGAAACTAACTCCAGATATAAAACGAGAGTATTCTGATACTGTTGATAAAGGACTTGTAATTTCGCAATCTCCAAAACCAGGAACGCCGTTAAAAGAAGGAGATAAAGTGACGATTGTCATCTCAGAAGGTCCTAAGCCGAAAGTAACGAAAACAGTGAAAGTAGATAATATTTCTATTCCGTATGAGTCTTCTATAATAGGTGAGAAAAAACCGCAAACGATAGAAATTTATAAAGAAGATATGCAACAAAAAATGGATAGACCAATTGAAACTAGAACAATTTCAGAGTCGGCAACTATTTCATTAGAATTTGTAATTCAAGAAGGTACAAAAGGACATTATAAAATTGTACGAGATGGTGTAACGATTATCGACAAAGAAGTACCATATCCAACTCAATAATAATGAATTCCATTTTCTTTTTAGAGAGAATGGAATGTATTACTTCTGCCTGTTATGCTGTCTACATATAGTGGACTGTATAACAGGCAAAAATATATGATTCAAAAAGATATAAAAGTGATACTGTTATAAATAATATTTTAAATTTGATGGTAGATTAAATATATTAATGTGTATATATGACGGGTTTTGAAATCTTTATTTAAAGAATGATAATCCATTCAATATGAATTACAGCTTCACTTTATACAGAATAAAGGAGAATTATATGCCAGAAGGAAAAATTGTAAAAGCTCTAAGTGGATTTTATTATGTGCAGCATGAAGAAGGGATTACACAATGTCGCGGGCGTGGTGTATTTAGAAAAAATAAAATTACACCACTGGTAGGAGACCAAGTTGTTTTTCAGGCTGATAATCCAAGTGAAGGATACGTGCTTGAAGTATTTGATCGAAAAAATGAACTTGTCAGGCCTCCTATTGCTAATGTTGATCAAGCAATTCTTGTTTTTTCAGCAGTAGAACCAGATTTTAATCCGGGACTGTTAGATCGATTTTTAGTGCTGATTGAATATCATAACATTAAGCCGATTATTTGCATTAGTAAGATGGATTTAGTGGATGAAAAAATGAGAGAGACTGTTGAATCTTATGCAAATGACTATCGTGAGATGGGATATGATGTATTATTTACTTCTATAAATACATCGGAAAGTATTGATATTTTAAAACCGTTCTTAGAAGGTTGTGTTTCCGTTGTTGCGGGACAATCTGGTGTTGGAAAATCTTCTATGCTTAACGTCTTACGTCCAGAATTAGAACTGAAAACGAATGATATTTCCTCACATTTAGGACGCGGGAAACATACGACAAGACACGTAGAATTAATTGCGATTGGAAGCGGACTAGTTGCAGATACACCTGGTTTTAGTTCACTCGATTTCATAGATATAGAGGTAGAAGATCTTACATATTGTTTTCCAGAGTTGAAAGAAGCGAGCCAATACTGTAAATTTAGAGGGTGTACACATCTTTCTGAACCGAAATGCGCTGTGAAGGCTGCGGTTGAAGAGGGGAAGATTACAGAATATCGTTATAAGAATTACAAACAATTTGTAGAAGAAATTAGAGAGAGAAAGCCGAGGTATTAGTTATGATTAAAATTGCACCATCGATCTTATCAGCAGATTTTTCAAAATTAGGGGAAGAGATTAAAGATGTAGAAAAAGGCGGAGCGGATTACATTCACGTCGATGTAATGGATGGACATTTCGTACCAAATATTACGATTGGACCATTAATTGTAGAAGCAATTCGTCCGATCACATCGTTACCGTTAGATGTACATTTAATGATTGAAAATCCTGATAACTATATCCCGACTTTCGCAAAAGCGGGAGCGGATATTATTACTGTTCATGTAGAGGCGTGCCCTCATTTACATCGTACAATTCAGTTAATTAAATCTCATGGCATTAAAGCAGGAGTTGTATTAAATCCGCATACGCCAGTTTCAGTGATTGAGCATGTATTAGAAGATATTGATATGGTATTACTTATGACAGTAAACCCTGGATTTGGTGGGCAGAAATTTATCCATTCTGTATTACCGAAAATTAAACAAGTTGCAGAAATGGTTAAAGAGCGCAATCTAGAAGTAGAAATTGAAGTTGATGGTGGTGTAAACGCTGAAACAGCAAGACTTTGTGTAGAAGCAGGAGCAAATGTACTTGTAGCTGGGTCAGCAGTATACAATCAAAAAGACCGCGGTGAAGCAATTCGTGTCATTCGTGGATAATGAATGAACGAGTCTTTATCCCAGTGAATCTTCTAGTGTAGTAAGTTTTCACTATTTATAAAGGATAGAGAAAAAATATGTAAAAAGGCAATCTACCGAATGGCAGATTGCCTTTTTACAATAGAAGGGGAAGGAAACATGATTATTCATATTTTAGCGGGAGGACCTGCGGAATATTGTGCAGATTTTTCTCCATATGAAAATGAGAAAGTAGTGTGGGCGGCAGTTGATAGAGGAGTATATCGTTTATTAAAAAGAGGTATTATTCCTGCTGTTGCGTTTGGAGATTATGACTCGGTTACTGAAGAAGAATTAGCATGGATGGGGCAACAAACAAATGATTTACATATTGTTCCTCGTGAAAAAGATCAAACGGATTTAGAAATTGCGATTAACTGGGCGTTAGAACAAAAGCCGGCACTCATTCGTATTTTTGGTGCTACTGGCGGAAGACTTGATCACGGTTTAGCGAATATACAAATGCTTTTAAAAGGATTAGAAGTAGGAATAGAGATGTGTATTGTAGACAATCAAAATGAAATAAGTGTAAAAAGAGTGGGTACACATATAATTGAAGAAAATAAAAATTTCCCTTATGTATCTTTTGTGCCTGTTACTGAAATAGTGGAAGGGATTACATTACTTGGTTTTAAATATCCTCTAACGAATAAAAAAATAGAGTGGGGATCAACACTTTGTATTAGTAATGAACTCGTTGAGGAAAAAGGTACTTTTTCATTTACTTCTGGCATATTAATGGTGATAAGAAGCACTGATTAAAGAAACAATTTTGCTCCTTACATCATATAGTGACCAAGTGGAGTAATGGGGATTAGGAGGGAAACCATGAGATTTTATACAATTAAGTTACCTAAATTTCTTGGTGGAATTGTTCGTGCCATGTTAAATACCTTCAAAAAAGATTAAAAAAAGCACCTATTACCGGTGCTTTTTCCATTGGTATAGTAAAAAAAGAGCCTAGCGGCTCTTTTTTTTATTATTAAACACGTTCGATTTTGCCAGATTTTAATGCTCTAGCAGAAACGTAAACACGTTGAACTTTTCCGTCGATGCGTACGCGAACTTTTTGAAGGTTAGCGCCCCACTTACGTTTTGTAGCGTTCATTGCGTGAGAACGAGAGTTACCAGAACGAGCTTTTCTTCCAGTAATAGCACAAACACGAGCCATTTATATTTCCCTCCCTTGATACCTTACCATACGTAATTTTTCAATGTTAGTCTTTTATGCGATGCTAAAAACACTACTATAATTTAACACAACTAAAAAGAGAATGCAACACTGTAGAAAAAAGAAATCAAGAAAAATTACTTGACACTATATGTCAATGAAGAAAAGTTGAAATCAAGAAAAATTGCTTGACATATTATAGTGATACATGTTGTATAATAACAATGGACTATTTTGCTCATCATAAAAAAGTGTAGTTTTCAACATAAAATATGAGAGTGAAAAAGAAAGAACGATGGAATTTTCTTTAAAAAGATTATATGATAGTAACTAAAGTAGTCTAACTCACTTTCACCATTTATGAAGGGGGAAAACGAGATGTCAATTGAAATTAAAACGAAGTACGGTCAAATTGATATTAGTACAGATGTAATTGCAACAATTGCTGGAGGTGCCGCGGTAGATTGCTACGGTATCGTAGGTATGGCATCAAAAAATCAGTTAAAAGATGGATTAACAGACATTTTACGAAAAGAAAATTTCACTAGAGGTGTTATTGTTCGTAAAGATGAAGATGAAGTACATATTGATATGTATATTATTGTGAGCTATGGTACGAAAATTTCAGAAGTAGCACATAACGTGCAGACGAAAGTGAAATATACATTAGATCAAACTGTAGGACTAGCAGTAGATTCTGTAAACATCTACGTACAAGGAGTTAAAGTAATAAACTTGTAATGTGCATTAAGGAGGAAAATCTGTGTCAATTCAAAAAATTGATGGAAAACGTTTATCACAAATGATCATTCAAGGAGCGAATAATTTAACAAATAATGTTCAGCTTGTTGATGCATTAAACGTATTTCCAGTTCCAGATGGCGATACCGGTACAAACATGAACTTATCTATGACTTCAGGCGCACGTGAAGTGAAAGCAAATCCTTCACAACATGCTGGTAAAGTCGGCGTAAGTTTAGCCAAAGGATTATTAATGGGAGCTCGTGGTAACTCTGGAGTTATTTTATCTCAGTTGTTCCGTGGTTTCTCGAAATCCATTGAACAAAAAGAAGAATTAACAACAGTTGATTTTGCTGCAGCTTTAGAAGCTGGAGTAGAGGCGGCTTACAAAGCGGTTATGAAACCGATTGAAGGAACGATTTTAACGGTTGCAAGAGAAACGGGTAAATATGCAGTAACAGTTGCGAAAAAACAGCGCGACTTTGTTTTGTTTATGGAAGACGTTGTGAAAGAAGCAAATGCATCGTTAAATCGTACGCCAGATTTATTACCTGTATTAAAACAAGTTGGCGTTGTAGATAGCGGTGGTAAAGGTCTTGTAGTAGTTTACGAAGGATTTTTAGCTGACTTAAAAGGAGAAACGATTTCTTCTGATGCACCTGCCCAACCATCTATGAATGAAATGGTACGCGCAGAACATCACCGTAGTGTACAAAGCCAATTGAGTACAGAAGATATTAAGTATGGATATTGTACGGAGTTCATGGTGAAATTAGAAGCTGATAAAGTGAAAGAACATAATTTCTCTGAACAAAAATTCCGTGAAGATATTAGTGTGTATGGTGATTCACTACTAGTTGTATCTGATGATGAAATTGTAAAAGTTCATATTCATGCAGAGCATCCTGGAGACGCTATGAACTACGGACAACGTTACGGTAGTTTAATCAAGATTAAAGTAGAGAATATGCGTGAACAGCATACTGCTTTATTAGATGAGCCTGCTATGATGCCTGAGCCAACTAGCCAGCCTAAAGAGAAACAACCATATGGTATCGTAACTGTAGCTATGGGATCTGGTATTAAAACTTTATTTGAAAGCATTGGCGCGACGAAAGTTATCGAAGGTGGCCAAACGATGAATCCAAGTACTGAGGATATCGTGAAGGCGATTGAAGAAGCAAACGCTGAAAAAATCATTATTTTACCGAACAACGGGAATATCGTAATGGCAGCAGAACAAGCAGCGTCAGTTGTGGATCAAGAAGTGATTGTAGTTCGTTCAAAAACAGTTCCTCAAGGTATGGCTGCAATGTTAGCATTTAATCCAGTTGGAACGCTAGAGGAAAATGAAGAAAACATGAAAGAAGCTTTATCTCATGTGAAAACAGGTCAAATTACGTATGCTGTACGTGATACGGAAATTGATGGTGTGGCAATTCAAAAAGATGATTTCATGTGTATCGCAGATGGAAAAATCGTATCAACAAATGCTGAAAAAGTAGGAGCTGCGAAGCAATTACTAGAAGCACTAATTGATGAAGATTCTGAAATCGTAACGATTCTACAAGGTGAAGATGCAACTGATGAAGAAGTAGCTGAATTAGTTGAGTTTGTAGAAGAGAATTTTGAAGATGCAGAAGTAGAAGTACATGCTGGAAACCAACCGGTGTATTCTTTCATCTTCTCTGTAGAATAAGAAAAAAATTCGTTTTGAAAATAAATGGATTACTTACTTGCTAATGGATAATAAGTAGTAATATGAAGTTTATTACTAGTTTTTATTCAAAAGGCTAGCATATTGAAGATAAAAAAGAGCCTTGCTGCTAATAGTGAGGCTCTTTTCTTTCGTGTTGTTTATGAGGGATTTGAGTAGTTTCTCTTAGAATGCCTATGATAGAATATATAAGGTGAAAGAGAGCGATTACAGATGTCAATCATGTTAATGGATAATGAATCAAAAAATAATGTGACGGAGCGTGAGAATCTTGAATGAAGTTGTACAAGTTCCTGTTACGGATGTAAAGGGAATCGGAGGAGAAACATCTGAATTACTACACGAGATGGGAATTTATACAGTTTCTCATCTATTAGAACATTTTCCGTACCGTTATGAAGACTATGCGATGAAAGATCTTGCAGAAGTAAAGCATGATGAACGTGTAACAGTTGAGGGAAAAGTTCATAGTGCTCCTTTACTGCAATATTACGGGAAGAAGAAGTCGCGTCTTACGGTTCGTGTCCTCGTAGGTCGTTATTTAATTACAGCTGTATGTTTTAATAGGCCGTACTATAAGCAGAAGTTAAATTTAGATGAAACGGTAACGGTTACTGGAAAATGGGACCAGCATCGTCAAACGATTGCGGTATCAGAACTTCATTTTGGACCGGTTGTACGTCAACAAGAAGTGGAGCCTGTGTACTCAGTGAAAGGGAAACTTACAGTAAAACAGATGCGCCGTTTTATTGCACAAGCGTTAAAGGAGTATGGAGACTCTATAGTTGAAGTGTTACCAGATGGATTGCTAAGTCGGTATAAATTACTGCCACGTTATGAAGCGCTTCGGGCTTTGCATTTTCCATCGGGGCAGGAAGACTTGAAGCAAGCGCGTCGCCGGTTTGTATATGAAGAGTTTTTCTTATTTCAGTTGAAAATGCAAACGTTACGAAAAATGGAGAGGGAAAATTCGAAAGGGACGAAAAAAGAAATTCCTTCAGAAGAATTGCAAGAGTTTATCGATGCACTTCCGTTTCCGTTAACTGGTGCGCAAAGCCGAGTTGTAGATGAAATTATGAAAGATATGACATCTCCTTATCGAATGAATCGTCTGTTGCAAGGTGATGTAGGTTCTGGTAAAACGGTGGTCGCTGCAATTGGTCTTTATGCAGCGAAATTAGCGCATTATCAAGGTGCTTTAATGGTTCCAACAGAAATTTTAGCAGAACAACATTATCAATCGCTCGCAGAGACGTTCTCGCACTTTGGTATGAAGGTTGAATTGTTAACAAGTTCAGTTAAAGGTGTGAGACGCCGAGAGATTTTGGCAAAATTAGAACAAGGAGAAATAGATATCCTTGTTGGAACACATGCTTTAATTCAAGATGAAGTTATCTTTCATAGGTTAGGTCTCGTGATTACTGATGAACAACATCGATTTGGCGTAGCGCAGCGACGAGTTTTACGTGAGAAAGGTGAAAGTCCAGACGTATTATTTATGACAGCGACCCCGATTCCACGTACGTTAGCAATTACTGCATTTGGAGAGATGGATGTTTCTATAATCGATGAGATGCCAGCTGGTAGAAAGGTAATTGAAACATACTGGGCAAAACATGACATGTTAGATCGTGTTCTCGGTTTTGTAGAGAAAGAGATAAAAAAAGGAAGACAAGCATATGTTATTTGTCCTCTAATTGAAGAATCTGAGAAACTTGATGTACAAAATGCAATCGACTTACATAGTATGCTGACTCATCATTATCAGGGGAAATGCCAAGTCGGATTAATGCATGGAAGATTATCATCTCAAGAAAAAGAAGAGATAATGGGGCAATTTAGTGAAAATAAAGTGCAAATTCTTGTGTCGACAACAGTTGTTGAGGTGGGTGTGAACGTACCGAATGCGACTGTAATGGTTATTTATGATGCAGAGCGTTTCGGTTTATCACAGCTTCATCAGCTAAGAGGACGTGTTGGGCGTGGTAGTGAACAATCGTATTGTTTATTAATAGCAGACCCTAAATCAGAAACAGGAAAAGAAAGAATGCGCATAATGACTGAAACAAATGATGGATTTGTATTGTCAGAAAAGGATTTAGAATTACGAGGTCCTGGAGATTTCTTTGGGAGTAAGCAAAGTGGTTTACCAGAATTCAAGGTTGCTGATATGGTACATGATTATCGGGCGCTAGAAACAGCTAGACAAGATGCGGCGTTACTAGTAGATTCAGAAGCGTTTTGGCATAATGATCAATATGCGTCGTTGCGTACGTATCTTGACGGGACAGGTGTGTTCCAGGGAGAGAAGCTCGATTAAAGGGAGGCAACAAAAGTTTTTGTTGCATTCTACTTTTAATGATTATATACTACTGTTAGTACCTAGTCATAAAAATGGATGGTGCGGTATGAAAAAAAGAAGAAGTAAAAAAGAAAGACAAGAATTATTACAACAAACGATAGAAACGAATCCTTTTATTACGGATGAAGATTTAGCAGAAAAATTTCAAGTGAGTATACAAACCGTACGTCTTGATCGTATGGAATTATCTATTCCTGAATTAAGAGAAAGAATTAAACATGTAGCTACAAAGCAACATGAAGAAGATGTGAAATCTTTACCGTTAGAAGAGGTTGTCGGAGAAATTATTGATATAGAATTAGATAGACATGCGATTTCTATTTTTGAAGTGAAGGTAGAACACGTATTTAAAAGAAATCAAATTGCCCGTGGGCATCATTTGTTTGCACAAGCAAACTCACTAGCTGTTGCAGTTATTGATGAAGAATTAGCTTTAACTGCAAAGTCTACCATTCGATACATTCGTCCTGTAAAATTAGGAGAGCGTGTTGTTGCAAAAGCGCGCGTGGAAGATGTAGAGAATGATAAAGGGCGGACGGTTGTCAAAGTGCGTAGCTTTGTTGGAGAAGAACTTGTTTTTACAGGCACTTTTGAAATGTATCGATCTAGTAATTATAGTGAGGAAGGTAACAACTTATGAAAATCGCAATAGATGCAATGGGCGGCGATCATGCTCCAAAGGCTGTCGTACTAGGAGCAATGAAAGCTATTAAGGAATATTCTGATTTACATATTACGTTAGTGGGGAAAGAAGAGGAAATTCGTCAATACTTAACGAGTGAAGAACGAATTACTATACTTCATACAGACGAAAAAATTGAATCGACAGATGAACCAGTAAGAGCGGTTCGTCGAAAAAAACAAGCTTCAATGGTACTTGCGGCGCAGCAAGTGAAAGACGGTGTAGCGGATGCTTGTATATCAGCTGGTAGTACAGGAGCTTTAATGGCGGCTGGATTGTTTGTTGTAGGTCGTATGGAAGGAATTGAGCGACCAGCTTTATCCCCTACAATGCCAACTGTTGATGGAGAAGGTTTTGTTATGTTAGATGTTGGAGCGAACGTTGATGCAAAACCGATTCATTTATATCAATATGCAGTAATGGGATCTGTATATGCTGAGAAAGTAAGAGGAATTAAAAATCCTCGCGTTGGACTTTTAAACGTTGGAACAGAAGATGGTAAAGGTAACGAGCTTTCAAAACAAGTCTTTGCAATGCTTAAAGATGCCCCAATTAATTTCGTTGGGAACGTTGAATCAAGAGATTTATTGCAAGGTGTAGCAGATGTTGTTGTATGTGATGGTTTTACAGGGAATGTAGCACTGAAATCATTAGAAGGAACAGCACTTGCATTATTCTCTATGTTAAAAGAGCAGTTAATGAGTTCGTTTACGAGCAAATTAGCAGCAGCGGTATTAAAGCCAAAACTTATGGTATTAAAAGATAAAATGGATTATTCGGAGTATGGAGGAGCGGCATTATTTGGATTGAAGGCTCCTGTCATTAAGGCTCACGGTTCTTCCAATGACCAATCGATATTTAGTGCGATTCGTCAAACGAGAGAAATGGTAGCGAAAGAAGTTATTCCTACTATTTCAAGCGTAATGGAGAAAGAGCCACTCCAATAAGAGGAGGATTTGAAATGGGAAAACTAGCATTTCTTTTTCCGGGCCAAGGTTCACAGGCAGTTGGAATGGGTAAACAGTTAGCAGAGAATAATAAAGAGGTTGCAAATGTATTTGCAAAAGCAGATGAGGTGTTGCAAGACTCACTTTCAGAAGTGATTTTTGAAGGGCCGCAGGAAAAGCTTACGTTAACAACAAATGCGCAACCTGCTTTATTAACGACGAGTTTTGCTATTTTGACAGCTTTAAAAGAGTATGATATTACACCAGACTTTGTCGCAGGGCATAGTTTAGGTGAGTATAGCGCTCTTGTAGCAGCGGGTGCATTAACTTTTGAGGATGCAGTATATGCTGTAAGGAAACGTGGGGAATATATGGAAGAAGCTGTTCCTGGCGGAGAAGGTGCAATGGCGGCTATTTTAGGTGCTGATCCACATATGCTGAAACAAGTTACAGAAGAAGTAACAAGTGAAGGACATGCAGTACAAATTGCTAATATGAATAGTACGAAGCAAATTGTGATTTCTGGAACAAAGCAAGGAGTCGAGATTGCTTCTCAAAGAGCGAAAGAAAATGGTGCAAAGAGAGCAATTCCGCTTAAAGTAAGTGGACCGTTTCACTCTGCGCTTATGAAGCCAGCGGCGGAGAAATTCCAAAGTGTCTTAAATGAAATTACAATTCAAGATACGAATATTCCGGTAATCGCAAATGTAACAGCAGACGTTATTACAAGTGGTGCACATATTCAAGAAAAGTTAATCGAGCAGCTCTATTCGCCTGTCTTATGGTATCCATCCATTGAATATATGGTGAGTCAAGGGGTAGATACATTTATTGAGATTGGACCTGGGAAAGTACTTGCTGGACTTATGAAGTCAATTGATTCATCAGTGAAAGCATACGCGATATACGATGAAGAGACATTACAAGATACCATTTCGAATTTGAGAGGAGAAAGTTGATGTTAAAAGGGAAAGTAGCATTAGTAACGGGTGCTTCACGTGGAATTGGTCGTGCAATTGCGATTGATTTAGCAAAACAAGGGGCAAATGTTGTAGTAAATTATGCTGGTAACGAGCAAAAGGCAAATGAAGTAGTTGATGAAATAAAGAAATTAGGTTCGGATGCAATTGCAGTAAGAGCAGATGTTGCAAATGCTGAAGACGTTACAAATATGGTGAAACAAACTGTAGATGTATTTGGACAAGTTGATATTCTTGTAAATAATGCAGGTGTAACAAAAGATAATTTATTAATGCGTATGAAAGAAGAAGAATGGGATACAGTTATTAATACAAACCTAAAAGGTGTATTCTTATGTACAAAGGCAGTATCTCGATATATGATGCGTCAACGTCATGGACGTATTGTAAATATCGCTTCTGTTGTCGGAGTAACGGGAAACCCAGGACAAGCAAACTATGTTGCTGCTAAAGCGGGTGTAATCGGATTAACAAAAACATCAGCAAAAGAGCTAGCAAGCCGCAATATTACTGTAAATGCAATTGCTCCTGGATTTATTGCGACAGATATGACAGACGTATTAGATGAAAATATAAAAGCTGAAATGTTAAAATTAATTCCTGCGGCTCAGTTTGGTGAAGCGCAAGATATCGCAAATGCTGTAACGTTTTTTGCTTCTGATCAAAGCAAATATATTACAGGTCAAACGTTAAATGTTGATGGCGGTATGGTAATGTAATAAAAGAATCGATTTCAGCTAGTTTTTTTGGACAATATTTAATATAATATTTGAGGGGAGGTGAATGGAATGGCAGATGTTTTAGAGCGTGTAACAAAAATTATCGTTGATCGTTTAGGAGTAGAAGAAACAGAAGTAGTACCAGCTGCAAGCTTCAAGGAAGATTTAGGAGCAGACTCCCTAGATGTAGTAGAACTTGTAATGCAATTAGAAGACGAATTCGAAATGGAAATTTCTGATGAAGATGCTGAAAAGATTGCTACTGTTGGCGATGCTGTGACTTACATAGAGAGTCATCTATAATGCTTGAATGAAGTCCCGTTTTTTAGCGGGGCTTCTCGGCTTATATCTGGAGGGACCTATGCCGTACCGTAAATATAGAGAAAAAAAATACGAAACAAAATATCGTGAAGCGTTTAAAGTATTTCAAGAAAAAATAGGTATTACGTTTACAGATGAAAAATTATTGATTCAAGCATTTACGCATTCATCGTATGTGAATGAGCATCGAAAAAAACCGCATGAAGACAATGAGCGTCTCGAATTCCTTGGAGATGCAGTATTGGAACTTACTGTATCGCAGTATCTGTTTCAAAAATATCCGACAATGAGCGAAGGAGAGTTAACAAAACTACGTGCAGCTATTGTATGTGAACCATCTCTTGTTCGTTTTGCAAACGAGTTGTCATTTGGTAGCCTAGTTTTATTAGGAAAAGGTGAGGAAATGACAGGCGGACGTGAACGACCAGCTTTATTAGCGGATGTCTTTGAAGCGTTTATTGGTGCCCTTTATCTTGATCAAGGGCTAGAAACAGTATGGGGCTTCTTAAAAGAAATTGTATACCCTAAAATTAATGAAGGTGCTTTTTCTCATGTGATGGATTATAAGAGTCAATTACAAGAGTTGATTCAGCGTGATGGTAGTGGCAATATTGAGTATCAAATTTTGCAAGAAAAAGGACCGGCTCACAATCGAGAATTTGTGTCACGTGTTACGTTAAATAACGTGGCCTTAGGTCTTGGTAGTGGCAAGTCGAAAAAAGAAGCAGAGCAACAAGCTGCTGCAGAAGCGTTGAAAAAGTTAAAAGAACAACTATAAGGAATCCCCCTTTGAATGAGGGGGATTCCTTGTGCATAGAATGAAACTTTCCTTTCGTTTATAAATGTAAGGAAATGAAATCCGTATAATCGTTTGTTTTTGTATAAACAACATTTATAGCAACGGAGAATAGGAGGAAGGCCTTTCGTGTTTTTAAAAAGATTAGAAATAGCGGGATTTAAGTCTTTTGCTGAGCGTGTATCTGTCGATTTTGTCCCAGGTGTAACGTCTGTAGTAGGACCTAATGGAAGCGGGAAAAGTAATATTACTGATGCCATTCGTTGGGTACTTGGTGAACAATCGGCAAAATCATTACGTGGTGCAAAGATGGAAGATATTATTTTTGCAGGTAGTGATACGAGAAGAGCGGTTAATGTTGCTGAAGTAACATTAACTTTAAATAATGAAGATCAACGTTTACCGATTGAATATAATGAGGTGTGTGTAACGCGTCGTGTATCTCGTTCTGGTGATAGTGATTTTTATATTAATAAACAATCATGCAGGTTGAAAGATATTATCGATTTATTTATGGACTCTGGTATGGGAAGAGAAGCTTTTTCGATTATTAGCCAGGGGAAAGTTGAAGAAATTTTAAGTAGTAAATCAGAAGAACGTCGTGGGGTATTTGAAGAAGCGGCGGGAGTGCTGAAATACAAACTTCGTAAAAAGAAAGCTGAAGGTAAATTAGCAGACACACAAGAAAACTTAAATCGTGTACAAGATATAATTCACGAATTAAGTAGTCAAGTAGAACCTTTAGAAAGACAAGCTTCTATTGCAAAGGATTATCTCGAGAAAAAAGAAGAATTAGAGAAAGTAGAAGCGGCGCTTATTGTACATGAAATTGAAGAATTACATGAGAAATGGGAAGCGCTTCGAAATCAGTTTGGGCATAATAAAAACGAAGAAGCGAAAATGTCAACGCATTTACAAAAAGGTGAAGAAGAGCTAGAAGAATTACGAGGCCAATTACAAGCAGTAGATGAGTCTGTAGATTCCCTGCAAGAAGTACTTTTACTTTCTAGTAAAGAGCTAGAAAAGTTAGAAGGACAGCGTGAGCTATTAAAAGAGAGAAAGCAAAATGCAACGACGCATTGTGCACAACTCGAACAGTTAATTGTTGAATTAACAGAGAAAGCTACAAGTTATGATGGTGAGATTGAATCGAGTACAGAAGTATTGATGCAATTTGTAAATCATGTAAAAGAGTTGGAGACGAAATTGCATGACAATGAGCAATTACTTGCAACGTTTGCTGACAATTTAGAAGAGCAAATTGAGAATTTAAAAGGTGACTATATTGAACTTTTAAATCAACAAGCTAGTCATCGTAATGAGTTATCTATGATTGAAGAACAATCTAAACAACAAAACTCAAAAAATGAACGCCTTGATGAAGAAAATGCGAAATATGTAGAAATGCGTATGGAAATTACAGCGAAAAAGACAAAACTTGTGGAAAGTTATGAACAAGTAAAAGAAAAAGTAGCTGGAATCCTTTCGAATATACAAAAGACAGAAGCGGCACTTGGGAAATGCAAGGCGCAGTATAGTGAAAACGAAACAAAACTGTATCAAGCATATCAATTTGTACAACAGGCACGTTCTCGAAAAGAAATGCTAGAAGAGATGCAAGAGGACTACTCTGGTTTCTATCAAGGGGTACGTGAAGTATTAAAAGCTAGAGAAAATAGGTTGCAAGGTATTGAGGGTGCTGTTGCAGAACTGCTAACGGTACCGAAAGAATATGAAATTGCAATGGAAATTGCTCTAGGTGCAGCGATGCAGCATATAGTTGTACAAAAAGAAGAACATGCTCGTAATGCAATTGCGTTTTTAAAACAAAATAAACATGGACGAGCAACGTTTTTACCGCAAGCTGTTATTAAAGGTAGATCGTTATCATTTGAGCAATTACGTATTGTAAATCAGCACCCATCGTTTGTAGGTGTGGCAGCAGAACTCGTGCAATATAACAATAAATATGAAAATGTAGTTTCAAATTTATTAGGTACTGTTATTGTTGCAAAAGATTTACGCGGAGCGAATGAGTTGGCGAAACAATTGCAATACCGTTATCGCATTGTAACAATCGAAGGTGATGTAGTAAACCCTGGCGGTTCTATGACGGGTGGAGCGGTAAAACAGGCGAAATCATCTTTATTAGGACGTCAACGTGAACTAGAAGAGTGGACGAGTAAGTTAACTGATATGGAAGAGAAAACAACGAAGTTAGAAAACTTTGTTAAAGCAGTAAAACAAGAGATTCAAGAAAAAGAAGTGCAAATACGCGAACTAAGGCAAAGTGTAGAAGCAGAGCGTGTAGATGAACAGAAATTAAGAGAAGAAATTAGTCGCTTAGAATTAGAAGAACATCGTATTAATGATCGTTTATCTATTTACGATTTAGAGATTGAAGGGTTCTTGCAAGACCAAGTGAAAATGCAAGGCCGTAAAGAAGAGTTAGAAAAGATTTTGGCGACTCTTCAGGCAGAGATTACGGAATTAGATAGCAAAATCACAGCTTTAACAAAACAAAAAAGTGAGCAACATTCTTCGAAAGAAAAAGTTCAAAAAGAAATGACTGAGTTAAAAGTGTTAGCAGCTGAAAAGCAACAACGCTTATCTAATCAAAAAGAAAAAGTAGAACGATTGACGAAGGAAAAAGAAGAAACCGATGCAACGCTTGTCAAAACGAAAGAGGATTTAGCATTCTTAAAACAAGAAATGACATCGAATTCAAGTGGTGAAGAACAAATTACGAATATGATTGAGAAGAAAGCATATGATCGTAATCAAACTTCAGAGTTAATTCGCTCTCGTCGTGAACAACGTGTATCGTTACAAGAGAGAGTAGAACAGTTAGAGCGTAACCTGAAAGAAACAACAGGTAAACATAAATACATTCTTGAGATGTTGAAAGATCAAGAGGTAAAAATAAACCGACTTGATGTAGAGTTAGAAAATAGATTACAACATTTACGTGAAACATATACGATTTCATTTGAAGCGGCAAAACTGAAGTATACAATGGTGATGCCTGCTGAGGATGCACGTAAAAAGGTGAAACTAATTAAACTCTCCATCGAAGAGCTAGGTACAGTAAACTTAGGAGCAATTGATGAGTATGAGCGTGTGGCAGAGCGTCATACATTCTTACTAGAGCAAAAAGATGATCTAGAAGAAGCAAAAACGACATTGCACCAACTTATTACTGAAATGGATGAAGAAATGAAAAAACGCTTTTCTACTACGTTTGAAGGAATTCGAATGGAGTTTCAATCGGTGTTCTCTGAATTATTTGGAGGCGGTAGAGCGGATTTAGTTATGACGAATCCAGAGGACTTATTAAATACGGGTATTGATATCGTAGCGCAACCGCCAGGGAAGAAACTGCAAAACTTAGGTTTACTTTCAGGTGGAGAGCGTGCTTTAACGGCAATTGCGCTGCTATTTGGTATTTTAAAAGTGCGCCCAGTCCCATTCTGTGTATTAGATGAGGTAGAGGCTGCTCTTGATGAGGCAAACGTTGCCCGTTTTGCTCAGTATTTAAAGAAATTTAGTGATGAGACACAGTTTATTGTAATTACACATAGAAAAGGTACAATGGAAGAGTCTGACGTATTGTACGGTGTAACAATGCAAGAGTCAGGGGTATCTAAACTTGTTTCGGTTCGTTTAGATGATGGAGAAGAACTAGTTGCAAGCAAATAGAAAGGATGGGACAGTATGAGCTTTTTTAAAAAACTAAAAGAAAAAATTTCAAAACAAACAGATACGGTAACAGAGAAGTTTAAACAAGGATTAGAAAAAACGAGAAATTCGTTTGCAGATAAAGTAAATGATTTAGTCTTTCGTTACCGTAAAGTAGATGAAGATTTCTTCGAAGAATTAGAAGAAATTTTAATCGGTGCAGATGTTGGCGTTTCGACAGTGATGGAATTAATCGACCAGCTGAAAGAAGAAGTGCAACGCCGTAATATTCAAGATCCAAAAGAAGTACAAGCTGTTATTTCGGAAAAATTAATAGAAATTTATAAAGGTGACAGCGATTTTACTAATGAAATTAATGTGCAAAAGGATGGTTTAACAGTTGTTTTATTTGTTGGTGTGAATGGTGTAGGTAAAACGACAACAATTGGTAAGATGGCTCATAAGTTTAAATCAGAAGGTAAGTCTGTCTTATTAGCAGCAGGAGATACATTTCGTGCTGGAGCGATTGAACAATTGGAAGTATGGGGCGATCGCGTTGGGGTAGAAGTGATTAAACAAGGATCAGGGTCTGATCCAGCAGCGGTTATGTATGACGCTGTACAAGCTGCAAAAGCACGTAAAGTAGATGTATTACTATGTGATACAGCAGGACGTTTACAAAATAAAGTAAACTTAATGAAAGAGTTAGAGAAGGTAAAGCGTGTAATTGAGCGTGAAGTACCAGGAGCTCCTCATGAAGTATTGCTTGTTATTGATGCAACAACAGGACAAAACGGTTTAAGTCAAGCGAAAACATTCCGTGAAGCAACGAATGTGACTGGTATTGTTTTAACGAAGTTAGATGGAACTGCTAAAGGTGGTATTGTATTAGCAATTCGTAACGAAATGGATGTACCGGTGAAATTCGTTGGATTAGGAGAGCAAATGGATGATCTGCAACAGTTCGATCCAGAACAATATGTATATGGTTTATTTGCGAACTTAGTAGAAACAGAAGAAGTATAAGTGAAAGAAGCGGTATTTTCCGCTTCTTTTTCTATAAAAATATGAGATGTTAAGAAAAAAACTTGACACTCTTTTGTACTCCATGTAAACTAATTCATGTAAAGGGAAATCACTTAACAAAGGATGATCCAACATGCTCGAAAAAACAACGAGAATGAACTATTTATTTGATTTTTATCAATCGTTGTTAACGCAAAAACAAAGAAGTTATATGTCGCTTTATTATCTAGATGATTTATCTCTTGGTGAAATTGCGGAAGAATTTGATGTAAGTCGCCAAGCCGTGTATGATAACATTAAACGGACTGAAGCGATGCTTGAAGAATATGAAGAAAAATTAGTATTACTTCAAAAGTTTCAAGAGCGACAGCGACTTGTTGCAAAGCTAAAACAGCTAATCAGCGAAGAAGAGCATGTGAATGAAGAAATGAAACAAGTTGTTGAAGCTATCGAAAAATTAGATTAGGAGGGCGGCAATATGGCATTTGAAGGATTAGCCGACCGACTTCAACAGACGATGCAAAAAATCCGCGGCAAAGGAAAAGTTTCTGAAGCCGATGTGAAAGAAATGATGAGAGAAGTTCGTCTAGCTCTTTTAGAAGCGGACGTTAACTTTAAAGTAGTAAAAGATTTTGTAAAGCGTGTATCTGAACGTGCTGTCGGACAAGATGTAATGAAAAGTTTGACACCTGGACAACAAGTAATTAAAGTTGTACAGGAAGAACTTACAGAACTTATGGGCGGAGAGCAAAGCAAAATTGCTGTTGCTAATAAGCCACCGACTGTTATTATGATGGTTGGTCTGCAAGGTGCAGGTAAAACAACGACGACAGGTAAGCTTGCGAATTTGCTTCGTAAAAAGCATAATCGTAAACCAATGCTTGTTGCGGCGGATATTTACCGTCCTGCAGCGATTAAACAGCTTGAAACATTAGGGAAGCAATTGGACATGCCTGTATTCTCTTTAGGAGATCAAGTAAGTCCTGTTGAAATTGCGAAACAAGCGATTGCAAAAGCGAAAGAAGATCATCATGATTATGTTTTAATTGATACAGCAGGTCGCCTGCATATTGATGAAGAACTAATGGATGAATTAGCGAAAGTGAAAGAAGTTGCGAAACCGGATGAAATTTTCCTTGTTGTCGATGCGATGACAGGACAAGACGCGGTTAATGTTGCACAAAGTTTCCATGAACAGTTAGGTTTAACAGGGGTTGTATTAACGAAGCTGGATGGTGATACGCGCGGTGGTGCGGCATTGTCTATTAAAGCTGTTACAAATACGCCAATTAAATTTGCTGGTATGGGTGAAAAACTAGATGCACTTGAAGCGTTCCATCCAGAACGTATGGCATCCCGTATTTTAGGGATGGGAGACGTCTTAACATTAATTGAAAAAGCGCAAGCTACAGTTGATGAAGAGAAAGCAAAAGAACTTGAGCAAAAAATGCGTACGCTTTCGTTTACACTTGACGATTTCCTAGAACAACTTGGACAAGTGCGTCAACTTGGCCCGCTTGATGAATTGTTAGGAATGCTTCCTGGTGCAAATAAAATTAAAGGGCTGAAAAATGCACAAGTTGATGAAAAACAAATTGGGCATATTGAGGCAATTATTCGTTCTATGACTAAATTAGAGCGAGAACAACCGGAAATAATCAATGCTAGTCGCAAAAAACGCATTGCCAAAGGTAGCGGTACAACGGTACAAGAAATCAATCGTTTAATCAAGCAATTTGATGATATGAAAAAGATGATGAAAACGATGACTGGAATGCAAAAAGGTAAGAAAAAAGGACTAGGTGGATTGAAGTTTCCATTCATGTAAGGAAAAAAGATGGCTCTGTTAAGAAAAAATACTTTACAAAGCAATAGTCTTTTTGCTAATATAATTATCTGTGTGAAATAAATTCGGAGGTGCTTTATAAATGGCAGTTAAAATTCGTTTAAAACGTATGGGAGCTAAAAAAACTCCTTTCTATCGTGTAGTTGTTGCAGATTCTCGTTCTCCTCGTGACGGACGTTTCATTGAGGAAATCGGTACTTACAATCCGGTTGCTCAACCAGCTGAAGTTAAGATCAACGAAGAAGCAGCATTAAAATGGTTAGGAAATGGTGCTAAACCATCTGATACAGTTCGTAACTTATTCTCTAACCAAGGTATCATGGAGAAATTCCACTTATCTAAACAAGGTAAGTAATTGAGGCAATGACTATGAAGAAGTTAGTCGAGACGATTGTCAAGCCTCTTGTCGATTATCCTGAAGATGTAAAAGTTACACAGGAACTTTACAACGGAGAGATAAAGTATCGATTAACTGTACATCCTGAGGATGTTGGAAAAGTCATTGGAAAACAAGGGAAAGTTGCGAAAGCAATTCGAATGCTCTTGTATTCAGTGGGACATCACAATAGTGAAAAAGTAACACTGGAAATTCAATAAACGTAAAAAGGGCGAGGAGTTATTTCCTCTCCCTTTTTTAACATTTAAAGAGAAATTGCATGTTCCATATGTGAAATGGGGATGCTTAATTTATATAGAAACCAGGGGTGACATACTGTTTATGACAAAATGGTTTAACGTAGGGAAAATTGTAAATACTCATGGCGTAAAAGGAGAAATTCGTGTGGTTTCTCGTACTGATTTTCCAGAAGAGCGATATAAGGTAGGGAATACGTTATACATATCGAATGAAAAAGGTGGAGAGCCTTTCCCAGTAAAGATTACTTCTCATCGTCAACATAAAACATTTGATTTATTGACATTTGAAGGATATGGGAATGTAAATGAAGTAGAACAGTTTAAAGGTTCTCTTTTAAAAGTGCCTGAAGATCAATTAGGCGAACTAGCTGAAGGCGAATACTACTATCATGAAATTATTGGTTGCAACGTTGTAACGGAAGAAGGAGAAGCGTTAGGGACAATAAAAGAAGTTTTATCTCCTGGTGCAAATGATGTTTGGGTAATTAAACGTCCAAAAGGTCAAGATCTGTTAATTCCTTATATTGATGATGTTGTACTTCAAGTTAACATTGAGAATAAATTAGTAACCATTCATGTAATGGAAGGGCTACTATAATGAAAATTGACATTTTAACTTTGTTTCCAGATATGTTTACAGGTGTGTTTGGATCTTCAATTTTAAAGAAAGCACAAGAAAAAGAAGCGGTAGAGCTTCGTGTTGTCAATTTCCGCGATTATACAACGAGTAAGCATAATAGCGTGGATGATTATCCGTATGGTGGCGGCGCTGGGATGGTATTAACTCCTCAGCCTATTTTTGATGCTGTAGAAGATTTAACGAAAGAAACGGAGCGGAAGCCGCGAGTTGTCTTAATGTGTCCGCAAGGTGAAAGGTTTACTCAGAAGAAAGCGGAAGAGCTTGCAGAGGAAGAACATTTAATCTTTGTATGTGGGCATTATGAAGGATATGACGAACGAATTCGTGAACATCTCGTAACAGATGAGATTTCTATCGGTGACTATGTATTAACGGGTGGAGAGTTAGCCTCTATGGTTATAACTGATAGTGTCGTACGTCTCCTTCCAGGAGTACTAGGAAATCATGCTTCACAAGTCGAGGATTCGTTTAGTACAGGTTTATTAGAGCATCCTCATTATACACGTCCAGCTGATTTTCGTGGTATGAAAGTGCCAGATGTATTAATGTCGGGAAATCATAAAAATATTGATGAATGGCGACATAAAGAATCGTTGCGTCGTACGTACACGCGTAGACCGGATTTACTAGAAGAACGAGAATTGTCTAAGCAAGAAAAGAAGTGGCTAGAACAGATTAAAGAAGGCAAATAAGTGCTTGATATATTTTCTATTGCAACAGCCTTAGCAATATGCTATTATAACACTTGTGCTGCTGAAATCAGTAGCCGTATTAACGATGTTCCGCTGTAATTTATTTAGACTTTATAAGAGCATCTGTTTAAAGGAGAGAATTTAATATGCAACAATTAATCGCAGAAATTACAAAAGGCCAATTAAAAACTGACCTTCCTTCATTCCGTCCTGGAGACACTTTACGTGTACACGTAAAAGTAGTTGAGGGAACTCGTGAAAGAATTCAGCTTTTCGAAGGTGTTGTAATTAAACGTCGTGGTGGCGGAATCAGTGAAACATTCACAGTTCGTAAGATTTCTTACGGTGTAGGTGTAGAGCGTACATTCCCAGTTCACACGCCAAGAATCGCGAAAATCGAAGTACTTCGCCGTGGTAAAGTACGTCGTGCTAAGTTATACTACTTACGTAACCTTCGCGGTAAAAAAGCACGTATTAAAGAAATTCGATAAGACATGTATGGGAGCTTGTAAATGCACAAGCTCCCTTTTTCCAATCTATATAAAATTTTGATATAATACGATCAGCTTACATAATCGTGGAGGGGAAAAGCATGAAGAAAGAAAAGAGTTCACTTTGGGAATGGATCAAGGCAATTTTGATAGCTGTTGTATTAGCAGGTGTTATTAGACAGTTTTTCTTTGCGCCAATTCTCGTAGATGGAGTATCGATGGCGTCTACATTACATGATCGCGATCGAATGATAGTTAATAAAATTGGTTATCACATAGGAGATCCGAAACGATTTGATATTATTGTATTCCGAGCGACGGAAGATAAAGATTATATTAAGCGTATTATCGGCCTACCAGGCGATGAAATAGAGTATCGTAATGATAAACTATATGTTAACGGAAAGGCTTATGAGGAGCCGTATTTAGACAAGCAGAAAAAACAAATTGCTGACGGACCGCTTACATATGATTTCACTCTTGAAGAAATGACAGGGAAGAAAACTGTTCCAGAAGGTCAATTATTTGTTTTAGGCGATAATCGTCGTTTTAGTAAAGATAGCCGTTCGATTGGTACAATTTCAATGGACCAAGTGATTGGAAAGGCAAATATACTATATTGGCCGTTAAAAGATGCTCGTATTGTGAAATAAAAGAAAAAGAAGGTGGCAACATGGTAATTCAATGGTTCCCGGGACATATGGCAAAGGCTAGACGCCAAGTAACAGAAAAATTAAAGTTAATTGATGTTGTAATTGAGCTTGTAGATGCTCGATTACCTTTATCTTCTCGAAATCCGATGATCGATGAGATTATTACACATAAACCGAGGCTTGTTGTTTTAAATAAAGCGGATATGGCAGACGATCGTTTAACAAAGCAATGGATCGCATATTTTAAAGAAAAAGGCCATATGGCAATTTCAATTAACGCACAGGCTGGACAAGGCATGAAGGAAATTGCGGCGGCTTGTAAAGTGTTAGTGAAAGAGAAATTCGATAAAATGGTTGCAAAAGGTATTAGACCGAGAGCGATTCGTGCATTAATTGTAGGGATACCGAATGTTGGTAAATCTACGTTGATTAATAAGTTAGCGAAGAAAAATATTGCTAAAACAGGGGATCGTCCTGGTGTGACAACAGCTCAGCAATGGATTAAGGTTGGGAAAGAAATGGAGCTGTTAGATACGCCAGGTATTTTATGGCCTAAATTTGAAGACCAATTAGTTGGGTTACGTCTAGCTACGACTGGTGCAATTAAAGATTCTATTTTAAATCTACAAGACGTAGCTGTTTATGCGCTACGTTTTATGGAGAAACATTACCCAGACCGATTAAAAGAGCGCTATAATTTAAATGACATTCCAGAAGACATCGTGGAGTTATTTGATGCGATTGGAAAAAATAGAGGCTGTTTAATGGGCGGCGGAATGATTGATTATGATAAAACATCTGAACTTATACTTCGTGAGCTTCGTGGTGGCAAACTTGGGAAAATGACGTTTGAAACACCAGAAGAGTTTGCGGAGCAGACAGAAGATGCAGAAAAAGTAGAAGAAGTATAAGACGTGCGTTTGTACGTCTTTTCTTTTTTGTATATAAAGGGAGTGGCATGAATGCAAAAAGTGACTATTCAAGAGGCGGAACATTTACTACAAGAAATTATGAGTGAAGAGGACGACCGCTTTCAAATATTAATAAAAGATGAACGTAAAGGGGTACAAAAGCTCATTTCTAAGTGGTATAAACAAAAAGAGTTAGCGCAAAAGGAAAAAGAAAAATTTCTAGAAATGTCTAAGTATGAAAATGCGTTACGTGAAAAAGGTCTCACATATATCGCAGGTATAGATGAAGTAGGTCGTGGACCGTTAGCTGGGCCTGTTGTGACGGCAGCTGTCGTTCTTCCTGAGGATTTTTATATTCCGGGGTTAAATGACTCGAAAAAGTTGAGTGAAGCGAAACGTGAGCGTTTTTATGATGAAATTAAAGCGCAAGCAATTGCAATTGGAGTTGGAATTGTATCACCGCAAGTTATTGATGAAATAAATATTTATCAAGCGACGAAACAAGCGATGTTAGATGCTGTAGCGAATTTATCTTGTACACCACAATATTTATTAATTGATGCGATGAAACTCCCTACACCAATTCCGCAAACATCTATTATTAAAGGTGATGCAAAAAGTATTTCTATTTCAGCTGCATCCATTATTGCGAAAGTAACGAGAGATCGTATGATGAAAGAGCTTGGAGAAAAGTATCCTGCATATGGATTTGAACAACATATGGGATATGGCACAAAACAGCATTTAGAAGCGATTGAAGCGCATGGCATATTAGAAGAACATCGAAAATCGTTCGCGCCAATTAAAGATATGATTCAAAAATAAGCTGCGAAAACGCAGCTTATTTTGTATTTTGACATATAAACATTACTATTTTCCAAAAAGAATAAAGCGATTTCAGTTTTCTGACACTTTATTGTAGACAGCGTGCCAATCATCTTATACAATGGCAATGTAATGTTTTTTAAACATTAAAAAACTTTTCGAGTAAAACAGGAAAACAGGGGAGGATGGGACCATGAATATCCATGAGTACCAAGGTAAGGCAGTCCTTAGAAGCTATGGGGTTAGCGTTCCGAACGGGAAGGTTGCATTTACAGTAGAAGAAGCTGTAGAAGCGGCGAAAGAATTAGGAACGGATGTATGTGTAGTGAAAGCACAAATTCACGCTGGTGGACGCGGCAAAGCTGGCGGAGTAAAAGTTGCAAAAAATTTAGATGAAGTTCGTACATATGCAGAGAGCATTTTAGGAACTACACTTGTGACACATCAAACAGGTCCTGAAGGTAAGGAAGTAAAACGCTTACTTATCGAAGAAGGTTGCGATATTAAAAAAGAATATTATGTAGGTCTTGTTTTAGACCGTGCAACTTCTCAAGTTGTTTTAATGGCTTCTGAAGAAGGCGGAACAGAAATTGAAGAAGTAGCAGAAAAAACACCTGAAAAAATCTTTAAAGAATATATTGATCCAGCAGTAGGCTTACAAGGCTTCCAAGCACGCCGAATTGCATTTAACATCAATATTCCAAAAGAGCTTGTAGGACAAGCTGTGAAGTTTATGATGGGCTTATACCGTGCTTTTATCGAAAAAGATTGCTCTATCGCAGAGATTAACCCACTTGTTACAACAGGTGATGGTAAAGTTATGGCATTAGATGCGAAATTAAACTTTGATTCTAATGCTTTATATCGCCATAAAGACATTTTAGAACTTCGTGACCTTGATGAAGAAGATGCAAAAGAAATCGAAGCTTCTAAATATGACTTAAACTACATTCCTTTAGATGGAAATATCGGTTGTATGGTTAATGGTGCAGGTTTAGCGATGGCTACTATGGATATCATTAAACATTACCATGGAGATCCAGCTAACTTTTTAGATGTTGGTGGCGGTGCGACAGCTGAAAAGGTTACAGAAGCATTCAAAATTATCCTTTCTGACAAAAATGTAAAAGGTATCTTCGTTAACATTTTTGGTGGCATTATGAAGTGTGATGTTATTGCAGAAGGTGTTATTGAAGCAACGAAACAAGTAGGTCTTGAATTGCCTTTAGTTGTACGTCTTGAAGGTACAAACGTAGAGTTAGGTAAGAAAATTTTAAATGAGTCTGGCTTAAATATTGTTGCAGCAGAATCTATGGCAGACGGTGCACAAAAAATTGTTTCACTAGTGGGCTAATAGAAAGCGGGGGAGAAAAATGAGCGTATTAGTTAATAAAGATACAAAAGTTATTGTTCAAGGTATTACAGGTTCTCAAGGGTTATTCCACACAAAGCAAATGATAGAATACGGTACGAAAATTGTCGGTGGTGTAACGCCAGGTAAAGGTGGCACTGATATTGAAGGTGTACCAGTATTTGATACTGTAGAAGATGCAGTGAAAGCAACAGGCGCAAACGCTTCAGTTGTATACGTTCCACCCGCTTTTGCGGCTGATGCAATTATGGAAGCAGTTGATGCAGAAATTGATTTAGTAGTATGTATTACTGAAGGAATTCCTGTATTAGATATGGTAAATGTAAAGAGATATATGGCTGGTAAACATACACGTTTACTTGGACCGAACTGCCCAGGTGTTATCACACCTGATGAATGTAAAATTGGTATTATGCCAGGATACATTCATAAAAAAGGTCATGTAGGTATCGTATCTCGCTCTGGTACATTAACGTATGAGGCTGTACATCAGTTAACACAAGAAGGTATTGGTCAATCTACGGCTGTAGGTATCGGCGGAGACCCTGTTAACGGTACAGACTTTATTGACGCGTTAAAAGCATTTAATGAAGATGAAGAAACACACGCTGTAATTATGATTGGTGAAATCGGTGGTACAGCGGAAGAAGAGGCAGCTGAATGGGTAAAAGCTAATATGACAAAACCTGTTGTAGGCTTCATTGGCGGCCAAACAGCGCCTGCTGGCAAACGTATGGGTCATGCTGGTGCAATCATTTCTGGCGGCAAAGGAACTGCTGCAGAAAAGATTAAAACGATGGAAGCTTGTGGTATTAAAGTAGCGGAAACTCCAGCAGTTATGGGTGAAACGCTAATCTCTGTCTTAAAAGAAAAAGGTCTATTTGAGACTTGTAAAAACTACTAATCTGTTGAAAGACACCTTCTTGCTTGAAGGTGTCTTTTTACAAACTTCTTGTTAACATAATAAAAATTATGGGTAAGGAGAATTGTGATGAAAAGAGAACGATTATTACATCTTCATTACTTGTTAGCAGACCATTGGAAGGCGATAGAGAGGCTATTACATGTCGATCCAGAATTGAAGGAAATATACAATTTTAATGCAAAACAAATTGAATGTTACACTGGAATATCCTCGAAAAAATCTTCAGAATTAGTAAATTTTCTTCAAAGTTCAAATCTCCCACAATATATATCTTATTTAGAGAAAAATCGATTCTTTTATATGACAATATGGGATGAAGATTATCCAAAATTATTACGTGAAATACAAGATCCTCCCTTTGTATTATATGGAAAAGGAGAAAAAGATTTTCTCAATAAAGTGAATAAATTAGCGGTTGTTGGAACAAGAGAACCGAATTTATATGGATATGAAAGTTTGAAATTTATTTTACATCCATTATTAGAAAAGGAATGGCTTGTTGTCAGTGGATTTGCAAGAGGGATAGATGCGATGTCTCATGAAATTACAGTAAGACGGCATTGCCCAACAATTGCGATACTAGGACATGGATTATCGTATATATATCCAAGAGAGAATCGATATTTATATGAAGTGTGGAATGAATATATATTGTTATTAACAGAGTATCCGCCGCACTATGCACCGAAAAAATGGTATTTTCCAAAAAGGAATCGGATTATTAGTGGCATAAGTAAAGGTGTTTTAGTTGTAGAAGCGAAATCGAGAAGTGGAACACTTATTACCGCAGACCTTGCTCTAGAGCAAAATAGAGAGGTATTTGCACTTCCTGGACCTATATTTATAGATAGTGCATCAGGAACAAATCATCTCATTCAACAAGGAGCGAAACTAGTAAGAAATGCAGAAGATATACTGGAAGAGATTTTAAATTAACCTTATATTTTTATGTTTTTATTAAACAATTATTGACAAATGGTAGATAGGCACTGTATGGTATATTCATTCTTGATTGACAAAAACAAGAGAAATCAATAAGATTAATGAAGACTTGAATCCACCTCTTAAGGAGGCACTAGCATGTCAGATTACCTCGTAATCGTGGAGTCGCCTTCTAAGGCGAAGACCATTGAGAAATATTTAGGGAAAAAATACAAAGTTGTCGCGTCTATGGGACACGTTCGCGATTTACCTAAAAGCCAAATGGGGATAGAAGTAAAGAACAACTTCACCCCGAAGTATATTACCATTCGTGGTAAAGGTCCCGTCTTAAAAGACTTAAAATCAGCAGCAAAAAAAGCAAAGAAAGTCTATCTCGCGGCCGATCCAGACCGCGAAGGGGAAGCTATTGCTTGGCATTTAGCCAATACGTTAAATGTGGACGTTGAATCAGATTGCCGAGTTGTGTTTAATGAGATTACAAAAGATGCAATAAAGGAATCCTTTAAACATCCTCGCGCGATTAACATGAATTTAGTAGATGCACAACAAGCAAGACGTATACTAGATCGTCTTGTTGGTTACAATATTAGTCCTTTATTATGGAAGAAAGTAAAAAAAGGATTAAGTGCAGGACGCGTACAATCTGTAGCAGTTCGTTTAATTATCGAACGTGAAAGAGAAATTCAAAGTTTCGAGCCTGAAGAATTCTGGACAATTAAGACAGAATTTGTGAAAGGGAAAGACACATTTGAAGCAAGCTTTTACGGTGTAGATGGTGAAAAAGTTCAATTAACGAATGAAACACAAGTGAATGAAATAATTGAACGGCTGAAAGATAATGCGTTCTCAGTTGAAAATGTAACGAGAAAAGAGCGAAAACGTAATCCGGCATTACCATTTACAACATCTTCCTTGCAACAAGAGGCGGCGCGTAAGTTAAACATGCGAGCAAAGAAAACGATGATGCTTGCGCAGCAATTGTATGAAGGAATTGATCTTGGAAAACAAGGAACTGTAGGTCTTATTACGTATATGAGAACTGATTCAACACGTATCTCAGAAACAGCTCAAACAGAGGCACGTACGTACATTACTGAGGCGTTTGGTACGGAATACATAGGAACAGAAAAGAAGAAAGAAACGAAGAAGTCGAACGCACAAGATGCGCATGAGGCAATTCGTCCTACTTCGGTAATGAGAAAGCCAGAGGAACTAAAGAGTTTCTTAAGTCGTGATCAACTTCGATTGTATAAATTGATTTGGGAGCGATTTGTTGCAAGTCAAATGGCGTCTGCTATAATGGATACTGTGACAGCGAGACTCATTAATAATAATGTTCAGTTCCGTGCAAGTGGATCGGTTGTAAAGTTCCCAGGATTTATGAAAGTGTATGTAGAGTCGAAAGATGATGGGGCTGAAGAAAAGGATAAGATGTTGCCACCTTTAGAAGTAGGGGAAACCGTATTTTCGAAGGATTTAGAACCGAAGCAACACTTTACACAACCTCCGCCGCGCTATACAGAGGCTCGTTTAGTAAGAACACTTGAAGAGCTTGGAATTGGAAGACCGTCGACTTACGTACCGACACTTGAAACGATTCAAAAACGTGGATATGTAGGTTTGGATAATAAACGCTTCGTTCCAACTGAACTAGGTGAAATAGTAATTGAACTTATTTTAGAGTTTTTCCCAGAAATTATTAACATTGAATTTACTGCTAACATGGAGCAAAGCCTCGATGAAGTAGAAGAAGGAAATGCGAATTGGGTAAAAATTGTTGATGATTTCTACGTAGGATTTGAACCGCGTTTAGAAAAAGCGGAAAAAGAAATGCGTGAAGTGGAAATTAAAGATGAACCAGCTGGGGAAGATTGTGAATTATGTAATCACCCAATGGTCTTTAAAATGGGTAAATACGGGAAATTTATGGCTTGCTCGAATTTCCCAGATTGTCGTAATACAAAACCGATTGTGAAAGAAATCGGTGTTACTTGTCCGAAATGTGATAAAGGTCAAATTATTGAGCGTCGTAGTAATAAAAAGAAACGTCTTTTCTATGGGTGCGGTACGTATCCAGAGTGTGACTTTGTATCTTGGGATAAGCCGATTGGCCGTAAATGTCCGAAGTGTGAAGGTATGCTAGTAGAGAAGAAGTTGAAAAAAGGCGTACAAGTACAATGTATTTCGTGTGATTATGAAGAAGAACAACAAATGTGAGCGTAACTGCTCACATTTTTTTCGGGAAGAAAAGGAAAGGTGATAAATATATGACAACACAAGTAGTAAACGTCATTGGCGCAGGTCTTGCAGGAAGTGAAGCAGCTTACCAAATTGCAAAACGTGGTGTCCAAGTAAGATTATACGAAATGAGACCGGTAAGGCAAACGCCAGCTCATCACACAGATAAATTTGCAGAATTAGTATGTAGTAACTCGCTTCGCGCAAACACATTAACAAATGCTGTTGGTGTTATTAAAGAAGAAATGCGTTTAATGGATTCTGTTATTATTCGTGCAGCTGATGAGTGTTCTGTACCAGCAGGAGGGGCTTTAGCGGTAGATCGTCATGAATTTGCGGCAAAAGTAACGGAATATGTGAAAAATCATCCGAACGTAACTGTGGTGAATGAAGAAATTACTGAAATTCCAGAAGGTCCTACTGTTATCGCGACAGGTCCACTTACGTCGCCTGATCTTTCTGCGCAATTAAAAGAATTAACGGGTGAAGACTACTTTTATTTCTATGATGCAGCAGCACCGATTGTTGAGAAAGACAGCATTGATATGAATAAAGTGTATTTAAAATCTCGTTACGATAAAGGTGAAGCGGCATATTTAAACTGTCCAATGACGGAAGAGGAATTCGACCGTTTTTACGAGGCTTTAATCGCTGCTGAAACAGTACCTTTAAAAGAATTTGAAAAAGAAATTTTCTTTGAAGGTTGTATGCCAGTAGAAGTTATGGCAAGTAGAGGAAGACAAACACTAGTATTTGGACCGATGAAACCTGTTGGATTAGAAGATCCGAAAACAGGGAAAACGCCATATGCTGTTGTTCAGTTACGCCAAGATGATGCAGCGGGAACGTTATACAATATCGTAGGTTTCCAAACGCATTTAAAATGGGGACCGCAAAAAGAAGTGTTACAGTTGATTCCAGGACTGGAAAACGCAGAGATTGTACGTTATGGTGTAATGCATCGTAATACGTTTATTAATTCACCTAACTTGCTTCGTCCAACATACCAATATAAACAACGTGATGATTTATTCTTCGCTGGTCAAATGACTGGAGTGGAGGGATATGTTGAATCAGCGGCTTCAGGATTGCTAGCAGGTATCAACGCTGCTCGACTTGTAAAAGGTGAAGAGCCGGTTGTATTACCACCAGTAACTGCGATGGGAAGTATGGCGAATTATATTACTGCGACAAATGCAAAAAACTTCCAACCGATGAATGCAAACTTCGGTCTGTTTGCACCGTTAGAGAAGAAAATTAAAAAGAAAGCAGAACGTAATGAAGCCTATGCAACACGCGCTTTAGAAACGATTCGAAATTTTGTAAATATTTAGTTAAATTTCTTGCAAAGGCTACTAAGTTGTGATACGATTTAGTAGCCTTTATTGAGGTGAATTGTGTGAATGTGAAGAAATTGTTACAATTATTCGTTGGATATTTACAAATTGAAAGAAATTATTCAAAATATACAATTGCAAGTTATCAAAATGATTTAGAACATTTTGTGCAATTTATGGAGCGAGAAGGCATATCCTCTTTTTTAGATATTACATACGCGGATGTTCGTTTGTACTTAACGACGTTGCACGATGAAAAGTTAGCCCGTAAATCTGTCGCAAGAAAAGTATCAAGCTTACGAAGTTTATATCGTTTTTTGATGCGTGAAGGTTATCGGAAAGATAATCCGTTTGCACTTGCGTCACTCCCCAAAAAAGAATTGTCAATCCCAAAGTTTTTATATGCTGAAGAATTAGAGGAATTATTTAAAGTTTCTGATACGGGAACCCCGTTAGGTCAAAGGAATCAAGCTTTATTAGAGTTGATGTATGCGACCGGGATCCGTGTGAGTGAATGTGTCAATTTACAACTTACCGATATTGACTTTGCGGTGGGGACAATTTTAGTAATGGGAAAAGGAAAAAAACAAAGGTATATTCCGTTCGGGAGCTATGCACAAGATGCTTTAATTACTTATATAGAGAACGGGAGAAAACAGTTAGCCAAGAAAACTGAAGAACAATCTCATATGGTATTTTTAAATGCGAAAGGCACGCCGCTGACAAGTCGAGGAGTACGCTATGTATTAAATGAACTCATTAAGAAAGCTTCACTGACAATGCGTATAAGTCCTCATATGTTAAGGCATACATTTGCTACACATATGTTAGATGAAGGGGCAGATTTACGTACTGTACAGGAGCTACTCGGTCATGAAAATTTGTCTACGACACAAATTTATACGCATGTCTCTAAAGAAAGATTGCGTTCTGTCTACATGAAGCATCACCCACGGGCATAAATTGCTTTTAAAGCTATAAAAACATATAAAGGAGTTTTTTCTATGGGAAATTTCCACGCTACAACGATATTTGCAGTTCATCATAATGGAGAATGTGCAATGGCTGGAGATGGCCAGGTGACAATGGGAAATGCTGTTGTAATGAAACATACAGCTCGTAAGGTTCGTAAACTTTTTCAAGGGAAAGTTTTAGCTGGTTTTGCAGGTTCAGTTGCTGATGCATTTACTCTTTTTGAAATGTTTGAAGGGAAATTAGAAGAGTATAATGGAAACTTGCAGCGTGCTGCTGTTGAGATGGCGAAGCAATGGCGCGGTGACAAAATGTTACGTCAGCTAGAAGCGATGCTCATTGTCATGGATAAAACAACTATGCTCCTTGTTTCAGGTACGGGAGAAGTGATTGAACCGGATGATGGTATTTTAGCAATTGGATCTGGCGGAAATTATGCGCTTTCAGCAGGTCGTGCTTTAAAACAATATGCAAGTGAACATTTAACAGCGAAGCAAATTGCGAAAGCGAGTTTAGACATTGCAGGCGATATTTGTGTGTATACAAACCACAATATAATTGTGGAAGAATTGTAGAATCGTAAGGGAGGCATTTTATATGCATTTACATTTTACTCCGCGTCAAATTGTGGAAAAATTAGATCAATACATTATCGGTCAAAAAGATGCGAAGAAAGCGGTTGCTGTAGCTTTAAGAAATCGATACCGCCGAAGTAAATTAGCTGAAAATCTACGTGATGAAATTGCACCTAAAAATATTTTAATGATTGGACCGACAGGTGTTGGTAAAACAGAGGTAGCACGACGAATGGCGAAACTCGTTGGAGCACCTTTTATTAAGGTTGAAGCTACGAAATTTACAGAAGTTGGATATGTAGGTAGAGATGTAGAATCGATGGTACGTGACCTTGTGGAAACGTCAGTTCGCATTGTGAAAGAAGAAATGGTAGTAAAAGTACAAGACAAAGCAGAAGAACAAGCGAACCAACGTCTTGTTGAAATTTTAGTACCGAGTCCGGAGAAGCAATCTGGATTTAAAAACCCATTAGAAATGCTATTTGGCGGCGCTCAAAATTCGAATCAAACAACAGATTCACAGGAAGATGTTGAAATCGAAAAGAAACGTCAAGATGTGGAAAGAAAGCTTGCTGCAGGACTTCTTGAAGATGAAATTGTATCGATTGAAGTGACTGAACAACAGTCTTCCATGTTCGATATGCTGCAAGGAACTGGCATGGAACAAATGGGGATGAATTTCCAAGATGCATTAGGAAGTTTTATGCCGAAAAAAACAAAAAAACGTAAACTTTCTGTAAAAGAAGCAAGAAAAGTCTTGACAAATGAGGAAGCACAGCGCTTAATTGATATGGATGAAGTTACACAAGAGGCTGTTTATCGTGCTGAACAGCTCGGGATTATTTTTATCGATGAAATTGACAAAATTGCTGGTAAGCAGTCGAATAGTGTAGATGTATCACGTGAAGGTGTGCAACGTGACATTTTACCAATTGTAGAAGGATCAAATGTTGCGACAAAATACGGATCAGTAAAAACGGATTATATTTTATTCGTTGCAGCTGGAGCGTTTCATATGTCTAAACCGTCAGATTTGATTCCGGAATTACAAGGGAGATTTCCGATTCGAGTAGAATTAACAAAATTATCGACGGATGATTTTGTTAAAATATTAATCGAGCCTGACAATGCGTTAATTAAACAATATATTGCTTTATTAGCGACTGAAGGTATAGAAATTGAATTTTCAGACGAAGCTATTCGTAAGATTGCTGAGATTGCTTATCAAGTTAATCAGGATACAGATAATATTGGAGCAAGAAGACTTCATACGATTATGGAGAAGCTCCTTGAAGATTTATCGTTTGAAGCATCTGAAATTACGTTAGAGAAAATAACGATAACGCCTCAATACGTTGAGGAAAAATTAGCAACGATTGCTAAAAATAAAGATGTGAGCCAGTTTATTTTGTAATAGTGTCATCAGGTGACTCGCCCTAGTTTCCAAGTGATGAAAAAATATGTGAGTAACATGTAGGAGGAACTTTTGAAATGGAATTATTAGCAAAAACAAGAAAATTAAATGCGTTATTACAGAGCGCAGCAGGAAAGCCTGTAAACTTTAGAGAAATGTCTGACACAATGTGTGAAGTAATCGAAGCGAACGTATTCGTAGTAAGCCGTCGTGGTAAATTACTAGGTTATGCAATTCACCAACAAATCGAGAATGAGCGTATGAAACAAATGCTTGCAGAGCGTCAATTCCCAGAAGAGTATACACAAAGCTTATTCAACATTACAGAAACATCTTCAAACTTAGATGTAAACAGTGCTTACACAGCATTCCCAGTAGAAAATAAAGAATTATTTGGTCAAGGCTTAACTACAATCGTACCGATCGTTGGTGGCGGTGAGCGTCTAGGTACATTAGTTTTAGCTCGTCTTGGTCAAGAGTTCTTAGATGATGATTTAATTCTTGCTGAGTACAGCTCAACTGTTGTAGGTATGGAAATTTTACGTGAAAAAGCAGAAGAAATTGAAGAAGAAGCGCGTAGCAAAGCTGTTGTTCAAATGGCGATCAGCTCATTATCTTACAGTGAGTTAGAAGCAATCGAGCACATCTTCGAAGAATTAAACGGAACAGAAGGTTTACTTGTTGCAAGTAAAATTGCTGACCGTGTAGGAATCACTCGTTCGGTAATCGTAAATGCACTTCGTAAATTAGAAAGTGCTGGTGTAATTGAGTCACGTTCTTTAGGTATGAAAGGAACATACATTAAAGTATTAAACGACAAATTCTTACATGAACTTGCTAAATTAAAAACAAACTAATTTATAAAACTCTTCTCATTTTTTGAGGAGAGTTTTTTTGTATAACAGATTGATGTTGTTCGTACATAGCGTCATAATCGCATTTTTTTGAAAAGCCATGAATTGCATTTCACTTTTTGCTTAAAAGAAATGCAGGTTGGTAATACTAGAATTCGAGTATGAACAAAGAAAGTTTTACATTGTTCGCATTTTCGACTTGATTGTAATATTTCAGTATGATATAGTAAGCAGTGGTGTCAGTACAAAGTACACACGTTTACTGATTTAAGTGTTGGTGCTACGTTTGTAGTTTCGCTTAGAGATGAAGTAAACGGAGGATATCAAAAACCATTTAGGAGGAACTATATTATGTCAGTAATTTCTATGAAGCAATTGCTTGAAGCTGGTGTTCATTTCGGACATCAAACTCGTCGTTGGAACCCAAAAATGAAGCGTTACATTTTCACAGAGCGTAACGGTATCTACATCATCGACTTACAAAAAACTGTGAAAAAAGTTGAGGAAGCTTTCAAAGTTATGCGTGACATCGCTGCTGAAGGCGGAGACATCTTATTCGTAGGTACTAAAAAACAAGCACAAGAAGCTATTAAAGAAGAAGCAACTCGTGCTGGTATGTACTTCGTTAACCAACGTTGGTTAGGTGGAACTTTAACTAACTTCCAAACAATCCAAAAGCGTATCAAGCGTCTTAAAGACATCGAAAGAATGCAAGAAGATGGTACTTTCGAAGTACTACCTAAGAAAGAAGTTGTTCAACTTAAAAAAGAGTTAGAGCGTCTTGAGAAATTCTTAGGCGGTATTAAAGATATGAAAGGTCTTCCAAGTGCATTATTCGTAGTAGACCCTCGTAAAGAGCGTATTGCAGTTGCTGAAGCACGCAAATTACACATTCCAATCATCGGTATCGTTGATACAAACTGTGATCCAGACGAAATCGATCACGTTATCCCAGCGAACGATGATGCAATTCGTGCTGTAAAACTTCTTACATCTAAAATGGCAGACGCGATCCTTGAAGCAAAACAAGGTGAAGAAACTGTTACTGCGTAACAAAGTTGGAAAGGTGATAAGGGGTTCGGCCTTTTATCACCTTTTTTAAGGTATAAACACCTTTATAAAAGGTATAAATACATATTTTAGGAGGATGAAAAGTATGGCAATCACTGCACAAATGGTAAAAGAATTACGTGAAAAAACTGGCGCAGGTATGATGGACTGCAAAAAAGCTTTAACAGAAACTAACGGCGACATGGAGAAGGCAATTGACTTCTTACGTGAAAAAGGTATCGCGAAAGCTGCTAAAAAAGCAGACCGCATCGCTGCTGAAGGTTTAACTTTCATCGAAACAAACGGTAACGACGGTTTAATCTTAGAATTAAACTCTGAAACTGATTTCGTTGCGAAAAACGAAGGTTTCCAAACATTAATTAAAGAATTAGCTGCTCACTTATTAGCTAAGAAACCTGCTAACGTTGAAGAAGCTATGGCTCAAACAATGGAAAACGGTAAAAAAGTTGAAGAGCACATCAACGAAGCAATCGCTAAAATTGGTGAAAAGCTTACACTTCGTCGTTTCGAAATCGTATCAAAAACTGATGCAGATGCATTCGGTGCTTACCTACACATGGGTGGACGCATTGGTGTTCTAACAGTTCTTGAAGGTTCTACTGATGAAGCGGCTGCTAAAGACGTAGCAATGCACATCGCTGCAGTTAACCCTAAATACATCGATCGTGATGCTGTAACAGCTGAAGAAGTTGAGCATGAGCGTCAAGTATTAACACAACAAGCATTAAACGAAGGCAAGCCTGAAAAAATCGTTGCAAAAATGGTTGAAGGCCGTCTAGGCAAATTCTTCGAAGAGATTTGCTTACTTGACCAAGCATTCGTTAAAAACCCTGATATGAAAGTTCGTCAATTCGTTGAGTCTAAAGGCGCAACATTAAAAGGATTCGTTCGCTACGCTGTTGGTGAAGGTATCGAAAAACGCGAAGACAACTTTGCTGAAGAAGTAATGAACCAAGTAAAAGGTAGTAACTAATACAGATTAGGGAACACATTGTGTTCCCTTTTTTAAAATAAAGATGTAAGCAATTGGAGGTTCATTATGAGTAAACCGAAATATAATCGTGTCGTTTTAAAGCTGAGTGGAGAAGCTTTAGCTGGCGAGCAAGGATTTGGAATCAACCCAGCTGTTATTAAGTCAGTTGCGGAACAAGTGAAAGAAATTGCAGAACTAGATGTAGAGGTTGCTGTTGTTGTTGGCGGCGGTAACATTTGGCGTGGAAAAATTGGAAGTGAGATGGGCATGGATCGTGCAGGAGCGGATTACATGGGCATGTTAGCGACAGTTATGAATTCATTAGCTCTTCAAGATAGCTTGGAGAACATCGGAATTCAAACTCGCGTACAAACTTCAATTGAAATGCGTCAAGTGGCAGAGCCTTACATTCGTCGTAAAGCAGTTCGTCACTTAGAGAAAAAACGTGTTGTTATCTTCGCAGCAGGTACTGGTAACCCATACTTCTCTACAGATACAACGGCAGCATTACGTGCGGCGGAAATTGAAGCTGACGTAATTTTAATGGCGAAAAACAATGTGGATGGCGTATATAATGCAGATCCATCTATTGACCCAACAGCTACGAAATACGAAACACTTACTTACTTAGATGTATTAAAAGAAGGTTTAGGTGTAATGGATTCTACAGCTTCTTCTCTATGTATGGATAATGATATTCCATTAATTGTATTCTCAGTTATGGAAAAAGGGAATATTAAACGTGCCGTGTTAGGCGAAAATATCGGAACAGTTGTAAGGGGGAAATAAATATGGGACAACAAGTATTGAAGTCTGCAAATGAAAAAATGGAAAAAGCGGTTGCTGCTTATTCACGCGAATTAGCAACAGTTCGCGCTGGTCGTGCAAACGCGTCTGTATTAGATAAAGTACAAGTTGATTACTATGGTGCACCAACACCAGTTGTGCAATTAGCGAACATTACAGTTCCAGAAGCACGTTTACTTGTAATTCAACCGTATGATAAAACTTCTATCGGTGATATCGAAAAAGCAATTTTAAAAGCAGATTTAGGCTTAAACCCTTCTAATGATGGAACTGTAATTCGTATTGCATTCCCTGCATTAACAGAAGAGCGTCGTCGTGATCTTGTAAAAGTTGTGAAAAAATATGCTGAAGAAGCAAAAGTTGCTGTTCGTAACGTACGTCGTGACGGTAACGATGATCTTAAGAAGCTTGAAAAAGCTGGCGAGATTACAGAAGACGATTTAAGAGGATATACTGAAGATATCCAAAAAGAAACAGATAAATATATTGCAAAAGTTGACGAAATCGCAAAAAACAAAGAAAAAGAAATCATGGAAGTGTAATAGCGATACTTTCGCAAATATGACCCTCTTCTTAAGGGGGTCTTTTTACACTTTTAGGCATACGTCTGCTTGTTGGAGGGTATGAATGATGTTTAAAAACTTTCCTTTTTTTAAAGGTAAAAAGGACACATCGTTTGATCATCTCGTTGAAGAAGTGAAAAAAGGATACATCCCAGAACATATTGCCATCATTATGGATGGTAATGGAAGGTGGGCAAAGAGGAGAGCGATGCCTCGTATTGCGGGACATCATGAAGGCATGCAAGTTGTAAAGAAAATCACAAAATTTGCAAGCAAACTTAATGTGAAAGTATTAACTCTTTATGCTTTTTCAACTGAGAACTGGAAAAGACCGAAAAAGGAAGTTGATTATTTAATGAAGCTTCCAGAAGAATTTTTAGGTACATTTTTACCAGAATTGATTGAAGAGAACGTACAAGTCCGTGTAATAGGGCAACAAGATCGTCTTCCTACGCATACACGCAGAGCGATGGAGAAGGCCATGGAAGAGACGAAAGAGAATACGGGATTAATTCTGAATTTCGCGTTAAACTATGGAAGTCGAGATGAAATCGTTTCTGCTGTGCAACATATGATGAAAGATCGTGAGGAAGGAAAAGTTCGTGTTGAAGATGTAAGCGAAGAAATGCTTTCTTCCTACTTAATGACGAGTTCTTTACCTGACCCAGAGTTGTTAATCCGTACGAGCGGAGAGCTACGTATTAGTAATTTCATGTTATGGCAAATTGCATATTCGGAATTTTGGTTTACAGATGTGTATTGGCCAGATTTTACCGAGGAACATTTGCTAAATGCGATTACAGACTTTCAGCATAGAGGGCGCAGATTCGGAGGCGTGTAGAAAGAGAGGGTTTGGTAGTGAAACAGAGAATTATTACTGGAGTGGTTGCTGCCGCGCTATTCATTCCCATCGTAATTTACGGTGGCGTGCCTTTTACGGTTTTAGTGTATGCACTTGCTTCTATAGGTTTATATGAATTAATTCGTATGAATAAGCTTACGCTTATTTCAGTACCAACAGTTTTAGCTGCAGTATTATTATGGATTATTTTAATTCCAAGTAGTGCATCAGAACTGTTTACTTGGATTGGATTAGGTAAATTAGAAATCACATTTGTGATTGTTCTATTACTTTTATCATATACAGTCCTTTCTAAGAATACATTTACTTTTGACAATGCTTCATTTTTACTAATGGCAACAACATATGTTGCAATGGGATTCTTATATTTGAATGAAACGAGAATTTTAGGAATTAAATATGTGTTTTGCGCATTATTTGTTATATGGGCTACTGATTCAGGCGCATATTTCGTAGGAAAAGCATTAGGAAAAAGAAAGTTATGGCCAGAAATTAGTCCAAATAAAACGATTGAAGGTTCATTAGGCGGCATCGTTTGTGGAATTATTGTAGCGCTTGTTTACAACATGTTTTTCCCAGTGGAATCGAATGTAGTAATTTTAATTGTGCTGACAATTATCATTTCTATTTTTGGACAAATTGGTGATTTAGTACAATCTGCATTTAAACGTCATTATGGCGTAAAAGATTCAGGTACAATTTTACCTGGACATGGTGGTATATTAGATCGAACAGATAGTTGGTTATTCGTTTTACCAATTCTCTACTTCTTATTACAATACAATTAATAAATGAACGAGGGGTTGGAGTCATGAAAAACATTAGTTTATTAGGTGCAAGCGGATCAATTGGTACACAAACTTTAGATGTATTACGCTCGCACCCAGACCAATTCCGTCTCGTTGCTTTTTCTGTAGGGAAAAATATTGACTACGCAGTAAAAGTCATTCAAGAATTTTCTCCGCAAATTGTCTCTGTGCAAAGAGAGGAAGATGTTTTAAAATTACAAGCTGTCTCTGGTAATACAAAAATTGTATATGGTAGTGAAGGACTTTTAGAAGTAGCATTACATCCAGATGCGGAGATCGTAGTAAATGCTGTTGTAGGTAGCGTAGGGTTGTTACCAACACTTCGTGCAATTGAGGCGAAAAAAACAATTGGAATTGCAAACAAAGAAACGTTAGTAACTGCAGGGCATCTTGTAATGGAAGCAGCGCGAAAACATAATGTTTCGTTACTTCCAGTAGACAGTGAACATTCAGCTATTTTTCAATGCTTGAATGGTGAAAATGAAAAAAGAATTTCTCGACTAATTATAACGGCTTCTGGTGGAAGTTTCCGTGATAAAACGAGAGATGAATTGCATCATGTGACCGTAGAAGATGCGCTTCGACATCCAAACTGGTCAATGGGTTCGAAAATTACAATTGATTCTGCTACAATGATGAATAAGGGGCTAGAAGTAATTGAAGCACATTGGCTTTTTGGTATCCCTTACGAGCAAATCGATGTTGTTTTACATAAAGAAAGTATTATTCATTCTATGGTTGAATTTGAAGATCGTAGTGTGATGGCACAGCTTGGCTCACCTGATATGCGAGTACCAATTCAATACGCACTTACATATCCTGATCGATTGCCTCTTTCAGACACAAAGCAGTTAAATTTATGGGAAATGGGTACATTGCATTTTGAGAAAATGAACCAAGAACGTTTCCGTTGCTTGCGCTTTGCGTATGAAGCTGGAAAAACAGGTGGAAGTATGCCGGCTGTAATGAATGCAGCGAATGAAGTAGCTGTTGAAGCTTTTTTACAAAAGAGAATTGGTTTCTTAACAGTGGAAGACCTCATTGAAAAAGCAATGAACCATCACAATGTCATTGCACGTCCGAGCTTAGAGGAAATTCTGGAAATTGATGCAACCACAAGACGGTTTGTGATGGAACAAATTTAGCAAAGGTGGTATGGAATTGAATACAGCGATTGCCTTTATATTAATTTTCGGTGCACTCGTATTTTTCCATGAGCTAGGGCATCTATATTTCGCAAAAAGAGCAGGTATTTTATGCCGTGAGTTTGCGATTGGTTTTGGTCCGAAAATATTCTCATTTGAAAAGAATGAAACGGTGTATACGATTCGATTATTGCCCCTTGGTGGCTATGTAAGAATGGCTGGCGAGGATGCAGATACAGTTGAGTTAAAGCCTGGGAAAAAGGTTGGCCTTGTATTAAACGAAAAAGACGAAGTTGTAAAATTAGTTTTTGATGGATATGAAAAGTATCCAAATGTTCGCGTGATTGAAGTGGAACAAGCTGATTTAGAGCATAATTTAACAATTTCGGGTTATGAAGAGTACGAGGAAGAGCTTCAAACATTCCGAGTAAATGAAAAGGCTCGTATTATTACTGCCGGTGAAGAAATTCAAATTGCTCCGTATAATAGACAGTTTGGCTCTAAGAAATTAGGTCAACGTGCTTTAACGATCTTTGCGGGTCCTGCAATGAACTTCATTTTAGCGTTTGTTATTTTTGTGATTCTTGGATTTGTACAAGGTGTTCCTGTTGACAAACCAATGGTCGGAAAAGTGATGGAGAATAGTGCGGCAGAGCAAGCTGGATTAAAAGAAAATGATACAATTCAAGCTATTGATGGGAAAAACACAAGTACATGGAAAGATGTTGTTACCATTGTACGTGAAAATCCGAATAAAGAAATTACGTTACAAGTAAAGCGTGATAGTGAACAGTTTAATGTGAAAGTAACGCCAACGCTTGATAAAGAAGGTAAAGAAGAAGTTGGTAGAATCGGTGTTTACTCTCCTGTAGAAAAAACAGTGATGGGTTCTATTAAATCAGGTTTTGAACAAACATACCAATGGACGAAACTAATTTTTGAGTCTCTTGTGAAATTAGTAACCGGCCAATTCTCTATTAATGAGTTGTCAGGTCCAGTAGGAATTTATAATCTAACAGATCAAGTTGTAGATTATGGATTTACGCGTGTATTAAGTTTAGCAGCCGTTTTAAGTATTAACCTTGGTTTATTTAACCTACTACCAGTTCCTGCTTTAGACGGTGGACGTTTGTTCTTCTTCTTAATTGAAGCGTTACGCGGGAAACCAATTGACCGTCAAAAAGAAGGAATGGTTCACTTTATTGGTTTTGCATTATTAATGTTACTTATGTTAGTAGTAACTTGGAATGACATTCGTAAGTTTTTCTTGTAAAATAAAGTGAAACTTATAATGAAATAGAGCTCGTAGAATAAAATCCCTCACCTAACTCGAGGTGAGGGGTTTTCCTGCGTATAAGAGTAAAATGAAGAGGTGCGAATAAATGAAACAAAGTATGGTATTTAGTCCTACATTACGTGAAGTTCCAGCTGATGCTGAAATTAAGAGTCATCAGTTATTACTTCGTGCAGGTTTTATGCGTCAAAATGCTTCTGGTATTTATAGCTTTTTACCATTTGGATTAAAAGTGCTACACAAAGTAGAACGAATCGTTCGAGAAGAAATGGAGCGCGCAGGTGCTGTAGAATTATTAATGCCAGCGATGCAAGCTGCAGAATTATGGCAAGAGTCAGGTCGTTGGTATTCTTACGGATCTGAATTAATGCGTATGAAAGATCGTAACGCTCGTGAATTTGCATTAGGAGCGACACATGAAGAAGTAATTACGGATCTTGTACGTGATGAAGTGAAATCATATAAAAAATTACCGTTAACATTATATCAAATTCAAACAAAATTCCGTGATGAACAAAGACCTCGTTTCGGTTTATTACGTGGAAGAGAGTTTCTAATGAAAGATGCATACTCTTTCCATGCTACACAAGAGAGCTTAGATGAAGTGTACGATCGCTTATACAAAGCATACTCTAACATTTTCGCTCGTTGTGGCTTGAATTTCCGTGCGGTTATTGCTGATTCAGGAGCAATGGGCGGAAAAGATACACATGAATTTATGGTATTATCTGATGTTGGTGAAGATACAATTGCATACTCGGATACATCTGATTATGCAGCGAACATCGAAATGGCTCCTGTTGTAGCTACGTATACGAAGAGTGACGAAGCAGAAAAAGCGCTTGAAAAAGTAGCAACACCAGACCAAAAAGCAATTGAAGAAGTATCTGCCTTCTTAAACATAGAAGCTGAAAAGTGCATTAAGTCTATGGTATTTAAAGTAGATGAGAAATTAGTAGTTGTACTTGTTCGTGGTGATCATGAAGTAAACGATGTAAAAGTGAAAAATGTATACGGTGCTTCCGTTGTTGAGCTTGCCTCTCATGAAGAAGTAAAAGAATTATTAAATTGTGAAGTTGGTTCATTAGGTCCAATTGGTGTAACAGGTGATATTGAAATTATTGCTGATCACGCTGTAGCATCAATTGTCAACGGATGTTCAGGAGCGAACGAAGAAGGGTTCCATTATGTAAATGTAAATCCAGAACGTGACTTTAAAGTAAGTCAATATACGGATTTACGATTCATTCAAGAAGGAGACCAATCTCCAGACGGAAACGGAACAATTCTTTTCGCACGCGGAATTGAAGTTGGTCATGTATTTAAATTAGGAACTCGTTATAGTGAAGCAATGAACGCAACATTCCTAGATGAAAACGGAAAAACACAACCACTTATTATGGGTTGTTACGGCATTGGTGTGTCTCGTACAGTGGCAGCAATTGCAGAGCAGTTTAATGATGAGAACGGTTTAGTTTGGCCAAAAGCTGTTGCACCGTTCCATGTGCATGTAATTCCAGTAAATATGAAATCTGATGCACAACGGGAAATGGGTGAAAACATCTATAACTCATTACAAGAGCAAGGATATGAAGTATTACTAGATGATCGTGCAGAACGTGCAGGCGTTAAATTTGCTGATGCTGATTTATTCGGCCTTCCAGTTCGCGTGACAGTTGGTAAAAAAGCAGACGAAGGTATTGTAGAAGTGAAAGTACGTGCTACAGGTGAGTCTGAAGAAGTGAAAGTAGAAGAGCTTCAAACATATATTGCCAATATTTTAAAATAAGAAGAGGTACCTCATAACGAGGTACCTTCTCTTTCTTTGTCAACGTATTTTGTAAAAGAAGAAGGGAGAAATCTTTCTTTGTAGTACGTTTCAATTTATAATAGCAAATGGAAGGAGAGTGCTTATGTCTTTAACAAATGAACAACAAGAGCGATTTCAAATTTTGCTCCAGCAGTTGCAAATACCAGAAGACCTTATAAATCAATATTTACAAGGCGGTGGCATTGAAAAGCTAGTTATTGATAAAGCGAATAAAAGTTGGCATTTTGATTTACAAGTACCGCGTATTTTGCCTACAGAATTATATGAATTGCTAGAAACAAAGCTTAAGCAATCATTTTCTCATATTGCAAGAACAACATTTGCATTAGAAACAGAGAACAAACAATTTACTGAAGAAGAAGTGAGGGCGTATTGGCCACTTTGTACGGAACGAATTACATTTTCACCTATGTTTGCTTATTTAAAGAAGCAGCTTCCGCAGGTCAATGGAGTGAAGTTACTTATAAATGTGAATAATGAGCTGGAATCTACTGCTTTAAAGAAAAACGTTGCGAAACCAGTAGGGGATCAATACGAGGCTTTTGGATTCCCGCGTTTCCAGTTAGACACACATATACAGCAAAATACAGAAGAAATGCAAAAGTTTCGTGAGCAAACGCAGCAAGAGGACCGCGAGCGTGTTATACAAGCTATGGAAGAAATGGCGAAGAAGCAAGCTGAAGAAAGTAGCGTTGTGCATGAAGGACCGATCACACTCGGGTATCTTATTAAGCCAGATGAAGAGATTACACCGATGCGAGAAATTCAAGATGAAGAAAGAAGAAAAACAGTTCAAGGATATGTCTTCCATGTGGAAACGAAAGAGCTTCGTAGTGGACGTACGTTATTAACTTTAAAAATAACGGATTATACAGATTCGATTATGATCAAAATGTTCTCACGTGATAAAGAAGATATTCCAATGCTACAATCCTTGAAAAAAGGAATGTGGGTGAAGGCTCGTGGTTCTGTTCAAAATGATACATTTGTTCGAGATTTAGTAATGATTGCAAATGATATTAATGAAATAACAGGACCGTCTCGTAAAGATAAAGCACCAGAAGGCGAAAAACGTGTAGAGCTGCATCTTCACACGCCAATGAGTCAAATGGATGCTGTTACTCCAGTTTCTAAGCTTGTTGCTCAAGCAGGTAAATGGGGGCATGAGGCTATTGCCATTACAGACCATGCTGTGGCTCAGTCGTTCCCGGAGGCATATTCTGCGGGGAAAAAGGCTGGAGTTAAAGTTATATACGGTGTAGAAGCGAATTTAGTTAATGACGGTGTACCAATAGCGTATAACGAAGCGCATCGTTTACTTGCAGAGGAAACGTATGTTGTTTTTGACGTTGAGACGACAGGTTTATCAGCTGTATATGATACAGTTATTGAGTTAGCTGCTGTAAAAGTAAAAGGCGGCGAAATTATTGACCGCTTTGAATCTTTTGCAAATCCGCATCAACCATTATCGGCAACGATCATTGAATTAACAGGTATTACAGATGATATGTTAACCGACGCACCAGAAGTGGACGAAGTGTTTAAAAAGTTTGAAGAATGGATGGGCGACCATACACTTGTTGCTCATAACGCAAGCTTCGATATGGGCTTTATTAACGTAGGATTTAAAAAAGCTGGTTTAGAAAAAACAAAAAATCCAGTAATAGATACGTTAGAGCTTGCACGATTCTTATTCCCAGAAATGAAAAATCACCGTTTAAATACGTTGTGTAAAAAGATGGATATCGAATTAACGCAACATCACCGTGCAATTTATGATACAGAAGCAACGGGATATTTACTTGTAAAAATGTTAAAAGAGGTAATTGAAAAAGGTTTTGAATATCACGATCAATTAAACGATAGTATGGGACAAGGGGATGCATATAAACGCGGGCGTCCAAGTCATATGACATTACTTGCTACATCGGATGTTGGATTGAAAAATTTATATAAACTTGTTTCATATTCTCATTTAAATTACTTTTACCGTGTACCACGAGTACCAAGATCACTATTAAAAAAGTATCGTGAAGGTATTTTAGTAGGAACGGCTTGTGATAAAGGTGAAGTGTTTGAGGCGATGATGCAAAAAGCTCCTGAAGAGGTAGAAGAAATTGCGCAGTTCTACGATTACATTGAAGTAATGCCACCAGAAGTGTTACGTCATTTAGTAGAGCGTGAACTCGTTCGAGATGAGGGACAATTAAAAACAATCATTTCTAACTTAGTAAAACTAGGTGAGACGTTAGATAAACCAGTTGTTGCTACCGGAAACGTACATTATTTAGATCCAGAAGATGCAATGTATCGTAAAATTTTAGTAAGTTCACAGGGTGGAGCGAATCCGTTAAACCGACATTCATTACCACCTGTACATTTCCGTACAACGGATGAAATGTTAGAGTGTTTCTCATTTTTAGGTGAAGACGTAGCGAAAGAAATTGTCGTAACGAATACACAAAAGATTGCATCATTAATTGGTGATGTTCATCCAGTAAAAGATGATCTATATACACCGAAAATTGAAGGTGCAGATGATGAAACGCGTGATATGAGTTATAAAATGGCGCGTAGCATTTATGGTGAAGAGTTACCTGAAATAGTAGAAGCCCGTTTAGAAAAAGAATTAAAAAGTATTATTGGTCATGGATTCGCCGTAATTTATTTAATTTCACATAAACTTGTGAAAAAATCATTAGTAGACGGATATCTAGTAGGTTCGCGTGGATCGGTAGGTTCATCATTCGTTGCAACGATGATGGAAATTACAGAAGTAAACCCATTACCACCACACTATGTATGTCCGAAATGTAAGCAATCAGAATTCTTTAATGATGGTTCTGTAGGGTCTGGTTTCGACTTACCGGATAAAGAATGTCCTACATGTAATGTTCCATACGTAAAAGATGGACATGATATTCCGTTCGAAACGTTCCTTGGATTTAAAGGAGATAAGGTACCCGATATCGATTTGAGTGTGACACGTTCTTAACTGAAAAGGTTAAGCACTAGTATTTGCTAGTAGAACTGCTATTCTGAAGTATGGAATGATGGAGTAACGTCCTGAAACATACTCACTGAAGCTACGGCAAGCGATAGCGATATTGCAAACATCAACATCGTTTGAAGCCCGTTAAAGTAGGCTGAAGTTCACCCTAACGTAAAAGACGAGGAAAGGGAGATAGAAATCTTCTGTGAATGATAGGTCTGGTGTCTATAAAATCCCTATGGTTAGAATCAGTAGAACGACTGGGACGAACCCTCGACTGACTTTTCGTGAATGTCACGTTATAGAAATATAACGGGGTCCAAAGAGGACTTCCAAGTGTGGATGAGTAAGCGTTTGGTTATGAAAATCCATACTGTGTTACAGGCACAGTCAAGCTTGGCGGAATTTAGGGGGAACCTAAGGGGAGTATGTACAGATAAGAATAGTGGAACGTGTGAAGCTTTCGACATAAGAGAAGATTGCACTTCGATGACGATGGTATGTGGAAAGGCAGATGCTATAACACATTTTACGAAAGTGGCAGTAGTGCCGTAGTACCGCTTGATGAAATGCCGAAGATGACTGAATAACCAATAAGTCGGAGGATAAAAACATTTCAGAGGGAAGGGCACAAGTCGTTAACGTTGAAAACAAAACCTACAAAAGTCAGATTCGTGTATGACCAAAGAGAAACGAAAACTTCATAAGGAAGTGATTAGTTGGCTGACTTGATGATTCAAAAGTTAAGAAACAATGAATATTTTGGCTTGCAATCAATTTTTGATAATCTTTATAAAGAAAGTAAAAAGGGTCGATATTTCAAAAATATTTATGAGTTGATTATTTCTGAAGAAAACATTCGATTAGCGTTTCGTAATTTAAAAAGCAATACAGGTAGTAAAACGAAAGGTACAAATGGACACACAATAAAACACCTTAATAAAATAGATGCCGACAAGCTAATTAGAATAACGAAGAAGAGATTGGAAAACTACATGCCACATGCAGTAAGACGTGTGTTTATACCAAAGCCAAACGGAAAAATGCGACCTTTAGGGATTCCAACGATTGAAGACCGATTAATTCAGCAAATGTTCCTGCAAATTTTGGAACCAATTGTTGAAGCGAAGTTTCATCCGCAAAGCTATGGTTTTCGACCAAAACGAAGCACTCATGACGCTTTAGCTAGGTGCTATCATATGGTCAATCACAGTCATCAACATTTTGTAGTGGACATAGATATTAAAGGTTTCTTTGATAACGTTAATCATAAAAAGCTAATGAGGCAACTATGGACAATTGGAATACGGGATAAAAAAGTTTTATACATCATCAAAAAGATGCTGAAGGCGGAAGTTACAGGTGAAGGCATTCCTGCTAAAGGGACTCCTCAAGGTGGTATTTTATCTCCATTGCTAGCCAATGTTGTATTAAATGAACTTGATTGGTGGGTATCAAACCAATGGGAAACAAAACCGACAAGAGTACCTTATAAATTAAAACGTAATAAAACGGATGCGCTTAAAAAGACAAGGTTAAAACCAATGTATCTAGTAAGGTATGCAGATGATTTTAAAATCTTCACAAATTCCTATGAAAACGCTAGAAAGATTAAAATAGCAGTTGAAAAATGGCTCAAGGAAAGATTAGGGCTTGAGATAAGTGAAGAAAAAAGTAAAATCACAAACTTACGGAAAAATGGTACCGATTTTCTAGGAATTCGATTTAGAGCAGTTCAGAAGGGAAATGCTAAAACTGGTTATATTGTAAATTCTAAAATGGACCCGAAAGCGAAAGGTAAAGTATTGGGTGTCATTAGGCATCAATTAGTGAAACTAAGAAAAAGTCCTACTCCAGAAAAAGTTATGAACTTTAACTCAAACATTCTCGGTTTGCATAATTACTACAAAATTGCGACCAGAATTTCTCGGGATTTTAATGAGATAAGACATAAAGTTCATCCAAATATAAAATCATTGATCTTTAGAAACATCTTTGTTTATACAAAGGAAACGAATAATATCATTGATAAGTTTTATGGAGATTATAATTGTCCAAGATTTAAAAGTAATGGATTACTGGTCTATCCTATTGAAGCAATTCGACATGATATACGAGGTCAAAGAGACCCTAACTTCTCTGTTTATAATAAAAAGGATAGGGCATCAATTCATAAAGAAATAAAACGTGTGTCTGTGCGGGAAATAGAAATGTTTCGTAAAGGAATATATAAAAACAAAAGTGTTCTGTATGAAAATAATCGCTTAAGTAAATATGTCGCGCAAAAAGGATGTTGTGGTATAACAGGAGAACGCTTGACTCCTCATAATGCTATATGTCATCACATCAAGCCAACAGAGCAAGGTGGTAGTGATGAATGTCACAACTTGATTATTATTAATAAGAAATATCATATGTTAATTCACAATAAAGACCCTCTTGCAAATGAAGATTATAAAAAAATGTTAGTCAAATTCGATAAGAAAGCATTAAGTAAATTAAATAAGCTGAGAACGGAAGTAGGAAATCCAAAACTCAGCTTATAAATTTCAACAAAGTTAACGATGGAACGCCGTGTGAGTGTGAAAGCCTCATGCACGGTGTGGAGTGGGGGAAAAGCTGGAGATAATATCAAATGCTTACCTATCACTATATTTCTCCGGGGAATATCAACCACGTGCCCATAACTATACGAAAGTACTGTTCGGTGAAGATTATGTATATCGTGCAGGAACGATTGGTACAGTTGCGGAAAAAACTGCTTATGGATATGTAAAAGGTTATGCAAATGATCATAACTTAACGATTCGAAATGCAGAAATTGATCGCTTAGTAGCAGGATGTACCGGTGTAAAACGTACAACAGGACAGCATCCAGGTGGTATTATCGTTGTGCCAGATTACATGGACATTTTTGATTTCTCACCGATACAGTATCCGGCAGATTCAATAGGGGCTGAGTGGAGAACGACACACTTTGACTTCCACTCGATTCATGATAATTTATTGAAACTTGATATACTAGGACACGATGATCCGACAGTTATTCGTATGTTACAAGATTTAAGTGGTATTGATCCGAAAACAATCCCAACGGATGATCCAGAAGTAATGAAAATTTTCTCAGGGCCAGAATCGTTAGGCGTAACGGAAGAACAAATTAACTGTAAAACAGGTACACTTGGTATACCAGAGTTTGGTACGAAATTCGTAAGACAGATGTTAGAAGAGACGAAACCGACGACATTCTCAGAGTTAGTCCAAATTTCTGGATTATCACATGGTACGGACGTATGGCTAGGTAATGCAAACGAATTAATTTATAACGGTACATGTACGCTGAGTGAAGTTATCGGTTGTCGTGATGACATCATGGTATATTTAATCTATCAAGGTTTAGACCCATCATTAGCCTTCAAAATAATGGAGTCAGTACGTAAAGGTAAAGGTGTACCAGAAGAATGGGAAGAGGACATGAAAAATAATAATGTACCAGGTTGGTATATTGATTCATGTAAGAAGATTAAGTACATGTTCCCTAAAGCCCATGCGGCTGCATACGTACTTATGGCCGTGCGTATTGCATACTTTAAAGTACATTTCGCGCTTCTATTCTATGCGGCATACTTTACCGTTCGTGCAGATGACTTTGACGTAGAAGCGATGGCGAAAGGTTCAGCATCTATACGTGCAAGAATTGATGAAATTGCGCAAAAAGGTTTAGATGCAGCGCCGAAAGAGAAGAGTTTATTAACGGTACTAGAAATGACACTTGAAATGTGTGAGCGTGGATACTCATTCCAAAAGGTTGATTTGTATCGTTCACATGCAACAGACTTTATTATTGATGGAGACTCATTAATTCCTCCATTTAATGCGGTACCTGGTCTTGGTACGAACGCAGCTTTAAGTATTGTGGAAGCTCGTAAAAATGGAGAATTCTTATCAAAGGAAGACTTGCAGCAGCGTAGTAAGGTTTCGAAAACAATTATTGAGTACTTAGATAGTCAAGGTTGTTTAGGTGATTTGCCGGATCAAAACCAGTTATCACTGTTCTAATAGGTAGGAAAAGTCTTTGCAAATCAACATTTGCTATGGTATACTATTAACCGAGATAACCATGTCATGTATATTGTGTGAAAAAAAGAGTGGGGAAACCCACTCTTTCGTGTTACTATCTACATTTTATTGATGTGGAGAGGTAAGAAATTTCTGTCGTATATACATATTTTGTTACAAGTTTTACTTCTTAAATTTGGTAATACTAAGACAGATATTCCCTGCTTAACGGCAGGGGCTTTTGTTAGCTAACGAGAAAGAATAAGATAGACCGTTCTATGGGCGGGGTCTTTTCTTGTAAATGGTACATGGCGGCAGGAAGGAGGCTGTTTATGGATAAGAAAGTCACAGAAGTTGTAGAAGCATTTGCGCAGCCAATCGTTGAAGAGTTAAATCTTGAACTTGTAGATGTAGAGTATGTGAAAGAAGGACAAGACTGGTTCTTACGCGTATTCATCGATTCTGAAAAGGGAGTCGACATTGAAGAATGCGGTGCGGTGAGTGAACGTTTAAGCGAAGCTTTAGATAAAGAGGATCCAATTCCTCATCTTTACTTTTTGGATGTGTCATCTCCTGGAGCAGAACGCCCATTAAAGAAAGAGAAAGACTTCCAGCAAGCGGTAGGAAAACAAGTGGCAATTAAAACATATGAGCCGATTGATGGTGAAAAGATGTTTGAAGGAAAAATGCTTTCCTACGATGGTACTACAATTACACTATTATTAACAATTAAAACACGTAAAAAAGAAATCCAAATTCCAATGGACAAAGTTGCAAATGCGCGACTTGCTGTTACGTTTTAGTTAGAAGGGGGATCTTCATGAGCACTGAGTTGTTAGATGCCTTGCTCGTATTAGAGTCAGAAAAAGGAATTAGTAAAGATATTATTATTGATGCGATTGAAGCAGCGTTAATCTCTGCTTATAAACGCAATTTTAACCAAGCACAAAACGTTCGTGTGAGCTTTAACCCACAAGTGGGAACAATCCAAGTTTTAGCACGTAAAGACGTTGTTGATAATGTGTTTGATCCACGTCTTGAAATTTCTGTTGAAGAAGCAAGACAAATTAATCCAAACTATCAAGATGGTGACGTACTAGAAATTGAGGTAACGCCAAAAGATTTCGGTCGTATTGCAGCACAAACTGCAAAACAAGTTGTAACACAACGAGTGCGTGAAGCAGAGCGTGGTGTTATTTACTCTGAGTTTAGTGATCGTGAAGAAGATATCATGGTTGGTATCGTACAACGTCAAGATGCTCGTTTCATCTATGTAAGCTTAGGGAAAGTAGAAGCTTTATTACCTGTAAGTGAGCAAATGCCGAACGAACAGTACAAACCACATGATCGTATTCGCGTATTCATTACGAAAGTAGAAAAAACAACAAAAGGACCACAAATTTACGTATCACGTACACATCCTGGTCTTTTAAAACGTTTATTCGAAATGGAAGTTCCTGAAATTTATGATGGAACGGTTGAAATTCGTTCTGTAGCACGTGAAGCAGGAGATCGTTCTAAAATCTCTGTACATGCAGAGAACATTGATGTGGATCCAGTAGGTTCTTGTGTAGGACCGAAAGGACAACGTGTACAACGCATTGTAGACGAACTAAAAGGTGAAAAGATTGACATCGTTCGCTGGTCAAATGATCCAGTAGAATATGTTGCCAATGCTTTAAGCCCATCACAAGTTGTTAAAGTGCTTGTAGATGAAGAAGAAAAAGCAACAACTGTTGTTGTTCCAGACCACCAACTGTCATTAGCTATCGGTAAACGTGGACAAAATGCACGTCTTGCAGCTAAATTAACAGGTTGGAAAATTGATATTAAGAGTGAGTCTGATGCGAAACAACTTGGAATTGTAACAGAAGAAGATAGCGTAGTCGCATTCGGATTCGATTCAGTTGAAGACGAAATCGAGTAGAGGTGATGAGTATGAGCAATCGAAAAGTTCCGTTACGAAAATGTGTTGCAACGCAAGAAATGAAATCAAAACGAGAGCTCGTTCGCATTGTTCGTTCCAAAGAGGGAGAAGTGTCTATTGATTTAACTGGAAAGAAATCAGGACGAGGTGCTTATTTATCAAAAGATAAAGAAAGCATTCTTCAAGCTCAAAAGAAAAATGTTTTGGAACATCATCTAAAAGCGAAAATCGACAGTTCTCTTTATGAAGAACTTCTTGAGCTTGTTGAGAAGGAGTCGAAATAAGTGTCCGATTGGAAATCGTTTTTAGGACTAGCAAACCGGGCTCGAAAAATTATTTCGGGTGAAGAACTCGTTTTAAAGGAAGTACGAAGTGGCAAAGCAAAACTTGTGTTGCTATCTGAAGATGCGTCAGTAAATACTACAAAGCGTATTACGGATAAAACGACGTACTACAACGTACCAATGAGAAAGGTCGAAAATCGACAACAATTAGGGCATGCGATTGGGAGAGATGAGCGAGTCGTTGTAGCTGTGTTAGATGAAGGCTTTGCGAAAAAGCTGCGTAGCATGCTCGATACAAATTACCGGGGGTGAAGGTATGAGTAAAATTCGAGTGCATGAATATGCGAAAAAACATAATATCTCAAGTAAAGATCTTATGACAAAACTAAAAGAAATGAATATCGAGGTTTCGAATCATATGACAATGTTAGACGATGAAGTAGTAAACAAATTAGATAATGAGTATCAAACTGAAAAACCTTCTGTTGCAGATGAGTTTGAAGTAGAAGAAAAAGTTGTTCGTAGTAAAAAGAACAGCAATAAGAAAAAGAAAAAAGGCAAAGGAAACGAAGACAAGCGTCAAGAGAACTTTGCTGGAAGACAACAAACACAAACTGTAGAAACACCAGATAAAATTACTTTCTCTGGAAGTCTTACAGTAGGTGATCTTGCTAAGAAATTAAGTAAAGAGCCATCTGAAATTATTAAAAAGCTCTTCATGCTTGGAATTATGGCAACAATTAACCAAGACTTAGATAAAGATACAATTGAGTTAATTGCTAACGACTACGGTATTGAAGTAGAAGAAGAAGTAATTGTAAGCGAAACTGAGTTTGAAACATTCATCGATGAGCAAGATGATGAAGAGAACTTAAAAGAGCGTCCAGCTGTAGTTACAATCATGGGACACGTTGACCATGGTAAAACAACATTGCTTGACTCTATCCGTAACTCTAAAGTAACTGCTGGTGAAGCGGGTGGAATTACTCAGCATATTGGTGCATACCAAGTTGAAGTAAATGACAAGAAAATTACATTCTTAGATACACCTGGTCACGCGGCGTTTACAACGATGCGTGCTCGTGGTGCACAAGTAACGGATATTACAATCCTTGTTGTTGCAGCTGATGACGGTGTTATGCCACAAACAGTTGAAGCAATTAACCATGCGAAAGCAGCAGGAGTACCAATTATTGTAGCTGTGAATAAAATGGATAAACCAGCTGCGAACCCTGATCGCGTAATGCAAGAACTAACAGAATATGAATTAGTTCCAGAAGCATGGGGCGGAGACACAATTTTCGTACCAATTTCTGCGATTCAAGGCGAAGGAATTGACAATTTACTAGAAATGATTCTTCTTGTAAGTGAAGTAGAAGAGTATAAAGCAAATCCAAACCGCTATGCAACTGGTACTGTAATTGAAGCCCAACTTGATAAAGGTAAAGGAACTATCGCGACATTACTTGTTCAAAACGGTACGCTTCGAGTAGGAGATCCAATCGTTGTTGGAACTACATTCGGTCGTGTTCGTGCAATGGTAAGTGATATTGGTCGTCGTGTAAAAGTTGCTGGTCCATCAACTCCTGTTGAAATTACAGGTTTAAACGAAGTACCACAAGCAGGAGATCGTTTCATGGCATTCGCTGATGAGAAGAAAGCTCGTCAAATCGGTGAATCACGTGCACAAGAAGCGCTACTTGCTCAACGTGGTGAGAAATCTAAATTAAGCCTTGAAGATTTATTCCAACAAATCCAAGAGGGCGATGTAAAAGAAATTAACTTAATTGTGAAAGCGGACGTACAAGGTTCTGTAGAAGCAATGGCAGCATCACTACGTAAAATTGATGTTGAAGGTGTTAAAGTTAAAATTATCCATACAGGCGTAGGTGCGATTACAGAATCTGATATTATTTTAGCTTCTGCATCTAATGCAATTGTAATTGGATTTAACGTACGCCCAGATGTAAATGCGAAGCGTACAGCTGAATTAGAGAACGTTGATATTCGTTTACACCGCATTATTTATAAAGTAATCGAAGAGATCGAAGCAGCGATGCAAGGTATGCTAGATCCAGAATTTGAAGAAAAAGTAATCGGTCAAGCAGAAGTACGTCAAACGTTTAAAGTAACAAAAGTTGGAACAATCGCAGGTTGTTACGTAACAGATGGTAAAATTACACGTGATAGCGGCGTGCGTATTATCCGTGATGGTGTGGTAATCTATGAAGGTCAACTTGATACGTTAAAACGTTTCAAAGACGACGTAAAAGAAGTTGCTCAAAACTATGAGTGTGGTATTACAATTGAGAAATACAACGATCTTAAAGAAGGGGACATCATTGAAGCGTACATTATGGAAGAAGTGAAGCGATGATTATCGCTTCTCTCTCATTCGAGTGTATGATCTACGATGTGCATTCTTTAAAAGAGAAACGAGCAATTTTGCAACGGGTGTTAACTCGTGTGAAACAGCGTTATAACGTAGCTGTTTCAGAAGTAGGGCATCAAGATGTATGGCAACGTACAGAAATTGCGATTGTTTCCGTATCCTCAAATCGTGTTATTTGTGAAAAAGAAATGAATCGTGTACTTGAGTATATCGATTCATTTCCTGAAATTGAACGTACGATAACACAATTGGAATGGTATTGAATGAGGTGAAGAGTTATGAAATTACGTGCAAACCGTGTAGGCGAGCAAATGAAAAAAGAATTAGGCGACATCATCAGTCGTAAAATTAAAGATCCACGTGTCGGATTTGTTACTGTAACAGATGTACAAGTGAGTGGAGATTTACAAATTGCTACAGTATATATTTCTGTTTTAGGTGATGAAGAACAGAAAGAAAGTACATTAAAAGGTTTAGCGAAGGCAAAAGGCTTCATTCGTTCAGAAATTGGCCAACGTATTCGTCTTCGTAAAACGCCTGAAATTTCCTTTGAATTTGATGAATCTATCGGATATGGTCATCGAATTGATACACTTTTACATGAAATTAATAAAGAAGGTAAACGTGAAGAATAATGGATAGACATTTGTCTATCCATTTTTTCAATGTAAAATAAGTTTTAGGTAATGATTATGAAAGAATTACGATGAGGTGAACATATATGGAAGGTGTAGTATTATTACATAAGCCAAAAGGCATGACATCACACGATTGTATATTTAAATTAAGAAAGATATTGCGTGAAAAACGAATTGGTCATACAGGAACATTAGATCCAGATGTAACAGGAGTATTGCCTATTTGTGTTGGACGAGCAACGAAGATTGCACAATTTTTAACAAGTGAAACGAAAACATATGAAGGTGAAGTAACATTAGGGTTTTCAACAACAACTGAAGATGCTTCAGGTGAAGTTGTGGAAACGAAACATGTAGATCGTGTTATTACTCGTAAAGAAGTGGAAGAGGTTCTTGCCGCATTAACAGGTACGATTGAGCAAATGCCTCCGATGTTTTCGGCTGTAAAAGTTAACGGGAAAAAATTATATGAATATGCAAGAGCAGGACAAGAGGTTGAACGTCCAGTTCGTACAATTACAATTCATGAATTTGTATTACTGGATGAACGTGAAGTGTTTGAAGGAGAAAATATTTCATTCCGTTTCCGTGTAACGTGTAGTAAAGGCACATATGTAAGAACATTAGCGGTAATGATTGGTGAAAAACTTGGTTTTCCATCACATATGTCTCACCTTGTAAGAACGGCTTCAGGTGAATTTGTATTAGAAGATTGCATATCATTTGAAGAAATTGAAGAAAACGTGCAAAATGGAACAGTAGAGTCTATCTTCATTTCAATTGATGAAGCGTTAAGTAAGTTCCCGAAAATGGTTGTAGATGAAAAGCAAGCAGAAAAAATAAAAAATGGTATGTTCTTAAAAAATGAATTGCAAATAACGGCGCCATTTATAACAGTGTTTGATAAAAACGATCGTTGCCTTGCAATTTATGAGCACCATCCAAAACACCCTGGTATGCTAAAGCCGATGAAAGTACTTGTGAATAATCAAGAACTAAAGCTATAATGAATTATTGGAAGGATTATTACAGAAAAAGGTGAATTCAAGCGTGAAACTTATTCATTTAACTCATCCACATGAACAAAATAAATTAGAATTACCACCTACTGTAATGGCATTAGGATTTTTTGATGGCATTCATTTAGGACATCAATGTGTGATTCGAACTGCGAAACAAATAGCGGATGAACGAGGATATAAAAGTGCAGTGATGACATTTTATCCGCATCCATCTGTTGTTTTAGGTAAAAAGGAAGCGCATGCGGAGTATATTACACCAATGTGTGATAAAGAAAAAATAGTCGAGAGTTTAGGAATCGATATATTATATGTTGTTAAATTCGATGAATCATTTGCAGGCTTATTGCCACAACAATTTGTAGATGATTATATTATTGGTTTAAATGTAAAACATGTAGTAGCAGGATTTGATTATTCATATGGACGTTTAGGAAAAGGAAAGATGGAGACTTTACCATTTCATGCAAGAGGGGAGTTTACACAGACTGTGATTGAAAAAGTTGAATTTCAAGAAGAGAAAGTAAGTTCTACGGCATTACGAAAGTTAATTCGAAATGGCGAAATGGAGCAAATTCCATCTATTTTAGGTAGAGCATATACAGTAGGAGGAACGGTTGTACACGGTGATAAACGTGGACGTCAAATTGGTTTCCCAACAGCTAATGTAGGTTTAAGTGATGAGTATCTATTACCACCTGTAGGTGTTTATGCAGTGAGATTAAAAGTTCACGATGAATGGTACGATGGTGTATGTAATATTGGATATAAACCAACCTTTAAAGAAGATGAGCGCCAACTATCTATTGAAGTGCACTTATTTGAATTTAACAAAGACATATATGATCAAAATGTTACAGTAGAGTGGCATATGCGTATAAGAGAAGAGAAGAAATTCAATGGCATCGATGAGTTAGTTGAACAAATCGCTAAAGATAAGAAAACAGCACAAGAATATTTTGCGAACGAAAAGAATATACTTGCTTTTTCAAATGAAAAGTAGTATTCTATGTTATGTACTTTATGACAACCATTGCTTGGCATTGCGACTCACCGACGCTTGCTAGGTAATCGGGGGTTTAATTAATAGGAGGTGAAATAGGATGGCTTTAACACAAGAGCGTAAAAATGAAATCATTGCACAATTTAGAACTCATGAGACTGATACTGGTTCTCCAGAGGTTCAAATTGCTGTCCTAACGGAGCAAATTAACACTCTAAACGAGCACTTACGTACTCACAAGAAAGATCATCATTCACGTCGTGGTCTATTAAAGATGGTTGGTAAACGTCGTAACTTACTAACTTACCTTCGTAATAGCGATATCACACGTTACCGTGAATTAATCACAAAGCTTGGCTTACGTCGATAGTCAAAGAAGCGGGAATATTCCCGCTTTTTTGTTAGGTAAAAATATATCTTCTACTCTTTATAGCTTACTTCATTTTCGGTAATACTAGAGGTAGAATATTGTGATATACTATCCATTTACATAGAAGAATTGAATACTTTAAATTGAGAGGGGTACTTAAATGAGTCAAGAAAAGCAAGTCTTCTCGATAGATTTAGCTGGTCGCCAGCTAACAGTTGAAACAGGTCAGCTTGCAAAGCAAGCGAACGGAGCAGTATTAGTAAGATATGGCGATACAGCGGTTCTATCTACAGCAACTGCATCAAAAGAAGCAAAAAATGTAGATTTCTTCCCACTTACAGTAAACTATGAAGAGCGTTTATATGCAGTCGGAAAAATTCCTGGCGGTTTCATTAAACGTGAAGGTCGTCCAAGTGAAAAAGCAATTTTGGCAAGTCGTTTAATCGACCGTCCAATTCGTCCACTTTTCGCAGATGGTTTCCGTAACGAAGTACAAGTTGTCAGCATCGTAATGAGTGTTGATCAAGATTGTTCTTCTGAAATGGCAGCTATGCTTGGTTCTTCATTAGCGTTATCGATTTCAGACATTCCATTTGAAGGTCCGATCGCGGGTGCAACAGTTGGTCGTATTAACGGCGAATTCGTTATCAACCCAACAGTAGAACAGCAAGAACAAAGTGATATTCACCTTGTTGTAGCTGGTACAAAAGATGCAATTAACATGGTTGAAGCAGGAGCAGATCAAGTGCCTGAGGAAACAATGTTAGAAGCAATTATGTTTGGTCATGACGAAATTAAACGTCTAATTGCATTCCAAGAAGAGATTGTACAAGCTGTAGGTAAAGAGAAATCAGAAGTAAAACTTTATGAAGTTGACGCTGATCTTAACCAATCTGTACGTGAAATGGCTGAGAAGGATATGCATTCTGCAATTCAAGTACATGAGAAACATGCACGTGAAGATGCAATTAACGAAGTGAAAAAGCGTGTAATTGAGCATTACGAAGCGCAAGAAGCTGATGCTGATACATTAGGACAAGTAAATGAGATTTTATATAAAATTGTAAAAGAAGAAGTACGTCGTCTTATTACAGTTGAGAAAATCCGCCCAGATGGCCGTAAAGGTGACGAAATCCGTCCATTAGCATCAGAGGTTGGCATTTTATCTCGTACACACGGTTCTGGTTTATTCACACGTGGACAAACACAAGCATTAAGTATTTGTACATTAGGCGCATTAGGCGATGTGCAAATTTTAGATGGCCTTGGTGTAGAAGAATCAAAACGCTTTATGCACCATTACAATTTCCCATCATTTAGTGTTGGTGAAACAAGACCAATGCGTGGACCAGGTCGTCGTGAAATTGGTCACGGTGCACTAGGAGAACGTGCTCTTGAGCCTGTAATTCCGTCTGAAAAAGATTTCCCATACACAGTCCGTCTTGTATCTGAAGTATTAGAATCAAATGGTTCTACTTCACAAGCGAGTATTTGTGGTAGTACTTTAGCAATGATGGATGCTGGTGTTCCACTTAAAGCTCCAGTTGCAGGTATTGCAATGGGCCTAGTTAAATCAGGTGAGCATTACACAATTTTAACTGATATTCAAGGTATGGAAGATCATTTAGGTGATATGGACTTTAAAGTAGCAGGTACAGCACACGGTGTAACTGCACTACAAATGGACATTAAAATCGATGGTCTATCTCGTGAAATTTTAGAAGAGGCATTACAACAAGCGAAAGTTGGTCGTATGCACATTCTAGATCATATGTTATCTGTAATTGCAGAGCCACGCACTGAATTATCAGCGTACGCTCCAAAGATTATTACAATGACAATTAACCCAGATAAAATCCGTGACGTTATCGGACCAAGCGGTAAACAAATCAATAAAATTATTGAAGAAACTGGCGTTAAAATTGACATCGAGCAAGATGGTACAGTATTCATTTCTTCAATAAATCAAGAAATGAACGACAAAGCTAAGAAAATTATCGAGGATATCGTTCGCGAAGTACAAGTAGGGGAAATCTACGAAGGAAAAGTGAAACGTGTTGAGAAATTCGGTGCTTTCGTTGAATTATTCAGCGGTAAAGATGGATTAGTTCACATTTCTGAACTTGCACTTGAGCGTGTAGGTAAAGTAGAAGACGTTGTGAAAATCGGTGATGTAATTACAGTTAAAGTTATCGAGATTGACAAGCAAGGTCGCGTGAATTTATCTAGAAAAGTATTGCTAAAAGAAGAGCAAGAAAAAGAAGCTGCTAAAGAAGAAAACAAACAAGAGCAGCAATAAGTAAAAGCCAGTTTAACTGGCTTTTTTTGTTATGTAAAAATATGATTTGCATATATTTTTATGTCAGTATAGGTATAGTTTTCATTATAACGCTCAAATTAACAAAGATAAGAAGGAAAATGGTTTTTTATATAGTTAATGGGAGGGTTTATATGAAAACTCGTATATTGGCATACATATGTATATTCTTTTTATATGTCAGTGCAGGTTCTTATTCTGTTTTTGCACAGGATCACTTATATGAAGAAATTCAAAAGCATGCAAAACAATATGAGATTGCACCGCAAAATGCGATGATTGATAAGATATGGAAAGCAACACCAGGATATAATGGAAGACAAGTTGATATGGAAGCATCCTATAACAATATGAAGAAATTAAAGCAGTTTGATCAAAAACATCTTGAATTCAAGGAAGTATCACCGAGTGTCCACTTAGAAGATTTATCACCAGCACCAATTTATAGAGGTCATCCGGATAAAAAGATGGTCGGGTTAACAATAAATGTGGCATGGGGAAATGAGTATTTGCCTCGTATATTAGAAATATTGAAAAAACATGATGTGAAGGCGACCTTCTTTTTAGAAGGACGTTGGGTGAAAGAAAATTTACGATTTGCAAAAATGATTGTCGATGCAAAGCAAGAAGTTGGAAATCATTCTTACACACACCCTAATATGAAAACATTATCGTCTGATGAAATAAGAGATCAGTTACAAAAAACAAATCGAATGATCGAAGCAGCTACGAATCAAAAGGTAAGATGGTTTGCACCGCCGAGTGGAAGTTTTCGGGATGAAGTCGTGAAAATTGCAGATGATTTTCAAATGGGAACGATTATGTGGACTGTTGATACAATTGATTGGAAGCGACCTGAGCCAGGTGTACTATTGCAGAGAGTAATGAGAAAAATACATCCAGGTGCTATCGTATTAATGCATCCTACTTCGTCCACAACAGAAGCATTAGATACAATGATTACAAAATTGAAGGAACAAGGATATAAAGTAGGGAATATAACAGAATTACTGGATGAAAAACGTGTGGATTAAATACATTTGCATGACATTCATCCTTAAACTTGTTATCATTAAATAATAGCACTTATTTAGAGAAACTGGCATTAGGAGGAAAGTTTTTGATTAAAAAATATACTTGTAAAAATGGTGTAAGAATAGTTATGGAGAATATACCAACTGTAAGATCGGTTGCGATTGGTATTTGGATCCATGCAGGATCAAGAAATGAAAATGAAAAAAATAACGGGATTTCTCACTTTTTAGAGCATATGTTCTTTAAAGGAACAGAAACACGTAGTGCACGTGAAATTGCAGAATCATTTGATAGCATTGGCGGACAAGTGAATGCTTTTACTTCAAAAGAATACACTTGTTACTATGCAAAAGTGCTAGATGAGCATGCTAAATATGCTCTAGATGTATTAGCAGATATGTTCTTTAATTCAACATTTGATGAAGAAGAACTGAAAAAAGAGAAGAATGTCGTATGTGAAGAAATTAAAATGTACGAAGATGCTCCAGATGATATTGTGCATGATATGTTAACGAAAGCAACATATGAAACGCATCCGCTTGGATACCCTATTTTAGGAACAGAAGAAACGCTTAATACGTTTACAGGTGATACGCTACGTCAATATATTAAGGATCATTACACACCTGAAAATGTAGTTGTATCAATTGCAGGAAATATTGATGAAGCCTTTTTACAAACAGTAGAGCAATATTTCGGTAGTTATGAAGGAACGACAAACCGTGAACAAGTACATAGCCCAATTTTCCATTTTAATAAGGTAGCACGTAAAAAGGAAACAGAACAAGCTCATTTATGTTTAGGATATAAAGGCTTACAAATGGGACACGAAGATATTTATAACTTAATTGTATTAAATAACGTTTTAGGTGGTAGTATGAGTAGCCGTTTATTCCAAGAAGTACGTGAGCAACGCGGGTTAGCTTACTCAGTATTCTCTTACCATTCTTCTTATGAAGATACAGGTATGTTAACGCTGTATGGTGGAACAGGTAGCCAACAATTAGATACACTGTATGAAACAATGCAAGAAACATTAGAAACATTAAAAAATACAGGTATTACAGAAAGAGAGCTTATGAATAGTAAAGAGCAATTAAAAGGAAACTTAATGTTAAGTTTAGAAAGTACGAATAGTCGTATGAGCCGTAATGGTAAAAATGAATTGCTACTTCGTAAGCACCGTTCACTTGATGAGATTATTGAAAGTGTAAACACGGTAACAAAAGAAAATGTAGATGAGTTAATTCGTAACATGTTTACAGATGAATTTTCTGCAGCATTAATTAGTCCAGATGGAAAACTTCCAAAAGGAATAAAACTGTAATTACCATATATGATTTAAAAATAACCGTATCTCTTTTAAATGAGATACGGTTATTTTTTGTGGGTATATAGAATAGGTACTAATTATGGATAACTTAAATGAATAATTTGGGTAGGGGGAGAGAGTATGCGATTAAGTGAACTAAGTGGGAAAGAAATTGTTAATTTAGAAAGAGCAGAAAAAATGGGGGTTTTAGGCTATGTGGATTTAGAGATTGATGAGAAGGATGGACAAATACAGGCTCTTATTATACCTGCTGGGAAATGGGGAGGTTTTAAAAAGGAACCACAAGAAATAAGAGTCGCATGGAGTCAAATAAAAAAAGTGGGTCATGATATGATTCTTTGCGATATTACAGATCGTTCAAATTCGAAGTGAAAGATGGCCATTTTGGTCATCTTTTTTGTTCATTTTACTCAGAGCAAAATCCAACATAATGTCTTTTCCTACGCCGAATTTTGAGGTGGGGCCTTCCTGCATACAAATAGGGGGATACATGATGGGTGCTTTTTGTTTTTCAATCACCTAAAACTCGTACATTACATATGATGTGGAGGAAAAAGAAAAAGTAGGCACTTTTCTTATAAATGACAGAAAAAGAAGGTGAATTAGGGAATGTTGACTGAGATGCATATTGCTGTCATAGGAGGAGATGCAAGACAGCTAGAAGTAATTCGCAAGCTCGTTGAATTGGATGCGAAACTTTCATTGATAGGGTTTGATCAGTTAGACCATGGCTTCACAGGGGCAGCAAAAGAAAGTATACAAAATTTAGATTTCACTTCTGTAGATGCAATTATTTTGCCAGTTGCAGGTACAAATGCCAAGGGAGAAGTAGATACTATTTTTTCAAATGAAAAAGTTTCTATAACGAAAGAACAAATTGAAAATACACCAGAACATTTTACTATATATTCAGGTATTGGTACGCCTTACTTGGAAAATCTCGTATCTACTACAAACCGTAAACTAATTAAATTATTTGATCGTGATGATGTGGCAATCTACAATTCTATACCAACTGTAGAAGGTACATTAATGATGGTAATTCAACATACCGACTATACAATTCATGGTTCTAATGTAATGGTTTTAGGATTTGGTAGAACAGGGATGAGCGTTGCCAGAGCATTTCAATCATTAGGAGCCCATGTCAAAGTTGGAGCAAGACGATCAGAACATATTGCACGTATTACAGAAATGATGTTTTCTCCTTTTCATATGCAGGACATTGAGAAAGAAGTAGGGGATATCGATATTGTCATTAATACAATTCCTCATCTCGTTGTGACAGCGAATGTCATTTCAAAAATGCCAGCTCATACGTTAGTAATTGATTTAGCTTCTAAACCAGGTGGTACCGACTTTAGATATGCGGAAAAAAGGGGAGTTAAAGCGCTGTTAGCACCTGGATTACCAGGTATTGTTGCTCCAAAAACAGCAGGACAAATTTTAGCGAACGTTCTTTCTCAGTTATTAGCAGAAGATGTAATCGCAAGAAAGGAGAATGGGGAATGAATTTAAAAGGGAAAAGAATAGGGTTTGGTTTTACTGGTTCACATTGTACGTACGAAGAAGTAATGCCTCATTTAGAAAAGTTAATTGCTGAGGGAGCTGAAGTGCGTCCAGTTGTTTCTTACACTGTTCAATCAACAAATACGAGATTTGGAGAAGGGGCAGAGTGGATTAAAAAGATTGAAGAAGTAACAGGTTTTAAAGCGATTAATTCAATCGTTGGCGCAGAACCGCTAGGACCTAAAATTCCACTAGATTGTATGGTAATTGCACCACTAACAGGAAATTCTATGAGTAAATTTGCTAATGCAATGACAGACTCTCCGGTATTAATGGCAGCGAAAGCGACGCTAAGAAATGGTAAGCCCGTCGTATTGGCTGTTTCGACGAATGATGCGTTGGGACTTAATGGGGTAAATCTCATGCGCCTAATGGCTACAAAAAACATCTACTTCGTCCCATTCGGTCAAGATGCACCAGAGAAAAAACCAAATTCAATGGTAGCTCGCATGGAGTTACTGGAAGATACAGTATTAGAAGCGCTGCAAGGGAAGCAATTGCAACCGGTTGTCGTAGAAAAATTCAGATATATGAATTAAAAAACGAAAAAAAACGGACAATTTTCGATGAAACCATCATTCTTACTGTAGAATATGATAAAATTAACGTTATTAAGATTAGAAGGGGTATTGTATACTCCTTCTCATTCTAAGTTATAGAAGGATTGGTATCTAGAAAGGGGCATAGTGATGGAAAAGCAAAAAACTTTTCATGTCGCTGTAGTTGGAGCAACCGGCGCAGTTGGTGAACAAATGTTAAATACTTTAGAGAAACGAGAATTTCCAATTGGGAAGTTAACGTTACTTTCATCTAAACGATCTGCAGGTAAGAAACTTGTATTTAAAGGCGAAGAATTTACAGTTCAAGAGGCAACTCCTGAAAGTTTTGAAGGAGTAGATATCGCACTATTTAGTGCTGGTGGATCTGTATCAAAACAATTAGCGCCAGAAGCAGCAAAGCGCGGTGCGATTGTTGTTGATAATACAAGTGCATTCCGTATGACAGAAAACGTGCCACTTGTTGTACCTGAAGTAAATGAAAACGACTTAAAAGAACATAACGGTATTATTGCAAATCCAAACTGTTCTACAATTCAAATGGTAGTAGCTCTTGAGCCAGTTCGTCAGCAATATGGTTTAAAACGAGTAATCGTTTCCACATATCAAGCTGTATCAGGTGCTGGTGCGGCAGCGATTGAAGAACTTCATGAACAATCACAAGCAATCTTAAATGGTGAAGAAGTAAAGGCGAATGTTTTACCTGTATCAGGTGATAAGAAACATTTCCCGATTGCTTTCAACGCGATTCCACAGATTGATAAGTTCCAAGATAATGGATTTACGTTTGAAGAAATGAAAATGATTAATGAAACGAAAAAAATTATGCATATGCCAGAATTAGAAGTAGCGGCAACATGTGTACGTTTACCAGTTGTATCAGGTCACTCTGAGTCTGTTTACATTGAAGTAGAAAAAGAGGGCGTAACAGTAGAGGAATTAAAGAACTTACTTGCAAATGCGGAAGGTATCGTTCTGCAAGATAACCCAGAAGAGCAATTATATCCAATGCCAGCTACTGCAGTAGGTAAAAACGAAGTATTCGTTGGAAGAATCCGTAAAGATTTAAATAACGATAAAGGATTCCATCTTTGGGTCGTATCTGATAACTTATTAAAAGGCGCTGCATGGAATTCTGTTCAAATTGCAGAGCGCTTAGTAAAATTACAATTAGTGTAAACGGCTAAGAGAAGGTGCAAAATATGAAAATTATTGTTCAAAAATTTGGTGGCACATCTGTACGTGATGAAAATGGACGTAAGCATGCGCTTCATCATATAAAAAAATCGCTAGATGCGGGTTATAAAGTAGTGACTGTCGTATCTGCTATGGGTCGTAAAGGTGAACCATATGCAACTGATACGTTGTTAAGTCTTGTAAATCAAGAGGAATCTCACATTTCTAATCGTGAGCAAGATTTATTATTATCATGCGGAGAATTAATCTCAGCAATCGTTTTCTCTAACATGTTAAATGAGAACGGTATAAAAGCAGCGGCATTAAATGGTGCACAAGCTGGTTTTGTAACAAATGATGATTTTACAAATGCTAAGATTATTGAAATGAATTGTGATCGTATACACGAAGAGCTAGAAAATGTAGATGTAATCGTTGTGACAGGATTCCAAGGACAAACGAAAAAAGGTGATACGACAACACTTGGACGTGGAGGTAGTGATACTTCAGCTTCAGCTTTAGGTGTTGCGCTTCATGCTGAATATATCGATATCTTCACAGATGTAGAAGGTGTGATGACTGCAGATCCTCGCATTGTAAAAGATGCACGTCACCTTCAAACTGTAACGTATAACGAAATTTGTAACATGGCATACCAAGGTGCAAAAGTCGTTCATCCACGTGCAGTTGAAATTGCGATGCATGCAAAAGTACCGCTTCGTGTACGTTCTACGTACTCTGATAGTGAAGGTACGCTTATTTCAGCATCTGACGGCGCTACAAAAGGCCGTGATGTAGAAGAACGTCCTGTTACAGGTATTGCACATGTATCAAATGTGACGCAAATTAAAGTACTTGCAAAAGAAACAGCATATGATTTGCAGCAGCATGTGTTTAAAGAAATGGCGAATGAAGGAATCAGTGTCGATTTAATTAACATTTCACCTACTGGGGTAGCTTATACGGTGAGTGATAATGTATCAAATCGTGCAGTTGAACTATTACAAAACCTTGGGTATGAGCCAATTGTGACAGAGCATTGTGCGAAAGTATCTATTGTAGGAGCTGGAATGGCAGGATACCCAGGGGTTACTGCGAAAATCGTTACAGCTTTAGCTGAAAAAGGTATTCAAATTCTGCAATCAGCAGATAGCCATACGACAATTTGGGTTCTTGTAAAAGAAACTGATTTAGTGGAGGCTGTAAATGCATTACATAGTGCGTTTGAGCTTTCAAAAGAAAAGCAACTGGAACAATAAGGAGTGAGACCATGATAGATTTTGGGACAATTGCAACCGCGATGGTAACACCGTTTGATATAAACGGCAATATCGATTTTGCAAAGACAACGAAATTGGTAAATTATTTAATTGATAACGGTACAACAGCAATCGTGGTAGGAGGAACGACAGGAGAATCTCCTACATTAACTTCAGAAGAAAAAGTAGCGTTATATCGCCATGTCGTATCTGTTGTCGATAAAAGGGTGCCCGTAATCGCTGGAACAGGTAGCAATAATACGCATGCTTCTATTGACTTAACGAAAAAAGCAACAGAGGTTGGTGTTGATGCAGTAATGCTAGTAGCACCGTATTATAACAAACCGAGTCAAGAAGGAATGTATCAGCACTTTAAAGCAATTGCTGAAAGCACGCCACTTCCGGTTATGCTATATAACGTTCCGGGACGATCTATTGTACAAATCTCCGTTGATACAGTTGTTCGTTTATCAGAAATAGAAAACATTGTTGCGATTAAAGATGCAGGCGGCGATGTGTTAACAATGACAGAAATCATTGAAAAAACAGCGGACGACTTTGCAGTATACAGCGGTGATGACGGTTTAACGTTACCAGCTATGGCAGTTGGAGCGAAAGGTATCGTTTCTGTAGCATCTCATGTTATCGGAAATGAAATGCAAGAAATGATTGCAGCGTTCCAAGCAGGTGAATTTAAGAAGGCGCAAAAATTACATCAATTACTTGTAAGAGTAACGGATTCATTATTTATGGCGCCAAGCCCAACACCAGTAAAAACAGCATTACAAATGGTTGGATTAGATGTAGGTTCTGTACGTTTACCACTTCTTCCGTTAACAGAAGAAGAAAGAGTAACGTTACAATCTGTTATGCAATCTATCCCTCGTTAATAAAAATGACCTAGTGTAGAACTAGGTCATTTTTTATTTGTATGAAAGTCTTTTCCTCTCTTTTCTTATCTTACCTATATATGTTTTTATAAGGTCATTAACTGGTTTTTCATTATATATTGCAATATGTAAAAGAAAATAATCGTAACCCTTTAAAAGAATTAAAAAGTCATAGTTATTATAGAATGAACACTTGTATAAACGTATTAAAATACCAATTCTATTTTTCGGATAAATTGCTTCAAATATGACGTAATTCATAAAAAAACTTCATTTTATAAGTTTTTTGTTCAATTCTAGAAAAATAAGTCTTGAAAATCTATATTATGAAATGAATTTAGAGTATTTATAGCTATTTCTTCAAAACGATATGGGGTACGAAATCGGAGTAAATATAAAGGACATCAGTTCGATAAGTTTGTTGGGAATGCGTTCTTTTCCTTTTTCTTTCGCACGATTTAACTTGTGTTCTATTTCTTGTATCAGGTATAATATGGCTAAGTAGCTTAGTACGGGTATGCTTAGCAAAATTGGTAAAAATTATAATTTGATTACATTTTCATATCATATCGAATAAGATATTTGATTTATATAATGAAAGAGAGGTGAAACCTGGTTTAAAAAATAAACAAGGACATGATATCGCATAACGGTAAGGACATTCGTCTTGGACGGTGAATATATGGTGGTTGTAGAGTTTCCCCTGGTGTCTCTGCAATTTTAGTGAAATCAGTGTTTGAAAGATTTTTAAACCAGGCAACAACATGAAGAGAAAAGAGAATGAGTCTGTTAAAGTATTTGCTCTTGGTGGAGTAGGTGAAATCGGGAAAAACATGTACTGTGTTGAAATTGATTCTGAAATCTTTATTGTAGATGCAGGGTTAATGTTCCCAGGAGATGAAATGTTTGGAATTGATATCGTTATTCCTGATATTACATATTTAGTAGAAAACCAAGAGCGAGTAAAAGGTTTATTTATTACTCACGGTCATGAAGATCATATTGGTGGCATTGTTTACGTACTTCGTAAATTATCAATTCCAGTGTATGCAACGAAATTAACGGTAGGACTTATACAAGAAAAACTTGGCGAAGCGGGTATGTTAGGCCGTGTAGATTTAAAAACAATCGATTCAAATTCAACAGTAGAGTTTAATACTACAACGGTGTCGTTCTTTGGAACAACACATAGTATTCCAGATTCTGTTGGTGTTTGTTTCCATACATCAAAAGGTGCAATCGTATATACGGGAGACTTTAAATTCGATCAAACTCCAATTGGAAATAGTGGAGCAGACCTTGGGAAAATGGCTCAAATCGGAAATGAAGGCGTTCTATGCTTATTATCTGATAGTACAAATGCTGAGCGTCCAGGCTATACAGGTTCTGAAAAAGAAGTTGGTGTAGAAATTTCTAAAGTGTTCTACGGCGCAGAAGGACGTATTATCGTTGCTTCATTTGCATCGAATGTACATCGTATTCAACAAGTATTTGATGCAGCTGCTGAAACAGGACGAAAAGTAGCGGTTGTAGGACGTAGTATGGTGAAAGTGGTAGATATCGCAAGACGTCTTGGTTATTTAGATGTTCCAGAAGGTATGGTTATTTCACTACAAGAAGTAGACAATTTCCCAGAGAAAAAGGTAGCTATTTTAACGACAGGTAGCCAAGGTGAACCGATGGCAGCCCTTTCTAGAATGGCAAAGCAAGCTCATAAACAAATTTCAATTCGTAAAGGTGATACGGTTATTATCGCGGCATCTCCAATTCCAGGTAATGAAATATCTGTATCGAAAATTATTGATTTGTTATTTAGAGCGGGAGCTGAAGTTGTTTATTACGGTGAAAGAAAAGTTCACGTTTCAGGTCACGGTAGCCAAGAAGAATTAAAATTAATGTTAAATTTAATGAAACCGAAATATTTTGTACCCGTACATGGTGAGTTCCGTATGCAAAAAGCACATGCATACTTAGCTGAAGATGTAGGTATTGCAAGAGAAAATATCTTTATTGTAGAAAAAGGCGATGTAATTGGTTTTGGTGACGATGAAGCGAACTTAGTTGGCAAAGTGCAAGCTGGCAATGTGTTAATTGATGGATTAGGTGTAGGTGATGTTGGTAATATCGTTCTTCGAGATAGAAAAATGTTATCTCAAGATGGAATATTAGTAGTTGTTGTAACACTGGGTAAAGATGAAAAGAAAATTATCTCTGGTCCAGAAATCATTTCACGTGGATTTGTATATGTACGTGAATCAGAAGCGTTAATTGACCGTTCTACAGAGATTGTACGTATGATTGTTGAGCAATCAATTAAAGAATATTCAATTGAATGGTCTATGTTAAAACAAAATATTCGTGAATTATTAGGACAGTTCTTGTACGAAGAGACGAAGAGAAAACCTATGATTTTACCGATTATTATGGAAGTATAAAAAAGATCACCTTTATGGGTGATCTTTTTTCTTTTTTCACTCTATCGAATGAAATTTATAACTTAAGAAATACTAGTTATATACGAGTGAAAGGGGATGCGATATGACAGAACGTGATCGTTATACAAATGAAGAGAAAGAGGCTGAGCCGAAAGAAACCGGAAAAGAAGCTTCAATAGTGGAAAAAATTCAGCAGCTTGGACAAACGAATGTACCGCAAATGAATGAATCACGTATTCATTGTTTAACAATTGTTGGACAGGTGGAAGGTCATGTTCAGTTGCCACCGCAAAATAAAACAACGAAATATGAGCATATTATTCCGCAAATTGTTGCGATTGAACAAAATCCGAAAATTGAAGGCTTGCTTTTAGTGTTAAATACAGTTGGAGGTGACGTTGAAGCTGGGCTAGCAATTTCTGAGATGGTCGCTTCACTTTCAAAACCGACAGTATCTTTAGTTTTAGGCGGAGGGCATTCTATCGGTGTACCGATTGCCGTTTCTACAGACTATTCATTTATTGCAGAAACTGCGACGATGACAATTCATCCGATTCGTCTAACAGGTCTTGTTATAGGTGTGCCACAAACATTTGAGTATTTAGATAAAATGCAAGAAAGAGTCATTCGCTTTGTGACGAAGCATTCGAAAGTAACGGAAGATCGTTTTAAAGAGCTTATGTTTGCGAAAGGGAATTTGACGCGAGATATTGGTACGAATGTAATTGGTGGAGATGCAGTGAAGTATGGTCTTATAGATGATGTCGGTGGTATCGGAAATGCGATTCGAAAATTAAACGAATTAATAGATGGTCGCGCGGATGATCATGCAGAAGGGACAATGTTACAATGATTTTATATACAATTATGCCAGAGCAACTCGTGTATCCAGCCGATTATTCGCAATGTGAAAGTCAAAAAGTCGTAAATATAAATGGTGTTGAATTAATGGTTTCAGAAGAAGAACATGGGTATTATTCTATTGTACGCGTGTTAAGTACGGATCCGCTTCACTACTTAGAGTTTGAGCCGGGACAGAAAATAACCTTTTAGCAAAAAGAAGGATTTTGTTTAGAAGCTATGGTATAATATAAAAAACAAGACGGTTGAGCAGCCATGAGAGGGCTGCTTTCTTCTGTTTATTTAACATTTTACAAGAAGTGTAAAAATAGAAGATATAAAGACCTGAAAAAATAGAGAAAACAAACATATAAGCAGAGTTTTTTAGGAAGTTTTACTTATATGTAGATCACGAGGTGAAGAAATGGCAAAACAAAAGCAAAGAGGGACGAAGGCAAAGACAAGACGTACGATAAAGCCAACTTTGTATTATGAAATCGTCGGTTTAACTCTTTTTGCACTTTCAATCATTACGATTTTACAGCTAGGCGTTGTAGGAAAATCGTTTGTGTTATTTTTTCGCTTCTTCTTTGGTGAGTGGTACATAATTGGTGTGTTAGGTGTAATAGCTTTATCCGTTTCATTCGTTATAAAACGTGGATGGCCGAACCTTTTAAATAAACGGTTAATCGGTTTTTATTTAATAGTATTGGCGATATTAATGTTTAGTCATATTACATTATTTAACCTTCTTACGAAAGATGGAGCAGTGCAAAATACTTCTGTTATTGTAAGTACGAAAGATAATTTCTTTCTTGAAATGAAAAAAGGGCCAGATAGCGTTCATTTAGGTGGTGGCATGTTTGGTGCACTTATGTTCGCGACTTGTTACTTCTTATTTGACGAAGTAGGAGCTTATATTATTGGTATTATTTTAGTTATTCTCGGTATACTTTGTATAACAAATAAGCATATTGGAGAAGTGTTAGCTCCAGTTGGCAGAATTCTTAGAAGTCAATTTCAAGTGATGCAAGGGGACTATAAAGATTGGAGAGCCAAAAGAACGGCTGAACAAACAGAAAAGAAAAAAACAACAAGAAGCACAAGGAGCAAACGCGCTGCAGAACATGAAGAAATTATTGAGCCGATGGAAGAAATCTCAATTGATCCTCCGATTATTTCGAATTTCACTGAGAATTATCCTGTAAATGAAGAAGAGGATAAACGAATTGAAGTAGAGGAAGAAGAGTTAGTCACTTCACCGTTTATTGAAGAGGCTCCACCAGTTGAAGAGCCGAAGAAAAAGCGTGGAGAAAAAATCGTTGAATCGCTAGAGGGGGAAACACAAGCACCTCCTATGCAATTTTCAAATGTAGAAAATAAAGATTACAAGCTTCCTGCGCTTGATATATTGAAATTTCCAAAGAATAAGCAAGTTACAAATGAAAATGCGGAAATTTATGAGAATGCTCGTAAATTAGAACGTACTTTCCAAAGTTTTGGAGTGAAAGCGAAAGTAACAAAAGTACATAGAGGTCCTGCAGTTACAAAATATGAAGTGTATCCTGATATGGGAGTAAAGGTAAGCAAAATCGTCGGTTTAAGTGATGATTTAGCACTTGCGTTAGCGGCGAAAGACATTCGTATTGAAGCGCCTATTCCCGGGAAATCAGCTGTAGGAATTGAAGTTCCGAACTCAGAAGTCTCTATGGTAACGCTTAGAGAAGTTCTTGATTCTAAAGCTAACAATCATCCGGAAGAGAAGTTGTTAATAGGTCTTGGACGAGATATTACAGGTGAAGCTGTATTAGCCCGTTTAAATAAAATGCCCCATTTGCTAGTGGCAGGTGCGACAGGTAGCGGGAAAAGTGTATGTATTAACGGTATTATTGTTAGTATTTTAATGCGTGCAAAACCACATGAAGTAAAATTAATGATGATTGATCCGAAAATGGTAGAGTTAAATGTATATAACGGTGTGCCTCATTTGTTAACACCAGTTGTAACGGATCCGAAAAAGGCATCGCAAGCATTGAAAAAAGTTGTGAGTGAAATGGAGCGCCGTTATGAATTATTTGCTCATAGTGGCACGCGAAATATTGAAGGATATAATGACTATATAAAAGAGCATAATAATCAATCAGAAGCGAAACAACCCGAATTACCTTATATTGTCGTAATTGTGGACGAGTTAGCAGATTTAATGATGGTTGCTTCATCGGATGTAGAGGATGCGATTATGCGTCTAGCGCAAATGGCTCGTGCTGCCGGTATTCATTTAATTATTGCAACGCAGCGTCCGTCAGTTGATGTCATTACGGGAGTTATTAAAGCAAATATTCCATCACGTATTGCATTCGCTGTATCTTCTCAAACAGACTCTCGTACAATTCTTGACGGCGGTGGTGCAGAGAAACTGCTAGGTCGTGGAGATATGCTATTTATACCAATTGGTGCATCGAAGCCCGTACGTGTACAAGGTGCGTTTTTATCAGATGATGAAGTTGAGAGAGTTGTAGAATATGTTATTGGTCAACAAAAAGCGCAATATCAAGAAGATATGATTCCGCAAGATGTTCCTGATACGAAGCAGGAAGTAGAAGATGAATTATATGATGAAGCAGTTCAGCTCGTAGTGGAAATGCAAACAGCATCGGTTTCTATGTTGCAACGTAGGTTTAGAGTTGGTTATACACGTGCTGCCCGTTTAATTGATGCAATGGAAATGAATGGTGTAGTAGGTCCGTATGAAGGTAGTAAACCACGTGAAGTGCTCATTAATGATGTACAAGAAAAAAGTTCATAAAAAAAGCCTAATTGTTTTTACAATTAGGCTTTTTTATATGCTGGTTTTGTTATATACTATATTCAGCAATAAAGAAAGGGCTTACATTTAAGGCGATTCTTTAGAATACGAATACTTTGGTGTGGTTTTTTGTGAACGTTCGATATTTAATGTGGAAAATTGTTAAATTTTGTTGACACGTATGGGAGCAAGTGGTAAGATTACTTCGAAAAGAATCACTGCCTCATATAATCTTGGAGATAAGGTCCATAAGTTTCTACCTGGCAACCATGAATTGCTAGACTATGAGGGGAAAAGTGTGTAACAAAGGATGTAAGAGATCTTTGTGCCGAACTTTTTCTCGCTATGAGGAATGTTTGTGGTGCAAAGTTTTTTTTATGCAGTAAAGAGTGAAAATTTCATCTTAAAAAATTATTAATATTTATTCGACAATTATGCCTGTTTTTAGTATTTAGCAATTTTTATTATGTTGTAAGTTGAAAAAAGAGAAAAGAAGTCTTACATCAGAGGTCGAATAATTGAAATGCGGGGGAGTCTTATGTCAGTAAAATCCGATAGTCGTCACCTATATTTACGGGTGATTGATCACATCAAAGAAAAAATTAAAGATGGGGCTTACAAAGAAAGACAAAAGTTACCATCAGAGTTTGATTTAGCGAAAGAACTTGGCGTAAGTAGAGCGACTTTAAGGGAAGCGCTGCGTATTTTAGAAGAAGAAAATGTTGTCATTCGCAGACATGGTGTAGGAACATTTGTAAATGCAAAGCCGTTATTTTCTTCTGGGATTGAACAACTTTCTAGTATTACAGATATGATTTCTAGTGTGGGGAAAACACCAGGAACTATCTTTTTATCATCATCTACAACAAGTTTAACAGAAGAAGAAAAAGAGAAGTTTAATAGTGAAGATGGTTTTAATGCAGTGATGATTGAGCGTGTGCGTACAGCAGATGGGGAACCTGTTGTATATTGTATCGATAAACTTGCAAAAGAGATATTGCCAGATTTATCGGGATACAACGAAGAATCATTGCTTACAGTGATACATAACAATACGCACAAACGTATCACATACGCAGTTGCTCACATTGAGCCGATTGGCTATCATCCGAAAATCTCACCGATTTTGGAATGTGAACCGGAAACGGCACTGCTAGTGTTAAAACAAATGCACTATGATCAAAATGATGAGCCAATCTTATATTCTATCAATTACTTTAGAGCTGACAAGTTTAGCTTCCACGTATTAAGAAAACGTATGTAGGTGAGTTCCTTTTTAGGGAGGTGACAGCAAGAAGTTAGGGACAGCGGCGTATAAAAAAATAGACAAATCATTTCAGGAGGGGTTTCTAGTATGAAGAAAAAAACAGGTCTTTTATTATCATTAACATTAGCAGCAAGTGCGGTGTTAGGTGCATGTGGTAACTCGGATAAAGCGAGTAGCGACAAAAAAGAGTTTAAAGTTGGTATGGTTACAGATGTTGGAGGCGTTGATGACAAATCATTTAACCAATCAGCTTGGGAAGGTTTAACGAAGTTCGGTAAAGACAATGACTTAAAGAAAAATGAAGGATATCGTTATCTTCAATCTAGTAAAGATGCGGATTATATCCCGAATTTAACGAAATTTGCGAAAGATCATTATAACACAACATTTGGTATTGGTTACTTAATGGAAAAATCAATTGCAAAGGTAGCTGAACAATATCCAAAAGAGCAATTTGCGATTGTAGATACAGTTGTAGAGAAGCCGAACGTAACAAGTATTACATTTAAAGACCATGAAGGTTCATTCCTAGTTGGTGCTGTAGCAGCGATGACGACAAAATCAAATAAAGTTGGGTTTGTTGGTGGTGTAAAAAGCCCATTAATTACAAAATTTGAATCAGGCTTTAAAGCTGGTGCAAAAGCAGTAAATCCAAATATCGAAATCGTATCACAATATGCTGATGCATTTGATAAACCAGAAAAAGGCTCTGTATTAGCTTCAGCAATGTACGGTGGTGGAGTTGACGTAATCTATCATGCTTCAGGTGCAACTGGTAACGGTGTATTCACAGAAGCGAAAAACCGTAAGAAAAAAGGTGAAAACGTTTGGGTAATCGGTGTTGACCGTGACCAAAATCAAGAAGGTATGCCTGAAAACGTAACTTTAACATCAATGGTAAAACGTGTTGATATTGCAGTAGCAAAAGTAGCACAAGAAGCGAAAGATGGTAAATTAAAAGGCGGTAAAGTAGAAGAATTCGGATTAAAAGATGACGGTGTTGGTATTGCGAAAACTACTGACAATGTGAAAAAAGTAAATCCAGAAATCTTAACAAAAGTAGAAGAGTTTGAGAAGAAAATCACTGACGGTGAAATTAAAGTCCCTGCAACTGACGAAGAATATAAAACATATGAAGCTTCTCTAAAGAAATAATAATAGAGAAATAGCAAAGGTTAGTTCGTAGAACTAACCTTTGCATATATATAAATACTTTTAATAGAGTGTAATTAGGGAGTGTTCCCTGCTAAAAGGAGGAACAAAATGGAATACGTAATTGAGATGAACAATATTACAAAAGTATTCCCAGGCATTGTAGCGAATGATGATATTACGCTGCAAGTAAAACAGGGAGAAATACATGCTTTACTTGGAGAAAATGGTGCAGGGAAATCCACATTGATGAATGTACTATTTGGTTTGTACCAACCAGAACAAGGTGAAATTAAAATTAAAGGAAAACCTGTAAAAATTACAAATCCGAATATAGCAAATGACCTTGGTATTGGGATGGTCCATCAGCATTTTATGCTTGTTCATAATTTTACAGTTACAGAGAATATTATTCTTGGAAATGAGCCGAAGAAAAACGGGAAAATTGCTGTTGAAGAGGCGGCAAAAGAAATTAAGCAATTATCTGAACAGTATGGTTTGGCTGTTGATCCACATGCGAAAATTGAAGATATTTCTGTTGGGATGCAGCAAAGGGTTGAAATATTAAAGACTCTTTATCGTGGTGCTGAGATTTTAATATTTGATGAGCCAACCGCGGTGTTAACTCCTCAAGAAATTCATGAGTTGATTCAAATTATGAAAAAGCTTGTGCAAGAGGGGAAATCTATTATCCTTATTACACATAAGTTGAAAGAAATTATGGAAGTTTGCGATCGTTGTACAATTATTCGTAAAGGTAAGGGGATTGGTACTGTTGATGTAGCGGAAACGGATGAGCATAAACTTGCAGAGTTAATGGTCGGACGTCAAGTGAATTTTAAAACAGAAAAAATAGAAGCTAAACCAATGGAAGAAGTACTATCTATTGCAAACCTAATTGTTCATGATACGCGCAAGTTACCTGCTGTAAAAGGCCTTGACTTAACTGTTCGTGCAGGAGAAATCGTTGGGATTGCAGGGATTGATGGAAATGGTCAAAGTGAATTAATAGAGGCGATTACTGGTTTACGAAAAGTTGAGTCAGGTTCTATTGCAATTAAAGGAAAAGAAATAACGAATTGGCCTGTTCGAAGAATAACAGAAGAGGGGATTGGTCATATTCCTGAAGACCGTCATAAACACGGACTTGTTCTCGATTTTTCTGTTCGGGACAATATTGTTTTACAAACATACTATAAAAATCCATTTTCAAAGAAAGGGATTTTAAATTTTAGTAAAATTACAGAAAAAGCGAAAGCACTTATTGAACAGTTTGATGTACGTACACCTAGTGAACAAACGTTAGCTCGCGCTCTATCTGGTGGAAACCAACAAAAGGCAATTATTGCACGTGAGGTAGATCGTAATCCAGATTTATTAATTGCAGCACAGCCAACACGTGGTTTAGATGTAGGTGCGATTGAATTTATTCATAAAAAATTAATTGAGCAGAGAGATAATGGTAAGGCAGTATTACTTTTATCTTTAGAGCTGGATGAAATTTTAAATGTAAGTGATCGAGTGGCTGTTATATATGAAGGGAAAATTGTAGCGATTGTCGATGCGAAAGAAACAAATGAACAACAGCTTGGATTATTAATGGCCGGCGGGACAGGGAAAGAGAAGGTGAACACAAATGGCTAAAAAATTTTTAACAGAACGAACAATTAATATTTTAGTACCTGTGTTATCCGTAGTTTTCGGTTTACTTGTTGGTGCCATTGTAATGTTAGTTAGTGGATATGATCCAATTGTTGGATATGCCGCGCTTTGGGAAGGGATGGTTGGCAATCCACAAGCTATCGGTGAGACGTTGCGTACAATGATTCCGCTTGTATTAGCTGGTCTTTCAGTAGCATTTGCATTTCGTACAGGTCTTTTCAATATTGGAGTGGAAGGACAATTATTAGTTGGGTGGCTTGCTGCTGTTTGGTTTGGATATGCAGTGTCGTTACCAGCAATTTTGCATATTCCGTTATCTATTTTAGTGGCAGCAATTGTCGGCGGTTTATGGGGTTTTATACCTGGATATTTAAAAGGGAAACTTAAAGTAAATGAAGTAATTGTTACAATTATGATGAACTACATTGCACTTTATGTTACCTATGATCTTATTAAACGTTTTATCCACGAAGGTAATGAAAAATCTTATGACGTACAAGCAAGTGCTTCGTTAGCTTCTGATTGGTTATCTTCATTGACAGATGGATCTCGTTTACACTGGGGAATTGTTGTGGCTATTATCATTGCGATTGTAATGTGGTTCTTATTAGATAGAACAACGTTAGGGTATGAATTAAAATCGGTTGGTTTTAACCAAAATGCCTCTCAATACGCAGGAATGAAAGTATCGCGTAATGTTGTATTATCAATGACAATTGCTGGTGCTTTTGCAGGAATTGGTGGAGCTATGGAAGGATTAGGGACATTCCAAAGTATGACAGCAATGTCTTCGTTTACTGGTATTGGATTTGATGGGATTGCGGTAGCACTTTTAGGCGGAAATAATCCATTTGGTATACTATTAGCAGCTTTACTGTTTGGTGGTTTGAAAAGTGCAGCACCACAAATGAATTTCGAAGCAGATGTACCTTCGGAGTTAATTAACGTTATTATTGCATGTATTATTTTCTTTGTAGCGTGCAGTTATGTTTTACGCTGGGCACTTACACGCATGAGCAAGGAGGGGAAATAAATGAGCTTTTTAGATATTTTAGCCATTCTTGTGACGGGTACGTTATATACGGCAGCGCCACTTATTTTTACGGCGTTAGGTGGAGTGTTCAGTGAACGTTCTGGAGTTGTAAATATAGCGTTAGAAGGTTTAATGTTATTTGGTGCATTTATTGGTATTGTTACAACGTTATTAATGGGTGATACGTGGGGGTCGATGACTCCTTGGATTGCATTATTATTTGCAGCAATTGGTAGTGGATTGTTTGCACTTCTTCACGCAGTAGCATCCATTACATTCCGTGCAGATCAAGTAGTAAGCGGAGTAGCAATTAACTTCTTAGCACTTGGTTTAACAGTATTTGCGATTAAGAAAATCTTTGGCAAAGGACAAACTGATTTCATTCAATACCGCATTGAAAAAATCGATGTTCCGGGTCTTTCGGATATTCCGGTAATCGGAAAAATCTTTTTCTCTAATGTACCGTTAACATCATATATTGCTATTATTTTAGCGTTTGTCGTTTGGTATATCATTTATAAAACGCCGTTCGGTCTTCGTCTTCGTGCGGTTGGTGAGCATCCAATGGCAGCGGATACGATGGGGATTAACGTATATAAAATGCGTTATATTGCAGTTGCTATATCTGGAATGTTTGCAGGAGTTGGTGGAGCGGTCTTCGCTATGTCGATTTCTGGTAACTTCTCAGGTGCTACAATTACTGGACAAGGTTTCTTAGCGTTAGCAGCAATGATTTTCGGTAAATGGAATCCACTCGGTGCTCTTGGAGCGGCTCTGTTCTTCGGATTTGCTCAATCATTAGGAATAACAGGTGGTACAATTCCAGTACTAAAAGAAATTCCAAGTGTATTCTTAACGATATTACCGTATGTATTCACAATATTAGCGCTTGTTGGTTTTGTAGGTCGTTCTGAAGCTCCGAAAGCATTAGGAACTCCTTATGAAAAAGGAAAACGATAAGTATAAAAAAAGCTCGCACATTAGTGCGGGCTTTTTTACATAGACTATATTTAATACGGAATTTTACTATGTTCCTTACATATTACAGTTTTTAGAAAGGGCCTAATGTAAGTATAGTGAGGAAGAAAAGTTGATTTTTTATTTCTAAAAACTGTATATTGAAGAGGAATATTCCTATATACGTAAAGGAGGGCTATAAATGAAACTGATGGAACAACAGTTACATGAGCTAGGTGGTTTACGAGTACATATTATTCCAACTGATAAATATAAAACAAATACATTTGTATTTCGTTTGAAAGCACCTTTAAATGAGGAGACGGTGACAGAGCGTGCCCTATTGCCATACGTATTGCAAAGTGCGACAGAAAAGCTTCCTTCTGTAATTCGTCTTCGTCAATATTTAGAAGAATTATATGGATCTTCTTTGGCAGTAGATGTAAGTAAAAAAGGAGAAGACCATATTATCTCTATTTATGTAGACATTGCAAATGAAGTATATTTACATGATGCACCACCGTTATTTGAAAAAGCGCTTTCTATGTTATCTGATATCGTTTTGCATCCAGCGACAGAGGGGAATGGTTTTCTACCTTCTATCGTGGAAAGTGAAAAGAGAGCGCTCTTGCAACGAATTGAAGCGACTTATGATGATAAAATGCGTTATGCAAACGAGCGTTTAATTGAAGAAATGTGCAAAGTAGAACCGTATCGTTTAAGCGCAAATGGGAAAAAAGAGAGTGTTTCTTCTATTACAAATGAAAGTTTGTATCAATATTATCAAAAAGTGTTAGCAGAGGATGAAATGGATCTATACATTATTGGTGATATTTCAGAAAACGCAGTGGATCTTGTAAGTAAGTATTTTTCTATTTCAGCGCGTCCTGCGAGAGAAAGAAATGTACTTCTTCATAAGAGAAATAATGAAGAAAAAGAAGTTGTGGAAAAACAAGAATTAAAACAAAGTAAATTACACATCGGTTATCGTACGTTTATTACGTATAAAGATGAAGATTATTTTGCACTGCAATTGTTCAATGGATTGTTTGGAGGATTTTCTCATTCGAAGTTATTCGTTAACGTTCGTGAAAAAAATAGTTTAGCGTACTACGCAGCATCTCGCTTTGAAAGTCATAAAGGTTTATTATTTGTCATGTCAGGAATCGAAGCGAAAAATTATGAAAAAGCGGTTGAGATTATTAAAGAGCAAATGCTTGCAATGCAAAATGGTGATTTTTCTGAAGAGGAGATGCATCAAACGAAAAGTGTCATTCGAAATCAAATATTAGAAGCGATTGATACACCGCGCGGATTTGTGGAAATGCTGTATCATGGTATTATTTCAGATCGTACGCGTCCGGTTGAAGAATGGCTTACAGGTATTGAAAGTGTGACGAAAGAAGAGATTGTGAAAGTTGCTAAAAATATTGAACTAGATACAATTTACTTTTTACAAGGAACGGAGGGAGAATAAATGGAGAAAATTGTTTATGAGCAATTAAAAGAGACACTCTATTATGAAAAACTTCCTAATGGATTAGATGTATATATTTTACCGAAGCAAGGATTTAATAAAACATTTGCAACGTTTACGACAAAATATGGTTCTGTGGATAATACATTCGTACCACTAGGTAAAGAAGAGATGATTCGTGTGCCGGATGGGATTGCTCATTTTCTTGAGCATAAATTATTTGAAAAAGAAGATCACGATGCGTTCCAATTGTTTAGTAAACAAGGGGCATCGGCAAATGCTTTCACATCATTCACAAGAACAGCTTACCTTTTTTCATGTACATCAAATGTAGAACAAAATTTAAATACATTGTTAAATTTCGTACAAGAGCCTTACTTTTCTGAAAAAACAGTTGAAAAAGAGAAGGGTATCATTGGGCAAGAAATTCAAATGTATCAAGATAATCCAGATTGGCGCTTATATTTTGGGTTAATTGATAGCTTGTTTGTAAAGCACCCGATTAAAATTGATATTGCGGGTACAATCGAGTCTATTAGTAAAATTACGAAAGACCTACTATATGAATGTTATGAAACGTTTTATCATCCAAGTAATATGTTAATGTTTGTTGTAGGTGCAATCGATCCAGAGAAAACGATGGATTTGATACGTGAAAATCAAGCGAAAAAAGATTATAAAAATCAACCGGAAATAGTACGTTCATTCGAAGAAGAACCAGATGAGGTAAATGAAAAGAAGAAAATTATTTCAATGCCTGTACAAACACCGAAATGTTTAGTTGGTATTAAAGCGACAAACTTAAAAGAAAAAGGAGAAGCCCTTTTAAAACAAGAAATTGCGCTTACGTTACTTTTAGATTATTTATTTGGGAAAAGTTCTGTTCATTACGAATCTTTATATAATGAAGGACTCATTGATGATTCGTTCTCGTATGATTATACGGAAGAGAATAACTTCGGTTTTGCAATGGTTGGCGGCGATACGAAGCAACCTGATGAACTGGAAGAGCGTTTGAAAGGTATTTTATTAAACACAAATTATGATCAATTAGATGAGGCGGCATTAGAACGAGTAAAGAAAAAGAAAATAGGTGGCTTTTTACGCTCCTTGAATTCACCAGAATATATTGCAAATCAATTTACACGATATGCGTTTAATGAGTCGAGTCTGTTTGATGCATTGACTGTATTAGAAAGTTTAACGGTTCAAGATTTACAAGAAGTAGCAAAATTATTATTATCAGAAGAAAAAATGAGCGTTTGTCAAGTTTTACCGAAAAAATAAAAGGTTTCACAATAATACCCTCATCTTATCATTGATAAATTGTAAGATGAGGGTATTATTTATTTGTGGGGAAAAGATTTTTTGAGATAAGAGAGGAATAGTATGAAAAAGTATGCATTAGTAACTGGAGGAAGCGGAGGGATTGGCTCTGCTATTTCGAAACAATTAATTCAAGATGGATATACAGTATATGTTCATTATAATAACAGTGAAGAGAAAGTGAATGAGTTACAGAAAGAATGGGATGAAGTAATTCCTGTTCAAGCGAATTTAGCTTCTACTGATGGGGCAGAGCAATTGTGGAAACAAATTGAACATCCTCTTGATGTTATCGTATATGCAGCTGGGAAGAGTATATTTGGACTCGTAACAGATGTAACGAACGATGAATTGAATGATATGGTAGAACTTCAAGTGAAGAGTATCTATAAATTATTATCAATGGCACTGCCTTCAATGATTCAGCGGAGAAGCGGTAATATTGTACTTGTTTCGTCTATATGGGGACAAATTGGTGCATCATGTGAAGTGCTTTACTCGATGGTAAAAGGTGCGCAAAATTCATATGTGAAAGCTTTAGCAAAAGAAGTTTCATTAAGTGGAATAAGGGTGAACGCGGTGGCGCCAGGTGCAATTGAAACGGAAATGTTAAACGTATTTTCAGAAGAGGATAAGAATGAAATTGCAGAAGAGATTCCGTTAGGTAGGCTGGGATTGCCAGAAGAAGTAGCAAAAACAGTGTCATTTCTTGTATCTCCAGGTGCATCTTATATAACGGGACAAATTATCGGAGTGAACGGCGGTTGGCATTGTTAAAAATTTCTTACATAAAAAATGAAAAACTGTACAAATTAAGCATGATTCTATTACTAAGTAGTGAGGTGCTTACACATGTCAGTTTTAGATAATTTTGATCAATGGAAGAGCTTTTTAGGAGAACGTTTAGAGCAAGCGCAAGGAAAAGGTCTTGATGGTGGTGCTGTATCAGATATGGCATTTCGTGTTGGTGACTATTTAGCGAATGAAGTAGAAGCACGCAACGATCAAGAGAAACTATTAGCTGAGCTTTGGAAAGTTGCTGACGAACAAGAGCAACATACAATCGCAAACTTAATGGTAAAGTTTGTACAACATAAGTAAAAAATAGAGAGGAGATTCTCCTCTCTATTTTTTTTGTATAATAATTGAAAGGGATAGATTATACATTTAGCTTCCCTATTAAGGTGAAATCATATAATATAGTACGTAGGTGTAAAGTAAGCAAGGGGAGTGATCTTGGATGATTGAATGGTATTTTGAATATGAAATACATAAAAACCGACCTGGCTTGCTTGGTGACGTTTCTTCGTTAATCGGTATGCTCGGCATTAATATTGTCACAATTAATGGTGTAGATAATGCAAGGCGTGGATTACTCCTTATGTGTGATAATCAAGAGCAAATCTCTAGACTTGAATCAATTTTAAATACGATGGATAACATAACGGTAACGAAATATCGTCCGCCAAAGCTAAGAGATAAGCTAGCGGTTAGACATGGTAGGTACATACAACGAGATGCAGATGATAAGAAGACATTTCGGTTTGTGCGTGATGAATTAGGGTTACTTGTAGACTTTATGGCTGAAATAATGAAAAAAGAAGGCCATAAGCTAATTGGTATACGAGGAATGCCTCGTGTTGGAAAAACAGAATCCATTGTTGCCGCAAGTGTTTGTGCAAATAAAAGATGGTTATTTGTATCGTCTACTCTTATTAAGCAAACTGTTCGTAGTCAATTGATTGAAGATGAGTATAGCGACGACAATATTTTCATCTTAGATGGAATCGTGTCAACAAAGCGTGCTAACGAAAGGCATTGGCAGCTTGTTCGTGAAATTATGAGATTGCCTGCAACGAAAGTTGTGGAACATCCTGACGTATTTGTGAGTCAGTCAGAATACACATTGGATGATTTTGATTATATTATCGAGTTGCGTAACGATTATGATGAAGAGATTCAATATAATTTAGTAGATGAAATTGAGCAAGGTACGCAAAATAATTTCTCTATGTTTGACTTTTAAAGAAATATTGAGGTGTTAGTAGTGACAGAATTAGGACAAAAGCTGAAAGAAGCAAGAGGAACGAAAGGCTTGTCTATTGATCAGCTGCATGAGATTACAAAAATTCAAAAACGCCATTTAGTAGCGATTGAGGAAGGCAATTATGATGTATTGCCAGGAGCTTTTTATGCGCGTGCATTCATTAAACAATACGCAGATGCGGTTGGATTAAATGGAGAAGAACTGCTTGTGGAATATCAGAGTACGATACCGCAATCTGAAAAACGTGACGTTCCACAAGTATCAACTGGACAAAAAACGCAAGAAACAATGCAAAAGTCTTCATCATGGCCAATTGCAGATCATATGCCAAAAATCTTAGTTGCGCTGTTAGTTATTGCAATTGGAGTAGTAATTTGGTTTGTTTTCCAAGCGTTGACTGGAAAAGATGATGAGAAAGTTCCGAATGCTCAAAGCGAGAAAATTGAAGTTAAAAAAGCGGAAAACTCTCCGTTAGATACGAAGAAAGATGAAGTGAAAGCGGAAGAGCCGAAAAAAGAAGAACCGAAAAAAGAAGAGCCAAAGAAAGAAGAACAACCAGCGCAACAAACGGGACAACAAGAAATCAAAGTAATTGGGACAACTGGTAAGGAATCCACTTTGGAAATTCATAATAATAAAACGTTAGAACTAGAAATTACAACAAAAGGCGCAAGTTATGTAGGTATTAAAAATGAGGCAGGAAATGATATCTTTAGTGGAACAATAGAGGAAGGCCAAACTCAAAAATATGATTTATCAACAGCGAAAGTGGTAAACCTTAATATAGGAAGTGCACCGAATGTTGAATTTAAATTAAATGGCCAAGTCGTTACATTCCCGTTGAATCCAGAAGAGAATTATCATCAAAAATTCTTGATTAAAAATCTAGGGATAGAGCAACCTGCACAATAACAGTCATCGCTTCGATGACTTTTTTCAATGAACAAATGTTTTTGATATGATGGAGGAATAGCTGTGAATTTACCAAATAAAATTACAATATCTAGAATCTGCTTAATTCCAATTTTTATGGTAATTATGTTAGCGCCCTTTGATTGGGGTTCATACACAATTGGTGATGTTGATTTACCAATTCAACATTTAGTAGGAGCGCTTATCTTTATTGTTGCTTCGGCTACAGATTGGATTGATGGACATTACGCAAGAAAGTATAATCTTGTAACGAATTTAGGGAAGTTCCTTGACCCGTTAGCTGATAAATTACTTGTTTCAGCGGCACTTATCACGTTAGTTGAGATGCAATACGTACCTGCTTGGATCGTTATTGTCATTATAAGCCGTGAGTTTGCGGTCACTGGTTTACGTCTTGTACTTGCTGGAACAGGGGAAGTAGTTGCGGCAAATCAACTAGGGAAAATTAAGACGTGGACACAAATCATCGCGATTGCGGCATATTTATTACACGATGTGCCTTTAAATTTAATCCATATTCCAGTTGCTGATATTTTTATATGGATTGCATTAATTTTTACTGTTATTTCAGGATGGGATTATTTCTGGAAAAATAGAGCTGCTTTTGTAAACTCAAAATAGAAGTTTATGGGGGAATTGGGATGAATGCTGAAATTATTGCGGTTGGAACAGAATTATTACTTGGACAAATTGCAAATACAAACGCCCAGTTTTTATCTGAAAAGTTAGCTTCAATTGGCATTAATGTGTACTACCATACTGTAGTTGGAGATAATAACAAACGATTACAGCAGGCGATTGAAGTTGCAGAAGAGCGTGCGGACATGCTTATTTTTACAGGTGGATTAGGCCCGACAAAAGATGATTTGACGAAGGAAACAATTGCGTCTAGCTTAGGGGAAGAGCTTGTATATGACGAAAATGCATTAGCATTAATAAGCGATTATTTTAAGCGTACAGGTCGTGAGTTCACTGAAAATAATAAAAAGCAGGCACTCGTTTTGAATGGGGCAAATGTATTTGCAAATGATCACGGTATGGCACCTGGTATGGGGTTAAATAAGAACGGAAAAGTTTATATTTTATTACCAGGACCACCGAAAGAGATGAAGCCAATGTATGTAAGTTATGTAGAGCCTTTTTTACGTAACTTTACAACAGGAGAAAACATTTATTCTCGCGTGCTTCGCTTCTTCGGAATTGGGGAATCTCAATTAGAGGTGAAAGTTCAAGATTTAATTGATGGACAAACGAATCCGACAATTGCCCCGCTTGCCAATGATGGAGAAGTGACATTACGTTTAACTGCTAAACATCAAAATGTTGATGAAGCAGAGAAACTCATTCAGCATGTGGAAGATTTGATTTTAGAAAGAGTAGGAGAGTTTTTCTACGGGTATGACCAAGAGTTTCTGCATTATAAGGCGATAGAGTTATTGAAGAAAAAAGGATTAACTTTAGCGTGTGCGGAAAGTTTAACAGGTGGTCTCTTCGGTAATCAAGTAACAGAAAGTGCTGGTGTATCTTCCGTATTTAAAGGCGGTGTCATTTGTTATCATAATGATGTGAAGCAACATGTATTACATGTACCTGAGGAAGTGTTGTCTACTGACGGTGCAGTTAGTAAAGAATGTGCTCGTTATCTTGCTGAAAATGTTAAAGAATTATTAAAAGCGGATATCGGAATTAGTTTCACTGGGGTAGCAGGACCAGATGCTTCAGAACATAAAGAGCCGGGAACTGTATTTGTTGGATTGGCGATTAAAGATGAACCAACTGTAGTCTTTCCTCTAAATTTAAGCGGAAGTCGTCAACAAATTAGGGAACGCTCAGCAAAATATGGATTTTATCATTTGTATAAAAAGCTAGAAGAGATATAAGTCTCTTTTAGCTTTTTTTAATGGTTAAATGCGGTTATATTTAATGAAAAATAAAAAAATCGAATAAATGTTCGATTTTTGTTGGCAAATTGAATTGAAAATAGGTATAATAAGATTAGCAATTCAGTTAAGGAGGAATTTTGAATGAGTGATCGTCAAGCAGCGTTAGATATGGCGTTAAAACAAATAGAGAAGCAATTCGGTAAAGGTTCAATTATGAAATTAGGAGAACAAGCAGAGCGTAAAGTTTCTACGGTTTCTAGTGGTTCTTTAGCACTAGATGTGGCACTAGGAGTAGGCGGATACCCACGTGGCCGTATTATCGAAATTTACGGACCTGAAAGTTCAGGTAAAACAACAGTTTCATTACATGCAATTGCAGAAGTACAGCGCCAAGGTGGACAAGCGGCATTCATCGATGCTGAGCATGCAATGGATCCTGTATATGCACAAAAATTAGGTGTTAACATCGATGAATTACTATTATCACAACCTGATACAGGGGAGCAAGGTTTAGAAATCGCAGAGGCACTTGTACGAAGTGGTGCGGTTGATATTATCGTAATTGACTCTGTAGCAGCTCTTGTACCAAAAGCTGAGATTGAAGGAGACATGGGTGACTCACACGTAGGTTTACAAGCTCGTCTAATGTCTCAAGCACTTCGTAAACTTTCAGGTGCAATCAATAAATCAAAAACAATCGCAATCTTTATTAACCAAATTCGTGAAAAAGTTGGGGTTATGTTCGGAAATCAACTACAAGTTGCTTAATCGTAAAGATTAAGGAGTTTACCATGGGTTTCCCTTGCTAGTGATAGCATGTTAAAAAACCTTGTGAACCTTATTGCCTAAGGGTGTAACTATTCATATAGTTGCTAACGGTGAAGCCCACCATTATTTAGGGTAATACCGTGCCAAGCTCCATAGTGATATGGGGAAGGTGTAGAGACTACCGAAAAGGACTTTTAGTTAACTGAGTAGGGTACGGCAGATGATAGGCTACTGCTGGAAGTGCAAGGCTCTCTGTAAAGAGATGAAGAGATAGTCCGGACTATAGAGATGGAAAATCTATAGATAGTGCCAGAAACAACTCCAGGTGGTCGTGCGTTGAAATTCTATTCAACTGTTCGTCTTGAAGTACGTCGTGCGGAGCAATTAAAACAAGGTAACGACATTGTTGGTAATAAAACAAAAGTAAAAGTAGTTAAAAATAAAGTGGCACCACCATTCCGTGTTGCGGAAGTTGATATTATGTACGGAGAAGGTATTTCAAGAGAAGGTGAAATCTTAGATATGGCTTCTGAACTTGATATCGTTCAAAAGAGTGGTGCTTGGTACTCTTATAATGAAGAACGCTTAGGACAAGGTCGTGAAAATTCGAAGCAGTTCTTAAAAGAAAATACGGATTTAAGAGAAGAAATTGCCTTCTTTATTCGTGAGCATCACGGAATTAGCGAAGATTCAGGTGCTGAAGATATGGAAGATCCAAGTCTTCTTGATTAAAGTGGGATAAAAGACACGGCTTCGTGTCTTTTATTTTTGTATCATTATGAAAGCGTTGTATATCGTTGGAGATAAAATATTTAATCCATCTAAAACATTATGTGTACAGAGGGATATATGCGTGTTTTACATGAATAAACTGGAATTTACTAAGGTTTTCCAGGATAATATGCTCTCTGCTTTTTACATTCCTATATAAATTAGAGCTGAAGGTAAAGAAAGTAAAAGTAGACAACGCTTGACAATGAAAATTGCGATAGATACAATGAGAATGTATATTTTTTCTTATATACGAAACACTCTTCTCAAGAAGAGAAGTAATATTCGGAGTAAGACTTAAATCTTGCCGAAATAATAATATGACATTTTAATTGTGAAATGAAGAAAGTCCCTTAAAAAAGCGGGACGACGGTCTTTGCTGTATGTTGGTATTCAATGTACATGCCGACAGTCTTTTTTCATTCATAGCAAGGGGAGGTGAAATCATGAGTAGTACAGTTTGGATACTCATCTCCATTTTGCTTGCAACAGTCGGTGCAGTTGTTGGCTTTTTTGTTCGAAAGTCTATTGCTGAAGCGAAGATTAATGGTGCAGCCAATGAAGCGAAACGTATTCTAGACGAAGCGAATCGTGAGGCTGAAGCACTTAAGAAAGAAGCGCTTTTAGAAGCAAAGGATGAAATTCATACACTTCGTACAGAAGCTGAATTAGAAATTCGTGACCGTAGAAGCGAATTACAAAAACAAGAAAATCGTTTAATGCAAAAAGAAGAGAACCTTGATCGTAAAGACGAAACGCTCGATAAACGCGAGCAACAGTTAGAAAAGAAAGAGGATTCTCTTGTAGCGAGACAACAACAGATTGAAGAGTTGGAAAGCAAAGTGGGAGAGTTAGTTCAAAAGCAACAAACAGAATTAGAGCGCATTTCCAATCTGACACGCGAACAAGCGAAAGCAATTATTCTTGGTAAAGTAGAAAGTGAAGTTTCTCATGAAATTGCCGTAATGGTAAAAGAAAGTGAAGTTCGTGCGAAAGAAGAAGCAGATAAGAAAGCAAAAGAGATTTTATCTCTTGCAATGCAGAGATGTGCAGCTGATCATGTTGCTGAAACAACCGTTTCGGTTGTAAATCTTCCAAATGACGAAATGAAGGGACGTATTATCGGGCGTGAAGGTCGAAATATTCGTACGTTAGAAACGTTAACAGGTATTGACCTAATTATCGATGATACACCAGAAGCGGTTATCCTTTCTGGATTCGATCCAATTCGTCGTGAAACAGCTCGTATCGCTCTTGATAAACTAGTACAGGACGGACGTATTCACCCAGCGCGTATTGAAGAGATGGTCGAAAAATCAAGACGTGAAGTGGACGAGTATATTCGCGAAGTCGGAGAGCAAACAACGTTTGAAGTGGGTGTTCACGGATTACATCCAGATTTAATTAAGATTTTAGGTCGTTTAAAATACCGTACAAGTTACGGACAAAACGTCTTAAAACATTCTATGGAAGTTGCATATTTAACTGGACTTATGGCGGCAGAGCTTGGTGAGGATGAAAAACTAGCAAGACGTGCTGGTCTATTACATGATATCGGTAAAGCGATTGACCATGAAGTAGAAGGTAGCCACGTTGAAATTGGTGTTGAACTTGCAACGAAATATAAAGAGCATCCTGTAGTTATAAACAGTATTGCATCTCACCACGGAGACACAGAACCAACTTCTATCATTGCAGTTTTAGTTGCAGCAGCAGATGCATTATCAGCTGCAAGACCTGGAGCTCGTAGTGAAACACTTGAGAACTATATTCGTCGTCTTGAAAAGTTAGAAGAGATTTCAGAGTCTTATGAAGGCGTAGAAAAATCTTTCGCAATTCAAGCAGGACGAGAAGTTCGTATTCTGGTAAAACCAGATACAATTGATGATTTAGAAGCTCATCGTTTAGCTCGTGATATTCGAAAACGTATTGAAAATGAACTGGATTACCCAGGGCATATTAAAGTAACTGTTATTCGTGAAACACGTGCAGTGGAATACGCAAAATAAAGTGGTGAAACACCACTTTATTTTTTTGTGTTGGAATTGGTTAAAATAAAGGAAATTAGTTATACCTAGCATACAAGTGAAACAAACTTATAATAAATATATTGTAAGATAATTACTTGAAGCTATAGTAATAAAAAATGTAGTACATAGGAAGGGTAAGACATATGAGAATATTATTTGTTGGGGATGTAGTAGGATCTCCTGGTAGAGGTATGATTCAACAATACGTACCGGCACTAAAGAAGAAATATACACCTACAGTAACCATTATTAATGGAGAAAATGCAGCAGGTGGACGTGGAATTACGGAAAAAATATATCGTAACTTTTTAGAATGCGGAGCACAAGCGGTTACACTTGGAAATCACGCTTGGGATAACCGTGAAGTATTTGAATTTATTGATGATGCAAAATATCTTGCAAGACCAGCTAACTTCCCAGAAGGAACTCCAGGAAAAGGGCTTATTTTTGTGAACTGTAATGGAACAGAAGTTGCAGTTATTAACTTACAAGGACGTACGTTCCTTCCTCCAATTGATTGTCCATTCCGTAAAGTGGATGAATTAATTAACATTGCGAAAAAACGTACGAATATTATTTTTGTTGATTTCCATGCGGAAACTACAAGCGAAAAACAAGCGTTAGGTTGGTATGTAGATGGTCGTGCTACAGCGGTAGTAGGTACACATACGCATGTTCCTACAGCAGATAATCGCATTTTACCAAGCGGAACGGCATATATCACAGATGTTGGTATGACAGGGCCGTACGATGGAATTTTAGGTATGGACCGAGAAGCAGTATTGAAGAAGTTTTTAACAAACTTACCAGTACGATTTGAAGTGACAAATGGTAGAACACAATTAAGTGCAGTGCTAATTGATGTGGATCCTAATACAGGAAAAGCTAAGAAAATTGAGCGTATCTTAATTAATGATGATCAGCCATTTTTTGAGTAATTTCCATTAAAATTTAGATAAGTTATTATTTTTTAATTTTTTAGAAAAATTACAGAAATTTAGCAGGAATACGTGTCATTCCTCGTGAATATAAGTTAAAGTGAAATAATTGCTAATACTTTTTATAGAAACGAGGAGGAAACGCGGAATGGAAATATTAAAAGTTAAAGCAACGTCGGTCCCTAATTCTGTAGCTGGTGCACTTGCAGGTGTTATTCGCGAACGCGGAACAGCAGAAATTCAAGCCATTGGTGCAGGTGCATTGAACCAAGCGGTAAAGGCAGTAGCAATTGCAAGAGGATTTGTAGCGCCTAGTGGTTTGGACCTGATTTGTATCCCAGCGTTTACGGATATTATGATTGATGGGGAAGAGCGTACAGCAATAAAATTAATTGTAGAACCTCGTTAAGTTTAAACAACCTGTTTGCAGTATGCAAACAGGTTGTTTTTATAATGGAGGAATGGAAATGAAAATATTTGATGCCCATTGTGATGTACTCTTTCAGTTATGGAATGCGAAGGGGAAAAAGGATTTTAAACATGATTCGCAATTACATATTACGTTTGAACAGTTAAAGAGAAGAAAAGGAAGTATACAATGTTTTGCTATATATGTTCCAGAAACAGTGGCGTATGAAAAACGATTTGAAGTGGCATTACAAATGGTAGATATTTTTTATAATGAAATTTTATCACTACCGGGTGTAAAGTTTATTCGGACAAAAGATGATATGAACATGTTAAAACAGGACGAGATTGGAGCAATATTAACACTAGAAGGATGCGAAGCACTTGGAAAAGATGAAATGAAATTACGGTTGTTTTATCGCCTAGGAGTACGTTCTTTTGGACTAACATGGAATTATGCCAATTTATTAGCTGATGGTGCGCTAGAGACGCGTGGGGCGGGTTTAACGACTTTTGGTAAACATGTTGTACAAGAATTTAATACATTACATGTATGGACTGATGTTTCTCATTTGAATGAAAGAAGTTTTTGGGATGTGATTGAAATTGCAAGAAATCCAATTGCCTCCCACTCAAATTGTAGGAAACTTTGTCAGCATCCACGTAATTTAAATGATGAACAACTTAAAGTTCTTATAAAGCGAAATAGCGTGATTGGTGTTACTTTTGTACCACAGTTCCTAACAAGTGAAAAACAAGCGAATATAACAGATATAATAAGACATATCGAATATATTTGTTCGTTGGGGGGAGAGAACAATATAGGATTTGGTTCGGATTTTGATGGGATATTAGAAACGGTTGTAGATGTATCAGCGTATGGAGATTATGAAAATGTAATTAACGAGCTTTGTAAACACTATGCTGCATCTACTGTAGAGCGATTTTTATATGATAATTTTGTTGAACATATAAGCTTTTAAAATTTTTGTTTTAAAAATCCAGAAAAATTAGAATTAATTCATTTGATATTATTGCTTTTTTTAAGACCTAATACTAGAATGAAAAACAAAATAGCTTTATACTAAAGATTCAGGGAAATCAGAAGAGGCATAATTTGCGTCCATTGTAGTTTATTTGCATAAAAAATGCTAAACTATTACTGTAAAAAAATACACTACAATGAATGCAGCCAAAAGGGGTGTAGGAGATGATTAGTCAACTTTCATGGAAAGTTGGAGGCCAACAAGGTGAAGGAATTGAAAGTACAGGAGAAATCTTCTGTATTGCATTAAACCGATTAGGATATTACCTATACGGTTACCGCCACTTCTCATCACGTATAAAAGGCGGCCATACAAATAATAAAATTCGTGTAAGTACAACAGAAGTACGCGCGATCTCAGATGATTTAGATATTTTAATTGCTTTTGATCAAGAAACAATTGATTTTAACTTCCACGAATTACGTCCAGGTGGGATTGTAGTTGCAGATGCGAAATTTAATCCGACAATACCTGACAATACAGATGTAAATCTATATGTGATACCGTTTACAGATATTGCTTCAGAATTAGGCACATCATTAATGAAAAACATGGTTGCTGTTGGAGCATCAAGTGCGGTATTAGGATTAGATGAAACAGCTTATTTAGATGTTGTTGAAGAGATCTTTGGTCGTAAAGGAGAGCAAGTCGTTCAAAAAAACATGGACGCAATTAAGCGCGGCTCTCAATATATGAAAGAGTTACTAGGTGAAAAAGTAAACATGATGCAGCTTGAAAAAGCTGATGGTCAGAAACGCATGTTTATGATTGGGAACGATGCAATTGCATTTGGTGCAGTAGCTGGTGGTGCTCGCTTTATGTCTGCATATCCAATTACACCTGCATCAGAAATTATGGAATACTTAATTAAAAAATTGCCAAAAGTCGGCGGAACAGTAATCCAAACTGAGGATGAAATCGCAGCTTGTACAATGGCAATCGGTGCAAACTATGCTGGTGTTCGTACATTAACTGCATCTGCTGGTCCAGGTCTATCCTTAATGATGGAAGCAATCGGTTTAGCAGGTATTACAGAAACGCCATTAGTAATTGTTGATACACAACGCGGTGGCCCAAGTACAGGATTACCTACGAAACAAGAGCAGTCTGATTTAATGGCAATGATTTACGGTACGCACGGTGAAATTCCAAAAATCGTAATGGCGCCAAGTACAGTGGAAGAAGCTTTCTATGATATTGTAGAAGCGTTTAACTTATCTGAAGAATATCAAGTACCTGTTATTTTCTTAACAGATTTACAGCTTTCTTTAGGGAAACAGACAGTAGAACCACTTAAGTTAGATAAAGTGGAAATTCGTCGCGGTAAGCTTGATTTAGAAGCGGAATTACCAGAACGTGAAAATAAAGCATACTTCAAGCGTTATGAAGTAACAGAAGATGGCGTTTCACCACGTGTTTTACCTGGTATGAAAAATGGTGTTCACCATGTTACAGGTGTAGAACATGATGAAACGGGTAAACCATCTGAATCAGCTATAAACCGTAAAGATCAAATGGACAAACGTTTCCGTAAAATGGAGAACTTGAAGTTTAATACCCCTGTTTATAAAAATGTTAAGCATGAAGAAGCAGACGTATTGCTTGTTGGATTTAACTCAACTCGTGGTGCGATCGAAGAAGCAATGGAACGCTTAGAACAAGAGGGTATGAAAGTAAACCATGCTCATGTGCGTTTAATTCACCCGTTCCCAACAGCTGAAATCGATCCACTTGTGAAAAATGCGAAGCGTGTTGTAGTGGTAGAAAACAATGCAACAGGTCAACTTGCTAACATTATGAAAATGAATCTTGGTAACGGTGAGAAAATTTCTAGTCTTTTAAAATATGATGGGAACCCATTCTTGCCGAAAGAGATTTACAACGAATGCAAAAAAGGGGTTGTATTAAATGGCAACATTTAAGGACTTTCGTAACAGTGTAAAACCAAACTGGTGCCCAGGTTGCGGAGACTTCTCAGTGCAAGCTGCAATTCAACGTGCGGCAGCTAACGTTGGCCTAAATCCAGATGAACTTGCTGTTATTTCTGGTATCGGCTGTTCAGGTCGTATTTCAGGATATATTAATTCATATGGTGTGCATAGTATTCATGGTCGTGCCCTTCCAATTGCGCAAGGTGTGAAAATGGCAAACCGTGATTTAACAGTTATCGCATCAGGTGGTGACGGTGATGGATTTGCGATTGGTATGGGACATACGATCCATTCTATTCGTCGTAACATTGACATTACGTACATCGTAATGGATAACCAAATTTACGGATTAACAAAAGGGCAAACTTCACCACGTAGTGAAGCTGGATTCAAAACGAAAAGTACACCACAAGGTTCAATCGAACCGTCACTAAATGTTATGGAAATGGCTTTAACAGCTGGTGCGACATTTGTGGCGCAAAGCTTTTCAAGTGATTTAAAAGAATTAACACAAATTATTGAAGCTGGTATTAATCATAAAGGATTTTCATTAATTAACGTGTTCAGCCCATGTGTTACTTACAATAAAGTAAATACTTACGATTGGTTTAAAGAGAATTTAACAAAACTAAGTACAGTAGAGGGATATGATCCGTCTAATCGCATGATGGCTATGCAAACATTAATGGAAAATAACGGATTAGTAACAGGTTTAATTTATCAAAATACAGCGCAACCTTCATACCAAGAACTAGTAAAAGGATATAGTGAGAAGCCTTTAGTGCAATCTGATTTAAATATGGATCAGAAAATGTTTGATGAACTTGTTGCTGAATTTATGTAATATAAGAAGAGGAGGTTGCCATTTGGCAACCTTTTTTTATGAGTGAAAATAAGGTAGTCTTATTTACTTAGAAAATTCAGAATGGTACAATAATATGTAAATCGTTGTATGGAAATGGCAAGTTCATTGCTAATAAAATGTAAGATAAGACAGCGCCAATTTTTTGTTAAAATTGGCGAAACGCTTCATACTATGGTAATGTTTATAGGGATAAAGCAATATGCTTTTTAGTAGGACAAAAAGAAATATAAAAAGGGAATGTCTATTTGTGTGGGGAAGACTTCATTCTTATAGATGATTAGATTGGTTACTCAAGTTTCAAAGGACAAGTTATCTCTCAAGCTATCTAACCATTTTTGAGGTGGGTCTAAGTGCATTAAAATGGACTATAAAGTGTGTATAGTTAAGGGTGAAAGGAGATTACCGATGAACGAGCAACAACGATTAGCAAGTCAACAAGCAAATTCCTCTAAGAAAAAAGAAGAGAAAGATTATAGTAAATACTTTGAAAGTGTATACCAACCACCTTCCTTAAAAGAGGCGAAAAAACGAGGGAAAGAAGAAGTTAAAATTGAACGGGATTTTGGCTTACCTGAAGAGTTTCGCAATTTCGGTACAGGAAGAAAGTTCTATATTCGTACATATGGTTGTCAAATGAATGAGCATGATACAGAAGTAATGGCAGGTATTTTCACTGCACTTGGATATGAACCAACCTTTTCAACTGAAGAAGCAGATGTAGTATTATTAAATACTTGTGCTATTCGTGAAAATGCTGAAAATAAAGTGTTCGGTGAACTAGGGCATTTAAAGGCACTAAAACGAAGAAATCCGGATCTTTTAATTGGTGTATGTGGTTGTATGTCCCAAGAGGAATCAGTTGTAAATAAAATTATGCAAAAAAATCAGCATGTAGATATGGTGTTTGGAACGCATAATATTCATAGATTACCGTACATTCTAAAAGATGCAATGTTCTCGAAGGAGACGGTAGTTGAAGTTTGGTCCAAAGAAGGAGACGTAATTGAAAATCTTCCGAAAGTACGTCGTGGTGATATTAAAGCTTGGGTAAATATTATGTATGGCTGTGATAAGTTCTGTACATATTGTATCGTACCGTATACACGCGGAAAAGAGCGAAGCAGACGTCCAGAAGACATTATCCAAGAGATTCGTCATTTAGCTGCGAATGGTTATAAAGAAATTACGTTACTTGGACAGAACGTAAATGCATATGGTAAAGACTTTGAAGATATAGAATACGGTCTTGGCGATTTAATGGACGAACTCCGTAAAGTTGATATTGCCCGTATTCGTTTTACAACGAGCCATCCACGCGATTTCGATGATCACTTAATTGAAGTGCTTGGAAAAGGTGGCAACTTAGTAGAACATATTCACTTACCAGTTCAATCTGGAAGCACAGAAATGTTAAAAATTATGGCGCGTAAATATTCACGTGAGCATTATTTAGAGCTTGTAAGAAAAATTAAAGAAGCAATTCCAAATGCGGTATTAACAACTGATATTATCGTCGGTTTCCCGAATGAAACAGATGAGCAATTTGAAGAAACGATGTCGTTATATCGTGAAGTAGGGTTTGATACTGCCTTTACCTTTATTTATTCTCCGCGTGAAGGTACACCAGCTGCAAAAATGAAAGACAATGTACCGATGGAAGTAAAGAAAGAACGTCTGCAACGCTTAAATGCATTAGTAAATAAATTGGCAATTGAAAAGAATAATCGTTATAAAGGTCAAATTGTAGAAGTGTTAGTTGATGGGGAAAGTAAAAATAATCCAGAAGTACTTGCAGGTTATACTCGTACGAATAAACTTGTAAATTTCGTTGCTCCAAAGTCTTTAATTGGTCAGCTTGTGAAAGTAAAAGTAACGGATGCAAAAACTTGGTCTCTTAACGGAGAATTAGTTGAAGAGCCGATTGAGGTGGAATAATAGATGAAAGTATATTCGAAAGATGAAATTGTTGAGCAAGCGAAAGAATTAGCAAAAATGATTTCTGAAACAGAAGAAGTTGATTTCTTTAAGAAAGCAGAGGCGCAAATTCATAAAAATGAAAATGTGAAGCGCGCAATTGATGAAATTAAAGCACTGCAAAAACAAGCAGTAAACTTGCAACATTACGGGAAATGGGAAGCTTTGAAAAAAGTAGAAGCTGAAATTGATGCCCTGCAAGATAAGTTAGATAGTATCCCAGTTGTACAAGAATTTAAATCTTCACAAACATATGTAAATGACTTACTACAGCTAGTTGCAAGTACGATTTCTAACAACGTAACAGATGAAATATTAATTTCAACTAATGGCGATGTATTGAAGGGTGAAACGGGCGCAGCGGTAGAAAGTAAAAAAGGAAATTGTGGTTGTTAAAGAGATGTCGAATTGACATCTCTTTTTTTAGTGGATTAAACGTAAGTTCTTCTCAAAAAAAGAATGACACATTCCGCTATTGTCACGCATATGATTAAGTGAATAGTGATTGAGGAGGGTTACGAATGTCCGAATTTAGAGAGATTATTACAAAAGCAGTGGTTGGAAAAGGACGTAAGTATACAAAGTCAACGCATACATGTGAATCGAATAATGAGCCAACAAGTATTTTAGGGTGCTGGGTAATTAACCACTCGTACGAAGCAAGAAAGAATGGAAAACATGTGGAAATTGAAGGTTTCTACGATGTGAACACTTGGTATTCATTCGATGGCAATACAAAGACAGAAGTTGTAACAGAACGTGTAAACTACACAGATGAAGTAAGCATTGGATATCGTGATAAAAACTTTTCTGGTGATGATTTAGAAATTATTGCTCGTGTCATTCAGCCACCAAATTGTTTAGAAGCTCTTGTATCACCAAATGGTAATAAAATTGTTGTAACGGTAGAACGTGAATTTGTAACAGAAGTAGTTGGCGAAACGAAAATTTGTGTAAGTGTAAACCCTGAAGGTTGTGTAGAATCAGATGATGCTTTCCAAATTGAAGATGATGAGTTTGAAGAGTTAGATCCGAACTTTATCGTTGATGCAGAAGAAGAGTAATAGAAAGCTAGGGAGAAGTTCTTCCTAGCTTTTTACTTTACATAAGTGGTGCTTAGATGAACATGATTGCTAATGAAATGTGCTATAATGAAGAAAGACTCCTGAAATAGGAGATAAGAGTGTCCGTGAAATGTGACATATATGAATATAGATTATTATGTAAGAATTATGGAGGATAAGTATGACGCAATATACGCCTATGATACAGCAATATTTAAAAGTTAAGGCAGACTATCAAGATGCCTTTTTATTTTTCCGCTTAGGTGATTTTTATGAAATGTTCTTTGAGGATGCGGTTAAAGCAGCCCACGAACTTGAAATTACATTAACGAGCCGAGACGGTGGTAGTAGTGAACGTATACCGATGTGTGGTGTACCGTATCATGCGGCTAAAAACTATATTGAACAACTTGTTGAAAAAGGATATAAAGTAGCGGTTTGTGAGCAAGTAGAAGACCCAAAAACAGCTAAAGGTGTAGTGCGCCGTGAAGTCGTACAATTAATTACGCCAGGAACGATGATGGAAGGGCGTACGATTGATGAGAAAGAAAATAACTTTTTAGCCGCGTTAACACATTTTGAAGATGGATCATATGCGTTAGCTTGTAACGATTTAACGACTGGGCAAAATACAGTAACGTTATTGACTGGTTCAGTAGAAGATATTTTATTAGAAGTGTATGCAACTGGTTCGAAAGAAATTGTTGTAGATTCTTCCTTTTCTAAAGATGAACTAAACAAGTTAACTGAAACGTTAAAAATGACGATTTCATATGAAGATGCAACGGCAATTCCTGAAGGATTAGAACATCTTGTGAAAAATGTTTCACAAGCAAAGTTAATTAAAGCAGTTGGGCGCTTATTTAACTATGTAATAAGAACGCAAAAACGTTCATTAGATCATTTGCAGCCTGTGGAAATTTATTATACGAATCAATTTATGAAGATTGATGTGCATTCAAAGCGAAATTTAGAGCTGACAGAAACACTTCGAACGAAAGAAAAAACAGGATCATTATTATGGCTATTAGATAAGACGAAGACTGCTATGGGTGGTCGTATGTTAAAACAGTGGATGGAACGTCCACTTATACAGAAGGAACGAATTGAAGAGCGTTTAGAAATGGTTGAAACGTTTGTAAATGATTACTTCTTGCGTGAAGATTTAAAAGAAAAGTTAAAAGAAGTATATGATTTAGAACGTTTAGCAGGGAAAGTTGCATTTGGTAATGTGAATGCACGGGACTTATTGCAGTTAAGACGCTCGTTACTGCAAGTGCCAGCTATTTTAGAAGCGATTAGTTTGTTAGATAACGCGTATGCAGCGAGATTAATTCAAGGTGCAGATCCATGTGAGAGCTTAACAGAATTACTAGGAAGAAGTATTCAAGAAAATCCACCACTTTCTATTAAAGATGGAGATATTATTAAAGATGGTTATAATGACAAGCTTGATCAATATCGTTACGTGAGTAAAAACGGAAAAACGTGGATTGCTGAGCTTGAAAAACGAGAGCGTGATATTACAGGAATTAAATCGTTAAAAATCGGATACAACCGTATTTTCGGGTACTACATTGAAGTAACGAAAGCAAACCTTGGAGCATTACCAGAAGGCCGCTATGAGCGTAAACAAACGCTTGCTAATGCGGAACGTTTCATTACAGATGAACTAAAAGAAAAAGAAACATTAATCTTAGAAGCAGAAGAAAAAATTGTACAACTAGAATATGATCTATTTACAGCACTTCGTGAAGAAGTAAAAGTATTTATTCCGAAATTACAGCATCTAGCGAAAGTAATCAGTGAATTAGACGTACTGCAAAGTTTTGCGACAGTGAGTGAAGAAGAACAGTTTGTAAAACCTGTACTAACAACGAAGCGCGAAATCTTTATTAAAGATGGTCGTCATCCTGTCGTAGAAAAAGTATTGAACGGGAAATTGTATGTACCGAATGATTGTATTATGCCAGAGAATATGGATGTATTTTTAATTACAGGACCGAACATGTCTGGTAAAAGTACGTATATGAGACAATTAGCACTTGTAACAGTTATGTCGCAAATCGGTTGTTTCGTACCAGCAACAGAAGCAGTATTACCTGTATTTGACCAAATCTTTACGAGAATTGGCGCAGCAGATGATTTAATTTCAGGTCAAAGTACATTTATGGTCGAAATGTTAGAAGCGAAAAATGCCATTGCAAACGCATCAGAAAGAAGTTTAATTTTATTCGATGAAATTGGACGCGGTACATCTACGTATGATGGTATGGCACTTGCACAAGCGATCATTGAACATATTCACGACCAAATTGGTGCAAAAACGTTATTCTCTACACATTATCATGAATTGACAGTGCTAGAAGAAAGTTTGGATCAACTGAAGAATGTACACGTTTCAGCTATTGAAGAGAACGGAAAAGTAGTATTCCTTCATAAAATTCAAGACGGGGCAGCAGATAAAAGTTACGGAATTCACGTTGCGCAACTTGCGGAGCTTCCAGATAGCTTAATTGCTCGTGCGAAAGAAGTGTTAGCGCAATTAGAAGGACAAGAAGAAATTATTATTCCAAAGCGTGTAGAAGTGAAAATGCAAGAGCAAGAAGTAATTCCAGAACCTGTAGTTGTAAAAGAAGCGCCAGTAGAAATAGAAGAAACAAAGGTAGAGAATGAAGAAGAATCACAACTATCATTCTTTGGTGGAGAACAGTCTCCGAAAAAACAAGACAAGCCAGTTCTAGATACAAAAGAAACGGCAGTACTTGCGCAAATTAAAAAAATTGATTTACTTGATATGACACCTTTAGAAGCGATGAATGAACTGTATCGCTTACAGAAAAAGTTAAAGAAAGGATGAGTAAGTAGATGGGGAAAATTCGCAAACTCGATGACCAACTCTCAAACTTAATTGCGGCAGGGGAAGTAGTAGAGCGTCCTGCCTCAGTTGTAAAAGAACTTGTGGAAAATTCTATCGATGCGAATAGTACATCTATTGAAATCCACTTAGAAGAAGCTGGGTTATCGAAAATTCGTATCATTGATAACGGTGATGGTATTGCAGAAGAAGATTGTATTGTCGCTTTTGAACGACATGCGACGAGCAAAATTAAAGATGAAAACGATCTGTTTCGCATAAGGACACTCGGTTTCCGCGGTGAGGCATTGCCGAGTATTGCCTCAGTTAGTGAATTAGAATTAATCACTAGCACAGGTGATGCACCTGGTACGCACCTTATTATTAAAGGTGGAGACATTATAAAGCAGGAGAAAACAGCGAGCCGAAAAGGAACAGATATTACAGTACAAAACTTATTCTTTAATACACCAGCGCGTCTTAAATATATGAAAACCATTCATACAGAGCTTGGTAATATTACAGATATCGTATATCGTATTGCAATGTCACATCCAGAAGTATCGTTAAAGCTATTTCATAATGAAAAGAAATTGCTTCATACATCAGGAAACGGTGATGTAAGACAAGTACTTGCATCGATTTATAGCATTCAAGTTGCGAAGAAGCTTGTTCCAATTGAAGCGGAATCTTTAGATTTCACAATTAAAGGCTATGTAACATTACCAGAAGTAACGAGAGCATCTCGAAATTATATGTCAACGATTGTAAATGGTCGTTACGTTCGAAATTTCGTATTAATGAAAGCTATTCAGCAAGGATACCATACATTATTGCCAGTCGGACGATATCCAATCGGCTTCTTATCGATTGAAATGGATCCAATGCTAGTTGACGTTAACGTACATCCTGCGAAATTAGAAGTTCGTTTTAGTAAAGAACAAGAATTGCTAAAGCTTATCGAAGAAACATTGCAAGCAGCATTCAAAAAAATACAGCTCATTCCAGATGCGGGTGTGACAACGAAGAAAAAAGAAAAAGATGAAAGTGTGCAAGAACAGTTCAAGTTTGAGCATGCGAAGCCGAAGGAGCCATCTATGCCGGAAATTATTTTACCGACAGGCATGGATGAAAAACAAGAAGAACCGCTGGCAGTGAAGCAGCCAGCACAACTGTGGCAACCGCCGAAGCAAGAATGGCAACCACCACAATCGCTCGTAAGGGAAGAACAAAGTTGGCAACCATCTACAAAATCGATAATAGAAGAACCGATTCGAGAAGAGAAATCGTGGGACAGTAACGATGAAGACTTTGAATTAGAGGAATTGGAAGAAGAAGTTCAGGAAATCAAAGAGATCGAAATGAACGGTAATGACTTACCACCACTTTATCCAATTGGACAAATGCATGGAACATATATTTTCGCTCAAAATGATAAAGGCTTATATATGATTGACCAACATGCTGCGCAGGAACGTATTAATTATGAATACTTCCGTGATAAAGTAGGACGAGTAGCACAAGAAGTACAAGAACTACTCGTACCATACCGTATTGATTTATCTCTTACCGAATTTTTACGTGTCGAAGAGCAACTAGAAGAACTAAAAAAAGTTGGACTATTTTTGGAGCAATTCGGTCATCAATCCTTTATCGTCCGCTCACATCCAACGTGGTTCCCAAAAGGACAAGAAACAGAAATTATCGACGAAATGATGGAACAAGTCGTCAAACTAAAAAAAGTTGATATTAAAAAACTACGTGAAGAAGCAGCCATCATGATGAGCTGTAAGGCGTCCATTAAAGCTAATCAATATTTAACAAACGATCAAATATTTGCTTTACTGGAAGAACTTCGTACAACAACAAACCCATACACGTGCCCGCACGGAAGACCAATTCTTGTGCATCATTCTACTTATGAGTTGGAGAAGATGTTTAAGAGGGTTATGTAGGGATACTGTCAAAAAGGAAAAATTAATTAGACCAGGGAAAAATTAATTAGACCAGGGAAAAATTAATTAGACTAGGGAAAAATTAATTAGACTAGGGAAAAATTAATTAGACTGGAGAAAAATCAAAAGGAAATAATTTATTTTCGTTATTATTTTGGAAAAATTATGAGTTGAGAAAACGAAGCGATTAAAATAAGTCGCTTCGTTTTTATTAATTTTTTAGATTCTGATGTAAGTAGGCATCACAGTCAAGGTAAGAAAAGGAAATACCTCAAAACGAAAAAAGCTGAACTCTCATAAATAAATGTAAAAATTAGTTTTTTTTGTTATGAAGGTTTCTCAAAATATTAGTTTAATAGGTATGGGAAGGAATTGGTGTGTAGTTATAATTTTGTTATAAGTTTTACAATAAAGGTGTATATCTAGTTAAAGTTATGATTATACGTTTTTATTTATAGAAGTAAATTTTGAAAGACATAAACATGAGCTGTAACTTCACACTTTACGTGAGCTGAAAATGCTATTTGTAGAAATGCGGTTGAAAGTTTAAATTATTAATATTGCAAAGTACTTATAATATATATCTAAATAACTTAAAATTATGGAGAGGAAGAAGATAAGGGGTGAGAGTTTGCAAATAAATTCATTTAGAAACAGTATAAAGACGATAATAAGTGAATATATGAATGAGGAGGGCTTTGAGTATATATTTAGTGGGATTATTGAGTTTGAAGACTTTGTTACCCAAATACTGTTTGAGAAATATAAAGAAGTGTATTTAATTAGTAGTAAAAAATCTTCATTGCGTTCTTATATTCAACCTGGAGAAACGTTTGATTCAGATTATCAGCAATTAAAACGGATACTATCTTTTTCAAATTATTACAAAGAGAATAAAATAGAGAATTTAACAGAGAAAGGTATTGATTTTAATCAAATTTTTGGTTTAAAGGTTCATGTAACAGAAAATATAACTGAAAAAATAGCTGGTCTTTCTTTAAGTGAATTGGATATTTTTCAATTAATAACGATGCAACAGCTTGAATTATTAAAGAGTATTACAACTAAGAGAATTGTTAGTAGTAAAAAAATATCTAATAAACGCTTTATTGAAATGTTTAAAGCGATGGACAATTATTATCTCGATGTTAAAAAGGTTTTGAAGGCAGATAATTTTTTTTATCATTTAATTAACTTCTATGATCTCGAGAGGAATTATTTTACTGAGCTAGTGTATAGAATAGCTACATATATAGACGAACAGAATCTTAGAGAATATAATATTGAAAATTTTGCAGTGCTTTTTAATATAGCGATTGTAGATATCAATTTTCAAAGTGCTAATAGATTTCTTAAGCATCGACATGCTTATATTGCGGAGCTAATAAATGGTAATCAAACAACTTATACACAGCTAGTACATGTGTTATATCAAAAAGCAATTTTAGTCACACATTTTAAGGATAGAATTGATAGAGCATATAGAGAACTTGATTTATCCCATGTTGAAAAGCATTTAATGCAAAAGTATAATCTCTTTGACACGATAACGTATGATAAAGAGTGGAATAATAAGAAAATAAAAATTGTTAGATCCTTCTATGATAAATACTTAGATAACGTAAAATTTCCCGAAAATCGTACTTAGTTCCATATTTGTTATTGTGCTATCTTTAGTACATCACCACTGGATGATAACTATTACATAGGGGGTTGTTTAGAATGTCGAGTAGACTTAAAGGAAGAATCGTGAATATTGAGAGAAGGGACAATAAAATCTCTTATTTAACGCAAGGAATCCCAAAGAAAGAACAATGGAAGTATGATAAGAGATATCCTGGCTTAAATGGATCTTACATTACTGGTTCTGAATATTATGGAACAATACTTCTAATGAAGGTATTTGTTTATGAGTATAATAAATGTGTAGAGTTTGATATTAGAGATTATGTACTTCAGGAGAATGAAAAGAAAAAAGTTTCCTCCAAATTGCTAGATTATGTTGTCGAGCAAAATGTGGGAAAGAAAGTTGTTATTGAAGAGGTAGAGGAGACAGCATATTTCGACTTTTCCCAGTTGAATGTAAAAATGTCGAATTAAGCTGCATTAAACATATGTGATATATTGTAAAATATAAGAGCGATAGAAATTTAATGTCTATCGCTTTTACGTTTATCATTCATGAATTGGGGAATCAATGATATTAAAAGAGGAAGTAACATATTCCTATGATGTTAAATCTTCTTTAATATAAATTGAATACAGAAAGAATTTCAATTTCTGAAAGATAAATAATATGAATTTAATTAATAGGAAGTATACTTAGTAATCAATAGATATTGTATTATCCTCATGCAAAAATATTTATAATATATTAATAAGTTAGTTATGAATAAATGAAAGAATTTATAGAGGGGGAATAAAAATGTTTTTAAAGGAGATAAAAATTTGGAACTTTAGAAAATTTGGAGAAGGAGGAGCCGGTGAACCTGGTCTTCAATTACAGTTACATAAGAACTTTAACTTGTTGATTGGAGAAAATGATGCAGGTAAAAGTGCCATTATTGATGCAATACATTTTACATTAGGAACAATCAGTTCTGAAAATTTGCGGATAGTAGAAGAAGATTTTTTTGTTAATGATCAAGAAGAAATCAGTAATGAAATGAAAATAGAATGTATTTTTGCAGATTTGAATGAGGATGAGGCCGGGGTGTTTTTGGAGTGGCTCTCATTTAATGAAGTTAATGAATATGAACTAATAGTTCGACTAACGGCAAAAAGGATTAAGAATGAATTAACTGGAGAAAGAATTGAAAAGTTTATAAAAGCGGGGCCTATTAATGCAGATTTTAGGTTGGAAGGTACTGCGAGAGAAGTAATAAAAGCAACTTATTTAAAGCCACTAAGAGATGCGAAAAATGAATTGAAGCCTGGTTTTAAGTCTAGACTTGCTCAGATTTTAAAAGGATATTCTTCTTTTAAAGTTACTGCAGGATCACAGCATGATTTAGAGGATATTGTTGAAGAAACAAACCAAAAAATTGAGGAGTACTTTACAACCCCTACAGATGGAAAAACAATTATAGGAGAGATTTCTAATTACTTAGATGAATTTTTTAATATTCCTTTAAATGGAAAAGAGACTTATAAGCCCAAATTTCAAGTGGCACCTGCTAAATTAAATGATATTCTTAGAAAACTAAGTTTAGATTTAGATGACAAAGTATCAGGACTAGGAAGCTTGAACCTACTATTTATTGCAGCCGAAATGCTACTTTTAAATGATAGGATGGAAATTGGTCCTAACTTGACACTAATAGAAGAAATTGAGGCGCATTTACATCCGCAAGCACAACTTAGATTAATAAAATATTTACAAAAACGCTTAGAAGATGGTTCTGAATACAAAGGACAATTTATTTTATCAACACATAGCACAACTTTGGCGGCTTCTGCTTCTTTAGAACACATTATATTGATTCATGAAAATAAAGCATATCCTATGGGACATAATAATACTAGCCTAGAAAAACAAGATTATGAATTCCTTGAACGCTTTTTAGACGCAACGAAAGCAAATTTATTCTTTGCTAAAGGAGTCATATTTGTAGAAGGGGATGCTGAAAATTTATTACTACCAATGTTAGCTGAATTAATTAATAGACCTTTACATAGGTATGGAGTTTCTATAGTAAATATAGGAAATACAGCATTTAAAAGATATGCAAAAATTTTTTCCAGATCTACTCAATGGTTAGAAAAAGGAAATCCAACATTAAACATGCCTGTATCTATAGTTACAGATGTTGATATTAGACCAATAGAATTTTATCAGGATTCGTCTAAGGATTATAAATCAGTACTTGTTGTTTCAGATAAGTCGCAAATAGAGGAGATAATAGGTGAAGAAATTCAAGATGATGATATTAATGAAATAATAGGTCAGGCATTTACTTCTATTAGTAAATTAAAGGGTCAGTTAGAAAGATATTCAATAACAATAAGAAAGGAGGATAATGATCAGTTAAGTAAAGTCTTATCGAAACCTATTGATAAAGATACTATAGAAGAGCTGAGAGTTAAGAAAAAACTTCAGATTGAATCAGAATTCGAGCATTTAGAATCTAATGTAGGCATTTTTGTAGCGCCAAATTGGACTTTAGAATATGAATTAGCTTTAAGTTCTTTAGGACCTACGCTTGCTGAAGTAGTTCATTCAATTCGTTATAAACACCCTGATAGTCATCAAAATAAAAGAAAGTTAGAAGATATTATTTCTAAATTAGATAATGAGGATACAAAAGAAGAGGCTGCTTATGAAGTATACAAGCCTTTAAGTAATAAATATATTTCAAAAGCAATAGTAGCACAGAAATTAGCAAAGAAACTAGAAGTACTACCAGAAGAATTGAAAAATAAAATAGCAGTAGATCCATCCTTAGGGTATCTCGTACAAGCTATTTATCATGTTACTGAGCCACCAGAAAGAGGAGAAGAGCAATGATAGTTCTAGAGGGGAATCGGACAGATGATCAATTAATAGAAGAGTTAAAAAGCATTGAAAGAATTCTTCTTCCGCCAAATTGTGAGTTTTCAGATGATCAGAGGCGTGTGATATTAGCAGATTCGAGTGCTAATATTATTGCTGGTCCAGGCAGTGGAAAGACAACAGTATTAATAGCAAAGATTGCTTTTTGGTTGAAGAGAGTAAGAAAATTAGATAAGGAAAAAGGTATATGTATTATCACTCACACTAATGTGGCTGTAGACGAAATTAAGAAACAGCTTGAAGAAATTGGAATAGTTAATTTTGGATATCCAAACTTTATAGGAACTATACATGATTTTTTAAATCATTTTTTTACTTCTAAGGCGTATCAAGAATTATACCCAAACAAAAAAGCGCTATTAGATGAGGAGGAGATGTATAAAGAAAAATTCACTGAAATTTTCAGTGAATATAGTTCCTCTTATGCCCCTACGACTCGAATAAAAGAAACATATTTAGAATTTTTAAGTGATGGTAACCTAGAGTTAATAGGTGAGTGCAATGAGTGGTGTCGAGAAGATGTGATTAATACCTTCAGAGATTTGTTAGAAATGGGGATATTTAGGCATAATGATACTATATCATTTTCAAATTGGTATATAAAAAAGTATGAACATCCTATTAAGAACGCATTTGGAAAACGATTTTTGTGGGCATTTATTGATGAAACACAAGATACAAGTGAGATACAATATGATTTATTAATGAGAATATTTAATAATGGATTAACAATATTACAAAAATTTGGAGATCCATATCAAGCGTTGTATACAATGTTTGGAAAAGGGGAAGATGCTTGGGTACCATCTAGAGAAACGATACCGCAACTTGAATTATCATATAGTACACGTTTTGGTGAGAGCATCGCAAAAGTTTTAAGGACTACTTGTATTGAAAAATATGAAGTATTAAGAGGAAATCCTAATAAAAAATCATTTAAACCATACTTATTATTATATAACTCTAAAGATAACGTTATAAGTGAGTACTTAAATTTAGTAAAGAGTTTATCAGATACTAATACAGAGTTTAAGTGGAGTACCAAAAAAATAGGAGCAGTAGGTTTAATGCATGATGAAGTGAAAAATTATTATACTAGGTACAAAAGAAACAGTGATGTAAAGCCAAAAACAGAAACGATAATCAAGAATTTTTATGAGATAGTAATGAAAGGGTTACTAATGTATGTGAAGCATACAAATGATCAGTTACCGAAGGGGAAATCAGCATATTCTTTTAATTATTTTAATAATTTATTGAGACAAGAAAAGTTTATAAATATAAAGTCTAGGATAGCGATATGCATAAAAGAAATTTATGGTGCTGAGGGAGTTGTAAACGAGGATATTAAGGGAGAAATTATTAAAATATATAAAGCAATTATTGAATTAGAAGAGATAATAATTAATAGTGAAGATTTATTAAATGATTGTATAGAACATGTATGCAATAGAATTGAGAGGAATTATATTAGTTATAAGCGAGGACAACAGCTCTTCCAAAATAACCAAACGATAGATGTAGAATTTGTAGCACAAGATATTTGCTTTGGAACAGTTCATTCTGTTAAAGGTGAGACTCATAAAGCAACACTTCTTTTAGAATCACAGATAAGGAAAGGTGATTTTAATAATCCAGACATATTCTATGATTGTACGGAGATTTTTGATTTTTTAGTTGGAAATTATCGTAATTATGAAACTGAATCTGGATATTTACCTGAGGTGATTAGGGATGCACTAAAAACAGCTTATGTAGCGTTAAGTAGGCCGACACATTTAGCTGTGGTGGCTATAAATAAGATGAATTTAGGAGATTCAGTAGATGAAAAAAAGGGAATGGCTATTGAAGCTGGATGGGAAGTAATAGATGTTAATTAAAATTCTAAGAATATTTGTAAGTGACAAATATTAAAATAAAAATGGGTATTCTTCTCAATGTATAAAATGAGAATAAAGTTGTTAAATTAAAAAACTCAAACAAGTATAACCCCGTTCTAAATTTAGACGGGGTTATACTTGTTTAATTTTGATTTAGGATAATTCACTATAATAAAAAATATAACAATAATATTGTTTGAAAATCTAAGTTTCATTCAAAAAATAGTACCCTGTTGTGAAATAAACACAGTTAAATTAATTGTTCGGAGATAATCTCATTTTCACTTTTTTTATTTCGATTTCTTCTACACCTTTCTTTTTTATTGGTTAAAAATTGATGTTTCTACATCTTTTTGTTTATACGAAGGCAGGACTTCAATATGTCTTACATAAATAAATTCCCTGTTAAAATTAATAGACAAATAACCAATTTCCTTTTCTTCATCTGTAATGATGTAATCTTTTTCAGGCCGAAAAGTTTGCTTTATTCAATTGGAAAACAAAATCAAAATCTTGTTCTTTTGTTATTTGTAAAGATGGATTTATAGCCAACTTAAAATCCTCCTCAACTAAAAATTATGTTTTTCTCTTCTTTATAAAAAATTAAAAATCCTTCAAAAAAAAAGATTATAAAAATTTTCATTTAGTAACTGAAAAAGTCTATCTATGACATCTGATAACGGACACTATTAAAACAAGAGGTGTTATCTATAGAAAATAGCCCTTCAGTTTAAAATCCAAACAATGGAGAGAATAAGTTCTAGATATTTGGGAACAAATGCTTTAAATAGAGAATTGATATTTGTAATAAGTTTGATTTCTTTCATTAAAAAATGCGAGTTATGTAATTTTTTGTTATTTATAAGGGAGGGGACTTCCATCTTAAGGTATAATAATAACTAAGATTTAATTTTAATCAAGTTAGAGGGAGAAGTAAATGAGCATAAATTTTTTAGATAGTATATTAGGAAAAACAAAATTAACAAAAGAAATAGAGAAACTTCAAGAGAAAATTTGTTTTTTAGAGAGAGAGCTTAAGGAAAAGGAATATGTTATACAGGATTTATATGGAAATAATGAAGAATTAAAAGATGAAAAGAAATTAATAAATAATATGTTAAGGAAGCAAGGAAAAGAACTTAAACAAAATATAGAGTATATTACAATTAAAGAAAAAGAGTTATTACAAACCCAAGCTATTATTAACCATTATCAAAGTTATTATGGAGTAATGACATATGAAAATATCAAAGAGGAACAAATGATTTCTGATTTTGATGAAGACAAAGGCTTTTTTGAGTTTTTGAAACCTAAAAATGATAATAATGATTTTAATAGGGAACAAGTAGAAGCGATTAGATATAATATGCAAAACAACCTCAGAATTATTGCTGGTGCTGGGAGTGGGAAAACACAAACGATTTGTGCTAAAGCGGCTTATTTAGTAATGATGAAAGATATTCCTGAAGAAAAGGTAGCTATGGTGACTTTTACAAAAAAGGCAGCTGAAGAAATGAGAGAAAGAGTTATATCTTTCTTAGAGGAAGAGAGGACAAGGGTAGCTATAGGGACTTTTCATAGTTTTTTTAAAAAATTATATGACGAGTTAAAAAAGCGCTTTCCATATGTAGAAACTATAGGTGTCAATGGAGGAAAGGTAGACGAAAGAAAATATAACATAAAATTAAAAGAATTAATTAAAAAATATGGATTAAGAAAGTTAGATGAAGATGCTGGAGAAAAAAACTTAAATGAAAAAATTAGTTATTGGACGAATATGGGTTTTTCGCTCAAAGAAATGACGGAACATATAGAAAAACACTTTGATCTTCTTGATTCAACAAATAAGGAGTCTCTAAGTCAGAGATTTTATCAAATGATGCTAGAGTTTAACGAGATACGAAAAAAAAATAATATAGTTGTTTTTGATGATTATATGATTAATTTATTACATGTACTCGAGAATGATAAAGAAGCCCGAGAATATATACAACAACGATTTAGTTATATTTTTATTGATGAATTCCAGGATACCAATCCTCTTCAAATGAAAATTATTCAGCTCATTTGTCCAAATGATAAAGAAGATGTAGCCAAGTTAATAATTGTGGGAGATGATGATCAAAGTATTTATTATTTTAGAGGTGCTCAACCAAAATATATAAAAGAGTTTGATCAGATATATGAAACTCATACACTTACACTTATGACTAATTATCGCTCTACAGCTAAAATAGTGCAGGCTGGAAACCGAGTAATCACTTACAATGCTGAGGATAGAATACAGAAATCAATGGAACCATTTCATAAAAGTGAGGGAGATTGTTTTATTCAGCCTTTATCAAATCCCGAAAAAGAAGCAGAGTGGATAATAAATCGAGCTCAAAGAATTGGCCTAAATCACAATGATGTAGAAAAAGAATGGTCACCAGATTATACAAAAAGTGTAGTGTTATATCGCTCTGCGACTCAAATTAAAACATTTCTTTATGAACTAGAGGCTCAGAATATTCCTTTTGTAATAGAAGCAAATGATGATTTAATGGGGATTTTTAGCTTGGACGTATTTAAAAGAGCTTATAGATATTGGAGCCGCTTTTATAATGAAGAAGTTAATAAAAGAGCTCAATGGAATAACATTATTGCAGAGACCTCATATGCTTTTTATAAGAAAAAACAAGAAGTGGCTAATTTTATTGGAAATGGTTCTCTTTATTTAAATCCCAAAAAAGTAGCTGATTTCATTTGTGAAAATAAAAATTCAGATAAGAAAGCGTTAGTGATAGAATACCTGGAAGATCTTGTGAAGTTAAAAAATAAGAAACCTGTTTCAATCTCTGGAATAATAAATAAATTACTAAAATTCCCTGTCTCAGAAAATCAATTAACAGCAGATGAAATAAAGTGGATTGAAAAAGAAACAAGCCAGTTTTCTTCTTGGGAAGATGTTGCTAAAAGGTTTAATGAATTAGATAAAAAAAAGAAAGAAATGACAAGCAAATTAGAGAAGTATCATGATGGAACATATAATGCTCTTTACTTATTAACCATACATAAAAGTAAGGGGTTATCTTTTCCAAATGTATTTTTAATTGGTGTCTATGACGAAGGATTGCCAAGTAAAAGAGCAACAAAGGTTACTTCAACTGTATTAAAAGAGTCTATAGAAAAGGCAGAACCACCAACAACAATCGAAGAAGAGAGACGTTTAATGTATGGTGCGAAACGTTGGTGCGAAATCGTTTAACGAGGGATGCGCCGCATTATGAAATATCATAATGACAACTGATATTGCGAGACCACAATGGGATACCTAAAACAAATCCTATGATAAGATGGCTGCTGATACTCCCACATGCATAGTTGGTGACGATTGTGTGTGAAGCTGGGTGAAGTCGCATTGAGTAGCCCTAACAGGTCAAGCTGAGGAAAGGTTAAACACACTGCGAAAGTGATGCGGGCAGGGAGCTATATATGGTTAGTATTCAATGAAGATTGATGACGAACTACTGAATGTACGCCTCGTAGAACATTATGTAGAAATGCATAGAATTTAAATTCACTCCAAAGCAATTATCGTACAAATTGTGATGGATAAAGCTAATGGGTTGCTTTAGTTTAATAACGTGAATTCGGGGTAAAGGTAGAACCTAAGTATAGTTATGTACCTAGCAATATCGGAACGTTTGAAATCTCTAACGTTTAGTAATAACTTGGTAAAAAGAGTTATGAATAGAGATGGCAGTAGAGATGTAGTACCAATGAAGCCAGGATAATAAATGGTGGAGGGAAGGTCTCAAGTCTCCTTAAATATTATGATTTCATAGGTATGTGAGGAGATGGAGCGCCGTATGCGATGAAAGTCGCACGTACGGTGTGGGGTGGGGGAAAACGCGGAGATAACGTCAAAGGGTTACCTATCATCATTTGCTGTAACAAGGCCAAAGAAAAATCTTTATATTACATTCCCTAAAACAATTAATGGAAAGCCGTCTAAAAGATCGAAATTTTTAAAAGAAATTCAACTTCCAGTACATAAAGATAAATAAAAAGAAAAATGGAGCATATCCATTTTTCTTTTTTATACTTTTATAAGTCGGTTGATATATTGATGAAATACTTTGTGACAATGAATATATGTGAAGTAATATTAAAAGTGACTGAGAAAAAATTTTTAAGTGTATACTAGCATAGTTAATCTCAGGATACTCATCATATTCATATAGATTTTTAAAGATAATAATTAGTTAAAGGTATAAATCCCATTTCAAATTAAAAATACGAATGAAGTAACAACCAATATAAAATGTTAAATTTTATAAGAATTATTAGTTATTTGGTGGACATTCTTGGTTACTTTTCAATGTAGTAATATCAATATTAACGGTAGTTGGTATAGTATCGATTTCTAAATAAATTCGAATATATGGATATATTGTTAAAGAATTTTGTAGAACATTACTGATTGTTTGGATTGATTTGGATGTTTTATGAGAAACATGGGTATCGCCACATCGCCATCAAGCTAAGAAAAATACCCAGCAATAAAATTTAATTTTGTGTAATATCTATAGAAAACATTTGTTCAAATTTCTTTGTTCCATTAGGAGTGAGTTTGATTGCTCGTGACTTTGGTACTCTTTGAATCCAATTTAGTTGTAAGAATTTTTCTAATAATGCATTTCCTAGGCTCCCAGCAAGATGATGTTCTCTTTCAGAGCAATCTAAGCAAGCCTTTGCAAATATTCTTTGTTTTTGTGTAATCTTATTAATATCGATACCGAGTTCTTTAAAAAATTCTTGACCAGTCTTTGTTATATGAAAGTATAGATCATTTTTAATTAAGTATCCTTTATCTAGTAGGGAATTTGTAATAGCCACACCTAACTTTCCACCCAAATGATTATAGCAGGTACGAGCATATCTAAATTCACTGGATTGAGATGATTGACGCAAGGGCTTGATTTTTTCTTGAGGGCTAATTACAAGAAATGATTCAAGAATTTTTGATATTTCGGAATTAAAAATTCTGTAATAACTATGTTTTCCATGTTTTTCTATAGAAAGGATTCCTTCTTCTTGCATTTTTGATAGATGATAGGTAGCTGTTTTAGGTTTTATCTTAGCAACATGAGCCAATTCACTAGCAGGGTAGGCTTTACCGTCTAATAAATAGGATAATATATGTACTCTTAAATCAGAATGTAGTAATAAATCCACTTTAGAAATATTCATTTTTCACACTCCTAATAAAATAAGTATATTTCCATGCTAATCTAATTTTCAAAATGGTAAAATTGTTACAAGATATTATTTTAGGGGGAAGATAAAATGAATGACATTTTAATGAAGTCAAAGATATTTAATGATTATCATCACGATTCTTCCATATTAATTTTACCAAACGCTTGGGATGTTATGAGTGCAAAGATATATGAAGACTTAAACTATAGAGCTATTGGAACAACTAGTGCAGGAATTGCGGCATCTTTAGGTTATAGTGATGGTGAGCAACTGCCATTTGAATCCATGCTTGATGTTATCGAGAAAATTACCCAATCTGTAAATATTCCTGTCAGTGCAGATATAGAATCTGGATATGGAGAAACAATTGAAGAAATATTAGAGAATGTAAGAAAAATTATAGCTAGCGGTGTTGTAGGGATAAACTTAGAAGATAGTAAGAAAAATCATATATATTCCTTATACGATACGGCATATCAGCAAAAGAAAATTGAGAGTATTAAAAATGTGTCTATTTCAGAAGGGGTTCCTCTCTTTATAAATGCACGTACGGATGCATACATATTTAACAATAATAGGGTTGAAGAGACGATGAAACGTGCACAAGCATACAAAGATGCTGGTGCAGATGGGATTTTCATCCCTGGATTAGCCCAGAAAGAACATATTCACATGTTTACTAAAAAAATAAATTTACCACTTAATGTGTTGATTCATGAATCAACACCATCTATTCCAGATTTAGAATGTTTAAATGTTAGTAGAATAAGTTTTGGATCTGGAGCATATAGAGCTACTATTTCTACTTTACGAAAACTTGCATCGGAAGTAATTACGAAAGGGCAGTATGAAACCATGACTAATGAAGTTATATCCTATGAAAATATGATGGGATTTCTTCATAAAAACTAAGTGATATTTAAGTGTTTATATTTTTAGTTGAATAGGCCGTTGCAATACAGTTAGTTAAACAAAAACCGATTTATCCCTAGGTAAATCGGTTTTTGTTACTGAAAAAAAATTTAAGATTTTCGGTACCCTAAGAAGCATAAGATATTAAAGAGTAATAATCCTCCTGCGATATACCATGAATATCGAAAGGCTTGGATGAGTCCATCTGTTCCTAAATAGCTTTGTGTACTCATGAATGTTGCAGCAACTGCTGCACCAAAGGCAATTGCCACATTTTGTAACATGCGTTGTACGGCTCCAATGGATCCTTGTTTTTCTTTTGAAACAGATGCCATGATTGAAGCGATATTTGCTGGTTGGAAAATGCCACCTCCAATACCGTATAGAAACAATACACTAGCTAATAGATACGGTGACCACTGTGCTTCAATAAAACTTAAGCCGACAAATGCTATAAACATAACTCCTAAACCTATTCTCATAAATAAGGTTGTTCCAAAGCGCCCCATGAACTTCCCAGCTATTCTTGAGAAGATTACTAGGCCAAGTGGGGCTGATAGTAAAACAAAACCTGTTTGTAAAGGAGTTAATGACGTGAAATTTTGTAAAAAATATGGAGGGACGATAAAAATAATTGCTGATGCCACCCCGAATCCTATCGTTGCAAGTATTGGAACAATAAAGGTTGACTTAAGAAATAAATGTACATCTATAATAGGATGCTTAGTGTTGGATTCATGGAATATGAAAATACCTAATAAAATAATAGAAGCGATTATATACCCCCAAGTAGGTATACTTCCCATTACTTTGTTTGCTCCGTGAGATAAACTGAAAAGAAATAACAAGGCACTTAAAGTAAAGTATATATTTCCTAAAACATCAATAGGAGCTGGATGTTTTTCCTCTTTTATAAATCGAGAAATTTTATAACAAGCCCACAAACCTATTAAACATAATGGGATGTTAATCCAAAAAATCCATCGCCAACTTCCTAATGAAATGAAAAGCCCACCTGCTGTAGGACCTAAAATTGGTCCTAAGCCTATCATTACCCCTAAGGTACCTAATGCATGATTGCGATTTTCAGGACTGACAAGAGTTGTAATAAGTGCAGCAGATGTAGCCTGTAATGCAGCAGCACCAATACCCTGAATAGCACGAAATACAATTAATTGCCACATCTCTTGAGCTAATCCACATAGTATAGAGCTAATTAAAAATATGAAAAAACCATATAAACATATTCGAAAACGACCTACACGATCACTAATTTTTCCAAATAAAAGGATAGTTGCACTCAGTGCCATAACATATATGGTAACGCTCCATGCTGTTATAGTTACTGTTGAATGAAACTCTTTTTCTAAATAAGGTAGAGCAATGTTAATAATCCCTGTATCTAAAGTTGATAAGAACATCCCGATACCAGCAATCAGAATGACTAACTTTTCACTAAAAAGAGGGAGTTTACGATTTATAACCACATTTGTATTATCCATTAAATTGACACTACCTGTTCATTATGTTCTTGTTCATCTATTTGTGTGCTGGTTGACAAAACATCATTTATAATCATTTGTAAATGAAGCCATCCATCTTTTGTAGAAACAAGAATTTTATTGTTATGTTCACGAAATACACCAATACTTTGAATTTGTTGAGGATATTCTGTTCTTTCAGCACTTAAAATCCGGATTTTTTCATTATATTGATTAAATGCCAAAGCTCCTTGTGGATACCCAGCGCGAATAGTACGGAGTATGGATTCTATATCTTGTTCCCAATTTACAAAATAATCTTCTTCTTTTGGTTGACTATAATAGGTTCGATTAGACAATAACTGCAATTTTGAAGTGAAATCATTATTTTTAATTTTTTGAAGAACTTGTTTTAGTAAAATAATGGATTGTTTAAAATGCGTCTCTCGAATTTCTAAAGCTGTTTCAGTCCCTGACATCACAACTGGCAATTGAGCTAAAATAGGGCCAGCATCAATTTCTGGTACGACTTGGATACATGAAACGCCACCTTCTTTTTCTCCATTTTTAGCCATCCAGAAAAAAGGTGCTAATCCAGCATACCTAGGTAATGGGCTTGGATGAAAATTTATAGTATCTTCTTTGGGAATAGATAAAATATCTTCTTTTAAGATTTTTTGGTAATTAGCAATAATAAAATAGTCAGCATTATAATTTTTTAATAATTCTACTGTGTTAGAATCATTCAGTTTATCCGGTCGTAACACGGGAATGCCAATGTCCTTGGCTTCTTTTTCTAAATCAACTTGATCAGGTTCTCCAATATAATAAGAACATAACTTTCCTTCGGGACTAGTTACAAGAGCTTCTATGGAAATAGAAGGCTCTTGCATTAATTCCTGAAGAAAGGGTAAACCAAATTTTGAATTAACTTCTGAAAATAAAATGACTTTCGTTACAGGTCGAATCATTCTGACCACCACTTACCATGAACAATTTTAGATTGCCAAGCCATAGTATCAAACATAGCGTATCCCGGTTGAACTGGTAATTGTTGAGCACCTGGCAATTGATCAAGTTCTGTAATAGCTAATGCTAATCGTTCTGCTAAAACACCTTCTGCAAGCGGTGGGCATCCAGCAAAAATAGGCATTCTCTCTAAGTCTACAAACCAATGGTCTAACATTTCTTTACTTGGATATGAAGGCATTTCAGGGATAAGGCGTTCCATAAGTCGTTTAATAACCTCTGGAGTCATTGCAGCATCTTCAGGAATATCATACACTTCTTCGATAGGCATAGAATCTTTTGTGTATTTATAAATATATGTACCATGAGCAACTGTAGGAACCTTTAACATGAATTTACAACGGTCTGATTTTCGAAAAGCACGATGTAAGGCATATCGGTTACGAATTTCGTAAAAATCCATCTGGTCTAAAACGTAATCACAATCCTTTATAAATTCTTCAGCACTTTCAGGAGTAATCCCCTCTGGATATACCTCTATGTTTACATCTTTCGTAAGATTGTAAGTCATTTCAGCAACAACTTCAGCTTTATTTTTTCCTAGATGATCCAGATCAGCACCCATTTGTCTATTCATATTCGTAACATCAAATGTATCTGGATCTGCAAGTTTTAGATTTCTTACGCCCATTCTAACAAGGCGTGCAGCAAGCGCTCCTCCAATACCACCAGTTCCAGCAATTCCAACAACAGCATCACGTAGTTTTTTCTGTCTTTGTACTTGTTCTTCCTCGGTGCTGCCTAACCATCCAAGGCTTCGGTTTACGCGTTCCCAATACATCTCGTTATCAAATGCTTCTGATTTGTACATAAGTCTTTCGTTTTGCTTCAACATAATAAATTTCCCCCTTAAGTGTTTTTACTTTCAATGTAATGATAAAATAAAATTATCTTAATAATCTATCGATTTCGTTTTTATCAAATCGTTTAAGGAGAGAGCATTAATATGGGAATTGAAATAATATTTCCTCCGTATATAGCAAATAACAAGGAAACGCTGTTACAACGCATTCAATTTTCTTTTTCACCTTTGAATGAAATGTTTCGAAGCATGCATGTATTAAACAATCCAAAACATCACGGGATTCACTTACCATGGGTTATTGAAGCTAAAAAAAACTTAACAAGTGATATGCAGAAAGATCTACAATATTTTAATCTATGCTTTGAACTAGGAGTTCCACCCACGCTTCTTCCTGGAATCTACAAATCTGTATTCACAATTGAAGAGGAGATAGAATTACTCGCAAAAAAATTAACTGTTAAAAATGCTCGTAAAATTCTACATGAGTTAACACTTGTCTTTGAACACAGAGAAAATCGATTTATACCTAGTTTAGCTAAAGGGATTGAATGGACTGATTTTGCTTTCAGTAATAAGAGTGCTATACTCGAAGATTTAAAGAGGCGACCAATCTTTGTATTCCATAGGTTACTTAATTTTCTAACAGATTATTATCAAATAATTTTCTCGGCTATATGGGAGGATTTAAAAAGTGAATTATTAAATGAAATTGTGGAGCAAACTACCTTACTCAAAACAAAAGGATTTTCAGCATTTATAGCTTCCTTATCCTCAGAGCGCATTTCTTGGATTGATAATAAAAATAAATTGTATCTTCACAAACCATTTAAAACAATTTATCAGATGAAAAGTGATGAATCTATTATTTTTATGCCCAGCTATTTTGTTTGGCCTCATTTTTTTGTAGACGAAATAAAAGAGGGAGTTGTTATTGTTTATGATTCTTCAATAGCAAGAGAACAGGCATTTCCAGAGCAACCGATTGAAAAAATGGTAGATATTTATAGAGCTTTAGGGGAGCCTTCTAGGTTACAAATTCTAAGGATATTACAGGAACGATCATTAACCACACAATCCTTGGCACAAATTTGTCATTTGAGTGAGGGTGCGGTTTCTAGACATCTTCAAGTACTAAAAAAAGCAAAATTAGTTACCAGTAAAAAAGATGGAAAATATGTATTATATAAAAGTCAAAAAAATATTATACAAATTCTTTCAAAGCTAATTATGGAAGCTACGGTAACCTAATGTAACACAATATTACTGATTGCTGTATTAACAGTACTAGGTAATGGTACACAAGTATATATCAAAATCTAATTTCAAAACACAAATGATATGTTCAAAAGATAGTCTGAAAAAAATAGATGTAATTATAGAAAGTTATGATAAGTGGATAGATTATAAATTTTATAGGCAAAATATTTAAGATTTTTTATTAAATAATAGTTTCTTCAGATAAAGAAAAAACATCTGAAAAGAATGCACTATTTATTAAATGTTGTATTTCTTGTCCCGACATTTTTAGGCATGAAATGTCGGTTATTATTGTTTGTTATGTATTAAAGTAAATTCTTGAAAGGAAGTAAACTTATGGATTGGCTAGAAAGAATGAATAATGCATTAGAATACATCGAAAATAGCTTGGATGAAGACATAGATTATAAGAAAATTGCAAAGGCAGCTAGTTGCTCTGAGTTTCATTTCTCTAGAATGTTTTCATCAATTGCAGGTGTATCACTTTCAGAATATATTAGACGAAGACGGTTAACTCTTGCAGCATTCGAAATTCAAAAAGACGATATTAGAATTATTGACGCAGCTATTAAATATGGTTATGTTTCTTCTGATGCTTTCTCACGTGCTTTTAAAAAAATGCATGGAATAACTCCTTCTAACGCTCGTAATAAAGGAGTACCGTTAAAAGCTTATCCGAAAATTTCCTTTCAAATTTCTATAAAAGGAGATACCGAGATGGAGTACAGGATTGAAAATCTTGATTTTGAACTAAGAATTGTAGGCAAAAGTAAGCTCGTAAAGACAAGTAGTGCATTTAAAAAAATTCCTACACTTTGGAACAATGCGAAAAAAGACGGGTTTATGCAAGAATTGATAGATATGTCATGGGAAAATCCAAAATGCAAACTGGAAAGTCTTTTGGGGGTTTGTGGAAAAGATGCTGCCATCACAGATGAAGAGTTTTCCTACTTTATGGGAGTAAGATACGATGGAGAAGCACCAGATGATATGGAAACCCTTGTTATTCCTGTGAGTACATGGGCCGTTTTCCCGAACATAGTGGATGCATGGAAACGCTTATACTCTGAGTGGGTTCCAACTTCTAAGTATGAACTAGCAAATTTACCATGTATAGAATGCTATTACGGCCCAAAACATAAACCGAGGCATGAACTTTGGGTTCCTGTTATACCAAAATAAAATTCGAATTATTTTTCATATAGTACAATAATAAAGCTAAATTTAGGATATTAAGTATTTTTGATGTATAAGAATGGATATTATATGAAATTTAATATTTAATTCTCACGAAAAAATAATTTATCAATCATAACAAAAGCATACTCCAAGTAGTGCTTTTGTTATGATTCATTTTTTTGTATGAAGTCCGACTGTTTCCACAGCCTTCTTCAATTGACCAAGACATTATATATGCTGGAAGAAAGATACTCCCATCATATATAATGCACTTTCACATCTAGATGTTCCAAATAATTATAACTTAACTCATCGAAACAAAAAGGCACCACCACAAGAGAGGAAGGTTGACGTGAAATTCGTTAAAGGAAGTTAAAAATTTTTAGTTTATTGCTCAATTAAAGTACCCCGCTAGTTAAAGATTATTGTACAAATACTCCTTGTGCCAACTCTTCATCAATAGATTGAGTTCTAAAAATCTATAGGATCCATTTACCAACGTAAACATAGTATTTTTTAATAAGCCTTCAAAGGTCACGTCAGTAGCATGACTTTCTTTGTTTTCTATGGTTAACATGTTATTTAAAACCTCACTTTTAATTTAATACCTGTAGTATATAGAAACCAGAAAAGTGGATTTTGTAACAGTTTTTCTAGTTTTTTTATTATGTACTTAAAAAGGATTTCATTTAATTAAAAGGGGAATGCAATAAAAGCTACTGAAAAAGCTCAAAACTAGTTCTTTATTAGTAGTTTTCTATATAAGTACAAAAAAATAGATAGTTTGCCTCTAAAATGTTTGAAAACGTACAATTTTTGGTTTATGGTAATCAAAATTTGTAAAACAATTAGTTACTGTATTTTATAAGTAGTTTTGATTTTTGACATACATTTAATTATCTAATCTAAATAATATAATTAAATTGATTTCCAATCATATAATTAGTATACTAACTATATGATTAGTATGCTAACTAGAGGGGATATACATGGATAACTTAGGATATTTATTAAATAAAGTAAGTGTAATGACAAAAACGGAATTAACAAATCAATTAAAAGTATATAAGGTAACCGCTCAACAATGGGCCGTTTTAAAGGATATTTCGCTTCATCCAACTGGAACAACACCTGCTATGATTGCAGAAAGATTATTTGCTGACCGCCCAACAGTAACAGGAATTATTCAAAGGTTATTGCAAAAAGATTGGATTATTACTAAGCATAATCCAAATGACAAACGCTCACACCTAGTATTTTTAACAGATAAAGCAAATTCATTACTAAATGAATTAGAGCATATCAGTAATGATGTAATTAGGATCTCTATAAAAGATATTCCAAAAGACGAGATAGAAATAACAATCGGTGTTTTACAAAATATGATTCAAAATTTAAAACTAAAATAAAGGATGATAAAAATGATTTTAGTGACAGGTGCTACAGGTCATGTAGGAAAAGAGGTTGTAAAGACGTTAATGCAAAAAAATGTTAATTTTCAGGTGGCAACTCGTAGAAAAGAAAGTAAGGGAGTTTATTTTGATTTTGAAACCCCCTCATCCATAAAAACAGCTTTAAGTGGGATTACAAAATTATTTCTTCTGCGTCCCCCTCACCTTGCTGATGCCAAAAAGTATTTTCAACCTGTTATAGATGCTGCAAAAGAAGTAGGGATTAAACATATTGTATTCTTATCTTTGTTAGGTGTAGAAAAAAATCCAATTGTACCTCATGCTAAAATCGAAAAAATCATCAAAGATTCTGGAATTCCTTATACATTTTTAAGACCGAGCTTTTTTATGCAAAATCTATTATCTCAACATGGTGATGAATTAAGAAATGAAAAAATTATTGAAGTACCAGCGGGAAATGGGAAAACCAGTTTTATTGATGTAAGAGATATTGGTGAGGTTGCTGCAAAAGTATTAATTGAAGATGGACATAAATTCAAGACTTATGATTTAACTGGAAGTGAAGCATTGACATATTATGAAGTTGCTGAAACTATTTCAAAAGAAACAAAGGAAAACATCATATATACAAATCCTAGTATTCTTAAGTTTAGAAAAAGAATGATGCAAAAAGGTTTGAAGAATGATTTCATAATGGTGATGATTGGTATTTATACTACAGCACGATTAGGTTTGGCTAAAAAAGTCACTTTAGATTTAGAACAGCTGCTCGAAAGGAAACCAACTACTCTAAAACAATTTGTTCATAATTATAAAGATCAAATCATTTAAATCGATTACATATAGTATTTTATAAGTTAACTATTTTCCCCGCTACTCAAATGAAAAAATTTTTAATATTTTTATATTTAGTAATGAAAAACTAAATAAACTTTATAATATAGAAAGGTATGATAAGAATGTTTTTCATAGCTACTCTTACTGATATTTATGAAATAGAAGATACTTATCACATAACCTGTATGGTAGATAGTAATTCTAGCTTTCAATTTCATATCCGAAAAAGTAGTGTTTACGGCTCTCCTTATATAGGAGCACCTATTTGTGGTCACTATGATGAGAATAAACAAATAACAAATCTGTTTATTGAATAAAATGCATAGATATCGATTTTATTGAGTTAATATCATCAAGGCTTTTAGCTTGATAGCAATGAGGTTCTGCCGACAAAACGCGAATTTCGTACGCTAAGGCTACAACTACTGATGTAACAAGAATTGTATAATAAGGACCGAAAATAGTCGTTTAGGCATACGGCAACGATTACTTCTTTTTTGAGCCACTCAACAATTTTTATGGTTTTCAATTCGTTTTTTCCGGAACACGTAATTTCTAAGTTTAATTCCATCTTACCGGATACAAAAATCTAAAAAATTAGGTACGTTTAATTCATTGGCCTTTTACAGAAAATGATAACATTTTTCAATACGTAACTAAGAAGTTTCTGGCACAAAAATTTCAGAGCAATTGTACCAGAATCACAGAAACTATTGGACCAGTTTAGATCTATAAAAATAAAAAAAGATTCGTTATCCTGGAGTGAAAAAGTAAAAAAATGGAATAATAAAAGAGGAATTTCAAATAATGCTAATGTTTTATAAGAACATTGTATACGAAGGGATGTACCATTTATGATTGACGAGAAAACAATTCAAATTGTGCAGTCAACAGCTCCAGTATTAAAAGAACATAGTACAGAAATAGGTAAAAGGTTTTACGAGCTTTTATTCGAGAAAACCCCTGATTTAAATAATATCTTTAATCAAACCAATCAGAAAAGAGGTCTCCAACAGGAAGCTTTGGGATACGCTGTTTATGCAGCCGGGGAGTACATCACCAACCTAGATGCGATAAAACCTGTAATTGAACGAATTTCTCAAAAACACCGAGCTATCGGGATTAAAGCCGAACAATATCCTGTAGTAGGAGAAACTTTGTTACAAGCAGTAAAAGATGTTCTTGGGGATGCTGCAACAGATGAAATTATAGATGCATGGGGAAAAGCATATGGTTATATTGCTAATGCTTTTATTGAGATTGAAAAGAATCTGTACAAAGAAGCAAAAAGCCAACCAGGGGGATGGGACGGGTACCGCAATTTTATTGTGGATAAAAAGGAAAAAGAAAGTAATGAAGTTACCTCTTTTTATCTAATACCTGAAGATGGAAAAGTTATTGCAGCATATAAACCTGGACAATACCTTACCATTAAAGCAAAAATTCCTGGAGAAAAGTATACTCACATTCGCCATTACAGTCTTTCCGAAGCTCCTGGTAAAGATTATTACCGCATAAGTGTAAAACGGGAAAATGAACACGAAGTTTCACCTGATGGAATTGTATCGAATTACTTACATAAACAAATTCAAATGGGAGATTCGCTCTCAATTTCTGCTCCTGCTGGCGATTTTACACTTAAAGAAGATGACTTGCCTATAGTTTTAATTAGTGGAGGTATCGGGATTACTCCTTTATTAAGTATGTTAGAATATCTTACTCAGAAAGAATCAAAACAGAGCATCACGTTTATTCATTCTACTCTTAATAGTAAGACACACGCATTTCATGAGGAAATAAAGCAATTGGCTACTAAAAATGAAAATATAAAATCATTGGTTTGTTACGACTCACCAACAGAGGAGGACAAAACTTCCAACAACTTTGATAAAGAAGGATATATTAACTTAAACTTCTTAAAGTCAAACATTGCTACCAAGGAAGCAAATTTTTATATATGCGGTTCTCTTCCTTTTATGGAAGCTATTATTAAAATTTTGCACGAATGGGAAGTTCCAAAGGAATTGATTCATTATGAATCGTTTAGCCCCGTTGCAATTTTAGGTGAGTAATTAATACTGGATAGGCTATAACATGTAAATAGTTTTTTGCGATACTTCAATAATGAAGTATCGTTTTTCTTGTATAACTAAAGCACTGCTATGGATTCTGATGTAATGTTGAAAAATGATTCCATAAGAAGAGTATTCCTGAAGGGATGAACGTTTACTCTGGTACTAATAGCAATTCCCTTGATGTTTATATTCAAGAAGCAGGTATCGCACACCTTTCTCTTGTCAAATTTCCATTAACCCCCATTAACTTTGAGGTTGCCCATTTCATAGATAGGAAATAGGCAATATATGTAAGTTAGGCATAGAAAGTATTCGGAGGCTGAAAAAGTAATATAAGGATTCCTTTCTTTGTAAAGTAACGGCAGTTATGTTTTGTGAATATTTAGTTTTTTTCATAAAATCGAGTTGATTGCTGAAGAATTACAATGATATTACTGGGTTAGATTGATGGACGCACGATTTTATCTTTTCTATATATTGTTTGAAAAGGATCAAGAAAAGATGGAATTATTGTTGTTGAACGATAAAGCATTTCAGATACCGTTACACATTCATAACCATTTTCATATAAATATCTCATGATATTTTCTAATGCTTTAACAGTTTGAGATGTTTGTGAATATTCACTTCCATTCCAATCATGCAGCAGAACGATATTACCAGGTTCAATATTTCTTGTTATATGTTTAAATATTTGGTTAGCTGCTGGGCTTTTCCAATCTTGAGGATCCTGATGCCATGACCAAAGAATAACTAACTTTTCATTTTTAATAGCTGTATCAATAATTAAATCATTATGAAGACCTCCAACTGGACGATAAAGGTTAGGTTTATAACCGATGGTACGCTTTATAATTTGGTCTGTTTGATCTAATTCCTTCGTTAACTTAGAAACAGTAATATTTTTGTCATATATGTGATGATAAGTATGATTAGCGACCTCATGTCCTTCTCTCACTTGCCTTTTTAAAACAGCAGGAAACCGTTTAGCTTTATTTCCTGCTACAAAGAAAGTTGCCTTTGCATTATATTTGGCCAAAATATCTAATATTTGAGGTGTAAAAATAGGATGCGGACCATCATCAAATGCGATTGCAACTATTTTTTCCTTTGTATTTACTTCCCAAATTACCTTCCCTGTTCTCTCATACGCTTTACGACTATCAGTAAAAGCGTAAGTATATTTTGGTGTGAAACAAATAAAAAGAAATAAAAGAATGAATAGCATCCAAGTTTTTTTCACTAATGGTACACTCCTATAAAATTTAAGTAAGTTTAGTTTATGAAGATATTATCAAATTATTTAATAAGAAATTAAATTAATGTTTTTTATTAAAAAGAAAAACCAAGAGTCTATAACCAACAAAAATTTATTGAAAAACAATAAATTTATATTAGCTATTACACCAATATTATTAGGTATTGCATGCTTAATTATTTCAGGCATGGTCGGTTCAAGTATGGAGCCTGATGGTACTTTGGTAGAGCCTGCTTTCTTCTTAATTCCAATAAGTTATTTATTATTCTTTATTGGGATAATTGGAGTATTATTTGTATTAATTGGTTTTAATTTTAAAAAAATTATACATAAATAATTTATAAAATGATAATAAAATTACTTGCATTTGATATAAAAATTATAAAAGCCTTACTACAAATAAATTGTAGTAAGGCTTTTTAAAATTGTTTCTGTAGTGCTTAAAGTAACCACTTTATTATTTTTGAAAGGGCTTTATAATCCATTTAACACTTAATATAACGGATTTTTTATAGTGAAATTCTTAGCGTATTTGTTCTATTTAGGAGTATTAAAATTGCTTAATTTGATGGACATTTTGTGAGATACCAACAAGAACAAATTTCATTAAAACCCTATATACCTCTTCAAATATGTACAGTCTTTACGTCAGAACTGGATTTACTATTAATAAAAAAATCCTGTCATTGGATCATCACAAAACAACACACACAATAGTAAAGGGATAGCATATTGTATAATGATAAATAATTTTTATATAAGGTAACTGTATATATTCCTATAATAAATTATACCCATAGGAGGTAGTTATATGTTTGATAAAAACGAAATGTTTCAAGCTAATGCATTGAATCCAAATTTAATTGGCCCTACACTGCCACCAATTCCATCATTTACTCTACCAACAGGCCCAACCGGAGGGACAGGCCCAACGGGGGCAACAGGCCCAACGGGAGCAACAGGCTCAACGGGGGCAACAGGCCCAACGGGGGCAACAGGCTCAACGGGGGCAACAGGCCCAACGGGGGCAACAGGCTCAACGGGGGCAACTGAAGGTTGTCTTTGTGATTGTTGTGTTTTACCTATGCAGAATGTTTTACAACAACTTATTGGGGAAACAGTGCTTCTTGGCACTATTGCAGATGCACCAAACGTCCCACCACTTTTCTTTTTATTTACTATCACTTCCGTAAATGATTTTCTAGTTACAGTTACAGATGGTTCCACATCCTTTGTAGTCAATATTTCTGATGTAACAGGGGTAGGGTTTTTACCGCCAGGACCATCTATAACATTACTCCCACCTGTAGACTTAGGATGCGAATGTGATTGTCGCGAAAGACCAATTAGGGAATTGCTAGATACGCTTATTGGTTCTACGGTGAATCTTTTAGCAAGTACTGGTTCTACTGCAGCAGATTTTAACGTAGAACAAACAGGCCTTGGTATAGTTCTAGGTACTTTACCTATAAGTCCAACTACAATTGTTAGGTTTGCTATTTCAACCTGCAAAATTACAGCTGTGAATATTCTCTAAAATTTAAAGGTGCAGAATAAAAAATAGCATTAAATACCTAGTAACTTAAGAATTGCAGAATCACCCCAAAACGAAAAAATGAACTTTTTAGTTACAAGTTAGCGCAAAATCATGTTTTGGGGATGCTCTAAAATTTTAGCTTGATAGCAATATGGTGCTCCCCCTACCATCCTATTTTTTTGATGAACTAAACTTAAGTAGGTGCCCAGGGGATTGTTCGTTACATCCACCTGCATCTTGATATGCTTGATGGCAAAATTAGAGAACAATTTGTCTCCCGTTGTTTCTTTTTCGTCATTTATGGAATGCTCGTTTAGTATATCAACACTGTTCCTTATTAATAAATATATATTTTATGTAACAATTTAAAATTTATATTCTTTGTCATTAAAAACAACATAAATTTCAGAAATAATCACATACTAAGCATAGTGCTTCATGAATTTATAATTAAATTCATATCTTTTAAAAAGCCCCTAGTTATGGATTAAATTTAAATTTCTTATTCCTATCCCCAGAAGATTTATAAAATAATGAATCAATATAGGTTCTTTATTTTATAAGCAAACTATCCATATAGAGATATATTAAATTTCAGAACAGTCTTATTTTCCATTAACAAAAGCTTTTTTCATAACATAAGTTACTATAATACTACAAACAACTAATTAAACTAAACCTATAATGTTTTAATCATTATCATCTTGACAAAAGAAGGGTTAATATAAATTTTTTTGATATAAATTATAAATCTGGATTCTGTAGAGATTCATGTCTGTTTCCAAATAAACGATTAGTAACTTTTCTTGTTTTGTAGTTATTTATTTTCTTGTTTCCTGTATATAGCATTACAATTATATTCCGTTTTTCACCTTTTTTCGTATTAACACTTTTATTGTTTTTATTATATATAGAATAAAGTGGAGGAATCGTGAAAATGAAATACCTTCCCAAAATTATTGTGATTATGCTTGTAGCTGGATCTATCAGTGGTTGCTCTGAATTAGCAGAAATAGAAGAAAGAGGATTTGTAGTAGGGGCTGCATACGATATTGTGAAGAAAAAACAATCGAATCCAATAATGAAAGGGACGTATCAGGTGGTACTCCCTCAGGTAACGCAACAAGGAGGACAAGGTGGTGGAAATAGTAATAATTATATTAATGTGAGTGCAAAAGCTGATAGTGTGTTTGAACAAATACGAATTATCGCTAAAAAAATTAGTCGCACATTATTTTTTCCGCATATACAAGTGATTATTTTTTCTGAAGAGTTACTCTCGAATCCATATATTTTACAGAATACGTTAGATGTATATATTCGAGATCATGAAATGAGACGCAATATCCGTCTATTTGTTTCTGAGAAAAACGCAGAAGCTGTCTTGAATCAAAGTGCAAAACCCGAAAATTTACCAGCACAGTATATTGATATGTTAGCTGAACATCCCCCGAAAAATGCTCAGATGGTTGAGGCAGCAAGAATTGGGGATGTGCAGGAAAAAATTATTTCAAAACGAAGTTTTGTATTACCTATCTTAAAGTTAACAAAACAAGGGATACAAATGGAAGGGGCTGCACTGTTTCGTGGAAAAGATAACAAGTATGTCGGAATGTTAAGTGGAGAACAAACAATGGGGATGAATTACCTGATAGGTAGAAAAATTGGAGGTTTTTTTACCATACGTAAAAAGAATCAGCTTATTACATATGAAATTCATAAACTACAACGTAACATTAAGGTATTTACTGAAGATACTACGCAACCGGAGTTTGATGTTCATTTATCCTTGGAAGGTACACTGGCAGAGTTACACTTTAGTAATCATAAACAACTTATAAATGAGAAGAGTTTGGAGGAGGAGATTTCAAAGGAAATAAAAAAGCACATCCAAAAATCAATAAAGCTTATTCAAAAAAAACATAAAGTAGATGTTTTGGAACTTGGAGAAGTATATAAGCGGCATAATTATAAAGAATGGAAGAAAATAAGTAAGGATTGGGATCAAGGTAAAAATTATTTTAGTGATGCTCAAGTTAATGTTCATGTTCATTCAATAATTGTACATTCAGGTTCAGCTTTACCCAAGAGGGTGAAATGAGGTAATTTGATTCGTTACTGAATTAGATATTAGCTGCTAAATATAAATAGCAGTTATACTCAGTGTTGTATATTTTATTTTCATAACTCAGATTGCTTCATATACATTACCTGTATTTCTTACATAAATCATATCAGTGGACAAGCCTTTACACTATTTCGTCCAACCTCACCTTTTACTTTTATATTCTCTTTTCAACTAAATAATTTTTTATCAGAGGTTTGAAATGGTTTAAGTAAATGGAGGTACCATGTCAAAAAAGCTTGTAATGTGGATAATATCCACATTACAAGCTTTTTATTTTTATTTAATTACTGCCACCAAATCCAAGCCCAAAGGCAATTTCTTATATTTCGAGGAGTAATGCGAATGAAGCGTTCACCGTCAAAGAAGCAACTTAAATTTGGAAGTGTTTCATCTGGATTTTCTGGAACAAAGGTGACGATGTTTTCGTTACTTGTAACGGTTACTGTAATTGGTGGGTCGGTAGGTGAGACTTGAAGTTGTAAAGAAATATTGGCCGTATTTTTATACTCATTATTAACAGGTGGACTTATTACTTGTACTGTGAATAACACGATAATTGTTTCGTTTGGTTCCAAATTAGTAGCGACTAGGAAACCGATATTCGGATTTGCTAGTGGAGAGCGTTCACCGTTAATAAAGACAGTTCCGTTAATAAATTGTAAACCTGCTGGAATTGTATCTTGTAAAGAAATATTTGAGAGTGAAATTTCAGAAGTATTTGTAATACGTACCGTGTAATCAAAATATTGATTTAAATAAGCTGAGCTGACGGAAGTATTTTTCGTGACTATTGCAGTTATAAATTGAACTGGTATACGAACAATATTTGAATTAACAATGAAAGTAATAATTGGATCCTGTGGTGTCAATTGAAAAGCAGCGGTAACTGTTGCAGAATTTATAATTGTACTGTTTGAAGGAATAGAAGTTGCGAGAACTTGAAATGTTATAGTTGCTACTGAATCTGCAGATAAAGAACCAATATTAATACCAGTGTCTGGACGAACATTTGGAACGGGAGTACCGTTAATTGTTACGCTGTTCTCTATAAATATTGTACCAGCTGGAATTGTGTCTATAACAGAAGTACTGATTGTCGGAATTGTGGAGTGATTAAATACCGCTAATGTGAATGTAATGATATCTCCTATAACGACGATAGATTTGTCTGCTGTTTTCTCAATGTTAATTAATGGCTCAATTAATGTTGTTGTAACAGTATTTGTTTGTTTTGTAATTGTAATAGGTGGTTTTGTTGGATCAATGATAACGGTATAGGAAATAGAAGCATTATTATTAATTGTAGATTGAAGAGTAGAAGAAGATATTGTTACTTGGAACGTAATAATAACAAACTCATTAGGAGCAAGATTTCCTAATATAATACCATTTTCAGGATTCTCATTAGGCTGATTGATTCCGTTAATCGTAACACTACCAGCAACAAAAGTCGTATCTATTGGTATGGTGTCTATAACAAGAAGGTCTTCAATCGTTACATTACCGCTATTCATAATCGTAATTGTATACGTTAAAGTTTGAGCAGGTAAGGCATTCGTTACATCAACAGATTTTATGGCAATGACATTATCATTTTGGACAGTAGTTGTTACGGTATTTGTTGTAGTCGTATTTGTAACAGGTACGTTATTTGGATTGACTATATAGTTAAAAGTAGTAATTGCGTTGTTGTTTAGTTCGTTTGGTGTTGGAATAGAAGTTACAGTTACTTGGAATGAAACGATAGCGTCTCCACCAATAGTTATAGTACCAATTGGTATACCGCTTACTGGATTCACCCCTGGAAGAGTTTCTCCGTTTACAATGACACTATTTTCTATAAATGTAGTACCTTGAGGAATCATATCTTGAATGATTACATCATTTACTGCAACATTACCGGTTTGATTTAGTGTAATCGTATACGTTAACGTATCACCAACCGTTGCAAATGCAAGGTCAACAGCTTTATTACTATTCAAATTCGCATGATTAATTTCTGTTAAAGCAGCTGATGAAATAATAGTTTCGGTAATAGGTGGTCGATTTGGTACCGTGTATTCATATTCAATTGTACTCGTGTTAGAGATTGGATTTGTTTGTGGAATCGAAGTAACCCGTACTTGGAATAGAATGGTTGCTGTCGTATTAGGCGGAATGTTATCAATTTGTATACCGTTAAGTGGATTGTCATTTGGCCGAGCGTTGCCATTCACGATAACACTATTCTCTATAAAGCTCGTATTTGCTGGGATGATATCTGTAACAATAATGTTTTCTACTTGTATATTCCCATTGTTTGTAATGGAAATAGTGTAAGGGATAATAGTTTGTAGGTCAGCATATTGGATAGGTGTTGTTTTTGTCGCAATTACATTAGCAGAAATAACTTCAGTGAAGGTAATATTGCTAGTCGATATTTGTTCTTCCACGTTTATTGTATAACGAGAAGTTGATTGATTTTGAACACGACCGCTGGCTGGAAGAGCTACGACGGTAACAGAAAATGTGACTGGGATAGAAGTGTTAGGAGCAATCGTTCCTACAAGTATACCAGCACTTGGATTGGCATTAAGCTGAGGAATGTTATTTACTAAAACGCTACCGTCAATAAAGGTTGTTCCATCAGGTATATTGTCTGTAAATACAACAGCAGTTGCATCCGTATTCCCCGTATTCGTTAAAGTTGTTGTATAAGTTAAAATGTCACCAATCGTTACAGAGGTCAAATCAACAGTTTTAAGTGAAACGATATCAGCATCATTAATTTGAACAAAAGTAGTATTGGAAGTAGTAGATTTTTGAATTGGTGCAAAGTCAGAATTGAAAATAAAGTCGTAGACGATGTTTGCAGTATTAGGTGTTGGATTTACAGCAGGTAAATTCGTAACGGAAACTTGGAATGTTATTGTAGCCATTTGACCTGCTGCGACATTAGGAATGGAAAAGCCGATATTTGGATCTGCTGCAGGAAGCACAGTATTATTAACTATTACACTTCCTGGAATAAATACTGTTCCATTCGCTATAGTATCTGTAAAAAAGATGGAGTTAGTTGTAGTCGATCCATTATTTTGAATGAATACTGTATATTCAATGGTTTCATCAATGTTAGCTAATACAGTATTAGTGGACTTTGTAGCAATAAGAATAGCATCAATAAATTGTATGTTTGTAGCATTGGAAGAGGTCGTTTCTGAAATTGGTGGTGTGCTTGGGTCTGGTCGATACTCATAGTGAATGACGGCGATATTATTAATGTTATTTTGTGGCGGTATAGAAACTACGCTTACTTGGAACGTAACAATAATCGTATTATTTGGAAGAATTATATCAAGATTGATACCGGTAATTGGATTTTCGTTAAGTCTTGGTACGCCATCTACAAGAATGCTATTTGGAACGAATGTGGTGCCAGAAGCAATTGCGTCAAGTAGGAGAGTATTTGTAATAGGTATTGTACCGGCGTTTGTAACTGCGACTGTATATGTGATGATTTGACCGATACGTGTAATGGATCTGTTAGCGGATTTAATTGCACTAACATTTGCCGTTCGCACTTCAGTATTTACTGCATTTGATAACGATCTACGCTGAATAATTGGAGAACTAGGGTCAATTTGGTATTCGTACGAAGTGTCTGAAATATTAATGACTGTATTGCCCTCTGGTATATTTGTAAGTTGTACTTGGAATGAAATAGTGACTGTTTCATTTGGTTGTATCGTGCCGAGAGTTACTCCGTTTTCAGGATTCACGCCAGGCTGAATTACATTATTTATTGCTAAGCTATCTTCAATGAATATAGTACCTTCTGGAATGGTATCAATGAACACGATATTGTTAGCCGGAACGGTTCCTATATTTTGAAGTGTATTTGTGTAGGTAATCATTTGCCCGATTGATACGAAATTTACATCCGCACTTTTAACAGAAATAATATTTGCATTTTGAAGTGATGTTGTAACAATGTTAGAATTTGCAGAGCGATTTACTGGTGGGGCTGTAGGAATACTTACATATTGGTAAGTTGCTGAAGATTGATTTACAATTTCAGTTTCATTCGGTGGATTATTTGTTTGCACTTGAAATAGTATCGTTTTGGAACTGTTTGCTGGAATTGTTCCAATCGGTATTCCGTTTTCAGGGTTTACACCTGGCTGAAGGACACCATTAATTGTGACACTATCGGGAACGAATGTAGTCCCAGCAGGGATAGAATCTGTAAAATTAATATTTATTGCGTCAACATTACCGATATTTTTCACTTCAGAAATATAAAGGATAGTTCCACCGATATCTACAGTTGTTGGATTGGATGTTTTTGTAACTGTCAATTGTGCTAGAACGAAATTTGCAATAACAATATTACTTGTAGATGTTTCCGTAATAGGCGGTTGTCCTGGGTCTGGTTGAATTGTATATGTTGTATGAGACTGATTTGTAATTGATTGTTGCGAGAATGAATCGTTAATTAGAATTTGGAATGAAATCAGGTGAGTAGCGTTTGCTACTAGGGTAGGCAAAGTAACACCTGCATTTGGATTGGCACCAAGTATAGCTGTTCCGTTAAGTGTAAAACTATTTTCTACGAATGTAGTCCCTTCTGGAAGCGTATCTGAAAATAATAGATTAGTAGCTGGAATATTTCCGGTATTTTCTAGTGTTATCGTATAGGTCAAAATATCCCCTGTTGTCGCTTGTTGTGCATTGACTGCTTTTAAAGAAAGAACATTCGCATCCGAAATTTGTGTGAAAGCTGGATTAGACGTAATTGTTCGAGAGATGGTAGGAGCAGTTGGATCGGCGATAAAAGTATAGTCAATACGAGCTATATTAGAAATTGGATTGACGCTTGGAATGGATTGAACGATAACCTGGAATGTTACAGTGATGATTTCTGACGGTGTGATGGAGTTTAATGGTATTCCTACGTTAGGATCAGCATCTGGAACGGAAACGCTATTAATAGTTACGCTATTCGGAATAAAGGCAGTTCCTTCGGGGACCAAATCTGTTAAAGTAACTGTATTTGCAGTAGTATTTCCGTTATTTTGAACGACTACTGTGTAAGTGATTGTACCGTCAGTAGATTGTACGAGAGAATCTGTACTTTTAATTACGGATAACGATGCATCAACAACAGCTGTATTAACCGTATTAGACGAGGATGTTGCTGTAACTGGAGGTTGACTCGGATCGACGATATACGTGTAACTTGTAATGGCTTGATTTATGATTGCCCCTTGCGGTGGAATAGAAGTTGCAAGAAATTGGAACGTAATAGTAGCAGAATCACCTGGTGCGATAATACCAACTGGAATACCGAGTGTTGGACTTGCATCTGGGAGTGAAATCCCGTTAAGCGTAACACTATTTGGAACAAATAATGCCCCTTCAGGAATCCCATTAATGAGTAATACAGAATTTGCAGGAAAGTTTCCAGTGTTTGTTAATGTTGCTGTATACGTAATTACATCTCCGATAGACACAATTGAACGATTTGCTTGTAAAACAGTTGTAACAGTCGCGTTATTAATTTGTGTTGAAGCGCTATTAGAATTTATCGTGCCTGTAACAGGAGGAGAGGCCGGATCAACAATGAATGTGAATTGAATAGATGCAACGTTTGTAATTGGGTTTGAAGGTGGAGTAGATGTAACTATGACTTGGAAAGTAACAGTTAAGGAACTACTCGCGCTAACGGTTCCGATATTAACTCCGTTATTTGGATTTGCACCTGGAATGATACTTCCATTTACAGCAAAACTATTTTCAACAAAGATCGTTCCCGCTGGAATAAGGTCTGAGAAATTTACATTCGTAGCGTTTGTATTGCCGCTATTTTGAATTAAAACTGTATAAGTGATCGTGTCTCCAATATTCGCAAAGGCTGTACTAGCAGTTTTTACAGCTGAAAGTATTGCTGAATGAATAGAAGTAACGAAGACGTTCGTTTCCACATTGCCAGGCTGAGCCTGTAATGCATTGCCTACGTTATATTGGAAGTTCACAAATCCTAAGTTTTGGAGTTCAGGAGTGAATGTTGTTGGATTGCTTACAATTTGAACTTGGAATATGATTGTTACAGTTTGATTTGGATTGACTGTATTTATGCCAATACCGCTGGTGATAGAAGCGGATGGTAATGAAGTATCGTCAACAACAATTGATCCTGCAACAAACTGTGTCCATGAAGGTAAAGGGTCTGAGAAAACAACGTTGTTAGCTGGAATATTTCCAGTATTCGTAATCGTAGTTGTATACGTAATCGTATCACCAATCGTTGCAAAAGTTTTATCTCCTATTTTAATCGTATTTAAAATAGCACTTTCAATTTTTGTTGCAATGGTGTTAGAAGTAATATTTTTTGAAACTGGAGGATTAGCTGGATTAACGATATGCTGGAAGCTAATGCTAGCTTGATTCGTAATGGGATTTATAGGTGGAATTTCATTGGCGATAATGTGAAATGCCACAATGACAGATTGGTTTGGCGCGATATCACCAATTGGAACACCTGTAATAATATCTGCATTTGGGATGGTAGTTCCGTTCAATGTAAAGCTATTCGGTTCAAAGGAAGTTCCGTCTGGAATAAGATCGGTAAAAATAACATTCGTTGCACTCACATTTCCGCCATTTGTAATTGTAACAGTGTAGGTAATATCCTGCCCGATATCTACCGTTGATACATTTGAATTTTTTTGTGCAGTAAGGATAGCGCTATTAATTTGTGTTGTCGTTGCATTAGATTGATTGGAAGTTGTAATAGGTGGCTGGCTAGGATCAACGACATAATGATATGTGATAGAAGCAGAATTAGAAATGGGATTCAGTGTTGGAAGTGTAATAACAGTTGCTTGGAATGTGACGGTTGCCGCATTCCCACCATTAATGGAACCGATATTTACACCAGTAGATAAATCAGCGTTTGGAATGGTTTGCCCATTAGCTGTGAAACTATTTGGAACGAAACTTAAATTGCTATCAAGAATATCGATAATAGTTACATTAGTTGCGGTCACATTTCCGGTATTAGGAAGGTTAAGTGTAAATGTTATTGTATTACCAACATCCGCAAAAGTAAGATCTGCTGTTTTGGTGCTAATAATAGTTGCGTTGTTTATTTGAAGGAGTGTAGTGTTGGAAGTAGCTGCACTTGAAACGGGAGGATTAACAGGATCAACAGTAAATTCATACGTCGTTGATGCTGTATTTGGTGCTGGGTTACTAGGGGGAATATTGTTTACTGTAACTTGAAAGACGATACTATATATTTCATTTGGTGGAAGTGTTGCAAGTAATACACCTGTATTTGGATCTGCGTTAGGTTGTAAAACGCCATCGACAGTTAATGTGTTAGGAACAAATGTGAGTCCACTTGGTAATGTATCTGTGAATACAATATTCGTTGCGTCGGTATTGCCTACATTGGTAATAGAAGTAGTATAAAAAGCAGTTTGCCCGATATCTGCAAAGGATACACTTTCATTTTTCGTCATAGACAATATTGCTTCGTTAATTTGGGTTGAAACAGGATTACTAATTGAAGTTTCTGCATCAGGTGGTGAGACTAATTGATACGATGTTGATGAGAAATTTACAATTGGGTTTTGGTTTGGTAATGATGTTACAGTAACTTGGAACGAAACTGTTACTGTAGTCCCGGCTGTTATTGTCCCAATATTCACACCGTTCGATGGATCCGCCCCACTTTGAGGAACTCCATTAATAGAAAATGTGTTTGCAATAAATGTAGTTCCGCTCGGTACGGTATCTGTGAAAATAACATTTTGTGCGGATGAGTTTCCATTGTTTGTTAAAGCGACAGTATAAGTGAGCGTATCTCCGATGTGGCTAAATGTTTTATCAACTTGTTTAGATGAAAGAACGGTAGCTGTATTAATTGTAGTAAATGTTGTGTTTGAAGTAACATTTCTTGAAACAATTGGTGTATTTGGATTCGCGATAAATGTGTAAGAAGCAGTAGCGGAATTGGCAATAGGATTTTGGGCTGGTGTAGAAGTAGCGGTCACTTGAAATGCTATTGCTATTGAGCTGTTAGAGGCAATTGATCCAATTGTTATGCCTGTATTAGGATTCAATCCAATTTGTGTGATGCCATCAATTGTAACGCTATCAGTAATAAACGTTGTACCATTTGGTATAAGGTCAGTGAACGTAATATTCGTAGCGTTTGTATTCCCACTATTCGTTAAAATTGTTGTATAGGTAAGGGTATCACCTAGTGTTACAAGTGTTTGATCGACTGATTTAATCATTGTAATCATAGCATCTAGTACCGGGTTTGTAACGATATTCGTTGAAGTAGAAGTTGTAACAGGAGCGGCACTTGGATCAACAGTATACGAATATAAAATTGTATCATTGCCCATAATCGAACTGGAAGGGGGAACAGAAATAACATTTACTTGGAAAGTAACAGTTACTGTTTCGCCAGGATCGATATTTGGTATATTGACTCCAAGTGCTGGTTGTGCACCAAGCTGTTGGACCCCATTTATTGTGAATGAATCTGGTACAAAAGTAGTACTAGAAGGAATCGCACTTGTAAAAGTTATATTTGTAGCCGATGTATTTCCTGTATTTGTAATAGTCGTTGTATACGTAAGTGTATCCCCGACGGAAACGATAGATTTATCAACACTTTTTTGGGTTGTTAATATCGCACTGTTAATTGTTGTCGAAACTGTATTTGATATAGTTGTTTGTAATACAGAAGCTTGGCTAGGGTCAACGACGTGTGCAAATTGTACAGAACTAAAATTAGTAATTGGATTTATACTTGGAATGTTTGTAACAAGTACGTTGAGAGTAATAACGGCCGTTCCATTTGGGTTTATATTTCCAATCTGAATCCCGTTAGCTGGATTTCCGATTTGCTGTGTACCAGAATCGTTTGCAAGAGTGCCAGATATGAATGTCGTTCCGTCAGGTAAAATATCTGTGAAAATTATATTTTGTGAAGTGACATTTCCAGGGTTATTTAATGTAATCGTATAAGAAATTGTATCGCCAATTGTTGCGAAAGTTTTATCTACAGATTTAACAAGTGTAATTTCTCCGGAATTTATTTGTGTCGAAACCGGATTGGATGTCGTACTTCTTGAAACGAGTGGTAAATTAGGTCCTGTCATAAATTGATAATCAATAGAAGCGCCATTTACAACTGGTGAGTTTGGCCCCCCAGGTCCAATTGTGAAAATTGGATTTGGAATGCTAACTACTTGCACACGGAAGGTAACGTTTGTAAAATCTCCTGCAATAATATCCCCAATTGGTATCCCATTCGCTGGATTTACCCCAGGTAATAAAACCCCGCCTACTCGAACGCTATCCGCTATAAACACTGTATTATTTGGAATCGGATCTGTAAAAATGATATTCGTAGCAGTTGTGTTTCCTATATTCTCCAATAAAACAGTATACGTTAAAAATGAATTTCCAGGTGCTACGTCAGAAAATAGTCGATCCACACTTTTCGTTGCTTGAATAATCGCTTCGTTAATTTGAACTAAAGTTGGATTACTTGTAGCTGTTTCTGTCACCGGCGGCTGGGTAGGATCAACAATGATCGAGTATGTCGTGCTAGACTGGTTCAAAGTTGGATTTGTAACTGGTATTGAGCCAACGATAGCTTGAAAGCTAATTGTTGTCGTTCCTCCAACTGGAATTGAGTCTAAAGAAATCCCGCTATCTGGTCTAAATCCAAGTTGTGGAATGGTATTAATTTGTACACTATCAGGAACGAATGAAAGTTCAGGTGGTAATATATCAATAAAAACAGGTGTGTTTGCAGTAGTATTTCCGCTATTAGTGAGAGTAGTTGTATACGTAACTGTATCTCCAACAGAAGCAAATGCACTGCTTGCAGTCTTCGTTGCGATAACGGAAGCAGAATTTATTTGTGTAAAAGTGGTATTAGATTGAATTGTCCGAGATACAGGTGGTTCATTTATATCTACAATAAAACTGTATTGAGTTGATGATTGGTTCGGAATTGGATTAGGGTTTGGAAGAGTTGTAATGTTTACTTGAAAACTAAGCGTAACCGATGCATTTGCATTCAAGTTACCAATATTGATACCGTTTTGTGGATTTGTATTAGGAATGGTTGTTCCATTTATCGTAAAACTATTTGGAATAAACGTTGTGCCATTTGGAATGACGTCTGTAAAAATAACATTGCTTGCGGTAGTGTTACCGGAATTAGTAATGGTTGAGGTGAATGTAAGTGTATCCCCAATAGTAGCAAATGTTGAATTCACGGTTTTATTTATAGATAAAGTAGCATCAACAATTGGAGTAACCGTCGTATTCGTAATTGTACTACCAACAGCAGGAGATTGGTTTGGATTCACGGTATATTCATAATTTACAAGGGCATTATTTGTTAATGTACCACTAGGTGGTATTGCTAAAATTTGTGCTTCAAAGGTAATAAATACACTATTTCCTGGCGGGATATCTGCCAAATGAATACCAAGTGATGGATCTAATCCTGGCTGTGGAACATCATTAATCGTTACGGAGTTTTGGATAAATGAAGCCCATGCACCAAGTCCATCTATTAAAACAGTTGCACTAGCAGGGATATTTCCTGTGTTTGTAACGGCAATCGTATAAGTAACGATATCTCCAATTGCAGCAGTCGGTGTATTCACTGACTTCGTAGCGATGATTGTAGCATTATTAATTTGAGTTGTTATTACGTTACTTAACGTATTGGCGGATGCTGGAGGTAAGTTAGGATCTACGACATACTGGTACGTTGTATTACTTTGGTTCGGAATTGGATTTGGATTCGGGATAGAATTTACTTGTACTTGGAATGAGATGATTGTATTTGCATTCGGATTTATTGGGTCGATTGCAATTCCGCTTGCTGGATTGACATTAGGCAGTGTATTCCCATTTACAGTAACACTATTAGGAATAAACGATGTTCCGTTTGGAATTACATCTGTAAATATTACATTTGATGCAAGTGTGTTCCCGTTATTCGTTAAAGTAGTCGTGTACGTAATCATATCATTTACGTTAGCAAACTGTTTATCTGCAGATTTAGTAGCGGCAATTGAGGCGTTATTAATAGTTGTCTGTACAGTGTTAGAAGCAACCATCTGCATCACAGCAGGTTTGGATGGATCATACGTATATTGAAATGTTGTGCCTGATTGATTTGTAATCGGATTTGGACTAGGAATAGTTGGTACAGAAACTTGAAATGAAACAGTACGTGATGAATTCGCTCCTATCGTACCAATTAAAATGCCATTAGCCGGGTTTGCATTAGCTATAGGGACGCCGTTAATCGTTACAGTGTTAGGAAGGAAGATGGTACCAGCTGGAATGATATCTGTAAACGTTACATTGGAGGCAGGGATATTGCCGTTATTCGTTAAAATCGTTGCATAAGTTATGACATCGCCAACATCAGCGAAATTTGTACTTGTTAGTTTCGTAGCGACAATATTAGCAGTATTAATTTGTGTAGTTACTATATTACTAGTAGCATTTCTCACAACAGCAGGTAAATTTGGATCGGCAATAAAGCTATATTGAAGTGCGGCGCTGTTTTGAACTGGATTTGGTGAAGGTAAACTGGTTGCACTAATTTGGAAAACAATTGTTGTAATTCCGCCTGCTGGAATCGTACCAGCTTGAAGGCCAACACTTGGATCTGCACCTAGCTGTAAAGCACCACCTATAAAAATACTATTTGGTACGAGAGTCGTACCAGGAGGTAGTATATCAGTAACAACAACATTATTTGCTGGAGTATTTCCTGGGTTAGCTAAAGCAATGGTATATGTGATTGGTTGCCCAACGTCAGCAATAGTTAAATCTACCTGTTTGACAATAACTACATTTGCTACATTAATTTGTGTACTGACAGTATTACTTAAAGATGTTTCTATAGTTGGTGGGTCGCCCGGATTTAAAATAAAGCTATACTGTGTACTAGATGAATTTATTGTTGGATTTTGTGTTGGTAAAGAGGTGACAGATACTTGATAAGAGACTGTAAGTGAGCCGTTCGTAGCAATGGAAGGTAGTGGAACACCTATATTTGGATCTGCGTTATTTTGAAGTACACCATTAATAAGAAAAGTATTTGGAATAAAGGTAGTACCGTCTGGATTCGTATCTACGAAAGTAGGGCTATCAGCAGAAACACTTCCTGCATTCGTCAAAGTAACAGTATAAGTTAATATATCCCCTACGGTAGCGAACGCTCGATCCACTGTTTTGGCTGAAATGACATTTGCATCGTTTACTTGAGTAAATGTAGTAGTTGAAGTAGTGTTCTTACTTACAGGTGAAGCGTTTGGATCAACGATAAAGTTATAGGAAATGGAAGCGCTATTCGAAATAGGGTTTGGGTTTGGAATGCTAGTGATTACTACTTGGAATGAAGCTGTAATTGTAGTATTAACATTGATGCTACCAATATTGATGCTAGCTGGTGTTGCGCCAGGTTGAGTAACACCGTTAACGATAACACTGTTCGATATAAAGGAAGTACCGTTCGCAATTGAATCAGATAGTACTACATTGTTCGCCGTAACGTTTCCATTGTTTGTAAGAGAGAAGGTATAAGTTAATACATCTCCAACTTCAGCAAACGTTTTATCTACAGATTTAGTAGCTTGAAGGTTTGCTATTCTAATTGCTGTTGTAACAGAATTAGAGTTTGCTGTTTTGGAAGTTGGTGGCAGGCTTGGATTTACAGTGTAAATATAAGAAGCAAAAGCATTATTAATGATAGGGTTTTGAGCGGTAAGGTTAATGACTGTTACTTGAAAGGATAAAGTGAAAGTAGCTCCGCCGGGTATTGTACCAATAGGTATGGAAACGAGAGAATTTACATTTTGTAAAACACCGTTGAGTGTTACAGAACCTGGTGTTAATATCGTTCCATTTGGAAGTGAATCTGTTAGCTGTACGTTCGTTGCAGCTGTATTTCCACTGTTTGTAATAAGGATTGTATAATTTATCGTTTCGCCAATTGTGGCAAATTGTTTGTTAGTTGATTTTGATAATGTTACATTCGCATTGTTAATTTGAGTGGAAACGAGATTAGAAGAAATATTTTTCATAACGGGTGATTGGCTAGGATTGACGGTATATTGATAAGAAGCGCTTGATCCGTTAGATACGACATTTGACGCGGGTATTGTATTTACTACTACTTGAAATGTAACATTTTTTGTTGTGCCGCTTGGGATAGATCCAATGTTCACGCCAGTAGCGGGATTTGCGCCCACTTGTGTCGTGCCATCAATTGTTAAACTGTTTAGAACAAAAGTTGTTCCAGTAGGAATGACATCTGTAAAAATAACATTGTTCGCGTTTGTATTACCTGTACCTGTAAAGGCAACAGTGTAAGTCAGTGTATCGCCAATATCTGCATAATTTTTATCTACTGCTTTCGTCATTGTTACAGTAGCATTATTCACTTGAGTGGATACGATATTGGTCGTATCAGTTCCACTTACTGCAGGTTGATTTGGCACAGGAGTGTATTGGTATGTTGTGGTACCACTATTTAATATTGGATTTGTTTGCGGGATAGAAGGAACGAATACTTGAAATGAAACAGTAGTCGTAGAATTTGCAGCAATTGATCCAATTGATATACCATTAGCGGGATTTACACCAACTTGAGTAACTCCGTTCACGGTTACACTGCCTGGAATGAAAATAGTCCCGCTTGGAATTGGATCTGTATATATCACATTCGTTGCGGCGATATTTCCTATATTAGCTAAGGCAATACTGTAAGTTAGCGTTTCACCAATATCAGTAAAAATTTTGTTAACTGATTTTGTACCATTAATATCTGCCAGGTTAACTTGTGTTCCAGCAGAGTTGCTTGTTGCCAGACCGTTAAAGGTCGTTCCTCCGGCGATTGGTGTATATTGAAATGTAATATTAGCAGTGTTAGAAATCGGATTTGGATTTGGCAGAGAAACGACAGTAGCTTGGAAAGTTACTGTGCGAGAAGCACCATTATTGATTGTTCCAAGAGATATACCAGCGGCTGGATTTGCGTTTGTTTGCGGGACATTATCTATTGTTACAGTGCCAGGTATAAAGGAAGTCCCGTTAGGGAGAATGTCTGTAAAAATAACGTTATTGGCGGGAAGAAGTCCGGTGTTAGGAATCGTAACTGTATAAGTGAGAACATCTCCAATTGCAGCAACACTTTTATTCACGCTTTTCGTTGCTTGTATGTTAGGGGAATTTATGTTGATTTGTAAACCGACTGTATTTAACATATATGCATCTCCGTTAGTAGTTAAACGGATTGCGGCAGATACTTGAGAATTTGTTAAATAAGGAGAAATATCAATAGAAGTAATGTCCCAGCCTTGTCTTCCAGCAGAGATGTTTGTACCTGTAGAGGCACTTTGATTTCGCGTTCCAAATGTCCCAGTTGTATCTAAGTTTCCAGCGGCATTATTAATTTGGGAACCGAAGAAATTATTTACAGCATTGTTAGGTCCAGATAAAGCATTTAATGAACTGAAATTAGGTCCGAATAGAGCCTGATCCCCAATTAAATCAGCATCTCCTTCGGTAGAACTTAAAAATAATCTTCCGCTTACTGGCCCTCCTGAAGGTGTTAAAAATCCTGAGACAGCTACATCGGCACTACCAGTATCAGCAGAAACACGATTACCAGCTACGTAAATGGTTAAGTTTCTTGCAGGTAATGTTCCGTTTTGATAAGCGACAATAAGCGTCCATCCAGCAGAATTAATAGCTCCGTTAGAAGCATCTAAAGGATCAACAAGTCCAGGGACAGATCCCGTTGTATAAGAGCCTGATCCTCCAGCCTGAACGAGGGATGTTACATCTGCGGAGCGTGTATAGAATCCAAATGTGACAGATCCAGAAACGAATGTTTGATTAGAAGCTGTAACAGCTGAAGGAGTAATCGAGTATGTTGAAACAGGTGTTGTAAAAGAAACTGGGTTTCCTAATACACTCGTAATGTTTTGATCACGAGATAAATAGTTTCCACCCCAAACGAGTTCTGCGTAAAGAATCGTACTACCAGCAGGGATATTTAAAATAGCGGTAGAACTATTTTGTATATAGTTTAACGTTGTACCAGCAGGGAAAGTAGGTACTTGTAAAGCAGTATTCGTAGTTGCGAATGCACCAATTGCCCCGATTGTACCAGCACGGTTTTGATTACTAATTTTACTTAAGCCTAAAGTATTACCTGTAATAGCGAGTGCACCGTTAGTAGTGGTAGAAAATCGATTCGTAATGGGCATGTTTTCACCTCATTTGCATATAGTTTTGGTCAAAATACGATATGCAAATAAATAATCAAAAGGAACATGTATAATTGAACTATAAATTCCTTCCTTAATCTATGGAAGGAATTTAATAGGAACAAGGGCTCATTTTTTCGTTTTTGAGTGAAATTATTTTCTTAAGTTGATGGGCATGAGGGAGCACCAACATCTCATGAATTTTGTACACTAAGGCATAACATAGTCATTGATTGAAAATATTTCTTAAAATTTTATCAATGCAGAAATCCACGAGGAATATTCTTTAAAGGAGAGTGATTACTTTATGTTACGGGAATGGATAAATAAAGTAAAAGGACCTAAATGTATTCATAAATATAACTTTATTAAAACTCAAGATAGTGAAAATTTTAAAACAGGACGGATCGGTACAGCTAGTTTTTGTAAGTGTGGAAAAGAAAAGATTGAATATAAATATAACAGTGATATAAATAGTGACTATTGGAATATATAAAGTAAATTGTTTAATGAAACGGAGATTTACTAATATTAAAAATTAGTTAACTATGACGAATTTTACGTCAACTAATATTTTTTACGTTTGACTAGTTATTTTTTACAGTAGTAAAGATGACATTTTACTTTTAGAAACCATCTTAGCATATAAAATCCGCGTTTTGCCGCCAGGTCTCTAAGTAGTTGAACAATCATTTTTTAGAGGTGTTGTATTATGATTTTTAACTGGAAACCAAATTGGTACGAATTAGATCAAACTATAGTTGTAGGCAGCACTGATTATTTTTATCTTGTTAAAGATAAAAAATCATTTGCAAATAATTTAATTAACAGGGAGGACATTGAAGTGCGTGGAGAGGTATTAAAGATAACGCATTCTGAATTAGGAGAATTGTTAGGGATATATACAATTGGGGTTAAGCTATAAGCTCTTTTTAAAAGATGGTAAATATATAGCAGTAGACGCAGAACAGGATATTGGTCAAATTGAGTATCCCATTGATTATAAAATAAATGATTGGAATTTTAATGTTGAAATAAATATTCTCGAAGTGACTAGTTTTTCATCACAACAGAGGCATGAGAGTTTATTAAAAAGCGAAAGATTAAGGATAGCAGAGGAAAGAATAGAAAGATATAAACGAGTATTAAATATTGAATAAGATGTCTTAAAGTCGGTTTCCCAATTTAGAAGTCAGTTTTTTAGAATTTTTTATAACAAACGGTGTCATAACTTAATGTTACTAATATTTTGCTTAGTGTGGTTTATTTAGGAAATGCTGGAGATTAACCCTACCCATCAACTTAAGAATTTAGAATTACCCCAAAATGAAAAAAAAAATTTTTAAGTTGCTTGATAGCGGTTTGTCTGTAACCCTAAAAGGGGCATTTAATTCTTAGAATATAATTATTATATTATCTCATAAGGTAAAACATATGTTTAATAATGATGAACAGGATTAATACCTTAGCTAAATTTAAATGATTCGTACTATATCTATCAAGAAAAACCTATTCAAGATTAATTAAAATTCAATTATCTGAGCTTTTTTCAAATCAGCAAACCATTCACCTATTATATCGTTATGATGCTTAATAATTTGGGATGCCGATAATAATGTAGTGTCATATGTACTATGCCCATCTTCAACAAGAGTAACATCATACCCTAAGCTATATGCACGTCGACACGTCGCATCTATACATATTTCAGACTGAACGCCTGTAATCACAATGTGTTCGATGTCCCTTTTATTCAATTCTTGTTGAAGACTTGTTTCATGAAATGAATCAGGGTGGTTTTTTTCAAGAACGATATCTTCAGATAGTGGAGCTACAGATTCATGAATTGCCCATTCCGGATTTCCATGCTCTAATAAAGATCCTGTTTTCCCATTAAACTTCATGTAAAAAATAGGCGCTTGGACAGTACGAGCTTTATGGATTAACAATTGAATGTTTTTTAATAATTCTATTCCTTTATATAGTATTCTTTTTTCTTTAAATGAACCCAATTGCACATCTATAATAAGCAATGCTGTATAGCCTTTTATCATAAACGATCTCCTCACATTTTGATTAAAATCATAAAAGTAAAATATGTATAAAATAAGCATCCATTTCTAAAGTATCCAAAATGGATAGAGAATATAAATATGTGTAATCATGAATTTTTTAATCTTCAAGCTAAAAGTGAATACATTAATAATAATATTTGTATCACTTAATGTAACCTTGAGATATTTGAATGTAGTGAAATTCGCACGTATAGTGTTAAGTGGGGCAAAAACTTCAAAATCTTACCTATCGCAATGATGGGGATGAAGAATGACGATAAATAGAACCTATTGTTTATAACAGGTTCTAATCAGGGCTATATGCTCAATTACAGGAACTACAGATCTACTGGGGGTAGTGTAATTCCTGGTTAATATTAAGATATGTTAAAAATTTTTAAATATGATTAATCAAATGATAACTAAACAAAATCGTTGTTTTAGAGTAAATCAAAAAAGAGCACACATATAAATGTGCCCTTAGAGAGGTAGGTTAAGTATTCTATTGGCCATTGTTCAAAGTTAATATATGTACGTTTAACTAAAAAGTGAAAAATAACAAAAGAACAGTTAGAAAAAAGCTAACTGTTTCATCGCAACTTGTAAAAAAAGAATGTGGGGGTTTCAAAAAGAAACTATATGTAATTATACAAGTAAAACAGAATTATACAGCATGAAAAGGAGCACTACATAAGTGAGTGCTCATCGATAAGGAGGTAATTTTTTAGATAAAACACCCTTCGGTAAAAAATGTATGCTGAAGGAATGGGAAATAAAACTGGAAATTTATTGAAGTGAAAATAAGTAAAAAGAGCATGAAATAATAATGATTAAATATGTTATGAATAAAAATCTAGAGAAATTTTATTTAATATGGAGTTATTTTTGTTTGGCTTCATTTTTTTGTAGATGAAATAATGATGGATATTTATCGATTATTAAGGGGGATTTTTAAGCTGCAAATTTTGAAAACACTACAGGAACGTTCTTTAACAACACAATTTTTGGTGCGAATTTGTCATTTAAGCGAGGGGCGGTTTCTAGACACCTTCAGGTACTAAAAAAGGCAAAGTTAGTTATGGAAGTCACAGTACCTTAATTTAACACAATTATTCTTGTGAAATTATTAAAAAATAAAGATTTGTGCTTAATTATTAATCGTAAGTACAACGTCCTTAAGGAATTTCGTTAGCAGTAAAATTTTCTCTTTTGACAGTAATATTAATAATATAAAATAACTAATAAGAAAGGAGATTTATTTATGTATCAAATACATTATAGACGTTGGGATAATCGGATTGAGTTAATTAATGATGAGGGAGAGAGGAAATTTTTGACTCATAGTATATCTTCAAGACCATTAATTTCACCAAATAAGTGCCAGGCTCTATATTTATCTCCATGTGAATGGGAAACATATCCAAATTTATATTTAATAAATTTAAGTACAGGAGAGAATATCGGTTTAATAACTTCTAAAGATAAACAAAGTATACCTAAGGATACAGTTTGGATTACCGATACATGCATCGCTATAATAATTGGACCCATGTTTAATCAGATGAATGATGGTGGAAATGTATTTATTCTAGATTTGATAACTAGAAATTTAAAGCAAATAACGGAATGGGATTACCAAATACAAGCAATAAAGTTGAAGTATTATCAAGGCAACTTAGAATTAGATTGTTATGAATATGTAAGCGGTTTAAAGAATAAATGTGTAGAGTTTAAAAAGAAAATAGCTATAAATTTGTATATTAATTAAAATATAAAAGTTTACAAGGAGTATGTTGAAAGATATGGAAGGAGAATCAAAATAATGATTTGTTATTTTCCTACACCTTATCAAGATGAATTGTTATATAGTATTGTTAGTAGGTATCAAAGTCACGTAGTAAGTGCAGGGAATGGTGCTACAATGAAGGAACTTTTTAATAAACAAGCTTCGAATTTGGGAATTGAGTCCCTTAGTAATTTAGCCCGGTTAGTAGATAATTTAAAGCCTTTAAATGAGAAAATAACGATAGAATATTTCCTTATGTATCATACAATAATACCTTTTATAATACCTTTTCAAGAAGAGAATTGGTTAAAAAAAATTATTGTAAGATCCTCAAAGCAAAGATATAATGCTCCATTCGGAAAATTAGGACATTTTTTGGGGAAGGGGAATTTTATAAAGGAACATTTATATTATTGTAAGGAATGCTTAAGAGAACAATTTGATGGGCTGGGAGAGGGGTATTGGAATCGGATATTTCAATGTCCAGGAGTTTTAGTATGTATAAAACATCAAAAAGCTTTAACGCGATATCCTGTAAACATAATAAAGGAAAGTAATCAACCATTTTTACTATTAGAAAAGCAAGACATCTATAATGAACAATTGGTTTTTAAAGAGGGCATTTTTCCGTTTCTTCTAAATTTAGCTGAAGATATTCAGTATTTATTTGATTCTAAATTTGAGTCGCTCTCTTCAAAACAACTATTTAATAAATATGAAACGCTCATGGCAAAAAAAAATATTGGTTTTCCGAAAGCTGAGAGACAAAAAAAATTAGGAAAGTTAATGTTAGATTATTACCCAAAAGAATTTTTAAAACTATTAAATTCAGACTTTGAAATTGAAGACACAAGTAATTGGTTAAAATATTTTCTTGGAGAAAAATCTATGTATCATTCGTATCCAATTCGCCATCTATTAGTAATACGGTGTTTATGTGGCTCACCAAAGAGATTTTTCGAAGAAAATTTTATTTTTGAACCATTTGGTGAAGGACCCTGGATTTGTATGAACACATTGGCGGATCACTATCTTAAAAGGTGTATTGAGGATGTTGAGATTACTCTTCATGGATTAAATAGACGACTTCAAGGTGACTTTAAATGTAGTTGTGGATTTATTTATCGCTTACGAGAATGGGAGCAGAATCCTTTAAGCGTCACATATTTTAGTAATAGAATTATAGAAAGAGGGGAGGTATGGGAGGAAAAGTTTGAAAGCTTAATGCGAGATGGTGCAACTGTAAAAGAATTATGTACATATACTGGATTTTCAAAGCCAACAATTCAAAAAATAAAAAGGGAGAAAAGGAAGAGACAAAAAAATTATAGTGAAGATAAAAATTTAATAGAGGAGCAGCAAAAGGAAAAAACTGAAGAATATAAAATTAAGTGGAAGGTATTAAGAGAATCATTTCCAGATTATAATCGTAGAGAATTAAATAATATGAATAGAGCTATATATGCCTGGTTAAGGAAATATGATCCTAAGTGGATAGAAGACAATTCCCCTCCTTCAAAAAGAGGTCAAAAATTAAAAATAAAAGAAGTAGATGCGTATCACAGAAGGGATCAGCAATTATTAGTGGAGGCAAAAAAAATTGTAGAAGATTGGGAAGAATATGAAAAAAGTAAAGGGAAGTTAATAAGAAAATCATTAGGGAAACTTGATAAAATATTGGCGCCAATGAATAAAATTCAAAATAAAGAGAAATATCCGCTTACTGAAAAATATATATCAGAAATAGTGGAAACTATTGAAGACTTTCAGAAGCGAAGAATAAGACATATATTGCAAACGTCTTTTCAAAATCAAAAAGTTACAAGTGCAAAGATGAGAAAATTAGCTTCCATACACAAGAAGGGTAAAGCCAATTTTCTTGAAGTTAATGAATATTTAGAAGAGGTAGTTAAGGCACACAATCAAAATGTAATACTATGAATATAATTGAAAGTAGGCAAACGTTATAACTTTTGCCTACTTTAGATAACTAATTTGAATTTAAGATTAATTCCTCGACTTCTTGAATTAATACGGTAGGTCTAATATTGAGAGTACTAGATAATGAAAATATGGTATTTATTGTAGGTTTTCTTTTCCCTCTTTCAAGTAAGCTGATATATGTTCTGTCTAATCCTGAATTAAGTGCTAATTTTTCTTGACTTATGTTAGATGAGGTTCTATGTTTTTGTAATATAATTCCAAAGGCTTCTTCAATTCTCAAGAGACCACTCTCCTTGTGTTTATAAAACAATTTTGGAAGAGTAATCATCATTGTTCTACAGACTATAGTCTGCAAAATAGACTGAAGAGTGAGAGTTAACATTGTGTTTACTAACGTAATAAAAAATAGCTATAGATTAGTTATAACTAATCTATAGCTATTTTTTATTGTTAGGCTATGCTTTTATAGTTTTAAAAATGTTAATAAAATTTTGAAAATCTTTATCGTTAAAATAATAAAACAAATCCTCGATAATATAGTATCCATCATGGGAATCTTTAATAATTAAATCTTTTTGAAGTAATAAATTTATGGAACTTCTCACGATGGTTTTTTTAAAGAGTGTTTCTTGTGAAATAGTACTAATATTTACCTTAACTTTTCCGGTGTTAGTTAGATATGCATCTCTACATAGATGAGCGTATATAATTAAGTCAATTGCTTTTATTGTACCAAATTTCTCCTCTGTAAAGGCTGGACAAGGAATATAAAAAGTTTTTTCGGGTGTTAAATCTGTAAACCCCTCTTTATATATAGTTTCATCTGTACAATTTATTGTTTTATTAAAATGAAATTGGAGAATAGAATAGATAGTTTCTGGTTTTTTTTGTGAATTAAATAGACTTATAGGGACTTTGCAAAAGTACATAAAAAATTCCTTTCTCGTTTAGTGTGACTATAGTCTACAAAATTATAACATGATACACTATTTTTGTAGACTATAAAATAAACTTCTTGATGAAATCTCGTTTTAAATATTCATATTTATCAGATAAATGTTATGATAAATGAAAATACACTAAATTAATATTAAAAATTCCACAAATATCCTCAATGAATTACAGATAAATAATTTGAATATTAAAAATATACTTCGCGAATAAATTTCTAATAAGAATTAATTTAAACTGAATAGGAGATGTTATATGTTGGTGAGTTATAAAACATGGACATATAAAAAATTTGAGAAGATGATTAAGGAAGGACGAGGTACTGGTGAATTAGAAAACTATATACCATGGGTACAAGTATACGATCTTTCTTCCAAAGGGTATAGTGTACGTATTCCTGGTGTAAAAGCAAATAGGATTCATCATTTTCTATCTAATCTTGAATATCATTATTTTTTAGCATTAAGTTATTCAAAGAAAGTTATTGATATAAGAGAGCAATTTCCTTTATTGAATTATGCTAAAACGATGGGAATTGCGAAAGAAAGAGGGATAAGATATCCAGTTGATTCAAAAACAAAGGTTCCACATATTTTAACTACAGACTTTATGATAACAATTAAAGACAATGATAGGATGAAGATGATAGCACGAACAATAAAACCTTCAAGTGCATTAAATAAAAAAAGGACTTTAGAAAAGTTAGAGATAGAGCGAGTATATTGGAGTGAATATAATATTGATTGGGCCATTGTGACTGAAAAAGAGTTGGGAAGTCAAAGAATTATTAACTTAAAATTACTATACCATGCGAACTTAGTTGTTTCCCAAACATTCACTTATATAATTCTAAAGAAATTGGCGTTAGCTATGTGTTATAAACTTTCAAATTCTAATAATTTTCTTAATGTTGAACTAAAGCAATTTGAAAAAGAATTTTCTTTGGAATGCGGTGGAGGTCTTTCAATATTCTATTATTTAATATTTAATCATGTAATAGAATTCGATATTAATCAAAAAATAGATATTCAATCTATTAACTGTCAAGTACTTCAATTTGAAAATAATGGGTGCTTTTTATGAGTTTATTTATAAATATGATATTGAAATCAGCTAACGGGGATAGTGATATAGAATATTATCGTATTCTTTGGATTGATAGCAATTATGTGAATTTAGTATGGATATATTTAAATGATGAAAAAGCAATGCCGCAATATGAAAAAGTTGAAGCTATTTTGGAGCAAATAAAGAGCGGTATATTATTTGTTTCTAAAATAGATCCTTATATGAATTTTTATTTAGAAAAAGAACTGACAGAAAAACAAAAAGAAGAATTAGATAAAAGATGGAAGATAGTTAATTTGTTAATAGCAGAGCATAATGTTCCACGTGTTTTTAATCCAGCAGAAAGAAGTAAAATGATTAAAGAGTTGGTTGAAAATAACTATATAAGGACAAAGCAAACTATTTATAATTGGTTGAAACAATATTGGCGATATGGTCAGCAGAAGATTGCTCTATTACCGAATTATGACAATAGAGGAGGGCGAGGGACAAGTAAGAAAGCAGGAGAAAAGAAAAGAGGAACACCCAAAAAAGCGAAAGAACTATTTGGTGAGGGGAAAAATATTGTACCAGAAATGCAACAGAAAATTAAAATAGGATATGTGAAACATTATGTTAAGAGCCAAAAGAAGACACAAAAGCAAGCCTATTATGATTTTTTATATGAAAACTTTTCTAGAGTACAAAATATTAATGGAATGGATCATGTTGTTCTTAATCAACATGAGTTTTTTCCTAGCTTTGATCAATTTGTATATTGGGGAAAAAAACTGACAAACAGTAATTATGTTAAAAGAAAACGTATGGGTGAGCATAAATATACTTTAACCCAAAGAGAAATTTTAAAAAAATCTAATGATTATGTATTTGGTCCTGGAAGTGTATTTCAAATTGATTCAACGCCAGCAGATATTTATTTAGTATCTTCACTGAATCCGAATATTATCATACGTCGACCGCATTTGTATTTTGTAGTAGATGTATTTAGTAGATTGATAGTAGGGTTTCATGTGGATACACGACCAGCTTCCCTTGCTGCTGCTAAATTAGCACTATATTGCACAGGGATTAATAAAGTGGATTATTGCAGGCAATTAGATGTTAGAATTGCACAAGAAGAATGGCCTAGTGAACATATGCCGTTTTCGCTAGTCGCAGATAGAGGAGAGTTAAGAAGTAAGGCTGTGGAACTTTTAGAAGGTTTTTTGAATATTAATGTGGCCAACACCCCGGCATATCGACCTGAATTAAAGGGAATTGTTGAAAGGGCTTTAGGCATGGTTCAACAAAAAGCAAAATCCTTTATTCCAGGCTATGTAGAGAAGGATTTTGGCCAAAGAGGTAGCAAAGATTATCGTTTGGAAGCAGTATTAAATATAGAGGATTTTAGAAAATATATTATAGAATTTATTCGGAAACATAATCAAAGTACACTTCGAACTTATGAGCTTTCAAAAGAAATGGTTAGAGATGAGGTTTTACCAATCCCAATCAAGTTATGGGAGTGGGGGATAGAAAATCAATCAGGCCTTTTAAATAAGGTGCATGTAAATCAATTAAAATATAGTTGTATGAGTATAGACAAAGCTAAAATTACTGGAAAGGGCGTTATTTTTAAAGGAATGCGATACTTTTCTAAAGATTTTCAGGAGAAAGGATGGTTTGCTTTTTCTAGAGGGCAAACTAAAACAATAGATATTGTGTACGATGCAAGAGACATGACATATATTTACTATCGGGAAATTGAAAATAAAGAGATTGTGGCTTTGAAAATGGACGAGTCTTCTAAGTATTTTGGTAAAACTCTAATGGAAATTGAAGCAATTCAAGAATATGAGTACTCTTTAAAAAAGAAGGAGGCTCAGTCTGATATAGAAAAAGAGTTAACTTTTACGCATCGTGTAAAAAATATTACCAAAGAAGCAGAAAAGCGTAAAAAACAAGTTATCGATTTAAATCCAGAAAGCAATAACAAAAAAGTGAAAAATATCAATCGTAACAATAAGGAAGAAAATTATTCGAGGCTTCCTACAGAAGCTATATATTTTGAAGATGTATTAGAAAAAGAAGATTTAATTACTGAAATTAACTATGATATTTCGTCTGAGGAAGAGGATATTGAAGAATATGATACTCAGCAATTCAATATTCTATATAAAAACTTGGAGGAAAAAAAGCATGGGAAAAGATAATCAAACTGATTCAATACTTAATACTTACCCTGTAGATATAGAATGGTATGATGCAGTGTATCTTAATCAAAAAATAGAAGATTATCAAGGTAATCCATTTTTAGAGGCGCTTCCACCAATTTTAGATCAGGAAGCTATTATTAGTGGTTTTTCATTTTATCCTTCTTATAAAAACGAAGAAAGAAATGATTTTATAGAGTATAGATGTCATTATTTGAGAAGATTAAATAAATTTTTTCAGCCGTTCGGAATACATTTGAAGCTCTATGAAATGTTTGATTGTGCACTGAGACAGGGATATCTTTCTAGAAATCCTATTGATAAACAAGAAAAAATTCATTTGAATGAAATATACAAAAATATGAAAAAAGGAAATTTCCTATTTAATCTAGAAGATGATGTCGCTGGAGAGGGTTTTTTAATTATAGGCGTATCAGGGGGCGGTAAATCAAGGAGCCTTTCACGCTTATTAGCTATGTACCCACAGGTAATAAAACATAGTGAGTATAATAATCAACTGTTTTTGCGAACACAAGTTGTTTATTTAAAAATAGATTGTCCACATGATGGAACTTTAAAGGGGTTAGCAGGAGTTTTTTTTAAGGAAATTGATAAAGTTATAGGTTCAAACTATGCACAAAAATATGAGCATCGAAAGTATTCGGTCTCACAGCTTATGTTAGCAATGGAAAATTTAATTGTTTTATATGGAATAGGTGTACTTATTGTTGATGAGATTCAGCATCTTAGTGTTGCTAAAAGTCAAGGCGAAGAAATGATGTTAAACTTTTTTGTTACATTATCAAATTGCTGTCAAATCCCTATTATTTTTGTAGGTACACCTAAAACTGAAAAATTATTTAGTTCGGCCCTTCGACAAACAAGAAGGATGTGCGGACAAGGCGACTTAACATGGGGACGCTTTGAAAAAGACAGTAAAGAATGGGAACTCTTTGTAAATAGTATTTGGGGGTATCAATGGACAAAAAAAGAAACAATATTAACAGCTGAATTAAAAGATGTATTTTATGAAGGGTGTCAAGGGATTATTGCTATTGCAATTAAGTTATTTATATTAACGCAAATTGAGACCATGAAAAAGAGGAATGAAGTTATTACACCAGCAATGTTTAATAAAGCAGCAAAAAATCATTTAGGTGCCTTAAAACCAATAATTTCTGCTTTAAAGTCAGGGGTAGAAAGTCAAATAAGAAATTATGATGATATATTAATGGAATTTAATCGAAATGACTCCAATACCGCAATAGATCAAGCAATAAATCAAATAAATCTCGATCTATTGGAGAAACAGCGAAAAGAAATGAAGAAACGACAAGGTAATTCTGATGAGATTCAATTAATTCTTTTAAGTAAATTAAAAGAATTAAAGATTGACTACAGTATAGCAAGGAAAGCAATTTCTCAAGTGTTAAAAGAACATCCAGAACAAAAAAGTAATATTAATTTTTTAATGCAAGAGACTTTACTAATAGCGCTGACCTTAAATAAAGTTGATCAAATAAAAAAAACAAGTAATAGTGAAACAGTAGAGAAAGAAGTAGTTGGGTTACTTGCTTCACATGAAGAAAAGCAAAGAATTCTTCCAAGTACAGATACTGCAAGTGTTAAAACTATAGATAATAAGTCGGATTTAAGAGATACAAAAATAAAGACATCCAATGCATATGATAACTTACGAGAGAAAAATCATATAAAAGACATTCAAGGAGATATCTTCTAATGATTCTCCTTGTTTATATAGAAAGGAAAAATCATTAGAAATGGAGAGATAAAAGTGTATTTCCCAAGTCCCTATATAAATGAATCTTTCTACAGTATTGTTTGTAGGTACCATGTTCATTCTAATAACATAATGATTAGTCAGACATTAAGCGAATTGTTTGAGAATCCGGGGAAAGTATTACATATTGAATTTGCTACGGAAGTTGAAAAGGTCTTAAAAAAAGCAGGGGTTATAAACTATCTTTCTGTTGATGAAGTTATTAATAATCATACAAATTTCTATTACTATAAAAAGTTTTTGTCAGAAAAAGAATCAATTGCTTTTTTTCAAAGTATAAGAAGTGGTACAGGGCTAGATCAGATAACACAACTAGGTTTAATAAGTGGAAATATTAAACTGAAATCTGAGTTGTTTTATTGTCCGCTATGTGCTAAAGAGCAAATTGAAACAGTAGGAGAAGCATGGTGGAATAGATTACATCAACTTCAAGGAGTAAATATATGTTCTACACATTATGTTTGTTTACACAAAGTGGTATTGACCGGAAGGAAAAAGTTGCTTCCATTATCGGTTCATATAAATAAAAAAGAAATAGATGAAATAAAGTATGTTTCAAAAGATTCTATGCATGTGAAAATAGCTAAAGAGATTGAATGGTTAGTATTAAATCATGGAAAGACTTCTTACTTTTCTTTGCACCAACAATACAAAGAGAGGTTGAAAGCAAAGGGATTATTTAGCTATGAAGGAGAGGTGTTTCGTACAAGAAAAATATCCAAATTATTTGTTGATTTCTATAGTAATGATTTTTTAGAAATGTTTAACTCAGTGGTTAAAACAGAGAATTCTAGAAATTGGATTGCTAATCTGATTAATAAGAAGAGAACACATCCTCTTCGCCATGTTTTATTTATCGTGTTTTTGACGGAATCCCTTGAGGAGTTTTTTCAAAGAGGTTTTATATATCTTCCCTTTGGTCAAGGACCTTGGAAATGCTTGAATCCTGTAGCAACCCATAAAGGTTCATTTTGTATCAATAATATTGAATTGGAACAAAATGCGGATACAAGAAAATTAATAGGTATCTTTAAATGTACTTGTGGTTTTCAATATGTACGTGATGAGCCTAATTCAATAGATAAATTAAATAATAATAGCTTTAGGGTGAAATATATTAAACAATTTGGAAAGGTGTGGGATGAAAAATTAATAGAAATGGTGAAACAAAAACAATCTTTAAAATATATTTCAAACTTTTTAGGGGTATCTCCCAAAAAAATTAAAAGAGAAGCGATTAGATTAGGTCTTACGGTCAATTGGTCTGATAGTAATCTTTATGTGAAACAAGGGCGTAAACATAATAAACGAGATTATTATGAAGAGTTTTTAAACTTTTATAAATCAAATCCAAAAACTACAAGAAAGGAAATTTCAGAAAAAATTCCAGCAGTTTATAGATGGTTGTTAAAGAATGATCGGGAATGGTTTGAAAAACATATGCCTAAGGTTAAATCAGCAGGGTATAGGAATCGAGTTGATTGGAAAAAAAGAGATGAATTACTTTTAGAAAAGGTAATTCAAGTGTTAAAGAATTGGGATAATGATAAAAAACGCCCCGTTAGGATAACGGAGGCTGCAATAGCAAGAGAGGTATTAAATAGAAATTATTTATTCGGAAGTTATCGGATGAATTATCCTAAAACAAGTGCTTTTGTTGAATTCGTAGTAGAAGATACTGAAACGTATTATAAGAGGTGTATTGATAGAATAGCGAACTGCAAAGAGGTCAAATATACAAGTTTGAATCAAATAGTTGAAGCTACAGGAATAAATTTTAGTAGTATTTATTTAATAAGGGAATACGTATATGGTATGTGTGGGATATGAAATATGAGTAATAGATTATTCGTGTTATAATGGACCAATTAGATGTGTTTTTTGTTTGAATATAATATGTTTCGAGAAAATTTTGATACTAAGAATATAGGAGAGACTTTTATGATAGGTAGTATTATTTCCAATAAGTATTATTTGATTGATGAAATTAGCAATGGCCAGATGAGTTGTGTGTATATGGCTAATAGAATCAAAACAAAAGAAGCGGTTGCAGTAAAATTATTAGATTTAAAGGTAGGAGCAAATGAGGCGGAAGAGATTAAAGAATTATTTAAAAGGGAATCACTTGCGCTTTCGCAGTTAAATCATGAAAATATTATAGAATATCTGGATTCAGGGATTGAAGACAATCAATTTTATATAGTGACCAATTATTTTCAAAGTGATAATTTAGAAGATTATGTTGTACAAAGGGAATTGGGAATTGAGGAAAAACTGCAAATCCTTATAAAAATTTTAGAAGGGATTGCAGAGGCACATAATAAAAATATTATACATAGGGATTTAAAGCCTCGGAATATACTGGTTTCCAACTCGGATAATGTGAAAATAATCGATTTTGGAATTAGTAAGATCTTAGGGATAAATAATAGAGGAAATCAAACTTTAAAAGATTTTATGACGGTGTCCTACTCTTCACCGGAACAACTTGCTAGAGAAAATGTAGATGTTAGAAGCGATATATATTCTATAGGAGGGATTTTATATTTTCTTTTAACTCAACAAGATCCACCAGAAAATAAAAATGAAATTTGTGACAGTATTAAAAATATAGTTTGCTCAGATGGGTTAAAGCAAATATTATTTAGGGCTTTAAATAATGATAAAAAAGAAAGATATACATCCGCATATCAATTTATGAGAGATATAAAGAAAGAATATCTTATCCATTACTCAAAATCAAAAACTTTATATTTAAAGTTTCCTGGGTGGATTGGACAGCATTTATATGAATTAGGTAAATTGAATTATAGGAATAGAATAAATGTTCAAAATTTCATTTCGTCGAACTTAAACACTAGTAGTATATATAAGGGAAATAGATATTATTATTTAATTGGGGAATATCTTAAATATAAATGTAGATTATCACCTGATTTTAGTCATTTGATTATTGAACAAGTTTTCATATTAGAAGATTATATGGAGCAGGAAAAGGAATTTAATAAAGGAATTAATTTAAATATTGAATGGACGGTAATTGATTCTAACCAAAAACCACCTAAAACGGATCATTTAAAGAAAATACTGCAGCAAGTTATAGTAGCTAAAGAGAAGCGTGATGCTCAGATTAGCAGAGAAAAACAAAGTAATGAATTGATTAAAAAATGGGATAAATACCTTAGTGAGGAGGACCAACAGAATTACAAAAAGAGAAACTTGGGTTATTACTCTAGTGTTGAACACAATTGGGAAACTGGAAAGGTACTAATTGAAATAGATAAAATTGATTATCCTCTGGTCAATGGAGATTTAATTCAGCTAACAACATATAACGGAAAACAAGTTACAGTTGGGGAATACAGTGGAATTGAAAATGATCGATTAAGCATTGTGTTAAATGGGGATATAGATGTTAATCTAATAAGTCAAAGAGGGAAATTAGGATTAGATATTTTTCAATCGGAAGCTATAATTAAAAGATTAAGAAAGGCAATGAGGACCCTCAAATATAAGGAATCAGTTAATAAAAATTTAATTGAAATTTTAGCAAATCCCCAACATGTAACAATGAAAAAGCAAAAAGTAATAAGGAAATTTAGTAATAGTCATTTAGATGACTCTAATAAAGAAGCCGTTCAAAGGGCATTGGCTACAAACGATATATTTTTAATTCAAGGACCACCAGGTACTGGTAAAACTACAGTGATAACGGAAATTGTAAATAGGATTTTCGCGGAAGAACCTGAGTCTAAAATTTTATTAGCTTCTCAATCACATGTTGCTGTGGATCATGCTGTACAGGGGATAGTAAAATATTTGCCTGATAAAAAAATTATCCGTGTTGGTAGGAGTGAGAGGATTTCAGAGTATTCTAAGGAACTGCTGATTAACAATCAGTTGGAAAAATGGATCGACAGTGTTAAAGAATCCTCAAAAAAAGAATTTATTAAATATTTAAAGAAAGAACATGGATTAGTTACTAAAGAAGAAGAGGAAATATCAAATCGGCTTGATAATTTAGCAATAAATTATGAAGAACATAAAAAAGAAGAGAAGTTACTATTAGATTATAGGAATCATAAGATAAATGAAAAATTTAATATTATTAAAGAGTGGCATAGAAGACTAAGTGCTTTAGATGAATTTGATGAAATTTTTGCCCAAAAAGCCTCAGTAGTTGCTGCGACCTGCACAGGAATCGCTTCGAGGCATGTCTTAAATGATATGGTGTTTGATTGGGTAATTGTGGATGAGGCTGCAAGAGCGACTGCTCCAGAACTACTTGTACCAATTATTAGAGGAAAAAAAGTGATACTAGTTGGAGATCATCGGCAATTACCACCTATTGTTGGGAATGATGCAACCAAAATGAAGAGAATGGAAATAGGAATAAAAAATTCTGATTTGGAAAGAAGTTTATTTGAAGAGTTATTTGAAAAAGTTGCTCCAGAAGCAAAAATTACGCTGACCGCACAATTTAGAATGCATCCTACAATTGCTGAAATGATTAACAAAATATTTTATTCTACAACTAATATAGAAACAAAAAAAAGCGCTGAGGAAAGAGCACATTTACTTGAGTGGAAAGGAAAATCAATTATATGGCTTAACACAGAGGATTTAAGTAATAACTTAGAACAAGAAGTGTTAAATTCCTTCAGAAATAATGTGGAAGCACAGGTGATTTTAAAACAGCTTGAGATTATACAACAGAAATATCAAGAGGTTAATTCGATAATTAGAGTAGGTGTAATTTCTGGGTATGATGCTCAGAAACGTCTACTAAATAATTTAATTAAACCAAGTGACCCAAAGTGGAAAAATATCAAAATTTTTATAGATAATGTGGATGCTTTCCAAGGATCAGAAACAGATATTGCAATTTATAGTTTAGTTAGATCTAATTCTCGCAATAGAATTGGTTTCTTAAGTGATGAAAGAAGATTAAATGTAGCGTTATCTAGAGGGAAAACTTGTTTAATTATAGTAGGAAATGCAAGCTTTGCCCGAAAAGCAAACTCTTATAAAGGAAATCCATTTGCAGATATTCTTAGATTTATTGATAGGTATCCAGAAGGTTGCTTAATGGAGGATTTGAGATAAATGATGAATATACAATCAGTAATGGAAAAAGCGAAAAGTGAATTACCAGGTTACAAATTAATTGGATATTTTGAAAAGGGATTTCCACAATTCAAAAGGCGGCTTCTTTGTTTAATGTTAAAAGAGAAGAAACTGCCGGTTATAGATGAATTTGTATTAAGGTTGCATAAAGTAGATATAGACTTACTAGATATGTCTCTTATTTTAGGAATAGATTTAGAATTGATAAAAGATTCTTGGTATAATTTAATACATTTTGGTTTAATTCAAGAGGAAACAAAACAGGTTACAGAAGCAGGTCACCATTATTTAAGAGAAAATAAAATTGATGGTTATGAAAAGTTACATGTTGATATATATATTGATGGCCTTACTGGAAAAATAACTAAAAATCAGATGTATATGAATAATAAATCAGCTAAACAAATAAATTTAGATGTGCTATCTCCATTATATTCTCTTCCGGAAGTTGAGAGTATTGATAGGGCTCAAGTTAAAAAAGTAATTGAAAGTTATAGGATGAATGATCCAGAGAATTTCACTGGGAACTTAGTTGATGTACTAAAAATAGAAGGTAAAAGTACATTTTATAAAAGAATGTTTGTATTCATATGCCGTAATCATGAAGGGGATATTCAATTTTTAGTATACGATGGTATAAAAAGACGAGAAGAGTATGAAGATCCTTTAAAGGAACTAGAGGAAAATGGTTTTGCGGTTTCAAAAGAAAAAGTAGGGAAATATTTCGCTGATAGTAGCATTCAGTATATTAATAAATATCAAAATGAAAAACAGCTTTCTTCAGAAAATGTATTAAATGAATTTAATAGATATTTAGAAAATGTAAAAAAAGAAATATCTATATCTTTACCACTTATAAAAAAATGTACACCAAATGATTTTATTATAAGTAGAATTAAGCAAAAACTAAAGGATGGTATTAAAATAAATTTAGTTGCATCTGGAAAAGAATTTGTAGATAGTTATCAAAAAAATCAATACGAAAAAATTTTAAAATTAAGAGATACATATTCTAATTTTCGAGTATTTCATGTGTCAGAGTATCAAAACAAAATTTTATTAATGGATGGAAAAGAGGGTATCGTTTCTAGTTTTGTGCAAAGTGAATTAAACTTACCCACTAGCGAGTATAGTCTAGCTGAATATGGTTATCCCTTAAAGAAAGAACAGATAGTAAGTTGTATGCATGAAAAATTTGGATGCTGTACAGATCAAATAATAAAGCACACATCTTTGAATTCACAGCAGTTGAAACAGAAAATTAAATGCATTTCAGAATTAGTTAATGAATTTGATGAGCAACTTTTACAATTAAATGATATGGGATGGATAGGTGGTGAAGTTATACCTAATCTACAGCAATTTCTTGATGTTCCATTGTGTAAAACAGAAAATCAATTCAAGGTGTTTATTAGCTCACTTCATATTTCACTAATAGAGTCCTTTGATAGAACAGTCAGGGCGAATGGAAAGAAACAATATTTTTGGAATGAATTTAAGACTGAATTTCCGGAGCTTCAGAAAATACTTCATAAGATAAGGTTATACAGGCATTCTACAGAACATATTTCTTTAGAGGAAAAATATAAAGAAAAATATTTTCAGTTTATGGAGGAAGATTTAAATTGTTCTATACCATTATTGGTAGAAAAGGGATATTTGATCTTACAAGAAAAAATATTAAGTGATTTGGAAAGTGTTCTCAGGTTTTACTTGAAAAAAAAGATTGAAATATAATAAATGAAGAGTATTGTGTGCCGAAATATTTAATTTGTGGAGAGAATATCTTCTGGGTAAGAGCAATAAATGTGGTTTATATACATATCATATTTATTTTTTAGAAACAATTTTATCTGTGGATAAAGGACTATGTGTTGCTGGTAGTTTAAATATGTATTTATTAAGAGCCTGTTAAGATTATTTCCTTCAAAACAGGCTCTGCTATGTTTAAGATAGATTAACATTAATTGGTGTATCTTTGAACAAGTCTTTTTACAGTCTAATACATGTATCATCATTGTAATGGATATTAATTTATAAAGATATAAAGTGTCGTTTAAGAATAACAAAAAGTTTGGCGAATTAAATAAGTAAATATTAAAACAAATTTCTAGTTTTTAGGTTTGAAAAATAATTCATTAGAAGCATTTATATTGTTTATCGTGTTTTTCTATTGTTGCTTTGTTAATTTAAAGAATTCAAGGATATCTATAGTAAAGAAAGAGACACTAAAATAAATAGAAATCAAAGGGAAGCTACCTAATATAAAATTATCTATATGTTTACATAGAAGAAATAAAAATAGGTATTTTAGATTGTTTTTATACAGAAAATATGAAGGTAAACTTATGGTAATTTAAAAACAATGAATTTTTCATAAGGAATTTTAGAAAATAATTTCACATGAAAAAAGGTTTAGACTATGACTTGTTTATAGATTTTTAATTTTAAAAGTCTTTAGTATAATTTCTATCATGATTATAAATAATGTAATGTAGTATTTTAAATTAATAATATATATGAGGAATTGGAAAAAAGGTAAAAATTATCTAGACTATGCTAAAAAATAAATTAGAGTAACATATCTTATGTTTTATAAAAATTATGTAATAAATACATATTGTATAGTAAAAAGGGATTTATTTTGATTATATTCAAAATGAATCCTTCTCATTATAAAAAGCTCAATTTTAATTTGTTAGAAATATGGTTTTGTTTTATAGTAATACCAATTATCTGCTAATTTTTTGTTTATATATTAAATAATCTTGTTAATAGTTTGATCATATAGGACGGATAAATTCAGTTTTTAATAAAGCAATAAATAATACATATTTCTTGCTTTATTAAAAATGCAAATAAAGAGAGTGGTATTAAATAATAATTCTTTTTATTGGGTACATTCAATTTTGTAAGAAGGGTTATTACTAAAATATTACTTTTTGTGAATTGACATCAAACATTAAATTTATACTTATTACTTTGTAAGATATTATTAGACATGAGGAGAGAGCGATTAATAAAATGAAAATAGAATTTACGCTAAATCATTTTATTTTTTATTATATATAGATATATAATAAAAATAAAAAGTTAGGTGAATAAAGTGAATGAAATATTAAAACAAATTTCTAATTTTCTAGGTTTAAAAAATAATTCGTTAGAAGCTTTTATTCTGTTTATTGTGTTCTTTATTACAGCTTGGTTAATTAAAGAGTTTAAAGATATTTACAGTAAAGAAAGAGAAACTTTATCTTTAAAACAAATAGAAATGAAAGAAAAATTATCAAGTGTGAAATTATCTATAAAGTTATATAGAAGACAAGAAATAGAGATGAAAGATTTGTTAGAGGCTACATTTAAGATTAATGCATATCTAAATCGTAATAAATATAAAGAACTAAAAAATATTTTGGAGGGTATAGATAAGATTGATTTTGTAGATGAATTAGATGATTTTGTAACAAATCTACTAGATACAATAATGAATCAGACGAATATGTATATAATAAAAGAATATAGTATGGCTCAAGATGTTGAAAGATTTTCTAGAAGAATGAAGGACATTGTGTTACCGGTTATAGCCGCAAGTATTGTTATTTTTTGTTCTTGTGTCTTGTTAACATTGTATGTTTCCGGCAAAACTCCTTTTTGGGGAGCTATGCGCATGTACTCATTTATATTTTTTATATCTTTTCTGTCTATTTTTATTAATTCTTTGTTCAGTAAACAGGATGATATAAAAACTAGAATTTATTTTGGCATAGTAGCAGCTTTATCTACTCCACTTTTATTTTTCGAAAATATTTATTGTCTAATAATAACATTTTTAGGTATTTTGGGAGTTGTTTTTATTCGGAAATATAAGGCTGAATAGAAAGGATGATTTTGAAAATAGAATTTAGAAATTTTAGGGTGATGAATGATTGAGAATGGTCATATAAAATAATGAGAGGGAATAAGTCTTCTTTAATTAAGTTTTTAATATAGTATAAAAATTCTTAGTTTATAACCTAAATTGTAATGACTCAATTAGGATAGAAGAAATTTAATTTAATATGAAAACGAAAAGGTAATTAATGTAAAGTAAAAATTATTTAGACTGAAAGCCAAAATCTACTAGATATAATAATTTTCAATCTAAATAATTTTTCCTCTTACACAGATACTGTTCATAGAGAAAATGGTCTCTAGTTATTTTAATAAAATATAGAAAGAAATAAAAAGGAGCGATAGTAACAATTCGCTCCTTTTTCATATAATTCTTTTGCAACTATATTTTAAAAATTTATAAACTAGAGATAACCTCAACGTATGTATACTTTATATGTGCGTTCTCAATTTGTTTGTAAGGAAAGAGGTTTTTATTTTACAGATTTATCAGAATTATGTAAAGTATAGATAAAATCATAAAATGGGGTGTTATCTATGTGTACTAGTTTGACATTACAGACAAAAAACGATCAGCATCTTTTTGCAAGAACGATGGACTTCACATTAGATATGAATCAAGAAGTAATAATCATTCCTCGACATTACCAGTGGAATAATATAACGGGTGAAATCATTAATACGAAACATGCTACGGTCGGAATGGGTATTAATCATCAAGGAAGGATCATTATGGCGGACGGAGTAAATGAAGCAGGTATGACATGTGCAACACTCTATTTTCCAGGATTCGCTACTTATAGTCAAAGCATAGATGACAACACAACGAATTTGGCTCCATTTGATTTTGTAACTTGGAGTCTGACACAATTCAATTCTGTCAAAGAGTTAAAGAAATCTGTAGATAGCATTACCTTTTTGGATATACCATTACCGGATTTAGGACTTACGCCACCACTACATTGGATTTTAGCGGATAAATGGGGAGATTGCATTGTACTGGAGCCGACAAGTGAAGGATTAAAATTGTATGATAACCCACTAGGAGTGATGACGAATAGTCCGGAGTTTAATTGGCATTTACAAAATTTAAGACAATACATAGGTCTTAAATCGCAGCCATTCGCGCCAACAGAGTGGAGTAACTTACCATTAAGTGCTTTTGGTCAGGGATCGGGCTCAATGGGACTTCCAGGGGATTTCACTCCACCATCAAGATTTGTGCGGGCAGCATATGGCAAACAAAACATTCAAGGTATAGATAGTGAAGAAGAGGGAGTATCAGCTCTTTTTCATATCTTATCAAATTGCGAGGTTCCTAAAGGTGGAGTAATAACAGAAGAAGGTGCACTAGATAATACCATATATACAAGTGTAATGTGTATGGAGTCCGGAACATATTATTATCATACTTACGATTGTAGACAAATTATAGCCATTCATTTATTTCATGAAAATTTAGATACAGATGAGATTAAAGCCTATCCGTTCCAACGGAAACAAAAAATATTTTATGAAAACTAAGTTGCTTTGAAACAACGTTTAGTAAATTTTTAAATATATATAATAGAACAATAATGGCCTATATAATTCATGGGTGCTTCTTTAACTTTGTGATTCATCATAAATCTACTCCTTTCTCCGATGACTTCAACAAGTAAAGTTTTGCTGGTAGGCTTTATTTATAAATAGTAAAGGACAAAAAAGGTGCGGAAAATATCCATACCTTTTTTGTTCTTCCATTATCTATGTATAAAAAAGCGCTGTATATCAGCACTTTTTAAAAGTACATGAGTTGTATAAGAAAGACTTATATATTACCTATAACTATGCAAGGTCTAATATAGATTCTTATTTGATTAATTGTTATAAGAGCCTATACGCTTATTTATTTTTATTATTATTAATTTTTTCCGTATATAGCACCTGCTCTTTATAATGCTTCTTAATTGGGAAAGTATGTGTACCAGAGCCGTTTTTGAAATTTTTATTGATAGGGTTTTTTAGCGGGATTGTTGTAGTTTCAGTAAATTCATATGGGTAGTTGATTTTAGATTTATCTTCAAACATGAAAATGCCTCCTTTTAGGATTTCCTGAATTCTTTACTATAACATGATATGCATATAGATTTTTTTTGGACTAGTTATTTATATAGGTTAATGGAATTTAATTACGTAACTACTGAAGTGTTCTAAAGGAAAACAATTCGAGAAAGATATTGTATGAATAGCTGCTCGCTATTGTTGTTGTTGTTGTTTAAATTATCATGGTGTATGTGAAATTCTGAAGAGACTTAGTATATATGTCTATCTAACAAGCACTATGTGATGAACTCTTTTATGTTAGGTGAAGTGAATTTTGTATATATATTCGTTATAAATTGTTTTTATAATATGATTCATATAAGTTTTTCCTGATAATATAATGCGGAATATTATAGTGTTATTATGTTATTAGGAACATTTAATGCTGTTTCATAACTGAAAGGGAATTGAAAAAAAACTGAAACTTTTCTCATAAAAATTCAATCTAACTTGAAAAATGAAAGGAAAATGAAATTTTCCAAAAGATATTCTTTGTTAAGATAAAAAGCATACATAAATAAAGTGTTGACATATCTTAAAAATGTATTTTCAAGATATAGTGGGGGAAAAGATGAGAATAGAAAAACAATTAATAAAAAAGATGTATTATGAAACATTTCTAATGGAGAATGTAACAAAATCACCTCTTGACGTACTTGGAGAAGCTTATGTAAACGAAGAAAAAAATGAGGTTTCTGATGGATCTTATATTCGTTTTGCACAAGGTGAATTTTATTATCGCCATCAAGATTTTGAAGCAGCTATTTTTAAATGGGAGAAGGTTAGTAATGAATTAGCACCATGGGCACAAAAAAATATTGCGGATGCTTATTTCGAACTGAATCAATTATCAGTTGCTGAAAATGTTTATACTTCCATTACGACTGATAATAAAATATTGATGACTGAAATTAGATTACAATTACTTTCTCTTTACATAGAGCAAAATAATTTTGACTCAGCTTTCGCTGTTATTAAAGAAGCGGTTTCTTTAAATCCGGATTATCCGAATGTCACAAAAATTGCCCGTTCCTTTTATGAGGAACAACAAGATTTTGATAGTGCAGTAGAGCTTGCTGTGAATGAGTTAATTCGAACAGAATCTTATCCGTGGTTTGAGGTGTTAAAAGGATATATCGATAAAGGATTTACTAAACATATTTCACCAGATTATTTTTATGATGCATTAGTTACATTAAATAATGTAGATCAAGTACAATTTACGCAAATGGTTTCATCACTTTGGAACAGTTATAAAAATGAACAAAATTACTTATTGTGGCTTAACACAATAAATGAATTTTTCTTACATATTGAAATAGAGTCTTCCGATATATGGGACAAAATTTCTTCTCTTTACGAAGAAACATACTTTGCATTAATTCAAGGGAAATATACGCTTAGACAATTACACGATATCATTCCCAATCTTTTAACAAATTGGTTGAAAGTAGTTAATCCATCGTATGCTGTATTTCCATCAGCAGCTGTATTGGCATGGGATGAAATTTTTCCTACCCAAATAGATTCATCAAATATAAAACATGCGGAAAACCTACTGTCATATTCTATGAATCATGTGAATGCTTTAGAGTACAGTCTACATCTTTTTGAATCTATTACACAGTGGGCACAAAAGCACAATATAGAAATAGGTCACCGATTTAGATGGTTAGTTGACGAACTTGCGGATTTAAGAACAAATCGTATTTTAGTAACGGGAACTTCAGGGAACGGAAAAACTACATTTATTAACTCTATATTAGGAGAAAATATAGTAGAAAAATCAATTTCAAATGTAGTAGTTTTAAAAAATAATGCTCATACAGAAATTAACGCCATAACAGACGCTACAATTACAACAACGGAAGATATCTCTGATTACCATAATATGATGTCTCAGCACCATCAAACATATAGAGATAGGGCATGTGTCGAATTTAAATTACCATGCAGATTTTTAAGTGAAAATAAACTTACATTTGTAGTTACACCCGGCTTTAATAGGAATAACGACACTAGGGATGAGGTATTTGAATATCTAAATTCCGTAGATGAATTATTGTTTGTATTGAATGCAGATTCACCTTTTACTGATAAAGAGCGTGATATTCTATTAAACATTCAAGAGCATACACCAAATTTACAAGTGCATTTCTTATTAAATAAAATCGATAACATTTATAGTGAAGCAGAAGTAAAAAGAGTACTACATGATACGGCAACGAGAATAAACACATATTTCCCGCATGCGAGGATTTTCCCTTACTCTTCGTTATATACAAGTAATCAACAATTGAATGAATTAACAGAGTTTATTCATTTTAACTTTAATCATAAAAATATCGATGCAGAACGTACTGAAAAGCTATTATTTTTCATTCGAAAAACAATTACATATCTTTTGGATAAACGAGTTGAGAAAGAAAATAATCTAGTGGATGCTATTAATTGGAATGAAGATATGCTAGTGAAACTAAACGGTAGCATGAATAACCTTACTGCATTTGAGAGGGAAAAAATTCATTTCATTACACAGTCATATCGTACAATGAAAATGGAAATTACGAACGATCTTACTGAAAATATACCGAAGATATTACAGAGTTGTTCTGATTTAATGAGTGAAGACAGTGATTTCGGTCACATGGATACAGAACTAAATAAAGCAATGAACGAAAGAGTGCATAAATATTTAGAACAAACTGTATTACCTAATCTTGCTCTTTCTATGCAAAATTGGATTGCCACTTCTCATAATGAGCTCCTTCAAAGTCAATCGTACTTAGAAGAACTTAGTGAAGGACTTAATTCTTTATTTGGAGAAAATCGAATACAGTTAGAATGTGACTTTAAAGTGCTTGATGACTGGCGCAGAGATACTGACAGAATGACGACTAGAATACAAATGGATGAAGTAAATATTTTACGTCGATTTACGCCAGCACAATTTTTATTGAAAAGTGCCGGTAAATTATTTGGAGTTCTTCCGAAAAACAAAACTATGCTATATAACAAATACAAACAGTATGTAGAAAATGAAGATTATACCGAGGTAACGGATTCTATTATGAAGAAATTTTTCTTGCAATTTGAGCTATTCGAAAACACACAAGAGCGAGATATTCATATATTCTTTAGGAATCCATTTAACTCCTTGAAACAAGCTGTAGAGAATATACAATTAGAAATACAAGAAAAACAAGAGATGTTACATAAAATGAAATCAAACCCTGAAGTTTATCATGATTCCATCATGCTCTTTGAATTGAGATTACGTCAATGTGAAGTGATTTTACATATAGGTGATGATCATGCTTATACAGATGTAAGTTTAGAGACAAGCGTAGAATAAAAATGAAATATATGAAACTGCATCATGTATTATAGGAGAATAAAAGGGAGCAACTATAACGAGTTGCTCCCTTTTCATATTAAGATTATTTTTCAGTCTCTTTAATTTTAGTTTGTACTTCACCAGTTTTAATTTTATTACTTTCTGAGAAACGTAATAAATCGCCTTCAATAATTTTGTCAGACATTCGTAATTCATTTTGTGCACGTTTAATGAGTGCTTCTGCTTCTTCTTTTGGTAAGTCTACAATTTCACCTGTTATGCGGTCATAGAAAGTATTGTTTTTGTATGCATACTTGTCTGTAATGAAGCTACCATCACGTAAAACAACAAAACCGGCATATTCATCCGAAAACATATCATGGCCAAAACGAATATCGTTTGTAGTATCAATTCCTAATAAATTGAGAATAGTAGGTTTCATATCGATTTGTCCCGTAGGCTTTGAAATCGTTCGACCTTCTGTTTGTCCAGGGATATGAATATATAAAGGTGTGCGTTGTAAATTTAAAGTATCAAATTCTGTTATTTGATCTTTTTCTAAAAACTGTGCCATCGCGCGATTATGTTTTTCAGAAATGCCATAATGATCACCATATAAAACAATAATAGAATCATCATACATTCCCTCAGCTTTTAAACGCTCAATAAATTTTTTTATTGATTCGTCTAAGTAACGTGCTGTTACAATATAACGATCAAATACGCCATTACCAGAGTTATATGGTTCAATGAATTGTGTATCTTCATCATACGTAAATGGATAATGGTTCGTTAAAGTAAGAAAACGAGCGTAAAATGGTTGATCAACAGTTTTTAATATATCTACTGATTGATCAAAGTATTCGATATCTTTTAAGCCCCAATTTAAATTTGTTTCGGGCGTAATTTTGTAATCAAGTTCATTATAGTAACGATCATAACCGAGAGCAGAGTACATAATGTTACGATTCCAAAATGTGGCGTTATTCGCATGGAATACAGAAGTGAAATAACCTTGCTGACGTAGAATTTCTGGAGTCGCAGTATAATCGTTGTTACCGTGTGTGAAGAATACAGCTCCTCGATTTAATGGATACAATGACGTATCGATTAGAAATTCAGAATCGGATGTTTTTCCTTGTCCAGTTTGGTGGAAAAAGTTATCAAAGTAATAGCTTTCATTTATGAATTCATTCAAAAATGGTGTAACTTCTTGTCCGTTAACTGTTGCTCCTATTAAAAAGGTTTGCAGGGATTCAAGAGTGACAACAATTACGTTTTTTCCTTTCGCTACACCAAACATATTAGGGTTCGGCTCACTTTGGTTTGCCTTCACGTAGTTTTCAGTTTCTTGTAATTTGCTACTATCAGCAAGTGCCTTTTGTGATCCTGCTTTTACTTGCAGTGTTAAATCATAAACTTGATGCGTGTATAGTCCTAAATTTTTAACAAGCATAACTCGGTCAAATGATCTTGTTAATAGTTCAGGTCGCTCTTTTTCTGCAAGATGTAGATTAGCAAAAAATACACCAATCGTTAAAAGAAAATATAACAAGCGTGCCGGATGAGTTACACGTCCTGTTTGGAAGACTATTGATTTTTTCTTCAATAAAATAAAGAAGAAAATAATGTCTACGAATGCGAGTATAATTTTGTAGTTCAATATTTCTATAATACTGCCGCCTAATTGGCCGAAGTTTGATGTTTGTCCAAGTACTGGTAACGTAACGAAATCGCTATAAAAATCATAGAACATTACATTTCCAACGAGTACGATTGTTAATACGAAGTTGATACATAGCGCGATATAATTTCTTTTTTCACCGGTTGCAAATAATGCTAATCCGACAAAAGCTAATGATGTAGCGAGTGGACTAATAAACAAAATAAGCTCTTGTGTAGAAGATTCAATTTTTAAATCAAAACTGAACCTTGTAATAAGATATGTTTTTAACCATACTGCTAAAGCAATTATTAAAACAAAGCTTATATTTTGCATTTGTAAATTGATTTTATTTTTCATTTTTACTCCTTTTTTTGCAATTTATTTAACTTGTGTTATATATTATGTTTTTATAACTATTAGAGTATACTGAACCATTTAGTTAATGGTTTCTAAAGGTAATAATATAAAGTATTCACATACGTACAATGAGGAATTTTAAAGCGTAAATCTATTTTTTAGAACAGAGCAGAAAAAGTCATAGTTGTAGTAAAAAATACTTATAGACATCCTAACATATTAAACACTATGATGATGTTACAAAATATCGAACAAATGAAAATGGAAATGAATAGAGGATTTTAAAACTGTTGACATTCAATTTGTGAGAATTGAATGTCAATGGCTATGTTAAATATGTATCTCATAAAACCCTGATTTTTTGTGGGGAAATAGTAAGCTATTACTATGGAAGTTAAAATATTTAATTGCAATCTGAATGAAGGAAATTAAATGTGAGATAAATATTTTCCAACATATAACCCACTTGCAGCAGCTTGAGATAATGAATGAGTGACGCCTGAACAATCCCCAACTAAAAATAGGCCATTTATACTCGTTTCAAAATGATTATTGAGTTTTATCGTAGGAGCATAAAATTTTCCGTCAATTCCATATAATAAAGTATCTGTATCGATTGGTTCTTGGATGAATTGTTCTAATCGTAATAAAAATTCTTTAAGTCCTTCAATATATAATGGAGGAATTTCTGTATTCAAATCTCCATAATCTCCTTGTAGCGTAGGTTGTATACGGTTATATTTCATGTCGTTCGCTATTGTAGGCTGTTTATTTAGTAAGTCCTCTAAGCGCTGTATAACAATCCGATCTCGTCCTTGGTTAATGTTTTTAATAATTGAACTTGCATATACATTTGCTTCTTTGAGAGTTGGAAAATAGCGCGGGATAAATAAAGTGAAGTTTAAGTTAGGTGTACCAGTTCCTTTCTCTCGAAAATTTTGACCGTCAGGCATAACTAAACCTTCTTCGTACTTTCTAATAATGCGTCCTTTTGGATTCATACAGTATGTAGTCGCTGTGAAATCTTCATGCTCATAAGAAAGTTTAGTCTCAAATGTATCTTTTAATATAGAACGTAATTGGTGTTCTTTCATCTCTACCCTGATACCTAAATCTACACGAGTTTGTTCCTGAGAAATATGTAGAGAAGTGCACATCTCCTTTAACCAATCTGCTCCGGAACGCCCAGTTGCAAATACTAGTTGCCTAGATTGAAATGTTCCTTCATTTGTATCTATAGTAAAATGATCTTTCTGTTTCATAATATGTTGTACATCTATATGAAATTGTATATTTATTTTCGTAAGTAAAAATTCGTAGAGTTGCTGAAAAATTTCATTTGAAAGGGTAGTACCAAGATGCCGTACTTCTGTTGTTAGCATTTGTAAACCACACGATGCAGCTCTCTTATTGAGATTTGGATTTTCTGTAGAATATTTTGAAACTGAATTTCCTCCGAACTGACATAGAATTTCATCTACTTCAGCCATAAGTTGTATAAAGCCCTCTTTACCAACTTTTTGCTCAAGTTCTCCACCAAATCCGTTTGTATAATTAAATTTCCCTTCAGATTTTCCTAAACCAGCAAATCCGAAATATTTATCACATGTAGTACAATTACACGCTTTTCCTTCGTCTAAAGGACAATGGCGAGCTCCTAGCGCTTTACCTTTATCAAGAATTAAAACTTTTTTGTTACTTTTAACTAGTGAATAAGCCAGAAAAATGCTACTTACTCCAGCGCCGATAATTGTAACATCATACATATTCTTTCACCTGCTAACGAATAGTTTGTTTTTTATTTTTCTAGTGTATAACAATTTTATGAAGGTAAGAAATAAATTTTATTAATAAAGGGGAGTTTTTGAACTTGATGCTTTTTTAATTTCTTAGAGTGATGAAGTAAATACAAGTGTCTTTATTTAAAAGAAGAAATAGTTTTTAAAGACCACTATATCACATGATAAATAAATTCTTACATACAAAAAAACAGCCCTTTTAAGTGAAGAGGTCTGTTAATGATTTTAAATGTTATTTAGCGAAGACGTGGTTACCAATTACTGCTACTGTTTGACGTGTCGTAATCCACTTGTCTGTTGATGTTTTCGGGTTATAGAAATAAAGCCAATCAGAATGTATTCCATTTGTGGAGATAGCCTCTTCTACAGCCATTTTTGCTTCTGCGCTTGCAGGCTGATTAATTCTTCCATCTGTAACAGGAGTAAATGCATATCCGTATTTAATAGGTTCATAAATAACGCCTGTTATTGTATTTGGAAAACCTTTTGCGTTTACACGGTTTAGTATAACTTTAGCTACTGCTACTTTTCCTTTATATGATTCGCCACCTGCTTCAGCGGTAACTAAGCGTGCCATTAAGTCTTTTTCTTTTTCTGAAATACTTGAGTTGATTTTTAAATGTTGTCCTGTATAAAGCTTGTTTTCGATTGTGTTGTTCATTTGTTTTATAGATTGAACGGTAACATTGTAACGCTGTGCTATCGTTTCTAATGAATCTCCCGGTTGTACCTGATAAATAATTTGTCCAGAAATGTTCGCAGGCTTGGCGTTTTGGTGAACAGTGATTTCATTTGAGTTGACGGAACTCGGGATATGTAACTGTTCGCCAATGAAAGTTTGATCGTTTCCTTTATTATTAGCCTGTTTAATGGATTGTATTGAAACTCCGTATTGTTTACTAATGCCCCAAAGTGTATCATTCTTTTTTACTGTATGAATGGTAGAAGCTTCAGCTGTACTGTGACTACATACGAATGTAATTGCAGCTGCAGATAAAGGGATTATATGTTTTATTTTTAATAATTTCATTGTAAATCCTCCTAGGAAAAATAAGGTAAAACGGTTAAGTAATGTAGCTTAAAATGTCTACATATAATATTTCAATGTAAGTATATTAGCACATATAAAATAAATAATCATTATAAGTTTCTTATTTATTTAGTGTAGAGTCCGAATATGAAATATTGCATATGAAAATACATTGAAGTTCATATTGCTGATTACTATAATCTATTTAGTAGAAAGGGAATATGTTATATAAATAAAATCATTATAGATTAATATAGTGATTAATTATTGTTAATAGGAGGATTGATGTAATGAAAATATTTCAAAAAATGTGTACGTCAACTGTAATTATTACAACACTTTTAGGAATAGGAGGCACTGTCAATAGTGTACATGCTGATTCTATAGAACAGCAGAGTAAATTAGGAATAGAACAAGAAACAGATAAGCAAATCATTGTAAAATTTAAAGCGGATTTGAAATTTCCATATGAAGATGGTATTGAAAAACAAATACAATCTCAAACGAACGATAAAGTAATAGAAGATCTTTTGGCAGAATACCCAGATGTAACATTTACTCGTTTATTCACATCTGTAAGCCCGGAACAAATACAAAACCTTGAAGTGAAAGCACCTAATAATGTATCTACAAGTTTATTAAACTACTATATTCTTCAAACTCAACATGGTGGGCAAGAGGAAGAACTAGTAGATAAGTTAAAGACATCTTCTTTAATAGAAGATGTGTATATAAAGAAACAAGAAAAAATAACACCACCGGAAGTACAGCCATTAAGTGTATCGTTTAATCCTAATAACAATCCTAGATATGAAAAACAAGGTTATCTTGAAGCAGCACCATCTGGTATTAATGCGCCTTTCGCCTGGGGAGTCCGAGGCGGTAATGGAAGTGATGTAACCTTTGTTGATATGGAATATGGATGGTTATTAAATCATGAGGATTTAGTACATCAAAATATTGAATTAATGTCTGGAAGAAATATAGATCAACATGTCGGTCATGGGACGTCTGTACTAGGAATTGTATCCTCTGAGGACAATGAAGTTGGGAATATTGGGATTGCGCCAAAAGCGAAAGCAAAGGTGATTTCTCAAATAAGAGATAACGGACAGTATAATACAGCTGATGCAATATTAAGTGCTATAAATCAGTTAGAAGCTGGGGATGTTTTATTATTAGAGGCACAAGCTTCCTTTGATGGGTATGGTGATAAATATTTACCTGTTGAGGTACAACCAGATATCTTTGATGCAATTCGTGCTGGTACAGATAAAGGTGTTGTCATTATAGAAGCTGGAGCGAATGGTTGGAATGATTTAGATCAATTTAAAGATAGAAATGGTAAACAAATTTTAAATCGTAATAGTAAAGATTTTAAAGATTCAGGTGCAATTATGGTAGGAGCGGGCTCTTCATCTTTCCCTCATGAACGTATGTGGTTTTCGAATTATGGAAGCCGTATTGATGTGTATGGTTGGGGAGAAAACGTAGATACAACTACAGCTGAGCAAAGTCGAAGTGCTGTAAATCTTTATACATCTAGCTTTAGTGGCACGTCGAGTGCGTCACCTATTATTGCCGGAGCAGCGACTTTAGTACAAAGCATTGCTAAAGAAAACTTAGGACAACCATATAGACCGAGTGAACTAAGAGCAATATTAAGCAACCAGAATACAGGAACAAAATCTAAAGATCCATATTCAGATAGAATTGGTGTTTTACCAGATTTGAAGTCTATACTAGTAAACTTAGGGTATGGACAAAGAAAACCAAACGGTGGAAATGAGTTACCAGTAACAGAAAATGAACCAAATAATGAACGTATACAGGCAAATAAAGTTAACTTTCATACACCGATGAAAGGGACACTACATAATAGTGATAGAGTAGATGTATTTACTTTCCAAATTGACTCGTCAGAAAATATTACTATTTCTCTATTAAATGAACAAAACATTGGGATGACATGGGTGCTTCATCATGAATCAGATTTAAATAACTATGTAGCATATGGTGAAAACGAAGGAAATGTAGTTAAAGGTACTTATAATGCAAAGCCAGGTAAATATTATTTATACGTCTATAAGTATGAGAATAAAGATGGTTCATATGTATTGAATATAAAGTAAACGAAAGGAACTTCAGGTGAAGTTCCTTTAAATTTTTCTAATTTAGGATATGTGAATGATTTTTTAACTTTACTTCTATGTAATATTTCATATTTATGAAATGTTATTTATTTTTTACTCACCAGATTATATTATATTCAATAAGTTTGATATAAAACAGAAAAAGGAGGAATAATAATGAGCAGTAAGAAATTTATTTTGAAATTATTCATATGTAGTACGATATTTATCACATTTGTATTTGCTTTACATGATAAGCAAGTAGTTGCAACAAGCTCTGTTAATGAGTTTGAAAATTGGTCAAAGTGGATGCAACCTATACCTGATAATATCCCATTAGCACGAATTTCAATTCCAGGAACACATGATAGCGGGACGTTCAAATTACAAAATCCAATAAAGCAAGTATGGGGAATGACGCAAGAATATGATTTTCGTTACCAAATGGATCATGGAGCTCGTATTTTTGATATAAGAGGACGTTTAACAGATGATAATACGATAGTCCTTCATCATGGGCCATTGTATCTTTATGTAACACTGCATGAATTCATAAACGAAGCGAAACAATTTTTAAAAGATAACCCAAGCGAAACGATTATTATGTCTTTAAAAAAAGAGTATGAGGATATGAAAGGAGCAGAAAGTTCCTTTAGTAATACGTTTGAAAAAAGTTATTTTGTGGATCCTATCTTTTTAAAAACAGAAGGAAATATAAAATTGGGAGATGCTCGTGGGAAAATTGTACTACTAAAAAGATATGGTGGTAGTAATGAATCTGGAGGATATAATAATTTCTATTGGCCAGATAATGAGACGTTTACCACAACTGTAAATCAAAATGTACATGTAACAGTACAAGATAAATATAAAGTGAGTTATGATGAGAAAGTAAAATCTATTAAAGATACGATAAATGAAACGATGAACGATAGTGAGGATTTAAATCATCTATATATTAATTTTACAAGCTTGTCTTCTGGTGGTACAGCATGGAATAGTCCATATTACTATGCCTCTTATATAAATCCTGAAATTGCAAACTATATAAAACAAAAGAACCCTACAAGAGTAGGCTGGATTATTCAAGACTATATAAATGAAAAGTGGTCACCACTGCTGTATCAAGAAGTTATAAGAGCGAATAAGTCACTTATAAAAGAATAAAGATGATGAGGATAAGAAGCGATAAAATACGTCGCTTCTTATTGAAAATACAGTGTATCTTGTAAATGGAACAATTTTCGAGTTATCTCAATCGATGTTTCATTATGAAAAGACTAAACTTTTAAATCGAATTAATTTCAAATGAAAATTGGCATAAATAATCCTGGGAAAAAGCAACTGATCATAAGTGTTCAGTTGCTTTTTATTTTTAAAGTGGATGAGCAAAAAAATATAAAAGTGGTTGGTCCGTTTTTTGCAAACATCTATTATGATAAGAGAAGAAAGGTAGTATGTTATCAACGTTTTAAAGAGGAAGTTCTTAATAAAAATAGACTGGCCTTAGAGAGGTGAAAATACAATGAGCTTTGCGATTTCACTAGTCGTTATTATTGTAATTGTATCACTGTTTGGGACCGTGCTAGTTGCACGAAATGTAGAGGAGAATTACGGCAAGTCCACAAAGAGAAATGTGAAAAATTTATCTGCCATCTATATTGTCCTTCTTTTTGTTCTACTGCTAGGGGTAACATGGTATGCGGTAATAATTTGATAGTTTGTAACCGAACTGCAACGAGAGCATGAAGCTGGAATTTCAGAAGCTATCGAGTAATTAGAGACGGAGCTATTTTAATATATCCATTTTTGGATGAGAAAATGTGACTAATTAATACTATTTTTACGGTGAATACTGTTAGTAATAAATTGAGGATAGTTCGTTTTGAAAGGAGGCAACTATATGGAATGGAAACCAAATCGTGCAGATAAGACGCCTGTATATAAACAAATAGCGGGTTATATTGAAAGGGGTATTTCTTCAGGTGAGTTTCCTTCTGACAGTAAGTTACCTTCTGAGCGTATGTTAGCAAAAGAATTACAAGTGAATAGGAGTACGATAGTAGCTGCATATGAAGAATTAAAATCACTTGGAGTAGTAGAACGGCAAAAAGGAAGCGGAACGCGGGTGAATACAGATATATGGGGTGTTTCGCATAAACGAATACCAAACTGGGGTAGGTACGTCGAGGATGGTTCATTCTTACCTAATGTACCACTCGTTCAACAAATTCGAACGGAAACACAAAAAAACGACTTAATTAATTTAGCGAGTGGTGAATTGTCACCAGAATTAATTCCGAGTGATAGATTCCGAACGATTTTGTCGGAGAAAACATTTATGGAAAACCTCGGTTATGACCATCCACTTGGAAATGAAATGTTGAGAAAAACAATTGCAGCACATGTTCAGCAATATAAACAAATTGAAGCAGATTCGAATTCTATCCTTATTACATCTGGAGCACAACAGGCACTTAATCTTATCGTTCAATGCTTATTAAAACCTGGTGATGCGATTGCAATTGAGGACCCTTCGTATTGTTTTTCACTGCCGATATTTAAATCAGCTGGCTTAAAAATATTCCATTTACCTGTTGATCAGCATGGAATGAATCCAGATGACTTAATTGATTTGCATAAAAAGCATCGTATTCGTATGGTATTTTTAAATCCGGATTATCAAAATCCAACTGGAACCGTGCTTTCATTGGCAAGACGTAAAAAGATTTTAGAACTGTCTTCTGAATTTGGCATACCGATTGTAGAAGATGATCCGTATAGTTTAACTTCATTTAATGGTGAAGTGAATCCAACATTAAAATCAATGGATCAAAACGGGAATGTTCTTTATATAAGTTCACTATCAAAAATTGTTGCATCAGGATTACGTATTGGCTGGGTAATTGGCCCTACGCGTGTAATAGAGCGTTTAGCGGATGCGAAGCAGCAAGTTGATTTTGGCCATAGTGTATTTACACAGTGGGTGGCAAATCAATTTTTAGAATCAGAAGATTTTCATGCACATATTACAATGCTTCGTGGACAATTGAAAGAAAGAAGAGATGCGTTAATTAGAAAGCTTAAAGAAATATTAGGGGATCAGGTTGAATTTTTTGTTCCAGAGGGTGGAATACATTTATGGTGCAAAGTGCAAGGAACGTTTGATGAATATCATTTATTAGGCGAATCTATACGAAATGGTGTAGCGTTTGTTCCGGGAAGTGTTTTAGGTACTAAAAGTGAATATATTCGTTTTACTTTTGGGAGAGTGAATATAGAACAAATTCAACTTGGAATTGCACGGTTTGCTGATACGTTAAATGAGATTTCATAACATGGATGTGAGATAGTGAAAAGAGGAGAAGAAATGAAGTACGTGACACTTTTACTTCAAGTATGCGTGATATATATATTTAGCTTAGTTGGTCTATGACTTCTAGTTTTGTAGTTGTTGCAGGAATCACAGGTGCTATTATTGGACCAACAGTACTTAAGTTTTTCCGTATAACGAGTACAATTGGAAAAGGAGTGGGAATGGGCTGCTCATCACATATTATCGGGGTAAGTCGTCTTGTGAAGGAAGGCGAGAAAGAAGCGACGATCGGTTCGGTGACGATGATTGTAACCGGAATACTTATTAGTATAATTATACCGTATGGAACGAAATTTATATTTTAAAATGTAATGGAGATGATGAAAATGACAACATGGTTTATAGTTACATTATTTATTTTTGGTGCGATTAAAGTACTAGTTTCTAGTATGCCGACTTCTGTTGTAGAATCAATTATTAGTAGATTTGAATTGCATCAAAAACTTGAGGAAGAGAATACCACTATATTGATAGACGGAAAAAATATAGAGGGGGAAACGAAACTACAAGTTATTCATGAATTTAACGAAGCTCTATTTTTAGATAAACATTATTTTCCGCCGCACGGGGAAGGAACACCAATCGTTATTAACACGAAGAAAGGGAATAAAGAGGTTCGATTTTCTCTGTATAGTCATGAGGAACATGTTGATGTAATAAAGCAATATAAAAAGAAAATCGTTGCCTATCGTTTGCGTTCAAAACGCCTTCAAAATCCTACATCATTAGCAATAACTGAAGATTATGCTTAAAAAGAGATCGTTATAAAAACGGTCTCTTTATTAAAGTGGGTTATATAATTATTAAATTTTTATTCATATCGTAGTCCATTTGAAAGGGTATCAATAGCTTTCCAATCGTCAACAACAATTTGTTTATTATTTTTATGCATGATATTGTTAGCTATTAGTTTTTCAATGACTCGATTAAGATGACGGGTAGTTGTCCCGATTAATGAGGCTATTTCATGATGATCTTTAGTATGAATTTCGCGCCCAAATAAATTAGATGGATTTCGGGCTGTACATAAATAACTAGCAAAGCGTGTTTCCACAGAAGCTAGTAAATTGATACGTGAAGCTGTTGTGCAGGTTTGTAGTTTATAAGTGACGTGATGAATGAGTTCTTGAAGGAAGATTACATCTTGTAATAAGTAACTTGTTACATAATTTTTATCAATAAAAAGAAAATCCGTCTGTTGTTCGGAGGTTACATGAGATTGTATGTTTACGGACTGAATTAATTCAATATCTCCCATGATAGAAACGGCAGAACAAAATCTTAGTAATAATGCTTTACCTGTAATTACACTTGAAGTTATTTTTGTACGACCTGACATTTGAATATATAGGCCATCAATCATTTCGCCTTCGTGTAGTACAGTTTCTTTCGCTTCATATCTAAGGATCTTAAATGGATGATTGAATTGTTGGAATAGCTTTTTTATGTACTCGTTATTTAAGTAGCTTAATAATAAGGTATTATCTACAATATTTTGCATAATGTTTCTCCTTTTGGGACATCTGTCCTTTCTATTATAAAATAATTCATATACATTAAAAAGAAAGGAGTGATGTATATGAAATTTATTTTTGATATTGATGGTACTATTTGTTTTAAAGGGAACGCAGTAACGAAAGGGATAATTCACGCGCTAGACGTATGTCAAAGTAAAGGGCATGAGGTTATATTTGCATCAGCTAGACCGATTAGGGACTTATTACCGGTGCTACCAAATCATATGCATCATTATTCAATGATTGGTGGGAATGGGGCATTTATTGCAAAGGGAAAGGACACTATTGAAGTTATAACTTTTGATCCAGGAACGGTAAGTGCTATACATTCAATAATAAAGAAACATAGCCTTTCATATTTGATAGATAGTCATTGGAATTATTCTTATACAGGAAGCGAGAATCATCCTATCTACAAAAACATAGATCCTAATCAATTGGCTAATAATGTACATATTGATGAAATTAAGGAAGTAGTGAAGGTGGTATTATTTCCTGACCATGTTCAAAAAGAATATATTATGAATATGTTAACAGAACTTCCTATACGTATTTATGAACATGATAATGAAGGGATCGTGGATATAAGCCCTGAGAATATTGATAAATGGGTAGGGTTACAACGATTGGGTATAAAAGAGAGAGAATTCGTAGTGTTTGGTAATGATTCGAACGATTTATCAATGTTTCTACACGCTAAGGAAAGCATTTGTGTTGGGAGTCATGAAGTATTATTGGGTTATGCATCCACATGTTTAAAAATAGATGAACAAAGTATTGTTAATAAAATAATTGAGTTATCCGAATTATATGCGTAATAAATATATGAAACATAATAAAAAAGAGTACGAAAAGGTTTGCTAGCCTTTTAGTACTCTTTTTTATTAATTATGAAATAATATACTTTCCAAATAAAAGAAAAGAAAATCATATAGCCAAATAAAGAATATGTATGATTCCAATCCAAACTATGAATAAAGAAACCAAATCTTTCAGCAATCTGTTCAAAAATGCTAGCACAAATACCTAGTGAAATAATAAATAGACTTCTAGAAATTGTAGATAATGTTTTGGAAATTTGTATGAAAATCGTCGTTAAAATCGGTAGTACAAACAAAGTAAAACCAATGTTAACTGAAAATATGGATGAGAATGGTCTAACCGGAAAGGAATACATTTGTTTCGCAACAAAGAAAGCATCTAAGCAAGTTCCGATAATAGAAGAGAATAAGATTGTAATAACTAATGCGAAAAGGTTATTCTTCTTCTCGAAGGAGGACGTTTTTCTTTGCAAGAATTGCCAACTCAATTTTTTCGAGTGTTTTACAGTAGTCTTCTGTAATTTGTCCATGTATCCTTTCCTCCTTATCGGTTAAATAATGTATGACTTGCCAGTCGTTAAACCAATCTTCATGTTCTGTTTCTTCATGTTTCATATTTTTCCATACATACATAAGTGCAGGGCTATATATACGGTGGGCATCACTTTTTAATTGGCATTTCTTTATTCTTCGTTTATAAAACTCTCTTGAAAAGGATTCATTCACACTTGAAAATAAATGTGGCCAATAATCTTTTCGTGATCCAGTATGTGGATGAGTGTCAGCCCATTGTAGTATACGAGCTAAAACGTGTTCATCATGAAACAATAATGTATATAATCGTTTTCCGAGCAAAATTCGTTCGTGTAAGGAAGTGAAATGTTTCATTGTATCACCAATTAATATTGTTTTTTGTACAGTATTTTCTTCAGAGAAAGGGAAGAGAATATGATTAAATTGAAAGAAATCAAAAAGTTTAAATCCAATACTATTTAGTACATTTTTTTTGAAGTATTTATTTTGAATCACTCTTTTTTCTAAGTAGTTTTGTTCATTAATAATAGTCGCAATCGTTAATATTTGTTTGTTTCCAGTTTTCCAAAAAAAGTTCCACATCGTTTCCATAAATGTTGACACATTGAGGTGAGGGAGGAGATGAAAAAGATTTTTATTTTTTTTAACACTCTGTTCATATAATAAAAATTGTGGATACACATCTTGAAAGATAAGCCAATTACCCCGTTCTAAAAAAGAAAAGAAAGTAAATTGATCGTTATTAGATAACAATTTCGTATATAAATCCCCCTTTAAATCGGTCATATTCCAACCGCCGTTCCGCGATACCATATGTCCAAGTAATGCCCAATGTATTTCAGGATATCTTTTGTAAAATTGATAGTAAGCACGAGTTCTTGTAACATTATTTTGATTCAATAATTTTGTTCTTTCTTTAATTGTATGTATGAATACTTTTTCTTCGTTCGAAAGGGGAGAAAGGAAGTTATTTACGTTGATGCATTTTTGTTTTAGCTCGTTTTTTATTGAGAAGAGGGATAGAGGAATGTTTTTGGAAAGTTTATGATTTGGATTGTCGTGTTGCATGTAAATCCCTCCTATTCAAGTCTGTTATCATAAATATATTAGTAACTACTTACATAAATGATATGTGAAGGAAATGAAAAATTGCAAAGTACAAAAAAGGAAAAAAGAGTCCGTCTCTTCTTTCCTTTTCTTGTATGTATTTACGCTACAGAGAATGAACACCTTTTTTGAGAAGAGTAGAAAATGAATCAGCATGAATAGGCTTGCTGTAGTAGTAGCCTTGAATAAATTGACAATTATTTTTTTGAAGGAAACGCACGTGTTCTTTCGTTTCTACACCTTCAGCGATAACTGACATTCCTAATGTATTTGCTAATGTGATGATCGTTTTAATAATTTCCATTCCATCGTCACATGTTTCAGACATTGTAATAAATTCTCTCGGGATTTTTAACGTATCGATTGGATATAAAGGTAAATAAGCTAGCGAAGAATAACCTGTACCAAAGTCGTCAATTGAAATGTGAACGCCTAAACTCTTTAGTGTACGCAGTTTTATTAACGTTTCTCGCTCATCCATCATTGCAATTCGTTCTGTTAATTCAAGATCAAGAGAACTTGCTGGTAAACCTGTATTTGTTAATGTAGCAGAAATAGACTTTACAAAATCTTCTTGTTCAAATTCTTTAGCAGATAAATTTACGCCTATTTTTAAATGAGAATATCCGAGTGTATGCCAACGTTTCATTTGTTGACATGCTTGTTGTAATGTCCATTTTCCTATTGGAATGATTTGTAGTGTTTCTTCTGCAATCGGAATAAACTCGTATGGAGAAATAATACCTAATTCAGGATGATTCCACCTGATTAAAGCTTCAGCACCGATAATGTCGTTAGATTCGCTATCAACTTGAGGTTGATATAAAAGGAACAATTCTTCATTTTGAATTGCATTTGGTAAATCTTTTTCTAATCGTAATCGTCTTTCAATTTTGTTTGCAATTACGTCATCATAAATAGAGACAGAATTAAGTTCTTTTGCTTTCGCATCATACATTGCAACATTAGCGTTTTTCAGAAGTGTAGCGGTATCGATTCCGGAATATGGATAAATAGCGATGCCAATACTTAGTGATAAACTTAATGTATGTTCATGTATGACAAACGATTTTTCCATGCATTCAAATAACTGGTTGCATAACTCGAATAAAGAATCTTCATCAGTATAGTTTTCAATTAAGACTGTAAACTCATCACCACCGATTCTTGACAGATGAGTATGTGATGGAAGACAGGATTGGAATCGCTTCGCTACTTCTTCTAATATGTAATCCCCTGCCGAATGTCCAAGTGTATCGTTAATTGCTTTAAAGCGATCTAAGTCCAAATATAATAATGCAAACTCGCTTTCTGTCGTTTTAGCATTTTTTATAATTCTTTTTAATTTCTTATGGAAAAAGGCACGGTTCCCAATTTTCGTTACAGTATCATGGAATGCTAAATATTTTATTTCTTCTTGTTGTTTTTTTAGTGCAGTAATATCTTTCACCATAATATAGCTTCCTAAAATTTGTCCATCTACCATGATAGGGACGATAGTAACGTATAAAAAATAAGTAAAGCCATCTTTATATTGAGAACTAAGTTGTAAGGATGCCGATTCTTGTTGTTTCACTTTTTCTAATGCACATGCTAGTTTATGTTTATCTTCATCTAAAATAATTGAAAAACATGTTTCACCAAGTAACTCGTTCGTTGGTGCTCCAAGTAGTATACTTCCAGCTTTATTTACATTTAAGAATACACCATTTAAATCAATTGTAAAAATAGGATCAGGGTGATATTCATATAATGATTTGAATTTTTGTTGCTTTTGAGATAGAGCCTCTGATTTATGAACTAAATCTGAAGTCCGTAATGTAACTTTTTCTTCTAATTGGGCATTAAATACTTGTAAACGTTTGGTTAGGGAATTGTTTTGCATACGTACAATAGAATGACGAATGAGTACGAAAATAAAAGTAATACAATTTCCCGTAATGAGAGTGGAAGATGCTGTTTGTTCTTTTAACGTAAACCCGATTAGTATTGCAACGGCAAGATAAGGAAATACAACTAAAGCCTTCTTTCCTATTATAGGGTTAACAATGAAATAATTTTTATGGCTATTATGATCTTCTGAAATAGATCCAGCTATTGCAATAAGTAATATAGGTATTCTATATAAAAGACGTAATAATGTTATCGTTTCAGTTGATAAATGATTATTTAGGTAAAAATAAATATAGTTAAAAGTTGCAGAACTTATTAATACAAAAATAAAGATATAAATTTTCCGTTTGGAATTAAAAATTGTTGGACGGAAAAAGAGACTAACACCTAGTAGAAGAAATAATAAATCAGCAATTGGATATAGAAATGAAAGGAAAACATCTCCTAGTGAAAGAGAGAATATATTTAAATTTGGTTGATTAAATAAATACCACTCCAATGTGAATATGGAAGTAAGTACTATGCATATATCACAAATAAAGAACGCTTTTTCCCATTTATCGCATTCTTTTAAGATTTTATAGCAGAAAGCGATAAGACAAAAGAGTAGAAAAAACATGTAAAATACATCAGAAATTGTAAAATGATGTATTGGAATTTCGAAGAAGCTATCTTGATATGTATATACTATTTTTCCTAATAAAAAACTACCAATTGCTATTGTGATACATATCCAAAACGGATTTGAACTGACTTTTTTAGAATATATAGAGTAAATGAGTGATACAAATGTAATAGATTCAACAATAAGTGAAGCGAAGCGTACATCTGAATTTGAAAAATGAGTAGGGAACAGATAGAAAAACATAAAATAGATTGAATAGCATATTAATGTCGCAATTAATATACATAGTTGTAAATTTTTATTTAATTTCAATAAAATCACCTTCTTTAATTATGCACTATATTCGTAATATCTATACATAATAATATTATTTAAGAATTGTATCAGATTTCCTTATAAAAATCATGCGTATAAGGAAAGTGATGAAGAGTTTAATACTTCTTAAAATTAAAAAAACATGGCGTTTGATAGTATGTATTACATCAAGATTTTAAATGGAAATTGTATATTTAGTCATCCTTTGAATTTTAAAGGTTTTTTAGTGGTTCGCAAGTGAATATGTATAATTGCATAAGGGTATAACATTCAATTTTATATAAAATTGAATGTTATAAAGTATAAACTAAACTTTTGTATGCATCTATTCTCATACGAATGAGGGATTTCAAAAAGATGTTGCGTATATACAATAATACGTAAGTATGTATGAAATCTCTAGTATAGGAGGAAGAGCATGAAGAACTGGGTAAAGTTTCGAATAGCACGTCCAACTGATCAGTTTGAAAAGGTGATAGAATTCTATGAAAAAGGATTGGGCTTAAAACGTATAGGTGAATTCTATGATCATGAAGGCTATGATGGGGTCATGTTTGGACTCCCAGATGAAGAGTATCATTTAGAATTTACAAGACATATAGATGGGAGCCCATGTCCAGCTCCGACAAAAGATAATTTACTCGTATTTTATATGCATGAAGATAGTGAAATGAAAAAGGTGAGTAAAAGGTTGCACGCATTGGGATATGATGAAGTCGAACCAGAGAACCCATATTGGAAAGATAAGGGGATAACGATAGAGGATCCAGATGGCTGGAGAATTGTGTTGATGAAATTAGAAGAATAATGTGTAATTATGCTTGAAGTTCAAGTGGGAGGAAATATATGTAAGAGAGCTTTCTTTTGAGGGGATACACTCATGGAAGGCTTTTTTATTTTAAATCTGAAAAATAAAATTTGAAATTATGTTCTGAAAAGTTATAAAATAAGAACGTGTATTCCTATGGGGGTGAGAGGGATGCCTGTAAACATGAATAGAACACTAGGGGGACTTTTTTATGATATGCCGGATTAAGGATGCAGAAATATATTATGAAATTATTGGCGAAGGAAAACCAGTCATTATTATACATGGCTGTGCACCTGATCATAGGTTAATGCAGAGGTGCATGGAATCAGTATTCGAAAAATATAAAGGTTACCAAAGAATATATATTGATTTACCTGGCATGGGGAAATCGAATGCTCCAGATTGGATAAATAGTTCAGATCATATGTTAGAACTGTTAATTGCATGTATTGAAAAAATTATTCCAGCCAAAAACTTTTTATTAGTAGGGGAGTCCTATGGCGGATATTTAGCTCGAGGTATACTCACAAAGCTGTTTGAAAGAGTTAATGGATTACTATTAGTATGTCCTGTTGTTGTAGCGGAGCAAGAAAAAAGGATCCGCCCGAATAAACAGGTAATTGTACAAGATAAGGAGTTTTTAAATAAGCTTACTTCAACTGATAGAGAAGAATTTTGCGAGTTAGCAGTGGTCGCGAATGAATATACATATACGAGATTTAAAGAGGAGATTAAGCCGGGACTAGATATTGCTAATTATGAGTTTATTGAAAGGTTGCAAAAAAATTACTCTCTTACTATGAATTTTCATCATATGAAATATGAGAAACCTGTTCTTTTACTAGCTGGAAGGCAAGATATATCCGTAGGTTATCAAGATATTATAGAAATTATTGATGATTATCCAAGAGCGACATTAGCGGTGTTAGATATGGCAGGGCATAATTTACAAATTGAACAACCTGAATTGTTCGAGAGTTTAGTAGGAGAATGGATTAAACGGACAAATCAGCAAAGTTTATAAAAGATGAATGAATTAATATTTTCGAGGGGGAAGTATGAATACATATATCTATATGGTTAGGCATGGTGAATCACCAAAATTAGAAGGGGGTGAAAGAACACGTGGATTAACTGAAAAGGGAAGCTTAGACGCTCATAGAGTAACAGAAATATTAAAAACAGAGGGAATCGATACTTTCATTTCAAGTCCGTATAAGAGAGCGGTATTAACGATAGAAAAAACAGCCGATTTCTATGAAAAAGAAATATTAATATATGAAAATCTCAAAGAATGTAGGTTTGCAAGTGAAGACCGGATTATATCAGATAAAGAAGTGTATCCACTTGTAAAGAAGATGTTCTCTAATCCGGACTTTGCACGAACGGAAGGAGAGTCATATGCGGATTGCCAAAGAAGGGTAGTGAAAGTATTAAAAGAAATCTTAATGGATTTTCAAGGACAAAAAATTGTAATTGGTACACATGGGCTTGTCATGACACTCATGATGAATTATTTTGATAAGCAATATAGTTTCGAATTTTTAATGAATACGTCAAAACCAGATATATATAAGATGGAGTTGAAAGAAGAACAATTAATGAATGTAGAGAGATTATGGAAAGCAGAATAAAATTGGTTGTATGGGCTTTATTGTAAAAGTTACTTTTATAGCAAAATCTTCTTATTTGAATAGAAAGTATTTTTATCAACTATTTTTAGAATGTTAAATCAATAAGTAATTATTCAGTTTCTGAATAATATAATTGAAAGTTGGTTTAAGTAAACAATTTTAAATGTGACAAAACTCCAAACGTTGGATTTATATTCAATAGGAGAAAAAGATGTAGAATTTTGTCTTACTGTCCTCGTTTACTTTTTATTTCATTACATATAGCTTTGTGGTGTAAGGGGGACATCACCTTTACGCAAAATCTATAAGGAGGTCATTGTAATGAAACAAATTAAAAAGTTTGCGGGAGTTGCTTTAGCGGGGACGATTGGATTAAGTGGATTACTGTTTTTAGAACCAAGTGTAAGCGCTGCGGAAGTACAGCAAATGAAAGAGGAGAATTTCAATGCAATTGATGTATCGATGAATCTAAATGAATTATATGTATTAAGTGGCAGAAGCATTGATGTTCTTTCTGGAGATAAAGAAGCAATTCAGCTAAACAAATACACAATTCGTTTTAGTAAACCTGGGAAGTACGTTATTAGGGTGAATGGTTGTATTTATAATGATGTATATACTTTTATTGTGAATGAGTAGCATATATTCTTAAATTGTGAGATGAAAAAGAAACGCCCTATTTGCGGTGAGAGCCGTAAATAGGGTGAATTTATTTGTATTAAGTTGTGTTTTATAAATTTTTATTAATTTGCTCTTTGTTTTTGTTTTGTAAAGTATGTAGGAGTGTTTGAAACATTTTAAATGATTGCTGGAAGATTGGACTTTGAATAAAAGTGTATAGAAAAGTTACGACAAAAACAGGGCCACCGAGCATAAATCCAATAACTAGTACAACGCATTCTACTATGATTCTAGCACGGCTAATAGATAGACCGGTTTTGTCGGAAATAGTAAGCATGAATCCATCACGAGGTCCAGCGCCGATTCCAGCCGCAACATACATACCTCCCCCGATACCTGTAATGGCAATGCCAGAAAATAAAATGAGTAAGTTTAACCATAAATAATCACTAGCGTTTGGAAGAATATTTGATTGTAAGAAAAAGTCCATAATCGGACCGATAAGTAGTGCATTTAAAAATGTTCCTACATTTATGTATTTTCGATCTACTAGTAAAGAAATGAGAACGAGACATAATCCACATACGACACTCCACGTACCAATGGTCCATCCAAACCTTTGGTAGAGAGCCATGTTTAAAACTTCCCAAGGATGTAAACCGAGAAATTTAACTTTTACTGCAAGAGCATTTCCAAGGCCGAAAAAAATTAATCCTAAGAAAAAAAGAAAATAGCGAAAGAGAGTTAGCCTCATTTTTAAAACCTCCCATATTGTATAATTATGTATATTACATGTGAGAGTTTTAATGTACAAATATTACGACTTTTCCGCTGGTATTTAAAATAGCTAAAATGCAAATGAAATATATGTATTCACAGTCAAAAAAGTTAAAATATTTCGTCTCAAGGATTATAATAGAGAAAGAAATATAAAAGGGAGTGAACGAGTTTGAAACAAGAACTTATTGAAAGATTTACGAGATATGTAAAAATTGATACGCAATCAAATGAAGAAAGTCATACAGTGCCAACAACACCTGGACAAATTGAATTTGGTAAGTTATTAGTGGAAGAGCTAAAAGAAATTGGGTTAACAGAAGTGACGATGGATGATAACGGTTATGTAATGGCAACACTTCCTGCTAATACGGATAAGGATGTTCCTGTAATTGGCTTTTTAGCACATTTAGATACGGCGACAGATTTTACAGGGAAAAATGTAAAACCGCAAATTCATGAAAACTTTGACGGGAACGCAATTACGTTAAATGAAGAGCTAAATGTTGTGTTAACACCAGAGCAATTCCCAGAGTTACCATCTTATAAAGGTCATACGATTATTACAACGGATGGTACGACACTTCTTGGAGCAGATGATAAAGCTGGTTTGACAGAAATTATGGTTGCAATGAACTATTTAGTACATAATCCACAAATTAAGCATGGAAAAATAAGAGTTGCATTTACGCCGGATGAAGAAATTGGCCGTGGCCCAGCACATTTTGATGTAGAAGCGTTTGGTGCATCATTCGCTTATACGATGGATGGAGGTCCATTAGGTGGTTTAGAATATGAAAGCTTTAATGCTGCAGGTGCTAAGTTAACGTTTAACGGAACGAATACACATCCTGGAACAGCGAAAAATAAAATGCGTAACGCAACTAAACTTGCTATGGAGTTTAATGGGTATTTACCAGTAGAAGAGGCGCCGGAATATACTGAGGGCTATGAAGGATTCTATCATTTACTTTCTTTAAATGGTGATGTTGAGCAAAGTAAAGCGTATTATATTATTCGAGATTTTGATCGTGAAAATTTTGAAGCGCGTAAACATAACGTTGAAAATATTGTGAAGCAAATGCAAGAGAAGTATGGACAAGATGCAGTCGTTTTAGAAATGAATGATCAATACTATAACATGCTTGAAAAGATTGAACCAGTGAGAGAAATTGTTGATATTGCATATGAGGCAATGAAAAGTTTAAATATTGAACCAAACATTCATCCGATTCGCGGCGGGACAGATGGATCACAGCTATCATATATGGGATTACCAACGCCGAATATTTTCACAGGTGGTGAAAACTATCACGGTAAATTCGAGTATGTTTCGGTAGATGTTATGGAAAAAGCTGTTCAAGTTATTGTAGAGATTGCAAGACGATTTGAAGAACAAGCTTAAAAAAGAACCAAGTAGTGCAGATGTGCTACTTGGTTTTTTAGTATAATACTCGCCACAAATAAAAAGTTGCGTAAGACTCCCAGTTCATCCAATTTGCCGCAAAATCTTTTATTTCCTGTTTAGTCGGTTTACTTTCGGAACCTGTTATATATTTAATTGCATTGTGCAAGCCAACATCGTCAATTGGAAAGGCAGAAGGAAAGCGTAAACAGCGCATTAAAACATAGTTGGCAGTCCACGGTCCTATACCATGTATAGCGGTTAATTGTTTTTCAGCTTGTTTCACATCTTGTATTTGCAGTAAAGATTCTTTTGATAGTTTTCCTTCTGTAATAAGCTTTGCAATACCGATTAAATATTCACATTTTCTAGTCGTCATTTTTAAGTTTTTGAGATCCTCTACATGTAAATTGGCAATCGTTTCAGGAGAAGGGAATATCCAATGTTTTCTATCGTTCCATTCTACATAATTTCCAAAGTGTTCGACTAATCTTCTTTTTAGCGTATAAGCATATGTGAGGTTAATTTGCTGACCGATAATTCCCCAGGAAAGTGCTTCAAATAAGTCTGGAATACCTAAAGTACGAAGTCCATAATATTGTTCAATTGGTCTTTGAAGGAGTACATCATGTTTAGCCAATGTATAAAAGGGAGCTAAATCAGTAGTTAAATCAAACCAATCCTTCACATAGTTAGCTACAGCTTCGTGTATCGATTCTTCAGATGTATATAATTCTTCTAAAAAACGTATTTGAATATGCCCATCTGTATTCATACTAATTGCAACTAAAGGATTTACATCGTGAACAGAGATAACTTTATAAATTTTGTTGTCTTCAATGTGAAACATACATTCATTGTTAGAACGTGATAGATAGCGTAAATTTTCTTGGAAACTAAATTCTGTTGGCACTGCTAAAGTTAATGCGTTACTATATTCTGCTGTCATAAGAATTCTACCTGCGACTTTTCTAATGTAAGCAATTCTTTCTTCATTTCTAATCCCCCTCTAAAGCCAGTTAGTTTCCCATTCTTTCCAATAACACGATGGCAAGGAATCGTAATAAGAAGTGGGTTAGCTGCAATAGCAGTAGCAACGGCACGCACCGCTTTAGATTTTTGAATTCTTTCGGCAATTTCTGTGTAAGAATATGTTTTCCCATAAGGAATTTCACGTACTGTATTCCAAACAGATAATTGAAATTCAGTTCCGTAAGCATCGATAGGAAATGCAAAAGTTTCTCGCTTGTTTTCTAAATACTCGATAATTTCTTTTGTATATACTTGTAAGTAATCTGGACTATGGATCAATATATGTTGGGGAAGCTTTTTTCTAGCCCATATATTTAATTCTTCAAAGGTCTCATCTTGTGATCCAATGAAACATAGTCCATTTTCAGTTGCAGCAATATGAAATTGCCAATTTTCATGTGTAAGTAGCGTCCAATATATATAATCATTTTTGTAGGAATTCATTATTGTAACCCTCTTTCATTTCATTCTTTTTTCGATATGCAGTAGGCGTAAATCCTGTTTTCTTTTTGAATAAAGTTGCGAAATATTCTGGGTTTTCTATCCCAACAGCATTACTAATTTCTTTAATGGATTGATTTGTTTGTAATAGTTGTTCTGCCGCTTTAACAATTCTGAACTGTTGTATATATTCTATAGGACTTATTCCTGTCGTTTTTTTGAAAGTGCGTTGTAAATGAAATGAGCTACCATGGCACATTTCCGCAAGTATGTCGAGAGTTAATAATTCATCAAAGTGTTTTTCGATATACTTTTTAATTTGTTCTACCCACTCTTCATTAGGTAAAGTGAGCCCATTTGGTTTACAACGTTTGCACGGGCGAAAATTTTCACTTAACGCTTGCTCTGCATGATGAAAAATTCGTACATTGTTTTTATTCGGTATTCTTGATTTGCATGATGGCCTGCAAAAGATTCCGGTTGATTTCACAGCATAAAAGAACTTGCTATCATAGGAAGAATCATTATGAATAATCGCTTGCCAATGCTCATTTGTTAACGTAACTCCTTCATTGTACAAAGAACATCACCTCTGAAATTAGTATAACCTGAATAAAGTGCGTATGTATGTATTCACAAATGTAAGAGCAAGATTACAAAGGTGAAAATATTGGATGGCGTTTAGATTATTTTGTTGTTTCCGAAAGAATGAAAGACAAAATAACAGAGGCGAAAATTAATAGTGAAGTAATGGAATCAGACCATGGCCCAGTTGAATTACATATAAATTTCTAAAAAAAGAAGTATCCCCCTAACATTAGGCGGATACTTCTTTTTTATTCATTTTGTTAAAATTTTTCAAATCTTTCTTGAAATAATTGCGTATTAAATATATACTTAGTAATGATAATCATTATCAATGAAAATAATTATCAATGGATGAGGTATAAAAGAATTATAGCTTAGGGGAAGTGAACGCGAATGAGTTCTGGATAGAATTATTAATCTAATGAAATATATGTAAGACAAGTTTCATATAGTTAAATTTTATTGAGAATATAGTTTTGAAAATTCGAGAGGAGATGTATAAAGATGAATAAGAAGTTATTTACATTAGGGATGGTTACAGTTTTAAGCGTAGGGCTAGTAGCATGTAATAGTGCAGATAAAACTTCAGGAGAAAAAACACAACAGACAAAGGCTAGTGAGACGAAAAAAGACGAAAAACGAAAAATTACATATTTAGGTAAAGAATATACAGTGCCAGCAAAAGTAGATAAAATTGCGACAGCTAGTTTAGAGTCAATGGAAGATGCGGCGGTACTTGGTATTAAGCCAGTAGGTGCAATTACTGTTGGTGGTAAATTACCGAAGTATCTTGAGAAAGATTTAGAGGGTGCAAAATCTGTTGGTGAGAAAATGGAACCAAATTTCGAAACATTACTTCAATTAAAGCCAGATGTTATTACATCAAGTACGAAATTCCCAGCAGAAACAGCTGAAAAATTTACGAAAGTAGCTCCTACATTCCCGGTATCACATGTTTCAACAAATTGGGAAGATAACTTAAAGTTAATGGGAGAATTAACTGGCAAAAAAGATAAAGCGGAAAAAATTATTAAAGATTACAATGCGGACGCTGAAAAAGCAAAAGCAAAACTAGGAGATAAGTTAAAAGACAAAAAAGTACTTGTTATTAGACTAAGGGCAAACGAATTATTCCTATATCCAGAAGGAGTATACTTCAACCCTGTAATTTATAAAGATCTTGGGCTAACTGCTCCAGAACAATTAAAAACTGTAAAAGCACAAGAGAAGATTTCATTTGAAAAACTTGCTGAACTTAACCCGGATTATATTTTCTTACAATATGAAACAACTGAAAATAAAAACCCGAAAGTGCTAGAAGAAATTGAAAGTAATCCAATTTGGCAAAGTATGAATGCTGCGAAAGAAAAGAAAGTATTTGTAAACGTTGTGGATCCAATGGCACAAGGTGGTACTGCTTGGAGTAAAACAGCATTCTTAAAAGAAGCAGTGAAAAATTTATCTAAATAATATTTTAAGTAAGGTGCGTTGAATGATATGCAGAAAACAAATGCAGTACCAGTAACCATATTATGTATAGCACCCATACTCATCTTATTTACAGTTATACTTTCTATTTTGTATGGGGCGAAAAGTATTGATGCTGAAACGGTGTGGAACGCGTTATTTCATTTTGATTCAAGTGATGTAAATCATAATATCATTATTACTTCACGTTTACCAAGGGTAGTTGCAGCTCTTTTAGTTGGAGCATTTCTAGCCATATCAGGAGCACTTATGCAGGGGATGACAAGAAACTATCTTGCATCCCCTTCTATTATGGGTGTGACGGATGGGGCAGCTTTTGTTATTACACTTTGTATGATTTTTCTTCCAGGAATGTCATCGATTGGTATGGTTGTATGTTCAATGATTGGTTCTGCATTAGGAGCCGGTATCGTATTTGGTTTTGGTTCACTCCTTCAAAATGGCTTATCGCCAGTTAGGTTGGCAATTATCGGAACGGTTATTGGAACATTTTTAAGTAGTGTATCGGCCGCGATGGCTTCATATTTCCAAATTTCTCAAAATGTTAGTTTTTGGTTTAATGCAAAGTTAGATCAAGTTGATCCTAATATAATTAAAATCACAATACCTTTTGGGGTAATTGGAATAGTTTTAGCACTGTTAATATCAAAATCTATTACGATTCTTTCTTTAGGAGAAGAAGTTTCTATTAACCTAGGGCAGCGTACAAAACTAGTTAAAGCAATGGCTATTTTATCAGTAATCTTTTTAACAGGAACAGCAGTTGCTTTAGTGGGGAAAGTAGGTTTTGTAGGTTTAATTATTCCGCACATTACTCGCTTTATAATTGGAGTAGATTATAAGTGGATTTTACCATGTGCAGGCGTTATTGGCGGCGTTTTTCTAGCGTTATGTGACGTTTTAAGTAGATTTGTAAATTATCCATTTGAAACGCCGATTGGAGTCGTAACATCTTTAATTGGAATTCCTTTCTTCCTGTATTTAATCCGGACAAGAGGAGGAGAGAGACATGCTTAAAAGCTCAAATCAACGTTTCGGAATGACGATGGGGATACTTATATTTTTAATACTATGTGCTATTTATATTAGTTTAACGAATGGTACGTTTGATATTACGATTACAGATGTATTTAAAACACTCTTTAGAATAGATCCAGTACCAGACCATGATTTAGTTATTTTTGAGTTCCGTCTCCCGCGCATCATAATTGCTGGATTAGTAGGATTAGGTCTCGGTGTTGCAGGTGCTGTTATTCAAGGGATTACGAGAAATGGATTGGCAGACCCAGGTATTTTAGGGGTTAATGCCGGAGCAGGAACAGCAATCGTCATTTTTATGTTTTTCTTCCAAGGACAATTAAAAAGCACAGACTGGGTTTCTATTATGATGATGCCAATGTTTGGTTTAGTAGGTGGATTAGGTGCAGCTATCATCATTTATCTGTTTTCTTGGAAAAACGGTAAGTTAGATTCGCAGCGACTTTTATTAACAGGGATTGCAATTGGATCAGGATTTGGGGCATTTTCTATGTATTTATCACTCAAAATGAAGTCAACTGATTTTGAAATGGCTGCAGTATGGGTGTCCGGAAGTATATATAGTGCAAACTGGAAGTACATTATTGCCATGTTGCCGTGGCTTATCATATTAATTCCTCTCATACAAAAGAAAGCTTATTTATTAGATTTATTTCAGTTGGAAGAAACGAGTATTACAAGTTTAGGTGTTTCGCTAGAAAGAGAGAAATCAATTTTACTATTAAGTAGTATCGGACTTGTGAGCGCATGTGTTGCTGTTTCAGGGAGTATTGGTTTTATTGGATTAATGGCACCGCATATAGCGAAAAGACTTGTCGGTATTCAGCATAAGCATATCATTCCTACGTGCGGAGTAATCGGAATGTTTCTTGTAATTGCTTCAGACTTTATTGCAAAAACAGTTTTCACACCTGTAGAGTTACCAGTTGGAATCGTTATTTCTATTGTCGGTGTACCGTATTTCTTATATTTACTTTATAAGGCGAAAGCGTAAGAGGAGGAATAAAAGTGAGTATTTTAAGTGCAAAAAATTTAGAAACGAGTTATGAAAAGCTTACAGTGTTTCGCGATTTAAATGTGGAAATACAAGAAGGAAAAGTAACGACAATTATAGGGCCAAACGGGTGCGGCAAATCAACATTGTTAAAAACAATGGGAAGAATTTTAAAGCAAAAGAGTGGTAAAGTATATTTGCAAGGACAAGATCTAAATACAATTCCAACGAAAGAAATTGCGAAGCAGTTAGCTTTACTCCCGCAAACTCCAATCGCGCCAGGAGAGCTTAAAGTAGAAGAATTAATTTCTTATGGACGTTATCCACATCGAAATAATGTAAATAAGTTAACTTCAAAAGATAAAGAGATGATTGACTGGGCATTAGATATAACGAAAACTTCTGCATTTCGAACGAGACAAATTGCAAATTTATCAGGTGGTCAACGACAAAAGGTATGGCTAGCAATGGCTTTAGCACAAGAGACAGAAGTGTTACTACTAGATGAACCAACTACATATCTTGATATGTCTCATCAATTAGATGTATTACAAATTGTGGAGAAGTTAAATAAAGAACATAATTGTACGGTCGTTATGGTACTACATGATATTAACCATGCAGCAAGGTTTTCAGATGAAATTATTGCAATGAAGGAAGGGGAGATTGTTACAACTGGTAGTCCAGAAGAGATTATTACAAATGAAGTATTAAAAGAAGTATTTCATATTGATGCGCGTGTCATGATCGATCCGTATAACGGGGCTCCTGTTTGCTTCGGTTATGATAGCGTTGTATCTCAAGAAGAAAAAGTAGAAATATATGTAACAAGTTAAAAGGGGGGATATAGGGTGAATACTACTATTGAAAAACAGCAGATTAAAACATCTAATACAGAACAGTGGAACATGTATTCAAAATTAGAAGGTAACGAATATCAAATTTATATTTCAAAGCCGAGGCAGCCAGCACCCGAGTCAGGGTATCCTGTTATATACGTATTAGACGGCAATGCCTTTTTTCAAACATTCCATGAAGCTGTTAAAATACAATCAGTTAGAGCAGAAAAAACAGGTGTTTCACCAGCCATTATAGTAGGTATTGGCTATCCGATTGAAGGGGCATTTTCAGGTGAAGAAAGATGCTATGATTTTACGCCTAGCGTAATTTCAAATGATGCACCTTTAAAGCCAGACGGTAAACCGTGGCCTAAAACAGGAGGAGCACATCATTTTTTTACTTTTATTGAAGAAGAATTAAAGCCGCAAATTGAAAAGAATTTTGAAATTGATAAAGGAAAGCAAACACTATTTGGGCATTCTTTAGGTGGTCTATTTGCTTTACATATATTATTTACAAATCTAAATGCTTTTCAAAATTATTTTATAAGTAGCCCGTCGATTTGGTGGAATAACCAATCTGTGCTTGAAAAAGAAGAGAATCTTATAAGTGAATTAAACAATGCAAAGGTTAAAACAGGAGTATTTCTTACAGTGGGTTCACTAGAACGAGAGCATATGGTTGTAGGGGCAAAGGAATTATCAGAGCGCCTTTTCCAAGTGAAACACGATCAGTTTAGATTTACGTTTTATGAAGCTGAAGGAGAGAATCACGCGTCTGTTGTGCCGACTTCTTTAAGTAAAGGATTGAGGTTTGTTAGTCACATATAGAAGAGGGAAAAGGTAAGCGATTGCTTACCTTTTTTTCATTATTGTTTAAAAGCAACGTATCCATCAATTAAAAAGCTAGTGAGAAAGCGAGTAATTTAATATAAACGAGAAACATTCAAATGAATATTTGAATGTTTCTCGTTTATAAGGTATACTACATACATAATCAAATATATATTTGAACAAGAGGTGTTACATATGAAGGAAGAACATTGTGAACTTTGTTATTATGATGAGCAAAAAGTAAAACATGCAAGTGATATGCTAGAGAAAGAAAATATAAGTAGTGTAGCAAAAATGTTTAAGGCACTTGCAGATGAAACACGTTTAAAAATTGCTTATGCGTTGTATACAGAAAAGGAACTTTGCGTACGCGATGTCGCAAGTATTATTCATAGTAGTATTGCAACAGCATCACACCACTTAAGACTATTACAAACGATAGGATTAGCGAAAAAGCGTAAAGAGGGGAAACTTGTTTTTTATTCATTAGATGACTCCCACGTAAATGGATTAATTGAATTAGCGTTTAGTCATAGTAGTGAAATAAGCAAAAAAGAACTAAATATGTAACAATGCATTTTCATAAAGGTACTTCTTTATGAAAATGCAACTTTCAAGGGAGAGGGGATAATAAGTATGGTAAAGTTAGTTTTAATACGACATGGACAAAGTGAATGGAATGTTGAAAATCGGTTTACAGGTTGGACGGATGTTGATTTATCTAGTAAAGGTTTGGAAGAAGCAAGAGAAGCCGGAGTAATGCTGAAAGCTAGTGGTTTCTCATTTGATATCGCATATACATCTGTTTTGAGAAGAGCGATGCGTACTTTATGGATTACTCTCGAAGAAATGGATTTGATGTGGATACCTGTTTATAAAACATGGAAATTAAATGAGCGACATTACGGTGCACTTCAAGGGTTAAATAAGGAAGAGACAGCAAGAAAATATGGCGATGAACAAGTAACCTTATGGAGACGTTCAACAAATGTACGCCCACCAGCACTGACAAAAGATGATGAAAGATATGAAGCAGCACATCCGAAATATAGAGATATAAAAGATTATGAGTTCCCTCTTACAGAAGACCTAGAAGATACAGAGAAACGAGTTGTTTCATATTGGAATGAAGAGATAGCTCCTAACGTAAAAGCTGGTAAACAAGTAATTATTGCAGCCCATGGAAATACAATACGTGCTTTAGTAAAACATTTAGATCAAATTTCAGATAAAGATATAGAAAATGTAAACATTCCAACAGGAACACCATTAGTTTATGAATTGGATAACGATTTAAAACCGATAGGCCATTATTATTTAAATAGGGAAATAGAAACTTTAGAAGAAAAACAGGTGTGAAATAAACGATTTATAATACCCTACCTATGTATTGTATATTAACAATGGAGGTGATTAATAGTGTTACATTATACGGTCGTAAATAAAAAGAATTGTAAGTCATGTGGATTATGTACTTCTATAGCACCTGATATATATCAATTAGACGGAAGGGGGAAATCATTTGGTGTATTAGATAACAATCAAGGAATAGTGGGTATACCAAAAACTTTCTTGCAAGCAATGTTGGCGGCAAGTGACGGCTGCCCAACAAGTTCAATTCAGGTCAGAAAAGAGCCATTTATCCCACTTTAATGGGCAGTAAGACCCCCACTAATTGAAGTTTCACTTTATAAAGAAAGTAAAAATTTAATAGAGGAATTATGAAAGACAAAATTAAAAGGAGGCATTTATATGGGACATCATCACGGTCACCAACATCATGGACATGCTCATGGGCATTCACATGGACATCATCATTTTGAGGAAAGCAGGAAAGGAAATAGAAAAGGATTAATTACAGCTTTAGTAATTACAGCAACTATTATGTTCCTTGAATTTTTCGGGGGACTAGTCACAAATAGTTTGGCCTTATTATCTGATTCAGGCCATATGTTAAGTGATACAAGTTCATTATTATTAAGTTTAATTGCTATTGGATTGGCAGCTAGAACAGTTACTTCTAAAAAAACGTATGGATATTATCGGTTTGAGATTTTAGCAGCATTAATTAATGGAGTTACGTTATTTGTTGTAGCAGGGCTTATCGTATGGGAAGCAATTGGTCGTTTTTTTGAACCACCAACTGTTGCAAGTGGTCCAATGATGTTAATCGCATCAATTGGTTTACTAGCAAATTTAATTAGTGCATGGGCACTTATGAGACAAGGTGATGTGAAAAATAATGTGAATTTACGTAGCGCGTATTTACATGTTCTTGGAGATGCTTTAGGATCAGTGGGAGCATTAGTAGCTGGTGTACTTATGTCGTTATTCTCATGGTATATTGCAGATCCAATTATTTCAGTAGTTGTTACTTTATTAATTTTAAAGAGCGCGTGGGGAGTAACAAAACATTCCATTCATATACTTATGGAGGGTACACCCGTTGCAATTGAACTAGAGAAAGTAAAGCAAGCGATTAAAGGAGTAAAAGGTGTACGTGATTTACATGATCTTCATATTTGGACAATTACATCTGGATTAGATGCATTAAGCGTCCATGTAATGATTGATAAAAAACAGGATGATCAAGAAGTACTTCAAAATATTATTGATATGTTAAAACAAGAGTTTCATATTGAACATGCTACCATTCAAATTGAAACACTTACTATTAAACATAATGAAATGATCGTCTAATTATAAATGTAAACAAAAGGCTATGGGGAAATTCTCCATAGCCTTTTGTTTGCGTAAGTAGAATTGTCCTTTTTGAAAGTTTTGTTTCAATTTTTCGTCTAAAGAGACAAAAAGTTGTCACAATTCGTTCACAATTAGCATAAACATAAAATAGACGAAATGAACTTATTTCCGAAAAGGCTTGGTTCATTCCAATTATGATTCGTAGAGCTGAAAAAGCACGGATGAAAAGTTCACTATATTCTCAAGGAGGTAGATCGTATGAAAACTATTCTTGCTATTGCTGGGCTTATTTGGGTTTTATCACATGGCATTCCAATTTATGAAGGAGAACAAATTCGCAGTGCTCTGAATAAAAATTTTAATGAATATCATATTATTGATCGGCAAGATAACGTTGTGACTGTTCGTGTAAATGACTGTTTTCATACGGTAACCGTTGAAGGAACTTCAGTAGTGAATGATACAAAAGTATGTGATCAGCAATAATTATATATAGGAAGAAAAAGTCTCAATTTACATGTGTGAAGATTGAGGCTTTTATATTTGGGAATGAATAATAAGCGGGGATGGAAAATCCCCGCTTATTATTGTTTTTTGAAAAAAGGAAAGGGTATAATGAAAATTGAGACTGAGAAGCTAACAATGTGTTAAGAATAATCATAAAGTGGAAATATACTCATATGGGGTATCATACATAGATATTTAATGCTATAATTGGTATACTCGTAAAAGCAATTGTTTTATTGGATGAAGAGAAACTTTAAGAAGGTGATAATATGGGGCATAAAGAGCATGAAGCAGTAACACATAGATCAGAAAAAGAAAAAGAGCAAATTATAAATAGATTGAAGAGAATTGAAGGGCAAGTTCGGGGTATTCAAAATATGATTGAAAATGATCGGTATTGCGTGGATATTTTAGTGCAAATTTCAGCGATTAATGCAGCGATGAAAAAAGTAGGAATGGGTGTATTAAAAAACCATACAAGTCATTGTGTTTCAGGTGCAATTAAAGATGGTAATGGTGACGAAGCAATCGAAGAATTAATGACAGTATTTGAACGTTTTTCAAAAGCGTAAAAACAAGCTAGTACGTAACTGGCTTGTTTTTTGTTTACTTTCATATAAGGTTTCGGGGTATTGATGTGAAAAAGTGTATGTAAAATAAACTTTTAGAAAATAATTGAAAAATCATGATACAAAACCGTTGATTACCTTAGGGGGGTATGGTAAGATGAGGGTGTGGTTAACAAACAATGAAGAAACAAGAGGAGGATTTTAAATGGAACAGTTAACATTACAAGTTGAAGGTATGTCTTGTGGACATTGTGTAAATGCTATCGAAAGTAGTGTGAAAGAACTAAACGGTGTTGAACAAGTGAAAGTTCAATTAGCAGAAGGAACTGTTGAAGTTACTATTGACTCATCAGTTGTAAAGTTAAAAGATATCGTTGCTGTAATTGAAGATCAAGGATATGATGTTCAATAATTATTTTTAGATATGGAAATAAATCGTACTTTATAGAAAGTACGATTTATTTTGCTAATAATTATACCTCATAAGGGTATATAGAGGTGAGAGACATGAATGAACAAAAAGAGGCCAATCTTCAAATATCAGGAATGACATGTGCCGCATGTGCAAATAGAATTGAAAAAGGCCTAAAAAAAGTAGAAGGTGTTCATGATGCAAATGTAAATTTTGCACTTGAAAAAACAAAAATAATGTATGATCCCCAAAAAACAAATCCGCAACAATTTAAGGAAAAAGTTGAATCGTTAGGATATGGAATTGTAAGTGATAAAGCTGAGTTTACTGTTTCAGGAATGACATGCGCAGCATGTGCGAATAGAGTAGAAAAGCGTTTAAATAAGCTAGAAGGTGTGAACGAAGCGACAGTAAATTTCGCTTTGGAATCGGCTACAGTAAATTTTAATCCTGATGAAATTAATGTAAATGAAATGAAGAGTGCAATTACGAAGTTAGGATATAAATTGGAATTGAAATCAGATGAGCAAGATGGATCAACTGATCATCGCTTACAAGAAATTGAGCGACAAAAGAAGAAGTTTATCGTTTCGTTTATTTTATCATTCCCGTTACTGTGGGCAATGGTAAGTCACTTCTCATTTACATCGTTTATTTATTTACCAGATATGCTTATGAACCCTTGGGTGCAGTTGACTCTTGCAACGCCAGTTCAATTTATCATTGGTGGACAGTTTTATGTTGGGGCTTATAAAGCATTACGTAATAAAAGTGCTAACATGGATGTTCTTGTGGCACTTGGAACGTCGGCTGCCTATTTCTATAGTGTATATTTAAGCATTCAATCTATCGGTTCTTCGGAGCATATGACAGATTTATATTTTGAAACGAGCGCGGTACTTATTACACTAATTATTTTAGGTAAATTATTTGAAGCGAAAGCAAAGGGACGTTCATCAGAGGCAATTAAAAAGTTGATGGGTTTACAAGCAAAGACAGCTACAGTTGTGCGAGATGGAACAGAAATGAAAATTTTAATCGAAGAAGTAGTAGCTGGTGATATCGTTTATGTAAAGCCTGGTGAAAAAATTCCAGTAGATGGTGAGATTGTAGAAGGAAAGTCAGCAATAGACGAATCGATGTTAACAGGTGAAAGTATTCCAGTTGATAAAACAATTGGGGATGTAGTAATCGGTTCTACAATGAATAAAAATGGATTTTTAAAAGTGAAAGCAACTAAGGTAGGAAGAGATACTGCATTAGCTCAAATTATTAAAGTAGTAGAAGAGGCACAAGGTTCAAAAGCTCCTATTCAAAGGGTAGCTGATCAAATTTCTGGTATTTTTGTACCAGTTGTAGTTGGAATCGCGATTATTACATTTGCAGTGTGGATGATCTTTGTTACACCAGGTGATTTTGGCGGAGCACTTGAGAAAATGATAGCAGTACTTGTTATCGCTTGTCCATGTGCATTAGGTCTTGCAACGCCTACATCTATTATGGCTGGATCAGGAAGATCAGCTGAGTATGGTATTTTATTTAAGGGCGGAGAGCATTTAGAAGCAACGCATCGATTAGATACAGTTATTCTAGATAAAACAGGTACTGTGACAAACGGGAAGCCTGTGTTAACAGATGTAATTGTAGCAGATGGATTCCATGAAGAAGAAATACTACGTTTAGTAGGTGCGGCAGAAAAGAATTCTGAACACCCACTTGCAGAAGCGATTGTAGATGGAATTAAAGAAAAGAAAATTGATATTCCAAGTTCAGAAACATTTGAAGCGATTCCTGGATTTGGTATTGAATCAGTTGTAGAAGGGGAACAATTATTAATTGGTACACGCCGATTAATGAAGAAATTCAATATTGATATTGAAGAAGTTTCTAAATCAATGGAAGAGTTAGAACGAGAAGGAAAAACAGCAATGCTTATTGCGATCAATAAAGAATATGCTGGTATAGTTGCCGTTGCAGATACTGTAAAAGATACGTCAAAAGCAGCTATCGCAAGACTTAAGAAAATGGGTCTAGACGTTGTTATGATTACAGGAGATAATACACAAACTGCTCAGGCAATCGCTAAGCAAGTAGGTATTGATCACGTAATCGCAGAAGTATTACCAGAAGGAAAAGCAGAAGAAGTGAAACAACTGCAAGCGCAAGGTAAAAAAGTAGCAATGGTTGGAGATGGAATAAATGATGCTCCAGCACTTGCAACGGCGGATATCGGTATGGCGATTGGAACAGGAACGGATGTAGCGATGGAAGCGGCAGATATTACGTTAATCCGTGGTGATTTAAATAGTATTGCTGATGCAATCTTTATGAGTAAGATGACGATAAGAAATATTAAGCAAAACTTATTCTGGGCACTAGCTTATAATGGCTTAGGAATCCCGATTGCAGCGCTTGGTTTCTTAGCGCCTTGGGTTGCAGGAGCAGCGATGGCATTTAGTTCTGTATCGGTCGTATTAAATGCATTACGATTGCAAAGAGTGAAATTAAAATAATAAAACTTTAAATCTATAGAGTAATTGCATAGGCTTTTAAACAAAAAACAATACTTTGAAATAAGTATTGTTTTTTGTTTATATAGAAAGAAAAAAGATATAATAAAGCAGAAATATTGAATACTAGATGGTAGAAAAGTTAAATGATAGTGTAGTAAGGTGGTTCATATATGTTAAAAGATACGATCATTAGAACATTCCATAAAGAGGATTTAGAACAAGTATTACAGTTGTTCTATGAAACAGTTCATACAATTAATGCAAAAGATTATAACGTATTACAGCTACAGGCATGGGCACCAGAGCGACTAGATAGAGAAAGCTGGTTACAGTCTTTAGAGAAGAACATTAGTTATGTAGCGGATCATAACGGTGTGATAGTGGGATTTGGAGATTATAATGAGGATCATTACGTAGATCGCTTATTTACACATAAAGATTATCAAGGAAAAAGGATAGCTTCCTACATATTACAGAAGTTAGAAAGAGAAGCAGCGAACCTAGGGTATAGGGAGATCTATACAGAAGCGAGTATTACAGCAAAACCTTTCTTTGAAAGCAAAGGCTTTATGTGCATAAAGGAACAAAAGAAACAGCATAATGGTCAGATTTTTATTAATTATGTAATGAAAAAAATAGCCCTCTCGTAAACGAGAAGGCTATTTTTCATTATTTTACAGCTTCTTTTAGTTCTTTACCAGCTTTGAAAGCAGGTACTTTAGAAGCTGCGATTTGCATTTCTTCACCAGTTTGTGGGTTACGGCCTGTACGAGCAGCTCTTTCGCGAACTTCGAATGTACCGAATCCGATAAGTTGTACTTTTTCACCAGCAGCTAAAGTGTTAGTGATTGATTCTACTACAGTTTGTACAACTACAGTAGCTTCTTTTTGAGAAATCTCAGCATTTTGTGCTACGTTTTTAATTAATTCTGTTTTGTTCATGTTTTTCACCTCATATGTAAATAATGCTATTTAAGTTGTTATTATAACGTATAAAACATTCGAGAACAAGTGTACGCACATATATTCGTAAAAAAAATGGAATTTGTAATATTTTTTAGATACGTCTATATAGACGGTTCATTTAAGCGGATACAGATTTTTTCTTTAATTCGGTTTGCTCTTTATTGGAAGGTAGTTTCTTATTATAAGATATGAAATAAGGTAATGCCACAAATAACATACCTCCCACTAAGTTTCCGAAGAAAACAAAAATGAAGTTTGGAAAATATTCAATCCATGTTAAATGACCAGCAAAAATTGCAGCTGGGATGACAAACATATTGGCTACAACGTGTTGAAATCCAATTGCAACAAAAGTCATAACTGGGAACCAAATGCCGATAATCTTTCCGATAAATTCTTTACTTCCCATACTAAGCCAAACAGCTAAACAAACGAGCCAATTACATCCGATGGCAGAAATGAAGGCTTGTAGTGGTGTATCTTGTAGTTTAGCTTGCGCAATAGAAACTGTTTTTGCTAAAAAAGCTCCCTCTGTTAATCCGACGACATGACCGAAAAAATAAGCAACGAATACAGCACCTATGAAGTTGCTAAACGTAACAATAACTAAATTTCGAATGAAGTGAAATAAGTCGATTTTTTTATGAAGCCACGCCATTGAAACGGTCATCATATTGCCAGTTACTAACTCACCGCCTGCAAGAATAACGAGTATAAGACCGATAGGGAATACAGCGGCACCTAGAAAACTAGTAAATGATCCCCAAGCTTTTGGCATTGTTCCAATAACATGAATATCGAGTAAATACCCTAATGCTATGAAAGCACCGCCAAAAAAACCGAGAATTAGCATAGGGAGTAATGATAAATGAGCTTTTTTTCTTCCGGAATTAGCAGCAAGTTCCGTGATTTCTTCTGGTGTAAATACAGACATGAATAATCTCTCCTTAATAAAATGATAAAAGAATAAATGGAACATTTTTAAGAATCTATGTATTATAAAAATATGTTATGACTTCTGTATAAATTTGTCAAAGTGAGCAGGGCTGGAATTGAATATAACTAACATTGTTCGTGTTGTCACATGAATGTAACAATAAGGTTTTAAAGTACTTCTAGAGGTGAGAACATGAATACGTATCACGTAAAAGAAGAACAAAAAAAATCAATCGTCAAGATATCTATAATCAGTTTCGTAAGTGTAGTAATGATTTCTATAAGTTTGTATTTCTATGCGACAGAAATAGAACGAAAACTAGTAACAGTTACGTGGAATGAAATAGAAGCTTCTACAATTCCTAAAGAGTTTCATAATAAAAAAATATTACAGTTCTCAGATGTACATTTAGGACCAGAATTCACACTGAAACAATTAGAAAATTTGGTGGAGAAGATGAATGCATTAAATCCAGATGTAGTAGTTTTCACAGGGGATTTAATAGATAAGTTTGGATCGTACAAAGCCGAAAGAGAAGAAGCGAAAGGGATTTTACAAAAAATACATGCGCCCTTAGGGAAATATGCAGTGTTTGGGAATCATGATAGGGGCGGCGGAGGTAGTTTATTTTATAAAAAATATATGGAGGAAGCTGGTTTCGCTGTGTTAGTCAATGAAGTGCAGAAAATTAAAGCGGAAAACGGCAAATATATTACAATATCAGGTTTGGATGATTTTTTATTAGGTAAGCCGCAAATAGACTCGACTTTAAAACATGTAAGGCAACAAGATTTCAATATGTTATTAGTACATGAGCCGGATGTTGTAGACAAAATAGTACGTTACCCAGTTGATTTTCAAATGTCAGGCCATAGTCACGGAGGACAAGTTCAAATCCCTTTTATCGGTCCATTCATTACGACAAAACTAGCTGAGAGTCATGTTGAAGGTATGTATGAATTAGAAGGAAAGAATAAGCCATTACATTTATACGTAAATCGTGGGATTGGGACAACTCGAATGCCTGTTAGATTTTTGAGTGTACCTGAACTTTCAGTATTTGTATTGAAGCAAAATAGTAACTAATGTATTCAATTCCACATCATCATTCTTAATTTGATTTTGATGAACGAGCGATGTTAATTGATGGTAAATAAAAAACAACAATAGGTCACATAAAACCTATTGTTGTTTTTTATTATTTTTGCAAGGAAATCGCATCAAAATATGTTCTATAGTTATTAGAGAATTCAAAGTTGTGTTTTGCATCCCAATTAATAGACCAAGACATTAGGCCGCGGAATGCAGGATAGCCACTCTCATTTGAAAGTTTATACTTTCCTCCGAAAGGAATTCCCTTAATGATATAATCTAAAGCTTTTTTCATTTCAGTTGGAGAAATATACCCACCACTTGGAGCGGCCGCTGGTGCTGCAGGAAGTCCAATCATGACTTGATCCGAACGAAGAGCTGGGAACATGTTATTTGCATTACCACCTACAGGAAAACCATGTAAGAGCATATCTGCCATAGCGACCTCGTAGTCTGCAGTACCTTGATTGTAGTTATTACCGTCCATTCCAATGCCACTGCCAGCGTTGTAGTGTTGAACGTGAATGTATGTTAGTTTATCTTTCACTCCGTAAATAATCGGTAAATATGCGCCCCAGATGCTTCCGTATGCGCTATAACCGCCTTGAACATAAGCTGTTTCAGGAGCCATGCTTAATAGAAAGTCGGGACCGTAATGATCTGAGATTGTTCGAATAGCCGAAATAAGATTTACGATTTGAGGAGTAGTTGGGTTTTTGAAATTAGTGTCATTACCGTTTAAGTAAATACCTGATTCAAGGTCAATATCTATTCCATCAAAACCGTATTTATCGATTAGAGATTGTATGGAATTAATGAAACGTTGCTTAGCAGCATTGTCAGGAAGTAAAACGACCCCATTTTGTCCACCTATTGAAAGAACTACTTTCTTTCCTTTACTTTTTAAATAAGAAATATCTGATTTGAATTCTGCATCTGTACCATACACAGGAGAAAATTCAACAGTAGAACGATCACCACCAGTTTCCCCAAAAGATACATTGATTACATCCCATTTTGGTGAAACGTCTCTTAATTTAATAATGCCAGTACCGTTATCAAAGTTATGCCAGTATCCAACGAGTAGTTTTGATCCTAAATTGTTTGCTGCTTGTGCTTGAAAGGGGGATAGTGGTAACAGTAAAAAAATTACTAACGTACAACAAATGAATTTGAACTTGTTTAACATATCAACACTCCTATACAAAAAGTTGTCTAGATGTATAATCTTGTTTATTTAATAATATCTGAAAATTCATTCTTTTGTAAGGTAACTATAATTTTCTCAACAATTGTATATGGGAAATTGTTAAACTTAATGAAATAATTTTTATAGGAGCTTGCATTACAATTGTTAAATTCAGAATATTTTGATATATTTTAAAGTGTAGGCCAAGGTTTTTCACATAATACTCTTACATAAAGTTGAACCAATCGGGCATTTACGGGGAGTAGATTCCCACCTAACTTCTTTGCTTCCCCTGAATTTTGAGGTGGGGGTCTTACTGCCCGTTAATGCGGGGCAAATTTCAAAATTACGTTTGGAAGGGGATGTACAAGAGTTGGAAAAAAATCTTAAGAAAGACCTCAAAATACGCCATATTACAATGATTTCAATTGGTGGCGTAATAGGAGCTGGTTTGTTTGTTGGAAGTGGGGCGGTTGTACATTCAGCCGGACCAGGTTCTATCATTTCATATGCATTAGCAGGACTTCTAGTTATTTTCGTTATGAGAATGCTTGGAGAAATGGCAGCTATTAACCCGACAAGTGGGTCATTTGCAACATATGCAAGAGAAGCAATTGGTCCATGGGCCGGTTATACAATTGGGTGGCTATATTGGTTTTTCTGGGTAATTGTTATTGCAATAGAAGCCACAGCAGGTGCTGGTATTATTCAATACTGGATTCCAGAAATCCCACTTTGGTTATTAAGCCTAATATTAACGATTTTATTAACATTGACGAATGTTTTTTCGGTGAAATCATTTGGAGAGTTTGAATATTGGTTTTCTTTTATTAAAGTAATAAGTATCGTTTTGTTCCTTTGTCTTGGACTAGCTGTTATTTTAGGATTTGTACCAGGAACGGAAGCACCTGGCACTTCGAATTTAGTAGGACAAGGAGGATTTATGCCAAACGGTATAAGTTCGGTGCTACTTGGAATTACTGTCGTTATATTTTCATTTATGGGATCTGAGATTGTTGCAGTAGCTGCTGGAGAATCTGCTGAACCTGTAAAAGCAGTAAAAACAGCAACAAATAGTGTAATTTGGCGTATTCTCGTATTTTTCATTGGATCGATTGCTGTAGTTGTTACACTTCTTCCATGGAATTCAGCGAACATACTAAAAAGTCCGTTTGTAGCGGTACTGGAACATATAGGGGTACCAGCGGCAGCACAAATTATGAATTTTATCGTTTTAACAGCTGTACTTTCTTGTTTAAATTCTGGTTTATATACGAACTCAAGAATGCTTTTTTCGATGGCAGAAAGAGGAGATGCTCCAAAGGCGTTTTTGAAATTGAACAATAGTGGTGTTCCAGTTCGGGCAGTTTTATTCGGAACGTTCTTCGCTTATATTGGAGTTGTTTTTAGTTATATATCTCCAGATAAAGTCTTTTTATTTTTAGTGAATGCATCTGGCGGGATTGCGTTGCTCGTTTATCTCGTTATAGCTGTTTCGCATTTAAAGATCCGTAAAAAAATGGGGAAAGTAGAACAACAAAATTTGAAAGTGAAAATGTGGTTTTTCCCGTATGTAACGTATGTTACAATTGCCGCTATTATAGCAGTTTTAGTTGCGATGCTTGCAATTGAATCTTTACGTTCACAAGCACTTTTGACGATGCTTGTTACTGTTCTTATAATACTTTCTTATTTTATTTTTAATAGAAATAAAAATAGTACAGTATCGAATACTACAAGTAAGAATGAGGAATCTGTTCGATTCTAATTTCTTGTTTTCGAAGAGATTTACACCCAATCATTGCTATAAAAGAATCATATATAATCATAGAAATGAGTAATTACTATTGTCATAGTGAATATAAACTTTTTTCTTGACTTTTTATACGAAGGCGAGCAGAATGGTAAAAAAGGAAGGGGGGATGACGATGGAAGATTACGTATTAGAGCTGTATAACCTGCTATATACGACAGAATGGCAAGATATTGTTTCGTTTCTAGGAATCGTATTTTGTATGAAAATAGTAATTGTATATATGGAAGAGCAAGGTATGTTCTATTCCTTCTCATCCCCGTTCGATATGCAACGCGAGCCGTTGCTAAACTATGCCAATGTGAATTACGAACAATTTCCTTTTGTTATTTTCTTTATGATTCGATTTATTACAGCAATTGTAAAGAAAAAGGAAAGTGACGATGAAGAGTGCCACTCAACTTGTAATATAGCGAATGTTTTTTAAGCTAAATACAAGGAGGAGATTTATATGTGGTTTCGATTTCTTATGATTGGTTTCTTTTCATTAACAGCAATTTCTTTAATGGGATATCAAGTGTCTGAAATTTTTCAAGCATATAGCGATACATTTTTTAACAAAAACTAATCGCATTGCTATTTGAATAATAAAGCGATAAAATCCTTCTTAAGAAGTTTTATTAAGAAGGGTTTTTTTCTTTGTTTTGTCTTGCTGTGTCAAACTATTGTCACATTTACACTGTGAATAGTATGTTAAAATAGTGAGGTTACGTATACATATTTGAAGGAAGAGGGAGTGACCATTTTGGTGGATCAATCAACAAATCAGAAAAGCTATGCTCCTATTGTGATAACGCTTTCTGTAATTGTAAATGCGATTATTTTATTTTTGTTCTTTGGACCTGTTGGCTATGAAGGAGAAGTACATTTTGATGTAACGATTTTACCAATGTTAAACGCAATTTTTAATAGCTTTACGTTCGTATTCTTATTAGCAGCGCTATACTCTATTATTAAGAAGAATGTGAAAATGCACCGTGGTTTCATCCTGGCAGCATTTACGACGACGTTGCTATTTTGTGTTTCTTATTTATCGTATCATTACTTAGCGCCGGCAACACATTTTGGCGGAGAAGGGTTTATTAAATATGTGTATTTCATCATTTTAATTACACATATTATCCTGGCAGCAATTATTGTACCGCTTGCATTGTTTGCACTTGTATTTGGTTTTACAAATCAATTAACACGTCATCGTAAAATTGTACGTTGGACGATGCCGATTTGGTTATATGTAAGTTTATCTGGTGTTATTGTTTACTTAATGATCTCACCTTATTATCAATAAAAAATCTCAGCCTATAGGCTGGGATTTTTTTGTTAGGCAAATATTTTTGTGAAATGAAAAAAATATGGTATACAAAAGTATAGTTACTTTTCATATAGAAGGGATGGTAAAGGGATATGCAAAATTTTGTATTTCGTAATCCAACGAAACTTATTTTCGGTAAAGGGCAATTAGAACAGTTGAAAACTGAAATTCCACAGTTCGGTAAAAAAGTTCTTCTCGTATACGGGGGAGGTAGTATTAAAAGAAACGGTATTTATGATAATGTAATTTCTATTTTAAAAGATATAAATGCAGAAGTGTTTGAATTGACAGGCGTTGAACCGAATCCACGTGTATCAACTGTAAAGAAAGGAATTCAAATTTGTAAAGATAACGGTGTTGAATTTATTTTAGCAGTTGGTGGAGGAAGTGTAATTGACTGTACGAAGGCAATTGCTGCTGGTAGTAAGTACGATGGAGATGTGTGGGATATTGTAACGAAAAAAGCTTTTGCTAGTGAGGCATTACCATTTGGTACTGTACTTACGCTTGCAGCAACAGGATCTGAAATGAATGCTGGTTCTGTCATTACAAACTGGGAAACGAATGAAAAATATGGTTGGGGTAGTCCAGTTACTTTCCCGCAATTTTCAATTTTAGATCCCGTTCATACTGCGTCTGTACCGAGGGATCAAACAATTTACGGTATGGTAGATATTATGTCGCACGTATTAGAGCAATATTTCCACCACGGAACAAATACAGAATTACAAGATCGTTATTGTGAGTCTGTTTTAAAAACAGTAATTGAAACTGCCCCTAAGCTTTTAAGTGATTTAGAAAGTTATGAGCATAGAGAAACTATTTTATACTGCGGTACTATGGCGCTAAACGGTATTTTAGCGATGGGAGTAAAAGGAGACTGGGCAACACACAATATTGAGCACGCAGTTTCTGCGGTTCATGATATACCACACGGAGGTGGCCTTGCGATTTTATTCCCGAACTGGATGAAACATGTTGTAGATGAAAATGTAAGTCGTTTTAAACAATTCGCTATTCGTGTATTCGATGTAGAAACAGATGGAAAGACTGATCGAGAAATTGCGTTAGAAGGAATTGAGGCGTTACGTCAATTTTGGACTTCAATTGAGGCACCAGTAACGTTATCTGATTATGCTATTGGAGAAAATGAAATTGATGTAATGGCGGATAAAGCGATGGCTTATGGCGAATTTGGTAACTTTAAAAAATTAAATAAAGACGATGTTTTAAGCATATATAAAGCTTCCCTATAAGTGAAGCGAGTAAAGGAACCCATTTGATATAACAATCCAATGGGTTTCTTTTTTGTTGTTTATAACTGTTTGTGACTGATTTTGATTATTTGTGAATGTTTATGGTTGATTTTTGTGGTCGTTTTCATTATACTGTAATCAAAGAAGAGGTGAATGAAATGTTAACTCCTGAACGTCATCAAATGATATTGCAACTTGTAAAAGAGCAGAAGGTTGTTAAATTACAACAATTAGTGGAAAGAACAGAAAGCTCTGAATCAACAATTCGTCGTGACTTAGCACAATTGGAAAAGCAAAGGTTATTAAAAAGAGTTCATGGTGGTGCGGCTGTTTTAACGGGAAAAGGACAGGAGCCAACGATGGTTGAAAAATCATCCAAAAACATTCAAATAAAACAACAAATTGCGAAGTATGCGGCTAACGTTGTGGAACAAGGTGATTGTATTTATTTAGATGCAGGAAGTACAACATTTGAAATGATTCCATTTTTAATAAATAAAGATGTTACCGTTGTTACGAATGGACTTATGCATATTGAAGCTTTAGTTGAAAATAATATTCGTGCATATTTACTAGGCGGAATGATGAAGAGTAGGACGAAAGCTTTAATCGGTGCAATGGCGCAGGAAAGTATGCAGAAGTATCGTTTTGATAAATGTTTTTTAGGAGCGAATGGTGTACATGAACAGCTTGGTTTTACAACACCAGATCCAGAAGAGGCACTTTTAAAGCAAATGGCATTAACATTAGCAAATGAAGGATATTTCTTAATAGATGAAAGTAAGTTTTCGGAAGTTGCGTTTGCGAAAATTGCCAATGTGGAAGAGGCAAATATTATTACAAACCATTTAGAAATTGATTTAGAAAAATATAAAAGACAAACCAATGTAATTGAGGCTGATAAACAATGATCTATACAGTAACTTTAAATCCATCTATTGATTATGTAGTACAAGTTAATTCCTTAGATTTAGGCGCAGTAAATCGAGCGGAGAAAGATATGAAGTTTCCTGGAGGAAAAGGAATTAATGTTTCTCGCGTTCTTCATCGTTTAGGTGTTGAAAATGTAGCGCTTGGATTTACTGGTGGATTTACCGGTCGATTTATTAAAGATGTATTACAGACAGAAGGTGTAATAACAAACTTCATCCAAGTAAGCGAAGATACTCGAATTAACGTGAAAATAAAAGGACGAGAAGAGACAGAATTAAATGGACAAGGTCCTAGTGTGACTAAGGAACAATTTGAACAATTAATGAAACAAATTGAAAGTATGGAGCAGGGAGATTGTGTTGTACTAGCTGGAAGTGTACCAGCGTCTATCCCAACTACTTTTTATGAATCAATCGCAGCGTTCGGAGCTGAAAAAGGCATTCGTGTAGTAGTAGATGCAAGTGGTAGTGCCTTGCAGCATGTAGTTAAAAATAAACCATTTTTAATAAAGCCTAATCATCATGAACTTGGTGAGTTATTCGGAGTAGAGATTTCCACAGTAGAAGATGTTTTACCATATGGAAGAAAATTAGTTGAACAAGGTGTAGAGCATGTTATCGTATCAATGGCTGGAGATGGGGCTTTATTATTTACGGCAGAAGGTATATATGAAGCAACTATTCCAAAAGGTGTTGTAATTAATTCGGTTGGGGCTGGAGATTCTCTCGTTGCGGGATTTGTAGGAAGATATGAACAGACAAAAGATATTGAAAAGGCATTTCAATATGGCGTTGCAACAGGGAGTGCAACAGCATTTTCAGCCGATTTATGTGAAAAGGAAAAAGTAGAAGAATTATTGTCGCAAGTAATTGTAACTAAGCGATAGGGGGAAGCAACATATGAAAATTACAGAACTATTAAAAAGGGATACAGTTATTATGAATTTGACAGCTTCAAATAAAGAAGCTGTCATAGATGAGTTAGTTGAGAAATTAAACGGGGCAAATCGTTTAAATAGCAAAGCTGAATTTAAAGAAGCTATTTTAAAGCGGGAGTCACAAAGTACAACCGGCATTGGTGAAGGGATTGCTATACCTCATGCGAAAACAAAAGCTGTTAAGCAACCAGCGATTTGTTTTGGTAGAAGTGTAAGCGGTATCAACTATGAATCGCTTGACGGACAACCTGCGCATTTATTCTTTATGATTGCTGCGAGTGAAGGGGCGAATAATACGCATTTAGAAACGTTATCACGCCTATCTACACTATTAATGGATGAAGGGTTTCGTAAGCAATTGTTAGAAACGAAGGATGAAGAAGAACTTCTTCGTTTATTTGATGAAAAAGAAAATGAAAAAGAAGAAGAGGTTGAAGTTGCAAAACCAGAAGGGAATGAACCGTACGTATTAGCTGTTACAGCTTGCCCGACTGGAATCGCTCACACATATATGGCTGCAGATAGCTTGAAAGCAAAAGCAGAAGAGCTAGGAATTGCAATTAAAGTTGAAACGAACGGATCAACAGGTATAAAAAACGGTTTAACGAAAGAGGATATTGAACGCGCAACGGCTATAATTGTTGCGGCAGATAAACAAGTAGAAATGAACCGTTTTGCTGGGAAACATGTTATTCAAGTGCCAGTCGCTGATGGGATTAGAAAAACGGAGACGCTTCTTAATCGGGCTGTAAAACAAGATGCACCAATCTTTAAAGGTGTAAAAGAGGATGGAAAGGTAGAAAATACGGAGAAAGAAAAAGGATTAGGAATTTATAAGCATTTAATGAACGGCGTAAGTAATATGCTTCCATTCGTTGTTGGTGGCGGGATTTTAATTGCGCTAGCGTTTTCGTTTGGTGGTATAAAAGCAGAAGGTCCTTTAGCTGAATTGTTCATGTCTATTGGAGGAGGGGGAACAGGGGCATTTCTATTCCTTGTACCAATTTTAGCAGGATTTATTGCTAGTTCTATTGCTGATCGTCCTGGTTTTATGCCTGGTGTTGTCGGAGGATTTTTAGCGGCACATGCGAATGCTGGATTTTTAGGTGGATTAATTGCTGGTTTCTTAGCCGGATATGTTGTTTTAGGATTGAAAAAATTATTTTCAGGGTTACCAGTACAGTTAGAAGGAATTAAGCCTGTTTTGTTATATCCAGTCTTTGGATTATTGATTACAGGAGTTGTTATGCAAAAAGTAGTAATTCCGCCTGTAGTAGCATTGAATGAAATGTTAACAGGATGGTTAAATGGTTTGAACGGTACAAATGCTATATTACTAGGTCTTATTTTAGGTGCGATGATGGCAATTGATATGGGTGGTCCAATTAATAAAGCAGCATTTACGTTTGGTATTGCTGCGATAGAAGCGAAGAACTTTGGGGTGCATTCAGCGGTTATGGCCGGTGGTATGGTGCCACCGCTTGCAATTGCGTTAGCAACTACCTTCTTTAAATCGAAGTTTACAGAAGCGGAACGTAAGTCTGGTTTAACAAATTATATTATGGGGGCATCGTTTATTACAGAAGGTGCGATTCCATTTGCAGCAGCAGATCCGGTTCGGGTAATTGTCAGTTGTGTTGTCGGTTCAAGTATTGCAGGTGCATTATCAATGTTATTCCAAATTACATTACCAGCACCGCATGGTGGATTGTTTGTTATCGCTTTAGTAAATAAACCAGTGTTATATATTTTCTCGATATTGATAGGGGCAGTTGTTTCTGCTCTTATGATGGGAATTTGGAAAAAGAAAGTTAAATAATACGTGTAAAGGGAGTAGCTTTTATTAGCTGCTCCTTTTTATTACAAAAAAGGAGGTTAATAATTGGAGAATGATGAATTTTGGTAAAAGATGTAATGAAATATGATTTTTTTGTAACAAAAAAGTAATACTGTAATTTTTTCTGGAAAAAAATTCTGGTGCTTGTATGTGGAAAATATATGAAAACTATTGAAGATTCTATTAGAAATGGGGTTCATTAATATGGAAATTTATGTTACAACTCATTAATCGCATATTACGAATGGTTTGTAATTGTGTGATTTCGAAAAATACTAAAAATCTGTTGCTATACTAAAAATACGAAAACAAAGCAAATGGAGGCTATTCATGAAAAAATTATTAGGTATAGCAACGGCGGCAGTTTTTGGTCTTGGGATTTTTGCAGGTTCTGCGAAAGCAGAAACGATTGTAACAACAGACGTATTAAATGTTAGAGAAAACCCAACTGTAGAGTCTAAGCTTGTAGGTAAAATGTTAAGTGGAAATAAATTAGATGTTGTAAATACAGAAAACGGATGGACAAAAATTAAATTAAATGGTCAAGAAGCGTTTGTAAGTGCTGAATTTACAAAAAGTACATATTATGTGACGGCGGGTGTGTTAAATGTTCGCGCTGGAGCGAATACTGACTCAGAAATTCTTGGTAAACTGAATAAAAATGATGTAATTGAAACGACAAATCAAGTTCAAAATGAATGGTTGCAATTTGACTATAATGGAAAAACAGGATATGTTCATGTGCCATTTTTAACAGGAACGGCACCAGTGATTGAAAAGAAAGAAGTTGCAACGAAAGAAGAAGCGCCGGAAAGAGTAAATACGCCGGTTAAAAGTAATAAAGTAGTTAAGGGTAAAGAATCTGTTAAGAATGTAGAATCAAGTAAACCTGTGGCAAAACAGCAGTCAACTACGAAACAAGTTGCGAAATCTAATGAAACAAGTGCACCGGCTGGTGGACGTGAAATAACGGTAGAAGCGACAGCATATACAGCAGATCCGAGTGAGAATGGTTCGTATGGTGGTCGTGTATTAACTGCAATGGGGCATGATTTAACAGCGAATCCAAATATGAAAGTAATTGCTGTTGATCCTAAAGTAATTCCACTTGGATCAAAAGTATGGGTAGAAGGATATGGAGAAGCGATTGCTGGAGATACTGGTGGGGCAATTAAAGGAAATCGTATTGATGTTTTAGTTGGCTCAGATGGTAGTGCGAATAGCTGGGGGCGCAAATCTGTAAAAGTGAAAGTGATAGAGTAGTGTATATGTATTAATATAAAAGGCGGTTGCTTGAAAGTATGTAAGCAACCGCCTTTTATGGATTATTGAAAAGGGTAAATAGTTTTACCTGTAATAATTTTATATGCACTGCAAAATTGGTTTTGTATATACTCTGTATCTTTATTTTCTAGATGTAATGTTGTTTCTTGGAGAGCAGAATGAAAAGAACGTAGTAAACAATTTAAGGCAAAGTATAATTCTTCTTGTGAACAATTGTGTTCTTTTGTAGCAGTAGCTAAAATGAGGTCTTTTGTCAAAGATGAAAAATTGATAGTGGATTGTTTCATAGTTAACTCATCCTCTCGAAGGTATTTTTAATCATGTATATGCGGAATTGGACAAACTATGTTCTTTTTTATTTATAATTTCATGTACCGTAATGAAAGAACTTGCAATCATGCCGTTAAAATTGGTAAGATTGGATATAATCAATAGATGGAGTACATTACATAAAGAGAGTTGAATGATATGGGAGAAGTGCAACGTGAAAAAGTTGCTGTCATCATTGGACCAACTGCTGTTGGGAAGACGAAGTTAAGTATTGATCTTGCCAAAGCGTTAAATGGTGAAATTATAAGTGGAGATTCCATGCAGATTTATCGTACGATGGATATTGGAACCGCAAAGGTGACGAAAGAAGAGATGGACGGAATTCCACATTATATGGTTGATATAAAAAATCCGGAAGAATCATTTTCGGTTGCCGAATTTCAAGAACGTGTTCGTAAGCATATTCGCGAGATTACAGAGCGTGGTAAATTGCCGATTATCGTTGGTGGAACTGGTCTGTATATACAATCTGTTTTATTCGATTATCAGTTTACGGATGATGCTGGTGATGTTATATACCGAGAACACATGGAAAAGTTAGCATTAGAACGTGGTGTGGAATATGTACATAAGAAATTACAGGAAGTAGACCCAGAAAGCGCTGAGCGTATTCATGCAAATAATGTACGCCGTGTCATTAGGGCGTTAGAAATTTTCCACACGACGGGTGAAAAAATGAGTGATCAACTTGAAAAACAAGAAAACGAGTTATTATACGATGTTTCCTTAATTGGCTTGACAATGGATCGTGAAATGCTATACGATCGCATTAACTTACGAGTTGATATAATGATGGACCAAGGTTTATTAGAAGAAGTAGAAGGGTTGTATAATCGAGGGATACGAGATTGTCAATCTATTCAAGCGATTGGGTATAAAGAGATATATGATTATTTTGAGGATCGTGTCTCTTTAGAAGAAGCGGTATCACAATTAAAGACGAATTCACGTCGTTATGCAAAACGTCAATTAACGTGGTTCCGTAATAAGATGGATGTCACATGGTTTGATGTTACAGACGGTGAAAAAACGTCAGAAATTTTACGATACATAGAAGGAAAGCTACAACTAAAGTCGAATAATAGTAAGTAGAGAAAAAGAGGAGGATTCGACATGAAGCAATCAATCAATATTCAAGATCAGTTTTTAAATCAACTCCGTAAAGAGAATACGTTTGTTACGCTGTACTTATTAAATGGTTTCCAGCTTCGTGGGTTAATTAAAGGATTTGATAATTTTACAGTCCTACTGGAAACAGAAGGTAAGCAACAGCTTATTTATAAACATGCAATTTCTACATTCGTACCACAAAAAAATGTTTCAATTGAATTAGAGTAGTAATAAATTATTGTACATAACAAAAAAAGAGCGAGTTTCTCGCTCTTTTTTTATTTGCCATAAACAATAAATAGTGAAATTTAAGCGATTCTAAATACAGTTAGACGAATGTTAGTGTTTCCTGTTGCAGGGATCGTAATCTCGTTAAGAGTAGATTGGACAGAAATGTTTGCTCCTGCAGCTAATGTTTCGATTGTAGTAAATGAAAGTGAGTCGCCTATTAAATTTGAAGAGAAGTTGTCAGTTGCAACTGCTCCATTTATTGAAATTCCTACTCCGAGTGGCGCACATCCTGGTGCAGTTGTAGAGATGGATACGCTAATTACATAAATACCACCGTTGATAACTGTAACTGTGTCTGTGCCATTAAAGATAATATTATTTACGTTAATTGCAGTACTGAAGATAAAGTTATTAAATTGTAGTACTGTTTGTTGAATGTTGTTTGTTACAACAATTGTTGCTATAGGGAAGCTAGGTCCAGTAGGCCCAGTAGGTCCTGTAACTCCTATACCAGTAGCGCCCGTTGGCCCTTGAACACCTTGAGGTCCAGTAGCCCCAGTAGCCCCCGCCGGTCCTTGAGCACCTTGAGGTCCAGTGGCCCCAGTAGCACCTGTATTACCTTGAGGTCCCTGAGGTCCAGTAGGTCCAGGAGGCCCACCAGAAGGTCCAGTAGGTCCGGTAACTCCTATACCAGTAGCGCCCGTTGGCCCTTGAATACCTTGAGGTCCAGTGGCACCAGTAGCGCCGGTAGCGCCCGTGTTCCCTTGAGGCCCTTGAGGTCCAGTGGCACCAGTAGCGCCCGTGTTGCCTTGAGGCCCTTGAGGTCCAGTGGCACCGGTAGCCCCCGTGTTACCTTGAATACCTTGAGGTCCAGTGGCACCGGTAGCACCAGTAGCACCCGTGTTACCTCGAGGTCCGGTAGCGCCGGTAGCGCCCGTATTACCTTGAGGTCCGGTAGCGCCCGTAGCACCCGTGTTACCTCGAGGTCCGGTAGCGCCGGTAGCGCCTGTGTTACCTTGAGGTCCGGTAGCGCCGGTAGCGCCCGTGTTACCTTGAGGTCCGGTAGCGCCGGTAGCGCCGGTAGCGCCCGTGTTACCTCGAGGTCCAGTGGCACCAGTAGCGCCCGTGTTACCTTGAGGTCCGGTAGCGCCGGTAGCGCCTGTGTTACCTCGAGGTCCAGTGGCACCGGTAGCGCCCGTAGCACCTGCTGGCCCAGTAGGTCCAGTAGGTCCTTGAATGAATGAAGCAGAATTAACTAGAGCGGTTTGTAATGCTGCGATTAATTTAAGAAGCTCTTGAAGTGTGCAAGGGTCAATTCGGAATAGTTTTGTAATGGATAGTAAAAAATTAATTAGATTTTGAAGCTCGATAAATACAGCGCTTGCTACGAAAGTTGGATTTTTTAATATAGTTATTAAGTTTTTAATAATAGCTAACCCTTGTGCTTTCAGGGAGGAAGTAGCATCTAGTGAACAAATAAATTTACTTAGTAGGTTCAATGTATCAATTAGATCTTCAATATTTTGGGGAGATGGATTTGCGAAAAGTTTTGGGATTATTTTTGTTAAATCGATAATGATTGCGCGGAATGTTCTAAGTTGTGCTTTAGTAACTGGGATTGATGGAGTATTTGGAATTCGTCCAGCGCTACTTGGAAAGCATGGTTTGGAGAATTTGTTCTGACTGTCGTTATAATGAGACATTAAATCTCTCCTTTCTCATGAGGATATGAACGAAACTCATCATAGTAGATGCAAAAATTAGTTAAATGGTCATAGTAAAATCGTTTGTTTGAAGAAAAAATAGAAAAAACGCCTTATGATAAGGCGTTTTTTCTATTTTCTGCGTATTGATAATATCGTTTTAGTGAAATCTTTGACTTGAAGCCAGCTAGCTTTATAATTTCTGACTCCGGAGTTTCTTTTTTTATTAAGTTTAAAATATAGGTGTTACGAAAGTGTTGTCCTGAGATTCCTTTGCGTAAATTAGCTCTGGATACTTCAAGGCGAATCATTTTTTGGATAGCGATTTCTGTTAATCCCTTTGGTGCATCATTTTCGTATACCCATCTGTATGTTCCGCGATTAAAATCGAATGCGACAAATAATGGATCATTACTATGATATTTTGGACGAACGGGTTCAGGGATACTTTTGTAATAAGTATATAGTTGTTTTTTGTCTTCGCTAGTTAATGTAATTGTTCTTTCTACTCCTGCGGTTGCAGGTATAGATAACGTGTTAGTTTCAAAGTGGACGTGATGCATAGTTAATGCTGTAAGTTCCTGTAAGGATAATCCATAGTCAATTAATAAATTTAAAATAGCGATATTACGATCCATCAATAAAGGGCGTACAGGACGTTGTTTTTCTGAAAGTCCTTCTAATGAAGTGACTATATATTTTAATCTTTTTTCTTCATCAGATGAAATGAAATCTTCATTGCGGAGTGTGCGGTCTGGTTGAATAGACATTTCCATGTTCTTTAATGGGTTAGGAATATTTAGAAAGTGATGCATTCTATTTAATACAATGAATACACGGTGCATCGTTTTCTCTGAGTAATGTCGATTCTTTTTTAAGTCGGAAAAGTAATCTTCGTAGTCTTTTGTACAAAGTGTAGCCCATATATTACTGGAAGGGAGCTTTTTGTTTTTTTCTAACCAATGTCCGAAATCTTCAATGTCATAAACATAACGTTTAATGGTTGAAGGTTTTCGGCCTTTATTCAATAAAAAAATAGAAAAGGCTTGTATTGTATCATGGAATTCCGTTGTCTCCATAGTCCCACCACCTTCATTATTTCTTTTATTATAGCAAACTTTTCTGAAAATAGTCATTTGCAAAGGAGACAAGAATAATAATATTTGGTGAGTGGATAAAATGAGGTGATTGTATGGAACAATCGATGCGAAAGAAAAATAATAATCAAATTAACATTGTGTTAAATCATCGAAAGAAAATTTCTTTACCGGCTGCAGAAAATAAAACAGTAATTTCAAGTGAAACTACTACGAAACATGAGATGCTGCAAAGAATTGAAGAAGAGATGGGAAAACTCGTTGGGATGGATGATATAAAAAAGATAATAAAAGAAATATATGCTTGGATTTATGTGAATAAAAAAAGACAAGAAATAGGATTGAAGTCTGAGAAACAAGTACTTCATATGTTATTTAAAGGGAATCCAGGTACAGGGAAGACAACTGTTGCTAGAATGATAGGGAAATTATTATTTGAGATGAATATTCTATCAAAAGGGCACTTAGTTGAAGCTGAACGTGCGGATCTTGTAGGAGAGTACATCGGTCATACAGCTCAAAAAACAAGAGATTTAATAAAAAAAGCAATGGGAGGAATTTTGTTTATTGATGAGGCATATTCATTAGCCCGAGGGGGAGAAAAAGATTTTGGAAAAGAAGCAATTGATACGCTCGTAAAACATATGGAAGATAAACAACACGGTTTTGTATTGATTTTAGCTGGATATTCAAGAGAGATGAATCACTTTCTTTCATTGAATCCAGGACTGCAATCTCGTTTTCCATTTATAATTGAGTTTGCGGACTACTCAGTAAATCAGTTGTTAGAAATAGGGAAGAGGATGTATGAAGAACGTGAATATCAGTTATCGAAAGAGGCTGAATGGAAATTTAGAGATCATTTACATGCTGTAAAGTACTCATCGCAAATTACATCCTTTAGTAATGGACGATATGTCCGGAATATTGTTGAAAAATCGATTCGTACACAAGCTATGCGGTTGTTACAAGAGGATGCATATGATAAATATGATTTGATTGGAATATCAAGCAGTGATTTGATGCTTGAAGAGGAGACGCACAGTACGTAAACTGTGCGTCTGTTTTTCTGTATAAGTGCTTCTATTACTTTTTTGCTTTTTCTTGATAAGATTTATGGAATCGTTCCATTTTAGCACTTTTTTCGTGTGCGGAATTAGGGTCGTGTCCAATTTGACCTACTGAGCTTTTTTGAGCCCCTTTATTCACATGGTTTGTCATTTGTATTCACCTCGCTTTGAGGATTAGTATAAACATTCTGTAAAGAAAAACTCATTAGAAAAGAAAAACCCCTTTACGATTTGTAAAGAGGTTGGATTGCTATTTATGCATTGAACGTTCGTTTGTGTCGATGCGTCTATGCGGTAAATGCCATTTGTAATGAATAGAAACCATGCGGAAGCAAACAATTAAAATGAATAAGGTGTATAGAGCCCAATCGCTAACAATAATTTGAGCGCCAATTAAGAAACCTGCCAGAATCGTCCAAAAAGCATATACATCAGCTCGAAGAACGAGAGGTTTTCTACGGGCTAAAAGATCGCGGATAATACCGCCTCCAATGCCAGTTAAAACGGCTGCTACGATTGTAGCACTAATTGGTAAATTTAATTTTTGAGCGTATAATGCCCCTTGTACGGCAAATGCTGATAAGCCGATAGCATCAGTGATGTTTTCCCACTTTTTCCAGTGTCTAATTAATTTATTTGGAAAAAGAAAAATAATCGTCATTGATAAAAGTGCGATTTGGAATAACATGTCTTGTTGCCAAAACGCGACAATCGGATAACCGATTAATAAATTACGAAGGGCACCTCCCCCAAATGCGGTTGCCATTCCTAAAATATACACCCCGAAAATATCATAATCCTCTTCCATTGCAACAATAGCCCCGCTTAATGCGAAAGCAATTGTGCCTATGATGCTAAAAATCTCCCATGCCATGAATTTTCTCCCCCGCTAACTAGATGAAATGTGCTTCCTCTGCTATTATATTAGAAGGTTTAAATTTCGAAAAGGATGAGTGAACATATTTGATGGAAGAAAAAGAGAAAGTCATATTAGTGGGCTGTCAATTGCCGCAAGATGATGATGAAAAATTTATGCATTCCATGAAAGAACTTGCATCATTAGCGAAAACTGCACGAGCAGAATTGTTAGTGTCTACAACGCAAAAACGACCGAAGTTTCATCCGGCGACTTATATAGGTAAAGGTAAATTAGAAGAGCTTACAATGTTAACTGAAGAATTAGAACCGGATGTTATCGTATTTAATAACGAATTAACACCGAGTCAAATTCGGAATTTATCCTCAGTATTAGATGCGAGGGTAATTGATCGAACGCAACTTATATTAGATATTTTTGCGCAACGTGCGAAGTCGAGAGAAGGGAAGCTTCAAGTTGAATTAGCTCAGTTGCAATATACAATGCCGCGTCTTATGGGGCAAGGATTGTCTTTATCACGTCTTGGTGGTGGTATTGGAACGAGAGGGCCGGGGGAAACGAAACTTGAGACGGATCGTCGTCATATCCGATCACGGATTGATGAAATAAAGAAACAACTTGCAGTTGTTGTAGAACATCGAAAAAGATATCGTGAGAGAAGAAAAGATAATAAAGTATTTCAAGTTTCGTTAATAGGATATACAAATGCAGGGAAATCTACGTTGTTTAATAGATTAACGGAAGCCGATACATTTGAAGAGAACTTGTTGTTTGCAACGCTAGACCCGACAACAAGGAAGATGCCGTTACCTTCTGGTTATACAGTATTACTAACTGATACGGTTGGTTTTATACAAGATTTACCTACATCATTAATTGCTGCATTCCGCTCGACATTAGAAGAAGCTGGTGAAGCGGATGTTATTTTACATGTTGTGGATTCTGCAGATCCGAATTATGTAGGGCATGAGAAAACAGTAAAACAATTATTGTCAGAACTCGAAATCAATCATACTCCTATTATTACGTTATATAATAAAAAAGATGAATTACATCAAAACTTTATTCCGTTTCCGAAAAGTGACTTCTTAATGACTAGTGCTTTTGAAGAAAATGATCTATTACATATAAAAGAAGCGATAGAAACGAAAATGAAGGAAGAAATGAATTGTTATCAAGTGAAAATTCCTCCGAGTGAAGGTAAGTTATTAACTCTATTAAAGACAGAGACGCTATTAACGAAAATGGAGTTTTTGGAAGAGAAATTTGTATATGATTGCGCGGGGTATATTTTTGCTCATTCATCGCTTAATGTACAATTAAAGAGATTTTTAGTGGAAGAAGGAGAAAATAAAAATGTTTGATCGTTTGAAAAATGGAGAAAAAATTGCTCCAATCGTAAAAGAAGTAGAGAGTCAAATTACAGAAGTACATAAACGTGCGGATGAAGTAATTGAAAGTAATCAGTTTCGTGTGTTAGAAAGTTTCCGTAAACATAAAATTAGTGATTCACATTTTATTCCGACGACAGGTTACGGTTATGATGATATTGGTCGTGATACGTTAGAAAAAGTGTATGCAGATGTATTTGGAGCGGAAGCTGGTCTTGTTCGTCCGCAAATCATTTCAGGTACTCACGCAATTTCAACAGCGCTATTCGGTATTTTACGTCCGGGAGATGAGTTATTGTACATCACGGGTAAGCCGTATGATACGTTAGAAGAAATTGTTGGTGTACGTGGAAAAGGTGTAGGATCATTCAAAGAATATAATATTGGTTATAATGCAGTTCCGCTTACTGAAGAGGGGCTAGTTGATTTTAGAGCTGTTGCAGCTGCCATTCATAGTAATACGAAGATGATTGGAATTCAACGTTCAAAAGGTTATGCTACTCGTCCGTCGTTTACTATTTCTCAAATTAAAGAGATGATAGCGTTTGTTAAGGAAATTAAACCAGATGTTGTCGTGTTTGTAGATAACTGTTATGGCGAGTTTATTGAAGAGCAAGAGCCATGTCATGTTGGTGCAGATTTAATGGCAGGTTCGCTTATTAAAAACCCGGGTGGGGGAATTGTTAAAACTGGTGGTTACATTGTTGGTAAAGAACAGTATGTTGAAGCGTGTGCATATCGTTTAACATCTCCAGGAATCGGTGCGGAAGCAGGGGCATCTTTATACAGTCTGCAAGAAATGTATCAAGGTTTCTTCTTAGCGCCGCATGTAGCAGGACAAGCGCTAAAAGGTGCGATTTTTACAGCTGCATTTTTAGAAAAGTTAGGAATGAATACATCACCAGCGTGGAATGCACCAAGAACGGATTTAATTCAATCTGTTCAATTTGATGACAAAGATCGCATGATTGCATTCTGCCAAGCAATTCAATATGCATCTCCGATTAATTCTCACTTCACTCCATATGCCAATTATATGCCGGGGTATGAAGATGATGTAATTATGGCTGCGGGAACGTTTATTCAAGGTGCAAGTATTGAATTGTCAGCTGATGGTCCAATTCGTCCGCCTTATGTTGCTTACGTACAAGGTGGGCTAACTTATTCGCATGTGAAGATTGCGATTTGTTCTGCAATTGATGCATTAATTGAAAAAGAATTATTAACAATTTCTTAAAGGGAAGCTGTCAATTTTGACAGCTTTTTTTCGTGTGAAAGTAATGATTTATTTCATTAGAAAAAAGAATGAAAAAAATTATAAAAAATCATGTAAGAAAAGCTAACATCTATTGACACCAAACATAACATGGTATAAAATGAGAAGCAGTTAAGGCGAAGGAGGAACTGAAGCAATGAAAGAAGATAGACGTTCTGCCCCGCTGTTTCCTATTGGTATTGTTATGGATTTAACACAATTGTCTGCACGTCAAATTCGCTACTATGAAGAGCATAATCTTGTTTCTCCAACCCGTACAAAGGGGAATCGTAGATTATTCTCATTTAACGATGTAGATAAGTTGTTAGAGATTAAAGATTTATTAGATCAAGGCTTGAATATGGCTGGTATTAAACAAGTGTTACTAATGAAAGAAAATCAAACAGAAGCAGTGAAAGTAAAAGAAGAAACGAAAGAAATTTCAAAAACTGAGCTTCGCAAAATACTTCGAGATGAACTACAACATACAGGTAGATTTAATCGAACTTCATTGCGACAAGGTGATATTTCAAGATTTTTTCACTAAAGAGAACTGATTCTGAAGGTGTTTAGAGGGACTAAGGAGGAATTTATAATGGCTAGGTACACAAAAGAAGATATTTTCCGTTTGGCGAAAGAAGAGAATGTAAAGTATATCCGTTTACAATTTACGGACCTTTTAGGGGTAATTAAAAACGTAGAAATTCCAGTGAGCCAATTAACAAAAGCTCTTGATAACAAAATGATGTTTGATGGATCTTCTATTGAAGGTTTCGTACGTATTGAAGAATCTGATATGTACTTATATCCAGACTTAGATACTTGGGTGATTTTCCCTTGGACAGCTGAAAAAGGTAAAGTAGCTCGATTAATCTGTGATATTTACAATGCAGATGGCACTCCATTTGAAGGGGATCCACGTAACAATTTAAAACGTGTATTAAAAGAAATGGAAGCTTTAGGATTCTCAGATTTCAATCTTGGACCAGAGCCGGAATTCTTCCTATTCAAAGTAGATGAAAAAGGAAATCCAACATTAGAATTAAACGATAACGGTGGATACTTCGACCTTGCGCCGATGGATCTAGGGGAAAACTGTCGTCGTGATATCGTTCTTGAACTTGAAGAAATGGGCTTTGAAATTGAAGCGTCTCACCATGAGGTTGCTCCAGGGCAGCACGAAATTGACTTCAAATATGCAAATGCAATTCGTTCATGTGATGACATTCAAACATTCAAACTTGTTGTAAAAACAATTGCTCGTAAACACGGTTTACACGCAACATTTATGCCAAAACCATTATACGGTGTGAACGGTTCAGGTATGCACTGTAACTTATCACTATTCAAAAATGGTGAGAACGTATTCTATGATCAAAACGGTGACTTACAATTAAGTGATGACGCTCGTCACTTCATCGCAGGTATTTTAAAACACGCACCAGCATTTACAGCGGTAGCAAACCCAACTGTAAACTCTTACAAGCGTTTAGTACCTGGATACGAAGCTCCTTGTTACGTAGCATGGTCTGCACAAAACCGTAGTCCATTAGTACGTATCCCTGCATCTCGTGGTATTAGCACACGCGTAGAAGTACGTAGTGTTGACCCAGCTGCAAACCCATATTTAGTAATGGCAACATTATTAGCAGCAGGTCTTGATGGAATTAAAAACAAATTAACTCCACCAGCTGCAGTAGATCGTAACATCTACGTAATGACAAAAGAAGAGCGCGAAGAAGCAGGTATCGTTGATTTACCGGCAACATTAGCGCAAGCTTTAGTTACATTACAAGCTAATGAAGTAATTAGTAACGCATTAGGAGATCACTTACTTGAGCACTTCATCGAAGCGAAAGAAATTGAATGGGATATTTTCCGTACGCAAGTTCACCAATGGGAACGCGATCAATATATGTCTCTATACTAAGAGGTGAGGAAGCCCTGATACTACGGTATCAGGGCTTTTTTATTTGTCGACAATATAGGTGTTAGTTGAAATGAATTGAATAGATGCCTGAAAAAATATGACGGTATTTGAATTTCTATTCCATATCTTTAATGTAACGTGGTGAAATTCGAATTACTTTGTGTTCCAAAAGGATGGATAAGTACAAGTAACATGCGTAATATCTATGGGTTTAAAAAATTGTATGATATGTTGTGTTCGGTATTGAATATGTTTAATACTAAAGTTCGGGTGTTTAAAAATATAGTACCTTGCAATAAATAGTACTAAGTGGTATATTATGGATAAGGAAGGTACCGTGTATTGAACAGTACTGAAATGAGAAAGGGGGATTGCACTTGAACGTTCAGTTTAAAAAAGGTGTGTTAGAACTGTGTGTACTGGCACTTGTGAAACGTAAGGATTGTTACGGTTATGAACTTGTTCAGCAAATCTCAAATAAATTTTTAATATCGGAAGGGTCAGTATATCCTTTATTACGCCGTTTAACGAAGGAAGGATATTTTCAAACGTATTTAAAAGAATCTACGGAAGGACCACCTCGCAAATATTATCAACTAACTGAGCAAGGGGAAACGCAACTGAATGTGTTAGTAACAGAGTGGCGTGATTTTGCGAAAGGTGTACAAGAAATTATTGAAGGGGTGGAATGGGATGAGTAAAGAACAGTTTCTTAAGGAATTATCAAGTCACCTTAGAAAGTTACCGGACGAAGAGAGAAAAGATATTTTATTTGATTATGAAGAGCATTTTCAGTTTGGGATAGAAGAGGGAAAAACTGAATCGGAAATAATAAAGGGGCTTGGCTCTCCGAAAGTAATTGCAAAAGAATTGCTTGCGATGTATCGTTTCGATGAAATGAAAAAAGATCCATCAACTTCAAATGTGACAAGAGCTGTCATGGCGGCGATTGGACTTAGTTTGTTTAATTTCGTTATTGTGTTAGGCCCGTTAGTTGCAATTATTGCTTTTATATTTTCTTTTTGGGTCGGTGGGATTGCTAGTGTAGTGACACCATTTTTCGTAATTGGAAAAGTATTTATGGGTACTTTTATATGGTTAGATTTATTCGTTAGTATAACTTTTGTTGGAGTAGGTTTGTTGTTATGTATAATCGCTTATTATAGTACGAAGTGGTTTAAAAAGCTTTGCGTACGTTATGTAATATGGAACTTCAAAATGATAAAAGGGGAGTAGATGATGAAAAAAATCTTGTTAGCAGCAATCGCTTGTATCATTATTGGAGTAATTGGGATTTCACAAACATATGAAAAAGCAGTGCAAGCTGCAGAAGAAGGAAACAAAGAAGATAAAATTAAAAATGAAACACTAAAAAATATAGAAGTTAAGTTAGATGTCGGGGATATTGTTGTCCAAAAATCTCCTGACGCTTCTTTTTATGTAAAGCAATCAGGAGATGCGCGTAAACAAGAGATTCGTATTACTGAAGATGGTGACACATTAAAAATCATTGGGGAAAGAGAAAAAGATGCTTCATTTGATTTTTCTTTTTACGATTTTAGGTTTCAAACGTCTACATTGACTCTCCTTGTGCCTGAACGCTCTTACCAAGATGTAAAAGTAAATTCATCTGCTGGACAAATTGAAATAAGTGATGTGAAAAGTGAACGTGTAAGTGCTAGAACACTTACTGGAGAAGTGGATTTGAAACATGTAACGGCTAAGAATGTGGAGGGATCTACAAAAGCTGGTGAAGTAAACTTTAAAAAAGTAATAGGGAAAGTGACTGCAAAAACGACCAGTGGGGAAATAAATATTCTAGATCATGATTCTATGTATAATCTAGAAGCAAGTTCAACTGCGGGAGATATAAATATTACTTTATCGGAAAAACCAAAAGATGCGGTAATTACTGGGCAAAGTGCTGCCGGGGATGTAACAATTTTTAATGAAGAAAATAAAGACGTAACGATTGGTAATGGGAGTAAAAAGATTAGCGGTAAAACAGCTGCGGGCGATGTGACGATTGAAACGCGTTCATAAGAAATAGAATGTATGAAAATCTATCAAAATACAAAAAAGAAGATAATTACCGTATATAAATAAGGTAATTATCTTCTTTTATATTCTTAATGTAAATCACGATATACGCCAATTACTTTACCGATAACGGACACTTGCTTTAAAATGATAGGTTCTAATGAAGAGTTTTCCGGTTGTAGACGGAAATGGTCTTTTTCTTTATAGAAACGTTTAACAGTTGCTTCATTATCTTCTGTTAAAGCGACTACAATTTCACCATTATATGCAGACTGTTGTTGGCGAACAACAACTAAATCTCCATCGAAAATACCAGCTTCAATCATACTATCTCCAGAAATACGTAACATAAACACTTGATCTGCTCCTGCGACAATGCTAGCTGGAAGAGGGAAGTGTTCCTCAACGCTTTCGACTGCTGTAATTGGTAATCCAGCAGTAACTTTCCCGACAATTGGAACTTGAATAACAGATTGTGTTTCTGTATCCATTCGGTCTTCACCTAAAATTTCAATTGCGCGTGGTTTTGTTGGATCGCGTCGAATGTATCCTTTTTCTTCTAATCTTGATAAATGTCCGTGCACTGTAGAACTAGAAGCGAGGCCGACTGCTTGACCAATTTCACGTACGGAAGGTGGATATCCTTTTTCTTGTACTTTTAGCTTAATAAAGTCGAGAATGTCTTGCTGGCGTTTCGTTAACTTTTCCATGTTTTCTAACACCTCGTTTTCTTTCATTTTTCTTATTAATAAGTATAACATGTGAAAAAACATTCTACAAACATAAGTTCGAACAAAAGGCGAATTTATGTTACACTAAAGGGAAATTATAGTGAGAAAGAGGGGTTCATAATGAATGCAATTATTTATGCGCGTGTGAGTACAACAAAAGAAGCACAAGAAACATCATTATTACGTCAAAAAGATGAATTATTGCATTTAGCGGAGCGCTACCAAATGAATGTTACTAAGGTGATTGAGGAACAGGCTAGTGGCTATACAATTGAACGTGACGGCATATTAGAAGTGCTAGATACAATTCGAGACGAACAAATTGATGTGCTACTTATACAAGATGAAACGCGCCTTGGTAGGGGGAATGCAAAGATTGCGTTAATGCACTGTTTACATAAAGAAGGAATAAAAGTATATACGCATACACATAATGGTGAATTGCAATTGTCGGATTCTGATTCAATGGTATTAGATATTATTGGTATTGTTGAAGAGTATCAAAGAAAGATTCATAATTTAAAAATTAAACGTGGTATGCAACGAGCAGTAGAAAAAGGCTATCGTCCAGAAAATAATTTAAAGAATCGTCATTTAAGTGTAGGACGAGAGAAGAAAGAAGTGCCAATTGAGGAAATTGTACGTTTGCGTAAGAGTGAACTTACTTTCGAAGAAATTGCAGCAACACTACGTGGCTTTGGTCATAATGTTTCAAAAGCGACGGTACATCGTAGATATGTAGAGTATACAAAGCAATTGCTTGATAAAGAAGAGTAACTATTGTATGATAATAATCAGTTTTGAGTAGAAGGGGGATTCGAGATGCTTAGTCACGAACTCGTTGAACGCATTAACTTCTTAGCGAAAAAAGCAAAAGCTGAAGGTTTAACTGAAGAAGAACAACGTGAGCGTCAATCGCTACGTGAACAATATTTAAAAGGATTTCGTCAAAATATGTTAAACGAACTAAAAGGAATTAAAGTTGTTAACGAACAAGGTACTGATGTTACACCGGCGAAATTAAAAGCTTTAAAAAAGCAAGATAATGCAAAATTAAACTAAAAGATGGGCGAAGCCCATCTTTTTTATTTATTTAATAACTTCCCAGTTGTTATTAACGGTTGCTTCTATCTTTTTATGTTTCAATATATAGTTAGCGATAAGTTCAGACATATTTGTTGGGATGTCTTTTATTACGGGCTTATTTTGAAACATAAAGAAGTTCCCTCCGCCGCTTGCGCGATAATTATTCATAACGACGTCATATTCTTCGTTCATATTAAGAGGAGTGCCTTTATGTTGTAAAGATTCTACTCTTGCGCCAATTGGTTTTGAAATGTTTAATACGTACGAAATTCCTTCCCACATATCGTAATTATAGTGTTGCGGCTTTGGTTCTATAAAGGTAGGGTTTACGATGATAGATCCATCTTCTTTTAATGTGAAATAAGAAGCAGAGAGTTCGAGAGCATCTTTTATATCTGAGCCAGTTATTCTAATTACTTTTAATGTATTTGGATAAATATAATTAGAAACGATGTCACGCATTGTTACATGTTCCGGGAAACCTGGAGATGTATTATGGAATAGGCTTGTACAAGAAATGGAAACATTAGCAATATCCATCTGTATTTTATTTATGAATTCAATAAAAGGATGGTCTTTCAAACGAGTTTGCATAGCATCTGAAATTTGCATGTCACCGTGGATGATTCCAATAGGTTGATCAAGCCATTTTTGTGTTTTCTCTTCATAATCGGCTACCAAGTAAAGAACATCTGGATCTGCCTCGATTTCTTGCACAGCCAATAGTTCTGAATAACTCTCTTTTTTTACCCACTCTTGTTTCATTTTTTCAAATGTTATAGTTACTTTTCCAACTGAATGTCCATTACATCCAGTCTGTAAAATTGTTACATCATTACCCACTGTTTGAGCAATTTTTCGGTGCTGATGGCCTGTTAATAAAATATCTATGCCCTCAATTTCATGACACATTGCATACCCTTGGTTTTCACCTGTTAAAACTTCAGTCGGTTCTCCAGTTTGTAAATCGCGTTCAAATCCCCCATGATACGCTACGACCAGTAAATCTGGTTTCTCGTGTTCGCGAATGTAAGAAACCCAATTTTTTGTTGTTTCTAACGCATCTTCAAATTGTAAGTCTTTAATGTGAGGGGGTTGTTCCCAATTTGGAATGTAATGCGTTGTCATCCCTAAAATAGCAATTTTTATATTTGATTCAATCTGTTTTATTATATATGGTTTTCCGAAATAAGATTCTTTGCTGTTTTTATCTAAAATATTTGCTGATAAATACGGGAAGTTGGCAGTAGAAATAGCATGATTTAATACGTCCAGTCCATAATTAAATTCATGATTCCCAATCACTGCAGCGTCGTAACGTAAATAGTTTGCTATTAATGACATTGGGTTTTTCTTATCTTTTTCATATGTAGCGTAATGATAAGTAAAGGGTGTTCCTTGTATGAAGTCACCATTATCAATTAATAGGACGTTTCTATTTTCGGAACGTTCTTTTTTTATAAGAGTAGAAATTTTAGCTAAACCAATTTCAGCTTTGGAGTTATCTTGATAGTGAATTGGATAAACGGTACCATGTATATCACTTGTTAATAAGATGTTTAAAGTTACAATTTGATTTTGATTCAATATCATTCACCTTTTCTATTGTTATCTACCAATTAAGCATATCAAATATAGGAAGAGAATTTTAATGTGAGTGTATAGAATGTGTAAAGATTCTGTAAATAAACAATTATTCGTGAAATTGTGTGATATATTTCTTCATGTTTACGGAAGGTTATTTTATAACAACAAAAATGGAGGCATTAATTATGTTGAAAAAAGTTTTTGCAATGAGTACAACAGTTGTATTAGCAGCGGGTTTATTAAGTGGCTGTGGAACGAAGGAATCAAGCGCAAGTAAAAATGAAGATACGAAAAAAGGGTATGTACCGAAGACTTTAAATGTTCAATTTGTTCCTTCTCAAAATGCAGATACGTTAGAGGCGAAGGCAAAACCACTTGAGAAGCTATTAAGTGATAAGTTAAATATTCCAGTAAAAGTTAGTATTTCGACGAATTACAATACAATTGTAGAAGCGATGGCATCTAAGCAAGTAGATGTAGGTTTTTTACCTCCAACAGCGTATGTGCTAGCACATGAGAAAAAGGCTGCAAACGTAATTTTACAAGCACAACGTTTTGGAGTAGATGATGAAACGGGAGCTCCTACAAAGGATTTAGTAGACTTTTATAAGTCTGAATTTGTTGTTAAGAAAGATTCAAATATTAATAGTGTAAAAGATTTAAAAGGTAAAAAAATTGGTTATCAAGATGTAACGTCATCAGCGGGGTATGTGTGGCCTGCGGCTGTACTATTAAAAGAGGGCGTTGATCCGTTAAAAGATGTGAAACCTGTTACATTAAAAGGTCACGATCAGTCGCTTATTGCTCTTTTAAATGGTGATGTAGACGCAGCTGTTGTATTCCAAGATGCTCGTAATATTGTAAAAAAAGATTATCCGAATATATTCGATCAAACGAAAATAGTGAAATTTACGGAGAAAATTCCAAACGATACGATTTCGGTACGTTCGGATTTAGATGAAGAGTGGAGCAAGAAATTACAGGATGCTTTCATTGAAATTGGAAAGAATGAGGAAGGTCACAAAATCATTAAAGAAGTATATTCACATGAAGGATATGTTAAATCTGATGATAGTAAATTTGATATCGTTCGTGAATATGGGAAGAAAGTAAAAACGCGATAATACATATGGAAATGGAAGCTAACTGGAAAGGTATGTTTTCAGTTAGTTTGCCGTTTTGAATTCATAGAAGGTAGGTAAGATGTGTGATAGAGTTTCGAAATGTTTCCAAAGTGTATCCAAATGGTACAAAAGGATTGAATCATATAAACTTGAAAATTCAAAAAGGTGAGTTTGTTGTAATGGTAGGGCTGTCCGGAGCTGGAAAGTCTACACTTTTAAGATCAGTAAATCGTCTTCATGAGATTACAGAAGGCGAAATCATGATTGAAGGTGAGTCAATTACTGCTGCAAAAGGAAAAGGATTACGCCGCATGCGCCGGGATATTGGTATGATTTTTCAAAGTTTTAATCTTGTAAAGCGATCAACGGTATTAAAGAACGTATTAGCTGGGCGTGTTGGGTATCATTCGACATTGCGTACAACGTTAGGCATATTTCCGAAAGAAGATTTGGAGCTTGCCTTTCAATCGTTAAAAAGGGTAAATATTTTAGAAAAAGCATATGCGCGGGCTGATGAATTATCAGGAGGACAACAACAACGTGTGTCCATTGCTAGAGCGTTGGCGCAAGAAGCAAAAATCATATTAGCGGATGAACCTGTTGCGTCGTTAGATCCACTAACAACAAAGCAAGTATTAGATGATTTGAAAAAAATTAATGAAGATTTTGGAATTACAACAATTGTAAACTTACATTCTATTGATTTAGCTAGGCAATATGCGACACGCATTATTGGATTACATGCAGGTGAAATTGTTTTTGATGGCCTAGTAGAAGAGGCAACGGATGAAAAATTTGCTGAAATTTATGGTGACGTAGCGCAGAAAAGCGAATTGTTAGAGGTGGCAGTTAAATGAATGACGTGACGATATATTCGAAATCGATACCGAAGCCGCCGAGTAAGTTAAAACATATGTTAACGTTAATTCTAGTCATTTTACTGTTGTGGGGAAGTAGTATGCAGGTCGACGCATCATTTTCAAAACTAGTAGTTGGTTTTCCTAATATGATGGATTTGTTAAAAGAGATGGTGCCGCCAGATTGGAGTTATTTTCAAGTTATTACAACAGCAATGTTAGATACAATACGTATGGCGATTATCGGGACGACTTTAGGAGCGATATTAGCTATTCCACTGGCACTATTTGCGGCAAGTAATGTGTTTACGAGTGCATTTTTGTACAGTCCCGCTCGATTGATTTTAAATTTTATCCGAACGGTACCAGATTTATTATTAGCGGCAATTTTCGTAGCTATTTTTGGAATAGGACCACTTCCAGGTATTTTAGCTCTTACGTTTTTCTCAATTGGGCTCGTGGCGAAATTGTTGTATGAGTCAATTGAATCGATTGATCCAGGTCCATTAGAAGCAATGACAGCAGTAGGAGCAAATAAGGTGCAATGGATTGTTTATGGGGTAATTCCGCAAGTGAAAGCGCATTTTGTCTCCTATGTTCTTTATACATTTGAGGTAAACGTACGTGCAGCAGCTGTTTTAGGTTTAGTAGGAGCTGGCGGTATCGGATTATATTATGATCGTACACTTGGGTTTTTACAATATGAACAAACTGCATCTATTATTATTTATACCCTTGTTGTTGTATTGTTAATTGATTATGTAAGTACATTGTTGCGGGAGAAATTATAATGAGTAAAACGACGTTAATCGTACCAAAACCGAAGAAACCGAGTATGTATCGCTGGATTATTTTCATAGCACTTACATTTGTTTATGTATGGGCTTTTTCGGGAGTACCGCTAGAGGGAATCAAAGATACGGCGGGAGAAATTACAAAAGCAATTATGACAGGTGTATTGAATCCAGATTGGTCGTATGTATCTTTGTCAGATGGTGAAGATTTATTACATGGTTTAATTGATACGTTGGCAATTGCGATATTAGGTACATTTATTTCTGCCTTTTTATCTGTTCCATTCGCTTTTTGGGCGGCGACGAATATGAGTAGTGGAAAATTAACTTCGGGAACTGGGAAATTTGTACTTAGTTTTGTCCGTACATTTCCTGAATTAGTTATGGCTCTTTTATTTATAAAAGCTGTTGGACCAGGTTCTTTTGCCGGCGTTCTAGCTTTAGGGTTACACTCTATTGGAATGTTAGGAAAATTATATTCAGAAGGAATTGAAAATATAGATAAAGGACCGAAGGAAGCGTTAATAGCAACAGGTGCGAATCGATTTCAAATACTTTGGTATGCAGTATTGCCACAAGTATTACCAGATTTTCTATCCTATACGTTATACAGGTTCGAAATTAATGTGCGATCCGCTGCCATTTTAGGTGTTATTGGAGCAGGGGGAATTGGCACACCTCTAATTTTTGCGCTGAGTTCACGCAATTGGTCTCGTGTAGGAATTATTTTATTAGGCATCATTTTAATGGTTATTATCATTGATTTTATTTCAAGTTCGATTCGGAAACGGATTGTTTAACTGATTTGAAAAGCATCGAATTTAGATGCTTTTTTGTATTTTTAAAGGTGGGCTAAAAAAGTTAGTATAGAAGGGTTTTGTATATATGTATAAATATACAGATAATTCTCTTTCTTTTTAAAATAAAAATAATGAAAAAGTATGTCATATTGAATGCCCATACATTCCCGGAAACATTGATTTTTTTATAAAAAATCAAAAAAACATCAACATATTTGTCGATACATGTTGTATAATCTTGCGTGGGAAGCTATCATATAAATGTATAAAACGTTTACTAATATAAGCGAAGGGAAGAATAGCATGTCACATTCAATCGAACAACTTTCTATCAACACGATTCGCACATTATCCATCGATGCGATTGAAAAAGCAAACTCTGGTCACCCAGGAATGCCAATGGGTGCAGCACCAATGGCTTATACATTATGGACTCAATTTATGAAACACAATCCAAATAACCCAACGTGGTTTAACCGTGATCGTTTCGTATTATCAGCAGGTCATGGTTCAATGTTATTATACAGCCTACTTCACCTATCTGGTTATGATGTAACAATGGATGACTTAAAGAACTTCCGTCAATGGGGAAGCAAAACTCCAGGACATCCTGAGTACGGTCATACACCTGGTGTAGATGCAACTACTGGTCCACTTGGACAAGGTATTTCAACTGCTGTAGGTATGGCAATGGCTGAAAGACATTTAGCTGCTAAATATAACCGTGATGCGTATAATGTAGTAGATCATTATACATACGCTATTTGTGGTGATGGAGATTTAATGGAAGGCGTTTCTGCTGAAGCATCTTCATTAGCTGCTCATTTACAATTAGGTCGCCTTGTTGTGCTTTACGATTCAAACGATATTTCATTAGATGGCGATTTAAATCGTTCATTCTCTGAAAGTGTAGAAGATCGTTACAAAGCATACGGATGGCAAGTAATCCGTGTTGAGGATGGAAACGATATTGAAGCTATCGCAAAAGCAATCGAAGAAGCGAAAGCTGACGAAAAACGCCCAACGCTAATTGAAGTAAGAACGACAATTGGTTTCGGTTCTCCAAACAAATCAGGAAAATCAGCTTCACATGGTTCTCCACTAGGTGTAGAAGAAACAAAATTAACGAAAGAAGCATATGCTTGGACTGCTGAGCAAGACTTCCACGTAGCAGAAGAAGTATACGACAACTTCCGTAAAACAGTACAAGATGTTGGTGAAACTGCGCAAGCAGAGTGGAACACTATGCTAGGTGAATATGCACAAGCATACCCAGAATTAGCAAACGAATTCCAAGCAGCAATGAACGGTCAACTTCCAGAAGGTTGGGAGCAAAACTTACCAACTTATGAATTAGGATCAAAAGCAGCAACTCGCAATTCTTCTGGTGCTGTAATTAATGCAATTGCAGAATCTGTACCATCATTCTTCGGTGGATCAGCTGACCTTGCTGGTTCTAACAAAACATACATGAATAACGAAAAAGACTTTACAAGAGATGATTACAGCGGTAAGAACATTTGGTACGGTGTACGTGAGTTCGCAATGGGTGCAGCAATGAACGGTATTGCACTACATGGTGGTTTAAAAACTTACGGTGGTACGTTCTTCGTATTCTCTGACTACTTACGTCCAGCAATTCGTCTTGCAGCATTAATGCAATTGCCGGTAACGTATGTATTCACACACGACAGTATCGCTGTTGGTGAAGATGGTCCAACACATGAACCAATCGAGCAATTAGCGGCGCTACGTGCAATGCCAAATGTATCTGTTATTCGTCCAGCTGACGGTAACGAGTCTGTTGCTGCTTGGAGATTAGCTCTAGAATCTACAAACAAACCAACTGCTTTAGTATTAACTCGTCAAGATCTTCCAACATTAGAAGGTGCAAAAGACGATACGTATGAAAAAGTAGCAAAAGGTGCATATGTAGTTTCTGCAAGCAAGAAAGAAACAGCTGATGTAATCTTACTTGCAACTGGATCAGAAGTAAGTCTAGCTGTTGAGGCTCAAAAAGCATTAGCAGTAGACGGTGTTGACGCATCTGTTGTCAGCATGCCATCTATGGATCGCTTTGAAGCTCAAACTGCTGAGTACAAAGAATCTGTATTACCAAAAGCAGTAACAAAACGTTTCGCAATCGAAATGGGTGCTACATTCGGATGGCACCGTTACGTAGGTCTTGAAGGAGATGTGTTAGGTATCGATACATTCGGTGCTTCTGCTCCTGGTGAGAAGATTATGGAAGAGTATGGATTTACTGTAGAGAACGTTGTTCGTAAAGTAAAAGAAATGCTTTAATGATTTTAGAAAAATCTCTCCGGCATGGAGAGGTTTTTCTATGTAAATGAGTTTTTTCGACAGAAAAAGTTTTTTCTCTCTCCGCAGTCAGACAATCATTGCAAAATTTCTTCTATATAATGAAGAGAAAAGGTTGTCCAGATTGGGAGGCGAAAGATGAAAACGTATGAATTGTATTTAATTCAAGAGGATATTGCGAAAGCTTACTTTGGTCGTGAATATTTGTTTTTTGATTTATTTGCTCGATTTTCAGAATCTGGGTCCCTTTCGGAGAAAAAAGTGCTATATAAACAAATGATGTATATAACGATGCCATTACAAGTAATGAAAATTCATCATAAATTAGAACAAGCTTTGCGCGTTCTTGGTAAATATGATCGAACACATCATACACATACACTTTATACAGGGGCAGAATATGGCGAAATAATGGTGAAACCACACTATATTCGCATGAATACCTCTGGAAATGTTTCTATGGAAACGACTTTCTTTGAGGTGCTTCGGAAGTGTGAATTAACATTTTTAGCTATGGATTATGAAAATACAAAGTACGGATGGCTGAATCCTCTAAAACAAGTACGAACATATGTGTAAAAAATGTCGAATTGTATCTTGTCTTATTGAAAAGGTTTTAGTACACTGTAAGGTAGACAACATGAAGGAGGAAAATATATGCCAATTTGGTTAGGTATTCTAGTGGGCGTAGTAGCACTAGTAGCAGGCGTGGCGTTAGGATTTTTCATTGCCCGCAAATACATGATGAATTACTTACAAAAAAATCCACCAATTAACGAACAAATGTTAAAAATGATGATGATGCAAATGGGACAAAAACCTTCCCAAAAGAAAATCAATCAAATGATGAGCGCGATGAACAAGCAACAAATGAAATAAGCGCTAAAAGACACTCGCTAAGAGTGTCTTTTCTTTTTGATATAGACAGAGTTTAAAACTTTTAAAAATTCTGTATTTTTGGTAAACTGAAAACATCGCTCATTTTAAGGGAGGAGGAAAAATATGAAAGTATTTATGAATTTAGCGTGGTTTTTTAAACAAGAAAAACGAGCGTACATAACCGGAATTATTTTATTATTTGGCGTCGCACTTTTAGAACTTGTAGCACCAAAAGTGATTGGGATTGTTGTAGATGAAATTAACGATGGAACATTAACGACTGATAAGTTACTAAAATGGGTTGTACTCTTAGTACTCGTAGGTATTACGATGTACATATTACGTTACGTGTGGCGCATTATGATTTTTGGGTCTTCATTAAAGTTAGCTCGCCAATTACGGAAAAATTTGTATGAACATTTTACAAAGATGAGTCCATCTTTCTATCAGTCAAATCGCACAGGTGATTTAATGGCGCACGCGACCAATGATATTCAAGCAATTCAGCAAACTGCTGGGGCGGGTGTTTTAACACTTGTTGATTCATTAGCTGTTGGAGGGTGTGTACTCGTAGCGATGGGTTTTACAATTAGTTGGAAGTTAACATTGTTAAGCTTAATTCCAATGCCGATTGTAGCAATATCGACAAATTATTACGGCACTTTATTACATAAAAGGTTTCATAAAGCACAGCAATCGTTTTCGGAAATCAATGATAAAGTGCAAGAGAGTATGAGTGGGATGAAGGTAATTCGATCGCTTGGACAAGAAAAAGAAGATTTACAAGCGTTCCGAAAAAAATCAGAAGATGTCGTACATAAAAATATGTTAGTTGCACGTATTGATTCGTTATTTGATCCAACAATCGCTCTTATCGTAGGTTTTTCTTTTTTAATTGCAGTATGTTACGGGTCAGTATTAGTTGTGAGAGGTGAATTAACAGTAGGTGATCTCGTTACATTTACGACATATTTAGGTACTCTCGTTTGGCCGATGTTAGCGTTTGGATGGCTGTTTAATATTATGGAGCGTGGGCGTGCTTCGTATGACCGTGTAGAAAAAATCCTCTCACAAAAATCAGATGTAGTAAATAGAGAAAATGCTGTGCATACAATAGCGAGCGGTGATATTTCATTTGCGGTCGATTCGTTTTCGTATAAGAAAAATGAACTGTTACATTTAACGGATATTCACTTTGATTTGAAGAAGGGGGAAACGTTAGGGATTGTAGGACGTACAGGTGCAGGGAAAACGACTTTATTAAAATGTTTAATACGTGAGTATGATCATTTTAATGGTGAGTTAAAAGTTGGGGAGCGGGATATTCGCGATGTAACACTTTACGGTGTCCGTTCTGCCATTTCATACGTGCCGCAAGATCATTTTTTATTTTCAGCAAGTATTGGGGAGAATATTGCCTTTGGAAAGGCGGATGCTACATATAATGAAATTACTCGGGCCGCAGAGATTGCTTGTATTCATAATGATATTCTCCAATTTTCAGAAGGATATGAAACAGTAGTAGGAGAAAGAGGCGTTTCGTTATCTGGAGGTCAAAAACAGAGGATTTCTATTGCGCGTGCTTTATTAACGAATGCTGAAATTTTAATTTTAGATGATTGTTTATCAGCAGTAGATGCAAAAACAGAAGAAACAATTTTAAATGCTTTAAAGAGGGAAAGAGCAGGGAAAACGACAATTATTACTGCCCATCGTTTAAGTGCAATTCAGCATGCCAATCTTATTCTTGTTGTGGATGAAGGTAGAATTGTACAACGAGGTACACATGAACAACTAATGAAAGAACATGGTTGGTATAAAGAAATGTATGAAAGCCAGCAGTTAGAAGCATTAGTCGAGAAAGGAGGCGTATGATGGCTGAGAAAAAACAGAGCGATTTAAGAAGATTACTGTCTTATATGAGGCCATATAAAGGACTGTTAGCATTAGCATTTTTATTTCTAGTTGGTGCAACTGTAACAGAAATGATGGGTCCTTTTTTAATTAAACAATTTCTTGATGAACACTTAGTACCACGTAACTTTGATCAATCAGCACTTGTTACTTTATTTGTAGTGTATATTGTTGCTCACTTATTAAAAGTATTATTTACTTATTTAGACTTGTTATATTTTCAAAATATTGCTTTTAAAATTGTTCAAGATATGCGTGTTGAAGTATATGAGCATGTTCAAAAGTTGTCATTAAGTTTCTTTGATCGTACGCCGATTGGTACGCTCGTATCGCGCATAACGAATGATACAGAAGCAATTAAAGATTTTTATGTCAGTGTATTATCAACATTTGTTAAAAATATCGTATTTTTAGCAGGGATTTTAGTAGCGATGTTTTTATTAAATGTAAAATTAGCGCTATTTTCTCTCGTATTAATTCCGATCATGTTTGCGATTATGGTGCTATATCGCCGGAAAAGTGCAGCTTTTTATTTAGAAGTCCGTAATCAATTAAGTGTGTTAAATGCAAAGTTAAACGAGTCCATTCAAGGGATGAATATTGTTCAAGTGTTCAGACAAGAAAAGCGCATGAGAAAAGAATTTGAAGAAGTGAATAATAAACATTATAGTGCAGGGCGACGTACATTAAAGTTAGATGCATTGCTTTTACGTCCAGCAACTGATTTAGTTCATATTGTAGCTATTGCGTTAGTACTTGGTTTATTTGGAATTGATGCTTTGAAGAGTCCTGTTGAAGTAGGCGTTTTATATGCGTTTGTTAACTATATACATCGTTTTTTCCAGCCTGTAAATGAGATGATGATGAAATTATCATTTTTCCAACAGGCACTGGTTTCATCATCACGTGTATTTCATTTAATGGATGAGAAAGATTTAGCGCCAGTTCAAAAAGGGGATGGAAATCCTCAAGTTATTAATGGAGATATTGAATTTAAAAATGTTACTTTTTCGTACGATGGAAAACGTGATGTTTTAAAAAATGTATCTTTTCACGTGAAACAAGGGCAAACGGTTGCTTTCGTTGGGCACACTGGCAGCGGAAAGAGTACTATTATGAATTTATTACTGAGATTCTATAATATTAATTCCGGAAATATTGTAATAGATGGTGTAGAGTTAGAGAAATTTGAAGAACAAGAAATTAGAAAGAAAATAGGACTTGTATTGCAAGATGCATTTTTATTTGCGGGAAATGTAAAACAAAATATTCGTATGTATAATGAAGAAATTACGGATGAAGAAGTAAAAGAAGCGGCACAATTTGTGCAAGCGAATACGTTTATTGAAAAATTACCAGAGCAGTATGAAACGGAAGTAGTAGAAAGAGGAGCTGCATTTTCTAGTGGTCAACGACAATTAATTGCTTTCGCTAGAACGATAGCAACGAATCCGAAAGTGTTAGTATTAGATGAAGCAACAGCAAATATTGATACAGAAACTGAAGATGCAATCCAAACAGCGTTACAGCAAATGCGAAAAGGACGGACTACGATAGCGATTGCGCACAGATTATCTACCATACAAGATGCAGATCAAATTTTTGTTATGCACGATGGAGAGATAGTAGAAAGAGGGACGCATCAAGAATTACTGAGTGAACAAGGATTGTATTATAATATGTATTTACTACAAAATAAAGGAAGTTTACAAAAGGCCTTGTAATTACAAGGCTTTTTTACTTTGGTTATAAAATATGTTTGCTCTTTATGTCTATAGTATAAACGTCGTCACCCTTTAATAAAGTTGTACATATTGTATGTATACGAAATGAAAAAATTGATAGGAGCTTTTATATGCAAGATAGATCTAGTTCAAATATTACGTTTATTGATGTGTCTCATTGGGAAGGGAATATTGATTGGAATGCAGTGAAGGGATCCGGTATTTCAGCGGCGTATGCAAAAGCGACAGAAGGTGTAAATTACATTGATCCTACTTTTACTAAGAATGTACAAGCAGCACGAAATGCGAATGTATTAATCGGTGCATACCATTTTGCACGCCCAGAACAAAATGATGCAATTTCAGAGGCGAAATATTTTGTGAGTATATTACAAAGTAACCACACAGACTTAATGCCAGTTCTGGATTTAGAATCACCAACAGATCCGAGCAACAGTAATTTAACTGGTAGCGCTATATCGAATTGGGCAAGAAGCTTCATAAATTATGTGAAACAGGCTACTGGAAAAGATGTAATGTTATATACAGGAGTTTGGTATATTAATGAGTTCGGAATTAGCGGATTAAGTGATATTCCACTTTGGATTGCTAGATACTCGAGTACACCGCCTGCTGATGCTGGTGGATGGACAGAGTGGACAGCGTGGCAGTACACAGATTCTGGACAAATTTCAGGCGTAGGAAATTGTGATGTATCAGCTGCAGTTTCATTAGAAGCTTTACAAGGGAATGGAGCAAGTGGTGGAGGTAATGTTTCCCCGTTTAATAATGCAACTCCAGTGTACGGAGTTGTTATAATTAATGGAGATAATGTGAATTTGAGAAGTGGACCATCTTTACAGTCTAGTGTAATTCGCCAATTGAATCGTGGCGAAGCATATGAAGTTTGGGGAGAACAGGGTGGTTGGCTTTGTTTAGGGACAAATCAGTGGGTATATAATGATTCGAGTTATATTCAGTATAAACATTATGTGGCGACTATTACTGGTGATAATGTAAATCTACGTGATGCTCCATCATTAAATGGAAATGTTATAAGACAGTTACATCATGGTGAATCGTATCGAGTATGGAGTAAGCAAGATGGATGGCTTTGCTTAGGGACAAATCAATGGGTATACTACGATTCAAGTTATATTCAGTATGGTGTACAATAGAGTGGAAATAAAAGGTATCTCTTCAGAGGTACCTTTTATTAAAAATATACAACTTTTACAAGGTCTATATCGAAACCATAGTATACTATAATAGATATATTTATAAAAAATAATTGAAAATGAAATAAAGGAGAAAAAATATGGATTATGTGCTAATAGGTGTAATTTTATTATTATTAGCTGCAGTATTCGTGCTGTTTTATAAAAATAAACAGCTAGAATCAGAGAGCCAGCAAGCGGAATTTGAAAAGAAACAAGCAATTGAAACGTACGAAAATGAAATTGCAGCTACGGTTACAGAACATAAAGAGCAGCAAAATACATTAAAAAATATGGAACAGAAAAAATACAATGATTTACAAATAAGTGCAGCTAGAGAACTTGAAAATATGCGTATGATGAAAAATCAATTAGCTGTGCAACATAGTAAAGAACGCAGTGAAATGCAAGAAAAACATAGTAACGAAATACATATGTTTCAAAAGTTAATTGCAGATTTGCGAGAGTATACGAAAAATGGAGCCGAAGTGAGTACGCACGAAACATTACAATATATGAAGCGTGGCTTCGTAGAGCAAGGCATAATACTAGATAATGAATTTCATATAATGCCGAATGTTTTTATGAGGAATCAGCATGGAAGAAATGATTTTCGAATTCATCATCTTGTTTTAAGTAAAACGGGTATGTATGTACTTGAAACGAAAGAATGGACAGGGAAATTAATTCATGGCTTAACGAAAGAAAATGCTAGTACATATTCATTTATGATTGATGAAATTGGCAAGTATCAACAAGAGATAGAGAAAGAAGAGACGTTTGAATATATTACAGGTGAAGATTCATTAACGATACAAGTGAAAAATGAAGGGAACCCAGTATATAGAGCGAAGAAACTATCTCATATTCTATACAATTGTTTGAAAGAAATGCAAGTTGATATTGTAAAGGAAAACATAAATCCGATTGTATATTTTTATAATGAGAATGGGAAAGAAGTGCTAGATCTTTCTGAAGAAAAAACGCCGAGATTAAAAGATAGAGAGCAAATTGTATCGTTCTTCAGAAATGAATTCTTAACGGGGAAAGTAATATATACAGGTCAAGAGTTGGAAAAACTTCGAGAAACCATTAATCGAATGAATTATATAATGAATTAAAAAGAGGTGGGCTTTCTGAGTGTTATATTAAGGGGTATTTTGTATGTTTATATTTGTTTGTATATACTCATGTATCTTGCTTTTATGTTTATTATTGGTATGGCTCATACGTCATTAAGTGTAACGAGCATTTTTATAATAGCCATGCCATTTGTTTTATTAGTTATGATTCAAAAGTCGATCTTATATGTTGCTAAAAATCGTAATGAAGAAAAGAAGCAAATGTCGGGAGTGTTAATAGTAGCACTTATTCCGTTAGTAGTATGTACGGCACAATTAAGTATGCATACGTACACTTCCAAGTTTAAACAAGATCGGTGGTTACATGCTGAAGATAAACGGGTACATATGGTAGATGATCTATTGCAAAAATATAAATTAACAGGAAAATCAAATGAAGAAATTACACAATTATTAGGAACGCCTACTGAAACGAGAAATGGAGAAAACGGGGTTATCACTTCGTACTATCTTGGAACTGAACGTGGCTTTATTCCCATAGATAGTGAACATCTTGTTTTACAATTTGATAGAGATGGTAAAGTTGTGGAATATAAGGTGCATAACGATTGAAGAAACGTAGAGAGAAGCTATATATTATAGCTTCTTTTTATATTCCAATATAGTAAATGTAGGCAAATAGTAGTCATTCCTATCTATACGAATTGAAATGAGTCTGTTATATTGTAAATGGTTATGTTGCTTAATAGTTTAGTAGATAATCTATATTTTGGTTGAGGAGGGAAATTTTAACACGAATTTAATGATATGCGTGTTAAGTATTATGATGAAAAAAGGATTTTATAATGTTTTAGCTGCATCAATTGTATTTAGTATGGTAACGATTCCAAATTATTCCTATGCTAATGAGTTTGGAAAAACTGTTACAGTTTCATCTGATGAACAAGCTTTAAAAAGTATTGAAAACCATATGAAAGATGAAGATGGTCGAGGGGAAGATAAAGGAGTAAGAAGTGAAGTGCAAGGTGAGTTTCTTGTACATATAGTGAAAGAAGTACCTTTATACGATTCTAGTAATTTTCAAAAAGAGACAGGGATTCGTATTTCGAATCAAGTCGTAAAAGCTGAGAAGAGAAAAGGAAACGCTTACTATGTTCAAACTTCATCGGGAACGGGGTGGATACAAAATAGTGATGGAAATGTAGAGGTTAAAGAAATTCACCCGTTATTAAGTGAAAAGTTAGTTATTAATGAAGAAAGCTCTACTTACTCTGAACCATTTACTTCATACAAAGAAGAAAATGTACTGGAGCCGCAAACTATTCAAGCAATTGGACAGGCGGGAGAATGGTTCCAAGTAAAAATAAATAATGAGATGAAATGGATTCATTCACCTTCAGCAAAATTTGAAGGAACAAAAGCTTCACTTATACAAGATGCAGCACCAACACGTACAAAACGTGCAGCAGCTATGTATGTTGCGCCAATAGAAGAGAAAACAACGGATATTTATGGTGTACCTTTAAAAGAAATGATTGTACCAAAAGGAAATGAAAATATTCGTCCAGGTTATGCGATGAACCCGAAGTATATTACGATTCATGAGACCGATAATTATAGTGTTGGGGCAAATGCTAGAAACCATGCGATATATTTATATAACCAAGCAACGGGAACGGAAGATCGTTCAGCGTCGTGGCACTTTACGGTAGACGATAAAGAGATTTATCAACACCTGCCATTAAACGAAAATGCTTGGCATGCAGGAGATGGGGCAGAAGGAACTGGGAATCGAGAATCAATTGCGATTGAAATTGCTGTAAACGAAGATGGTGATTATAATAAAGCTGTTGAAAATGCTCGTAAACTAGCAGCTTATTTAATGGGGGAATTAAATATTCCTTTAGAAAATGTGAAAAAACATCAATTTTGGAGTGGGAAGATTTGTCCAGCCATTATGATTAAAAATAATGGGTGGGAACCATTCTTACAAGGAACAAAAGTTTATTATGATGCGAACCATAAAGATGATATAACGGGTGGTTGGTATGAAGCAGACATTCGTGAATTAGATAAGCGCGGTATTATGGTTGGAGATGGAAAAGGTTCTTATTGGCCAGAGCGCCTTGTGACACGTGGTGAATTTGCAAATTTAATATCAAGATCATTGCAGCTACCTGAAGGATCATCGAATTTTAATGACTTAAATACAGCACATCCATCGCTAATAGATGGTATTAATCGTGCAGCAAGTGCTGGGATAATAAGTGGTAGAGGAAATGGTATATTTGCTCCAAACGATACGATTAAACGAGATGAAGCTGTTATCATGATTGACCGTGCACTGCAATATAAAAAAATTAAAGGTAACTTAGTCTCGTTACCATTCTCAGATCAAGATTTAGCATATGATAAACAAGCTGTACAACGTGTTTATGGATTAGGTATTGTAAAAGGAAATGAAAATAATGAATTTATGCCGAAAGGTTCTGCAACGCGTGGGGAATCGGCAGCATTTATTAATAGAATGTTAAAAGTAATAGAAAGTAAATAATGAAAAAGCATTCGCGATTGCGAGTGCTTTTTTATTTTTCAATACGTTATGGAAGGGAGAGAAGGGTTTTGAAGGGAATAAGGAATGAAAGCGGAGGTGATGCATATATATAGATGCGTTAAGTTGTTTTTGGCATATTGTATAAATGAAAAGGAGGTAAGACGGTGAAAGCTATACCGACTGATGTCCTGAGTAAAGAATTGATGGAAAGAGAAGGCGTTATATCTATTACAGTAAAGGAATTTGAAAAAATCGAAGTAGCTGGAGTAGTAGTCGCTGGCCCCGCGGTTATTTTGATTAATCAAGATTAAGTACATAGTATGGAAATAAAAAGTATCCTAGATGGATGCTTTTTATTTGTGTAGAAGAAAGAATATGGTGGATAATTGCCTTACTGGAGGGAGAGTATGTGGCAATTATTATAACGATGTTAGTAATGGGGATTTTATTAGGGTTTGTTGGAGCTGGGGGAGCCGGGTTTATTATCGCAATACTCACTTTAGTATTCCATATTCCTATTCACGTTGCACTTGCAACGTCTTTAACTGCTATGGCATTTACGACATTATCTGGGGTTATAAGTCATTATCGTGAAGGAAATGTAGTACTTACTATAGGCGGGATTGTTGGGGGATGTGGAGCGCTTGGTTCTTATATCGGTTCAAAAATTGGTTCACTTATACCAGGACATCTTCTTCATTGGTTTACAGCTGGGATGTTATTTTTATCTGCAATTTTTATGTTTATTAAATTAATTAAGTTTCAAAATAGGGAAGAGTTACTTTTAGCAGAGATTAAAGATTTTTCGAAAGAGAACATAATGAAATGTATATGTCTTGGATTAGTCACTGGAATGATGGCTGGTTCATTCGGGATAGGTTCTGCACCATTTATTCAACTTGGATTAATGTTTCTATTAGGGTTAACGATCCAGCAATCTGTAGGAACAACAATGCTGGTTATATTGCCAATTGCGATTGGAGGTGGGCTAGGATATAGTTCAGAAGGCTACCTAGATCATATATTATTATTGCAAGTATTAATTGGGACGATGTTAGGAGCGTATATTGGGGCGAAGTTTACAAATTATGCACCAAGTATGCTTTTGAAGTTTTCAATGATTATGACACCAGTTCTAGCTGGATGCATGTTATTCATGGAATAAAAATAATATAGCAAACTAATATGTTTTACGAATGAATTATGTAAGTAATTCATATTTCCCATATAAAAGGATTTGCTTTAATATAATGAGTGTAAAGTTCGAGTATTCGAAGTACTACTTGAATTATATCCCTATCCCTTTTCTAAAAATGCGAACAAGTTTTGCCCTATTCTATTCAATATTTAATTGTATAGAAATATATTGTTCGATGACCATTATGGAACGTACATAATGGGAAAATCCCGATCCTTAAAGAGGATGCCCCTAATCTTCATGTGAAAATATGATCGGATATGAAAGCTGACCAATTTATGGTCAGCTTTCTTTTTGTTCAAAAACTATTTCTTCTTTAATTTCAGTTTGTAATAATAAAGCTTTTCCGAAACGACGTTTACACTCTGCACGCACTTTTTCAATAGCTAGTAGCTGAGTAGTAGCTGGAACTGTGACGATAGCCTGGCGAGGTTTTCGATTTTCTTCGCAAAAGACACATTCTACAACATATTTAGAAATCATGCTTTCATCCTTCCGTTTTTAATTTCTAAGAAGGAACTGCCTATGAAGTTGATGTAAATTTTCGTCATCGTTTTCCTTTTTTCCTCTTTTTTCAAGGAGAAAAGGAAAAAGGAACCGAATAGTAGTAGGGGAGGGATGTATATGGAAAGATGGATAGGCTGTGCAGCAGTATGTGTAAATGAAAGAAATGAAGTTTTAATGGTATTACAAGGACAAAAGGGTGAAGAAAAAAGGTGGTCCGTCCCAAGTGGAGGACTTGAAAAAGGAGAAACATTAGAGGAATGTTGTATCCGAGAGGTTTGGGAAGAAACAGGCTACAATGTGGAAGTTGTAAGTAAAATATACGAAAAAGAAGCGATTACATATGGGGTTCCTGTATACGTTCATTATTATATCGTAAAAAGAATAGGCGGTAGTATGAAAATCCAAAATCCTGATGAGTTAATACATGAAATTGCTTGGAAGGGGATAGATGAAATGAAGGAATTAACGCTATCTTTCCCGGAGGATTATGAGATTTTAAACAAATACATAAATAAAAAAGCGAGTGTGTAAACACTTGCTTTTTCAATGTATCCACGATAAGAAAAGCGGAACGATAACTAAACTAGCTCCTGCAGTTAAAAGCATAGATAAACTTGCGATCGTTCCCTCTACAGGACCGATTTCGAATGCTTTTGATGTGCCGGTTCCATTTGCGCTCGTTCCTAACATAATACCTTTTGCAATTGCTGTTTTAATACGGCATATACGAATGAGAGAAGGTCCGAGCAATGCTCCTGTTAACGCAGTTAAAACAACAAATACTGCTGTTAATTGTGACATACCACCAATCATTTCTGAAATGGCCATTGCAATTGGTGTCGTTACAATATGAGGTGCTAAACTATGTTCTAACGATGAATCAATTTGAAAATAATTTGCTAGTAGTGCTGAAGTAATAACTGATAGAAACGAACCGACAATGACATTAAGTAAAATAGCCATTCCATGTTTCTTGAGTAAATCAAAGTATTTATAGATTGGCCATGCAAAAGCAACTGTTGCAGGTTTTAATAATTCTGTTAACCATTGGCCTCCAGTTTCATACGTTTCATAAGATGTGTCTAGTCCGAGTAATAAAGCGATTAAAATAATAGGACAGACGAGAAGAGGAGAAAGTAAGCTCCAATTCCAGCGTTTATACATTTTCTTCGATATCCAATATGTGAATAGTGTTAATAGTAAACAAAGAAAACCGATCATTGCACGGATCCTTTCCGCTTTAGTAGCAATTCTGTTAAGAGTCCTGTAACGAGAGTGACACAAAGTGTACTAATCATAATAATTAAGATGAGATCGATTCCGTATTGTGATAGTGTATCTTTGTAGCGTATGACAGCGACTGCAGAAGGAATGAAAAATAAAATAAGTTCTTTTAATAAAAAGTCTGCACCGTCCTGTATCCACTCTTTTTTCACTAGGTTAAATTTTAATGAAATTAATAATAAAAAAATACCGATAATACTTCCTGGAACTGGGAGGTGTGCCTGTTTTGCAATCCATTCACCTGTCCAAGCGAAACAAAATAATAGTAAAATTTGTCCGCTTAATTTCCACCATTTCATACAGTAACCACCTCTTTCTTTTTTTACATAAAAATTGTAAAAAAGAATTAACAAATTCTACTATACGTTCATTCAAAAAATTTGTCTAATATATAAATTATATGTTATTAATATATTAGACGTATTAATTGAAATGGAAAAGGGTGTCCAAAATGGAATTACGGCATTTGCAATATTTTGTTGTAGTGGCAGAGGAGTTACACTTTGGACGGGCGGCTGCTCGTTTACAAATGACACAACCACCGCTTAGTCAACAAATTCAGCAATTAGAAAAAGAAATGGGAGTTATGTTATTTTCAAGAACGAAGAGAAAGGTTGAATTAACAGAAGCTGGAGAAATGTTTTTGAAAGAAGTAAAAAAAGCATTCGAACAAATTGAAAAAGCGGTAGAAATTGCACAAAGTGCCCAAAGGGGAGAAGTGGGCTCACTTTCAATTGGTTTTGTAGGTGCGGCGATATATGATATTTTACCATCTATCGTAAGGGAGTATAGAAAGAAATTTCCGAGGGTGTCTGTTGCATTACATGAATTATCTACTCCAGATCAAGTGTATGCACTTCATGATAATCGTATTGATATTGGATTTTTGCGTCCACCAATCCCAACACAATTATTAGAATTAGAGCCGATACAAAAACTATCGTGTACTTTATGTTTACCGAAGGCTCATCCACTTGCAGAGAAAGATGAAATACATATAGAAGATTTACGAGATGAACCGTTTGTATTTATTACGAGACCAGTATGGCCAGCGTTATACGATACAATTTTATCACTTTGCCGCGACGTCGGGTTTAGTCCGCGTATCGTACAAGAAGCGACGGAATATCAAACAGTTATGGGACTTGTAGCAGCAGGGATTGGAATTACAGTCATACCCGTATCGGCAAATAAATTATATAAAACAGAAGTTGTATATAAAGAACTATATGATTCTAATTTTGTTGCAGAAATGTCAGTAGCTTACAAAAAAATGAATAGCAATCCAGAGCTTTTAGAGTTTTTAAAAATTGCAAGAGAGAAGAAAAGAATAGAAGTTGAGGATGAGATTAATTAAGTTATTAAAAAGTACACCTCATTAAACACTAAAGCGGAAAGGCAATACTATTGCCTTTCCGCTTTAGTGTTCTTTTTTTTAGTTCTATACTAAAGAGATAAACATGTTCGTTTTTGTGTTCTAGGACTAAAGACTTAGAGGAAATTCCGATTGTAGTGCGATGTTTAAAATGTCATATTTTTATACACTAGTAGTATAGAATGCGTATGTAATAAGGTAGGGGAAGAATTTTATGTCTTTATGTCGGTTAGCGAGAAAAAATATAAGAACATTTGCTGCCAAAAGGATGAAGCAATTCATGTGGATTGCTATGAGTACTATGATTTTGTTTTTTATGATATCGCTACAATTTAATGAAGTAGTTGTTGGGGAATTAGGGACTATACTTTTATTTCAAATGTGTTTTTACACGTTGTTTATCGTAGTCATTTTCATATGTATGTTTATTACATATAAAATGACGTATTCTCTTCTGCAAGTGAGGAAAGAAGAAATTAAATCTTATGTAGCAGAGAATGGGAAGAGAAATGATGTACTATGTTTATTATGTCAGGAGCAATTATTTATTTATGGAGTAGCGTTTGTGTTTGGGTTAGTTAATGGGATGTTATTTTTAAAATTGTTTACGATTATCTGTATGAAAATAGCAGGAATACAAGGGATAGATAGTGCACCGATTACAATATATGCAATCGTAGTCGTTAGTATAATTATGATCGTTATCCTTCTATTATCGATGGTGCAATGTTTTCGATTTGTTCAAAGTTTACAAGATAAAAATTCGTTTCATTTCAAGGAAAAGGCATGAGGAATCATGCCTTTTTCTATTTTACACAGAAAAATAATCATGTTACAGTGTAAAGACCTGACAAAGAATGGGAAGGAAAGGTTGTATAGAATGACAAATGAACAATCAATTGTAAAGGTCGAGCGGTTAACGAAGCGAATCGGTTCAAAGACACTTGTAGAAAATATTAGTTTTGAAGTTAAAAAGGGTGAAGTAGTTGGTTTGCTCGGACCAAATGGCGCTGGAAAAACGACTTTAATGAGAATGATGGTCGGCATGATTCGTATGACAGAGGGCGAAGTCTGGATTGATGGTCAATCTGTAAAACAACAATTTGAAAGTACTGCTTCGAAAATTGGAGCAGTAATTGAGACACCGGAATTTTATCCTTTCTTGAGTGGCTATGAAAATTTAACATATTTCGGACGAATGAATGGGAACGTGACAGAAGAACGTATCGATGAAGTAGTGAAATTGTTAGGAATGGGACAAGTAATTGACCGCAAAGTAAAAGCATATTCACTCGGCATGAGACAACGTTTAGGAATTGCTCAAGCGCTTATTCATGATCCAGATGTATTAATATTAGACGAACCAACGAATGGATTAGATCCTAGTGGAATACATGAAATGAGAATGTACATAAAGAAAATTGCACATGAACAAGGAAAAGCTGTTCTTGTATCTAGTCACTTACTTTCAGAAGTTGAATTAATGTGTGATAGAGTTATCATTATTCAGCACGGAGAATATGTCGCGACGCAAAATATTCAGCATAATCAAAGTGAAGAGATGGAGACAATCCGTATACGCGTAGATGATGCGAATAAAGCGGCAGAAATGTTAGACCAAGATGTTTTAATAAAAGGTAATGATTTACTTATTCATGTAAAAGATGAAGAAATCCCAAATGTTATTCGTACATTGCTTGAGAAAAACATTCAAGTGTATCGTGTATATGAAGAAAGAAAAACGTTAGAAGAGCAATTTTTAGAATTAACAGGGGGAAAAGATATTGTTTAATTTAGTGTATAACGAATTGTATAAAATATTTAAGCGAAAGCGAACGATTATTCCATTTGCAGTTATTGCAGTATTAATAATCGGATTAGGATGGGTTACTGTAAAGTATTTGGAGCCGGAAACAAAAGGATGGAAAGCTGATTATACAGAACGAACTGTAGAAATTGAGAAAAAGCTAGGCATGGAAAAAGAAGCAATTTTAGCGGAACGATCTGGGGATGAGCTTGTAAAGGAATATCAGCTTAAGATGAAGCATTTAGATACAGATACAGCACCGGCAAGTAGTTCTCCACTTTCTTTCATGAGAGATACAGGCTTTATCGTATTTCCAATATTACTTCCGTTTATCCTCGTGTATGCAAGTACAATTTTTGCGAATGAATATAGCTGGGGAACATATAAATTTTTAACGATACGACCAGCGAGTCGCTTTAAAATTTTGACAGCTAAGTTTTTAGCAATTGTCATATTTGCAGCGTTATTGTTTATATTTAATATGATTTTTTCCATTTTATGTGGGCTTGTTATTTATAAATTCCAGCAGCCTGCATGGAGCGAATTTATTTTCCAAGATGGAAATATTATAAAACAAAATATTTTTGTAGAGGCTAGTAAGTATTATATTTTATCGTGGTTGCCAACGATTGTGTATGCAGCGTTTGCATTTATGATTTCTGTGCTAACAAGATCTAGCGGAGGCGCGATTGGTATTTCACTATTTCTCGCTTTATCAGGAAACATCGCATTACTAGCAGCAACTAGATATGATTGGGCGAAATATTTATTGCCAGCAAACACAGATTTATACAGTATTGCAAAGAATGGAAGCTTTATTGATGGAGTAACGTTCCCGTTTGCATCGTGTATGCTACTACTTTATTTATTCGTATTTTTAGGGGTTTCTTATACTGTATTTTTAAAACGAGATTTAACTTAAAAGAAAAGCCGTTAAGCACACTCTTAACGGCTTTTCTTTATGTTAATTGTTTAAGCGCTTTTTCGGCTAATAAAGCGAAAAATTTTGCGCTGATAGGCAATGCGTGTTCATCGATAGTGAACGAGGGATGGTGCCATTCATGTGTACCACTCGTTCCCATAAAGACGAATGATCCTGGTATGTGTTGTTGATAAAAAGAGAAATCTTCGCCAGCCATGGAAGGAGTAGGGGTAATCACGTCTAGTGACATTTCCTGTGCAGTTTGTGTACATAAATGAGTAAGAATTTCATCATTATGAACGGCAGGAGGACCTGAATGAAAATGGAATTCTGTTTTTACACCTAGTGCATCAGAAACGCCCTTAATGATACGTTCCATTAAGGCTGGAATTTTTTCGCGTGTTTCAGCTTGGAAAGTACGAACAGTACCTTCTAATATTGCTTTTTCAGGAATAACGTTCCACGTATTTCCTGAATGGATGTTTGTGACGCTAACAACTGCATTATGAGATGAACTTATATTTCGGCTTACAATAGTTTGTAGTGCCATCACAATTTGAGAGGATGCGACAATTGGATCTACCCCAGCATCTGGTACAGCTGCATGTGTACCAACTCCGTGAATTTCAATTTCAAATCGATCAACTCCGGCCATAAGTGGACCATCTTTAATACCGATTGTACCTACTGGTAAATCAGGTTTGTTATGCATACCGAAAATAGCTTGTACGCCATGTAAATGCCCAGCTTCAATAACTTTGCAAGCGCCATTACTACTCTCTTCAGCCGGCTGGAATATAAAGCGAACAGTTCCATTTAGGGAAGGTTCTCTTTCTTTTAATAAATAAGCGGCACCTATAATAGCAGCTGTATGAAAATCATGCCCACAAGCGTGCATTTTTCCATGGATTTTTGAAGCGTAGGATAAATTTGTTTCTTCCTGAATAGGAAGGGCATCAATATCAGCACGGATTGCTATAAGCGGTCCGTTACTATTCCCCGAAATTTCAGCAATAACGCCCGTTTCTAAATTAGAATTGATAATTGTAATGTTTTTTTCTTCTAACCAATTCTTTATAGCTTTCGTCGTTTCGAATTCTTCGTAGGATAATTCTGGATTCTCATGTAAATTTCTACGAATAGAAATAAGTTGATCAGTTAACTGTTCTAGATTTGATGCCACTTATAATGCCCTCTTTCTTAAATAAAGTATTTACTATAAGTATACAATAATAAAAGAGAGGATTCTCAAATGAAAATCCTCTCTCGTTTATGCTGCCAACTTTTTGTGTGTATGATGTTTACGATAACGTCCACGCATTGCATAGGCAATTTGCGGGATTGCAATCCCGATTAAAATAAGTGATACACCGAACCATTGTGAAGATAGTACAGCTTCTTTTAAAACGAATACAGACATAATTGTTGTAACTGGTAGTTCCGCAGCGCCAAGAATAGTCGCTAAGCCAGAACCAATCTTTGGAATACCAATTGTAAAGGCGATAGAAGGAATGACGATACTGAATGTTCCTAAACCTAAACCGTATTTCCAAAGTCCTTCAGAAATTGCACCGTTAAAAATAAATGTTGGAGGGAATACGATCATTACTAAAGTTAAAGCACCAGCCATTAAAAGAACACCGCGTGGTAATGAAGGTACTTCAACAGCAACTTTTCCGCTCACGAAAATGTATGTTGCAAATGTAACAGCAGATAATAGGCCTAATATAATTCCAGTCGTATCGAAATCACCTGCTGATTTTTCTAGTAAACCACTTGATAAAAATGTACCTGCAAGTAAGAAAATAACAGAAATAACTTTTTCTCGTGAAGGTAAAGTTTTTGTTGCGACTGCTTCAATAATAATTCCGACCCAAACGAATTGGAATAAAAGTATAATGGCGATAGATGCTGGTACAGTTTTTAATGAAGCATAATAAAAAATTCCAGTGAAACTTGCAGATGTACCTGCAACGAATAAAATTAAAGCTTGTTTTAATGGAACACGATGTCTAGAAAATAGAAGTGTAATAGCAAGCAAAATAATCCAACCGAACAAATATTGGCTGCCAATTACCTCTCCAAGTGAAAATCCTTCTGCATATGCAAGTTTAACGAAAATAGCTAAAATCCCATAACTACACGCTCCTAATAAAACTAAAAGAGAATAACGAAGCATGAAATAGTCCTCCTATCTATATGAAATTGTTCCGTAACGGACATATATAACTAGAGGGAAGTATACAAAATTAAAAATGAAGGGTCAAATAAAAGAAAAGTGTGACATTTTATAGAATAATAATAAAAGTATGATATTTATGCATAATCTTGAAATTAGTAATAATAGAAGTATTGTAAAATCAAGTTTGTATTGTATAAAGACAGCATTTGAAAAAAATATTTTTTAATCAATATGTATATAAACGTACGAATAACATGCTAATCATTTGAGAAACTATATTACCTTTGTTATGTTAATAACATTAGAGAGGTTTTGTAGTGTAATTGAGATTTTTCTATATAAATAGAAGGAAATGAAAACGTTTTTTTAGAAAAAGTGTGAAAGGATAGTTTTTCTTATTATCACGTTGGAAAAGTGATTTCACGAATTGTTCATAGTATTTTTATATGTTTTTGCTACAATATGTAAGGAGAGGAGTGGAATAATGCAAGATATTAGTATTTTTTTAGCGTTTGGTGCTGGGTTTTTATCATTTATTTCCCCATGTTGCTTACCGCTTTATCCGGCATTTTTATCGTACATAACAGGTATGTCGGTTTCTGAGTTGAAAGAAGAAAATGCAATGCTTCGCAAAAGAAGTATGATACATACAGCGTTTTTCTTACTTGGATTTTCAATTATATTTATTGCAATTGGATTTGGTACAAGCTTTATCGGGGGCATTTTTACGAATTATAAAGATTTAATTAGACAGTTAGGTGGTATATTTATCATCGTGTTCGGTTTAATTATTGTCGGTGTATTTAAGCCGAAGTTTTTAATGCAAGACCGTAAATTTACATTTAAGAATCGTCCGAGTGGTTATTTTGGATCTGTTCTAATTGGATTGGCATTTGCGGCAGGATGGACACCTTGTACAGGACCTATTTTAGTATCGGTTATTGGATTAGCAGCAACAAATCCAGAATCAGCAATGATTTATATGATCGCATACATACTTGGATTTGCTATCCCGTTCTTCGTACTATCATTCTTTATTACGAAAATGTCTTGGATTAAAAGAAACAGTATGAAGTTCATGAAAATCGGGGGATACATTATGATTATCATGGGTATCTTCTTATATTTTAACTGGATGACAAAAATTATCGTATATTTCTCAAGTTTATTTGGTGGTTTTACGGGTTTTTAGTATTATTCTGTGAAAATGTTGGAAATACTAACGGAAAAGCATATAATGAAAGTATATTTTGCATATAGCCACAAAAAAGGATGAGAAAATATGAACATAGTTGTTTTATCCAGTATCGTTGCTGTTTGTATGGCTGTTGGTGCGATGTTTATTCGTTTAAAAGCAGCTAAGAAACCTGCAACATTGAAAAAAATTATACTTCCACCATTTTTTATGAGTACGGGAGCGTTGATGTATGTTTTTCCTGAATTTCGATTAACTCCAGCAGAAATGTTAGAAGCAATTGGCGTCGGTTTGTTTTTCTCTATTTTTCTTATTAAAACATCTAAATTTGAGATTAGAGGACAAGAGATTTATTTGAAGCGTTCCAAAGCATTTGTTTTTATATTAATTGGATTACTTGTCGTGCGGATTGTATTTAAAACATACTTAAGCCAATCTCTTGATTTAGGACAACTTAGTGGTATGTTCTTCTTACTGGCATTTGCGATGATTGTGTCATGGAGAATTGCAATGTACCGTTCCTTTACGAAATTACAGAAGGAAATGGAAAAAGAAGATGGTTTTTATAATGAAAAAGATATGAAATTAACTTAAAAACTGTATATGTATAAAATAAAAAGACAGCGTCAAAGGCGCTGTCTTTTTATTTTATATTGCTAACATCTTCTATTCCAACCGCGCCGGATAAAACGTTCCCCATTAAAGAAACAATTTAAATTTGGTGAGACGAACGGACCGATAAACGGAATAATGTTTGGCTCTGAAGTTTCATCAACGGAAATCGGTGGTTTAGTAGGATCTGGTCTGAGTGTATAGCGAATGCGGGCGGTATTTCGAATGAGACCATTTCGTGGCTCTGCTGTTACTTGAACGATAAAACGAACAACAACGGATTCACTTGGATTAACAGTATTGATAAGAATACCGATAGTTGGGTTAGTTCCGGGACGTGCTACTCCATTTACAGTTACTGAATTTGGATAGAAAGTAACTTCAGGAGGAAGTGGGTCGGTAATGAGTACGTTATTTACTGGGATGGTGCCATTGTTAGTAAAGGTAAGTGTATATGTGATGAAATCACCGAGATGGGCGCTATTTACATTTGCGGTCTTAATAAATGTGTTTGGCTCATTAGGGTTTACTTCTATCGTAATTGGTGGTGTTGTAGTCGTTGTTGTGATAGGTGGTCTAGTCGGGTCGGGTTGAGAAGTATACGTAATGGATGCGATATTTGTAATCATTCTATTAGCTGGAAGTGTAATAACCTGTACTTGGAATGAAATAGTTACGGATGCTGTTGGATTAAGAGTTCCGACTGGAATGCCTGTGGATGGATTTGCGTTTGGAACGGGAATGTTATTAATTGTGACACTATTTGGAACGAATGATGTGCCGACAGGAAGTGAGTCTGTAACAGAAATGTCAGTGACAGGAATCGTACCTTCATTTTGGAATGTGATAGTAAATGTAATCGTATCACCTACTGAAACGATGGATTTATCAGCGGTTTTTATCGGATTAATAGTCCCAACGTTTACAGGAGTAATTGTAGTAGGTGTAGGCGTAGTAACGGATACAGGTGGTTTAGTAGGATCGGGTTGGTACTGGAAGGAAACGTTACCTTGGTTTTGAATTTCTCCGCTTGGTGGAATTGAAGTAACTAGGACACGGAAAGAAATCGTTGCGGATTCAGAAGGAGCAAGTGTTGAAATTGGGATGCCTGCTGATGGATTTGCAGTTGGTTGCGGCACGTTGTTAATTGTTACACTATTTTGGATGAACGAAGTACCGATAGGAATTGTATCAGTTACAAGTATATGATTAGCAGGAATGGTACCTGTATTTTGGAGAGAAATCGTATACGGTGCGAGACGTTCTCGAGTAAGTAATGCGGGAGCATAGGCGACAACGAGGACTATTCTTAATTGTAGAAACATCGAAAACAATAAAGAGTAGGATAACTGTTCAGGCGAGTGAGAGGAATGAAGGAGTAACGCCCCGAAACTCTCCCAGTGAGATTCCCAACTGCATACACTCGGCAGAGTGAGATGTTGGAAGCAGGGTAAAACATGCGGTTACGGTTCGTAGTGTCTATATGGATAACCGAAAGCCAGCAGGAATAATAAACCGGCTGGAACTAACTAAGTACCGTATGCTGTCAACCGACAAGGTGAGAATGTGTAAACACTGACGAACTTGCGAATGTACACCTCGATAGGTTTACGGGTCAGAAATGATTCGGAGTCTGAAAATAAGACTTGTCTAATGGATTGGAAACATCGCATAGTGACCAATCCTAACGTTGTTACAGGCAACGGAGCTAGACACGGGGTAAAGCAAGCACCTAAATCGGAGATTGAAAGATCTTTAAAACAACGATAGTCTGAACGGAACGTCGAAAGCCACTAACGTTGGGTCTATGACTCTATCGGCGGATATAGTTGAATACGAAACGGGTAACCGAGGGAAGTATTCTTAATAGTGGTGAGAGTAGTGGCACGACCGTTGAAGATTCTGTAATGGAATTGGAGGAACAGCCACAAGCCTATTTGTAGGAACTGAAATTTCATCTAATCTTGCATGGATTCTGGTAAGACTCAAAAGGTCACCAAATCAATATGAGAGTAGGTGATAGACCATGAATGATAGAACTAAGTCCACGCCAAAGAATAAGAAACTAAGACACAACGAATACTACGGTATCCAAACTTTCTTAGATAACTTATACCAGAAGGCAACAAAGAAAAATTCTTTTAAAAATTTAATGCCTATCATTATATCAGATGAAAATATACTCCTCGCGTTTCGTAATATTAAAGGAAACAAAGGGAGTAAAACAGCAGCTTGTGACAATGTAAACATTAAGGATATTGAGAGAATGGAACAAAGCTATTTCTTGAACGAAGTAAAAAGACGCTTTCAAAACTACCAACCGCAGAAAGTAAGGCGCAAGGAAATACCGAAACCCAATGGGAAAACCAGACCTCTGGGAATACCAAGTATGTGGGATAGGATTATCCAACAATGCATCTTACAAGTAATGGAGCCTATCTGTGAAGCACACTTCTGTAACCGAAGTCATGGATTTCGCCCAAACAGAAGTGCTGAAAATGCTATAGCAGACGCAACAAAACGGGTAAATCAGCAAAACCTTACATATGTGGTGGATATAGACATTCAGGGATTCTTTGACGAAGTAAGTCACGTCAAACTCATGCGCCAACTATGGACACTGGGTATTCGTGACAAACAACTACTAGTCATTATCCGGAAAATATTGAAAGCGCCAGTGCAACTGCCTAACGGCAAAACGATATTTCCGACCAAAGGTACCCCGCAAGGTGGTATCCTTAGTCCACTACTCGCCAATGTTAACCTTAACGAATTTGACTGGTGGATTAGTAATCAATGGGAAACTTTCAAAGCCAAGAAGGTAAAGCCGAGATTGAAAGATGGGATTTGGAGTAATGACACTGTAACATATTGTCTATCCAAAACATCCAAGATGAAACCAATGTATATCGTAAGATACGCAGATGATTTTAAAATCTTTACAAATACACGTAGGAATGCGGAGAAAATTTTCGAAGCAACTCAAATGTGGTTAGAAGAACGTCTAAAACTGCCTATCTCAACCGAAAAGTCTAAAGTAACCAATCTGAAAAAGCAACAGAGTGAATTCTTAGGTTTCACTCTTAAGGCTGTAAAGAAAGGTAAGAAGAACGGTAACACACGATACATTGCAGTAACACACATCTCTCCAAAAGCACTGGAAAAAACAAAACAAGATTTAGCAAAACAAGTGAAAAGGATACAGAGAACCCCAAACTCTAATGAAACAATTAAGAGAATCAGTATATACAACAGCATGGTCATTGGTAAGCACAACTATTATAAAATAGCAACGCATGCTTCCCTGGATTTCAGTAAAATGAACCATAGTCTTGGTCACATGATGTATAACAGATTCCCAAAGTCAAAAATTAGAGGAAAAAGCAACACAAACGGATACACGAATATAGGGAAATATAAAGGGAAAGACAGAGGTATTAAACCATACCTAAAGTCAAAAGCGATGAGATTTCTCATGAAATGTCCTATTTTACCAATCTCCTATATTCAACACAAAAAACCGATGATGAAAAAGCAATCTATTAACAGATACACCGCAGAAGGACGAGCCCTTATACACAAAAACTTGGCAGAAATAACCGAAGCGGAACTGAAATGGTTAAGAGAAAACCCAGTTATAAATGAACGGGCAACCATAGAATACAATGATAATCGAATTTCTCTTTATATTGCACAAAAAGGAAGATGCAGTGTAACAGGTGAGAAACTCTCGCCTTGGGACATCCACTGTCACCATAAGCGATTATGGAGTGAAACAAGGGATGACAGCTACAAAAATCTTACCATCATCAAGCCAAGTGTCCATACACTAATACACGCGACCAATATAGAAACCATAAACCAATTCCTCAATAAATTAAAACTCAACGAGGAACAGTTAGGCAAACTTAATAAATTGCGGAAATTAGTCAAAAATGAGGAAATCTGTATGTAATCACAAAATGAAGTGGATATGGAACATGAACAACTAGCGTTGTTTGCTTAGAGCTTATCATTATTAGATGAAAAGAAAACTACAATATAGGTGGACCGCGGTATGCCGTGAAAGTGGCACGTACCGTGCGGATCGGGGGAAAAGTTGGAGATAACCTCAAAGACTTACCTATCGACAATTAATGATATCACCTAAAGTAACTGTTTCCGGCGTGGCTGTTTTTTTCGGATTTAATATAGCTGTATTTACATTCGTTGTGTTAATTGGAGTAGGGTCTGTAATTGTAATAGGAGGTTCACCAGGACCTGGTTCATATGTGAAAGTAACAGTTGCTTGATTTCGAATAATACCACCAGGTGGTACACTTGTGACTCTTGCTTGGAATTGAACAGTAATTGTATCGTTTGGATTGACTGTTCCAACAGGTATACCTACAACAGGATTTGCTCCAAGATCTGGAATGCCATTTATTACAACAGTACCTGGAAGAAACGTTAACCCGTTTGCTAACGGATCAGTAATGATAACGGAAGTTGCAGGGACTGATCCGCGATTTTGGAAGGTTACAGTATACGTTATGATTTCATTTATATCTACAATTTGTTTGTCTGCTAGTTTATTTGGGTTAGGTGTAGGTGTAATAACGGCTACTTCAACAGTTGGAGTAGGATCTGTAATAGTAATAGGGGGTTCGCTAGGGTTTGGCTGGAATGTGTAAGTGACAGTTGCAGTGTTTTTAATAATACCGTCTGGTGGGAGTTCAGTTACAGTAACTTGATAAGTTAATGTAACAATTTGTCCTGGAGTTACAGTCCCAACGTTTACACCATTATTTGGATTTGTTCCAGGTTGCGTGACGCCATTAATCGTAACGCTGTTCGGAATGAAAGTAGTACCAGATGGAGTAGGGTCTGTAATAATAACATCTGTCGCATTAATATTCCCGACATTTTGGAACGTAATTGTATATGTGACAGTATCACCGAGATTAATAACTTGAGGGTTAGCTTGTTTGTTAGGATTAATAGTAACTTCACTTACTTGCGTCTTTGTAGTAGGTGTAGGTGTAGTAACAGATACAGGTGGTCTAGTAGGGTCTGGCTGATATTGGAATGAAACGATCCCTTCATTTTCAATAAAACCTGTCGGTGGTATCGAAGTTACTTGAACTTGGAAAGTTACGACGGCTGAAGTGTTAGGTTCTAATGTACCGATAAGAATTCCGGAACTAGGAACGATACCTGGTTGTGGAATGCCGTTTATCGTAACGCTATTCGGAATGAAAGTAGTACCAGCTGGAATAGGATCGGTTACAAGTACATTTGTTGCAGGGACAGTTCCTGTATTTTGTAAGGAGATTGTATAGGTGATTGTGTCACCTAATAAAGCAAATGCTTTATCAGCGGATTTTGTAGGGTTCGTTGTTGCGGTATTGACATTTGTAGTAGTAGGTGGAGTCGGTGTAGTTACTGTTACTGGGGGTTCTCCAGGATTAGGCTGGAATGTGTAGGTGATAGTAGCTTCATTTATAAGAATTCCGTTTGGGGGTATTGAAACAACACGAACTTGGAAAGTTACAATGATCGATTCACTAGGGTTTAATGTGCCAAGAGGTATGCCAAGAGCTGGATCTACATTACTAGTTGGAGTGCCGTTAATTGTAACGCTATTTGGAATGAAAGTAGCTCCTGTTGGGATTGGGTCTGTAAAGACGATGTCTGTCAGTTGTACTGTTTGTAAATTTTGGAATGTAACAGTGTACGTAATAATATCACCTATATCAACATTGTTACGATCAGCTGTTTTTGCTGGATTAATAATGGTGTTAATGATTTCAGTATTAACTGGTGGTGTTTCTTCTGTTTCTGTAATAGGAGGTTCATTTGGATTAGGCTGAGAGGTAAAGTTGACTGAACCAACATTTGTAACAACCCCGTTAGGAGGTATATTCGTAATCGTTACTTGGAACGTAATGGTTATTATTTGATTTGGTTGTATTGTACCAATGAGTATCCCAATGCTTGGATCAACACCTGGTTGTGAAAGGCCATTTACTGTAACAGAATCTACAATAAATTGTGTGCCTACTGGTGGTTGATCAATGACAGATACATTTGTCATAGGAATATTTCCAGTGTTTTCAAGGGTGATTGTATAAGTGAGTGCATCGCCAATGTTAGCGATTGGCAAATCTACTGTTTTTGTTGACTCTAATTCTGCATTTTGTACAATTGTTTCTGCGATTGGAGTCGGTGTGGTTGTTGTAATAGGCGGGAGTGTCGGATCTGGTTGAGATGTGTAAGTGACATTTGCTTCATTTGAGATAATGCCATTTGGTGGTAAAGTTGTTATTTGTACTTCTAAAGTAACAGTCACTATTTGTCTAGGGTTTAATGTGCCAACTGGGATTCCTGTTTCAGGGGTCAAATTAGGTTGTGGAATGCCATTAATCGTAATGCTACCAAGGATAAATGTAGTTCCAGTAGGGACAGAATCTGTAATAATGACATCAGTTGCAGGTATATTACCGGTATTTTGAAGGGTAATTGTATAAGTGAGCGTATCACCAATACTTGCAAACTCACGATCCACTGTTTTTTGCGGGTTCGGGTTAGCGGTACGAACAGGTAAAGTTACGGTAGGAGTCGTTTCTGTTGTTGTAATAGGAGGTTCGCTTGGATTAGGCTGAGAAGTGTAGGTAATACTTGCTGTATTTTCTATTTTTCCATTAGGAGGAATAGCGTTTATTTGAATCTGAAATGTAACAGTAACTGTCTCGCCGGGATTAACTGTTCCAACAGGAATTCCTGTGACTGGACTTACGCCGGGTTGAGCGACATTGTTTACAGTAACACTATTCGTAATAAAAGTTGTACCCGGTGGCAAAGAATCTGTAATTGTTACACCAGTAGCAGGTATAGTTCCTTGGTTTGTAAATGTGACAGTATAAGTTACAATATCGTCAATTTCTGCAAACGTAAGGTTTGCTGTTTTTGTTGGACTTATGACTACAGTTTGGATAGGAGTCGTTGTTTCAGGAGTTGTTTCTGTTTTTGTGACTGGAGGTAAATTTGGATCCGGTTGATAATTAAATGTTGCACTACCTTGATTTCGGATTTCGCCGCTAGCAGGGATGTTTATTACTCGTACTTGGAAAGTAATCGTTGCGCGTTCGGATGGCACTAAAGTTCCAAGTGAAATTCCTGATGATGGATTTGTTCCTGCTTGAGGAATCCCATTAATCGTAACACTATCTGGAATAAATACAGTACCGGCAGGGATAGAATCTATTACTGTTATATTCGTAGCAGGAACAGTACCGGTGTTTTGAAATGAGAGAGTATAGGTAATGACATCATTTAATGCAACGAAGGAGCGATCTGCTGTTTTTTGTGGATTTAGTGTAGCGGTATTAACTGCTGTTTCTGTTTCAGGAGTTGTAATAGTTGTCGTAACGGGAGGTTCATTTGGATTTGGCTCGTATGTGAATGTAATATTTGCTTGATTTCTAATAACTCCTCCGGGCGGGATACTATTTACTACACCTTGGAACGTAACTGTAATACTTTGACCGGGATTTACAGTGCCGACGGGTATACCAATTTCAGGGTTTTCTCCAAGTTGTGATGTGCCATTTACGACAACGCTACCTGGAACGAAAGAAACACCAGATGGAAGTGCATCTTTTATAATAACATTTGTAGAGGGGACGGTCCCTCTATTTTGGAATGTTACAGTAAAAGTAATCGTATCCCCTATATCAGCAACTTGTCGATCAGCAGATTTTGTAGTCGTTGGATTAGGATTATTAATTGGAATGTTTACACTTGGAGTGGTAGTAGTTGTTGTAACAGGAGGCTCACTTGGGTTCGGTTGATATTGGTAAGTGAAGGATGCTTGGTTTCTAATTATTCCATCAGGTGGTAAGTTTGTAACGACAACTTGATACGTGATTGTTTTCGTTTCTCCGACAGAAATGGTACCAAGTGGTATACCAAGTGATGGGGCTGCTCCTGGCGTTGTAATGCCATCGATTGTAACACTATTTGGAACGAAAATAGTCCCGTTAGGTGTAGGGTCTGTAACGACTACATTTGTAGCCGGAACGGTCCCGTTATTTGTAAATGTGACCGTGTAGGTAATCGTATCTCCTAAATCAGCAACTTGTTTGTCGGCAGATTTTGTAGGCGCTGTAATAACGGTCCCAACTTGAGTTTCAGTTTTAGGAGTTGGGGTAGTTGTTGTAACAGGAGGCTCATTTGGATTAACAATATAATTAAATGATACACTGCCTTGGTTTTCTATAATTCCATTTGGCGGGACACTTGTAACTTGAACTTGGAATGTAATTGTTTTTGCTTGATTTGGATTTAAAGTACCGATTGATATACCGTTTTCAGGATTACTGTTAGGTTGTGAGACACCATCAATCGTGACGCTATTTGGAATAAATGTTGTACCGTTTGGAATTGGATCTGTTAGTACAATATTTGTTGAGGGAACAGTGCCGTTATTTTGTAAACTAATTGTATACGTAATAACATCACCAATATCAACGAAAGTACGATTAGCAGATTTTGTAGGGTTAACTGTAGCGGTATTAACAGAGACTGTAGTAGGTGCTGTCGGTTCGGTTGTGGTAACCGGCGGTCTTGTTGGATCTGGCTGGTACGTATATGTCGTTGAAGCTTCGTTTGTAATAACACCGCCAGCTGGAATTTGTGTAACAAGAACTTGGAAAGATAGTGTTTTGGTTTCACCGGGATTAATTGTTCCAACCGGGATTCCTAGTGCGGGATTTGAATTTGGAACCGGTACATTATTTAAGATTACGCTATTCGGAATGAATGTTGTACCAGTAGGAATGGTATCAGTAAAAACTACATTTGTAGCAGGGATCGTACCATCATTAGTGAAAGTAATCGTATACGTAATAACATCACCAATATCAACAGTAGTTTTATCCGCCGTTTTAACAGGGTTTGTAATAGCGGTGTTAACAGGAGTAGTAGTAGGTGGTGTAGGGTTTGTTGTTGTAATAGCTGGTTTTGTAGGATCTGGTTGATACGTAAATGTTGTGGTTCCGATATTTCGGATTAGGCCATTCTCTGGGAGAGAGGTAACTTGAACTTGGAAAGTGACAGTGACAGTATTACCAGCTGCGATTGTACCAATTTGTATACCACCAGAAGGATTTACGCCAGGTTGTGAAGTACCGTTAATTGTGACGCTATTCGGAATAAATGTAGTGCTACTTGGAATTGGATCAGTTACAATAACGTTCGTTGCAGCGATGTTTCCTGTATTTGGTACAGTAATCGTATACGTAATAATATCACCGATATCAGCAATTTGTGGACTAGCGGTTTTTGTTGGATTTACAATTGCAGTTCGTACAGAAGTAGTTGTTGGAGGTGGTGTTATCGTAGTGGTTGTTGGGGGTTCAGCCGGATTCGGTTGCGACGTAAATGTTACATTTGCTTCGTTAGTAATCGTTCCGTTAGCTGGAAGGGAAGTGACTTGGACTTGAAATGTGACAGTTGTAGTTTGACCAGCAGGAATTGTACCTAGCGGAATATTTGTTGGAGTTACGCCAGATTGTGCCGTTCCATTAACTGTAACACTGTTGGGAATAAAAGTAGTGCCAGTAGGGATAGGGTCTGTGATAGAAACGTTTGTCGCTGAAATATTACCGTTATTTGGAATGGTAATCGTATACGTAATGATGTCACCAATATTTACAATTTGTTGGTTTGCACTTTTAGTTGGATTAATGATAGTAGCATTAATTTGTGTTTCAACTATATTACTTGTAGAGTTTCTGTTAATTGGTGGTTGGTTTGGTGGATTATATTGAAAACTTGAAGTTGCACTATTTGGAATAGGGTTAGGTGTAGGGAGAGTATTAACTCGAACTTGAAACGTAATTGTAGCATTCCCGTTTGCAGCAATCGTTCCTACATTTATTCCAGTAGCAGGATTATCTGTAGTAGAAGTACCATTAACTGTAACGCTACCCGGTACGAACGATGTGCCGGCAGGAGGTGTGTCTGTAATGATAACATTATTAGCAGCTAATGGGGCTTGATTTGTGGCCGTAATTGTATACGTAATCGTATCACCGATAGTAGCAATTGTTTTATCTACTGCTTTTGTTAATGCGACATTAGCTGTGAAAATATCTGTATTAACTATATTGCTTGTTGTTGTACGTGTGATAGTGGGTGCGTTAGGTGCAGGTTGAAATTCGTATCCAAATGATGCTACGTTACTGGCGACAGGTGGGGTAGGAATACTTGTTACATCTACTTGGAAAGTAATTGTAACAGAGCCACCAGCCGGAATATTATTAATAGGAATTCCAGTTGAAGGATTGCCGGCTGTTGGAGTACCATTAACAGTTACACTGTTTGGAACGAAAGTGGTGCCAGCAGGTATAGGGTCTGTAAATGTAACGTTTTGTGCAGGTAGTGTTCCGGTATTTTGGACAACGATTGTATAGGTTAAACGACTTCCTATTGTTGCTATTGCCATTAGATTCGTCCTTTCTAAATGAATTTAAATCCGATCAATAGTTAGACATTTACAAATAGTATCCATTTAAAATTGAAAGCTGGTTCTATTTGTAAAAAAATATGAAAAATGAGCTCGTCATTGCATCCTATTCAAATATAAATGAATAGGAATAGGCAAAGGCTTTTTTTTGCCTAAATTAGCTCGTACGTATATAAATGGAACTTTTTCGTTTTGCTCGCATTAAATGAAATAGCGAGAAAATATTACTTTTAATAGAAAGGAAGTGAGGTTATTGGCCTTTGTACAAACATATACAAAAACAGATTCGCTTTTTATGGTGCATACAGGAAATACGTTAGGGATGCGCGGTATTACGACAGCTACTGCATATCAATATAACGCATTAATTTCCACAAATACAAATTTGAGTTTTGCTGGGGTGCCGTCTTCCACAGATGCGGATACCTTTGCAGGAACGACGAATGATTGGACATTAAATGGTTCATGGGCAAGGTTAAATCCTTCACTAACAGACGTACCAGCAACAGCAACTGTAGATTTTGCGATGTTAGTTTGGCAAGGAACATTGGGAGGTACTGTTACAGAAGAGGTAGTAAATGCGAATACTCCAACATTCAGAACTCCGGATGATGTGACTCACACTATTACAAGTACGCCTGCGTGGGGAGAAACAAGGTCGAGTGGGACATTTCAAGGTACGATTTATACACGTGCAGCTAATGTGACGAGTATTCTTCAAGGACATCCTAATCGTGCTGTAGGTGATTATTTTGTAGAACGTGTTCCAACAGCAAATCCACCTTTGCAAGGAACAGGGGTAGGGTGGGCATTAGTTGTTGTATATCGTGATAATTCATATCCTGTTAGGAATGTTAGTTTATATACTGGGTTACTCATTTCTACATTGGGTGAGACGGCGACGATTTCAAATTTTATCACTCCTGCTGTAGCACCAGTTAATGCTCGTGTATTTACAATGGCGATAAATGGTGATACAGATGCGACAGGTGATAGATTTAACTTAAATGGTACGGGACTTTCAGGACCTAATAATTTAATAAACAACTTTTTTGCTTCACAAGTAAATAATTATTTGGGGAATTTAAATACAGTCGGAAGTTTTGGGGATAGAAATATGCCCATTGGTACTTCTGCGACTAATCGGCGTGCAGAATTTGATGTGACAAATGTACCTGCAAATGGGGTGTTAACAGCTGGATCAACTTCTACGACAGTGAATATCCCAAATACATTTGACTATCTTTATGCTGGTGCTGTAGGTTTGCAAATAGAGTTAGGAGAGGCACGTCTAACTGCTACAAAATCAGTAACTGTAAGTTAAATTGATAGAAAAATTCTCGTAAATTAATAGGGAGGAATTCTTTTGGCTTTCGTTCAAGCTTACGGTAAAAATGATAACTTATTTATGATGCATACGGGTAATACGATGGGAATGCGCGGTACTGCAAATACAAACTTTGCTTACAATGCACTTATAACATTAAATACGGATTCTACTTTTGGAGGAGTTCCTTCATCGACAGATCCGAATACATTTGGAGGTACAACAAATGATTGGACATTAGATGGCTCATGGGCTGAATTAAATCCATCGACTACTATCGTTCCAGCTACGGCGGTTGTAGATTTTGCGTTACTTGTTTGGTCAGGTGGATTGGATACGGCTGTTACAACTGCTGTTGTTGATGCGAATCCTCCAAATTTAGTTACGCCTGATGGAACGAGTACACAAGTGACAATTAATTCAGCATGGTCATCAGAAGGGACAAATCTCCCTTTTATAGCAAATGTTTATAACCGAGCAGCAGACGTCACATCTTTACTGCAAGGTTTACCGAATCGAGCGGCAGGAAGATATAGTGTAACGAGATTACCTACGCGTCAGCCAGTTGGTTATGGTGCTGGATGGTCTTTAATTGTAGTTTATCGTGATTCCTCCTATCCAATGAGAAATGTAAGCTTATTTCCAGGTTTTTTATTATCAGGTACACCACAAACCATTTCAGGATTTTTTACGCCAGCTACAGGAACAGTGACAGCGCGAGCCTTTGTAATGGCAGTAAATGGTGATCCGAACTTTACAGGTGATAATTTTCAGTTGAATTCTGTGACATTAACGGGACCGAATAATCCATCAGGAAATTTTTTTAGAGGGCAAGTGAATGATATTAACGGAAATTTAAATACAATTGGTAGTTTTGCGGATCGGAATTTTTCAGGAACAACTACAAATGCAAATGCAAGAGCTGAATTTGATATTACAAATGTAAATGCAACAGGTTCTATTGCACCAAATACGACATCTACACAAGTAAATATTACAGGTACAGGGGATACGATTTATACAAGTGCGGTTGGATTACAAATAGATTTGGCAGAAGCTAGATTAACAGCCGAAAAATCTGTAACTGTAAGTTAAAAAAGATTGCTATAAGCTAGCAATCTTTCTTTTATGAGGAGGATTTTGTCAGTAAAGATTCATAATGAGAATAATCAATTTCTTTTTCTTGTAGTTTTTTTACTAAAAATTTATGATCACGTTTCGGTGTAGCGATAATATACCCTTTAATAATTAAATCTTGTGTAATTTGAGAGGCTTTTTCTTGTAATGCAAGCTCTCCGATTTTGCCAGCAATTTTTGATTTAGCAACATCGCGAAATAATTCTGGAACAGGACTTACGAGCTCTTCTAACAATTGTTTTTGTTCGTCATCCCACAAATGCCTAGTTTTATTAATATAGTGCTCTTCCCAATCTAAAATGGACATACCATCTTCTTTTGGTAGTCGTTTCAGAAATTTTCTGAACATAAAATATCCACCGATAGACATAAGCCCTAATAAAATAACAGTCCATAGCACAATAAACCAACTGAACCATCCTTCGAGCAAATATATCCCCCCTTAATGATTGCGGTTTTCTATTATTCATATTATAAACAGTGAGATTCATAGAAAGCAAGAACGCTTGGTCATTTTGACCAAGCGTTATCATTTAAACAAAGTATAGTTGTTCCACACATAAATTATTATTATCATCTTCTACATATTCAATGATTAATGTGCCAACTTTACGATCTTTATCTTCAGTTGTGAAAATAGAGTAAGAAGTAAAACGTGCTGTTGATAGGCCACTTATATGTGTAGGTAAAGAAATGTAGTCGTTATCGCGGAAGAATTCCATCAGTTCAATATCCTCAAATTCTTTTCGGTCAACTTGTTTGTTTGTATAGTGGCGTTGAAGTTGTTTTAAAGACTCATTCCAAGAAATTGCTTTTGTATCGTATACCATTGTCTTATCTCCTTACTGTATGTAATCATTAAGAACATACGTTCTAAACTAGTATACTCTTTTTATTAGAAAAGGGAAAGCAAAAAATAATGTAAGCTTGGATTTCCAAGCTTACATTATTGATGCGTCCGTCATAATCTCTATTTTTTATTATAAGTTACATAAGAATAAGAAACAAGATGATATATATTTTGTTGATGGTTTTAAAAATTCTGTATATTATGAATGTACTAAAGTGCAAGGGAATGAGAGGGATGGCATATGTAATTTCACTCCAAGGACCGATGGCAAGTGGAAAAACAACATTGGCTAAAAGATTAGAACGATATGGGCTTTCAGTTATATATGAAAATCCTTATCCAATTGTAGAAAAGCGAAAACAATTAAATTTGGATATGAATTCAAAAGAAGGGTTTATAGTAAATCAAAAAATGTTTATAGAAGCTAAAATAAAGGAGTTTCAAAATGCGAAGGGTTCAGTCGTTATTTTTGATCGTGGACCTGAAGATATTGAATTTTATACACTTTTTTATCCAATGATTATAGGGAAAGAGTGGGATATAGAAACTGAATTGAAAGATGAATTATATAAATTAAGAGAATGCCGTTCAGATGCTATTTTTTATTTAGATGTGACGAAAAAGAATGTATATGATAGAAAAAATAACGATAGAACAAGAAAGCGAAGTACATTTGAGGAGCAATTTAAATTAGTAGAAACTGAAAAAGACTGGTATAAACAATTTCCTATAACTTATGTGGACACGAATAGATTAACAGCAGAAGAATTAGAAGTATATTTTATGGATTGGTTAAAGGAAAGAGGGCTATGAAAAAAATACTTTTATTTGTATACCCAACATTTGCGGAGTTTGAAATAACAGTAGCAACGGCATTGCTGAAAAACAAATATGGAATCATTACAGCAGGTTTAACAAAAGAATTGATTATAAGTGAAACGGGTTTGCAAGTGCAACCACATATAGAATTAAGAGAAGTGCGTGTGGAAGAATATGAGGGAATTATTATTCCAGGCGGAGATGCGATACATATGAAGGATGCGGCAGGACTCTTTGCAGTCATCCGTCAATTTCACGAACAAGAAAAATTAGTAGCTGCTATTTGTGCTGGACCGTATGTGCTAGCAAAAGCAGGATTATTCAAAGAAAACTCGTATACAGTAACTATGGATTATAGAAAATTAGATTGTTTTCCAGTAGAAAATTTTGTGTATGAAGAAGTTGTGCAACATTCAAATATTATTACAGCACAGGGGCATGCATTTGTGCCATTTGGAATAGCGATTGCCTCTTATTTTTGGGTAACAAACGAACATAATATAAATTTTTACAGTGGTAAGGGGAATGTGATGATGGAGGAGCTTTTACTTAAAAATATGTAAAAGCTAGCGAATGCTAGCTTTTTTCTTTTTGACATCGATAAATGGCTAACGTTTTCGGATCGCGCCATATACCGTTATGAAGTAACAATTCATTTTTTACTTCTTCTTTTAGCCATTCCTTCATTTCGGCGTGAAGATGTGTATTATCAGGTATATTTAGCGACGGAAACATGCTAGAAATATAGTTTACAATTGGAGTAGCATGATGAAAAACGAGAGCATTATGAATAACTGCTTCTTCAACAGTTGGAAAAACAGACTGTAATATCTCTTTACCATTTTCCAAACAAAATGGCGTGACTGAAGATGTTGTTTTCGGTAAATCAAATGCGCCTAACATGCGGTTACACATTTCAACTATACGAGGTAATGTAACGTCAGAATTTGTTGTAGCTAAAAGTGAGCCGCCAGGACGTATTACTTTATGGAACCCTTGGATGGTTTTTTCAACATCTTTCATGTAATATAACATATGTCTTGCGACGATCCAGTCGTAGCAATTGGCTTCAAAAGGAAGTTTTTCAGCGTCACCTAGTCTCCATTCAATTAAATTATTCGTTTTAGTGGCTTCAGAGAGCATAGCTTCTGATTGATCAAAACCTGTTAATTGACCTTTATGGCCATTCGCTTGCAAAAGGGAAAGAAATTTTCCGTTAGCGCATCCAACCTCTAATATTTTCTCGTCTCCTTGAAGTTGTAAATGATCCATGACGACTTTATCTAAATTCACATGTTTTTCTTCATAATGTTTATGCGTATCGATACGAGCTTGTAAATGGTTGCTTACGTTGTATTGGCGTTTTACATCATTCATCTTTTCGCATTCCACCTTCGTGCAAAATTGCTGAATTGCGTGCGTTAATACGTCGGTTTTCTTTAAGCCTTCGTAATGGAGTGCAGCTTCAAACCTTTCAAGTAATTTTTCTTCAATTCGAAAATGAATATCTTTTCGCTTTGTCACTGAAATCTCTCCCCTTTGTATCGGTTAGTGAGACTATAACACGCCTGAAAAATTTGTGTAAATCATTTGTGTACACAAATGGAGGAGATGAAAAAATTGTTTGAATGTGAGTTTAAACTATTGACGATTTAACCGTTTTCATATATTCTTAAATTAAGAAATATTCAAATAATTAAAAGAAATGAGAGAGTCACATGCTTCTTCAAGGAACACATCGAATTGGTCGTATGGCCATGCTGTTGGCACTTGCGGATGAGAATGAAAGCCCTGTATTATCTATCCCAAAAGGTTGGAAGTATTGTACGGGGAAAGTGGGTTCGATGAATTCGCAAAAGGTTGTCGCAGCAATGGAAACAGCGGCTAAGAGCAACCAAGTTATTGAAACAGACGTTTACAGAGAAACACATGCACTTTATCACGCAATTATGGAAGCTTTGTACGGAGTGACGAGAGGTCAAATTCAGTTAGCAGACGTTCTTCGTACAGTGGGACTTCGCTTTGCGATTGTGCGCGGTACACCATACGACGGAAAAAAAGAGGGCGAATGGGTTGCTGTTGCATTATATGGAACGATTGGTGCACCTGTAAAAGGATCTGAGCATGAGGCGATTGGTTTAGGAATTAATCACATATGATTTGCCCATAGTCTATTAGTTAGAAGGGGGCCTTACTTTTTTAGGACAGAAGTCTGTCTTAAAAAGATAAGGTCCCCTTTTGCCTTTTTAAGGAGGAAAAACAATGATTACGTTAACAGGACACACATTGACAATTGAAGAAATGAAGAGGTTGTTACTTGAAGGAGAAGGTGTAACAGCTTGTCCAACTAGTATGCAAAAGGTGGCGGAGTGCCGCGAAGTAGTTGAGAAAATTGTAGAGGACGGAAAAGTCGTTTACGGTATTACAACTGGATTTGGAAAGTTTAGTGATGTGCTAATTCAAAAAGATGATGTAAAGGCACTTCAACATAATTTAATTCAGTCACATGCATGTGGGATAGGCGAGCCATTCCCTGAAGAAGTATCACGCGGTATGTTAATTTTACGAGCAAACACGATGCTTAAAGGAGTATCTGGTGTTAGACCGCTCGTTGTAAATATGCTTCTTGAGTTTGTAAATCGTAAAATTCACCCAGTTGTTCCACAACAAGGCTCACTTGGTGCGAGTGGCGATTTAGCACCTTTATCTCATCTTGCGCTCGTATTATTAGGTGAAGGTGAAGTGTTCTATAAAGGAAAACGCGTTCATGCAATGGTCGCTCTTACAGAAGAAGGTCTTGAGCCAATTGAACTTGAAGCGAAAGAAGGTCTAGCGTTAATTAATGGCACGCAGGCGATGACAGCGCAAGGAGTTCTTTCTTATATAGAAGCAGAAGCAACGGCTTATCAAGCTGAATTAATTGCATCTATGACAATTGAAGGTTTACAAGGCATTATTGATGCATTTGATGAAAATGTTCATAAAGCACGTGGTTATAAAGAGCAAGTGGAAGTAGCGAGCAGAATTCGTGACATCCTTCATGATAGTAAATTAACAACAAAACAAGGAGAACTACGTGTGCAGGATGCATATTCACTTCGCTGTATTCCGCAAGTACACGGTGCTTCTTGGCAAGTTTTAAATTATGTGAAAGAAAAATTAGAAATTGAAATGAATGCAGCAACGGATAATCCGCTAATCTTTGATGGCGGGGAAAAAGTAATTTCAGGTGGTAATTTCCACGGTCAACCAATTGCATTTGCGATGGACTTCTTAAAAGTAGGGATGGCAGAACTTGCAAATATTTCAGAGCGTCGTATTGAGCGTTTAGTGAATCCGCAATTAAACGATTTACCACCATTTTTAAGTCCAGAACCAGGACTTCAGTCTGGTGCAATGATTATGCAATATGCTGCAGCGTCACTAGTTTCTGAAAATAAAACGTTAGCACATCCGGCGAGTGTTGATTCAATCCCGTCATCAGCTAACCAAGAAGATCACGTAAGTATGGGAACAATCGCTTCACGCCATGCACATCAAATTATTCAAAACGTAAGACGTGTTCTTTCAATTGAGATGATTTGTGCGATGCAAGCTGCAGAATATCGCGGTATTGAAAACATGAGTACAGTGACGAAAAGTTTCTATCATCAAGGTCGTCAGCAAGTGCCTTCTATTACAAATGACCGTATATTCTCAACGGATATTGAAAATATTGCGCATTGGTTAAAAACGAATTATTCGATCAAAGAAAGATTAGATGTAAACGCAGCACTATAAAATGAGAAAAGGGAGAGATTGAAATGGAAAAAGTTAAACAAACAATTCGCGCGCCAAGAGGTACGGAGTTACAAACGAAAGGGTGGGTGCAAGAAGCTGCACTTCGTATGTTAATGAACAATTTAGATCCGGAAGTTGCTGAAAAGCCAGAAGAATTAGTTGTATATGGTGGGATCGGCCGTGCAGCTCGTAACTGGGAAAGCTACAATGCAATTGTAGATTCATTAAAAACGTTAGAAAGCGATGAAACTTTACTTGTTCAATCAGGAAAACCAGTTGCAATCTTTAAATCACATGAAGATGCACCTCGCGTTCTTTTAGCGAACTCAAACTTAGTACCGAAGTGGGCGAACTGGAATCACTTCCGTGAACTAGAGAAAAAAGGTCTTATGATGTATGGACAAATGACAGCAGGTAGCTGGATTTACATTGGAACACAAGGTATTTTACAAGGAACATATGAAACGTTTGGTGAAGCGGCACGTCAACATTTCGGTGGTTCATTAAAAGGTACATTAACACTTACTGCTGGTTTAGGTGGTATGGGAGGTGCACAACCTCTTGCTGTAACGATGAATGGCGGTGTTGTTATCGCTATTGATGTTGATAAGCGCAGCATTGATCGTCGTATTGAAAAGAGATACTGTGATATGTATACAGAATCATTAGAAGAAGCATTAACGGTTGCGAACGAGTATAAAGAGAAGAAAGAACCGATTTCTATTGGTTTATTAGGAAATGCGGCAGAGATTTTACCAGAGCTAGTGAAGCGTAATATTACGCCAGATTTAGTTACAGATCAAACATCTGCTCATGATCCATTAAACGGTTATATTCCAGTAGGTTACACGTTAGAAGAAGCAGCAAAACTTCGTGAAGAAGATCCGGAGCGCTACGTACAATTATCAAAAGAAAGCATGACAAAACATGTAGAAGCCATGCTTGCTATGCAAGCAAAAGGCGCAATTACATTTGATTACGGAAATAACATTCGCCAAGTTGCTTTTGATGAAGGTTTGAAAAATGCATTCGATTTCCCAGGATTCGTTCCAGCATTTATCCGTCCATTATTCTGCGAAGGAAAAGGACCATTCCGCTGGGTAGCACTTTCTGGTGACCCAGAAGATATTTATAAAACAGACGAAGTAATTTTACGTGAGTTTGCTGATAATGAGCATTTATGTAACTGGATCCGTATGGCTCGTCAGCAAGTTGAGTTCCAAGGTCTTCCGTCACGTATTTGTTGGCTTGGTTACGGTGAGCGCGCGAAATTTGGTCGCATTATTAATGAAATGGTTGCAAATGGTGAATTATCAGCACCAATCGTTATCGGTCGTGACCATTTAGATTGCGGATCAGTAGCATCTCCAAACCGTGAAACAGAAGCGATGAAAGATGGTAGTGATGCAGTAGCTGACTGGCCAATTTTGAATGCATTAATTAACAGTGTAAACGGTGCAAGCTGGGTATCTGTTCACCACGGTGGCGGCGTTGGTATGGGTTATTCACTTCACGCTGGAATGGTTATCGTTGCAGATGGAACAGAAGCAGCAGCAAAACGTATTGAGCGCGTATTAACTTCTGACCCTGGTATGGGTGTTGTTCGTCACGTGGATGCAGGGTATGACTTAGCTGTGGAAACTGCGAAAGAAAAAGGCGTTAACATTCCAATGATGAAATAAGGAGGAGAAAAACATGCTGGACACTTTACTAATAAATATCGGTCAATTACTAACAATGGATCAAGAAGATGGCTTGTTAAGACGGGAAGCGATGAACACGCTTCCTGTTATCGAAAACGGTGCGGTTGGAATTGAAAATGGTGTAATCACTTTCGTTGGGACAGCAGAAGAAGCAAAAGGACTTCAGGCAAAAGAAGTTATTGATTGTGGCGGGAAAATGGTTTCTCCTGGTCTTGTTGATCCGCATACCCACCTTGTATTTGGTGGATCTCGTGAAAATGAAATCGCGCTAAAATTACAAGGAGTTCCATACTTAGAAATTTTAGAACAAGGCGGAGGTATTCTTTCAACTGTAAATGCAACGAAACAATCGTCGAAAGAAGAGCTTGTTCAAAAGGCGAAATTCCATTTAGACCGTATGCTATCTTTCGGAGTTACAACTGTAGAAGCGAAGAGTGGTTACGGATTAGATGATGAGACGGAATGGAAACAATTAGAGGCAACGGCACAATTACAAAAAGAACATCCAATTGATTTAGTTTCCACATTTTTAGGTGCTCATGCAGTTCCAAAAGAGTATAAAGGTAGATCGAAAGAATTTTTACAATGGATGTTAGATTTATTACCAGAAATGAAAGAGAAGCAATTAGCGGAATTCGTTGATATTTTCTGTGAAACAGGTGTGTTCTCTGTTGAAGAGTCAAAAGAGTTTTTATTAAAAGCGAAAGAGCTTGGATTTGATGTGAAAATTCATGCGGATGAAATTGACCCTCTTGGTGGTGCGGAAGCAGCGGCTGAAATTGGTGCAGCATCAGCGGACCATTTAGTTGGTGCTTCTGATAAAGGAATTGAAATGCTTGCAAACTCTAATACAGTAGCGACTTTATTACCAGGAACAACTTTCTATTTAAATAAAGAAAGCTTTGCACGCGGCCGAAAAATGATTGATGAAGGTGTTGCAGTTGCGTTAGCTACAGACTTTAACCCGGGCAGCTGTCCAACGGAAAACATTCAGCTTATTATGAGCATCGCAATGCTGAAGTTGAAAATGACACCAGAAGAAGTTTGGAATGCGGTAACAGTTAACTCTTCTTACGCAATTAATCGTGGCGATGTAGCTGGGAAAATTAGAGTAGGTCGCAAGGCAGATCTAGTGCTATGGGATGCTTACAATTATGCTTACGTACCGTATCATTACGGCGTAAGTCATGTAAATACAGTATGGAAGAATGGTAATATCGCATATACAAGAGGTGAACAATCGTGGAGCACGGCCACTATTTAAAGAAAAATGCCAAGTTTATCGATCGTGAAGTGACAAAATGGAGTGAAATGATTAAAGATTGGGAGGAAGGCGTGGAAATATTCGGTGCGGCCTTAATTGGAGCACCCCTTTCTAAACCATCTATTAGTCATTCAGGAGCAAGTTTTGCTCCAAAAACAATTCGTGCGATGTTAGATGCATATAGCACGTACGCAATTACAGAAGAACATGATATGAAAGAAAGTGTCTTATATGATTGCGGAGATATTACGATGCATGTGACGGATATAAAAGAAAGTCATAACCGAATTGCGAAAACAGTTGGTCATGTAACGAAAGTAAATCCGAACATGATACCAATCGTTCTTGGTGGGGATCATTCGATTAGTTTTCCGAGTATAACAGGATTTGCAAATAGTAAAGGGAAGGTCGGTATTATTCAATTTGATGCCCATCATGATTTGCGCAACTTAGAAGATGGTGGTCCGTCAAATGGTACACCGTTCCGTAGTTTACTAGAAAATGGTGTTATTACAGGAAAACAACTCGTTCAAATCGGTATTCGTAATTTTTCAAATGCACGAGCGTACCATGAATATGCAAAAGAACATGGCGTGACAGTGTATACAATGAAAGATGTACGAGAGCGAGAAATAAAAGATATTATGACGGAAAGTATCGAAGTATTAAGAAAGCAAGGCGTGACTTCTATTTATATTTCTCTTGATATGGATGTACTAGATCAAGCATTTGCGCCAGGTTGTCCAGCGATTGGTCCTGGGGGAATGGATAGCGCGACTTTACTGGATGCGATTGAATTTCTTGGCAAAGAACCTCTCGTTCAAGGGATGGATATTGTAGAAATTGATCCAACTCTTGATTTCAGAGATATGACGAGCCGAGTAGCTGCGCAAGTGATTATGAGTTTTCTTTTAGCGAGAGAGACAGTCCGTAAGCAGGTTAGTATATAGGCGTGAAATTAATAGGGAATGTTTAACGATTCCGTATAAAAAACACATTACTACTTATATGTAGTAATGTGTTTTTATGTAAAAAGAGAAGGTGAAATTAGAATGTATATATGGGTGGAAAAGTTAATAAGATTGCGGGTTTTTAGTGATGTTTTACGAATTTATTTTCTTAGTTCGAAAGGATTGACATGAAAAATAATTTTATGATAAAATAAAAACTTTGCTAAAAAAGTAATTGTGTGATAAGATTGAGAAGGTTACCATATATGGAGGTGGATTATTTGTTTCAAATTGGCGATAACATTGTTTATCCAATGCACGGAGCAGGTATAATTAAGGCCATAGAAGAGAAGGAAATCGCAGGAGAAAAACAACAGTATTATGTTATAAAAATGTTGGGTAGTAATATGGAATTAATGATTCCTGCAGGGAGAATATTGAGCTCAAATATACGGCCAGTCACGGATATAACGGCGATAGCACACATATTGGATGTTTTTCAACATGGAGAATCTGATAGATTACTTACGTGGAAACAAAGGTATAAATTGAACACTGATAAAATAAAGACGGGTAAAATACAAGAAGGTGCTGAAGTTGTACGTGATTTATTACGTATGCAGAAAGAAAAAGCCCTTAATGCAAGCGAAAAGAAAATGTTAGATAATGCACACGAATTTTTGATTAGTGAACTGGGATTAATTGAAGGTATCACAGAAAGTCAAATAAAAAGCTTTTGTTAAGATTCATTACAAATAATGTATTAGATCCCAAAAAAGGTTTTGAATTTTTTGGGAACATAATTATAGAAAATTAATCATTTCAAAGACATTCAACTCTTTCAAACCACTTTTAGAGCATTAACCTCTTTTGTTATTACTACAATCAACTCCATTTTTATTTTTTAATTCTTTATGAATTTTCGAAGTTTAATTACACACTTCGATAGAATAGTTACTTGATTTTTGCAATCCTGATTCACACTGGCACGGACGAGGAGCCGTAAGGATGAAAGAGAGGTAGGGCTTTCATTGTTTTAGGTTTATAAGTTATTATTTTTAGAAGAATACTGAACCACTCTCACTTCTGCTGCTAAGGAATTTTTTATATGTGAAGAGATAATAATTGTTTATTTTCTTTATATAAAAGAGATAAACGAATTGTTAGCCATATATGGTCAATTCAAAAAGGTTTCCTGCCTAGGAAATCTTTTTTTTATTTGTATCATTCTATTTTTTAATATTCGAATGTTCGATGGTAAAGGCGTATAAATTGACGTTACTATCTAAAAGTAAGTATGATGCGATTATAGTAAGAATTTTTTAGGGGGAAGAAAAATGACAAGTTCAAATAATAAAGCAGCAAGTATTTATGAAGGAACAAATATAAACGCTGGGGGATCTTTTGAAAATATTGAAGAAACAAAGTTGTTTAATCCGATTCAAATTGGATCTTGGTCTCTTCGTAATCGCATAGCAATGGCACCGATGACGAGATGTTTCGCAAATCATGAAACGGGAGTAGTTGGTACTGATGTAGTTGAGTACTATAGAAAGCGTGCAGCTGATGGAGTTGGATTAATTATTACAGAGGGAATCGTCATTAGCCCAAGAGCAAAAGGTAATCCGGGAGTACCAGGGATTTATACACAAGAACAAATCGACTCGTGGAAGCCTGTTACAGAAGCAGTACATAAAGAAGGCGGAACGATTATTGCTCAAATATGGCATGTTGGCCGTATGAGTCATCACGAGATAATTGGTGGACAAATGCCGCAAGCACCGTCTGCTATCGCTGCAGAGGGAAATGTTCCCCGTTTTCGTAAACCATTTGATACGCCAGAAGCAATGACGTTAGAAGAAATACAAGCAGTGATTGGTCAATACGCACAAGCTGCAAAGAATGCAATCGAAGCTGGGTTTGATGGAGTAGAAATTCACGGTGCACATGGATATTTAATTGATCAATTTACTTATGAGTTTGCAAATAAGCGTACTGATAAATACGGCGGAGACTTAAAGGAGAGGTTAACGTTTATGAAAGAAGTAACGGCGGCTGTAATAGAAGCTGTTGGAGCTAATAAAACACTTCTTCGTTTCTCTGCTTTCAAAGGTGATAATCCTACTTATATGTGGGAAAACCCTGAGCTTGCAATTGAAACGTTTGTAAATATGTTCAAAGAAGTTGGATTAACGATGATTCACCCTTCAACGATGAATTATACGGCAGTTATTGCTGACGGAAAGAATTTTCATCAATTAGTAAGAAAATATTGGGATGGTACGATCGTAGGAGTAGGGAATTTAAATCCGAAAGAGGCTGAAGAAGCGTTGCAAGAAGGAATAATTGATGTAGCGGCATTTGGAAGACCTTTAATTGCTAATCCAGATTTTGTTCATCGAATTAAAAATGCTGAAAGTTTAGTTGAATATGATGCGAAAGAGCATCTTGCTACATTAGTTTGAATAAAGATAAAAGGAGAACACATCGAGTGTTCTCCTTTTATTATGGATTTTCATAGGAGGAAGCGGGATGAGTGAAACGCTACTCGTTATTATTAGTATATTGCTCTTATTAATGCTACTATTAATCATTTTTTTTATTATTACATTTTTTATTAAAAAACGGACGCATCATTCTATATTAAAGCTACATCCATACTTAGGAAGGATGCGTTATTTACTTGAAAAGATAGGACCGGAATTTAGACAATATTGGTTTGATCATGATACGGATGGAAAGCCTTTTTCACGTTATGATTTTCAAAGTGTAATGTTTTTAGCAAAGTACCGTTCTGAAATACTTGGCTTTGGATCAAAACGAGATTTTGATACATCTGGTTACTATATTGCTAATACATTATTTCCGATATTAACAGAAGAATTAAGTGTGAATGTAGCGCAAGAACGTGAAGGAAAAAAGTATGTGATTCATAAAGAAGGGTTATTTTCACGAAGAGAAAAATTGACAGCGGATACAACGAATCTTTGGTTATATGAAGAAGATGATGCGGTTATCGTCGGTGAAAATCGTAAATATCCATGGAAACTGTATGGCATGTTTGGAGCATCGGCAACTTCTTACGGTGCGATTGGCGAAAATTATATTTTAGCGAGTGGGTTTGGCGCGAAGATGGCTGGCGGTTCGTGGATTAATACGGGAGAAGGTGGTGTAATACCAGAACATTTACATACAGGTGCAAATATCGTTGCGCAAATTGGTCCAGGATTATTTGGTTACCGTGATGAGGATGGTAAGTTTTCAATGGAGAAATTTATGGAGAAAGCAAAAGAAAGAAATATTAAAGCATTCGAATTGAAATTTGGGCAAGGTGCGAAAATACGTGGTGGTCATCTAGAGGGACAAAAAGTAAATGAGAAAATTGCTTCTGTTCGAAATGTACGAGAAGGAGAAACGATTAATTCACCGAATCGATTTTCATTTTTAAATAATGCAGCAGATACACTTTATTTTATTCAGCAGTTGCAAGAAAACGGCGGTAAACCTGTCGGTATGAAAATTGTAATTGGACAGCAGGAGCCGTTGGAAGATTTATTCAAATCGATGAAAGAGTTAAATATCTATCCAGATTTCATTACAATAGATGGTTCAGAAGGTGGATCAGGTGCGACGTATAAATCGATGGCAGATAGTATGGGGATGCCGCTTATTCCAGCGTTACTGACATGTATTGATACAGCGAATCATTATGGTGTTCGGGACAAATTCAAAGTGTTTGCCTCGGGGAAATTAATTACACCAGATAAAGTGGCAATTGCTTTAGCTATTGGTGCAGATGCTATAAATTCAGCACGTGGGTTTATGATGGCAAGTGGCTGTATTATGGCGCTCCAATGTAATTCGGGGCAATGTCCGTCTGGTGTGGCGACGACGAATCCTCATTATCAAAAAGCGTTAGATCCGTATGAGAAGAAATGGCGCGTAATGAATTATGTTGTTAGTATGAGATATAGTTTGTTCTCACTTGCGGCAGCAGCGGGGGTAAAGAGCCCGCGTCATTTAACGAGAGAGCATATTGTGTTTAAAGATGAGGTGGGGCGGATAGTTCCTCTTTCAGAATTGTTTCCTACTAGTAAATAGAAGATAAGCTATGTTTAATAGACTAAAAGTCATACATTTGTATGGCTTTTTTCTTTTAAAATTCAACTAATAAACGAATGAAAATAAGGTGTGAAAAAATGTCTTTTTATTTTCTGAATATTTTTACTTTAATTTATTTTGAAACCCGGGTAATCCACTGGGATAAAGGCGTTTATGAAGGTTTTCACATGCAGTAAAAAACACCTGTTTACTTGAAAGAACAAAAAATGTTTGTTAAGGTAGGGAACCATAAGCGAAAACAAGAAAATAGAAAAAGTCATTTTTCGAAATTTTGAATGGCTTATGTAACTAAGGGAGAGATTTGGTGAAGATTGAGATTATGGTTTCGCTTGCTATTTATATGGCAGGTATGTTGTATATCGGTTATTGGTCTTATAAGAAGACATCCGATTTATCAGATTATATGTTAGGCGGAAGGGGACTCGGTCCAGCAGTTACAGCTTTATCAGCTGGTGCTTCTGACATGAGTGGTTGGATGCTAATGGGATTACCTGGTGCGATGTATGCGACAGGGTTATCAAGTGTGTGGATTGCGATAGGTTTATTAATAGGTGCTTATGCAAACTATTTAATTCTTGCCCCGCGTTTGCGAACGTATACAGAAGTGGCTAATGATTCAATTACGATTCCAGACTTTTTAGAGAATCGATTTAAAGATCGTACGAAAATACTTCGTTTTGTCTCCGCTATCGTCATTTTAGTATTTTTCACATTTTATGCGTCGGCTGGTTTAGTATCAGGTGGACGTTTGTTTGAAAATTCTTTCAACCTTGATTATAAAATTGGTTTATTTGTAACTGTCGGTGTCGTAGTTGCTTATACACTATTCGGTGGTTTTTTAGCAGTAAGTTGGACCGACTTTGTGCAAGGGTGTATTATGTTTATTGCTCTCGTATTAGTACCAATTGTTGCTTTTACAGATGTCGGTGGTGTAACAGAGACATACAATACGATTAAGCAAGTTGATGCATCGCATTTAGATATGTTTAAAGGGACCACAATTCTTGGTATTATTTCCTTTTTAGCATGGGGTCTTGGGTATTTTGGTCAACCACATATTATTGTCCGCTTTATGGCAATTACCTCTATTAAAGATTTGAAAACTTCTCGTAGAATCGGTATCGGTTGGATGGCGATTTCCATTATAGGTGCAATGCTTACTGGCTTGGTTGGTATCGCCTACTATGCTAAAAATAATGGGACATTACAAGACCCAGAAATGGTCTTTGTAACATTCTCAAACATTTTATTCCATCCGTACATTACCGGGTTTTTATTGTCAGCTATATTAGCTTCTATAATGAGTAGTATTTCCTCGCAATTACTTGTTATTTCAAGTGCAGTAACGGAAGATTTCTATAAAACATTTTTCCGTCGTAACGCAAGTGATAAAGAACTTGTATTTATCGGTAGACTGTCAGTTTTAGTAGTAGCTATGATCGCAGTTGTTTTAGCGTATCATCCAAGTGATACAATTTTAACACTCGTCGGTTATGCTTGGGCAGGATTTGGTTCAGCATTCGGACCTGCCATTTTATTAAGTTTATATTGGAAAAGAACGAACAAATGGGGCGTTCTTGCTGGGATGATTGTTGGTGCAGTAGTTGTAATTACTTGGGTACAAATTCCAAGTTTAAAAGCGACTATGTATGAAATGGTACCTGGATTCTTCTGTAGCTTATTAGCTGTGATTGTTGTAAGTTTAGTAACGAAAGAACCAGTTAAAGCAATTCATCTTGAATTTAATGAGATGGAAGCAGTGCTGGAAGAAGAAACGAAATGATTTGAAAAGGGAGTAAACGGTGAATAGCGTTTACTCCCTTTTCATTTTAAATGAAATAAGTAACTTGTTGACAAAGAAAAGTAAGTAACTTATAATAAGTGTTAAGTTTGAGGTAAATGATATTCTAAATCACGTTTTATCCCACTTTAATGGGCAGTAAAACCCCCACTGATTATGGTATTAAAGTGAGTAAATGTTTTTTGGAAACTATCTTGAAATCGAGATAATTTCGATAAGTTAAACGTTAATGTGTAATTTTATAATTAATATCTCGAATTCAAGATAAAATTATCATGACGGATTTTACTTTCTAGTATGGACAAAATGAATAATGAATTTTAATGTAAATTAATTTTTATAATGAATTAAAAAGGAGTGGACGAAATGGAAAAGAAAACAATGGGGATACATCACATTACAGCAATTGTAGGACATCCACAAGAAAATGTAGATTTTTATGCTGGTGTATTAGGTTTACGTTTAGTGAAACAAACAGTAAATTTTGATGATCCGGGTACGTACCATCTTTATTTTGGTAATGAAGGAGGAAAGCCTGGAACAATTATTACGTTTTTCCCATGGGCAGGTGCTCGTCAAGGAGTTATTGGTGACGGTCAAGTAGGGATCACTTCTTATGTTGTACCAAAAGGTGCAATGGAGTTTTGGGAGAATAGATTAGAAAAATTCGATGTTTCATATACAAAAATGACTCGATTTGGAGAGCAGTATTTAGAATTTGATGATCCACATGGTTTGCATATAGAATTAGTAGAAAGAGAAGAGGGTGAATTAAATAATTGGACTTTTGGAGAAGTTACGCCAGAAGTAGCAATTAAAGGATTTGATGGTGCGGTTCTATTATCGGCACAGCCTCAAAAAACTGCTGAACTGTTAGAACATATTATGGGTCTTGAGAAAATTGGAGAAGAAGGCGAATTTGTTCGATTCCGTTCTTCTGCTAAGATTGGAAATATTATCGACTTGAGGTTATCAACAATCGGTCGTGGCCAAATGGGCGTTGGTACAGTGCATCATATTGCTTGGAGAGCGAGTGACGACGCTGATCAGCTAGACTGGAAAGAGCATGTGTCCCGTTTTGGATACCACGTAACTCCTGTACAAGATCGTAATTATTTTAACGCAATTTATTTTAGAGAACATGGTGAAATTTTATTTGAAATTGCAACAGATCCTCCTGGTTTCGCTCATGATGAATCGTTAGAGACGATGGGTGAGGAATTAAAATTACCGGAACAATATGAACAGCATAGAAAACAGATTGAACAAACGCTTTTGCCGTTTGAAGTGAGACATTTAGATTAAAGTGATTGAAAGGGGAAAAGGATTATGATGAAACATGTTTTTCAAAAAGGAAAAGATACGTCAAAACCAGTGTTGTTATTACTTCATGGTACAGGAGGAAACGAATTAGATTTATTACCACTTGCAGAAATAGTTGATCCGGAAGCATCTGTATTAAGTGTTAGAGGAAATGTATTAGAAAATGGCATGCCACGTTTCTTCCGTAGATTGGCAGAAGGCATTTTTGATGAAGAAGATTTGATTTTCCGTACGAAGGAATTAAATGAGTTTTTAGATGAAGCTTCAAAAGCATATGAATTTGATAGAAATAACATTGTAGCTATCGGGTATTCAAATGGAGCAAACATTGCGGCAAGCTTATTATTCCATTACGAAAATGCATTAAAAGGTGCTGTGCTTCATCACCCAATGGTGCCTAGAAGAGGAACACAATTGCCTAATTTAGCTGGGAAATCCGTGTTTATTGCTGCTGGGACAAATGATCCAATTTGTTCATCTTCTGAGTCAGAGGAATTGAAGCTACTATTAGAAAATGCAAACGCTAATGTAACAATGCATTGGGAAAATAGAGGACATCAATTAACGATGGGTGAAGTAGAAAAAGCAAAAGAATGGTATGGAAAAACAGTTCTATAAGTATAAATAATAAAAGAAGCATCTGCTAATCGTGAGCAGATGCTTCTTTTATTATTTAAGACTGGATTGCAAGGTGGGGTGAAGAAAGTGGTAGGTGAATATCGACGACCGTACCTTTATTTAATTCACTTGAAATGTGTAATTTACCATGATGTTCTTCAATTATTTTGTAACACATCATTAATCCTAGCCCTGTGCCTTTTTCTTTTAAACTATAAAACGGTTCGCCTAAACGGGAGATACGATCTTCTGGGATACCGCAACCTTCATCGATAATCCGTATTAAGATGAAATTCCCCTCTAATGGTTTTGTTTGGATGAAAATATTTCCGCCATTTGGCATTGCTTCAATCGCATTTTTTAATATATTTATAAAAACTTGTTTTAATTGGTTACCGTCACATTGAATGTCATATACGTAATCAAAATGATCCATAATGATATGAACGCTATGCATAATTGCGGTTGGTAAAATAAATGTAACTACCTCTTCAATTAAAGTTTGTATGTTACAAGTTTGGATTGCTAATACTTGTGGTTTAGACATCGCCATAAATTGACTCGTGATAGATTCCATCTGTGAAATTTCACTTAACATAACATCGATATACCACTTCTGCTCCTCATTTATTTCAGGGAGTAGCAATGTTAGAAAACCTTTTAGAGAAGTGAGTGGATTTCGAATTTCATGAGCGATTCCAGCTGTCAGTTGTCCGACTACTGCGAGCTTTTCAGATTTTCGTAATAACTTTTCCGTTTCCTTTAGCTCAGTAATATCTCTTCCCATTACGATAAGACCTTTACGGGAGCCGTCAGGGTGATAGAGAGGAACTTTCGATATACTTAAGATTAGGTCGAAATCATCTCTATGAATAATAAATTCTTCACCATGAAGAATTTGTCTTTGTTGCCATGCTAATTCATCGACTTCTTCACAATGTAAAAAAGCTTCTCGGTACGCTTCATTATATTGAATGAGTTCACTATCTTTTTTTCCGTGGTAAGGTACATGATGGAAATTGAAGCAAGAAAGTGCGTAGTCATTTGCCTCAAGCCAGCGCCCTTCATGATCTTTAAATATAACAAACGCAGGCATGGAGTTTACTAATGTACGTAACCTCTTCTCACTTTCTTTAAGCTTTTTCTCAATTCTTTCTGATTTTTCAAGAGGCTTCATAATGGCATATACGCCAGTTAGACGATTTTGGACAAAAATAGGAACTAGTTTTGTCACGACATCTAATAAGAATCCATCTTTATGATAAATAGATAAAATATACTCTTGTTGATTATCCGCTTCCGTATTCTTTATATTTTGTAATACTTGCTCAGAAATATGAGCTTCTAAAATCGAGGTAATGCTTTTCCGCTCTAACTCTGAAGAAGTGTAACCTAGTATTCTTTCGGCAGAAGGATTAGTGTGTATAATAATTCCCTCTAAATTTAATGAAATAATACCATCAGGGTTGTATTCGAACAGAGATGCGTACATTTCTGTTAATGAACAATCTTGTATATGGTTGCGTAAACGTCTAGAAATGTTCGGATGACGTTTTCTTTGAGTTGATGAATATTTTTTACGACTCATAATAGTTCCTCCGTACAAATAGCATCTAAAAAGATTTGTCTATTCATAACTATAATATAGATGTAATGTGTATTTCTATAAAAAATGGAAGTTATAGAATAAATTTTGTTTTCTTTATTTTTCGCAAAGTGAATGTAGGGTAGTAATAAGGGGAGCTTATATTGTTTTATAAACCTTTTGTAAGTTACAGGAGTAGGTTTTCCTTATAATATTAGGATAGAGGAGGGGGAGAGAAAATGAAAAATTATATTCAAGGGATCGATCATGTACAAGTAGCTGCGCCTGTAGGGTGTGAAGAAGAAGCACGAGAATTTTATGGTGAAAAAATAGGTATGGAGGAAATTCCGAAGCCAGAGGAATTAAAGAAACGTGGTGGATGTTGGTTTAAGTGTGGAAATCAAGAGATTCATATCGGAGTTGAGCAAAACTTCAAGCCAGCAAAAAAGGCGCATCCAGCTTTTTATGTTTTAAAAATTGATGAATTTAAACAAGAGTTAATAAAGCAAGGTATGGAAGTAATAGATGACCATGCACGTCCAGATGTAATTAGATTTTACGTATCAGATCCGTTCGGAAATCGAATTGAATTTATGGAAAATAAAAACTAGGTGGAAATCCACCTAGTTTTTTAACCTTTTCTAAACAATCCTAATACTTCAACCGTTTCGGTAATGTTAACGAATGCATGAGGGTCAATTTCAGAAATTGTTAATTTCATACTTGCTAATTCTTCTCGAGAAACAACGGTCATAAGTACACGTTTCTTTTCGCTAGAATAAGCACCTTCGCCATCAAGTAATGTAATGCCACGTACAACAGTTGAAAGAAGTTGTTTTTTCATTTTTTCCGCTTCATTTGTTACAATCATAAGTGTAACCTTTCGATGTTTCGTATGAATAGCATCGATAACTTTACCAGTTACATAAATGGAAAGTAAGCTTGTAAGGGCAACATCCCAAGTGAAGAAGAATCCTGCAATAATAACAACGACTGCATTTAAAATAATAAGGAATCCACCAAGTTTAATGTCTCTTTTGCGAGACAACAACATACCGATAATATCAAATCCACCAGTTGATCCATTACAGTTAAAAACAAGACCGATACCAGCTCCGGCAATGACACCACCAAAGATGGAAGATAAAAGTGGATCTGTTGCTACGACTTTTACTGGAACGTAGTATAATGCAACAGATAATACAATAACAGAGACAATCGTGTTAAAAATTACTTTTTTTCCAAGGCCTATGTATCCTAAAATAAGGATAGGTAAGTTTAATACAAAGTTAATAATACCTGTGTTTACAGGAGTTACAATCCCTAAAATAATAGCAATTCCGCCAATTCCACTACTTAAAATTTTGTGGGGGATAAGGAAAAGATTAAAGGCAATCGCAATAATAATAGAACCAATAATAACACCAAGAAATCTGACCATCTCTTTCCCGTCCTTCACTAAAAAATTCATATTATTTCAAGATTATATATGATATTGAAAGTTTTGGGTAAAAACAGTTTATTTCGGTAAATTTGATTAATCAAAAGAATTTGAGTATTTTATCATTTGAAAGGGGATACAGTTGTGAAGATAAAAACATATCAACAGAAAAGCCCGTTGAAGCAAGAATGTGAGGATTCTTATTTTTGTAATGAAGAAAATAAGATATATGGTGTATGTGACGGTGCAACACCTCTCGTCCCGTTTCGTGATGAACAGGGACATAATGGAGCATACATCGCTTCGCATTTATTTGCAAGTTATTTTGCTTCATTACGTGAAAATCATAGTTTACCAGTTGCAGTTGCAAAAGCAAATGAAGCATTGCAAAGAAAAATGTTAGAATATAAGGTAGATACGAGAAAAAAAGAGCATTTGTGGTGCACATGTATTGCGGCAGTTCAAATAGGTGGAGAGAAAATTGAATACGCACAGTTAGGGGACTGTATGATTGTCGCAATACTTCGAAATGGAACAATACAAGTATTAACGAAAGACACAGTTGAAGGAATTAGCAAACGAGCAAAAAAGAAGAGAGAAGAAGATCGTAAACAAGGGTTATCTGTACTAGAAGAACATGTTTTTCAAGATGTGCGAGAACAGTTAAAATATAATCGTTATCTTGCAAATATGCAGGGCGGGTATTCCGTTGCAAACGGAATGAAAGAAGCGATACATTATTTACAGCATGGTGAATTACATATAGATGAAGTGAGCGGCATTTTTATTTGTTCAGACGGATTATTCCACCCAGATTGGTCGCTCGAACAAGCTGTTGCATATATAAGAAAGAATAGTATAAGTGAATATGTAGCAATTATCGAAAAGCTAGAAGGAGAAAAGAGAATAAGACCAGATGATAAAACAATGATGATGATTGATTTTTAAGGGAGGATGTTCAAATGGAAATTAAATGTGTTAATTTAACCTTTCAAGATGAATTAGTTCCTTTAGAAAAAGTGAATAAACTGATTATCCACCATACATCCGAAGATGGATGGGATGTATATCAAACACATGAGTTTCATCAAAAAGTAAGAGGATGGAGCGGGATTGGTTACAATTATTTTATTGAAGAAGATGGAACCATAGTTGAAGGACGAGGTTTACATATTGGAGCACATGCGAAAGATAATAATAGGGATACAATTGGAATATGTATGACAGGTAATTTTGATAAATACGATCCAACTCCTGCACAAATGAATGCATTATATTCTTTATGTAAAATGTTTATGAAGCAGTTTGCTATAAAGAAAGAAAATATACTTGGTCATAGAGAGCTAGAAGGGGTTACAAAAACTTGTCCTGGAAAGCGTTTTTCTATGGTAGAGTTAAGAAACGTACTATCATAAATATAGAGGAGTAACAAATGATGATGAATATAAAAATACCAAATGATAAAAAAGAAGAGCTAGTAGCACAAATTCAGCAATTTTTCGTTGAAGAAGATTTAGATGAAATTGGACGCTTCCAAGCAGAGCGTTTAATAGAAGAAATGATTAAATTAGTAGGACCATTTGCATACAATCAAGCAATTGGAGATGCTAGAAAGCTTGTAATAGAGAAATTATCTAATATTGAAGAAGACTTGTATGTGTTAGAGAAGAATGAAGGGAAATAAAAAAGACTAGAAATTCTAGTCTTTTTTTATTTGATTGATAGAAAAAACATGGAGAAAACACGGGAAGGACATTGAAAATACACCTTTTGTTTTTAGAATATTCTTAGTTTTAAAATACTTCAGAAAGGGAGAGCGTAATGAGATTAACGCCAAGAGAAATTGATAAACTGCTAGTAGTTGTTGCGGCTGATTTAGCTTATCGACGAAAGGAGAGGGGGCTTAAGTTAAACTATCCAGAAAGTATCGCTATTATTACGTATGAAATTTTGGAAGGAGCAAGAGATGGTAAAAATGTGGCGGAATTAATGGAGCTTGGAAAAAATATTTTAAGTGCTGAAGATGTTATGGATGGTATTGCAGACATGATATCAGATATTCAAGTCGAGGCAACTTTTCCTGATGGAACAAAATTAGTAACTATTCATCAACCAATTCATTAAAGGAAGTGAATGTTATGATTCCAGGGCAATATATTCTTGCGAAAGAAGACATAGTATGTAATGGAGATAAAAAAGTAACGAAAGTTAAGGTGTTAAATCAGGGAGATAGACCTATTCAAATTGGATCTCATTACCATTTTTATGAAGTGAATGAGGCATTAAAATTCGATCGTAGTGTAGTAATTGGACAACACTTAAATATTCCAGCGGGTACAGCTGTAAGATTTGAACCTGGAGATGAAAAAACGATTGAATTAGTTCCATATTCCGGGGAACAAAAAGTGTATGGATTTAAAAATAAAGTGGATGGCGATATTCAATCTTACACAAAAAGAGGGAGATAGCATGAGTTTTAAGATGTCACGTAAACAATATGCTGATTTATACGGTCCAACTACAGGAGATTCTATTCGTTTAGCGGATACACAATTATTCGCACACATTGAGCGAAATGCCACTGTATATGGTGATGAAGCTGTCTTTGGCGGAGGAAAATCAATTAGGGATGGTATGGGACAAAATTCACAACTTACAAGGGAACAGGGGGTTGTGGATGTTGTTATTACGAATGCAATTATTATTGATTATACGGGAATATATAAAGCGGATATTGGTATAAAAGATGGGAAAATTTCAGCAATTGGTAAGAGTGGTAATCCTTCGGTTATGGATAATATTGATATCATCATTGGAACATCGACGGAAGTAATTTCTGGTGAGCGAAAAATCGTTACAGCTGGAGGTATCGATACACATGTACATTTCATATCCCCACAACAAATTGATACAGCATTAGCTTCAGGTATAACAACTTTAATTGGTGGGGGAACAGGACCGGCAGAAGGGACTAAGGCAACTACAATAACACCTGGATCTTGGAACTTAAGAAAAATGCTAGAAGCAGCAGAAGCTTTTCCAATAAACCTTGGATTTTTAGGGAAAGGAAATAGTTCAAGTCTACCTGCCTTGGAAGAACAAATATTTGCAGGGGCTATCGGATTGAAAATTCATGAAGATTGGGGAGCGACTTCTTCCGCAATTAATCACTCGTTACAGATTGCTGATAAATATGATATTCAAGTCGCTATTCATACCGATACGTTAAATGAATGTGGTTTTGTGGAAGAAACGATAAAAGCTATTGATAATCGTGTTATTCATACGTACCATACTGAAGGGGCTGGAGGTGGGCATGCACCAGATATTATAAAGATTGCTGCACTAAATAATATTTTACCATCTTCAACGAACCCGACCTTGCCATATACAGTGAATACGCTGGATGAACATTTAGATATGCTTATGGTATGTCATCATTTAAAAGCCAATATTCCAGAAGATGTAATGTTTGCAGATTCAAGAATTCGAAAAGAAACAATTGCGGCAGAGGATATTTTGCAAGATTTAGGGGTTTTCAGCATGATTAGCTCTGACTCACAGGCGATGGGAAGGGTTGGAGAGGTTATTATTCGCAATTGGCAAACCGCCGATAAAATGAAAAAGCAGATTGGTAGTTTAGAGGGAGATAAAGAATATAACGATAATAATAGAATTCAACGCTATATAGCGAAGTATACAATTAATCCAGCTATTACACATGGGATTTCAGAATATGTCGGCTCTATTGAAGTAGGAAAGTACGCTGACCTTGTAATATGGGATCCGCAATTTTTTGGTGTTAAGCCAGATATGGTTTTGAAAAACGGGATGGTGGTGATGGCATTAATGGGAGACGAGAATGCTTCGATTCCTACACCACAACCATATTATGAAAAAAAGATGTTTGGTGCATATGGAAAAGCAGTACAGTCCAGTTCGATTACATTTGTATCGAAAGTAGCTTATGAGAATAATATTAAAGACAAATTAGGTTTAAATAAAGTTGTATTACCTGTTAAAAATACGAGAGAGATTTCGAAGCAAGATATGAAGCTAAATAATGCAACACCAGAAATTGAAGTGGATCCGCAGACATATGAAGTTAAAGTTGATGGAAAAGTAATCACGTGTGAAGCAGTAGATGTACTACCTATGGCTCAAAGATATTTTTTATTTTGATATAACGGGGGAGATAAAATGATTATTGAAAAAATTAATAACAACGTATGCAATATGGATGATTTTTCAAATACAAAAAAGCATCTTGATAAAATATTGATTTCTAGTGAGCTTTTACTGAAGAGGGTTCAGAAACTATATTCAGAATCTGGTTTTGAAATTGGGGTGTCTTTAGGTAGTGGAGAAACATTAAAGAACGGTGATATTTTATATGAAGATGAAAATCGAATTGTATATATTGAAGTATTACCAGAAGAAGTAATTGTAATTACTCCAACATCAATAAAAGAAATGGGAATCATTGCTCATAACTTAGGCAATAGACATTTACCAGCACAATTCGATGAAGGGTGCATGATTTTGGCGAATGACTACTTAGTAGAAGATTTACTTAAAAAGGAAGGTGTTCCTTATCAAAAAGAAAATAGAGTATTACCAAAACCGTTCAAGCATGCTTCACACAAACATATTTAACCTACTTAACCTACTCCAAATTAGTGATTCTAACTTCCCAACAGGAAGTTTTAGTCACTCTTTTGGATTAGAAACGTTTATTCAAGAGGGACAAGTTACAAATAAAGCCGGATTTTTCAAATGGATGAATCGATATATAAAAGTGCAATTAACATACACGGACGGCTTAATTTGCAAATATACTTACGAAGCAATTAAGAATAATGAGGGAGAACAAATTACATTTTTAGATGATTTAATAACAGCACAAACATTGCCTTTTGAATGTAGAAAAGCAAATAGAATGATTAGTAAAAGTACTTCTAAATTATTGTGTGAATTGTTTTTATTTGTAAATTTAAATATATATAAAGAAAATATTATAGGTAATAAATTACAAGGTCATCCGAGTATCGTATATGGAATATTAGGAGCGGAATTGAAAATGACAATAGAAGAAACCCTCTTAGTTTTCTTATACTCAAGTGTTGGAAGTATAATTCAAAACGGTGTGAGAGCCATTCCTCTTGGACAAACAGACGGTCAAAAACTATTACAAGAATGTCATGGATTAATCTGTGAATCTATTGATAGAATTCAAATACTTTCATTAGATGATTTTGGATTGAATGATCCTGAATTCGAAATAAATCAAATGCAACATGAAGATGTAAATGTAAGGGTCTTCATGTCATAGGGAGGAAAAATAAAATGATAAAGCCTATTAAAATTGGTATCGGTGGCCCGGTAGGTGCTGGGAAAACAATGTTAGTTGAAAAGTTAACAAAACATCTAAATACAGATTATGAAATTGCAGCAATTACAAACGATATTTATACGAAAGAAGATGCAAAGATTTTATTGAAAACAGGTGTTTTACCAGAAGATAGAATTATTGGTGTAGAGACAGGAGGGTGTCCACATACAGCAATTCGAGAGGACGCTTCTATGAATTTTGAAGCAATTGAAGAACTCATGATTAGACATAATAATTTAGATATTATTTTTATTGAAAGTGGGGGTGATAATTTAGCTGCCACATTTAGTCCGGAGCTAGTGGATTTTTCAATTTATATTATTGATGTGGCGCAGGGAGAAAAGATTCCACGGAAAGGTGGGCAAGGAATGATTAAATCTGATGTATTTGTAATTAATAAAACGGATTTGGCACCTTATGTAGGGGCAGATCTTGGAGTTATGGAGCAGGATACAAAACATTACCGACATAATAAACCATACTTTTTTACAAATTTGAAGGATGAGGAAGGTTTACAAGAATTAATAAATTGGATGCGACAAAACATTATGTTAGAAGGATTGAAAAAATGAAATCTCCTACAGGTGTCTTAAACATTGATGTGATGGAAAAGAGAGATAAAACCGTACCTATTAAGGTTTATCATAAAGATGCCTTAAAAGTAACGCAGCCGATATATTTGGACAAGTATGGTAGAGCATATTACTATATTATGAATTCTGGTGGAGGCTATTTAAAAGGAGATTTCTATTCTATAAATATAAATGTTGGTAAAGATGCGAAAACATATATAACAAGCCAATCCGCAACGAAAGTTTACAAGACTCCAAATAGTTATGCTTTGCAAGAATTGAATTTTTATATTGGTCAGAATGCTGCTATGGAATATCTACCAGACCCGTTAATTATGTACAAGGACGCAGCATATAAGCAAAAAACAAATATATATATGCAAAATAATTCTACATTGATTTTATGTGATTCAGTTACGCCTGGCTGGTCGCCGAATATGGAGAAGTTCACATACCAATATTTTGATTCGCTAACAAAAATATATATGGAAAATAAACTTGTAGTATATGATCATTTATTGCTAAACCCTTTTAAAGAGTCATTAGATCAAATGGGAATATTAAATCAATATTCCCATTATGGTACTTTCATAGTTATTAATGAGAACGTTACAAATGACTTAATTGCAGCATTAAAAACATCGTTTTCTAACACTAACAATATGAAGATTGGAATAGCTTCTACGACATGTAAAGGCTTTGTCATACGCATACTTAGTCATAATACAGAGGATATGGAGTCTATATTTTTTCAGTGTCATCGTTTTGTTAGAGAAAATTGTCTGCATGAAGAATTAACATCCTATCGAAAATATTAAGTAGGAGAAGGGGATACTATGACTAATGTGGGATTATTATTTGTTGGTGCAGTTCTATTTATGAATTCACTAGCAGCTTTTAAACTCATTGATAGCAAAAGTGTAGGGTACTTTAATTTATTTGTAGGGGCACTACAAACTTTGACACCATTATATTTATTATTTACAGGAAGTCAATCCGATGAGTGGACTATCCTATCTAATGGAACTATCTTTTTATTTGGTTTTACTTATTTATATGTTGGTCTTACAAATATACTAAAACTTGATTCTTCAGGTGTAGGTTACTATTCTCTTTGGGTTGCTATCATTGCAACGGTTATGGGAATAGTGAATCAATTACATGAGAGTGGAGGCCTACAAAGTACAATAATTTGGTTCTTTTGGGCATTCCTTTGGTTTTTATTTTTCCTGCAAGATGGGTTGAAAAAGAAGATTCATATTTATGTAGGAATTGTATGCTTCGTTGAATCTTGGATTACTGCAACAGTACCAGCTCTGTTAACACTTACAAATCATACAGATGTGTTAAATAATTTTGTAATTATTTTAGCGACTATTATAACGATCGTAGTTTTTATTATGGCACTTTTCGTTTTCAAAAGTATTCAATTTAAAGTAGAAAGGGCTAGTAACTATGTGGAAAAGTGAACTGAAGAAGGCAACTAAATTTTTTGTTATTATTATATTTCTTCATGTGCTTGGGATTCTCTTATTATTACCAGCACTGTATAAAGGTAATAGCATAATTGGAATGGCTATTATTGCATATTCTTTAGGATTGCGTCATGCGTTTGATAGTGATCATATTGTCGCAATTGATAATACTGTTCGGAAATTAATTGAAAAAGGTAAAAACTCACAGGGGGTGGGATTTTACTTCTCATTAGGACACTCTACAGTAGTATTTGTGATGATTGTATTAATTGCTTTAATTGGAAAAACGGCAAAACATGGAATGGAGAGTTTTTCTACTATAGGCGGTATTATTGGTACAATCGTTTCTAGCACATTCCTTATTATTATCGGTCTTACCAATCTGTTGTATCTTATTAAAGTGTTACGGAGCCAAGAAGATAAGCAACCAGAAAACTTAGGGTTTATATATCGTTTCGCACAACGTTTATTTAGTTTTATTAATAGTCAGAAGCAATTGTATATGATCGGTTTTTTATTTGGGCTCGGTTTTGATACAGCAAGTGAAATTGGATTAATTGCTCTTTCTACAGTAACTGCAACAAGTCAATCTATTCCACTTGTAAGTATATTTGCTTTCCCCATTTTATTTGCTGCAGGAATGTCATTGATGGATACATTAGATAGTACATTCATGAATACGAATTATAAGTGGGCAATGGAAAATAATCGAATAAGAAATTCGTATAATGTATTAATTACCTTAATATCTGTTATAACGGCTTTTTTAATAGGGGGATATCAACTATTATCTTTGCTTATTGAAAGCTATAATTTACAGGGACCGTTTTGGAATCTCATACAGGTAGTTAATTTTGATTATTTGGGTATATGTCTTGTTGTATTCTTTATTATTTCTCTTATTGTTTTTGTTGTATGGAATAGAAATGCCTTTAAAGAGCCACTTACAAAAAGTATAGAGAAATAAAAATATATCATATGTTATGTGGTTCATTATGTATATAAAGTAAAACACGTTAGATGAAAATACATCTAACGTGTTTTTATTATTTATGCTCTTTATATTCATGTACTTTTTCTTTCACATTGCCAACCGTATCTTTAGCAGTGCCTTTTACTTTATCCCATTTTCCTTCAGCTTGTAATTTTTTATTGTCAGTTACTTTCCCGACAACTTCTTTTACTTCGCCTTTTACTTTATCAATAGCACCTTCTACTTTTTCTTTTAAACCATGGTCATGTTTAGTCATACATTTCTCCTCCTTGTAGTTTGATTAGAGTTCTCTTTTCATATTGCAAGTTGAATGATGTATCTAGTAATAGCTTAACAAATATAGTTTGAATATTCAAATTATTAATGGTATAGAAAAGGAATTGTCATAGAATGTATAAGATTGTAATGGAAGGAGAAGGAATGTTAATTACATGTCTTTTGCAGTCCATATTGATTTTGTATAAGCAATTTTCATATGGGCACGTTCCATATTATTTTGACTGCTGCTACCGAATTTTGCTTGTCCGACTATTAAATGACAATTGGATTCAATAGCTGTCTCAATTCGTTTTTGAATTAAGGCAGTATGACAGCCTTTACGCTGAAATTCTGGCAAAGTAGCAGAAGCAGCTAATGAAGCAATCCCATTATTTATGTACAGAACACCAATGCCTGCAGGGGTATTTTGAACTTCAGCTATGAAAAAATGCCATCCTGGTTTATTATAAAGAATTTCGTTATTTTGGCGCACACCATCTTTTGTAAAGGATGGCATGTTAAATCCACGCACATATATGTCTGCAAAAATATGAAATTCATTTTCTTTTAGTTGGCGTACTGAAATGTTAGAAGGAAGAAGGGATGGATCTTTTCTCGGTATACTATATAAAGCGGTATGGAAGCTAGATTGATAAAAACCTTTTTCAGATAAGTAATGAAATAGTTCAGCTGTACCTTGAGCGGGTGTAATTTCAAAACGACAAGGGATTTGTAGTGATTGATAATAAGAGATAATTTCATCTAACTCATCTGTATTTGTAAATGTAATACCTTTTACCGTATTAAAAGCCGGACCAGCAATTACTTTTGATGAAAAAGCAGTGGCACTACCGAACTTTTTCATTTGTACTTGCATTGGATTTTCGTTTATTGCTTGTAATAGCGTTAATCTAGAAGAGAGCATATGTATTTCTGCGTTTTCAATTTCTTGAGCTGTATTAAACGTCATAATCGTACTCATAAAGTTCCTCCGTCAATAAATATATTTCATAGTACATATACGATGTTTATTCTGAGATTCCTGTTGAAATGTAAGAGAATAAGAGGTTTTTTGGAAGGGAAATGGAAGTGAACTGTCGAAGGGAGTAGAAACAGATTAAAGGTGGTGCTCTCATGAAACAGAAAGACGTGCAGACATGCTCTAATTGTGGTTCTCAAAATATAGGAGAAGGTGAGTTTGTCGGTTATGCACAAATACGGAAAAAGGAGACGATGTTCACATCTTCACCGGTAGATGCTTATATTTGTACAGATTGCGGGAATGTCCTTTTATTAAAAGTACGACATTATGAAAAGTTTAAGCAGAAGCCGTTATGATTATTGAGAAGTGGTTTTATTAGAGAAATTAATAGGAGTAATATTTTATATATATATGAATACGCCTTATATAAAGAGATGACAACATATACTGTGTGGGATGCTTATTAATCGTTGCACAACATGCAAAAATGTATAGAAGAAATTGTGAATTAATATGAGAAAGAAAATTAGCCCTTCTTGGAATATTTCATATCGAAAACTCCTTTAAATGAATAAGGGAGTTTTTATTTTTTTATAACAGTAATTACCTTTAATTGTTATAATTGGTTATTGAGGGAGAATGATTTATTAACGCCACAATCTTAGAAGAAAAATAGCTAAATCGTATATAAAACCGCTATATAACACAATCGCAACCGTAAGTTGACAAAGTGCAACCACAGGAAGATAGAGATAAGTGCAATGTTTACATACAATTTAGGTAAGAAAACAAAGGGGGACACACATATGGGATTTGGTGAAAAGCTTTTTAAATTAAGAAAGGAAAAGGGCCTTTCTCAAGAAGCATTAGCTGAAAAATTAAACACAACAAGGCAAGCCGTGAGTAAATGGGAAAACGGTCAAGGTTTTCCTGAAACTGAAAAGTTAATAATGATTGGAAATGTATTTGAAGTATCACTCGACTATTTATTAAAAGAAACTGCTGAGCAAAGTAATGAAAATGTGGATGGCTATTATGTAAGTCAGGAAATGGCAGAAGGGTATATAGTGTACGGGCAAAAGATTTCAAAATATATAGCGTTAGGGTTTAGTTTACTTATTTTGTCTACAATTCCGTATTTATTATTTAAAGAAAATGCAACAATGTCGACATTCCTTGTCATTATCATTGCTGTCCTTGGAATTGGAGCAATGATGGTACCTGTAACGATAGAAGAGAGTCGATACAATGTATTGAAAAAGGAAGAACTACTATTTGATCAAAACTTTCTAAAAGAATTGACAAACAGATATGCGATTATTAAGAAAAAGTATGCAGCAGTAATAATCATTGGATTTTGTTTTATAGCTGCAGGCGCAATCCCGTTTTTGTTTGAGAAAAAGCATATCACTTCAGGAGAATTAGTACAGTATTATCCGTACTGTGTTGTACTTATTGCAATTGGAGTCTATCTTTTTGTTCGTGTGTTAGGAGTATTAGAGGTGTATCGAATTTTAGTAGAAAATAAAGAATATAGTAATCGTCTTATTTTTAAACTGAAAAAGAAAGTGAGAGAAAAAGTGGATAATTTTTAATAGGAAAAAACATACTTTTATGAAAAATTAAGATAGGAGTGTAATGATGTCAAATCTTCTAGAAATTGAAAATTTAAGTAAATCATTTGGAAACAAAGTTGTTTTAAGAGATGTTTCTTTCAATGTGCCGTCTGGATCAATTGTTGGATTCATTGGTGACAATGGGGCAGGGAAATCAACAACTTTTAAAACAGTACTACAATTAATTTCTAAAGATAGTGGTACAGTCAAAATATTTGGTAAAGAAAATATAAATAAAGATGCCAAGAATAAGGGGAAGATTGGAGTCGTATTTGATGCTATGAATCTCCCGGCTCATCTTACAATAAAACAACTAAATAAGGTTTTTGAAAAGATGTTTGACTCTTGGGATAGAGAAAATTTTTACCGATTAGTTCATTCTTTCTCTTTACCTACTTATGAAAAAGTAGGTAGGTTTTCCCGTGGAATGTCGATGAAACTATCTATAGCTGTTGCATTATCACATAATGCCAAATTATTAATTCTAGATGAAGCGACGGGAGGTCTTGATCCTTCATCTAGGGAGCAGGTGTTAGAGGAATTAAAAAGTTTTGTGAATAAAAGTAATGGTGGTATATTACTTTCTTCACATATTATGAGTGATGTAGAAAAAATAGCTAGTCACCTTATTGTGATAAAAGATGGAGAAATTTTATTGAATGAAGAAAAGGATAAGGTTTTAGACAATTATGCCATTGTAGATGTTGATGAGGAACAACTAACTTTAATCAACAAAGATATAGTTGTGGTGAAAAGGAATAATGGTTCTTATTTCAATGTACTTGTATCAGATGTGCATAAACTACCAAATGGGATTGCTCATAGAACCATTTCGATAGAAGAAATAAGTGTTTTATTAACAAGGAGTGAAAAATAAATGAAAGGTTTATTATTGACAAACTATTATCTAGTGTATCGAACTTTCTTTACGTTCATGGGAATAGCGATATTAGGATCGGGATTTGTTTTTTATTTTGGTAATGCTTCAATGTACCGTTTAATTGCTACATTCATTATCTTATTTGCTGCAATTCCTGCACTTGAAGTTATTAAGTATGAGAGTAAGTCGGGTTATGAAAAATATGTACTTACTTTACCGGTTACTAGAAATAACATTGTGCAAAGTCACTACCTTTTCTATTTTATAGTTGTAATTATTGGTACTTTATTATCGTATAGCATATTTTACGTACATGCTTCAGTTTCAGATACGCCAATTGATGATGATATATTTAAGAGTGTTTCTTTAGGGACGTTCATCATCCTTAATGCCGGAGCAATAGCCTATCCACTCCTCTATATTTTTGGAGCAGAAAAATCTGATGCTATTACAATTGGAGGCGCATGTGGGGGACTTGTTATTTATTTTGGATTACAAAGTGTAATTGGCTATTTAATAGGACAATTTCCAATATCAAATTTAAATTTATCTGTATACGTTTCAATTCTATATACAATATTTGGCGTTATCATATATATCTTTTCTTTTGTTATTTCGGTATTTATATATCGTAAGAAGGAATTTTAGTATATTTTCTCTTAGTATTTTCTGAATTATTTCCAAAGAAATAATTCAGAAAATACAGAAAAATGTCGTAATTATTTACGAGAGTCTGTTATAATAAACGAAAAATGAAAACGCTTTAAAGGGGGATATAACCAATATGATGATGAATGTACCGCTAACAATTAGTTCTATGATGGAAAGAGCAGAAAAATTGTTTTCAAAGAAAGAAATTGTTTCACGGACACATGATACAATTACAACGTTAACGTATAAGCAGTTAGGTGAAAGGACGAGAAGGCTTTCCAGTGCGTTAAAAAAGTTAGGAATTAAGGAAGGCGAGCGTATAGGAACGTTAGCGTGGAATCATCATCGACATGTGGAAGCGTATTTTGCTATTCCAGGTATTGCTTCTGTTTTGCACACAATTAATATTCGTTTATCTCCTCAACATATTTCATATATTATTCAGCACGCAGAAGATCGCATTCTACTTATAGATGAAGATCTCGTACCGCTCGTTGAAAATATTCAATCACAACTATCAGCTGTACAAGCTTACATTATTATGACTGATAAAGATGAACTTCCAAATACTACGCTAGAACCTGTATATCATTATGAAAAGCTATTAGAAGAAGGCGATCCAAATTTCCAATTTGTAAAAGATATTGATGAAAACACACCTGCTGGTATGTGTTATACGTCGGCGACTACAGGAAATCCAAAAGGTGTTGTATATACGCATCGTAGTACTGTATTGCATTGTATGGCACTTGGTTTAGCGGATACAGCTGCTTTATCGGAAAGTGATGCAGCAATGGCGATTGTACCGATGTTCCATGTGAATGCTTGGGGACTTCCTTTCGCTGCTACGTGGTTTGGATCAAAACAAGTTCTTCCAGGACCGATGTTTACACCAAAAATTTTATTAGAAATGATCCAATCTGAAAAAGTGACGTTAGCTGCTGGTGTGCCGACAATTTGGCTCGGTGTATTACAAGAGTTAGAAAATAATAGTTACGATTTATCTAGTATGACGAGAATACTATGTGGTGGTGCAGCTGCACCGAAAAGTGTTATTAAAGCATTTGAACAGAAACATAATGTTCCTTTCATCCATGCATATGGTATGACGGAAACGAGCCCACTCGTAACACTTGCGCGTTTAAAAAGTTATGAAACAGAATTATCGTATGAAGAGCAATTAGAAATTCGATCAAAACAAGGGTATCTTGTACCTGGTGTAGAGATGAAAGTAGTCGGTACAAATGGTGAAGTGAAGTGGGATGGTACAGAGATGGGAGAACTTTGTTTACGAGCACCATGGATCGCTGAAAGCTATTATAACGATGAGCGTACTGTCGAAGGTTTTCGTGATGGATGGTTATATACAGGAGATGTTGTCACAGTCGATGAGGAAGGTTGCGTGAAAATTGTTGACCGTACGAAAGATGTTATTAAAAGTGGGGGAGAATGGATTTCCTCAGTGGACCTTGAAAATGCTTTAATGGCACATGATGCTATATTTGAAGCAGCTGTCGTTGCCGTTCCTCATCCGCAGTGGCAAGAGCGACCAGTTGCCTGCGTTGTTCAAAAGAAAAATAGTACAGTAACAAAAGAAGAAATATATGCGTTTTTAAAACCGCAGTTTGCAAAGTGGTGGTTGCCAGACGATATTGTATTTATGGAAGAAATACCGAAAACATCTGTTGGGAAGTTTTTAAAACAAGCGCTTCGGAAAGAACTTGAGCATTTGCGTAAAGGGGAATAATGGAATTCATATTTGTAAACCTATTATGAAAATAAGTTGACAAATTCTAGATAGAAATATAATATAACTTCTATAATATGTTATCCGAAAATTATTTTCAGTTTACAAATGGGAGAAGCAAATATGAATACAAAAAACTTAGTTTTCGTCGCTTTATTTAGTTCTATTATGGGAGTGTTAGGGTTAATACCTCCGATTGCTCTTTCTATTACACCAGTTCCAATTACATTACAATCACTTGGTGTTATGCTTGCTGGTGGGCTGTTAGGATCACGTCTTGGTGCATTAAGTCAACTTGTTTTCTTACTTATAGTAGGAGTTGGAGCACCATTACTTGCTGGTGGACGCGGTGGTCTTAGTGTATTTGTTGGGCCAAGTGCAGGATATTTACTTGGTTATATTGCTGGAGCGTTTGTCATTGGTTATTTAATTGAGCGTTTACGTGAAGTTTCTATAATAAAAGTATTATGCATTAATATAATTGGTGGTATTTTCGTAGTTTATGTATTTGGTATTATTGTACAAGCTTTCGTAATGGATATTTCTATATGGCAGACGATGAAAGTAAGTGCTGTGTTCTTACCAGGGGATTGTATAAAAGCAATTATTGCAGCAGTTCTTGTAACAAAATTACACCGTTCATTGAAACATATTATTACGCCTGCTTTAAAGAGTGGGAAATATACAAATGCGGGATGAAAAAGAGAAGAAACACGCTCATTGCGTGTTTCTTTTTATTATTTTTAAGAGAAAGGACGTCTCATATGGGGATTACAAAAGAATATAAAAAGCATGCTTCCTTACAACCGAATAAAATAGCAATAAAGGAAAATGATCGAGTTTTAACATATAAAGAGTGGTTTGAGTCAGTGTGTAAAGTAGCAAGCTGGTTGGATGAAAAAAAGTCAAAGAATAAAACGATAGCAATTGTATTAGAAAATCGTATCGAGTTTTTACAACTATTTGCTGGTGCTGCTATGGCCGGATGGGTTTGTGTGCCATTAGATATAAAATGGAAAAAGGATGAGCTAAAGGAAAGACTAGTAATCAGTAATCCGGATATGATTGTGACGGAACGATATAAGTTGAATGATATATCGGGAGAGGAAGGAAGAGTAATAGAAATTGATGAGTGGAAAAGAATGATAGAGAACAAACTGCCTGCATATTATCCTGTAGAAAATGTACAACATGCTCCTTTTTATATGGGGTTTACATCAGGATCGACTGGAAAGGCAAAAGCATTTTTACGTGCACAACAATCGTGGATTCATAGCTTTGATTGTAATGTACATGACTTTCATATGAAAAAGGAAGATTCTATTTTAATAGCTGGAACGCTCGTTCATTCTCTTTTTTTATACGGGGCAATAAGTGCATTATATATAGGACAAACGGTGCATATTATGAGAAAGTTTATTCCAAATCAAGTGTTGGATAAGTTAGAAACGGAAAAAAATTCGGTCATGTATACAGTTCCGACAATGCTAGAATCTTTATATAAAGAAAAAAGAGTAATAGAAAATACATTGAAAATTATTTCGTCAGGAGCGAAATGGGAAGCTGAGGCGAAAGAAAAAATAAAGAGTATATTTCCTTATGCGCAAAAATATGAATTTTACGGTGCATCGGAACTAAGTTTTGTAACAGCATTAGTTGATGAAGAGAGTGAAAGAAGGCCAAATTCAGTAGGGAAACCTTGTCACAATGTGCAAGTTCGAATATGTAATGGAGCAGGTGAAGAAGTACAGAAAGGTGAGGTAGGAACTGTTTATGTGAAAAGTGATCAGTTTTTTATGGGTTACATATTAAGTGGGATTGTAGTTCCAGAATTGAATGTAGATGGCTGGATGACAGTGCGAGATGTAGGCTATGAAGATGAAGAAGGCTTTATATATATTGTAGGTAGAGAAAAGAATATGATTTTATTTGGAGGAATTAATATTTTTCCAGAAGAAATAGAAAGTGTATTACATGAACATCCGGCTGTAGATGAAATAGTTATAGTTGGTGTGAATGATAGTTATTGGGGTGAAAAGCCTGTCGCCATCGTCAAAGGAAGTGCTACGAGGCAACAATTAAAGAGTTTTTGCTTACAACGATTATCCTCGTTTAAAATACCGAAAGAATGGCATTTTGTAGATGAAATACCTTATACAAATAGTGGAAAGATTGCTCGTATGGTAGCAAAAAGTATGATTGAAAAACGGGAGAAAATATATGAATAGGGCAGTTATTGTAGAGGCGAAAAGAACACCCATTGGCAAGGAGAATGGGATGTTAAAAGATTATGAAGTTCAGCAATTAGCAGCACCACTCCTTACGTTTTTAAGTAAAGGGATTGAGAGAGAAATAGACGATGTTATATTAGGGAATGTTGTGGGACCAGGAGGGAATATTGCGAGATTATCTGCTTTAGAAGCAGGACTTGGTTATCATATTCCGGGAGTAACAATTGATCGGCAATGTGGTGCCGGATTGGAAGCGATTCGCACCGCATGTCATTTCATTCAAGGCGGGGCAGGTAATTGTTATATTGCAGGAGGAGTAGAGAGTACAAGTACGTCACCTTTTCAAAATAGAGCGCGATTCTCACCGGAAACAATTGGCGATCCTAGTATGGGGGTAGCGGCTGAATATGTTGCAGAACGTTATAACATTACGAGAGAAATGCAAGACGAGTATGCTTGCCTCAGTTATAAACGAACACTGCAAGCGTTAGAAAAAGGATATATACATGATGAAATAATGTCTTTTAATGGATTATTAGATGAATCTATAAAGCTAGAAATGAATTATGAACGAATGATTAAAAGAACAAAACCTGCATTTTTACAAAATGGTACAGTAACGGCAGGGAATTCATGTGGTGTAAATGATGGGGCATGTGCAGTTCTTGTAATGGAAGAGCGGCAAGCTCGAAAATTAGGATACAAGCCTGTTCTTCGTTTTGTTCGCAGTGCTGTAGTTGGAGTAGATCCCAACCTTCCGGGGACTGGTCCAATATTTGCGGTGAACAAATTACTAAACGAAATGAATATGAAAGTAGAGGACATTGATTATTTTGAAATAAATGAAGCATTTGCTTCAAAAGTTGTTGCTTGTGCAAAGACGTTACAAATTCCGTACGAGAAATTAAATGTAAATGGTGGTGCAATTGCGCTCGGTCATCCGTACGGTGCATCTGGGGCTATGCTTGTAACACGTTTGTTTTATCAAGCGCAAAGAGAGTATATGAAGTATGGAATTACGACGTTAGGAATTGGGGGCGGAATAGGGCTTGCTTTATTATTTGAGAAAGTAGAAGACTAGAAAGGAACTAGTTTTCTACTTTTTGAGGAACATAAGCATTGCTACCAGGTTTTGCTTTTATTTCATTCCAAGCAGCGATAACATCAGCTTTTGTTTTCCCTTTGTTATTTGGATCTTCGAAAAAGTCGCGAGTAAAGCGATTGTATTCAAACTGCGGGCTGATAGTTGTTTTATAAGTAGGATCTTTTTTTCGTTCGTTCTCTTCATACCAAAACGTTATCGCGTCTTCATATGTTTTGCCAACATTCTCTTTAAAAAACTTTTGAAGAGCTACTGTAAAGCGGAAGTTTGCTCCGATTTTTTCTTTGAAAAAAGCACGAACACCTTCGCTACAGCGGTGATTGTTAGTAATAATTGTTTGAAGAGAAAGGTCTTTATAAGGGAGGGAAGCTTTACTCACCTTTTGAACAGAGCTGTTTTTTAATATTTTACCAGTATGTAAATAATGTGAGATACGCTCGGTTATTTCAATCTTAGAGCCACTAGCTGGCAAACCATGCTCACGACAAAATGTTTGGAGTTCTGCTTTTAACCAATAATAGTTTTGGAAATCTTCAAGTGATATAAACTTTGTTAAAGGTGGACGCATGAATGTAACAACTTCTTTCTTCCATAATTTTCTTTAATTATAAAACGTATGTTCTTTTTGTGGAAGGATTAATTTGTAAATATAACGGGAAGAGGAGATTATATATGGAAAATGTAATGCAAGTTCGTGTAACTGGAATTTTAATTGAAGATGAAAAGTTATTGCTAGTAAACCAAAAAGTAGCTAATCGCAATTGGTCTTTACCTGGGGGAAGGGTAGAGAATAGTGAAACGTTAGAAGTAGCGATGATTCGAGAAATGAGAGAAGAAACAGGGTTAGAAGTTAAAATTAAGAAGCTACTCTATGTTTGTGATAAACCAGATGTTAGGCCATCTTTATTACATATTACGTTTCTGCTTGAAAGGATCGAGGGAGAAATTACGCTACCTTCTAATGAGTTTGATCATAATCCAATTCATGATGTGCAAATGGTACCGATTAACGAATTAAGTCATTATGGTTTTTCGGAAACTTTTATAAAATTGGTAAATGAAGGGTTTGCAAATGCAGGGAGTTATCAAGGCTTGAAACAAAATGTAGGCCTGTAAATATAGTTGAAGGATAGCCGTTAGCTATCCTTCATAAACATGTTTTACACTGTTGACTGTAAAGAAGAAACAAGTTGATTTAAAAACTCATCCCCAGTCATAACCGCTTTTCCGCCGCCGCGCGCACTCTTTTTATTTCCGCCGCCTTTTCCTTCGATTGTAGGAAGTGCCTTTTTTAACAGAGCATTCATATCGAGCGTGACTGTTTTTCCGCAAGCAAGGATGCATTGTAGTTTGTCATCATTTTCAATGACAAAGTATGTAATGGCGTGCTCTTGTTGTTCTGTAATAATAGCAGAAAGCTTTGAGACTTCTTGCATAGAACGATTTGTAAACATTTTAGAAATAAGTATGCCAGCATGTATTTCGGTAGGGTGTTGAAGTAGTTCGTTTGCCTCTGCATATAATAATTTTTCAGTCATTGTTTGTATTGTTTTTTCGTTTTCTTTTTGAGAAGTAAGCAGTTGTGCTACTTTTGCTGAAATATCACTTTCGCTACTGTTTAATTGTTTGGAAACATCCTTCATAATTTGTTGCTGTTGCCCCACAAGTTTTAGTGTGCGCCAGCCAGCGATAAACGTTAGTCGTATGCCACCTTTATTGCGTTCCCAGCTAAGAACTTGAATAGGACCTACTTCACCAGTACGTTTCGGGTGTGTTCCGCCACAGCCGTTATAATCAAAGTTTTCGATCATAACAACGCGTATATTTTCAATCATAGTCGGTTCTTTACGAAGGGGTAACGTTTTCGCTTCTTCTAAGTTCATCCACTCTATACGGATTGGATGGTTTTCAAAAACTATATTGTTTGCAATTTGTACTGCTTTTTCAACTGTTTCTGTATGCAGATTTTCTGTTTCTAAATCAATTGTTACCGTTTCTCTACCAAGATGGAATCCAATCGTAGGTATGTTAAAATGATCCCAAAAAGCAGCAGATAAAATGTGTTGAGCTGCATGTTGTTGCATATGATCAAAACGACGCTCCCAATTAATTTTACCTTCTACTTCTTCTGTATGTAATTGTTCTGTAATGAAGTGGCGGATTTCTTCATCGACTTCTTCAACATCGAGTACAGCAATACCATTTAAAGTTCCAGTGTCATGTGGTTGTCCGCCGCCTGTCGGATAAAATGCCGTTTCGTTTAAAACAACGTATAAGTTACCGTCTTTATCATAATCTTGCTTTATAACTTTTGTAGTAAAGTCTTGTTTATAAGCGTCAGTGTAATATAATTTTTGCTCCAATTTTCTTTCCCCTTTCGTGTTCACTAGTTTCATTGTAAAGCAATCGAAATTAGTTTCCTAATATTTCAGAAGAAAGAAGCTTTTTTTAGAATTTTCTTGCTATAATAAGAAAAAGAAAATGCGGGGGTGGAATGAATATGTTATATGAAAATGGCGTAGATAAACTGCTTAGTTTAAGCAAAAATATTTCTGAATTGTATCGAGAATTAAATGAAATGACCCGGATTTTAACGGATTGTAATCGAGAAAGTGTGAAGTTTGATCGGTTATATGTAAAAGAGGTAATGTGGAAGAAAGAAGATGTAATCGAGAAATATGACCAGCTGCTTGTGCAACTTTGTATAAATGAATGCTTTGATCTAAAAAGTGTTATTACAGGAGAATATAAGTATACATATGAAGAAGTAGAAAACATCGTTTTACAATTTAATGAAAAGTATAATGTAGCAATTTTAATTAAAGATGTTTGTAAAGAATTACAGTTTACATATGGCATAGATATGGATATAACGAGAACAGCTCGGGTATCAACAACTCAAGTATAAAAAGGGAAAAGAGAGCAGATCCTTTGCTTTCTTTTTTTATGTGATAACAGGGAGAGTAGGTTTTTAAGATGAAGGGGAAGTTACAAAATATTCATCCGTTAGGAATGACAATTATAATAGGGACTTTATTTGCGAGGTTCGCCACGTCAATGAGTATCCCTTTTTTAGCGATTTATTTAACGACTGTTAAAGGTGTATCAGCTGGAATGACTGGTGCTATTATTGGAACGAGTGCACTTGTTGGTGTTTTTGCTAGTTTTATCGGAGGGAATTTATCAGATCGATTTGGCCGGAAAATGATTATGCTCTGGTCCATGATTGTTTGGATGTTTGTGTTTATAGGTTTTTCACTTGCAGATCATGTTTTAAGTTTCTTTTTATTAAACGCTTTAAATGGATTATGTAGGTCGTTTTTTGAGCCAACATCAAGAGCATTATTATCAGATTTAACAAAGCCTGAGTATCGGTTACTCGTCTATAACTTGCGATATGGTGCAATAAATGTTGGAGTTGCAATTGGACCAATTGTTGGACTACAGATTGGAAGTGCAAAATCAACAATTCCTTTTTTAGTAGCAGCTGGGGTATATATTCTATATACAGCTATACTAGCGTTCCAATTTAAGAAGTATCCAATGGAAAAAAAGAAAGTGAGTACAGAAAAACCTGTTACAATGCTAAATGCAATGCGTATATTGCGAAAAGATATAGTATTTTTAGTTGCTTTAGTCGGTATTATTTTGAGTAATTGTGGTTTTTCACATTTGACGACGACGGTATCTCAATATTTTGCAAATGCACATATATTCCAGGATGGAGTGAAAGTATTTTCATATATGTTAGCTTTAAATGCGATTGTTGTAGTCGTAATTCAATACCCTGTTATTCAAATATGTAAAAAGTATACACCGTTAGTATCCATTATGGTTGGAACTTTATTTGTGAGCGGAGGATTGTTTGGATTTGGAATAATAGAATCTACGCTAGGTGCTGCCATTTGCACAATTATTTTTACAATTGGAGAAGTCTTAATGTTTTCAATGACGGATGTATTTATTGATGATATTGCTGTCGCGCATCTAAAAGGAACATATTTCGGGGCGATGGGCTTTTCGGGAATTGGAGCAGTAATTGGTCCGTGGTTTGGGGGCGTACTTCTCGATTATTACGGGTACCAAAATGGGTTTGTAGTATTTTCAGCGCTAGCTATATTTTCAACTGTAGCGTTTCCAGTGCTGTTAGTTACGAAAAGTTTATTGAAAAAAAGATATGATGGAAATTCTAATATAGAATTACATGCGAAATAAAATAAGCCCCAGTCACCTGCTGGGGCTTATTTTTGTATTTATCCCGCTATTAACGGGCAGTAAAACTCCTGTTGGTTAAAGTTTTACTTTATTTTAATTCTCAATTTGAAAAAGAACTTTTTCCTCATGTTTATGAGCAACTTCATTTTTGGAAATATGAATGGCTAAATATCCATTCTCTAAGCAGGCTAGCATCTTTTTATAAATAATATTATCGGGTAAAGGAATGATTCTCTGCAAAGAAATATTTTTATGAAGTATGCAAATGTTTAGGCCTGTCTTCATCTTTTTAATGACTACATTTTGTTCTTTTACATTTGGTACATCTGTTTCCAAAATGTATTCTTGTTCCGTTTCACAAAGGTCAATATGAATTTGATTTGGGAAACTAAAGTTGCTACAAGAATCAGAACAAAACTGATCCATCCATTCTTCGAAACCATCAACATGAAAAAGACAATCCTTCTTTTTCTTGCCCATGTAAGACACCCTCCGTAAAATCTCAATTCATACTATGTTATGCATGAATGAAGTAGGGGTGAAGAATAAATGGAAAAATATAAACATTGTATGTGGAAAAGGTAGCTAGTGTGCATTTTGTGTTTTACATATCATGATGTGCATGATGTTTTTGGCGTGAATGGTTACGGTTTTTTACTTTATGAGATCCGCTTAATGGTTCGGGTTGTCCTTTTTTTTCTTTCGCTTCACGATTGTTTTTGCTCATTGTCTGTGACACCTCCTCTTTCTTTTTAGAATGAGAGAAGTTTGCAAATTTATACGAGAATGTTTTTAGAAAAAAAGGTAAAGATAAGTGGGACTAACTATTATGGAAAGGGGATTGTATAATGCCATATCATAAAGATAAGCAACAAGCTTTTCAAGCAGCGCAGCAAGGCGTTACACAAGCAGAAAATGCATTTAACAACATTGTGAAAAATGATCCAAACTACGGTCATGATTTAAAAGAATTACGCCAAGAGGTTCAGGAAGCATATGAACAAATTCAAAATGCACTAGAGGTAGCTTCAGAAACACAACGTCCACAACTTGAGCAATATGAAAGTAATCTCCAAAACATTATGCGAAATGTAGATCAATTAGAAAAGTAAATGAGATTGTTGGTATTCGACAATCTCTTACTTTAATGAATATTATGCTAAAACAGAAAGTTTTTTTAGTAATTTTTTCTTTACTATGCGCAGTACATATATTTCAAGTGGAAAAAGTGGAAGCGAAAATGTTGCTCAGAAAAGAGCTAGAACCAACTGGCTATGTAACGTGGGAAGTACCTAATAATGAAAAGGTTATTGCCATTACATTTGATGATGGACCAGATCCAACTTATACAACACAAGTTTTACATTTATTACGTCAATATAAAGCGGAAGCAACATTTTTTATGATCGGATTTCGAGTTCAGCGAAATCCATATTTAGTAAAACAAGTGTTGAAAGAGGGACATGAAATTGGAAATCATACGATGAATCATTTATATGCGAATAGTTCATCAGATGAAAAATTAAAAAAAGATATTTTAGATGGAAAGAAATATTTTGAAAAATGGGTAAAAGAACCTTTGTTATTCCGTCCACCTGGTGGATATATTAACGATGCTGTATTTAAAACAGCGAAAGAAGCTGGGTATCAAACTGTACTATGGTCATGGCACCAAGACCCACGTGATTGGGCAAATCCAGGTGTTGAATCCATTGTAAATCATGTAGTGAAAAATGCTAAAAGCGGAGATATTGTATTGTTACATGATGGAGGAAATGATCGTAGTCAAACAGTAGCAGCGCTAGCAAAAATTTTACCGGAGCTTCAAAAGCAAGGCTATCGATTTGTAAAGGTTTCGGAATTGTTACGTTATAAACATTAGAAAAAATCCCAAAAGGTGAATGTTCCTTTTGGGATTTTTCGTTACTGGTTCTTTTTGCGTTTCTTATTATTTTGTCGTTCTGCAGGAGTTAAGTTTTCATTTGCAAACTCTTCGTTATAACCAGCACCTTGTCCTTGTGCAGATGCCGCATTCATTCCTGAAATAGTATGATTTGCTTTTCTTTTACCCATTTTATTTCACCTCTATAACTTTTTTTGTAAGTTGAATGATGAGCAGTTCATAGTATGTATGAACTGTAAGTAAAGCGCTAATAGAGCACTTTACTTTATGGTAATAGTATTCATAAGGAGCATGAACACTATTCAAATTTAGAAACATAAAGAAAACTTATGATAATCTATAAGTTTCTTATTATTTACTTATTTAGAAAGTTGTAATAAGATATTATCGTAAGGTATTGAAAAGTTTGTCTACATTTTATATTCAGACAACTTAGTCACGTTTAACAGGGGGGAAACATAATGGTCAAACATAATCCATTTCAATCACGCGCAACTTTTGAAGTAGATGGAAAAACGTATCATTATTATGATTTGAAAGCGCTTGAAAACGCAGGGGTTGGCAACGTATCTCAATTACCATATTCCGTGAAAGTTTTACTTGAGTCAGTACTTCGTCAAGTAGACGGACGTGTAATTACAGAAGAGCATGTTACAAATTTAGCGAAATGGGGAACGAAAGATGTGCAAGATATCGATGTTCCATTTAAACCATCTCGTGTAATTTTACAAGATTTCACTGGTGTTCCAGCTGTTGTTGATTTGGCTTCGCTTCGTAAAGCAATGGCAGACATGGGTGGGGATCCTGATAAAATTAATCCAGAAATTACTGTAGACCTTGTAATTGATCACTCTGTACAGGTTGATAGAGCGGGTACGGCAGACGCGCTTGCATTCAACATGGACTTAGAGTTTAAACGTAATGAAGAACGTTATAAATTTTTAAGCTGGGCACAAAAATCATTTGATAACTATCGTGCAGTTCCACCAGCTACAGGTATTGTACACCAAGTAAACCTTGAATATTTAGCACCAGTTGTTCACGCTGTGAAAAATGAGGAAGGTGACTTAGTTGCATATCCAGATTCATTAGTTGGAACAGACTCACATACAACAATGATTAACGGTATCGGTGTTCTTGGATGGGGCGTTGGTGGTATTGAAGCAGAAGCAGGAATGCTTGGACAGCCTTCATACTTCCCAGTACCTGAAGTAATCGGTGTGAAATTAACTGGTACACTTCCAAGTGGTACTACAGCAACTGACGTTGCATTAAAAGTAACGCAAGTATTACGTCAAAAAGGTGTAGTTGGTAAATTCGTTGAGTTCTTCGGTAATGGACTAAAGAGCATGCCTTTAGCTGACCGTGCAACAATTTCAAACATGGCACCAGAATACGGCGCAACTTGTGGATTCTTCCCAATCGATGATATTTCATTAGAATACTTACGTTTAACAGGTAGAGATGAAGAGCAAATTCGAGTTGTTGAAGAATACTGTAAAGCAAACGGTTTATTCTATACAGCAGACAGCAAAGATCCAATTTACACTGATCTTGTTGAAATTGATTTAAATACAATTGAATCTAACCTTTCTGGACCGAAACGCCCACAAGATTTAATTCCACTTTCAGATATGAAAGATGCGTTCCACAAAGCTGTTGTAGCACCAGTTGGAACACAAGGACTTGGATTTAATGAGCAAGAGTTCGATAAAGAGGTGAAGGTTACATTAGAAGATAAAGAAGTAACGATGAAAACAGGTGCAATTGCAATCGCTGCAATTACAAGCTGTACAAATACATCAAACCCGTACGTATTAATTGGAGCAGGTCTAGTTGCGAAGAAAGCAATTGAAAAAGGACTTAAAGTACCTGAATACGTAAAAACATCATTAGCACCAGGATCTAAAGTTGTTACAGAGTACTTAGATAAGTCTGGTTTAACAACATATTTAGATCAATTAGGTTTCCAAACAGTTGGTTACGGCTGTACGACTTGTATCGGTAACTCTGGTCCATTAGCGCCAGAATTAGAAGAAGCAATCGCAGCAAACGACTTATTAGTAACATCTGTTTTATCTGGTAACCGTAACTTTGAAGGTCGTATTCATCCACTTGTAAAAGCGAACTACTTAGCATCACCACCACTTGTTGTGGCATATGCACTTGCAGGTACTGTTGATATTGACCTGAAAAATGATGAAATCGGTAAAGATGCAAATGGCAATGCTGTTTACTTCAACGATATTTGGCCATCAGCTAAAGAAATTGAAGATGTAGTTCAAAGCGTTGTTACATCTGAACTGTTCAAAAAAGAATATGCACAAGTATTTAATAGCAATGAGCGTTGGAATGAAATCCAAACTTCAAACGAAGCTTTATATACTTGGGATAATGATTCAACATACATTCAAAATCCACCATTCTTTGAAGGTTTATCTAAAGAGCCAGGTGAAGTTGAAACGTTATCAGGCTTACGCGTAGTTGGTAAATTTGGTGACTCTGTAACGACAGACCATATTTCACCAGCAGGTTCAATCGGTAAGCATACACCAGCTGGACGCTACTTATTAGAAAACGGCGTACAACCAGTTGACTTTAACTCTTACGGTTCTCGTCGTGGTAACCATGAAGTGATGATGCGTGGTACATTCGCGAACATCCGTATTAAAAACCAAATTGCACCAGGCACAGAAGGCGGATATACAACATACTGGCCAACTGGTGAAGTAACATCAATCTATGATGCTGCTATGAAATATAAAGAAGACGGCACAGGCCTTCTAGTTGTTGCAGGTAAAGATTACGGTATGGGAAGTTCTCGTGACTGGGCTGCAAAAGGTACAAACTTATTAGGTATTAAAGCAGTAATCGCAGAAAGCTTCGAGCGTATTCACCGCAGTAACTTAGTGTTAATGGGCGTATTACCGCTTCAATTTAAAGATGGTGAAAGCGCTGAAACATTAGGTCTTGTTGGTAACGAGTCATTTGAAATTCAAATCGACAAAACAGTTAAACCACGCGATCTTGTAAAAGTAGTTGCAACTGATGCAGATGGCAACGAAAAACAATTTGAAGTAGTAGCTCGTTTCGATAGTGAAGTTGAAATTGACTACTACCGTCACGGTGGTATCTTACAAATGGTTCTTCGTGAGAAAATTGAAGAGTCTAAAGTGTCAAACTAAACAATTGAAATGAATGATAAGGAAGCTAACAACTGTTAGCTTCCTTATTTTATCCGACTTTAATGGGCAGTAAGACCCCCACCTCAAAATGCAGCGAAAGCAAAGAAGTTAGGTGGGGGGCGGGCTGCCCATAAAAGTCCGATTGGTGAGGGCTGATAATCAGTGGGGGATGAAGAAAACCCCCACTGATTAAAGTTTCACTTTATGGAAAGGGATGAAACCATTTGGTTTCATCCCTTTCTTTTTACTATAAAAATGGAGGGGATATTATGAAAGAATATAAAAGAATTTTGTTACCGTTACAGAAAGAAAAAATATTAGTAATAGCAGCTGTATGCAGTGGGATTTTTGCAGCTATTTTAAATCTATCTCGTCCACTATTCATGGGACTAATTGTAGATAACCTAATTCAACGAGAGCTGAAGGGAGCGTATCTTTACATTACTTTGTTTACAGTTAGCCGCTTGTTGATGTGGGTGAACAATCTTTCATTTGATTATGTAAGCTCAAAAGCAAGTCAACGAATATTGCAAAAGAAGCGTATAGATGTATTGCGCCATTTTTTCTTATTACCATTTGAAGAGAGTGAGAAAATCAAACAAGGAGAGTTAGAAACGTTAGTTGTGTCTGATATTCCAAACTGGGTCAGATTATATGGTTCTATATTAATAGAATATATACATGCCATTGCACAATTTATAGGTGCGTTCATAGCACTACAACATATAGATATACAGTTTATATTGTGGGTAACTCCGTTTTTATTTTTAAGTGCAACGGTTCCGATATTGATGGGGAAAAAGGTAAGAAATATTGCAAGTATTGCTCAAAACAATCAGTCAACTGTTGTAGAGATGGTGTCACAGTTTGTAAAAGGAGTACAAGATTTGCGTAGTTTACAAAAAGAAAAGTGGGCCATTCGCTTATTTAAGAGAGTAACAGCACAATCTTATAAAACAGAAGTAAAGAAGACGATGATGCAACATTGCATTGGGGTAGTTGGAACGGTGATTGAAACAGGAGCATATATCGTTGTTCTCATTATAGGTGTGCAAAAAATAATGAAGGGGGAAATAGAAGTTGGTTCACTTGTTGCAGTGTTAGCGACAATTGAAATGCTCTTTTTCCCTGTCCGTTATGTGGGCGATTTATTAATGATGACACAAGTTGCAATTGCTTCGGCAAATAGAGTTTTTTCCTTTTTAGATAAGCGAGTGGCAAATAGTAATGTAGAAAGAGCGATGGGGATGACATTAACAAATGTTTCATTTCAGGAGAATGATGAAGAGAAATGCAGAATTTATAATATTGATTTGCAAATTAAACCTGGTGAACTCATTATGATTGTAGGAGAAAGTGGTGCAGGAAAAACAACGCTTTTAAAATTAATGGCAGGCTTGTATAAACCATCTAACGGTAGCGTTGCTTATTATGGAAATGAGGCTCGATTGACTACAGTGTGGCAAGAACCACGTTTTTTTCGGACGACAGTAAAAGAGAATATGTATTTCGGTGAAGAGTATATAGAACACCAGTTAGAAAAAAATATTGAACTTGTAAATGGAACATCAATTATTAGGGACTTGCCTGAAGGGATTCAAACTGTATTACATAAAAGTGGTGAAGAGTTTTCGGGAGGAGAAAGGAAACGTCTTGCATTATTGCGAGCAACTGTTTCAAATCCAAATCTTATTATTTTAGATGAACCGACTGCCGGATTAGATCCGAGCAATCAAGAAATTGTTTGGAATATGATAGAAGGGCTGGGAGGCGAGGTCACGAGAATTGTGGCGACACATGATGTAGAGAAAGTAATACTAGCAGATCGCGTTGTCATCATGAAAGAAGGAAGTATTGTAGCATGTGGAAGTCCTGAAAAATTAATAAATAGTCATTCATTTTTTAAGAGATGTGAATAAAGATAAGAACAATGCTCTTATCTTTATTCAGCGTCATTTATTTGATACTCGATAGATTCTGAATGATTCAGATCGACGTTAAAAGTAGCTGTCATAAGGAAAGTTGCAATTCCAAGAATTAAGAAAAGGACGAATGAGACTAGAGAAACGTAGAGACAAATACGCCCTACTTTCTTTTTTTCAAGATCGTTACTAAAGAGTGAAATGATCCATGTAATAATACCGATTGGGTATAAAAGAAAACTAAGAATATATAATGTTATTTTTTCGAATGAATTCATAAAAAATCCCCCTTTTGTTGAAGTTTATATAACTACGAAAGTAAAAAGGTGAATAGGTCCATAAGAAAATAAACAACACTGCATTTATTTTTCTAATTATATGATAAAAAGGAAAAAAATGCACTTTAAATAAGAATATTCTAATTATTTCGACTGTGAATATTTCCAAGCTTGTCCGTATAAGCTAAAATAAGGTATATAGTATTTGAGTGATTAAGTTATAAGAAGATAAATACGTTAGGGTGATATAACATGTGGCGGAAGCTTACGATTATTGTAGTATTACTTTGTTTAGCGGGATATGCAGCTTATGAACAGTTTGGTAAAAACGATCAGGCGGTCCAAGGGGAGCGCACAAAAAGTGAAGCTGCTATGAAAGAAATGATTGCAAGTAATGGTATTGAAATAGGGAAGAGTGCGCCAGACTTTGAATTAACGAAGTTAGATGGAACGAATGTAAAGTTATCAGATTTAAAAGGAAAGAAAGTGATTTTAAACTTTTGGGCAACGTGGTGTGGGCCTTGCCAGCAAGAAATGCCAGATATGGAGGCTTTCTATAAAGAGCATAAAGAAAATGTAGAAATTTTAGCAATAAATTATACGCCTTCAGAAAAAGGCGGGGGGATAGAAAAGGTAAGTAATTTTGCAAAGGAAAAAGGAATTACTTTTCCTATTTTATTGGACAAGAACATTGATGTAACAACAGCGTATAAAGTCATTACGATCCCAACTTCGTATTTTATAGATACAAAAGGTGTCATTCAAGATAAGTTTATTGGACCGATGACACAAAAAGAAATGGAGAAACGGATTGCTAAATTAAAATAACAGTGAAAAGGTAGAGATGGAATATAATCATTTCTGCCTTTTCTTTTTCACGTAGTGAAAGCTTCATGATATGATGAAAGAAATATAAACGTTGAGAGATAAAGGAGTGTATTTGGAGTGGGGAATATATCCTTACCGTTAGATTATGTTGTAATTGACTTTGAAACAACAGGATTTAACCCTTATAATGATAAAATTATTCAAGTCGCAGCAGTGAAATATCGTAATCATGAACTAGTAGATCAATTTGTTTCCTATGTGAATCCAGAGCGTTCAATTCCGGACCGAATAACGAGTTTAACAGGTATTACAAATTATCGTGTTTCGGATGCACCGACGATTGAAGAAGTGTTACCTTTATTTTTAGCATTTTTACATACAAATGTAATTGTCGCTCATAATGCATCTTTTGATATGCGCTTTTTGAAAAGTAATGTGAATATGCTTGGTTTACCGGAACCGAAAAATAAAGTGATTGATACTGTATTTTTAGCGAAGAAATATATGAAACACGCTCCTAATCATAAACTTGAAACGTTAAAGCGAATGCTTGGAATTCGTTTAAGTTCTCATAATGCATTTGATGATTGTATTACTTGTGCAGCAGTTTATCAAAAATGTGCCTCTATTGAAGAAGAGGCGAAAAGGAAATCGAATACAGAAGTACTTGATGAAACAGCAGTATATGAAGCGGTAAAAGAGATACTTGTACGAAATAAACGTGATATTGAATGGATTCGTTGCATGAATGTAGGAAGCTATTTAGATATAAAAGCTTTTTATCCAGTTATGAGATTAAAGGTAAAAGGGCGAAAGAAATACGTATTAACAGACATATTAGAAGATGATGTGAAAGAAATATGTACGAGTTTAGCCTGTGAACCGGCGTTAAAAAGTGAAGTTGGTAACACGAGAATTATGCTTAATAGCTTAGAGGACGTCCTGAAATTAGAAAGTTATATTTTAGAACAGTATGATTTTGTATTGCAAGCGCTGCATGATTATAAACAAAGTGAAATGAATGCAGATGAAAAACTAAAAGAATATTTGAATATTATGGTGTAATAAACTCCGTGTACATTTTACTGTACACGGAGTTTTTTTAGGAGTACTAAAACATAAAATTTTCTTGCAAATCTGATTAAATAGTTTTTCCTTTGCTCATACTATGTAATAAGAAAGCGAAGGAGAGAGGGTGAACAGCATGAGAAGAAGTCGCCGTAAATCGTTTGACGAGCTTGTGAAAGAAAATAAACAACAATTATTAAGCGATCGCGATGCAATCGATCGCATTGAAGAGCGTATTGAAAAACGTTATGAAATGAAACTTTTTAAGCAAGCTGAATAATTCTTAACACTAGTACGATACTACTGTTAAGGAGGCGATAGTAATGGGTAATCCGAAAAAGAATTCAAAAGACTTTGCACCGAATCATATTGGAACACAATCAAAAAAAGCTGGTGGCAATAAAGGAAAGCAAATGCAAGACCAAACGGGCAAACAACCGATTGTTGATAACGGTTAAAGAAAAGGAGAATATTGTATTCTCCTTTTTTATGTATAAATTTGAGGGAAGATAGGTAATTTAAGATGGTGTGTATATACAATATTAGGAGGAAAGTACATGCCAAATCCAGATAATCGAAGTGATAACGCTGAAAAGTTACAAGAAATGGTGCAAAATACAATTGATAACTTTAATGAAGCAAAAGAAACAGCGGAGCTTTCTAATGAAAAAGACCGTTCTGCTATTGAAGCAAAAAATCAAAGACGTTTAGAAAGTATTGACTCATTAAAAAGTGAAATCAAAGATGAATCTTAACAGAATGTACAGAAAGGGCTGACTTTTGTCAGCCCTTTTTCGTAATCGTAAAGTTTTCAACGAGTAAACGCCAATTTTGTGGAAATGGCAAGCCGATCTTCCAATAACTAATACCGCCAATGCCTTGTTCTTTCATTAAATTGAATTTACTTTGAATAGATCTCGCATCTTCAAACCAAACTTCGTGTTGTACACCGTTTTCGTCAAAGTAATTGAAATGTGGAGCTTGAGCTGTGAAATCATAGCGGATAGGAACATTGTATTTACGAGCAAGTGCAACAGCTGCAACAGAGCTAACTGCTTTTGCTGGTGGGTTTCCTTGTTTGAACGGAAGTTTCCAATCGAATCCGTATAAGTTTTGCCCCATCATAATTTTTTGTGGAGGCATTTGAGATTTTGCGTATTGAAGTACTTCTTTTACAGGACCGATAGGAGAGATTGCCATCGGTGGTCCGCCCTGCCATCCCCAGTCATATGTCATAATGACGACGAAATCAACAATTTGTCCTTGTGCTTTATAATCGTGAGCTTCGAAAAATTTTCCTTTTTGATTGGAACTTGTTTTTGGTACAAGCGTTGTACTTAATGTGTATCCGTTAGGTAAGCGTGTTTTCACATTTCGTAAAAAACGATTATACGCTTCGCGATCTTCGGGTGCAACACTCTCAAAATCGAAATGAATATCTCGCATACCGTACTTCTCAGCAGTTTGCAAAATATTTGTAATAAATTTGTTTTGGATTGTTGCGTCCCGTAAAATAACGGATGTTAGATCGGCACTGAAATTTCCGTTTTCGATGTTCGTAATAACGAGCATAGGGATGGTATTACCTTGCGTTGCAATATTAGCGATTTTAGCTGTTTCAGTTGGTTCTTTTAACGTACCATCTCTTTTTGCCTCGAAGCTGAAGTAAGCTAAGTATGTTAAAAATGGATTAATAGCACGTGTAGCATTAACTAAACTTTCTTTAATAGGTATAGTAGAAGGTTGTAAATAAGCGATGGATTCTACTGCACGTTTCGTCCCTTTCGGTATATATAATTGCTGTCCAACGTGGAGAATGGATTTTAAAGATAAGTTATTCACTTTAGCTAAACTAGCGAGAGGAACGTTATATGTTTGAGAGATTCGATATAAGCTATCGCCAGGCTGTACATAATAATTATTCCCTTTCGTATTCACGATCAGTGCCTGACCAACAACGAGTGTTTCAGCTGGATTTAATCCATTGTCTTTTACTATCTCGTCAGGTGTTGATCCATATTTTGATGCCAAGCTATATACGCTATCACCGCTACGAACCGTTACAATTTGAATCATATGCTTGCTCCTTTCGGTAAAAGATTCACTGTTTTTATTTTATTTTTGATTTCACTGTATTATGATTAAATGTATGCAAGGTAGCAGAAGTGAAAGAAGGCGAATATATATGTTTGTAGCAGAACATGAAGTTGAAATCCGTTATGCGGAAACAGATCAAATGGGTGTTGTTTACCATTCAAACTATTTGGTGTGGCTTGAATTAGGTCGCACGAAACTTATACAAGATTTAGGGTTTTCATATGTTGAAATGGAGAAAGAAGGAATTATTTCTCCTGTGTTAGATTTGCAAATTTCTTATCGTAAAGCAATGCGTTACGGGGAAAAAGCAATTGTAAAAACGTGGGTTGATACAGTGAGCCCGCTTCGCGTTGTATATGGATATGAAATATATAATGGTGAAGGTGAACTTTGTATTACGGCAAGTACGACAAATATTTGTGCGAAAAAAGAAGGGTTCAGGCCCGTATCATTTAAAAAGTTCTATCCAGAGTGGTATGCGAAATATGAGGAAATTAAGAAAAAATAAAAAAGCGTGGCGGAAGCCACGTTTTTTTATTTTTCATAATTAAATTGCGGGAAATCATCAACGTCGTTAAATGTAACAGATAAATTATGTCCATCGAAGAACCATTCATCATCGCTTTCAATAAAGAAGTTAATACCTTCTTCTTGAATTTGAACAGCAGGATGTGCAGGATCATCTTTACGAATACCTAAAGAAAGTCCTTTTTGCACAGTACTACAACCGCCATATTGTACGAAAAGGCGCAGTGTTTCACCCGATTGTAAGTTTAATTCGTTTTTATACCATTGTGCTGCTTCTTTTGTTACGGAAAGATTCATGTATAGTTCCTCCAAATTATGTTGCTTTTTCTTTAGTATAAAAAATAACGCAAAAAGACGCTATTAATATGCTTCACGTTTTCTTTTTGCGTTATGTGGGTTACAATCTTATTTTTGCTTTTTTGAAAAGTTTGCTTTCGGTTCAGTTTTATTTATAATTCGTCCAATATTTGCACGGTGTTTATAAATAACCATACCTGCTAATAAACACATCGCAATAATGAAGATTTTATCCCCGCTAACAATTGATGCGATAACGGCAACGACAGCTGTTACCATAGAAGAAAGTGATACGTATCTTGTTGTAAATAAAAGGCTGAAAAAGACAACAGCTAAAATTGCAAAAACAACTGGTGAGTAGCATAATAGCACGCCAGCAGAAGTTGCAACTGCTTTACCACCACGGAATTTCGCGAAAATCGGATACACATGTCCAAGAACAGCTGCTAATCCGAACCATAGTGGATGAATGTCTAACGCGAAAATAATCGGTAGACTCGTTGCTAATGTACCTTTTAAAATGTCAGCAATTGTAACGATAAAACCTGCTTTTTTCCCTAGTGTGCGGAATGTATTGGTTCCGCCTAAATTACCGCTTCCGTGCTCACGAATGTCAATTCCATAACCAATCTTTCCAACGACTAGTGCAAATGGAATCGAGCCAAGTAAGTAGGCAACGATAAATAAAAGATATGTAGTAACCATAAGTTCAGTCTCCTTTATTCAAATGTGTTGATAAAGGGTAAAAAGAGTTTTTCCCGTATATTGTACCATACATTTGTAAAGAGCACATTTCTTTTTTGTAAATGAAAAATTCATTATTTCGTGCAAAAAATTTCACAGGAATGTTACATTTCTCACAGAAACACTAAGACTATATGTAGTAACATTTTAATCAAAAGACAACAACATATTGGTGGAGGGTTATAAATGTTACAAAATAATACACGTGGAGAAGAAGAATTAATGAAAGTGTTTGAGACAATAGTCCACGGAAATGAACAAGATTTAATGCAAGAAAATGCAAATGTAGATGGCCGCTCTCCGATGGGAGTAATGGGAACGTTCGCATCTGAGAGTGCGAAATATTACGCTGTTGAAAATTTATTGTCAGATCAAGTGAAAAAAGCGATAAATGAAAATATATTATATCCACATGATTTAGATTTTTATGCGACAGGAACGACAACTTGTTCACAAATTCCGTTAGCGCAAATGCTTGCGAATGGTTTTCATACCGGACATGGACATATGAGACAACCGCAAGACATTAAAAGTGCATTAGCTCTTTCATCTATTATTTTTCAAGCGAATCAAAATATGCAGCATGGTGGTCAATCGTTTGCACTCTTTGATGTCGATTTAGCTCCATATGTGAGAAAAACAGTAGAGAGACATAAGAAACGATTACAGTCATATCCGCTTACGAAAGAACAAATAGAAGAATTTGCGTGGAAAGAAACAGAAAATGATACGTATCAGGCTTGTGAAGCTTTCATTCATAATTCAAATAGTATGCATAGTAGGGGCGGGGGGCAAGTACCGTTTATTTCTATTAATTATGGAACAGACACATCGAAAGAAGGAAGACTTTTAATTAAACAACTTTTAAAAGCGACACAAGCTGGTCTTGGTAAAGGGGAAACACCAATTTTTCCTATTCAAATTTTTAAAATGAAAAAAGGTGTGAATTTTGAAGAATGCGATCCGAACTATGATTTATTTGAATTAGCGTTAGAGACAACGGCTGAACGATTATTCCCTAACTTTTCATTTTTAGATGCGCCATTTAATGCTGTGCATTATGATGGAAGACCGGAAAGTGAAGTATGTTACATGGGATGTCGTACTCGTGTTATGTCTAACATACATGGAGAAGAAACGGCGATTGGAAGAGGGAATTTATCATTTACGTCCATTAACTTAGTGAAATTAGCACTCATTAGTGGTTCACAAGAAGCGTTTTTTGAAGCGTTAAATTATTACTTAGATGTAGGAATCCAGCAATTATTAGAGAGATTTGAGTATCAATGTACGAAACGAGCAAGAGATTTTCGATTTTTATATTCACAAGGTGTATGGCGCGGTGGAGAAAAGTTACAGCCTGAAGATTCTGTAGCATCGATTTTAAAGCAAGGGACGTTAAGTCTTGGTTTTATTGGTCTTGCGGAGTGTTTAGTAGCTTTAACAGGAAAGCATCACGGAGAAGATGAAGAATCATGGAAACTCGGATATGAAATTATTTCCTTTATGAGAGATAGAATGGATAAAGCGACAGAAGAACATGAACTGAATTTCTCAGTCATTGCAACTCCTGCAGAAGGGTTATCAGGGAAGTTTGTGAAAAAGGATAGGGAAGAATTTGGCGTGATTAGCGGTATAACGAACCATAATTATTATACGAATTCATTCCATATCCCAGTTTACTATGACATTCAGGCGATAAATAAAATTCGTTTAGAAGGCCCGTTCCACGCTCTATGTAACGGGGGACATATTACGTATATTGAACTAGATGGAGCAGCAATGCATAACAAAAAGGCATTAAAACAAATTGTACAAGCGATGGCAGAGAATGGCGTTGGATACGGTTCAATTAATCACCCTGTTGACCGTTGTAAGTGCTGTAGTTATCACGGAGTTATTGGAAATGAATGTCCGAGCTGCGGAAATGAAGATGAGGCTAACATAGAAAGAATTCGCCGTATAACAGGTTATCTTGTAGGAGATATGTCGAAGTGGAATAGTGCGAAACGTAGTGAAGAGATGGATCGGGTGAAGCATAAATGAAAGTGCTGAACATCATTCATGATAGTGTAGTAGATGGAGAAGGGTTGCGGACAGTCGTGTTTTTTGCGGGCTGTCCGCATCGTTGTTTCGGCTGCCATAATCCGAAATCGTGGAATATTTGTAATGGAACTGAAATGACAGTAGAAGAAATTGTGAAAGAGATTGCAAGTAATCCATTAACTGATGTAACATTTTCAGGTGGAGATCCATTTTTTCAAGCTGCTGAAGTGAAACAAGTAGCAAGAGCAGTGAAAGATTTGAAAAAAAATTTATGGATGTATACAGGTTATACGTTAGAAGAGATACAGAGTTCTCAAAATAATGATATGATAGAGTTGTTACATTATGGGGATGTTTTAGTCGATGGAAGATTTGAAATCGAGAAAAAAGATTTAACACTTCCATTTCGCGGAAGCTCCAATCAACGTATTATTCGATTGAAAGAGTAAAAAGGCGGGATAGATTATATGAATAAAACAGTATTACTTGTTGAAGATGAAAGAAGATTACGTGAAATTGTTAGCGATTATTTTCGCAATGAAGGCTTTGAAGTAATCGAAGCAGAAGACGGAAAAAAAGCGTTAGAATTATTTGCAGAGCATGAAATTGATTTAATTATGTTAGATATTATGTTACCAGAAATAGATGGATGGTCTGTTTGTAGACGAATTAGAAAAGAATCAGCAGTACCAATTATTATGCTAACAGCACGTTCGGATGAGGATGATACATTACTAGGGTTCGAATTAGGTGCAGATGAGTATGTAACGAAACCTTTCAGCCCGAAAGTGTTAGTAGCTCGCGCGAAGACGTTACTGAAACGTGCGGATGGCGTGGTAGGGGTAGCAGAAGAAAATGCTATGTCTTTAGCTGGAATAGAAGTGAATCGTCTATCTAGAACTGTTTTAGTAGATGGAGAAGAAATTATTTTGACACATAAAGAATTTGAACTTCTCGTTTATTTAATGGAGAACAAAGGAATTGTGTTATCACGTCAACATTTATTAGATCAGTTATGGGGATATGACTATTACGGTGATGACCGAACGGTTGATACTCATATTAAAAAACTACGAAATAAGCTAGGAGATAAAGCGAAGCATATTGGTACTGTTATTCGAGTAGGTTATAAGTTTGAAGAATAATCGTAACGGATTGTGTACTTTAGCCTAGGGAAATGTCGATTTTATATCCTCTTTGGCAGGCAGAATGTACAAAAAATACATTTCTTGTCTACAATGTTAGATAAGAGTATTTTTTTAATTGGATTTCACGATGAGTTCACAAGAAGGACACAAAACGTGACTATACTGAAAATACGAATTCACCAGAGAGGGGAAGTAAACATGGGATATTACGACGGACCAAATTTAAATGAAGAGCATAGTGAAACGAGAGAAGTGAGAAAATCAGGAAGTAAAAAAGGTTATTTTTTCACAGGTTTAGTCGGAGCTGTAGTTGGGGCTGTTTCAATTAGTTTTGCAGCACCATATATGCCATGGGCTCAAAATAATGGAGCGGCGGTATCATCATTTAGTTCAGATTCGAAAGTAGAAGGTACTGTAGTTCCTGTTGTCAATAAAGCAAAAAATGAGACTGATTTACCTGGGATGATTGAAGGCGCGAAAGATGTTGTTGTAGGTGTTATTAATATGCAACAAAGCATTGATCCATTTGCAATGCAACCGACAGGTCAAGAACAACAAGCCGGTTCAGGGTCAGGTGTGATTTATAAAAAAGCAGGAAATAAAGCATATATTGTAACAAACAACCACGTAGTAGATGGAGCAAATAAACTTGCTGTAAAACTAAGTGATGGTAAAAAAGTAGATGCAAAGCTTGTAGGGAAAGACCCTTGGTTAGATTTAGCGGTTGTAGAAATTGATGGATCTAATGTAAATAAAGTTGCCACTTTAGGTGATTCAAGTAAAATCCGTGCGGGTGAAAAAGCAATTGCGATCGGTAACCCACTAGGGTTTGATGGAAGTGTAACGGAAGGTATAATCAGTAGTAAAGAACGTGAAATTCCAGTTGATATTGATGGGGACAAACGTCCAGATTGGCAAGCACAAGTTATTCAAACAGATGCAGCGATCAATCCAGGTAATAGTGGTGGTGCGTTATTTAACCAAAACGGTGAAATAATTGGGATTAATTCAAGTAAAATTGCACAACAAGAAGTTGAAGGAATTGGATTTGCTATTCCAATTAATATCGCAAAGCCAGTTATTGAATCACTTGAAAAAGACGGAGTAGTGAAACGTCCAGCCCTTGGAGTAGGTGTTGTTTCATTAGAAGATGTGCAAGCTTATGCAGTAAATCAATTGAAAGTACCGAAAGACGTAACAAACGGTGTTGTATTAGGTAAAATTTACCCAATATCACCGGCCGAAAAAGCTGGTTTAGAGCAATATGATATTGTAGTAGCATTAGATAATCAAAAAGTAGAGAATGCTCTTCAATTCCGTAAATATTTATATGAAAAGAAAAAAGTAGGCGAGAAAGTGGAAGTTACATTCTATCGTAACGGTCAAAAAATGACGAAAACAGCTACTTTAGCAGATAACTCAGCTACAAAGAATCAATAATCGGAATAAAAGAAAGTCTCTTTCATATTGAAAGAGACTTTCTTTATCGGCTATACTAAAGGAATAGGAGGGATTAATTATGATGATTGAAAACCCAACTCGTACGGAAATTGGTGAAGTATTAAAGAAAAGCAAAACAATTGCGGTTGTTGGATTATCAGATAAGCCAGAACGTACATCGTATATGGTGTCAAAAGCAATGCAAGATGCTGGGTATCGCATTATTCCAGTAAACCCAACAGTAGATGAAGTGCTTGGAGAAAAGGCAGTTGCTTCACTAAAAGATATTAAGGAACATGTTGACATTGTAAATGTATTCCGCCGTTCAGAATTTTTAATGGATGTTGCAAAAGAATTTGTGGAGATTGATGCAGATGTTTTTTGGGCACAATTAGGAGTACAAGATGAAGATACATATCAACTTTTAAAAGAAAAAGACTATACTGTAATAATGGATCGTTGCATAAAAGTAGAACATGCAATGACAAAATAGTATAGATTGTAAAGTTAGAAAGATTGCTTCAGCCCTTATTATAGATAAGTAGGGCCGATGAACGAGGTGTTCATCATGAGATTTTTTAAAGGCTGTTTTTGGGGATTGTTACTTGTAATCCCGTTTTGGATCTTGATCATTTGGATCATAATAAAGGTTTGGAATATGTAATCTTGGCATACATATCCATTTCTCGTTGACAAACGATTATTTTTCTGAAATAGTAGCCTAGAGGAATCCTTGTGAAAAAACAAGGATTTTTCTATTGAAAATGGTATATAAAAGAGATAAGATAACTTGCCAAAACTATAGTCGAGGCGTTATTCTATAATAGAAACATATGTTCTGATTTTGGATTAGGAAAGGGGCAAGGAGTTTGGCGAAGCATCAGTTCCAATATAATGAAGATGCGATTCAAGTGTTAGAAGGACTTGAAGCCGTTCGAAAACGCCCGGGTATGTATATCGGGAGCACGGACAGCCGTGGATTGCATCATTTAGTATACGAAATAGTAGATAACTCCGTTGATGAAGCGTTAGCGGGATTTGGCGACGAAATTTCTGTCGTAATACATAAAGATAATAGTATTAGCGTTATTGATAAAGGGCGAGGAATGCCTACGGGAATGCATAAACTTGGGAAACCGACACCTGAAGTTATTTTAACTGTACTTCATGCAGGCGGTAAGTTTGGTCAAGGTGGCTATAAAACAAGCGGTGGTTTACACGGTGTTGGGGCATCAGTTGTAAACGCCTTATCAGAATGGTTAGTCGTAACGATTAAGCGTGACGGAAATATTTATGAACAACGCTTTGAAAATGGTGGTGTTCCTGTAACGACGCTTGAAAAAATCGGAAAGACAAAAGAATCTGGTACGACAATGCATTTTAAACCAGATACAACAATTTTCAGTACAACAAATTATAACTATGAAACTTTATGTGAAAGATTACGCGAATCTGCATTTTTATTAAAAGGGATGAAAATCTCAATAAAAGATGAACGAAATGATTTAGAAGATGTGTTTCATTATGAAACAGGAATTGAAGCTTTCGTTTCATACTTAAACGAAGAGAAAGATTCGATTCATCCAGTTGTATATTTCTCTGGTGAACAAAATGGAATTGAGGCAGAGCTAGCATTTCAATTTAACGATGGCTACTCAGAAAATATTCTATCGTTTGTAAATAACGTACGTACAAAAGATGGTGGAACACATGAAGCTGGATTTAAGACAGCAATGACGCGTGTGTTTAATGAGTATGCTCGTAAAGTTTCGCTATTAAAAGAAAAAGATAAAAACTTAGAAGGTACAGATATTCGTGAAGGTGTAGCGGCTATCGTTTCTGTACGTGTACCAGAAGAAGTACTTCAGTTTGAAGGACAAACGAAGGGGAAACTAGGTACAAGTGAAGCTCGTTCTTCAATTGATGCCATTGTATCAGAGCATTTAGCTTACTTTTTAGAAGAAAACCCGGACGTAGCTACACTTCTTGTGAGAAAAGCAATTAAAGCAGCGCAAGCACGTGAAGCCGCTCGCAAAGCGAGAGAAGAAGCGCGTACTGGTAAAAAGAAAAAGAAATCAGAAGGTACATTAAGTGGTAAATTAACACCCGCACAATCACGTAATCCGCAGAAAAATGAACTGTACCTAGTAGAGGGTGACTCTGCCGGTGGTTCTGCGAAACAAGGACGAGATCGACGTTTCCAAGCGGTATTACCATTACGTGGTAAAGTAATTAATACAGAAAAAGCAAAGCTTGCTGATATCTTTAAAAATGAAGAGATTAATACAATCATTTATGCAATTGGCGGCGGTGTAGGCAATGAATTTGATGTGGAAGACATTAACTACGATAAAGTTGTCATTATGACCGATGCTGATACAGACGGGGCGCATATTCAAGTATTGTTATTAACATTCTTCTACAGATATATGAAACCACTTATCGAAGCTGGTAAAGTGTTTATCGCACTTCCTCCTTTATACAAAGTAAGTAAAGGAAAAGGAAAAAGTGAAGTAATTGAATACGCATGGTCAGATGATGAATTAGATGAAGTAACGAAAAAAGTTGGAAAAGGTTACATGTTACAGCGTTATAAAGGACTTGGCGAAATGAATGCGGATCAATTATGGGAAACAACGATGAATCCTGAAACGCGTACATTAATTCGCGTGAAAATTGATGATGCAGCGAGGGCAGAGCGCCGCGTTACAACATTAATGGGTGATAAAGTAGAACCGCGTCGTAAATGGATTGAGCGCAATGTACAGTTTGGTATGCAAGAAGAAGGAAATATTTTAGAAAATGAAATGATTATGGAGACGGAGGTGGAATAACATGCAAGCAGAGAAGTTTCATGACCTCCCGCTTGAAGACGTGTTAGGTGATCGCTTTGCACGTTATAGTAAATATATTATTCAAGATCGCGCACTTCCAGATGCGCGTGACGGCTTAAAACCAGTACAAAGACGTATTTTATATTCTATGTATGTAGAAGGAAACGTGCACGATAAAGCGTTCCGTAAGTCAGCTAAAACAGTCGGTAACGTTATTGGTAATTATCATCCGCATGGTGATTCCTCTGTATATGAGGCGATGGTACGTTTAAGCCAAACTTGGAAAGTACGTAATGTTTTAGTTGAGATGCATGGTAATAACGGTAGTGTTGACGGGGATCCAGCAGCAGCAATGCGTTATACGGAAGCCCGATTATCACCAATTGCATCTGAGTTATTACGTGATCTTGATAAAGAAACAGTAGAATTCGTATCCAACTTTGATGATACGAGTGAAGAACCGGTTGTTTTACCAGCAGCGTTCCCGAACTTATTAGTGAACGGATCTACAGGGATTTCCGCTGGTTATGCAACAGAAATTCCTCCGCATCATCTTGGAGAAGTTATTGACGCTACAATGATGCGTATTGATAAACCGAATAGTACTGTTGATGATTTATTAACAGTTATGAAAGGACCTGATTTCCCAACAGGTGGTATTATTCAAGGGATTGACGGTATTAAAAAGGCGTATGAAACAGGTAAAGGTAAAATTATTATTCGCGGGAAAGCAGAAGTTGAAACGGTTCGTGGTGGGAAACAGCAAATCGTAATTACTGAAATTCCATACGAAGTAAATAAAGCAAACCTTGTTAAGAAAATGGATGAGTTACGTCTAGATAAAAAATTAGATGGCATTGCTGAAGTGCGTGATGAGACAGATCGTACAGGTCTTCGCATTGTCGTAGAATTAAAAAAAGAAGCAAATTCTGAAGGTATTTTAAATTATTTATATAAAAATACAGATTTACAAATACCATATAACTTTAATATGGTAGCGATTAATAATCGCCGTCCAACGCTTATGACATTACCGAAAATTTTGGATGCATATATTGGACATCAAAAAGAAGTTGTTACGAGACGTTCGCAATATGAATTACGAAAGGCAGAAAATCGTCAACATATTGTGGAAGGTTTAAAGAAAGCATTATCGATTTTAGACCAAGTTATTGAAACGATTCGAGCTTCAAAAGATAAGCGTAATGCAAAAGATAATTTAAGTGCGAAATTTGGATTTACAGAAGCGCAAGCGGAAGCAATTGTATCCTTGCAATTATATCGTTTAACGAATACAGATATTACAGCACTACAACAAGAGGCAGATGAGCTTAATAAGAAAATTATTGAGCTACAGGCAATTTTACAAAGTGAAAAAAGATTACTTCAAGTAATTAAAACAGATTTAAAGAGAGTTAAGAAAACATATAGTGATGATCGACGCGCGATTATTGAAGATCAAATCGAGGAAATTAAAATCGATGTAGAAGTGATGATCCCACAAGAAGATGTCATCGTTACTGTAACGAAAGAAGGATATGTGAAACGTACTGGATGGCGCTCACATAATGCCTCAAACGGCAAAGACTTCGGTATGAAAGAGGGTGACATCTTACTTGAACGATTCGATACGAATACGACAGAGACAGTCCTCTTATTTACGAATAAAGGAAACTATATATATTTGCCAGTATACGAAATGCCAGATATTCGTTGGAAAGATTTAGGTCAGCACGTTGCTAATATCGTTTCACTCGACCGGGATGAAACCATTATTTGGGCAACTGTCGTACCGAACTTTGAGGAAGAAAAGCGATTTATCGTATTTGTAACAAAGAATGGTATGATTAAGAAGACAGAATTAAACCAATATAAAGTACAGCGTTACTCAAGAGCGTTCGTTGCTGTAAACTTGAAAAAAGATGATGAAGTTGTTGATATATTTGCGACAGATGGAACGAGTGATATCGTTCTTGCTACACACGGTGCATATGCACTTATTTTCCATGAAGATGAAGTAAGTCCAGTCGGTGTAAGAGCCGCTGGTGTGAAAGCAATTAATTTAAAAGAAGATGACTATGTTGCTGCTGGTAAGCCATTAAATGGTGACAAAGATCAACTTATTCTCGTAACGCAGCGTGGTGCTGTAAAACGCCTAAAAGCATCAGAAATTGAGAAATCAACGAGGGCGAAGCGAGGTCTTGTTATTTTCAAAGAGTTAAAACGTAATCCATACCGCATTGTCGGTATTGAAATCGTTAGAGACGATGAACTAGTTTACATGAAGACAGAGAAACATATAGTAGAAGAAATTGATCCGAAAGCGTATCGAAATAAGGACAGGTATAGTAACGGTAGTTTAGTACTAGATGTTAATGATACTGGTGAAGTTATTGAAACGTGGACGAAAAAACGACCGGAATAAAAAAAGCATCTTGCCATAAATAATGGCAAGATGCTTTTTTCTAGGCAATTTATTATGTAAATTATAATAATCTTGTTATAATAACTGAATGAAATCGTTCTCATAAAGTGAAACTTTAATCAGTGGGGGTCTTACTGCCCACAAATAGCGGGATAAATGGAGGGGCAACATGAAAAAAATAGGTGTAGGGATTGTAGGGTTTGGATTTTCTAGTACAACATTTCACATCCCATTATTACAAACGATAGAAGAATACGATATTCGTGCCATATTATCTTCAAAAGAAGAGGTAGTAAAAGAAACATTACCGAGTGCTAACGTCGTTAGTACAATTGATGAATTGGTGAAGCGAGCTGATATTGACTTAGTCGTCATTACTTCACCAAATACAACTCATTTTCCATATGTAAAAGAAGCAATATTAAACGGTAAGCATGTTGTTGTAGAAAAACCATTTGTTGTTTCAATTGAAGAAGGGGAAGAGCTTATTTCATTAGCAAAGAAACATAATGTGGTATTAAGTGTATATCATAATCGCCGTTTTGATAATGATTTCTTAACGATAAAGAAATTATTAGAAGAGGATAGAATAGGGAATCTATACGCATATGAAGCGCATTTTGATCGTTTCCGTCCACATGTACGTGATCGCTGGAGAGAAAAGAACTTACCAGGATCAGGAATATTATATGATTTAGGATCGCATTTAATTGACCAAGCATTATCATTATTTGGGAAACCAAATGCGATAAGTGCAGATGTAATTAAGCAGCGACCAGGTGCAGAGGTGGATGATTATTTCCACATAGTACTTCACTACGGAGTTAAACGTGTCATTTTACGTAGTAGCAGTTATGTGAAAAAGGCAGGTCCACACTTTACAATGCATGGAGATAAAGGTTCTATCGTGAAATACGGTATGGATTCACAGGAAGAACAATTAAAAAATGGAATGAAGCCAGGCGATAGCGGTTATGGAGTAGACGCTGAAGAGAATTTTGTTACTCTACAAACAGAAGAAGAGTTAGTACGTATTCCAACAGAAGTCGGCTGTTATGACATGTACTATAAAGGTGTAAGAGATAGCATTATAAATGGTGAGAAACCACCTGTAACAGCACAAGAAGGTTTAGAAGTTATTCGACTTATTCAATTAGCGGTTGAAAGTAATGAAACGGGTAGAGTTATCACTGTAAAATAAAAAGACACGAATTTCGTGTCTTTTTTATTAGGAATATGAAAAATTATTTAGTTTAATCGCTTATCATACATTAACTGGATTTGGATGCCGTAAGGATCTTCAATAATACCATATGCTTCACTAAATACATTTTTTTCTAGTGGAGAGATTACCTTCACATTCTTATAGGAAATTAAATTATTATAAAATCTTTGTATTTCTTCTAAATTAGCGCTTTGAATGCAAAGTGACATGTTATTTCCAATGTTATAACCTTCGTTAGGATTCATTGTATCTTCTGCTATCATTAGCTTTGTATTCCCAATTTGTAAAACAGAGTGAGCAATATGATCTTTATTTTCACTTGTAATTTTGAAAGAACTATCTCTTTTCGCCAGTTCTTCATACGTAACAACCATTAACTTTTTGGCTTCTAAATTACGTATATAAAAATGAATTGCCTCCTTTGCTTGCCCATTCATTGAAAGAAAAATAGCTATTTCTAATGTCATAAATTTATAACTCCTTTATTAGTTAATAATTATAATATAGACTAAAAAGGTTTCAATACATGACACCTTTCGAGGAGGGAAATATGAAAAAAACGGAACGAATAAATGATATGCTTATTTTCTTAAATAATAAAAGATATTTTAATTTAAAAGATTTAATGGTTAGATATGATATTTCTAAAAGTACCGCGTTGCGAGATATTCAATCATTAGAAGAAATAGGTGTACCAATATATTCTGAACTAGGCAGAAATGGAAGTTATAAAATTATAGAAAATAGTGTGTTGTCACCAATTTATTTTAGTGTGGATGAAATGTATGCATTATATTTTTCAATTCTTACATTAAATGGATACAAGACAAAACCATTCAATATAGAAAGTATTGCGCTTGAAAATAAATTTAAACATGTCTTACCTGATAATGTGCGTAAAAATATTGCAATTATGGAACGAACGCTTTCTTTTGAAGTAACAAATCATAGTAATTTTAGTCCGTTCTTAAAAGAAATTTTGCAGGGGATTTTTGCTGAGCGAGTTTATCATTTAACATATTTAAAAAAAGATGTGGAGAAAGCCTTGATTGCACAATTTATTCGAATAGAATCTAAATTTGGCCAGTGGTATGCTAAAATCTTTAATTTTGAGACAAATAATGTTCAAATAATTAGATGTGATAAAATTCTTTCTATTGTGGAAACAAGTAATACGAAGCCAAAAAATCTTGAGGAATTATTAAATTATCTTGCTACTTTTCACAGAAAACCTGATGCAATTGATTTTATTGTCATTGTTAATCAAAGAGGAAAAGACATTTTTGATAAAGAGAATTATCCTTCCATGAGGATACAAAAAGAAAATGAACATTATATTATAACAGGCTATTTCAATAAACAAGAAGTTGATTTTATCTCGAACTATTTTCTGAATTTCGGTGAAACGATTATCTCAATTCAGCCTGTTATGCTAAAAGAGTTAATCTATAATAAGGTGTTATCTATAAAGCAGCATTTCACTTCTTTAAGATAAAGTTAGTTTTAGCCATTTATTTGACATGAAAAAGCCCTTGAGATTTAAATATCAAAGGGCTTTTTGTTGATTTTATTTGTTCTTTAGATACAATTATTTTTCTGGGACGGACAGTCCATAAAAGAACATCGTAACGATATCTTGTATATGTTTTTCACGATCTCTTTCAAGAAGTTGTGCTCCGAAATCATCCCCTAATTTAGTGAACATTTGAATGTAAAGTAACATCATTTCTTTAGTAAGGTGGGGATTAATTTCATTTTTTTGCTGTGCTTGTTCTAATATTTCTAAATACCAAGGCAAGATTTTTTCGTTTTGATAACTATAAATAAACTTTCGGAGCTCTTCATCTCTTTGCATCATTTGTAGTAACATATCCGGCTGAAATAACCCACCAGTATTCATTTTTCTTACAATCATTTTTTGCATCATATCATGAAAAGGTAATTTTTCCGCTGCAAGATCTTTATAATATTGAAATTCAGATATAATAAATTCTTGTATAAGCTCTCGAAATAACGCATCTTTACTTCCAAAATGATTATAAATGGTAACTTGAGAAACGTTTGCTTCTTTTGCAATATGTTCTATTTTCACTTCATTAAATCCGCGTTCTGAAAATAATAAGAAGGCTGCCTCTTTAATAGCACGTTTTTTCTTTTCTTTCACTTTTTCAAAGCCGTTCAATGCAATCACCTCAATTAAAATATACAAGAAAAAATAATAGAAAACAATAATTTTGAAATATGGACATACAAATATTTCAAAAAGTTGTTGCGAATATGAAAGAGGAGGAGTACAATAATTTTGAAATATCACATATTAAATATTTCAAAAAATGAGGTGGAATTATGATTTCAGTTCAAAATGTCACAAAAAAATTTTCAAATGGAAAAGGTTTGTTTCATATTACATTTGAAGTGAAAGAAGGGGAAGTATTCGGTTACTTAGGACCAAATGGTGCCGGGAAATCCACAACAATTCGTAATTTAATGGGGTTTATAAAACCGACAGATGGTAAAGCGACAATTTTTGGATTGGATTGTTGGAATGAAGCAGCGAAAATTCAAAGAGAAGTTGGCTATCTACCAGGAGAAATCTCTTTTATTGAAGGAATGAACGGATTAGAGTTTTTGAAGTTAATGCAAGGAATGCGTGGGCTAAAGGATACGAAAAGACGAGATGAATTAATAGAACGTCTTCAATTTGATGTGAAAACACCAATTCGAAAAATGTCTAAAGGAATGAAGCAAAAAGTAGGGATTGTCGCTGCATTTATGCATGATCCAGAGGTGTTAATTTTAGATGAACCGACATCAGGACTTGATCCACTTATGCAGCAAGTGTTTATAGATTTAATAGTAGAGGAAAAGCAAAGAGGAAAAACAATTCTTATGTCTTCACATATTTTCACTGAAATTGAGCGTACATGTGACCGAGTAGCGATTATTAAAGATGGGCGCCTTGTAACGGTTGAAAATATTCATGATTTACAAAGTATGAGACGACAGGTGATAGATGTAACTGTATCATCAGAGGAAGAGATTGCCTCTCTCGCGCAATGTAATTTACAATTTGAAGCGGTGAAAGGTAGAGCGGCATCTATTATTGTACAAGGAAACTATCAAACTGTTTTACAAATACTTTCAAACTATAATGTAACGGCACTTCAAACGAGAGCAATGGATTTAGAACATTTATTTATGCATTATTACGATAAGAAAGAAGGGGTAAAGCATGAATAAGCAATTGTTTTTAGCTAGTTTGAAAGAAGCGCACAAAAGTATTTTAAGTTATGCTATGGGTGCTGCACTTTATTTATGGTTGTTAATTTGGATATTCCCTTCAATGGTATCAGCGAAAGGTTTAAATGAATTAATAAGCGCTATGCCTGATAGTGTGAAAAAAATTGTTGGCATGGAAAGTCCGATTCAAAACGTAATGGATTTTTTAGCTGGTGAGTACTATAGTCTATTGTTTATTATCATATTAACAATTTTTTGCGTTACAGTTGCAACACATTTAATTGCCCGGCATGTAGATAAAGGGGCGATGGCATATTTATTAGCGACACCTGTATCTAGAGTGAAAATTGCAATCACGCAAGCCTCTGTTCTCATATTAGGACTACTAATTATTGTAGTTGTTACGTATGTAGCGGGCATAGTAGGTGCGGAATGGTTTTTACAAGATAATAATTTAAATAAAGAATTATTCCTGAAGATAAATATAGTCGGAGGGCTCACATTTTTAGTCGTTAGTGCTTATTCATTTTTCTTTTCTTGTATATGTAATGATGAAAGAAAAGCACTTAGCTACTCAGCAAGTTTAACTATTTTATTTTTTGTACTAAATATGGTAGGTAAATTAAGTGATAAGTTAGAGTGGATGAAAAGTCTATCGTTATTTACACTGTTTCGTCCAAAAGAAATTGCGGAAGGAACGTATAATATATGGCCAGTAAGTATAGGTTTAGCTGCGGGAGCGCTTTGTATTTTTATAGTAGCGATTGTATTGTTTAAGAAGAGGGATTTACCGTTGTAGAGTAGAAAGTCCACTATATGAGTGGACTTTTTTTGATGAGGAGGAAACGAATGAGTTGCAGCTATATGTAAATGATGTAGAAAAGTCATTATTGTTTTATAAAAAAATAATTGCTTTAAAGTTGTCGATCCAAATGGATATCTCCTCAGAGTTACGTATAAAAAAAGGTAAACATGAAAAATGTTTACCTTTTTTTATGGAAATATTCAAAAAAATGAACCTTTTTCTAGGCTCATCCGTCTAATACATGTAAAGTTAAATTTGAAGTGAGGATGAAACAGGAGGAGCAATTGTGAAAGTAATCCCTTTATATAAAATGATTGTAAAAGAAGAAACCGATGTTTCTTTAGCAAAAAAAGGTGATCATGAAGCATTTATGAGGCTTATACATACAGAAAAAGTAAAGATGTATCGTATTGCAAAGGCTATGTTACGTGATGAGACAAATATAGAGGATGCGATACAAACAACAATTTTAAAAGCCTATGAAAATATAAAAAAATTAAAGAAAGAAGAGTTTTTTCAAACTTGGTTGATTCGAATTTTAATGAATGAATGTAATAACATTATTAGAACGTATAAAAAGATAATTGTGACAGAAGAGAATGATTACAATATGAGTGCGTGCGATCAGTATGAAGATATAGATTTGTGTAATGCGATTCAATCGTTACATGAAGAGTTAAGAGCTGTTACGGTGCTTTATTATTATGAAGATATGAATCAAGAGAGTATAGCGAAGCTTTTAGAAGTACCAAAAGGAACAGTGAAATCGAGATTGGCACGTGCGAGGGAACAACTACAGAAACGATTAAAGATGGAATAGGGGGTGCAAAGGATGGCTGATGATAAATTATTTGATGAGAAATTAAAAAAGAGAATAAAAGAAGAGAGTGTTATAGTGCCACCAGAGTTAAATGAAAAGATTAATCGTACACTACATAATCTCCCGGTAAAAAAGAAAGGTTACAGAGTTTATATGATGGCTATAAGTGCTGCGGTTCTAGCACTTTCAATTGTGTCTATGTCGGAGTTTTCTGATCAAATTTTTGCTCAAAACGGCGGAGTGTTTGAATATGTAAAGAAAAAGGCATTTTCTGATTACGAAAACGAAGAGGAAATAAAAGCGAATGCAAATTATCCAGATAAAGAAAAGATTCATGAAAAGATGCTAGATTCCATTGATCATTTTAATAATATTTCAGGACAATTTGAGGAATATTCTAGTTCTTCAAGAATTGCTACAACATACAAATATGCGATTGATACGGAGCAACAAAGAGGTATCTCTTCGAAAGAAGATAAACTAGCGAAAAAACGAACAATTATATATAACGAGGGTAAGAAAAAAGAGTTTGATGACGAGAAGTATACGTACAAAGAAACAAAATGGAGCCCGAAAGAAAGAAACTATGAACTATTAAAATTAAATCCTACGGAAAGGTTATTGAGAAAATCAGGTGAGAAAAAAAGATATGATGATGAATATGTGGGATTCGCAAAGTATAGTATTCAATCCGAATTTGCCGATCTATTAATTCGATATAAAGATTGGAATTATAAAGAAACGAAGTATCTTGGACTGGATTGCTACAAAATAGAAGGGACAATAAATATAGAAATGCCTGTAAGTACATCTGAAGATTTAAGAGGGAAATTTGAAATGGTTGTAGAGAAAAATACAGGGATTATGCTAAAATTCCTTAGTTTCCACGAAGGTATGATTCAATATTCGATTACGACTGAATGGATACAAATAAACAAAGGGTTGAAAGAGAATGCATTTCAAAAGGATAGCGCTAAGTATGAAAAATTGAAAAATATATTAGATGAATAGAAAACGGAGGAAACGATATGGAGAATACCTCTTCTTCAAGAGAACAGAAAAATAAACGAAAATATAAAAAGACAACGATAATAAGTGTATTGTTAGCAATATTACTATTTTGCGGATTTGGATATGGTACTTACGTATATATGAAAACTTCTAATCTCGTACAAAAATCAAATGTTAATTTAGCACGTGGTGAAAAATCAAATTTACGTGAGGAAACTGTAAAACCGATTACGAATAATGTTTCACTTTTAATTATGGGAATTGATGAAAATCAAGAACGACAAAAGGAGTATAATGGTGCATTTCATACAGATGCACTACTGTTAGCTACTTTTAATAAAGATGATAAGACTGTGAAATTAACGAGTATACCACGTGATACATACACATATGTTCCGGTTGAAAAGAAAAAAGATAAAATAACGCATGCATATGGAAGTGGTTTCGTTAAAAATGGTAAAGATGGAGGGCCGCAAACTTCAGTGGAAGCGGTAGAAAAGTTATTACAAGTGCCTGTTGATTATTTTGTAAAGTTTAATTTTAATTCATTTACTAAAATTGTTGATGGATTAGATGGGATTGAAGTAGATGTCCCAGTTGAATTTACGGAGCAAAATAGTAAAGATGAACCTGACGCGATCCATTTGAAAAAAGGACTACAAAAATTAACAGGGGAAGAAGCACTTGCCTTAGCAAGAACTCGCCATATTGATAGTGATGCAATGAGAGGACAGCGCCAACAACTTGTTATTGAGGCGATTTTAAGTAAATTAAAAAGTGTAGGATCAATTACGAAGCTAGAAAAAATAGTCGAGGCGGTTGATGGTGATTTTAAAACAAATTTAGCAATGGATGATATTTTATCTTTTTATAAATACGGTTTAAATTGTTCGATTGAAAAAATTCAATTAGCAGGTGATGATTTATACTTACCTAATGGTCCAAATGGGCAACGTGTATATTATTATAATCCTAATAAAAAAGATTTGCAGAGTTTGAGTAATACGCTTAGAACACATTTAGGATTAAGTGAAAAACAGATTGAGGAAAATTAAAGCAGATGTAATGTCTGCTTTTTTATTATGTTTAATAGTATGTACTTTATTCATTAATGTTATATACTATTTTCGAATTTAAGATAATAGTGTAACATAAAATTGTAGTTTAAGTTACATAACAGGGGGGCTATTACATAGAATATATCATTAGCAATTATTGAAAAAGTATGGGAGAAATGAAAGAAGCAGGGGAGTATCAAAAATGAGAATCGTAAAGAATTTAACATTTCAAGTTATTGTGGCCATTATTTGTGGTATTGCAGTAGGAGCTATTTGGCCGAGTGTTGGACAAGAGATGAAGCCAATTGGTGAAACGTTCATCAATATGATTAAAATGGTTATTGCACCGATTATCTTTTTAACAATTGTGCTTGGTATTGCAAGTATGGGAAGTATGAAAAAGGTAGGTCGTGTTGGTGGTAAGGCATTATTATATTTTGAAATTGTTACAACTGCGGCTTTAATTATTGGTATCATCATAGCGAATGTTGTACGTCCCGGAGATGGATTAGATCCCTCAAAGCTAAAGGGCGGAGATGTTTCGCAATATGTACAAAGCGGGCAAGAAATGAAGTGGGTGGATTTCTTTTTACATATTGTACCGTCTAACATGTTTGAAGCATTTGCAAAAGGTGATATTTTACAAGTGCTGTTCTTCTCCATTTTATTCGGTGCTGGGTTAACGATGTTAGGGAAAAATGGACAACCGGTAATCGATTTTTTTGAAAGATTATCGAAAGTATTTTTTAACATTTTATCAATTGTAATGAAATTAGCACCGATTGGAGCATTCGGCGGGATGGCGTTTACAATTGGCAAATATGGTTTAAGTACACTTATTCCACTTGGTAAATTAATGATTTGTGTATATGCGACAATGGCATTATTTGTTTTTATTGTTTTAAATTTTATTTGTAAACTGTACAAATTTAGTTTTTGGAAATATTTAGCTCACATTAAAGAAGAATTACTCATTGTTCTCGGGACATCATCATCAGAATCAGTATTGCCGCGAATGATGACAAAGATGGAAGACTTCGGATGTTCGAAGCCAGTAGTAGGTTTAGTCATTCCGACGGGATACTCTTTTAATTTAGATGGAACGACCATTTATTTATCGATGGCTACTATATTTTTAGCTCAAGTCTTTCACGTCGATCTTTCACTAGGTCAACAATTAACGATAATAGCTATTTTATTAGTTACATCTAAAGGTGCAGCAGCAGTAACAGGTGAAGGGTTTATTGTATTAGCATCTACGTTATCTGCGATGAATGTTATTCCATTAGAAGGGTTAGCGCTATTACTTGGTGTAGATCGTTTCATGTCAGAAGCACGTGCTATCGTCAATTTAATTGGTAACGGTATTGCGACTGTAGTTGTTGCAAAAAGTGAAAATGAATTTGATGAAGAGAAGTATACGAGAGTAATAGAGGAAATGAAAAAAGAGAAAATGGTCGGATAAAAAAGTCAGCAAAGCTGACTTTTTTATTTTTGTAGAAAAGAGGTTTGTTACGATATACATTATTTATTAACAATAATTTACAGGTGTTTTATAGTGGAAGGGTATAAAGACTATTAAATCAATACATAAGATTCAATAAGATATAGTGTTTCGAAAGATTATGGAATTTTTATGAATATTACTGTAATAAAATAATTTTTTAAAAATTTTCAATAATAACACTTTACAAAACTCAAAAAATTAGTAGAATAATAGTTAATAAGAATCTTCTGATAAATATATAAAGAAAAACAGAATTATCAGAAAATTCTTAAATGAGAGCGTTTAGAATTAGGGAGGGTACAGAAAGTGAAAAAGAAAAAAATGAAAAAACTAACAGCAGTTGTAGCACCAGTTTTAGCAATGAGTATGGCATTAACAGCATGTTCTACATCAGGTGGAGATAAGAAGACAAGCACAAATTCTAGCTCAGGTGGAGATAGCAAATCAGAAGAAAAATTAGCGGCGAAACAAGTACTAAATCGTACTGAAACAAATGAGATTCCAACAATGGATACTTCTAAAAATACAGATACATTAGGTTCTCAAATTTTAGGGAACACGATGGAAGGTTTATATCGATTAGATAAAGATAACAAACCAATCCCAGCTGCGGCAGAATCAAGCACGAAGAGTGAGGATGGTAAAAAATATACATTCAAATTACGTAAAGATGCAAAATGGTCAAATGGTGATCCTGTAACAGCGAAAGATTTCGTATTTGCATGGCAACGTCTATTAGATCCAAAAACAGCTGCTGAGTATGCATTTATCGCATTCCCAATTAAAAATGCAGAAGCGGTTAATAAAGGGGAAAAACCTGTAACGGAACTAGGAGTAAAGGCAGTAGACGACCTTACTTTAGAAGTTGAATTAGAACAAGCAGTACCATACTTCTTAAACTTAGTAGCATTCCCATCGTACTATCCGTTAAATGAGAAATTCGTAAAAGAAAAAGGGGATAAATACGGTTTAGAGTCTGATACAACAGTATATAACGGACCATTCGTACTTACTGATTGGAAACATGAACAAGGCTGGAAACTGAAGAAAAACGATCAATATTGGGATAAAAAGACTGTAAAACTAGATGAAATTAACTATAGTGTAGTAAAAGAAGTAGCTACAAGAGTAAATTTATATGATACAAATGCAATTGATTTTGCACTTCTATCAGGAGAATTCGTTGATAAATATAGAAATAATAAGGAAGAGTTTGGGACTTATTCACAAGTAAGTACTTACTTTATTCGTATGAACCAAAAACGTGGCGGACAAGATACACCATTAAAGAGTCAAAAGTTACGTGAAGCAATCGCGCTTTCAATCGATAAAAAGAATTTAGCAAATGTTATTTTAAATGATGGATCTAAACCTGCGGACTTCTTAGTACCAAAAGGATTAGCAACTGGACCAGACGGTAAAGACTTCCAAGAAACATTTAAAAATGGTATTAAACCAGATGCGAAAAAAGCAGCAGCTGCATGGGAAGAAGCGAAAAAAGAGCTTGGAAAAGACCAAGTTACAATTGAGTTATTAAACTATGACACTGGTAATGCGAAAAAGGTTGGAGAATATGTTAAAGATCAAATCGAGAAGAATTTAAAAGGTGTAACAGTCAATATTAAACTTCAACCGTTCAAGCAAAAACTGAAATTAGAAACAGAGCAAGATTATGATATTTCATATGGCGGTTGGAATCCAGATTATGCGGATCCAATGACATTCTTAGATATGTTTGAGTCTAAGCATTCTCATAACCAAATGAGTTTCTCTGATCCGAAGTATGATGATATGATCAAAAAAGCTGGTGGAGAATTAATGGGTGACGCGAAGAAACGTTGGGAAGAGCTAGGGAAAGCTGAGAAATTACTTCTTGAGAAAGATGTAGCAATTGTGCCTTTATACCAACGTGGTGATGCATACGTTCAAAAACAAAATGTGAAGGGCATCGTTCACCATAACATTAGTCCGGAGTATAGCTTCAAATGGACATATATCACTGATGGGAAATAATTTTAAACAGTGATACTATAAATATAAGTTTCTTAGCTTATTTTGTAGTGTGAATCTCATTGTTCACAATAGAAAGATAAAATGATAGGGCATTCCAAAAGTAGACTATTGACTTTTGGAATGCTCTTTTATTATGAGATTAAATGTAAATGAACCGATAGATATAGATAATTTGTATAGTAACAACTGTGAAAAATGTCTTTTACTATTACAAAAAAATAATTTTTAGAATATTTTAAAAACAACTTTACAAAACCAGAAAAATTAGTAGAATATTAATTAATAAGAATTTTCTGATAACTAGTTATTAGAAAATCTCTCAAAATGAGTTTCGTACATATAATTGGGGAGGGTATAAAAATGAAGAAAAAGATGAAAAAGTTCACGGCAGTTATAGCGCCAGTTTTAGCAATGAGTATGGCGTTAACAGCGTGTTCTGGATCTGGTGGGGAGAAGAAAACAACTACGACGTCTAGTGGTGGTGGGGACGAGAAAAAATCCGAAATTAAATACGCAGCGAAGCAAGTGTTAAATCGTACAGAAAACCAAGAAATTCCGACGATGGATACTTCTAAATCTACTGATACGTTAGGGGCACAAATTTTAGGAAATACGATGGAAGGATTATATCGTCTTGATAAAGATAATAAGCCAATCCCAGCTGCAGCGGAATCTAGTACGAAGAGCGAGGATGGCAAAAAATATACATTTAAATTACGGAAAGATGCAAAATGGTCAAATGGTGATCCAGTAACAGCGAAAGATTTCGTATATGCATGGCAGCGCTTACTGGATAAAAATACAGCAGCAGAATATGCGTTTATTGCTTACTATATTAAAAATGCAGAAGCAATTAATAAAGGTGAAAAACCTCTAACAGATTTAGGAGCAAAAGCGGTAGATGATTATACGCTAGAAGTAGAATTAGAAAAGCCAGTACCGTATTTCTTAAACTTAGTAGCATTCCCATCATACTACCCGTTAAATGAGAAGTTTGTAAAAGAAAAAGGTGATAAGTACGGTTTAGAAGCAGATACAACGTTGTATAACGGGCCGTTCGTTATGTCTTCATGGAAACATGAACAAGGATGGCAGCTAAAGAAAAATGATAAGTATTGGGATAATAAGACTGTAAAATTAGAAGAAATTAACTATAGTGTAGTAAAAGAAGTTGCGACGAAAGTAAACTTATATGATACAGGATCAATTGATTTCACACTACTATCAGGAGAATTCGTAGATAAATATAAATCGAACAAAGATGAGTACGGTGAGTATTCAGAAGCAAGTACATTCTTCTTACGTTTAAATCAAAAGCGTAACGGACAAGATACACCGTTAAAGAGCAAAAAGCTTCGTGAAGCAATTGCATTATCAGTTGATAAAAAAGGATTGGCAAATGTAATTCTAAATAATGGATCAAAAGCAACAGACCAATTGGTTCCAAAAGGGCTTGCGACAGGACCAGATGGTAAAGATTATCAAGATACATTTAAAAATGGTCTGAAATATAATCCGAAAAAAGGAGCAGCAGCGTGGGAAGAAGCGAAAAAAGAGCTTGGAAAAGATCAAGTTACAATTGAATTACTAAGCTATGATGATGGAACTGCGAAAAAGATTGCTGATTATGTTAAAGATCAAATTGAGAAAAATTTAAAAGGTGTAACGATTAATACGAAAATTCAGCCATTCAAGCAAAAATTAAAATTAGAGACTGCACAAGATTATGAAATCTCTTATGCAGGTTGGAGTCCAGACTATGCGGATCCAATGACATTTATTGATATGTTTGAATCGAAGAGTCCATATAACCAAATGAGTTATTCAAATGCAAAATACGACGAAATGGTACAAAAAGCAGGTAATGAATTAATGGGTGATGCGAAGAAGCGTTGGGAAACGTTAGGGAAAGCAGAAAAATTATTACTTGAAGAAGATGCAGGATTAGTTCCTTTATATCAAACAGGAAGAGCATATGTAATGAAACCAAATGTAAAAGGAATTGTGAAACATAACATCAGTCCAGAATATAGCTTTAAGTGGGCGTATGTAACGGAAGAGAAATAAGAAAAAGAGCGTTTAAAAAATATAGTATTTATTTTTAAACGCTCTTTTACTATTCAATTAAATTTAAATAAATAGAGAAGAATAAGAAAAGTGGTACTTACATATAGTAGATGTGGGAGAATTCGTATAGTAATAGTTATTATAGTTGTTAGAGTGATTATTCTTAATATTATCAAAAAACTTTACAAATTAGAAGAAATTAGTAGAACGATAATTAGTAATAATTTTCCGAAAAATAAAACGAAAGAAATCTCTCAAAGTTAGTTTCGTACATATAAATTGGGGAGGGTACAAAAATGAAGAAAAAGATGAAAAAGTTTACGGCGGTTGTAGCGCCAGTTTTAGCGATGAGTATGGCTTTAACAGCATGTTCTGGATCTTCTGGTGGGGAGAAAAAAACGACTACAACGTCTAATAATGGTGGGGAAGAGAAGAAATCTGATATTAAATATGCGGCAAAGCAAGTGTTAAATCGTACAGAAACGAATGAAATTCCGACAATGGATACTTCCAAAAATACAGATACACTTGGTTCACAAATTTTAGGGAATACAATGGAAGGTTTATATCGCCTTGATAAAGATAATAAGCCAATCCCAGCTGTAGCGGAATCTAGCACAAAAAGCGAGGATGGTAAAAAATATACATTTAAATTACGGAAAGATGCAAAATGGTCAAACGGTGATCCTGTAACAGCGAAAGATTTCGTATTTGCATGGCAACGTCTAGTAGATCCAAAAACAGCTGCTGAGTATGCATTTATTGCATACTATCTTAAAAATGCAGAAGCGATAAATCAAGGAAAAGCAGAAGTTTCGACATTAGGTGTAAAAGCGGTAGATGATTATACGCTTGAAGTAGAACTAGAAAGACCTGTACCATATTTCTTGAACTTAATGGCATTTGCTTCATACTATCCATTAAATGAAAAGTTTGTAAAGGAAAAAGGAAATAAATTTGGTTTAGAGTCTGATACAACGCTTTATAATGGTCCATTTGTGCTTACTGATTGGAAACATGAGCAAGGCTGGAAATTAAAGAAAAATGATCAGTATTGGGACAAAAAGACTGTAAAATTAGATGAAATTAACTATAGTGTAGTAAAAGAAGGGGCTACTCGAGTGAATTTATATGATACAGGTGCAATTGACTTCGCGCTTCTATCAGGTGAATTTGTTGATAAGTATAGAAATAATAAAGAAGAGTTTGGCGCATATTCGGAAACAAGTACGTTTTACTTACGTTTAAATCAAAAACGTGGTGGGCAAGATACACCATTAAAGAGCAAAAAACTACGTGAAGCAATTGCATTATCTATTGATAAGAAAGCTTTAACGAATGTTATTTTAAATGATGGTTCAAAACCAGTGGATTACTTAGTACCAAAAGGTTTAGCGAGTGGACCAGACGGTAAAGATTTTGCAGAAACGTTCAAGAATGGTTTAAAACAAGACTCCAAAAAGGCAGCGGCAGCCTGGGAAGAAGCGAAAAAAGAACTAGGAAAAGATCAAGTGACGATAGAGTTATTAAATTATGATACTGGTAATGCGAAAAAAGTTGGGGAGTATGTAAAAGATCAAGTTGAAAAAAACCTAAAAGGCGTGACAGTAAATATTAAACTGCAACCATTTAAGCAAAAACTAAAATTAGAATCAGACCAAGATTATGATTTTTCATATGGTGGCTGGAATCCAGATTATGCGGATCCAATGACATATCTTGATATGTTTGAAACAAAAAATTCGCAAAACCAGATGAGCTACTCAAATTCAAAATATGATGACATTATTAATAAAAGTAAGACAGAATGGATGGCTGATGCAAAAAAACGTTGGACAGAGTTAGGGAAGGCTGAAAAAATATTACTTGAAGACGATGTAGCGCTTGTACCATTATATCAAAATGCTAGATCATATGTAATGAAACCAAATATAAAGGGAATCGTGAAACATAATATTAGTCCGGAATATAGTTTCAAATGGGCGTATGTAGAAGAGAAATAAAAAAGATAAGAGCATTTTCAAGTTGCGGTATTGCACTTGGAAATGCTTTTTTATGTGCACTATTTATTGATGGGTGAATATATGTATTATAGAAAATTTAAAGGAGAATTTTATGGAACGAAATACTTACATCGATTTCCTGGCTTATTACGGAATAGGGAGTGCTCATCCTGGTGGTTTTACGTTAACAAAACAACTGTTAGCCCAACTTCCTTTTAGACATGGAGCGAATGTTCTTGAGATAGGTTGCGGCACGGGAAAAACCGCAGCATATATGGCAAAAAATTTTGGATATAAAGTAACAGCGGTGGAAAAGAATGAAATTATGATTCAAAAGGCGAAAGATAGATGGTCGTTTGAAGGATTAGATATACAATTAATTGAAGAAAATGTAGAGAATTTACCGTGTTTGAATAACTCATTTGAATTGGTACTCGGAGAATCGATACTTGCTTTTACAGAGAAAGAAAGGGTTATTTCGGAGTGCTATCGTGTACTACAGAAAGACGGTAAGCTTGTTGTCATTGAAATGATTATTGATAGGCATATTGGTAAGGGTGAGGAAGAGAAAATCGCTCAATTATACGGGATGAAAGAGCTATTAACTGAGAGTGAGTGGGTACAATTATTTCAGAAAGCAAATTTTAAGCGGGTTACTATTGCTGGCGGTGGTACAATTGCAGAAACAATCACTGCTTATATAGAAGAGCCGGAATGGAATGTATCACAATTTATTCCGAATGAGTTATATGAGGCATGGGTGCAACATGAAAATATAAGGCTTATGTACCAACACATTTTAGGGCATCGTATTTTTATATGTGAAAAATGAAGAAAAAGAGTTGGCTAAAAATAGTCAACTCTTTACTTATATTAAATGAAAAATAATGCAGCTAATGTAATTCCGAAGATAAAACCAAATCCGAGTTCAACACCCCAGCCGCAACCGCCGCCCCAGCCACAACCGCCGCCATCACAATTACCACAACCTCGACCACCACAACCGCAACCACTGAATCCACCGCCGCAACCGAATCCACAGCTGTCACATCTACTAAGGCCACCGCAAAGGTCACAGCCACCGTTTGCATATGCGTCATAGTATCCGAATCCTGTATCAAAAGATGAATGCTGTTGCATGGGCTCAATCCATACGGAATCTTTTGTCACATCGATTATTTTACCTAAATGAATACGACCATCAATGTCTTCAATTCGAACAACTTTACCGAAATAACGTCGGCACGTATCATAACATTTTTGTCTATGCATGTTTCTTCTCCTTCCGCATTACAGTAATACGATATGTAAAGGGGACAAGTGCGGCTTGTACGAATGCCCTATCTATCATAATTGTTATAGGAAAGGGGAAATATAGGAAGAGGATATATAAGGAGGAAAAGGCATGAAATCTACAGATCAGTTTCAGACATACGAAGTATCATGGGAAGAGTTTATTGAAGCATTGCGAGAGGAAATGAAGAAACAAGTAGGGGCAGATATTATTGATACAGTAGTTTGCAATTTAGAAGACGGTTTTGAAGTGTATACATATGTGCAAGGGGATTTGGATTTTGAATATAAGGAAGCACTGGAAAGGAAATACGGGAGCGATGCAAAAACTCCTAATGTGCTAACGATTATGTTATTAGCTAGTATTTATAGTACAAGTGAAGAGAATATACGTTTGCATGCGGATCATAAAGATAATCCAATTGTTGAAGTGTATGTGAAGAAATGAAACACGCTGTGAAAGGCGTGTTTTTTAATTGTCCCGCTATTTGTGGGCAGTAAGCCCCTCACCTCAAAATTCAGCGGAAGCAAAGAAGTTAGGTAGAGGATTAACTGCCCGTAAAAGCCCGATTGGTGAGGGCTAATAATCAGTGGGAAATGAACAAAACTCCCACTGATTCAAGTTTCACTTTATATGATAAAATATTAGAAAATTAAGAAAGAAGGTGAAGGATTGGGAATTAAACATCTTAATTTAACAGTTACAGATGTAACAGCAGCTAGAGAGTTTTTAGAAAAGTATTTTGGCTTAACTTGTAGCGGAACAAGGGGAAATGGCTTTGCAGTTATGCGTGATAATGATGGATTTATATTAACGTTAATGAAAGGGAAAGACGTACATTATCCAAAAACATTTCATGTAGGATTTCCACAAGAAAGTGAAGAGCAAGTAGATAAGATAAATCAAAGATTGAAGGAAGATGGATTTTTGGTTGAGGCTCCTAAACGTGCACATGCGTATACGTTTTATGTGGAAGCACCTGGTGGATTTACAATAGAAGTGATGTGTTAATTCAAAAATCAAACTTTTTGTTATGTGTTTTTAAAATAAAAAGTAGGAAAAGTCTGTATTAAGTGTAGAGCTTAAACAGGCTTTTTTACTTATAGTATCGGATAGAAAACGCTAGAAGGAATCATATTCAGCTTTTATAACTGTTTACATAATAAAGTTATGCTGTGTTCGTTGTCCTAAAATACAAGTCATATATCTTGTATCCTCTCATAAATTTAAACATAGGAATTTGTCTACAAAGGTGGCGAAGCCTCATCATGAAAATTCGAATTTGTGCCACATTCATGTTGTTTCTATTTATATGGTTACATCCTTTTTGGACTTTTGCAAAAGGAGAGGAGGCAAAGGAAAGGGTCGTTTCACTTGTATATGATGATTCGGGCAGCATGAGAAATAACGATCGCTGGAAATATGCCAATTATGCTTTGCAAAGTTTAGTTGCGCTATTAGATGAAAAAGATAAATTTTCTTACGTTCCAATGAGCAAGCCGAATGATCCATTAAACATTTCGTTAACGAAGGATAAGAGACAAACGGAAATTGAGGGAATTGGAGCGTGGAAAACGTATTTAAATACTCCGTTTAGCGCAGTAGAAACGGCGATGCAATCTATAAAAAAGGAAGCAGATATAGATGGGAAACGTGAATTTTGGCTTATTGTCTTAACTGACGGGGCATTTAATGATTTAGAGAAAGATAAGATTGGCGGAAAAGAACAAATTACACAAAAGTTAGCACAGTTTAAGAAAGAAATGGATGCAAAAAAGATATCGTTACATCCAATTTTAATTACGATGGAAGAGGATTTAGGACAGCAAGAAAAGGCACAACTAAATACGTTTAAAGAAATATGGAAAAAAGAGATAAATGGAGTTACGATGCCATCTAGTGGAGAGGATGGTATTGTAAAAAGCGTCAATCAAGTGGCAGCATTAGTGGCAAATCGTGATCCGTTCTCCTCTGTTGAATCGATTGTAAAAACGAAAGTAGTAGGGAAGAAAGTAGAGATTACAACACCATTTCCGTTAAAACGTATGACGCTTGTGCGACAATCGCCTTCTTTGTCTAATTATCAGGTCACACAAATTTCTAAACCATTACAATTACAATCTTCTTTTTCCATACATGCACCAGGTGAAGCGAAATTGTTCGGAAATATAGTTCATATCAGTACGGAAAATGAAGAAGTTATTAAACCAGGAACGTATACGATAGAAGTGGATCGAGATATTGAGAAAGAAGGGTTACAAGTACTAGTCGAACCGGCGCTTAATTATACTGTTTCTACTTATGACAAAGAAGATAAGGATCGAAAAAATGTTGAGGAAATGTATGAAGGTGTGACAGCTGTTATTGAAGCAAAGCCTACTGAGTTGCCCGTTCAGTCTTCTTACTTCCAGGCAGAAGTAGAAATAGATGGAAAGCAATATGCGATGAAGTGGGACGATAAAAGACATGTGTTTTATTACGAAACTAAGCTTACTAAAGGATTAGTACGTGGGAAAGTTCATATGAACATAAAGGGGTTTTACAGACAGACGAAAGAATTTAAAATCGAAACAACGAAAAAGCCTGCATTATCTCTTCGAACTGTCACGAAAGATTATGAAGAAAAAGTAACGAATTTAGAGAGTAGTAAACCATTTATTATACAACCACAGTTAGATGATAAGCCGATGACAGAAGAGGCTGTAAAAAAACTATTAAAATCTACTGGTGTCACATCTAAACAATCCATCAACTATGAAATAAAACAACATGGTAATCAAATTTATATTTATCCTCGACCTCATTACTCCGACACGTTCAATTTTACAGATACCGGCACCGTAGAAGCTACCATCGTAGTGCAGGATTCAAAGTTACAAGAAGTAAAGAAAAACATAAAACTCCACATTCAAGATGCACCGTTTTATGAAAAGTATGCGCTTATTTTTAAGTTTGTTATTCCTATCACTTTATTACTGTTAATAGTAGGAATAATCGTTTTAGGATGGATTGTCCGTCCGAGATTTCATCGTAAAGCACTATTGTATTACGAATGGGATCAAGAGGTAGCGAAAGATTGGTTATATCAATCTGAGCCAGAATTACTGAAAAATAAATGGTGGAAGCATTATTTTGGTATTCCGTTTAGGGCAGAAAGAAAGACTGTGCAATCCGTTACGTTTATAGCGAAGAAAGGATCAAAATCGATATTTGTAGCGAAAGAGTCACAAGTAGTAGGAATGATTATTGATGGGATGTTTATAACAGAGGATGAGGTTGGAATGGAACATAAGACACTATATCCAAATGAACTTTTAGTAATTGATAGAGGATATGGTAAGGAGATTTACAAATACGAGTGTGAATAGTAGGTGGGGAGAAGAGGAGAATGTTATCTTTCCCTCCTCTTTTCAAACAAGCAAGAATAGGAAGGTGGTTCACGTGACGTTACAAGTTCCAACGATATTAATTGGTTTAGGTGGAATCGGTAGTACTGTGACACATCAAATATATGAAAGACTGCCTGAGGAGCGTCGAAAAAAGGTAGCAATGCACGTATTTGATACAGATGTGAATACATTGAGTAAATTTGATCATATTCGAAAGTTTAAGACGCAAACGAGTTCGAGCAAAACGCCTAGGGAGTATATTGCAGGAGATCCAACGATTCCAGAATGGTTTCCGATGGACCCGACTATACTTGATAAACCACTGACAGAAGGGGCAGGACAGTTACGCGTTATTTCCCGTTTAGCGTTACGTGCTGCGATGAAAGAAGATAAACTCACGTCCTTTTGGCAAGAAATTGAGAAGATTTTTCCAGTTACGAGCGATCAAACAGAATATGGAGTGCGTGTCATTATCGTAACATCACTAGCGGGCGGAACAGGTTCAGGAATGTTTCTACAAATTGCATTATATTTACGTGAAATGCTTCGGAAAAAACTGCAGCATCACAACATTTTAATACGCGGTGCATTTCTAATGCCGGATGTGTTAGTGAAGACGAGAACGGTTAGTGCGAAAGAGTTTGAAACGGTGCAAGCAAATGGCTATGCCTCGTTAAAAGAATTACATGCCATTACGCTCGGTTCTACTGGAGAGTTATCAAAACGCGGCGGGGTTACGATTGAATTAGAGTATCGACCGGATCAAGTAGATGAAGACGGAAGAACGAATCATACAATTAAACAACATCATTTACCGTACAATTATTGTTTCTTATATGATTACGAAAATTTACATGGACACCATCTGCACAATTTATCAGATTATATGGAGCAAATGGCAAATACGATTTATTTACAGTTATTTAGTCCGATGTCCGCAAATCATTTTGCACAGGAAGATAATCAAATTCAGCAATTAGCAGAATCAAGTGGGAAAGGGCGATATTGCGGAGCAGGAACGGCAAAGATTATTTATCCATATGAGCATGTGTTAAAATATTGTGCTTTAAAATGGGCCGTGCAAGGTTTAGATGAATCGTGGCTTCATTTAGATCAATTGTTTCAAGAGAAGAAGCATAGATATGACCAAGATGTAAAACGTGGTATGCAGCGTGAAAAGCCAGAGCGCGGGAAAAGTTATTTAGAAGATTTAGAACATCTTGCTACTCGTCCAGAGCAGGCTCATATTTTCTATAGACAAATGTACAATGAAACGCGTGAAGGAGCAGAAGGCGGTAAGGTTGGTGTTGCGAAATCTAAACTGTTTTTAGAAGCTGTAGAAAGCTATGTACAGCGTACGGTACAAAAAGACGAGGAATTAAATCGTCTGCAGCATGAGTGTAAAATTTCGGCTGCGAAACTGAAAATGATGGAACAAATGAAAGGTGAAGTAGCAAGGGTCGATCATGCGGTTCGTTTATATGCGTATGCGATTCCGAGCCGTGTACATGAACATGTAACGACACTTTTATATGACATGATTGAATCAGACCGTTTTTCACCGAGTGGTTCTGAAGGCCAGTCATATCAATTAAATACATGGTTTTTAAAGAAAACAGATCCAGTTCATCCAGTAGCAGCTCGTTTTATGTTGTATGAAATTCGAAAGCAGTTAGTGGAAAAAATGAATCGACTACATGAAAATAATGAACAAAAGCGTAATTTAATTCAAAACTACGATAAGAAATTTAATGTGAGTAACATTGATGGAACGGTAACAGCTGTACGCCGAGTAGAAATTGCGCAACAACAAGGTTGGTTCGGAAAAATGATTAATAACCAGCAGCGTTTATTTAAAAAGGAATTTGAAGATATTGTAACGCAGTACGTACACAAATTAAACGAATACCGTAAAGAAATGCTATTAGAACTCGTTTATCAATCGCTATATCAAGCAGTTAATAAAATGATTCAATATTGGGAAAGGTTTTTTGATAATTTACATGAAACACGTGAAAATTTATTGTTCGAAATTCAAAAACGAAGCAAAGAATTTGAAGGGAAAACAAACCCAACGAATGTATACGTATTAGCGGAAGAGAAGTTACAAGAAAAGATATGGCAAGATATGCAACAACATTTAAATTTAGGTGTATTACCGAAAGATATATCAGCAGAAATTTATATGAGCTTATACGGGGAATATTGCCGGGATGCGAAAACAGAAGAGATTCAATCGAAAAAGGTAGAAGACTTTTATCGTGAGCACATACTAAGTTATTGCTATGATGAATTACAAATACGCTATCGCGATAAATTAGAGCTGAATATCGTTGAGGCATTACGAAAAGAAGCGGATTATAAGAATCGTGATCGTGATGAATATGTTCGTGAAAAAATTGAAGACTTGTTCCATTTAGCAAGTCCATTCGTGCCGAAAGTTTCTCATCATAGGGAATTACAATATTGGGGCATACATCCATCTTTAAAGAAAGAACTGCAAGAGGAGTTAATGCAAGAAATGTTTAAAGAAAAAGATACAGTAAATGAAGCTTTCTCGCCATTTGAAGTCATTTGTTATCGTGCACATTACGGTTTATCACTACAAGACTTTCCTAAGCTTTCGTCTGGACATATTGCAAATGGATTTATGAATGATAAAGGTGATTATTTTCAGTCGTACTATCGCCGTGTAAACAAGTTGAATAGTAAAAAATCTAGTTTAACACCGCATTTAGATAAGTATTGGCACTTACCAGCATTCATGCCAGACTTAAATGCAACGCAAACGAAGTTAGATTATGATAAATGTAATCGAGCTCTTCTATACGCGTATATGTATCGCTGGATAAGTTTAGTTGCTGTTGATGGTCAGTTCGTGTATCAATATAACGGTGTTGGACGTAGCTTCTTAATTCAGTCGATGGGTAAAAATATTTCAAGTGAAAGTTATAAATTACACAGAGCATTGCTTCATAACCCATTTATTTATGAAAACATTTTGTCCAGATTTGAAGAAGAACAAGAAAAGGCGATGATACAAGGTGGACATTTATATACGCATCCATTTGTATTAGGTGCTCAAGATATTAGATGGCTACGTAAAGAGCATGTCCATAATATTTTAGATATGATTTTAATGTATGACCGTGAAGCGAAATATGATCCAACGTTAGAAGAAACTTCTGATGAATTATTAAGGCTGTTCCTTGATGAAATTGAGTTATATTTCCAAAACTATTACGGTACAGGTGCTGATATGGTTGCCAAGAAAGAGAAAGAGATGTTTATTAAACAATTGTGGGATCGTTCGTACGCGAAAGGATATGTAGATCCAAATAGTGCTCCTTATAAAAAGTGGCAAAATTTATTAAGCGTTCATGATGAAGAAGAAACGCCAAAAACGAATGTATAATGAATGAAAAGGGAATCCTTAAAAGTGGCAATACAACTTTAGAAAAGAGGGATTCCGATGCCGTTTTTAGGAAGTGTATATCAAATATTCGGATTGTATCCAGAAATTTATTATGGAATGATTTCAGCTGAGCTTGCAGAGCAGCAAAGATTGGAAGAAGTGGAAAACGAAGAACCAGAAACAGAAGTGTAACTGTATAAGAAGCTTCAAAATAAAGATGATAACACGCTACTTGTTCTTTAAACGTATAAGAACAAGTAGCGTGTTTTTGCTATTTAATAATCCCATTTTCTAAAATTTTAATAGTAGGTGCTACTTTTACGTTAGCTTTTGAAAAGGCACTCGGCCAATCGTCTTCAACTCTTTTCCATTTTTCATATTGAAACGCTCTCGCATAATCACCAAATCCGAATGGATCAAGCTGCTGTTTTTGAATGTTGTGGATTAAATCGTTCAAATCTTTGTTTAGTTGTTTTGTAATAAGAGAAGTTAATTTCTTTCTATCTTTGTCTATATCCATATTGAATGTAAGTTCAGATACAGCGATTTTTAAATTCATTTTAACATTAAATTTGAAGCGGTTATCGCTATAGTCTGTATGGATATCACGATTCATGCTAAGAACATTTATTGTTACGAAATCGCCGCCATCGGTATCTTTTAAATCACTATTACTTTCAACTGAAGTAGAAGGGATTTTCAATGTAAGCGAAACCGGTGTATTCGCTTTCTTTTGTAACAAAAGAAGAAGGGCGCTTTCATAACGATTTAATGACATTTTATAAATTCCGCGAGAAGTTAATAGCGCGGAACCGGTAACGATAACATCTTTTTTACCTTTTTTTATTTCTGAAATAGCAGGTGTTATACCTTTATTAAACGTTTGCCTGTGAAATTCATGGAATGTTGTAAAAACGGTCCGATTGTACAGTTTGTTCGTATTAATTAAATCTGTTAAATACTCGGGAAGGGCAGGCTTGTCTTTAAAGTTATTATATATAACTGAAGAAATTGGACCGTCTACTGCAACCATACGCATGTTTCCAGTGTTTTTAGGATCACGATACCAAACATCAAGGTAAGGCATAGCCCCTTCTTGTTTTAAAAAATTTGTGCTAAATAAAATGAGCTGTAACTTTTCTGTAGATACTAAACCGCCACTTGAACTATTAAACGTTGCTTTTGCTTCTCGAGGTGTACGTACTTTCGCTTCATGTGTTTCGTACTTTTTTTCTACGTCTTCATTAAAAATAGGATTTACGTGGTACACAATTAATTTTCCTTTTGCTTTTGCGTCAAAGCCGTAAATTAATGAAATCGATTGTTTTTCTAAGTCGAGTCGATCTCCACAGCCTGTTAAAAAGGTTATGAGAAAGTAAAGTATAGTGAAATGAATAAAGCGCCTCATTTAAACTCTTCTCCTTTTCCAATGCTGATAAAGTGTCATGTATAAGAGAAATACGACTGGAAATAGAAAAACGATAAAATAACTGGCAGTTCCCCAAAAGTCTCGCAAAGCACTTATTTGGTAAGAGGAAGGGATATAAAAGAATAAGACAACAATACACCCGAATAATAAAAACCAAATAGGTAAGGAACTCCCTTTTTTGTTAAGTAATTGATTAATTCCATCTGAAGCAGTAAATATGTAAGGAATGCAAGAATCAAAAATAATGAAGAGATAAAAAGATAAAAAGATAATTTCAAACCGCTCAAGAAATGAAAAGTGAAATGGTGTAACAAGAGAAAGGGTGGGCCATAAAAACTTTGTTATACCATCTGGACTAAAATAAACGAAAGAAACGAACGTGACTTGAAGATAGAGAAATAGTGTAATTAAATTTGCGATAACAATCCCTTTTTTGGCAGAGGATTTGTTATTCAAATACGGATAAAGGATAAATGCAAACTCAAATCCAAGAAATGCAATAATAGTTGATTTTACGGTGTTTAAAACTGGTATCCAGCCCTCTTTAAGAAGAGGGAGAAGGTATATCCAATGCCCGTCTTTAAGAGGGATAAACAATAGCAAAGGCATCCACAGTGTGAAAAACACAGTGAAAACAGCGTAGCGACTTATAATAAGAACGCCTTTACATGCGAGCATAAGCATGGGAATAGATAGTAAAATCATAATTAAAAACATTGGAGTTCTAGGTAAAATCCAAATGTGAATAACGTATAAGAGGGAAAAAATTAAGGAAATAGCTGCAAGGACAGCATATAAAATCCAAAAAATCATTCCTGCTCTTCCTAGCCACTTCCCAAGATAACGAGTTAGCACATCGAGTAAAGTATATCCAGGATGCTTTTCCATGATTTTTACAATAGACAGACTGACTAAAGTAGTGATAGCGCATCCAATAATAATAGACATCCAGCCATCTGTATTCGCCCCTTGTGCAACTTCACGTGGAAGTGTAAGGACACCGAATCCTACTTGAACACCACTAATCGTTAAGATGTATTGAAATAAACTAATCTCCCTCTTTGCACGCTTTGTCACTTATCTTCCTCCGTTCCTTCTATATCGCTTTGTCGATTCTCTTGTTTTAAGTTAAGGGATAGTGGGCGTTTCTTCATTATTTTCCATGGTAAACGTATAAGAATATCTTTTAAATCCGAAGCAAATAACGGAGAAAACGGACTACCATAAGGAACACCGAGAGATTCCATGGAAAGTATATGAATAATAATGATTGCCATCCCAACCATAATGCCAATGACACCAAATAAAGAGGCAATTATCATCATTGGGAATCGAAGAAGGCGAATTCCTGCAGACATTTCTAGGTTAGGGATGATGAAAGAAGCGACTGCAGTAATAGATACGACGATAACCATGACATTACTTACTATTCCTGCTTGAACTGCAGCTTGTCCAATAACAATCCCTCCTACGACGCCGATGGTTTGTCCAACGGGTCCAGGAAGCCGAACTGCAGCTTCGCGGAGCATTTCAAGTACTAATTCCATCAAAAGTGCTTCTAATATAGGAGGAAAAGGAATTTTAGCTCGAGATTCTCCAATCGTTAACAATAATTTAAGTGGAATCACTTCATAATGAAAGGAAATCATAGCAATATAAAGAGCAGGAGCAAAAATTGCAATAAATAATCCAGTGAAACGAAGTAATCGTATAAAAGATGGAATCATTGGTCTGAAGCTGTAATCATCTATCGTCTGAAAAAAAGCTGAAAAAGTCATTGGTCATTAATACGCCTGGTGAACGATCTACAACAACAGCAATTCGCCCGTCTAAAATATGATGTGCTGTTGTGTCAGGGCGTTCAGTTATTGATAATTGCGGAAAGAGAGTATAGGAATTATCTTCAACAAATCCTTCTAATTCTCCGGTAGTAAGAATGGCATCTACTTTGATTGATTCGATGCGGCAGGCCATCTCTTGTACAACATCTTCGTTTGCAATGTCTGCTAAGTACAGCAAAAAAACTTTTGAAGTAGCTCGTTCACCAACAGTGAATTCCTTTACTTTCAATTCGCGATTTGGAATATATCGACGAATAAGTGCAAGGCTGTCGCTCGCTACTTCATTAAATCCTTCGTGTGAGCTTTTTATGGAGCTCTCTGTTGTAGGCTCTTCAATGCTCCTTTTTGGTGCCGCTTGCGTATCAAGCTCTAAAGCGGATAATTGCCCGTTTATAAATAAAATACTTTTGCCGTGTAAAAGAGATTGTTCAATGTCTGTCCACTGTTGAACTTTTTTAATATTTCCGATAGAAACAGAGGCTTCCCAAAAATCGTCTTCAGTCCACTCTTTAAATAAGAGAGGACGAAGGATGTTTACGTTAATAACAGTTTTGTCTACAAGTCCTTCCATATATATAAGTGCAGCTTCCTGTCCGTTTTTTAATGGAAAAGTGCGTGTTATTAATTCTGGAATACCGCTAAACAGTTTGGACAAGTGCTTTAAATTAAGGGAAAGGGAAGAAGAGATAAATTTATTTAATGTGTGATCAGCTTGCTCTTGGGTAGAAAAAGATTTTTCACCACGAATCCATTTATTAAAAGACCCCATTTGTTTGCTTACTCCTTGTTATGTTTTATCCCGATTGGTGAGGGCTGATTAAAGTTTCACTTTATATGGGTTATTATGGATAGTTCCAAGCTGACATATGCGTAGTTTAAATTTTATATTGTATATTTTTAACTTTAACGCTATAATTATAGTGTTAAAGATGGAATCGTGATATGACCTGTTATGAATCTATCGTTTTATTTATGAATAAATGGATTGGTATTTTAGCAAGATGTGCTAATAAACTACTCCACCATGATAATAACGTGCCGAAATGTGGTGCGTATATTTTCGTGGTGGAGTTTTTTTTATTCTCAAAAAGGGGGAAAGACCATGAATAACAACATGGTTCATATTACAATTGACGGAAAAAAGTATACAGCGGAGCCCGGTTCAACGATATTGGGTGTTATGAACGAGAACGGGATTGAACATCCGCAAATTTGTTACGTGCCAGAAGTAGATCCTATTCAAACATGTGACACTTGTATTGTAGAAGTTGACGGAAAGTTAATGCGCTCTTGTTCGACAGTAGCGACAGAAGGTATGAACATTGAACGTAACTCTACTCGTGCGAAAGAAGCACAAACAGAGGCGATGGATCGGTTATTAGAAAATCATTTATTATACTGTACAGTATGTGACAACAACAATGGGAACTGTAAACTGCATAATACAGCAGAATTAATGGAAATCGAACATCAAAAATATCCTTATGAACCGAAAGTAGATGTAAGTGAAGTTGATATGACGCATCCGTTTTATCGCTATGACCCGAATCAATGTATTGCATGTGGTCAATGCGTTGAGGTGTGTCAAAACTTACAAGTAAATGAAACGTTATCGATAGACTGGGAAGCGGAGCGACCACGAGTGATTTGGGATGAAGGAGTAAATATTAATGATTCTTCATGCGTGAGCTGTGGTCAATGTGTAACGATTTGCCCTTGTAACGCTTTAATGGAAAAAACGATGCTCGGTGAAGCTGGATTTATGACGGGATTAAAACCAGATATTCTTGAACCAATGGTAGATTTAATTAAAGAAGTTGAGCCTGGATATAGCGGTATTTTTGCGGTATCAGAAGTGGAAGCGGCCATGCGTGATACTCGCACGAAGAAAACGAAAACAGTATGTACATTTTGTGGCGTAGGGTGTTCATTTGAAGTGTGGACGAAAGGACGTAAAATTCTTAAAGTACAACCTTCTTCTGATGCGCCAGTTAACGCAATTTCTACTTGTGTAAAAGGAAAATTTGGTTGGGACTTCGTAAATTCTAAAGAACGAATTACGAAACCTTTAATTCGTAAAAATGGAACGTTTGTTGAATCTACATGGGAAGAAGCATTGAATGTAGTTGCAAGTAAATTAGGAGCGATTAAAGAAGAGTACGGAAAAGATGCTATCGGTTTTATTTCTTCATCTAAAATTACGAATGAAGACAATTATGTGATTCAAAAATTAGCTCGACAAGTATTTGAAACGAATAATATTGATAACTGCTCACGTTATTGTCAATCACCAGCGACAGACGGATTATTCCGGACAATTGGTATGGGCGGAGATGCTGGAACGATTAAAGATATTGCACAATCTGGTCTTGTTATTATTGTAGGTTGTAATCCGACAGAAGGTCATCCTGTTTTAGCTACACGTATTAAACGTGCACATAAATTACACGGACAAAAATTAATTGTGGCTGATCTTCGTAAAACAGAAATGGCAGAGCGTTCAGATGTCTTTATTAGTCCAAAACAAGGAACAGATCAAGTATGGTTAATGGCTGTTACGAAATATATGATTGATCAAGGCTGGCACGATCAACGATTTATTGATGAGAATGTAAATTTCTTTGAAGATTTCAAAGAGAGCCTTACAGCATATACACTTGAATATGCAGAAGAAATGACTGGTATTTCAAAAGAAACACTGATTCAAATGGCTGAAATGATTCGTGATGCAGATGGTACATGTATCCTTTGGGGAATGGGGGTAACGCAAAATACAGGTGGATCTGATACTTCCGCTGCGATTTCAAACTTACTACTTGCAACAGGTAATTATCGTCGTCCAGGCGCTGGTGCATATCCGCTTCGAGGTCATAATAACGTACAAGGTGCTTGTGATATGGGTACTTTACCAGGATGGCTTCCTGGATATCAGCACGTTACGAACGATATGGAACGTGCGAAATTTGAAATGGCTTACGGAGTGAAAATTAATAGTGAACCAGGTCTGAATAATATTGAAATGCTTCACGCGATTGACGAAGGGAAAATGAAAGCTATGTATCTTGTCGGAGAAGACATGGCTCTTGTAGACTCTAATGCAAATCATGTACATGAAGTATTATCAAGCCTTGATTTCTTCGTTGTGCAAGATGTTTTCTTATCTAAAACGGCTCAATATGCAGATGTTGTATTACCAGCAGCGCCATCTCTTGAAAAAGAAGGTACTTTCACAAATACAGAGCGTCGTGTTCAAAGACTATATCAAGTTCTTCCTACGCTTGGAGATGCGAAGCCAGACTGGTGGATCGTGCAGGAAGTTGCGAATAAATTAGGTGCAAACTGGAATTATAGCCATCCAAGTGAAATCTTTGCTGAAATGGCAAGTTTATCACCACTATTCTCACAAGCAAACTATGAAGTACTGGAAGGATGGAATAGTTTCCTTTGGGGAAGTTTTGACGGCACGAATACACCATTACTTTTCCAAGATGGATTTAACTTCCCAGATAAAAAAGCTCGTTTTGCGATTGCTGACTGGGTGCGCCCAGCTGAATTCCCAGCTGAGTTCGACCTTCATATTAACAATGGTCGTATGCTTGAGCACTTCCATGAAGGGAATATGACAAATAAATCAACAGGTATTCAAACGAAAGTGCCTGGCGTTTTCGTCGAAGTTTCTCCAGCACTTGCAAAAGAACGTGGAGTGAAAACTGGTTCATTAGTCCGTCTTGTCTCTCCGTTTGGAGCGTTAAAATTACGTGCACTTGTAACAGATCGTGTAAAAGCGAATGAGTTATATTTACCGATGAACTCTACAGATAATGAAACAGCAATTAATTTCTTAACAGGTCCTGCCGTTGATACGCGTACGAACACACCTGCTTATAAACAGACGAAAGTGCGTATGGAAGTGCTGGAAGTTGAGGGTGAAAATCCGATGCCAAAAGCGAATCCGCGTAATAAAAAACGTCACCCTCAAGCTGGCATTGAGGTACATCGTAAGTGGGCACGTCCAGGGTATGTGCATTTAACGGATAAGTAGGAGGAGAAAAATATGGCTGCACCTATAAAAATGATTCAAAAACAAGAATTAACTGAGGAAGAAATAAAACAGAAAAAATTAGATGATTTAAAAGAGCTTCTAGCTAATAATGAAGACGCTCTAAATCAAATGTTTAACATTGTAGGGGAATTGAATGATATTGGCATGTTAGAAGCTGCAAATTCTATGCTAAAGGCGAAAGAACCAATCGCAAAGATTGTTCTTGGCCAAGTGACTCGTGAGCCGGTTACAAATTTAATTAATAATATGATGGGGGCTGCAGGTGCTCTAACAGAACTTGATCCGGAACTTACGAAAAAGCTTATAGGTAGTTTATTAGTAGGGCTAGAAGAAGGTAATGAACATCTAGAGAGTAATAAAAAAGTAGGGGTATTCGATCTTATGAAAGTATTGAAAGATCCAGACATTAACCGTGCTATCGGATTTGGGCTTCATTTCTTAAAAGGTATGGGTAAAGGGTTAAAAGACGAGTAACCTTCACGAGGTAAATCCTTTCGCCCAAATGTTTGTACGAAATAGTTTGGGCGGAAGGCTCATTTTGGTAAAATATATAATAAAGTAAAATGAGGCTTTTGGGAGGTATAATGGTATGTCAAAAAAAGTACATGAATTTAATGATATGATTCGAAAACTTCGAAAGGAACTTTTCGGAAAAGGGCCAGAACGAATTCATACTGTTTTTGCTGAAAATATGGCGATTGCGACTCTTTACGGAAACTTAACACCTACTGAGAAATTCATTTCAAGTACGATGGACGGTGCGGAAATGGTTCATATGGCTAGAACGAAAATGATTCAAGAAGTGTATGCTGCGAATTCCCGTGAACATTTGGAGGAACTTGTTGGAGCGAAATTAGTGAATTTGTTTTCAGATATGAAAGTAGAAGAAGATATTGCAGTTTCGGTATTTGTTTTTGATAAAAATATAACGTGAGAGAAGGATACTGATCGTGAAACCGATACAGGTAGAAAGAGAAATCTTTCGTTATGAACAAGGGGCGTTTAAGCATATAGAGGACAGCATTGTAACAGAGTTTCCAGTCACGATTAAAATGAACGGACAGGAGTTTGTTACAATGGTTAGTACTCCAGAATATATAGAAGATATGGTAATAGGCTTCCTAGCATCTGAAGGAATTATTCGGAAATATGAAGATATTGATGACATATGGGTACAAGAGAAAGAAGGATTTGTACATGTCACGACGACAAAAGTAAATCCGTATTACGAACAAATGCAAAATAAACGCTATATTACTTCATGCTGTGGCATGAGTAGACAAGGGTTTGTTTTTGCAAATGATGCATTAAGCGCAAAGAAAATGAATGGCGTTCATGTACAGGTTGCTGCAGAAGACTGTTTTCGATTAATGAAAGAAATGCAGCAATCTGCAGAGACATTTCATCATACAGGCGGCGTTCATAATGCATCTTTGTGCAATGTGAATGGTATTATTTTAAGCCGAATGGATATCGGTAGACATAATGCGTTAGATAAAATTTACGGTTATTGCTTAAAAAATAATATTTCTATAAGAGATAAAATCATTGTTTTTAGTGGTCGTATTTCTTCGGAAATACTATTGAAGGTTGCAAAAATTGGTTGTGAAATTATACTGTCAAAATCAGCTCCAACTGAGTTGGCTTTACAGCTAGCTGAAGAATTAGGTATTACTACGATAGGGTTTATTCGGAATGAATCCTTAAATGTATATACGCATCCGGAGCGTGTTTTAAATATAAAATAAGTAAAAGCGAGGCAATAAATATGAAATCTGTCACATTAGACAAACTACAACGTCCGTTAAAGGATTTACGTATTTCAGTTACTGATCGCTGTAATTTTCGCTGTCGATATTGTATGCCAGAAGAAATATTTGGTCCGGATTACTCGTTTTTGTCTAATGATAAAATTTTATCTTTTGATGAAATTGAAAGGATAACGCGTATTTTCGTTTCTTTAGGTGTTAGAAAATTACGGATTACAGGCGGAGAACCGTTACTTCGAAGAGGTCTTCCGCAGCTTATCGAGCGCCTGAATAAAATAAATGGTGTGGAGGATATCGGTTTAACAACTAATGGATCGTTACTTAAAAAGTTTGCTCCTGATTTATATAAGGCGGGTTTATCACGTGTGACAGTTAGTTTAGATTCCTTAGAAGAAGAGCGGTTTTTCTATTTGAATGGTAATAGAAGCAAAGTACAAAGGGTTCTGGAAGGAATACAAGCTGCAGCTGAAGTCGGTATGAAAATTAAAATAAACATGGTCGTTCAAAAGGGGAAAAACGAACAGGATATCTTGCAGATGGCGCAATACTTTAAGGAAAATAAACATATTCTTCGTTTTATTGAGTATATGGACGTTGGAAATTATAACGGTTGGGATTTAAAAGAGGTTGTCTCTAAACAAGAAATAGTAGATACGATTCATCAAGTTATGCCATTAGAACGAATAGAAGCGAATTATGCAGGAGAGGTTGCGACTCGCTATCGTTATATTGGAAGTGATGAAGAAATAGGTATTATTTCATCAGTAACAGATTCCTTCTGCTCCTCATGTACGAGAGCCCGTATTTCTGCAGAAGGAAAGTTATACACTTGTTTGTTCGCTTCTAAAGAAAATGATTTGAGAGAATTGCTTCGATCTGAATACAATGATGAAGAAATAAAAGATATCGTAAGCGATATATGGAACAACCGAGAAGATCGTTATTCAGATGAACGCTTAAGTCATACAAGTAAAAAAAGAGCACCTAAAATTGAAATGTCACATATTGGTGGTTGATATATATAAGTGACACTATGATGCAGTATATACAAAATGGAAGATGTGCAACGTTTGTAGATTTTCTATTTTATAGTAAAAGTGATGATTGATCTCTCTGTAAAAGATGTGCAGAGAAATTAAGCAGCATTCAAAAACCTTTATTTTGAGGAGGTTTTTTGAAGCTGCTTTTTTATTTGGAGAAAATGGAGGAATTAGTAATGGCATTTCATAAACCGGAACAAATTGCTGAGCTTGTAATTGAGGCCGGTGTTCAAAAAGTAAGTCAGACCTTGCCAGCAATGCTTATTCTCGGTTTTTTAGGAGGAGCGTTTATTTCGCTAGGTTTTTTACTTAACATTCGCGTTTTAGGTAATTTGCCTGAGCGCTGGGGGAGTTTAGTGAATGTTTTAGGAGGAGCGGTTTTTCCTGTTGGACTCATGCTCGTCGTATTAGCAGGAGGAGAATTAATTACCGGAAATATGATGTCACTATCTATGGCGCTATATGCAAAGAAAATTACATTGGTTAGTGTGCTAAATAACTGGATTTGGATTACTTTCATGAATTTTGTAGGAGCTATTTTCGTAGCGTATTGTTTCGGTCATCTTGGCGGATTAACAGAGGGAGATTATTTAAATAAAACGGTAGCGATAGCAGAAGGAAAGTTACATGAATCATTTGGGAGAACTTTAATTTTAGCAATTGGGTGTAATTGGCTCGTTTGTTTGGCGCTTTGGCTCGCTTATGGGACGAGTGATTTTGTCGGAAAAATAATCGGAATTTGGATTCCAATTATGGCATTTGTAGTGATTGGATTTCAGCAAGTGGTAGCAAATATGTTTGTCATCTCAGCAGTTATTTTTGCAGGTCATCTGACATGGATGGATCTTGCTAAAAATTTTGTTCCTGTCTTTATCGGAAATGTAATTGGCGGAGCTGGTTTTGTTGGATTTGCGTACTTTGCTTGTTATCAAAAACAACATTCTAATATGAAATAGAGTTCGTGAGAGGAAGGGTATGTAATGGCTGAGCGGTATTCACGACAACATTTGTTTAAACCAATTGGGAGTAGAGGGCAAGAAAAAATTCGAAATAAACATGTGTTAATTGTAGGAGTAGGCGCATTAGGAAGTGCAAGTGCCGAAAGTTTCGTACGTGCAGGTATTGGCAAGTTGACGATTATAGATCGTGATTACGTTGAATGGAGTAATTTACAAAGGCAACAATTGTACTCTGAACAAGATGCAAGAGAGAAATTGCCAAAAGCAATCGCTGCTAAAAATCGGCTAGAAAAACTTAATGCGGAAGTACAAATACATGCTTTCGTAATGGATGCATGTGTAGAAAACTTGGAAGGGCTATTAGAAAATGTCGATGTAATCATTGATGCAACAGATAATTTCGATATCCGATTTATAATAAATGACTTATCACAAAAACATAATATCCCGTGGGTATATGGTTCTTGCGTTGGCTCGTACGGTATGAGTTATACAATTATTCCCCAAGAGACACCGTGTTTACATTGTGTGCTGAAGAACGTTCCAGTTACAGGTGTGACGTGTGATACAGCTGGAATTATTAGCCCGACTGTACAAATCGTCGCAGCATATCAAGTGGCGGAAGCACTCAAAATTTTAGTAGAAGATTTTGCAGCTATTAGAAAAACATTTTTCATGTTTGATATATGGAGTAATCAAAACCATTTTATAAAACTAGGGAAAATAAAAACAGACGCTTGTCTCTCATGTGGTTTGAATCGAACTTATCCTTATTTATCATATGAAAACCAAACGAAGATAGCTGCTTTATGCGGAAGAAATACAGTTCAAATTAGACCAGTAGACAATAGAAAATACAATTTTGATGATATAGAAAAAGTATTAAAAAAAGTGGGGGAAGTAGATCGGAATCCGTATTTACTATCTTGCCAATTAGATGAGTACCGCATCGTTGTTTTTCGGGATGGTCGTGTTTTTATTCATGGCACAAATGATATTTCGAAAGCGAAACAACTATATTATCGCGTATTTGGCTAATAGAAAGGGTTGTCAACAATGGAAAGAAGAGTACCAATCACAGTTGAAGAGGCTGTTCGTAAAGTGATGGGATTTGCTCATAACGGCTTAAAGGAGCTACTACCTATTGAATTAGCTTATGGACGTATATTAGCAGAGGATTTAGTAGCTGACCATGATGTGCCGTCATTTAATCGTTCACCGTATGACGGGTTTGCTATTAGAGCAAAAGATACGGATTTAGCAAGTTATGAAACTCCAAGTGTATTTGAAGTAGTGGGTGAAATCGGTGCAGGATCGCTATTCGATGAGAAAGTAGGTCCATTTCAAGCAGTTCGAATTATGACAGGAGCGCAAATTCCGAATGGGTGTGATGCGGTTGTTATGTTAGAGCTAACTCGTCAATATGAGGAGGATGGCAACAAATATATGGAAGTGAAGCGATCATTCAAAACGGGCGACAATATTTCTTTTCAAGGTGAAGATGCTCGTAGAGGCACGGTTCTTGCAAAGAAAGGGTCATACATTCATCCAGGTATTTCAGCTCTTCTTGCTACGTTTGGGTATAGCGAGGTACCGGTGGCTAGAAAGCCTGTAATTGGACTATTAGCGACTGGAAGTGAATTACTGGACGTAAACGATTCATTACAGCCAGGGAAAATCCGAAACAGTAATACGTATATGATATTGTCTCAAATTCGAAGAGCGGGCGGAAGAGTAAAATATTTTGGGAAGTTTAGCGATGATTTTCATACATGTTTCAAAGCTGTAAAAGAAGCGCTTGGCCAAGTAGATATGCTCATTACAACAGGCGGTGTATCAGTAGGGGATTACGATTATTTACCAGCTATATATGAAGAGTTAGGTGCATCTGTTCTTTTCAATAAAGTTGCAATGAGGCCAGGAAGTGTTACGACTGTAGCACAATTAAATGGCAAGTTATTATTTGGTTTATCAGGAAATCCATCTGCTTGTTACGTAGGGTTTGAATTATTTGTAAGACCTTGTATTCGGACGTATATGTTTAGTGAAAAAGCACATGTAAAGAGAGAAAAAGCGTTATTAGGAGAAGACTTTCTAAAGCCAAATCCATTTACAAGATTTGTACGAGCGAAACTGACATATAACGAAGGTCAGTTAATTGCTTGTCCTTCAGGATTTGATAAATCTAGCTCGGTCTCTTCATTAGCAGAATCGAATATTTTTATCGTATTACCAGGTGGGACAAGAGGATATAAAAAAGATATGTTTGTGGATGTTCTTTTATTGGAAGATAACGAAGGTAGTGAATGGCCTTGGACATTTCGCAAAGTGAGAGGTGGTTCCAATGGGACAAGTGCTATTTGAGATTGTTGATATACCGATTGTAGTTGAAGAAGTAACGAATAAAGTTGCAAGAAGAGAGGCAGGTGCGATTACAACTTTTATTGGTACAGTGAGAGAATTAACAAAAGGAAAACGAACGCTACATTTAGAGTATGAAGCATATAAACCGATGGCAGTAAAGCAACTTATGAGAATTGGTGAAGAAATTAGTGAAAGATGGCCGGATGCAAAAGTAGCAATTACTCACCGAGTAGGCCGGCTAGAAATAATGGATATTGCGGTAGTCATTGCAGTTTCATCACCGCATCGCAAAGTAGCTTATGAAGCGAATGAATACGCAATTGAACGTATAAAGCGAATCGTCCCAATATGGAAAAAAGAATTTTGGGAAGATGGGACGATGTGGATTGGCGATCAACTTGAAAATACACCATATCCAGCAGGAAAACCGAAGAAGGAAGAATGAGAAAATGATTACAATTTTACTGTTTGCAAATTTGCGTGAGGAAGTCGGATTAGATCGATTCGTAATTTCAGAAAAAGAAGAAATGACAGTGCAGCAATTAAAAGAATGGCTCAAAGCAAACTATAGTTTACAATCGCTTGATAGAGTGATGGTGGCTGTTAATGAAGAGTTTGTAACGAATGAAGAGATGATACAAGCTGGAGATATCGTCGCATTTATCCCGCCTGTTAGTGGTGGATAATAAGTGTTTCTTGCAACGACAAGAAGATGTTGTATATAAAGTGAAACTTTAATCAGTGGGGGGGTTCTTCATCCCCCACTGATTAGTAGTTAAAGTCGGATAAATTAGAATACGAGAAGGGATGAGTTTTATGATTACTCAAGAACAAATAATGAATGCGTTAAAACATGTAGAGGATCCAGAATTACACAAAAGTATTGTAGAGTTAAACATGGTTAGAAATATACAAATGAATGGAACAGAGGTTAAACTTGAAGTAGTGCTAACGATTCAAGGTTGTCCGTTAAAAGCAAAAATTCAACAAGATATTGAAGAATCACTTCACGCAATTGGTGCCTCTAAAGTAGATTTGACATTCGGTTCTATGACAAGTGAAGAACGTGCAGCTTTAACAGAGAAGTTAAAGAAAAATAGTAGAACAGAAACTGGTATGCCGAGCATGCTTCGTCCTGATTCAGGAGTACGTTTTATTACTGTAACGAGCGGAAAAGGTGGAGTCGGAAAATCAACTGTAACAATTAATCTTGCAACAGCTTTAGCTCGTATGGGCAAAAAAGTGGGGATATTAGATGCAGATATATATGGTTTTAGCATTCCAGCTATGATGGAAACGAATCAAAAACCAACGATGATTGATCAAACAGTAATTCCAGTTATTAGTCACGGTGTTAAAATCATGTCGATGGGATTTTTTACAGAAGGAAATAATCCGGTTATGTGGCGCGGACCGATGTTAAATAAATGGATTCAAAATTTCCTTGCGAATACGCACTGGGGAGAATTAGATTATTTACTTCTTGATTTACCACCTGGTACAGGAGATGTTGCTATTGATGTTGCAGCAATGATTCCGCAGGCGAAAGAAATTATTGTTACAACACCACATAATGTAGCTTCATTCGTAGCATCTAGAGTAGGCGTAATGGCAAAACATACGAAACACGAGATTTTAGGGATTGTGGAAAACATGGCTTATTATGAAGAACAAGATGGATCGAAAAATTATCTGTTTGGAAAAGGCGGCGGCGAAATGTTAGCAGAACAATTGCAAACAGAAGTAATCGCACAAGTACCTTTTGCAAAACGTGAAGAAAATAGCGGTTCATCTGTATATGATGAAGATTCTCTTGTTGGAGAAGTGTTTACATCGTTAGCAGAAGATATTATTTATAAAGGATAGAGGAGGAATTTTTTATGGCGTGTAATATCGATCATTCTATTGAAGATGTAATGAATAAACTTGAAAGTCAAAAGATTTTTTTATCTGAAGATATTTTTAAAGGGTTAAAAAAATTTTTGCAAGGTAATCACTCACAAGAAATGTTAAATGATGTATTTCACCTTTTAAAAAAGTATGACTTAGTAAGTGAAGAAGAAAGAGAGGCGAGAAATACTCAATTATTGCTGATTATAAAATAAATACACTTTGGCTTTTGTTTTGCAACAGGAGGGGTAAATGTAATGGATATGAAAAAGATGATTGAAATGATAGAAGCAACAAAAGTGACTAAAGAAGAATTATCGATTTCTACTTTACATCAAGAGCTTGTGAAGTTATATAGTGAAAAAAATGTTGCTCATTATACGGAGCTATTAAAGTATATTTTATCATTATCCGTGCAGCTAAACCTACATCTTGTATTGAAATATTTTGGCGTGCGACCGATTATTGCTGTAGACGAGCGTATGCAATTTCAAGAGATATTTAAATGTTTAGCTAAGAAAGATGATAATGAGGAATGGTTTCTAAATTTCGTTTCTTTATATGTGGGGCTAATCGTAGTTCTTCATTTTGATGAAAAAGAGATTGAGAGAAGTTTTTTCGATGCTATGGTAGTGGGTGAAGGGAATGAAATATAAGATCTTGCCCATAACATCTTTCTGTTTAATTGGCTATGTAAATATGAAGGTAACTAATCAATAAAAAGCGTTCTTCAGTTGTTTCCATCATTTTTTCATGTTACCATTAAGCGAATTTTTCATAGGGAGAGAAAGCGATGAAATGGATTTATTTTATTATTATTAACGTTATAGCTTTTAGCCTTATGGGGCTTGATAAACGAAAAGCGAAGAAGAAACAGTGGAGAACGCCAGAAAGTACGTTGTTTTTATCAGCAGCAGCTGGGGGAGCAGTTGGAGCTTGGATTGGTATGTATATGTTTCATCATAAAACTCATAAAAAGAAATTTGTTTTCGGCATACCGTTACTTGTTGTAATAACGGTATGTTTATTATTCGTTGTATGAGAAATGTCGAAAGAAATGCAGATTGATTATTGGTAAAGTGAGCACGTGGGAACGTATAATGGAGAAAAAATGAGAAGAGGAGAAAAAGGAAGATGGGGAATCAATCAGCAGAGCAAAAAAAAGGGATTATATATGCGGCTGGTGCGTATACGATGTGGGGAATACTACCAATCTATTGGAAATGGGTTGAGGAAGTCCCAGCAGATGAAATATTAGCACACCGCATCGTTTGGGCGTTCGTGTTTATGTTAATCGTATTAGGTGTTACGAAGAGATTTCGTCAGTTTATTGGAGAGTTCATGAATCTTTTTAAACGACCTAAATTATTAATGTCATTAACAATAGCTTCAGTCTTGATTAGCGGAAACTGGTTTGTCTACATATGGGCCGTTAATCATAATCATGTCATTGAAGCAAGTCTTGGCTATTATATTAATCCGCTTATTAGTATTTTACTTGGTACAGTCGTTTTAAAGGAAAAGTTAAACTTTTGGCAATACGTTGCAGTTGGTTTAGCTGGAGTAGGAGTTATTATTTTAACAGTACGTTTCGGGGCTATTCCATGGGTTTCTTTATCACTTGCCCTTTCATTTGGATTATATGGATTAACAAAAAAATTGTTAAACTATGATGCGACAATTGGACTTACGATGGAAACGATGTTAGTGACACCGTTTGCGATTATTTATCTAGTAATGACAGGAGTACATGGTTTCGGCTCATTTGGCTCTATCTCAATGTTATCGACATTACTATTAATAGGAGCGGGCATTGTTACAGCATTGCCACTTTTTTATTTTGCAAAAGGAGCCCAACTTATTCCACTTTATATGGTAGGTTTTTTACAATATATTGCGCCAACAATTAGTTTGATTTTAGGTGTATTCGTATTTGGTGAACATTTCACATCTACTCATATGATTGCATTTTTCTGTATATGGGTTGCATTAGTTGTATTCTCGGTAGCGAAAACAAAGTTCTTAGTGCAGAAACAACCGAAATTTATAAAAAATAAATCAGCAAAAGTATCGTAATGCGTAGTATTTTCTACGCATTTTTCTTTATACTGATACTATAGGATTTCCATTATAGCTAGTAGGGAGCTGAGAACGTGGAAACAATTTTACATAACGATCCGCTTATGGCCGCTGTAATTTCATGGTTTTTAGCACAATTAACGAAAGTAGTCTTTAAATTATTCAAAACGGGTGAATTTGATTTTGCAAAGTTTTTCGCTTCAGGTGGGATGCCAAGTTCTCATGCTTCAACTGTTACAGCACTGGCGACAGGTGTTGGCGTTGTGGAAGGTGTGGAAAGTACTTTATTTGCAATTGCTGCTATTTTTGCCATTATAGTTATGTATGACGCTTCAGGAGTAAGGCTGGCAGTAAGTAAACAGGCGAAAATATTGAATGAGTTTTTTCACGGTAGACAAACAGAATATAAGAAGTTAAATGAGCTTGTCGGGCATACGCCGTATGAAGTAGTAGTTGGTGCTTTATTAGGGATTATTGTCGGAGTAGGATATTGTTTATGAGCAGAGCATCTTATATGTTCTGCTTTTCTTTGTATTCATACATATTCAGCTGCTTTCTTGAATATCGTTATACGGATTTCGAAAGGGTGGGTGAGTAACTTGTTATTATATGAAAAAGCGCATGAAGAAATAGCGAGAAGAGCAACTGCACTTCAAACGATGCAACGGCAAGATGGTACGTGGCGATTTTGTTTTGAAGGAGCTCCATTAACAGATTGCCATATGATTTTTTTATTAAAATTATTAGGTAGAGATAAAGAGATAGAACCGTTTGTAAAAAGGTTAGCATCACTTCAAACAAATGAAGGAACGTGGAAATTGTATGAAGATGAAGTGGGAGGTAATTTATCAGCTACCATTCAATCTTATGCGGCCTTGCTAGCATCGAAAAAATATACAAAAGAAGATGCGAATATGAAGCGAGCGGAAAATTTTATTAAGGAACGCGGAGGCGTGGCGCGTGCTCATTTTATGACGAAGTTTTTATTAGCAATTCATGGAGAATATGAATATCCTTCACTCTTTCATTTACCAACACCAATCATGTTTCTACAGAATGATTCCCCCCTCAGTATATTTGAATTGAGTAGCTCAGCACGTATCCATTTAATTCCGATGATGGTGTGTTTAAATAAAAGATTTCGAGTAGGGAAAAAGTTATTGCCAAATTTAAATCACATTGCGGGCGGGGGCGGAGAATGGTTTCGGGAGGATCGGTCTCCGTTGTTTCAAACGTTATTAAGTGATGTAAAACAAATTATCTCGTATCCACTCTCGTTACATCATAAAGGATATGAGGAAGTCGAACGTTTCATGAAAGAGCGTATTGATGAAAATGGAACGTTATATAGTTACGCAACTGCCTCGTTTTATATGATTTATGCTTTACTTGCGTTAGGGCATTCTCTTCAATCATCACTGATTCAAAAGGCTATAGCTGGGATAACATCTTATATATGGAAGATGGAAAGAGGGAGTCACTTGCAAAACTCTCCTTCGACCGTATGGGATACAGCTTTACTCAGCTATGCGTTACAAGAGGCCCACGTTCCGAAAGATCACAAGATGATTCAACAGACAATAACATATTTATTGAAAAAACAGCATACAAAAAAAGCTGATTGGAGCGTACATGCTCTCGCACTTACTCCAGGTGGTTGGGGTTTTTCGGATGTAAATACGACAATTCCAGATGTCGATGATACAACAGCTGTGCTAAGAGCGTTGGCAAGGAGTAGAGGAAACGAAAATATAGATAATGCTTGGAAGAAAGGGGTCAATTGGATTAAAGGATTACAAAATAATGATGGTGGCTGGGGAGCGTTTGAAAAAGGTGTGACGAGCAAATTATTAGCGAATTTACCAATCGAAAATGCAAGTGATATGATTACGGATCCTTCCACACCAGATATTACAGGAAGAGTGTTAGAGCTTTTCGGGACATATACGCAAAATGAATTACCTAAGAAACAAAAACAAAGTGCGATAAATTGGTTAATGAATGTACAAGAGAGAAATGGATCCTGGTATGGGAAATGGGGGATTTGTTATATATATGGTACGTGGGCTGTTATGACTGGTTTACGGTCACTCGGAATTCCATCTAACAATCCATCATTGAAACGAGCAGCTTTATGGCTTGAACATATACAGCATGAAGATGGTGGATGGGGAGAATCATGCCAAAGTAGTGTGGAGAAAAGATTCGTTACTTTACCATTTAGTACACCATCTCAAACAGCATGGGCGTTAGATGCTCTCATTTCTTACTATGATAAAGAAACACCAACTATTCGAAAAGGCGTTTCATATTTGCTTGCGAATCCTTATGTGAATGAAAAATATCCTACTGGAACAGGTTTACCTGGTGGGTTTTATATTCGTTATCATAGCTATGCCCAAATTTATCCGCTACTTACTTTGGCACATTATACAAAAAAATATCAAAAATAAACCGAGAGATGTTTCTCGGTTTATTTTGTTGGGTAGTAGGTCCCTGTTGAAAAGAATAAGGTTGTGCTTTCCTTATTTTTCTGTTGACTGGCGTTTTTGACGTGCATCAGCGGCATTTGCACGTGCGTTCGCTTCTAAGTCATCGTGATCAGCGAGTTCACGAGAGAACTCAACATCAATGCCATCAGTAGCTTTGTTTTGTTTGAAATTTTTTTTGTTCATTCGACACAATCTCCTTACACTTTATCCCGCTTTAATGGGCAGTAAGACCCCCACCTCAAAATTCAGCGAAAGTAAAGAAGTTAGGTAGGGGATCAACTGCCCATAAAAGTCCGATTGGTGAGGGCTAATAATCAGTGGGGGATGGAGAAAACCCCCACTGATTAAAGTTTCACTTTATGCGGCGTTGCAAAGTTAGTTTGACACAAATAGACTTTTTTATACAAAGAGGAATTGGAAAGTAAAAAGCCGAAATATACAGTATAAGTAATAGAAATGGGGGATAGGAATGGAGTTTTTAAATGGGAAAACAGCTGTTGTAACAGGAGCTGCACAGGGAATTGGAAAAGAGATTGCACGGGTGTATGCAAAGCTAGGGGCGAAAGTATTAATTAGCGACGTAAATGAAGAGAAGCTACAAAAAACGACACGTGAGTTATCGGACGAAGGATATGAAGTGTGCTCATATCGATGTGATGTGAGTAATCAAAATGAAGCGAAGTCGTTAATTGAATATGCGGTTCAAAAATTTGGTACATTACATATTTTGGTGAACAATGCTGGAATTACAAGAGATGCAATGTTACATAAAATGGAGAAGTCTGCTTGGGAACAAGTATTACAAGTGAACTTAACTGGTGTTTTTTATTGTATGCAACCAGCTCTCCTTTACATGAGACAACAAGGGTATGGACGTATTATTAATATATCTTCAATTAGTAGAGAAGGAAACATAGGTCAAGCAAACTATGCAGCTACGAAGGCAGGCGTTGTAGGTTTAACGAAAACGGCAGCGAAAGAAGTTGGGAATTTTGGTATTACGTGTAATGCGATTTGTCCAGGATTTATGGATACAGATATGACAAAAACGATACCAGATAAAGTGAAAGAAAAGATGGTCGGCGCGATTCCAGTTGGTAGAATTGGAACGCCAGAAGATATTGCGAACGCAGCAGCCTTTTTAGCATCAGAATACGCATCCTATATTACAGGAGAAGTATTGAATGTGAGCGGAGGACTGCAAGTTTAAAGACATACATAATAAAAGAACCTGACCGGATAGGTCAGGTTCTTTCTCATTAATTTAAGTTAAGCCAAACGCTCTTCACTTCTGTATAGTTATTTAATGCGTAAGATCCCATTTCACGACCAAGACCGGATTGTTTAAATCCTCCAAATGGAGATGCTGCATCAAAGACGTTATAACAGTTTACCCATACTGTACCAGCACGTACTTTACTTGCAACGTAGTGTGCTGTTTTAACATTTTCTGTCCACACACCAGCCGCTAAGCCAAATTGTGATTTATTTGCACGTTCAATTACTTCATCAATATCGTTAAACGGTATTGCAGAAATAACCGGACCGAAAATTTCTTCTTTTGCAATCGTCATTTCATCATTTACGTCAGCGAATACTGTAGGAGAAACGAAGTAGCCTCGATCGAATGGATTACTTCCTCCACAAAGTACTTCAGCGCCTTCTTCAATCCCTTTTTCGATGTAGCCCATTACACGTTTTTGTTGTTCTTCGGAAACGAGAGGGCCGATTGTAGTTTCTGGACTTAAGCCAGCACCTTGATTTAATTTTTTAGAGTAAAGGACAAGGTCAGCCATGACATTATCATACATTTTCTTCGGAACAAATAAACGTGATCCAGCAGAGCATACTTGTCCTTGGTTAAACATAACACCAGAAAGTGCACCAGGAATCGCGCGAGATAAATCAGCATCTGGCAAGATGATATTTGGTGATTTACCGCCTAACTCAAGTGTAACGCGCTTTAATGTTTCAGATGCTTGGCGCATAATTTGCTTACCGACTGGAGTAGAACCAGTAAATGCAATTTTATCAACGAGTGGATGATTAACAAGAGCTTGTCCAGCTGATTCACCGAATCCAGGAACGATATTAATAACACCTTTCGGGAATCCAGCTTCTTCAATTAATTCAGCTAAGTATAAGGCAGATAGTGGAGTTTGTTCTGCAGGTTTTAAAACGATTGTACATCCTGTAGCAAGCGCTGCTCCCATTTTCCACATTGCCATAAGAAGCGGGAAGTTCCAAGGGATAATTTGACCAACGACACCAACAGCTTCATGGCGTGTATAGTTAAAGTAATCACCGGAAACAGGGATTGTTTGACCAACGATTTTCGTCGCCCAGCCGGCATAATAGCGCATATGTTCAATTGCGAGTGGTATGTCTGCTGCCATTGTTTCACGGATTGGCTTTCCGTTATCTAGCGTTTCAAGCTGTGCAAGCTCTTCTTTATGTTCTTCCATTAAATCAGCTAACTTGTACATAAGCCGGCTTCGCTCAGCAGTGCTCATGCGAGACCAAGGACCTTCGTCAAAAGCCATGCGAGCTGCAACGACAGCTTTATGAATATCTTCGCGACCAGCTTCAGAAACGACGGCAAGTGTTTCGCCAGTTGCTGGGTTAGGTGTGTTAAATGTTTTACCGGAAGCGCTTTCAATAAAGGATCCATTCACATATAACTTTTTTGTACCTTGAAGAAACTTTTCTACCTTTTCATGAAGATTTACAGCTAGTTGACTCATTGTATAACCCCCTTGAAAATATAATGTAAACGCAGTACGAGACGGCGTTTATTCCGAAATCAAGGATGTGGAAACTAGATGGAAAGCCTCTAATTAAAATCATAATTAACAAATACTGAAAATTCAAATTTCATTTGTGTTACAATTGTAAAAAATATGTAATGTAAGAAAGTCTTCTATATGATTATAAAAAATCCTGCTTGTTTTTGCTTTCTAGTAGGAAAAACTAGAAGAACAATGGTACAATAATACATCGTGAGAGGAGGGAGAAAAATGAAGAATTATCATGATGATCCACGCTTTCGAATCGCCCATAGAGAAGCGTTAATTGGTCTTGGACTTGCTATTATCAATTTTATAATATGGTACGGATTTGCTTATGGGCTTGGTAGTAAAAATCCAAGTGAATATACATATGTATTTGGTTTTCCAGCATGGTTTTTTTATAGCTGTATCGTTGGTTTTATCGTTATGGTTATTTTACTTAGTTTAGTTGTTCGTTTTGTATTTCAAGATATTTCACTCGATGAGGAAGAAAAAAGTGAGGAATAATAGATGAATTGGTATGTAATCATTCCAATGATAATTTCGTTTATCGTTGTATTTTTAATTGGTGTATATGCTTCAAGACGTGTACAAGCGACTGCCCATAATAAGTTTTTGCAAGAATATTTTTTAGGTGGGCGTGAGCTCGGTGGTTTATTATTAGCAATGACAATGATTGCTACGTACGGTAGTGCTAGTAGCTTTATTGGTGGCCCTGGTATAGCATACAATATGGGGCTTGGATGGGTATTGTTATCTGCGATTCAAGTTGTAACAGGGTATATCGTTTTAACAGTTATCGGTAAAAAGTTTGCCATTATTGCTAGGAAGATGGAAGCTATTACTCTTATCGATTATTTAAAGGGAAGATACAATAATAAAGCAGTTGTCATACTTTCTGCGTTATGTATTATTATCTTTTTATTTTCAGCAACAGTAGCTCAGTGGGTCGGCGGTGGCCGATTAATTGAGTCGCTAACGGGTCTTTCTTATACAACAGCACTATTTTTATTTACTTTTTCTGTACTTGTGTACGTATTAATTGGTGGATTTCGTGCAGTTGCTTTATCAGATACGTTATTAGGTATCATTATGTTAGTTGGGACGACAATCATTTTAATCGCTACTGTCGTTGCCGGTGGTGGAATTGAAAAGATTATGCAGGAACTTGTTCAAATCAATCCGAATTTAATTACACCATTCGGAGCGGATGGAAGCTTAACGAAATCATATGTGACATCATTTTGGATTTTAATTGGAATTGGCGTTGTTGGTTTACCGCAAATTAGTGTGCGTGCCATGTCTTATAAAAATTCAAAAGCGATGCATCAAGCGTTAATAATTGGGACGATTGTTGTGGGTACCATTATGATTGGTATGCATTTAACGGGTGTGTTCGCACGAGTCGTACTTCCAGGTATAACAGTACCAGATAAAGTAATGCCGCTACTCGCGATGGAAGTGTTGCCACCGTGGCTAGCTGGGGTTTTCTTAGCTGCACCAATGGCAGCCATTATGTCTACAGTAAACTCGTTATTGCTACTTGTAAGTTCATCAATCATTAAAGATATATACGTGAATTACATAAATAAAGATGCGACAGATAGTACGATTAGAAAAGGAAGTTTATGGATTACTGCTATCGTAGGGCTGCTCGTTTATGCAGCAGCAATTAAACCACCAGATTTTTTAATATGGTTAAATTTATTTTCTTTCGGTGGATTAGAAGCAGCATTCATTTGGCCGATCGTATTAGGGTTATATTGGAGAAAAGGAAATGCAACAGGAGCGCTTGCGTCTATTGTAGTTGGAGTAGGGTCATATATGTGTATCCATCTTTTCTACCCAAATCCGTTCGGTATACATACGGTTGTCTTCCCGATTTGCTTAGCGTTTATCGCTTACATCATTGGAAGTATGAGTGCTGTGAAAAAAACAGCATAGGTTATATGAAAAACGTAGTCCTTATAGGACTGCGTTTTTTCGTATGAATTTGTTCTTTTTTATTCTGTATATCAATGACTATTCATAAATTAATAACAATTGAGGGGGATGGAGTTGAGGTCGATGAAAAAAGTATTATTTTTAGGAGACCCGGGAATTGATGACTCTTTAGCAATTATGTATGGATTGTTGCATCCTGATATTGATATTGTCGGCGTAGTAACGGGATATGGAAATGTAACGCAAGAAAAGGCGACGAGTAATGCAGCATATTTATTACAGTTAGCAGGAAGGGAAGATATACCGGTTATTAATGGTGCGAAGATTCCTTTATCAGGAGATATTACAACATACTATCCGGAAATTCACGGGGCAGAAGGTTTAGGACCAATTCGTCCTCCGAAAAATCTTTCTCCAAATATAAAGCCTTTTTGTGTGTTTTTTGATATTCTTGAAAAATATAAAGGAGAATTAATTATAGTTGATGCTGGCAGGTCAACGACACTTGCGACAGCGTTTATTTTAGAAAAGCCGATGATGAAGTTTGTGAAAGAATATTATATAATGGGCGGTGCTTTTTTAATGCCTGGAAATGTGACACCAGTCGCAGAGGCAAATTTTCATGGTGATCCCATTGCGTCACAATTAGTTATGCAAAATGCTAAGAATGTGACATTAGTGCCACTTAACGTTACATCTGAAGCTATTATTACGCCGGAAATGGTAAAATATATTACAAAACACTCTAAAACGAGTTTCAATAAGTTGATCGAGCCGATATTTACGTATTATTATAAAGCATATAAAAAGTTAAACCCGAAAATAACAGGTAGTCCAGTACATGACGTCGTTACAATGATGGTTGCGGCAAATCCGTCCCTTTTGGATTATGTATATCGCCGAGTCGATGTAGATACAGTTGGAATTGCAAAAGGAGAGAGTATTGCTGATTTCCGGCCTCAACCTGACTCAAAAGCATTAAAGAATTGGGTGCGAATTGGTTGGTCGTTACATTATAAAAAATTCCTCGAAGATTTCGTTAAAATTATGACGTAGACATAATGGGAGAATACAAGTTAAAATAATGGAGATGATTACTAAAATAATCATCTCCATTATTTTGTTTGTAAGAGATAGATAGAGAAGAGTTACACAATAGGAGAGGAATTTTATTTGAAAAAAACTATAGTATGCGCAGTGATTGTGGGTATTTTCGTTTTGCTAATATCGGGTAACTTTTTAGTGAAAAAAGTGTGGAGTTCAAATAATGATGATGCACAGTATATTGCATCCTTTATTGAAGAACATAAAGATGAAAAAAATAGTGCGCTTCTAGTAAAGAGAAATGATAAAGTTGTTTATTCTGTCAATCCTAACGTTGTGTTGCCAGTTGCTAGTACAATGAAATTAATTGTGGCGCTTGAATATACGAAACAAGTTACGGAAGGGAAAATTGATTCGTCTAGTTTTGTTTCCATTAATGACGTGAATCGTTATTATGTACCGAATACAGATGGTGGTGCACAAGATAGATGGCAAAGATATTTGGAGAAGACAGGCAAGATAACTGAAGGAGCGGTTTCTTTAGAAGAAGTGGCAAAAGGAATGGTTAAGTTTAGTTCGAATGCGAATGCTGAATATTTAATGGAAGTGTTAGGATTAGATAATATTAATCGGAATTTACAAAGTTTATCGCTTCCAGCACATCAGCCGCTATTTCCAATCGTTTCATCTTTATACATTCCAGGATATTTGCATAAAGAATTACATGTTCCGAAATATAAAATAGAGAAAAAGTTAAAAGAAATGTCTCAAGAGCAATATCGTGAATATGCAATGATTATTCATGAACGCTTAAAAAAGAAGGGGCCATTATTACAGAAGGAAATTCCTCTTTATTTAGAGGAACGTTACGATAAAATTTGGTCAGATCGATTGCCAGCTGCTTCTGCAAACGATTATATGGTACTGCTTCAAAAGGCAAATCATAAAGGTGGCCTAACAGAAGCTGAAGAAAAAGTATGGGCGAATATCGTTGAAACAGATATGAGCGCTAAGAAATATCGTAAAACATTTAGACATGCAGGCCAAAAAAATGGTTATACGCCATGGACAGTTACAAAGGCAGTTTATGCAATGGATAAACGCGGGAACTGTACAGAAATAGTGTTCTTAGCAAATAATTTAAATGAGGACGACAGTGCAGAAATACGGAAACATTTAGCAAACTTACATTTCCAAGTGTTGCAAAGTGATAAGTATGATGCGACTTTTATTAAGTAAACTCGGTGCAGAGGCGCCGAGTTTATTTTTATATACAAGCACTTTTTTGCTATCTCTGGGTATGATGGGTAGTAATACTTAGGTGAAAGGGGAAAAGGTGATGAAACAAAATAAAGAAGAGTTTATAAAGAGTGAAGGCGCTGATTTCCCTGGGAAAACATATGTGGATTGTGTATTACAACATGTATTTAATTTTCAACGAAATTACTTATTGAAAGATATGTTTCAAGTGCATAAAGCGCATATTACAATGCTGATGGAAGAAAATTTAATGAAAAAGGAAGAAGGTAAAGTTATATTACACGCATTAAAAAAGGTAGAGGGAATGCCAGAAGAGCAATTGCTCTATACAGAGCAGCATGAAGATCTCTTTTTTTTAGTGGAACATTTAATTTCTCAAGAAGCAAAAAGCGATTTTGTAAGTAATATGCATATTGGTAGAAGTAGAAATGATATGGGTGTAACGATGTATCGCATGAGTTTAAGACGGTATGTATTACGATTAATGGAACATCATTTGTTATTGCAGGAAAGTATGCTGCAACTTGCTTCTGATCATAAGGAAACGATTATGCCAGCTTATACACATACACAACCAGCACAGCCAACGACATTTGGTCATTATACGTTAGCGATTTATGATACGATGCAGAGAGATTTAGAACGCATGAAAAAAACGTACAAACTTTTAAATCAGTCGCCAATGGGAGCCGCTGCGCTTTCTACAACAAGTTTCCAAATTAAACGAGAGCGAGTTGCCGATTTACTTGGGTTTACAAATGTAATTGAGAACTCATATGATGCTGTTGCTGGAGCGGATTATTTATTAGAAGTTAGCTCTTTACTTATGGTAATGATGACGAATACGAGCAGATGGATCCATGACTTCTTACTATTAGCGACGAAAGAATATGATGGTATTACTGTGGCGAAGCCATATGTGCAAATTAGTAGTATTATGCCGCAAAAGCGAAATCCAGTTTCTATTGAACACGCCCGTGCAATTACGAGTAGTGCTTTAGGAGAAGCATTTACAGTATTTCAAATGATTCATAATACACCATTTGGTGATATTGTGGATACAGAGGATGACTTGCAGCCGTATTTATATAAAGGGATTGGAAAGACTATTCGTGTTTTTTCTATTATGAATGCAGTTATTCGAACGATGAAAGTAGAGGAAGAAACGTTGAAAAATCGTTCCTATAAACATGCAATTACGATAACTGATTTCGCAGATGCTTTAACAAAAAACTATGACATTCCATTTCGGCATGCGCATCATGCAGCGAGTGCTATTGCAAATATGTTATTGGAGCAGAAAAAGGAGCTTCATGAATTACATTTGAAAGATGTGAATATGTACTTACAAGAAAAATTTAATATAACTTTATTAGAAAAAGAGTGGAAAGAAATTATATCGCCAGAAGCTTTTATACAAAAAAGAAATGTATACGGTGGGCCAAGTAAAAAAGAAATGGAGCGCATGATTAACAATCGAAAAGAGTCATTTCGACAAGAAGAAGAGGTATTTGAAAAGGAAAAACAGAGAATTTTACAAGCTGAAAATAATTTGAATACGTTAGCTTCGAATATTATTGAATCGTAAAAGAGGAATTTAGTGAATTAATCGCCAATACCTTAATAAAACTATAAATAGAGAGAAGAGATTGTCGATGATTCAATTGCATGTATATGAAGAGATTGTTAATTTTAAAGAAGAGGTTACACCATTTCTAGAAAAGAATGAGCAGGAAAATAATCTCATATTAGGCGTATTACAAATGGTCCACCAACCGATATTTATGGGGATAGCGAAACAAGGAGAAGAAATTGCGGTTGTATTTCTTCAAACAGAAGAGAAGAAACAAATCATTGTTGCAACTTCTGAAATTTCGGGAGTAGCTATCAAGGAGCTTGCAAAAGAGTTAACGAAAATATATCCGGATATTCCTGGGTTAATTGGTGATAAGAAAGTTGTACAGCACTTAGCAGAAGAGATTGCGGTGTTAGAAAATAAGAAAACGAATGTGGTAATGGAGCAAGGGGTATATGAGTTGAAAGAAGTGAAGAAGAAACCGAGCGAGGATGGGTTTTTTCGAGAAGTAAGTAGTGATGAACTAACATTAATAGAAGAGTGGATATATCAATTTTGTGAAGATGTGAATCTTCCTACTACGAAAGAAGAAGCAAAACAAACGGCACATACATTAATTACTAATCATCGTTTATTTGGTCTAGAAGTAGACGGGAAACTTGTTTCTGTAGCAGCAAAAACACGTCCAACTAAAAATAATATAACAGTTAATTTCGTATATACACCTAAAGAAGCAAGGAAAAAGGGATACGCATCTAATTGTGTAGCGGCACTTAGTCAACGTATGTTAGATGAAGGGTACAAGACGACTACGTTATATACTGATCTAGCGAATCCGACATCGAATAAAATTTATCAAGAAATCGGTTATGAGCAAATTGCGGAGTCTGTACTCATATTTTTAGAGAAGTAGAACAAAAAGGCGTGCTAAAATAGCACGCCTTTTTGTTATTCGTCAATTCTAATAACCTCGCCTTGAGGGAAGTCTTCGGTTTCTAATAAATTCCGAATAGCTTTCGCAACATATTCGGGTGATAATAGCTTTCCTTCTTCTTTTAATGTAATGAAGCGGTCTAAGTTTGTGAAGTCTTCTTTATTTGTTTCGCGAATTTGTGCTTGCATATTTGTATCAACAACACCAGGTGCAAAAGCGACGATTTTTACTGGATATTTTTTTTCTGCTTCTTCGGTTGCTACGCACTGTGTAAACATATTTACGCCAGCTTTTGTTGTACAATAAGCCCCCCAGCCAAAGTAAGGATTTTTTCCTGCACCAGATGAAATGTTTATCACACGTTTATCTACTTTCCATTCTTTCGTATGTTTCATGAAAGTGGAGGTGAGGATCATTGGCGCAAGTAAATTAATGTGAACGTTCGTAATGAATTGTTCACTTTCTGCTTTTTCAATTGGTTTCATAGGGGCAACCGTACCCGCATTATTAATTAAATGAATAGAAGATACACTGTCTTCTTGAATAGATGAAATGATTTTGTTAAAGTTCGTTTCTAAATTATGTACATCTTGAAGATCTAAGGAGTGGAAAACACAATTGCTATTATATTGTTCTGCGAGTTTCGTAAGCTCTTTATTTTCTCTTCTAGAAATAGAGATGACAGTTGTATTTTTTTCTAACAATTGTGTGGCAATAGCCTCACCTAAACCTTGTGAAGTTCCTGTTATGATAACGTAGCGCATAGTTTTATAAACTCCTCTCATATGTGCGGAATTTTGTTGGACAACGTACATTGTATAGTTTGTCTACATTTTATAGTATAGAGCACTTTTTACTATAATTGAAATGAGATGATTGCGTGCCTTTTATAAATCGTTTTACGACAACAGTACCTGGTGCCGTCACTTTTACGGGGAATACGTTAGGGCTTAGCCCTACATCGCCTGCGCCAGGCAATATTTTTGGTACACTTGCTGTGTTTACGACAGTAAATACAGCGCTGCAAGTACCAGGATTCCCAGCAGGTACAACGGATGACTGGCGATTGAATTCTTCTAGTGCAATTTTAAATCTTCCAGCGGGAAGCAGTGTGTTATATGCAGAATTAGTTTGGGCTGGTACTTTCCGGACTGATACGGAAGATGTTTTACCATTTTTAAATGATAACATTACATTTACAACGCCAGCAGGGACGTTTTCTGTTACGCCAGATCCTGCTACCGCGCAGCAAGGTTCAGTAGGAAACCAGTTTTATTATGCTCGCTCTGCCAATGTAACGAATCTTGTTAGTGCAGGTGGGGCAGGCACGTATACAACGGGTGCTGTGCCAGCTGCAAGAACTTCAGCTGACCCAACAATTAGCCGTTCAGCGGGATGGACGCTTGAGGTTGTGTATCAAAATGCAAGTTTACCACTTCGAAATTTGTCAGTATATGCAGGTCAAGAAATTATTGATGCTTCATCACCACCAGTTGATGCTACTATTTCAGGATTTGCTACGCCAGCTACAGGAGCTGTAACAGGAAGGGTACTTGTAACCGCTCAAGAGGGAGATTCCAATATTTCTGGAGATCAACTTCGCTTTGGACCAAACCCAAATGCTACAGTTGCATTATTCGGGCCGAGAAACCCTGCAAATAATTTCTTCCAGTCTCAAATTTGTAATGACAGCGGAAATTTAGATACGAGCGGTACATTCGGAGATTTAAATCAGCCGTTAGGGGTAGCTTTGGCTGTCCGAAGACAAGGGTGGGATATTACGAATGTAGATGCCTCTGCATCTTTAGTAAACAATCAAACGTCAGCAACTGTTCGATTTGTTACAAATGGAGATGGATACGCTGCAGCTGGTTTTGGTGTTCAAATTGATGCAACAGGTCCAATTATTAATCCTGTTAAATCGGTCAATAGAACAGTCGCAGGGGTAGGGGATACTCTCACTTATACGATTACGGTCCCAAATACAGGAACAGGAAGTGCAGAAAACGTTGTATTACGTGATAGCATTCCGAACGGAACGACGTTTGTTGCAGGTAGTGTAACAGTAGGGGGAGTAACACAGCCGAATGCAAACCCTGCTACTGGAATTAATTTAGGAACAATCCCAAATAACACGCAAAGAGTTGTTACATTTCAAGTACGAATAACATCGTTTCCGAACCCAAACCCTATTCCAAATCGGGCGATGGTGTCATATCAATTCCGTCCTTTTGTCGGTAGTTCTCCTATTACAAGTACATCTTCTTCAAATACAGTACAAACGACAGTGAACCAAGCAACTATAAGTATGCAAAAATCTGTAGATCTACAGACTGCGACACTTAATGATGTATTAACGTACACAGTTAATGTCACAAATAATGGGAATGTTGCTGCAAACAATGTGATTTTTGTTGATAGCATCCCGGCTGGAACAACATTTGTTCCAAATAGTGTTACGGTGAATGGAGTAGCGCGTCCAGGAGCGAATCCAGCAAGTAGTATTAATCTAGGAAGTATTAATGCTTCACAAACGACTGTAGTGCGCTTTCAAGTTCGAGTAACATCTAATCCTCTTGTCAATCCAATTCCGAACCGTGCGAGTGCAACCTTTACCTTTACCCCAGTGCCTGGTCAACAACCAGTTTCAGGGCAAGCGACAAGTAATACTGTAGTGACTACTATTAATATAGCTGATATAAGAACGAGAAAAACAGTAGATAGAGCTTTTGCGACAGTGAATGACGTTCTTACGTACACTATTACTATTGAGAATATCGGAAATGTACTTGCGACAAATGTTATTTTTCAAGATCCGATTCCAGTTGGAACGACTTTTATCGCAAATAGTGTGACTGTGGACGGGGTTTCACAACCTGGGGCAAATCCAGCGACTGGGTTTACAGTAGCTAATATATCTGCTGGCGGAAGTAGGACTGTTACATTTCAAGTTCGAGTTACATCTACACCATCGGGAGGTACGATTGCGAATCGGGGGAGTGTATCTGCTAATTTTGTTGTTAATCCGAATCAGCCACCAGTTACAATTAATAGAATGACGAATACAGTGGTAACACAAATTAATACAGGCGGTTTAAATGTAATAAAAGAAGTGAATACAACGCAAGCAGCAGTAGGAGATACTTTAACATATACGATTGCCGTTCAAAATACAGGAAACGTTCCCCTAACAAATGTGTTATTCCAAGACACTATTTCTTCCGCTGTTTCTTTCGTTGCAAATTCTGTAACAATTAATGGAGTACCACAAAGTGGATTGAATCCGAATACAGGATTTTCTCTTCCAAATATTCCTGCGGCTCAAACGGTTGTAGTCACATTTGAAGTAGTAATTGTACAGGATCCAGGAGATGAAGATATTTTAAACCGCGCGAATGTCACAGCAAGTTTTCAAGTGAATCCGAGTGAACCACCAGTTACGATTACTATTCCGAGTAACCTAGTGAATACAACTGTACAATCAGGGAATTTTGAAGTTGTGAAAGCAGTGAATACGGATGTGGCAACCGTAGGCGATATTTTAGTATATACAATCGAAATCATAAATGCAGGTAGTGTACCAGCTACAAATGTGTTTTTCCAAGATTCAATTCCACAAGGAACATTATTTATTGAAAACAGTGTATTTGTTAATGGTATTTTACAAGAAGGTGCAGATCCAGAACTTGGATTCCCGTTAAATGATTTGCCTACTGGCGCGAATGTAATTGTTACGTTTGAAGTATTAATTGATGAAATTCCCCAAGGAAATAATGTTGTAAATAATGCGAATGTCACTGGAGATTTCCTTCTGAATCCAACAGAGCCACCAATTACTGTAACAGTACCAAGTAATACTGTTATGACGGTCGTGAATTCTTCAGGATTAAATGTAATGAAAAGTGTAAGTGCTACTGAAGCTGGTGTAGGAGATACGTTAACGTATACAGTTCTTATACAAAATAGTGGAACAGTAGCAGCGACAAACGTATCATTCCTTGATCCGATTCCAGTTGGAACCACTTTTGTAGCGAATAGTGTAACAATAAACGGAGCCCCGCAATCGGGTTTAGATCCGACCTCTGGATTTCCGCTTGCTAATATTCCAGTAGGAGGGACAGTAACAGTTACTTTTCAAGTGACAATCACAAGTGAACCACCAAATAGAGTTCTTCCGAATAATGCGAATGTAACTGCGGATTTCCAAGTCAGTCCTCTCCAGCCACCAATTACAATTGTAACGATTAGTAATATTGTTGTGACGCGAGTGAATGTGGGATCGCTTAATGTAATGAAGAGTGTAAATACAACACAAGCGGGAGTAGGAGATACGTTAACGTATACGATTCTTATTCAAAATACAGGAACTGTTCCTGCAACGAATATTATTTTTCAAGATCCAATCCCATCTGGAGCTACATTTGTAGCGAATAGTGTAACGATCAATGGAGTCGTTCAGCAAGGTGCGAATCCTATAGCGGGTTTTCCTGTTACCAATATTCCGGTGGGGCAAACTGCTACAATTACCTTCCAAGTGACAGTGACAAGTGTTCCGAGTGGTGGAAATATAAGAAACCAATCAAACGTTACCGCAAGTTTCCTTATTAATCCAGCAGGTCCTCCTATAACAACTACTACAACTAGTAATTTTGTAGTGACACAAGTAAATACAGCACAGTTAAATATACAAAAATCTTCATCTGTACAACAAGCAGCACTTGGAGAAACTTACACGTATTCTGTTGTCATTCGAAATAACGGCACAGTAACAGCAACGAATGTCTCTTTCATTGATCCAATTGCTCTAGAAACAACATTTGTACCAAATAGTGTGACGATAAATGGAACGCCACAACCTGGATTTGACCCAAATGTAGGTTTCCTGCTTCCTAATATTGCAGCTGGAACATCATTGACAGTAACGTTCCAAGTTACGGTAGTTGCACCGTCTACACGCGGAGCAGTATTAAATACAGCATCTGCTACAGCCACTTTCTTATTAAATCCTTTACAACCACCTGTAACAACAACGAATTCAAGTAATACAACGGTAGTTACAATACCATTACCTCCTCCTGGCGAAGTGACAGCAACAAAAACAGTAAATGTTGCCGCTGGAGCTGTTGGAGATGTATTAACGTATACAGTGTTAATAACGAATGTAGGAATTATCCCTGTTACAGACGTACTCTTCCAGGATGTCATTCCAGAAGGGACGACGTTTGTTGACAACAGTGTAACGATAGGTGGAATACAGCAACCTGGATTAAATCCAGAAATAGGCTTTACAGTTACTCCGTTATTAAATACTGGTGCGAGTATTTCTGTAACGTTCCAAGTGACCATTACGGAAATTCCAGATAATGAAGTCATATTAAATGATGCTGACGTTACGTTTACTTCACAACCAAATCCGCAGGAGCCACCGATTACGCAAACGATATTAACGAATTTAGTCGTTACGACAATTAATATAGCTTCAATTTCTCCAGTGAAAATAGTAGATAAAGAGGCAGCGACGGTTGGAGAAATATTAACCTATGATGTACTAATTTCTAACTTTGGAACAGTACCGGCAACGAATGTTCAATTTCTTGATTCTAGTACGAGTGGTGTAGCATTTGTTCCAGGAAGTGTGAGTATAAATGGAATACCAGAACCTGGACTAGATCCATTCATAGGCTTTACAGTTCCAGATATACCTGTAGGTGATTCTGTACTTGTCACATACCGAGAGATGGTAACGAGCATACCTCAAGGTGGAACAGTTGTTAACTTTGTGGACGTTACGGCTACATTTGCTGTAAGTGAGACAGAGCCGCCTATTACTGAGATAACGACAAGTAACACGACATTAACAGAAATCAATGAGCCTGGTTTAAATGTATTAAAATCAGTAAGTCAGCCGGTTGTTGCGGTAGGCGATACAATCACATATACAACAGTAGTTCAAAATACGGGAACCGTGATAGCAACGAATGTTCAATATAGTGATGTATTACCTTCCTCTATAACATTCGTACCGAACAGTGTAACGATAAACGGTGTGTTACAACCTGGGTTCAATCCGAATAATGGGTTCACGCTTCCAGATATAAATCCAGGTGAAAGTGTAGAAGTCACATTCCAAGTAACAGTTGTTAGCGTTCCGTCAAACGGAACAATTGCCAATACGGCAAATGTTACTGGAAGCTTTATTTTAGTACCAGGAGAACCACCAGTTATAGTAAATCAGCCAAGTAATACAACACTCACAACTGTAAATAGAGGACGCTTTAATGTTATTAAACAAGTAAATAGAGCCGCTACTCTAGTGGGAGATATATTGACGTATACAGTACAAATAACGAATACAGGAACAGTAACAGCTAACAATGTTCAGTTTATTGATACCATTTCAACAGGTGCGTCATTTGTAGCAAATAGTGTAACGATAAATGGAGCCCCGCAACCAAACTTAAATCCGATTACTGGATTTGGAGTTGGAGATATCTCAGTTGGTGAAACAGTTATCGTGACGTTTCAAGCGACAGTTACAAGCATACCGTCATCAGGAACAATTACGAACGTTGCAAATATAACAGGAAGCTTTACTTTAGTGCCAGGAGAGCCACCAGTTATAGTAAATCAGTCAAGTAATACGACAATAACGAGGGTGAATAGAGGGCGCTTCAATGTAATAAAAACAGTAAATAAACAAGCAACGCGAGTAGGAGATACGTTAACGTATAGTGTGCAAGTTACAAATACGGGAACGGTAACAGCGACGAATGTTCAGTTTGTTGACGTCCCATCACCTAGTTTAGAATTCATTCCTGGAAGTGTACAAATAAATGGAATTCCGCAAGTAGGCTTAGATCCATTTGTAGGCTTTTCATTACCGAATCTTGCAGTAGGAGATAGCGTATTAATTACATTTGAAGTAAATGTAATCGCGGTTCCACCTTCTAGTAGCATTATGAATACAGCGAGAGTAACGGGTGATTTCGAATTGATTCCAGGAGAACCTCCGTTTACAATTACGAATTCAAGTAATACGACGGTTACGCCAGTAAATAGAGGCAGCTTAGATATGCTAAAAGAAGTAGATCATTCAGTTGTTGGAGTAGGAGAAACGGTAACGTATACGGTTCGTATATTAAATACTGGTACTGCTGATGCAATGAATGTTCAATTTATAGATGTGCTATCTCCAGAAGCCGATTTTGTCGCAAATAGTGTAACGATAAATGGAGTTTCACAGCCGGGGTTAAATCCGCAGCTCGGATTTACGATACCTGATATTCCAGTTGGTGAGACCGCACTTGTAACATATAAAGCTACGATTACAAGTTTTCCAGATGGTGGTACAGTAGTGAACGTTGCAGGGGCGTTGGCAGAATATATTTTAGTACCAGGAGAGCCGCCAGTTACAGTGATGGACACGAGCAATACAGTTATAGTAACGGTAAATACTGCAATCTTATTTGTTGCAAAAGGAGCAAACTTTGAAGTAGCGATGGTAGGAGATGTTATCACTTACGGAATCGCCGTTATAAATGAAAGTACAGTTCCTGTGACGAATATTATTTTAACAGATATCATTGATCCGAATACGTTATTTATAAATGGCACGGTAACGGTAAATGATGTACCTCTCCCATTTGCCAATCCGAATACTGGTATCCCGTTAGGTGATTTTCAGCCAAATGATGCGGCAATTATTAATTTCCAAGTTGTAATAACAGGAGGACAAATAAATAATTTAGTTACAAATACTGCTATAGCAAATGGGTTTGCAATTGTAAACCCGAATGAGCCGCCAGTATTAGTTGAAGGTGATAGCAATACAGTTGTTATCCCGTTTATTTCTCAAAATGTCTCAACGACAGTCGTAAAAACAGCAGATTTACAGGCAGCAACGATTGGAGATGTTATTACGTTTACAACAGTTATTACAAATACGGGGGATACAGCAATACAAAACATTCGTTTTCAAGATATGTTAGATAGTAGTGTTCAATTTGTCCTTGGAACTGTAACGGTTGATAATACGTCAGTGCCAAATGTAAACCCAGTATCAGGATTTCTTATAGGAAGTTTAAATCCTGGTCAAGCGCGAACGGTTTCGTTCCAAGTAGTAGTGCAGAGCGCACCAAGTGGTTCAGGAAATTATATTAATCAAGCGAGTATTCGTTTCGAACATCAAGTAGGTACAGTATTGCCACCTGTTACACAAATAGTAGAAAGTAATATGGTCGTCATTCCGTTCGTTCCAACGATAGAACAAATTTGCGAAACGAATCTTAATTGTTTAGGGAAAATTCCTTTTCAATGTTCTCCGTGTGATCACTTGCAAATAAAGAAAAAATAAATGCAGAAAGAGCATCCTGTAAGAGAAGGATGCTCTTTCTGTATGAATCATGTAGATTCTTTTTCGGGCGAGGTGAAAAATTCATCGATTTTGTCGGAGAGTAGTAATGGAATCGCTCTTTTTATAACAGAAATGTCCCAATCCCACCATGCAAGATTCTCTAGTTTGTCAATTATTTCTTGCGGGAAACGATATCGAATAAATTTTGCTGGATTACCAGCCACAATTGCATATGGAGGGACGTCTTTTGTAACAACACTTTTGGCACCAATAATGGCACCGTTACCAATTGTAACACCAGATAAAATGCAGGATTGATAACCAATCCATACATCATTGCCGACTACGATATCACCTTTTGAAGAGGGGTGACCAGTAATATGGGCTCCTTCGCTGAAAAGAGCGTTAAATGGATAAGTCGTTATCCAGTCCGCGCGATGTTCTCCGCCAAGTATGAAAACAACGTCTTCTCCTAATGAACAAAACTTACCTATTTTTAATTTCGTTTCATCATTCCAAGAAAAAATAGTTGGACCTACTTTACTATAAGTATAATCACCGATATCATACTTACTATATTCAGGTTTTTGATTTAAATATAACATGATTCCTCAACCTTCTTTCTCAATCAAGAAATAAGCGTGGAATATTATATGCAAGGTGTAGTAAGGTGACCAGTGTTAATAGGTAAAATGAATAAGTGGGAGTGGAATGTATGAGATATGAAATGGGATTATATAATAAACCTTTTCAGTCAATTAAATTAGGAAAAAAAGTGTATGAAGTGCGCTTATACGATAAAAAACGTCAACTCATAAAACAAGGCGATCATATTATATTTACGAACCTTACGACAGCAGCAACGATGGCTGTAAAAGTAACGGAGATAAAACGATACGAAAACTTTCAAGCAATGTACGAACAAATTGATAAAAAATTATTGGATTGTGAAAATGATAGTTTAGAGGAAATGTTAGAAAGTACATACAAAATATATACGAAAGAACAAGAAAAAAAGTGGGGAACAGTTGCGATCGGTATTAAGGTAATAAAATGATAAGAAATCGCGGCGCGGCTATCATTGTGCAGGAAGGAAAAATAGCTCTTATAAAACGTATTCGAGAAGATGAAACGTACTATGTTTTTCCAGGCGGAGGAATCGAAGAAGGAGAAACACCTGAAGAAGCAACAAGGCGAGAAATTTTTGAAGAATTAGGGGTACATATAAAAGTGGAGCATTTAATTGCAAAGGTGGAGTATAAGAGTACGGAGTATTATTTTAATGCCGATATTATAGGTGGAGTTTTTGGAAGTGGTAAAGCTGAAGAATTCGAAATGAAAGATAGAGGGATTTATATTCCGTTATGGTTGCCGATATATGAGTTGGAAAAAGTGAATATAAAACCGTATGAAGTGGTCGGAAGTATATTCAATCATTATAAAAAGTAAAGTCTGACAACATACAAAAAAAACCATTGACATAGCCTTCTGATTTAAGTATTGTATTCGAGTATGTTTATAATCAGGAGGTTTATATGAGCAATCAAACAACTACACATCATGTGAAAATGACAACAGCAGATCCATCTGGAATCGGTCTATTTGGATTAGCGATGGTAACACTTGTAGCATCATCTCAAAAGTTAGGCTTAACAGATGGCGTTTCACTCGTATTACCATGGGCAATCTTTTTAGGAGGATTTGCACAAATCTTTGCGTGCATTCATGATGCAAAGCATAACAATACATTCGGTACAACAGCATTCGGTGCGTACGGTCTATTTTGGCTAGGCGTTGGAATGACTTGGTTAATTCAACTTGGAGTATTCGGCGAAAAATTAGTACAAGCTGCAGATTCAAAACAGCTTGGTGTAGCCTTTATCGGATATTTGATTTTCACAATCTTTATGACAATTGGTGCAATGGAAACACATAAAGTATTATTTATGATTTTCGTTCTTATTGATTTCTTATTTATTGGTCTTTCATTAAGTACTTTAGGTGTTATGCCGCATGCAATGCATAATTTAGCAGCATATTCTGAACTTCTTATTTCATTATTATCTTTCTATGGTTCAGCAGCAGCAGTGTTAAACACACACTTTGGAAAAGTTGTTTTACCAGTTGGAAAGCCGTTTGGTATTTTTAAAAAGTAATAAAAAGCACAGATGATTGTATAGTCATCTGTGCTTTTTTATATGGAATAAATAAAAATATAATTGAAATTGATTCTCATTATTAATATAATGAGAATCATTTATTGTAAGAGGGGGATGCCGAAGTGGCGAAAATTTTAATAGCTTATGCGAGTATGTCAGGAAATACAGAGAGTATTGCTGATTTAATTAAAGTTAGTTTAGATGCCTTTGATCATGAAGTAGTATTGCAAGAAATGGAAGGCATGGATGCTGAAGAGTTATTAGCTTATGATGGAATCATTTTAGGGTCTTATACGTGGGGAGATGGGGAATTGCCATTTGAAGCGGAAGATTTCCATGATGACTTAGAAAATATAGATTTATCAGGGAAGAAAGCAGCGGTATTCGGATCAGGTGATACGGCGTATGAACTATTTTGTGAAGCGGTAACGATATTTGAAGAAAGACTTGTAGAGCGCGGTGCAGAGCTTGTACAAGAAGGGTTGAAAATCGAACTAGCTCCAGAAGATGAAGAGGATGTTGAAAAATGCAGTAATTTTGCAATTGCATTTGCTGAGAAGTTCTAAGAATGGGAGTGTCAACGTGGAGACAATGTTAAGTGCGACCGCTATTACAAAGTTAAGAGATGGAAAGCTTATGTTAGCTACTACATATAATGGTTTATTTATTGAACAAGACGGAGAATGGAAACAAATTTTACATGGTTTTCAAAAACGAATTAGGGATTTACATAGCGAAGATAATGTAGTGTATGGTGTAGGTGACGAAGGAATTTTTATTCGTAGTATGAATGGTGGGGAGAATTGGACGGTTCAACGTTTTCCAACAAAGGCAACGAGTTGGAATGTGTGTAGTAATATAGAAGGAACTGTCATTGCTCATGGAGATAAAACGTTGTATCATTCGAATGATTTTGGTTCGACATGGGAAACCATTCATCCATTTCTTGAGTATGGTGGCGGGGCACCATCTATTCGATCGTTGTTTTTATATAAACATTACTTATTTATTGGTACGAAAATACATACTAAATATGGTGGTGTTTGGCTCTTTAATTTGGAGACACGTAAATTAAAGAGGATTAAAATCGTAATGAATCAGATGATTTCAGCGTTGACTTTACACAATTCTTATTTAGTAGCAGCCAGTGGGTCGTGCAAGGGGATTAGCGGTAATATTTCTTTTTGTAAAATAGATGAAAGTATAGAGAGTGAAAAAACATATTGGCACACATGTCAAAGTGAGCAAAAAGCAAGTAGCTATTTAGACTTAAGTGTAGATCAACATGTGCTATATACAACGTCAACGCAAAATAAGGCGGGGATTAGTACAGTTTGTCGTGTACTTCTAGAAGAAGGAATTGTTACAGTATGTGACTCAGTTAAAGGGCATGGTTGGCGCATCGTGAACGAAAAAGAAGGCTATGTTGTAGCTGGATCAGGTGAATCAAAAGCAATGCAATGGAAGAAAAAAGTTGTATAGTAAAAAAAACTTTGCTTTTATTATATTGATATGATATATTATATTTAAACCATTTTACTTTTAATAATATAGAGATTTAAATGAGCTGTAACTTCCGAGGAGGATAGCAATGTTAAATCTCCTCAGAGTTGCAGTTTTTTTAATGTCTGACTTATTTTTGTAAAGTGGTTGAAAATGAATATGTACATATAGGTACATTGTAGGAGGATTTTTTTCATGCAAAACGGTAAAGTAAAATGGTTTAACTCAGAAAAAGGTTTCGGATTCATCGAAGTTGAAGGCGGAGAAGACGTATTCGTACATTTCTCAGCTATCCAAGGCGAAGGCTTCAAAACTTTAGAAGAAGGTCAAGAAGTTACTTTCGAAGTAGAACAAGGTAACCGTGGACCTCAAGCTACTAACGTTAACAAGAAGTAATTGTGGAAAAAAGAAGGGCTTGCCCTTCTTTTTTTTTGCGTTTTTACTGAATAACCCCCTATGTACATATAGTAATGAGATTGAATTTGTTTTTTTAGACAAGGTATTGCATGCATAAAGTGTATGAATAAATAAATACTGAAAATAAAGTATGTGTGTGAAAAGGAACTTAGAAAGAGGTAAAAAAATTGAAAAACACTACACATTTTATTGTGTTTGATATAGAGAGAAATTTTAGGCCGTATAAATCAGACGACCCGTCAGAGATAGTTGATATAGGGGCTGTAAAAATAGAAGCGAGTACAATGAAGGTAATTGGAGAATTTTCGGAATTAGTAAAACCGGGTGCTAGGCTTACTCGTCATACGACAAAATTAACGGGAATTACAAAGAAAGATTTAATGAATGTAGAGAAATTTCCGCAAATTATAGAGAGATTTATTCAGTTTATCGGAGAAGATTCTATATTTGTTACATGGGGAAAAGAAGATTATCGGTTTCTAGTTCATGATTGTACGTTACATGGTGTAGATTGCCCGTGTATGGAAAAAGAAAGAAGAATTGATTTGCAAAAGTTTGTTTTCCAAGCGTATGAAGAATTATTTGAGCATACACCGAGTTTACAATCTGCAGTAGAACAACTCGGTTTAACATGGGAAGGAAAGCAGCACCGTGCTTTAGCGGATGCTGAGAATACAGCGAACATACTTCTTAAAGCATATAGTGAGAGAGATATTACTAAAAGGTATAAAAGGCATGGTGAACTTGAACTTGTAGAGAACGGAAAACTAACAGAAAAAGCGAAAAAAAAGATGCGAAAATGGGTATTTAAAGAAATGAGAAAAAATACTGAGCGTCCGTTCGCTTGGAGTACATTTGAAAGTAGTGACACGTGGGAAAGTATAACGGAAAGATATTATATAAGTGAACCTACAATAGAACTTCTGAAAAAACATTTTCGTACGGCGGTTAGAAAAGCGGAAAGGCGGATTAGGTATTTGGCTGAGATGGAGAAGAATGCAGAGGTTAAATGACATTCTTCTCTATTTGTAGCTACATAAATTTACTGTCATTGTATTGATGGATGAATAAAGTATTCATATAAATAGGAATTGATTTGTTGTGCTACTTTGAAATTTATGGTGTGGTAAGAAATTTTTTAATATATTCATAAAATTAGAGCCCATAGAAATGAAAGAGGGTAAAGTTGAATGGAAGCAATCTTTAACATTGTAACAGTTTTAGTTTTTGGGATAATATTTACCACGCTATTAGCGGTAATTACACTTCCTTTCATAGCAAAGAAGAAGAATTGGAAAAAGCTTAATATCTCTTTAAGTCGTGGTGTGTTAAAGATTAAAATAGAAGAGTAAAAGATGAGTTTTATACAAGGGAGGTGTGATAGTGATAGACTTAGATATTAAAGACGTCAACGTACAGATGGAATTAAACGGAGTCTTTTGGAATGAGGATGGGATTGCTGAAATGACGGTGACTACAAAAGAAGAGCATTCTTTTATTCTTCGTTTAGTAGTTGACTTAGAAAATAAAACGATTAGGGCGACGAGTGTTGAAATAGTGAATGGATTCTGTCCGCTATGCAAACAGAAAAGGAACGAATGTAGTGAATTGAATGACTTGCAAAATAAAATGGAAATTTTAGAAGAAGCCTACGATTGGGTGAGAGAGCATCCAGAATATCGTTTTCAATTATCTTTCTACGATTACAATAAATTTGAGGTAGTGAAGTGAAATTTTCACTTGAACAACATACATAGTGACTAAAAAGAAAACATAAAAAATGTATAGACGGACTTGTTCAACTAGAAATATTGAAGTAAGTCCTTCTATTGGCAATACGCTTGTGTAATAAGGAAGTAATCTACTTGATTCTGTAACAAATGTCCTCTTGGATCAAAAATAAGCATATTTTATTATAAAGCAGAAAAACCGATTCTTAGTAGAATCGGTTTTTTACATAACTTTCAAATATGTCCTAAATAAAAGATCGTTTGTTAATAGCGCTCAGTAAAAATAGGTATATAGAAGAATTTATTCAATCCCGTTCGGATCATAAGAATACTGCTGCTTATTCTCAATCCGCTCAATTACGTCTTGCAATTCATCTGGCTTCAGAAACTCAATTGGAGAGAAGCCTTTCTCAAATGTAAGTGTATCAGCCTCAATCATTAATACGTATCGGTCATTTACCTTTGCGATATGTATTTGATCCCCGAAATCAGCAAGCAGGGACTTTACAGAGATATGGTCTGCTTTTAGCTTTAATTCCACTTCAGGCGCGTGCTCGACGATTTGAGCGGTAGCTTCCATTACTTCTTCGGTTGAAAATTGTTCCATAATTTCGCGTTTCGGACTGGCAGCCCATACTTCCATCGCTTGGTCGAATTGTTCGCGCTCTTCCGTACCTTCTTCAAATACATCTTCAATTTGGTCGTATACCATGTCCATTACTTGTGTTTTCATAATTTCAGGCATAGAGCGTTCGTATTCGACGAATTTTAAGAAGTCTTCAAAGTAACGGGCGTGTGATGCTTGGTGAATTTTTAGCTCGCCCACTTCGACCATACCTTCTTCGGGCATGTACGGATATTGGATAGATTTCATATTTTTTGTTGTGATGGCCATTTCAACGTTACGAATTAGTGTGGATTCATCGGAAATAGAAGCGACTTTTGGCTCGAAGTCACATTTCATAACGAAGACGAATGGATCATCAAAGTATTTGCGTAGTTTTGCTTGCGCAATTAAAAATACACCACCGCGCACAGCACTTGTGTCAAGATATGTATAAACGAGAGGTTCGCTCATATCTTTGAAGTTTTCCTTCGTTTCTGCAAAGCGGATGCGATTAAATAAGTTGTAATGAGGGTTTGAATCAAGTTCGTGCCCTTCTTCTACAATAAAGCGACCGATCTTTGTCGGAGCTTGTTCTGTTTTCGCATGACGTTCTACTTTTCGCTTTGAAATTTTTAATAATTCTCCATTCAAAAATTCTTTTAAGGAGCTATCTTCATACTCTTCAGCGTCTAATGTTTGAAAATGTTTGTAGCGTTTATCAACAGCTTCACCTTTTCCTTCTACTTGTACAACATAAAAGGAAAGATAATTTATTTCAAAATCCATATTTATCACCTTGTTTCATTTCATTAACTCTTATCAGTATAGAGATGGAAAAAACTTTCGTCAATTTATATAAGGAAGGGGAAGCCCCCTTCCTTCATATATTTTTTATTTTCGAAATTAAAATCCGTCTTCTAATGCTGAAAATGGAATGTTCAGTCTGTTTTCTACTGTACGTAAACGTTGGTTTAAGCGGTTTAATCTACGTGTATGACGCTCAACCGTGTTTTCTAATTGACGTACTCTTTGTTCAAGCTCATTTACTCGTCTTTCTAATTGGCGGTTTCCAGCACCAGGAAAAGAGATTGGAAGTTGGAATTGTCGAGTTTGATCGTATGGATTAACTTGTTCTACTGGATCTATATATTGTTGGTATTGTGCTTGTAAATCATATTGAGGTTGATAACCAGTTTGGTTATATGGATCGTATGGATTGTAGGGGTACATAAAAACATCCTCCATTTCTTTAAAATAGGTTAATTCACCATAATGTATGTGTAAAAGCGGAGTGTGGCACGGCAAATACCTATTTATGTTCACAGGATGTTTTTTTATAAATATGAATATGGAGTTTTACATTTGTATTTCGTTCGTTTTATGGTATATACTGGATAATGGGGAGAGGTTACGTAAAGGTTACAATTTTATCAAACTCAAACTTTTATGTAAATATGTATAGACATTTGGAAAAGAACAGAGTAATTTATATAGAGTGAAAAATAACTTGTAACAATTTATAAATATATTGTAAAATGATTGTAACAAAACATACATAAAAATGAAATAATACATAAAAGTAGTATTGGGGAAAAGGGGAGAGTATATTGTTCCGTAAAGTAAAGGGTATATTAGTTGGGGTTTTATGTGTAGCTGTAGTGAGTGGCTGTGGTACAAAAGTAAGTGATGTTGCATTAGTAAGTGATATTGGTGGCCACACGGTAGAGGCTAAAGCAGAAGTACAGGATTCTATTAGTTTAGTAGATGGTCGTACAGGTACGGAAGTGAAAAAGCTAGATTTGTCGAGTCTAGGTTATTTTGAAGATGAAGCGAAATTTAAAAAATCAGTTGAGAAGGTTGCTAGGGAAGTTGGAAAAAATGTTGACAAAAAGATGGTCCCTTCACGTCTAGGATCTGATGGAAGTTGGCAAGAAGGGAAACCTTCTTATGAATTAATGGAAAAAGAATTAGTAGATAAATTATTAAACGTAGGTATGTGGGATTCTTCCTATCAATTACCTATTGTTGAGAAGAAGCCTACTGCAACATTAAGTGATGCGCAAGGAAGTGGTACGGTAATTGGTAGATATGAAACGAATTTAGGTGGCTCAACAGGTGGCCGTATTGAAAATATTCGTTTGTCAGCAGCGAGCATAAATGGAGTTGTATTAGCAAAAGGAGACCGTTTCTCTTTCAATGCATTAATTGGTGATACAACGCCAGATAAAGGATATCAATTAGGAAAAGAAATTGTAGATGGTAAATTAGTAGATGGATATGGCGGTGGTGTTTGTCAAACATCATCAACATTATACAATGCAGCAGATCAAGCTGGTTTGAAAATGGTAGAGAGAACAACACATTCTAAAACGGTAGGTTACGTTCCACAAGGAAGAGATGCTACAATTGCATATCCATACTTAGACTTAGTGTTTGAAAACACGAATGATGCACCTGTGAAGCTTTATATGGGTATTCAGGGCGGAAAGTTAGTTGCTGAAGTACATAAAATGCGATAAGAATCATAATCTAGAAAAAGCCATTATTTCTACTAACAATAGAAATAATGGCTTTTTCTGTGTAGTTTATCCAGTATTAGTGATACATTTCAAGACTAGGTGAATGTGAGGAACAAGATGTTTGGGAATTTATCCGGCTTTAATGGGCAGTAAGACCCCCCACCTCAAAATTCAGCGAAAACAAAGAAGTTAGATGGGGGATCAACTGCCCATAAAAGCCCGATTGGTTCAACTAATAATCAGTGGGGGATGAAGAACCCCCCACTGATTAAAGTTTCACTTTATCGAATTTAATTCTTAGTTTTCCTATTGACATTATTAGTTATTAACTGTATTCTTCATAATAACAACTAAATAAATGGAAAAATTTATTAGTTTTCTTATTAAGAGAGATGGAGGGACTGGCCCGATGAAATCTCAGCAACAGGCTATAAAAGTACTGTGCTAAGTCCAGCAAACGTATGAAGCGTTTGGAAGATGAGGGGAAATGGATTAACATTCAACTCTTCTTATATGTGTAAGAAGAGTTTTTTATTTAGAGAGGGGGGATAGAGTGAAGTTTGATGTAACGTATTTTTTAGAAAGTTTTCCGCAATTATTTAAGTATGTATACATAACTTTAGGAATTACTGTAGTTTCAATGATTATTTCTTTTGTTATAGGGATAGGTTTGGCGATCATAACGAAAAACAAAACGAAATTTCTATATTCTATTGCAAGAGTATATATATCTTTCTTTAGAGGAACACCTTTATTAGTTCAATTGTTCGTGTTGTATTTCGGATTGCCGCAAATATTCCCAACCTTTACAGTACTTACAGCGATGCAAGCGACTTTAATTGGTCTCAGTTTAAATAATGCAGCGTATTTGTCAGAAATTATTCGGGGTTCATTAAATGCTGTCGAATCGGGACAAATGGATGCTTGTTTATCAGTTGGAATGACAAAGGCGCAAGCTATGCGACAGATTATCTTTCCGCAAGCTATTCGGGTTGCAGTACCGTCACTTGGAAATAATTTTGTTGGATTGTTAAAAGAATCTTCGTTATCTTTTGCACTTGGGGTGGCTGAAATTTTAGCGCAAGCGAAAATGTTAGCGGCACAATCGTATCGTTATATGGAAAGTTACTTAGCGGTAGCAATTGTATATTGGATTATTACAATCGTAATTAGCTGGGGACAGAAAAAGTTAGAAAAGAAACTGGATGCACCGTATTTGTAACAAGGATGAGGTGATATGTGTGATTGAGATAAGTGATTTGTATAAATCTTATAAAAGTAATGAAGTACTAAAAGGAATCTCACTTACTGTAAATAAAGGAGAAGTGGTAGTCATTATTGGACCTTCTGGTTCAGGTAAATCGACACTATTAAGATGTTTAAATTTATTAGAACAACCAGAGGATGGAAGTATTAGAATTGAAGATTTAGAGATTCATGTGAAGAAGCTTTATAAAAAGGAAATAATAAAATTACGCCAAAAAACAGCGATGGTTTTTCAAAATTATAATTTATTTAAAAATAAAACAGCATTGCAAAATATTACAACGCCATTAACAGTTGTGCAGAAAAAAAGTGAAGAAGAAGCAAAAAGAATAGCAAAAGAAATATTAAAACAAGTAGGTTTAGCTGAAAAAGAAAATTTCTACCCAACGATGTTATCAGGTGGGCAACAACAAAGAATAGGTATTGCTAGGGCAATGGCTTTAAATCCCGCTGTATTATTGTTTGATGAACCGACTTCTGCACTTGATCCAGAATTAGTGAACGAGGTATTGCAAGTCATTAAGGATTTGGCAAGGCAGCATATAACGATGGTTATTGTCACACATGAAATGAATTTCGCGAAAGAAGTAGCGGACCGTATTATATTTATGGCTGATGGCATTATTGTAGAGCAGGGAACGCCAGAAGAAATTTTTCGGAATCCACAAAATGAGCGTACGAAAAAGTTTTTACGACAATTGAATGCTTCAGAAGAAGGCAATCATTTCGTTATTTAGGAGGAAAAATTATGAGGAAATCATCATTATTACTAACATTAGCATTAACAGTATCGGTTGGGCTTTTATCTGCTTGTGGTTCAGATACAGCGAGCAAAAAAACAGATGAAAAAGTAGTGAAAGTTGGGACGTCTGCAGGTCGTAGTCCATTTATTTTTAAAGAGGGTGAGAAAGTAAAAGGTTTTGATGCTGAAATTATTGAAGCGGCTGCTAAAAAAGCTGGATATAAAGTTGAATGGAGCGTTTCTGATTTTGAAGGATTATTCGGTTTATTAGACTCGGGTCGTATTGATACAATTGCAAATGAATTATCGGTTTCTCCGGAAAGAAAAAAGAAATATGACTTTTCAATTCCATATGTTTATTCAGGATCTGTTTTCGCGGTGAAGAAAGATAATAATACAATTAAATCGATAGAAGATCTAAAAGGAAAGACTGTAGGTGTGGGGCTTGGTACAGCCGGGGAACAAGAATTAAAAGCTGTAAATAAAAATAATGCTTTTACAATTAAAACGTTCTCAGAAGATCCAACAGCAGAATTGAATGAAGTAGGACTTGGTCGTGTAGATGCTTACTATAATGATAAAGTGCAAGTAGAAACAACAATTAAAAAGGCCGATTTAGATAATGTGAAAGTAGGATTTGGTCCACTTAAATGGGGAGAGATTGCATTTCCATTTGCTAAAAAGAGCGAAAAGTTAGAAGATATAAATAAAGCATTGAAAGAATTAGAACAAGATGGGACATTAAGCGAAATATCAACAAAATGGCTGAAAGTTGATGCTACAAAAAAACAAAATTAAAGTATGTTCGTTGAATGTGGCTATTGTCCATCAACTTATATAAAAATAAAAGGAAACTGGGGAGGAAGTTACTCATGGTACAAATTCATCCAAAAACACGTATTGGTCATGTTGAATTTAAGGTGTTAGATTTAGAACGTCAAATTGCTTTTTACGAGAATGTTGTAGGTTTAGAAGTAATTAAGCAAGAGGGGAATAAAGCGTATTTATCTGGAAAAGGTGGAAAGAACACGTTACTTGTTCTTGAAAAGTTAGAGGACGGGTTACTGCAAGAGCCGCGTACGACTGGTATATATCATGTAGCCTTTTTAGTTCCGACTCGTGAGGCGTTTGCTTCGGCATTATTTGGTGTGATTCGTAATAAGAATGTAATTGATAGTCCAGCTGAGCAAGAGGGACGTTATACATATTCAAATGAAATTTTACCAATTTCAAGGTTTAATAGTGCGAGTGATCATACGTATAGCGAAGCGTTTTATTTACATGACTTAGAGGGAAATGGTATTGAAATATATGCGGATCGTCCGCGCGATCAATGGGGAGAAGGGCCAGGAGGAAGTACCCCGCTTGATTTAAAAGAACTAGCAACGCTTGTTGATTATGAATTTGATGGATTACCTGCTAATACTGTCGTTGGACACGTGCATTTACGGATAGCCGATGTAGAGGAGTCATATGAATTTTATGTAGATACAGTAGGCTTTGAAGTACAGCAACGCGAAGATGACTGCGTATTCATTTCTGCAGGAGGATATCATCACCATATAGGCGCAAATACGTGGAACGGAGTAAATAATCCGCACCCACCGGCACATGCAACTGGATTAAAAGTGTATACGATAGTACTGCCGCATAAAGAAGCGTTAGATGAAGTGAAAGAAAGATTAATAGAAAAACAGCATGAAATAAATGAAACTATAAATGGGTTTACAGTAGTAGACCCGAGTGGTATTACAGTCCAATTTGAAATAGAAGCAGTATAAAAGAAGCTAGAAAGTGTTTCATCACTTTCTAGCTTCTTTTTGATACGTAATCCAAGTAGGACAAGGGTTAAAAGGAAAGGATTTTAAGATTTCCATGGCATATATACTAGTTGAATCGAATTCACCTTGAATGAAAGAATAGCCGTGTTTATTTGCATACATAAATTGTTCGAAAACGAGCAGTTTCAGTAAGGATAAATCGTCTATCGTGTGAGTTCCGCACCATCCTAGTTCTACCGTATTATCCTTTTCTGATGTATGGAGGAAAGAGTATGCCACAATTTGATACTCTTCATCTATAATGAGATAGCTCCCATCCAGTAACACATCATCAGCTAAGATCATTTCTTTCCAAGTTTGTAGCGGGAATGAGGCAACTGGATTTGCTAAGTGGGTCTGCTCGTAAATTTCTTTTACTAAGTAGGCTAGTTTTTCTAGTAAATTATTATCGGATAAGATGTTTGATAAAGTTTGTAAATGATAATTTGAATTAGGGACTATATCGATAGAAATTATTTTTCGTACGTCTAATATCGGCATATATGTTCTTCGGATTTCCATAAAATTATTTTGCTCATAATAATTTTTTAAATGAGCTGACGTTTCCCATATAGAGGTTTGTAATGGTAGTTTGAAGTTTTCTAGTTTTGGAATTTCGTTTAATAAAAATTCTTCAATGTGTAGCTCTGAATAGAAAGGATTCGTATATATTCGAAAGTATGTGCAGAATGGATGGAAGTTACTGCCCCAGGTAAAAAAGATGCCTACTACATCTTTTTTATAGTAGGCAACATACGCGCATTTTGTTTTAATATTTCGTAATAAGTGATATAGATACGATTCTTCATTATATAAATCAATAAGTTGTTTTACTTGTAGCTCATTACTTCTACTATACTTCTCTATAACAAGAGTATGTTTATTGGTGGACTTCTTCATAGCTCAATCCAAAACCTTCTTACTACATTCCCATCTTCCTCAGTGAAATCATCATCACGAAGTCCACCGTTATGTAAAATTGTTTTTTCAGAAGCTGTATTCACTTCGTCACAAACAACAAGTACTTTCTCGATGTTTAATTCCTTCGTTTTTTCTAGAGATAATTCTAATAACTTCGTAGCATAACCTTTTCTTCTTTCAGAAGGGCGAATGCCATAACCGATATGACCGCCAGCGTTAAATAAATGTTCGGTTAAACTATGACGTATATTAACAGCGCCTACAATTCTATTATGATCTGTAACGAGCCAATACGTAGAATCTGGTACCCAAGATTCAGGAAGATTTATTCCGTTATGGGCATCTAGTAGTTCTTGTACCATAGCGGGGAAGTTAGAAGGGTCTTTTGTAATAACCCACGGAATCATCGTTTCACCGCTATCTTTCCATTCGTTATAAAAATCTAAGTATTCGTCTTGTAAATCGGTAGTAGGTGTAAGCAAAGAGACGTTCATTGTTAGCAAGCTCCTTTATTTATGTAGAATGTATAAAAAATTACAACAAAAAATGAAAGCGTTTTCCAAACTTTCTCAACCTCATTTCATGTAATCCACCTTTGTTTTTTCAAGAAAATGAGTGGATGTTTAAAATTGGAAGTTATTTATTTTATGTTAATATTTAAAATATTAACATAAAACGACCTAGGTATTAAGTGTATTTTAGTGAAATTCCTTCATATCGATACATGGATGTGTGTGATAATTTTTGTTTTATCTATCTATAATGAATGAAAGGGGGAAGGGCTCGTGAGTGCAAATTTTGATTTCATTATACGAATTGGTGTTGCGGGTTTGTTAGGGGCAATAATCGGTATTGAAAGGGAAATTCGATCAAAAGAGGCGGGATTAAAAACACATTTCCTAGTAGCGGTAGGGAGTGCATTAATAATGGTCGTTTCGAAATATGCTTTTTCAGATATTATGAATGAAGAACATATGGCACTTGATCCAAGCCGTATTGCAGCACAAGTTGTTAGTGGTGTAGGCTTTTTAGGTGCAGGGACAATTATTATTCAAAAGCAGGCGGTGAAAGGATTAACGACAGCAGCTGGTTTATGGGCCACAGCAGGAATTGGATTAACAATTGGGGCTGGCATGTATGTAGTAGGAATTGGAGCGACGATTCTCGTTTTAATTGGTTTAGAGATTGTAAGTCGTATTTTTAAGGTGCAATTTTTATTTCCACAAAATATAACGGTGCAAATGTGTATAAATAAACATGAAGCAGTACAACAAATATTAGAAACACTACAAGTGAAAGGCATTCCAATACTTTCATATGAAGTGGAAGCTTCACAGCAAGGTATAGAAACTGTTTATAAGGTAGGGATGCAACTGAAAAATATATCGCCAGAAGAAAAGAATGAGTTTATTCAGCATATGCAAACATTACCGGAAGTTACATTCATAAAGTTAAAATCATAGCGCTGAAAACGAGGATAGATGTAGCGGGAATTACGCTATCATCTATCTTTTTTTGATATAAAACGCACATAAAGTCAAGTGTTAATTTTGCATGGTATGGATACATGTGTGAACGTTACCTTATTTTTTCTCAATACAGTATAAAAAGTAAAAATAGTAAAATAATGGTGCGGTACACTAAAAATGTAAGGTAGGGGAGAGCATGAAAGGCTATTCAAAAAAAGTGTTAGTAGGGGTAAGCTTTGCTAGTTTCATGTTAGGGAGTTTTCAAGGGGGCGCATTGGCAGAAGGTACAAAGGGAGAGCAAGTTTCATATCGGAATGTGCTCAAAATGGAGCCGGTTGGTGTACAATTACCAGTGCAAGAATTAGCTCATTCATCAAAAGTGTTGGAAAATAAGTCTTTTGAGAAAAGGCTACAATTTGCTGATTTGTCACAAAGACCGCCTGAAGTAAAAAAGAAAAGTAAACAATTAACCGCAGCGAAAACGTATACAATTGCTGAATTAAATCAATTGAGCAATCAGCAGTTAGTGGATTTACTTGTAACAATTGATTGGGAGCAAATTACTGGGCTATTTCAGTTTAATAAGGATAGTCTTGCATTCTATCAAAATGATAGTAGAATGCAGGCAATTATTGATAAATTGAAGCAGCAAGGACAAGCTTATACGAAGGATGATTCAAAAGGGATTGAGACTTTAGTAGAGGTATTACGCTCAGGGTTTTATCTAGGATTTTATCATACAGAATTAAGTAAACTAAATGATCGAAGCTATCATGATAAATGCTTACCTGCATTAAAAACGATTGCGAATAACCCGAATTTCAAACTCGGTACGTTAGAACAAAATAGAGTTGTCTCATCATACGGAAAATTAATAGGAAATGCTTCGAGTGATGTGGAAACGATAACATCAGCTGCAAAGATTTTTAAACAATATAACGATAATTTTTCTACATTGGTAGACAATCTATCAGCTGGAAATGCGATTTACGATATTATGCAAGGTGTTGATTACGATATTCAATCGTATTTATACGATACGAGAAAAGCACCGAAAGATACAATGTGGTATCAAAAAATTGATAGCTATATTAATGAATTAAGTCGTTTTGCCTTAATTGGAACGGTGACAGCGAAAAATGGTTGGTTAATTAATAATGGTATTTATTATACAGGTAGACTTGGTACGTTCCATAGTACAGGAACGAAAGGGTTGCAAGTTGTAACGGACGCAATGAAAATGTATCCGTATTTAGGAGAGCAATATTTCGTAGCTGCTGAGCAAATTGCGACGAATTATGGCGGGAAAGATGCGAATGGTAAAGTGGTTGATCTAGATCAAATAAGAGAAGATGGTAAGAAAAAATATTTACCGAAAACGTATACGTTCGATGATGGAGCAATTGTGTTAAAAGCTGGAGATAAGGTGACAGAAGAAAAAGTAAAACGTCTATATTGGGCGGCAAAAGAAGTGAAGGCACAATTCCATCGTACGGTTGAAAGTGACCAGCCGTTAGAAAAAGGCAATCCTGATGATGTATTAACAATGGTTATTTATAATAGCCCATCTGAATATCAATTTAACCGTCAATTATACGGATATGAAACGAATAACGGCGGTCTTTATATAGAAGGAACAGGTACGTTCTTTACTTATGAACGTACGCCAGAAGAAAGTATTTATAGTTTAGAAGAATTGTTCCGACATGAGTTCACACATTACTTACAAGGTAGATATGAAGTGCCAGGACTTTGGGGACAAGGGAAGATGTATGAGAATGAGAGATTATCTTGGTTTGAAGAAGGGAATGCGGAGTTTTTTGCAGGGGCAACGAGAACAGATAATGTTGTACCGAGAAAGAGCATTATAGGAGGAATATCTTCAAATCCAGCAGAACGTTATACAGCAGAGAGAACGTTAAACGCAAAATATGGAACGTGGGATTTCTATAATTATTCCTTCGCTTTACAATCGTACATGTACAATAAGAGATATGATATGTTTGACAAAATTCATGATCTTATTAGGAAAAATGATGTAACAGCATATGATGCATACCGCTCTGCTTTAAGTAAAGATGCGAATTTAAATAAAGAATATCAAGATTATATGCAAATGTTAGTAGATAACCGTGAGAAATATAATGTTCCGTTAGTATCAGATGATTATTTAGCAACTCACGCACCGAAACCAGTTTCAGATATTGCGGCAGAAATTACAGCAGAAGCAAAATTAAATAATGTATCAGTTAAGAAAAATAAATCACAGTTCTTTCATACATTTACACTACAAGGAACATACACAGGTACTACTGCAAAAGGAGAATATGAAGACTGGAAGACAATTACACAAAACGTGAATGATACGTTAAAACGTTTAAGTGCGAAAGAATGGACAGGCTATAAAACAGTAACAGCATACTTCGTAAACTATCGTGTGAATGCAGCAGGACAATTTGAGTATGATGTTGTATTCCATGGTATTAATACAGAAGAAGGTGCTGTGAATAAAGCGCCAGTTGCGGTTATAAATGGTCCATATAGCGGAAAGGTAAATGAAGCAATTTCGTTTAAAAGCGATGGATCAAAAGATGAAGATGGGAAAATCATTTCGTATAAATGGGAGTTTGGCGATGGAGCAGTAAGTGATGAGCAAAATCCGACTCACGTGTATACAAAAGAAGGAACATATACAGCGAAATTAACAGTAACAGATGACAAAGGATTAACGAATACTGCTACAACGAATGTAACGGTTCAAAAGAAAGAAGATAACAGTGTGGAAAAAGAGCCGAATAACTCATTTCAAACAGCAAATAAACTGCAGCTAAATCAAATTTTACGTGCTAGTTTAGGAAATGGCGATACGAGTGATTTCTTTGAAATTAATGTGGATACTGCTAAAAACCTTCAAATTAACGTAACGAATGAAAATAATATCGGAATGAACTGGGTTCTTTATTCGGAAGCAGATTTAAATAATTATGTTACGTATGCACAGCAAGAAGGGAATAAGTTAGTAGGAAGTTACTACACGTATCCAGGAAAGTATTACTTACATGTGTATCAGTATAGCGGGGGAACAGGGAATTATACGGTAGAAGTGAAATAGTAAAAAGGTCGCCGTGAGTGGCGACCTTTTTGTTGCGTGTTATACAAAAAATTAAATAAAATTTACAAAAGCTTGATAGGTACTACCAAGGGAAAGTATCGTAGCTACCATATGTGCAGTCCATTTAGGCATATTTAATTTCAATACGGTATTGTACAAGATTCCATATAAGGGGTCCTGCCGACGAAACGCGTAAATTATACGCTAAGCATAAGCTTACCAATAAAATAAAAAAACAAAGTCTGTAAATTTATGTAAAATAATGATATAATTTAATTGAATATAAAGAAAAAGGAAACCTGTTTTTATCAGTGTTACCTTTTTCTAATTACACCACGGGGCCACCAACTAAATGTCATGAAAAACACGATAAGACAATATCTCTCAAATATAAAGCCGATTAGATCCGTAAAAAAGTTTAGCTTTTTCGCCTAAGTAAAGTCGTTCCATGTAAAATCAACACTCAAGATACCGATAGGATATGAGCTAGCCATATAGTTTCTTCTAGAAGCTAAAGCTAATTTCGGATTACGAAAACAAGTGTCATGACTGTCAAGAAAACATACATCAAGTTTTTCAGAGCTTACATCAATAGCTACGAATAATCTCAAAGAAAGGACCTCCTTTCTTTGAATAGTATTTGGAATGAGCTTGGATACTGTGGGATCTCCCTAGAGTCCAAAACATAGCCACAACCTCGCGTATGAGTATTCAATGATTGCCTTCACCTAAGCTGCCCTCCCACCACTAGAGAGGTAAGTGAAGGAAACCGATACAGCTTGTGCGTATGCAGTGCATTTTGGTCTGGGTCACAGTCTTTTAACGTGCTCGAACTACAGGAGGAGTAAGCATATTCCCGATGGATTCATCGCTGTACTTCCATTATCTGTGGGATCCCCTGATATCCAAGACTAAATTTTACCCATACATCATTTTTTTGATGTAGCTCTTGAAGATAAAAACTATTTAATTTTCAAGGAACAGTTATTAACTTAAAACTTATTATACGAGGAGGGTGTATCATGAAAAAAATATGCTTTGTATTAATTGTCGACGCTGGTATAAATTATGGTTCAATATTTTCTCTACCATTTTTAAGGAATCAGGATGATTTGAAGGAATATTTTTCTGAGTATTATGATGTTTCGATTAATTATATTAGGGATAAAAACTCAGTTGACTATTTGGTAGTTCCCAAACCGTGTCCACCTTTTGATAATGAAAATAATCTTCCAATAATTGAAGTACCAGCAATCTTATTTATGGAAAAGAATTTTGAAAAAATAAAGACTTATATAGACAATTATTTTTCTAATAACTCATAAAGAAAATAAAAGTACAGTAAAAAGAAGTCCGATAAAAAACGAGTGGTGAAGATTCAATGAATAAGGCACAAGCAACATTAGTAAATTACTAGCACCAACTAGAATTAGCTTCTTATTGGGGAGATGGTACCACTTCGTCTTCAGATGGGATGTGCATGCAAATTGGGGTTTCATCTTTACATGCAGACGCAAATCCACATTACGGAACAGGTAAAGGTGCTACCATTTATCCCACTTTAATGGGCAGTAAGACCCCCACTCAAGATTCAGCGAAAGCAAAGAAGTTAGGTGGGGGATTAACTGCCCATTAAAGTTCGATTGGTTCAACTAATAATCAGTGGGGGATGAAGAAAACCCCCACTGATTAAAGTTTCACTTTATCGCTTTGTGAGTGATCAATTCTCTAGCTTTTATACAAAAGTGATTAATACGAATGCTAGGGATGCCGTTCATGTCATTGATGGTTTACTACATCACGAAACAGATTTACATATGGAAGTAGGAAAACATCAGGAGCCTTTACTTGCCCATATTCCACCTTTAGGTTGGGAGCATATAAATTTCTTAGGTCAATATAAATTCGATATTAACAGTTCCCATTCTATTCGATCATTACGCCCCCTTAGAACATAAATGAAGCCCTTGATTTTCTGCTTAGCGTAGACAAATCAAGGGTTTTTCTTTCAAAATCTTTTTTACGCGTTATACCCGAATAATTTTAAATCTTCCCCTGAGTCCGAAATGACCTCTTCGAACTTCAATCCTACTTTTTCTAAAAGCTTTCCTGAATTGATGTTATCAATAGTAGTAATTGCTACAATTCGTTTCAGTCCTAGTTTTTGTACTCCGTATTCGATTACAGCGGAGGCTGACTCGTAGCCATATCCTTTTGAACGGAATTCTTCTAAAAAGGCAAAGCCAATATCAACATCTTCTAATGAATCTCTTTTAATAAGACCGCACATACCAAGTGAAGTGAAATCTTCTTTTCGTTCTACTAAGTAAAGGCCAAAGCCCATTTTATTATACATATCGATGGGTCCGTTTAAGATGTATTTTTTTGCATCTTCTAAGTTTTTAATCCTTTTATCACCGATATACTGAATCCATGCAGGATTGTTTACTAATTTAAGAATAAATGGAGCATCTTTTATATCAAACCAGCGAAGAACGAGGCGTTCAGTTTCAAGAACTATCAATCCAATGCACCACCTTTAACATTTATAATCATTAGTATGGATTGTGTAATACAAAATCGCAACATATTTTAATAGAGTCCTGATTGTTCACATAAAGTTCGTTTGTTTTGTATAAAGGGATATTTTATAATTAGAATTGATTGTAAAGAGTGAGATGCTTATACAATGACTCCTAGGTGACTAGGAGTTTTTACTATATAACTATCATTATTACTAAATATGACACACTACACATTCTACTCAAGGAGGTACATAATGAAGAAATTATATAATGCATCGTTTACGTATTTGATTATCGGTTTATTATCAGGGATTTTCGCTAGGGAGTATGGAAAGTATAAAGGGATTGTAGGATCTACTTTGTTAAACCTTTTACATACACATACACTTGTACTCGGCTTTTTCTTCTTTTTAATTGCTTTAGGATTAGCAAAAGTATTCGCGTTTCATGAAGCGAATACTTTTAATAAGTGGTTTGTTGTACATAATATCGCACTAATTTTAATGTTAGGTTCGCTAGCAGCAAGAGGGCTTCTTCAGTTAAATGGAGCGGACTTTAAAGGGTTAACTTATATTGTTGGTTTTTCTCATTCGTTGATGGCAGTTACTTTAATTTGGTTTATGTTGTTAATAAAGAAGTCGTTTAAAATATAGTTTTATCCCGCATTAACGGGCAGTAAGACCCCCATCTCATATTTCAACGAAAGCAAAGAAGTTAGGTAGGGGTCGGACTGCCCGTAAAAGCCCGATTGGTTCAACTAATAATCAGTGGGGGATGAACCCCCTACTGATTAAAGTTTCACTTTATAGAAAAGAACTTGCCATAATTGTTATCTAGGGTAAAATATTTATAAGCAAACTAATAAAAAGGTATTACATTTTAATGATGTAGTGCCTTTTTTATTGTAGTTACATTTAAATATCTACGGTATTATATGTAATATAATAATCAAAATGTAGGTAAATGAAAAATAAAAAAATACATCCATTATCTCAAAAAAGATTGATTTAATGGATGTATTTTTACATACAGGGGTCACGCCACATTGCCATCAACCTAAGTTTTGAGATACCCCCATACCGGAATTTTCACCTTTTTACAGTTATTTATGAGAATTTAGCTCATTTTTTCGTTTTGGGGAACAATCAATTTCTTAAGTTGATGGGCATGTGATAATGCTTCCATTTGAATAAATTTTCCTTTTCCATACCGATCACACATCTTTTGTAGAGTAATAGTGTCAGCATATCCCGGTTTAAGAGGTTGCTTACAAAATATTTAGAATTTTTTTCGCGAGAATCCTCCGAAATGTAATATGGACTTTAAATACTTTCATTTATAATTCTCTATTTGTCTATACTTTTCATATCGCTGTTGTATAAGCTCTTCCGAGGATAATGGTATCAATTTTTTTAGAGATGATTCGATTACAGATTCAATCATTTTTGCCTGTGATTTTATATCATTTTGTGCTCCACCTTTAATTTCAGGGATGATTTCATCAATAATTCCTAAATGTTTTAAATCTTTTGCTGAAATTTTCATATGTTCAGCAGCTTCTGGAGCATACTTAGCGTCCTTCCATAGGATAGATGCTGCTCCTTCTGGCGAAATTACCGAGTACCATGAATACTCTAACATATGGATATGGTTACCGACACTAATGCCAAGAGCCCCACCACTTGATGCCTCTCCAATTACAATACAAACAATTGGCACTTTAAGTGTAGTCATTTCAAATAGATTTCGAGCTATCGCTTCAGAAATTCCACGTTCTTCAGACCCTATCCCTGGATAGGCGCCTATTGTATCAATAAATGTAATAATAGGGCGATTAAATTTATCAGCTTGTTTCATAAGTCTTAGCGCTTTTCTATAACCTTCTGGATGTGCCATTCCAAAATTTCTTTCTATACTTTCCTTTGTATTTCTACCTCTTTGATGACCAATAACCGTAACGGGCATTCCTTTAAATTTTGCAATACCACCTATCATTGCTTTATCATCACCATATAATCGATCACCATGAAGTTCGAGAAAGTTTGTAAACAATAAAGGTATATAGTCCAATGTCGTGGGCCGGTTACGTAGCCTTGCAATTTGAACTCGTTGAAAAGGTGTAATATTAGAATAAATTTTATCTTGCATTTTATTTAAACGTTTTTCTAATTCATGAATTTCTGAAGATAAATCTACATTATTTTCTTTCATAATTTTCTTTAATTCATCAAATTTCTCTTTTAATTCAATAATAGGACGTTCAAAATGCAAACTCATTTTATCCTCCAAATGTTATGATTTACCTCATTCTAATCAAAAGACTTAGAAATAGAATCAATAAATAATTCAAAACCATCCACAACTATTTTTTGTTCTGACTCTGATAAATTATTGAGAATACTTTGATAAAATGTAATGGATTGCTCTCTTAAGCAATTAACAGTTATGTGACCTTTTTCTGTGAGGTGCAGAAAAAGTTCTCTTCTATTTTTTTCATTTACTTCACGATAAATAAGCCCCTTTTTTACTAACTTATCTACCAATCTACTTACAGTTGAAGTCTCTAATCTAAGTTTATTGGATAGTTGCCAAACTGTTAATTTTTCCACCTCTAGTTCTTCTAACGCCATCATTTGAGAAGTTGGTAAAGGTTTTTCAAATGGTCCATTGGGCAAATTTTGAGATTCAAAAACCCCAGTTATTACAATCATTTTCTTAATATCTGTTCTTAGTTTTAAGGCATCTTCTCTTTTCAAAAAGGTCCCCCTCCTACAACTAATGTATCATACATCAATTGTATTATACATGAATATGTTTTTTTCACAAGCTTAACGTAAGCCAATATTACAACATGGACGAGATATTTCTTCTTGTTAAAATGGTATAAGTGAATTGTTTTCTACAAATGGCAGAACATCAATTATGTATTAGGGGCCTTTATGGGGTGCCGCTCATCGTAATCAAGCTAAGAAAATAAAACTACCAAAAAAACGAAAATTTTGTGATAACTTGTAACAAAAAACTCATAATTTTTTGGGGAAGTTCTAAATTCTTAAGGTGATGGGCATGGGGTACACCAACATAACGCGGATTCTGTACGTTAAGACAAATATTGTAATATTAAAGATGATATAATTAGAGAAAAAATGTGGGGGGTTCCTTAGTGGAGATAAGAAAATATAATTCTGATGACATCAAACAATTTACAGATTTAATGCCAGATTTAGGTTATCCCAGTTCATTAGATGAAATGAAAGTAAGAATGCAACGTATCGAATCCAATCCAAATTACTACACCTTTGTTGCAATAAATGATAATAACTTAGTAGGGATGATAGGAATAACAATTCATACAACGTACACAAACAATGATGAAAAGATTCAAATAACATCGCTAGTTACAAAGAAAGAATATCGTGGTCAAGGTATTGCGAAAGCATTGATTAAATATGTGGAAGAATGGTCTTTGAAAAGGGGTTCTAATTTTATTTATCTTCTAAGTGGAAAAAGTGAACAGAGGATAAAGGCACACGAACTATATAAATTCCTTGGTTACGAGATAACAGGTTATAGGTTTGTAAAGCGTATGAAAAAATAGATATTATTTAACAGTTGAGTGCAATTGTTAAATAATTAAATCCCAATTTCTTATGTATATCACTGAGAGATTGGGATTTTTTATATTGGATATCCTTAGCGTACGAAATTCGCGTTTTATTTGTGCTACCCCATACAAACAAAAAGTTTGATTATATATAATCAAACTCAAAAACTCTAAATATAAGGTCTGGTTTTATTTTATTATACTATTTAATCTATATTCAATTAATTGCAAGTTCTTTTTGTTTATTGGATAGTAGGAAACGAATTTCATTTATGTAAAACTTGAATTATTTAATTTTTCGGATTATTATGTATAAAACACTTAACATATTTTGTAATTCAAATTTATAGAGAGTAGGAGAGTGTACGATGGAAATAACAGTAGAGCGTTTAGTAAATGAATTAAAAAACGTAATTCCTGAAGATCGAGTAGTAATCAATACGACAGTAAGAGAGTTACATAGTAAAGATGAATCTTATCATGCTAGTAGTTTACCTGATGTAGTAGTTTTTCCGAAAACGACCGAAGAAGTTAGCGCGATAATGAAAGTAGCGAGTCAGCACGGAACAGCTGTCGTTCCGTTTGGAGTAGGGTCCAGTTTAGAGGGACACGTAATTCCTTATGAAAAAGGGATTACAGTTGATTTTTCGTTAATGAACAAAATTCTTGAAATAAGAGAGAAAGATTTTCTAGTGAGAGTACAACCAGGAGTGACTCGCTCTCAGCTTAATAAAGAATTGAAAAAGTATGGATTGTTTTTTAGTGTGGATCCAGGAGCAGATGCAACGTTAGGTGGAATGGCTGCTACAAATGCAAGCGGAACGACAGCGGTTAAGTATGGAGTAATGCGTAATCAAGTTCGTGATTTAGAAGTCGTTCTTGCTGATGGAGAAGTAATACATACTGGGAATTTAGCGGCGAAGTCATCATCAGGTTACCATTTAAACGGTGTTTTCGTAGGGTCAGAAGGGACGCTTGGATGTTTTACGGAATTAACACTAAAAGTATACGGTATACCAGAACATGTTATGGCCGCGAGAGCATCGTTTCCGGCTATAAATGATGCAGTAGAAGCTGTTATTAACATATTACAAGCGGGTATTCCGATTGCGAGAATTGAACTCGTTGATGAACTATCTATGAAACAAGTCAATCATTATAGTGAAACAAGTTACAGAGAAGAGCCTACGCTGTTTTTAGAGTTTCATGGTAATGAAGCAGGGCTAAAGCAAGATATTGAGTTTACGAAAGAAATTGTTTTTGATCATAAATGTAAAGAAGTTGCTTTTGAAACGGAAACGGCAGCGAGAAATAAATTATGGGATGCGCGGCATAATCTAGCATACGCTTACGTCCATAGCTATCCTGGTAAAAAGCTTATGAGTACAGACGTATGTGTACCAATTTCAGAATTGGCTGGGGCAATTCAACATGCGAGAGAGACATTAGATAAGGTTGGTCTTGTTGGTGGTATTCTTGGTCATGTAGGAGATGGGAATTTCCATGTGCTTTTAATGGTTGATCCTAACGATAAAGAAGAAGTGGAAAAGGCAGACGAAATAAATGAAAGTATCGTTTTATATGCTCTTAAACGAGGGGGAACGTGTACGGGAGAACATGGCGTTGGAATCGGAAAGCGGAAGTATCAAGAAGAAGAACATGGGGCGGCATTACTCGTAATGGAGAAAATAAAGAAAGCTCTTGACCCGCAAAATATTTTGAATCCGAATAAAGTTTTTCAGTTAAAGGATAGGGGCTGATTGGGTGAAAGTACTAGAAGCGATAAGTAATATAGCTGGAAAGTATTTTGCATTTTGGGTTATTTGTATTGCAGCTATTGCGTATTTTATTCCTGCTCCATTTCTAGGGTTAACTAGTTACATAACGATTTTACTTGGGGTTGTTATGTTTGGGATGGGATTAACGTTAAAGGCTGTTGATTTTAAAATCATTGCTACAAAACCATTGCCAGTTATTATCGGTGTATGTGCTCAGTTTATTATTATGCCACTTGTCGCATACGTACTAGCCTACGTTATGAATCTGCCAGCCGAATTAGCAGCTGGATTAGTGTTACTCGGTTCAGTACCGGGTGGCACTGCATCAAATGTTATGGTTTATTTAGCAAAAGGGAACTTAGCGTTGTCTATTGCAATGACATCATTATCAACGTTACTAGCACCAATTGCTACACCTCTTATTTTACTATTGCTTGCAGGACAATGGATGCCGGTTAATCCTATGTCTATGTTTCTTTCTATCGTACAAGTCATTATCATACCTATTATTTTAGGATTAGTAGTGAAGAAGTTTTTCCCGAAAACTGTTAAGAAAGGAATGACCGTTATCCCTTTCATATCAGTTTTAGCAATTATCATTATTGTTTCAGCGGTAGTTTCAGCAAATGTAAGTAGCATTACTTCTTCAGGACTTCTTATATTTATCGCAGTTATGCTTCATAATGCATTTGGTTTTTTACTCGGATATATAACAGCATTCATACTTAGACTAGACGAAGGGACAAGAAGAGCTATTTCAATAGAAGTAGGAATGCAAAATTCAGGTTTAGGTGTTGCGCTAGCAACAGCACATTTTGGACCAGCAGCTGCGCTTCCAAGTGTATTAGCAGCAGTATGGCATAACATTGCAGGACCAATATTAGCAACCATCTGGTCAAAAAATGCAAAGGATACTTTCAGTGATGAAACTTTATCGGTAAATATAGAAAAATAGGAATGATAAAGAATGCAAAAACGTATTGTACATTTTGAAGGGCTAGTTGTTTTCATAGCTGCCATTTATGCGTATTCAGTATATGAATTTAGTTGGATAATATTTTTTCTGTTCCTTTTAGCTCCGGATTTATCAATGTTAGCGTATGGTATAAATAATCATGTAGGTGCTAAGATTTATAATATATGTCACACATATATTATATCGATAGTAATAGCTATCATAGGAGTCTATTTTAAGGTAGATACGGTTATAATGATTGGTTTAATATGGACAGCACATATTGGAATGGATCGAATGTTTGGATATGGATTGAAATATGAGACAGATTTTAAGGATACTCATATTCAGAGGTTATAGTTGCTTTTGAGGAGAGGGATACATTGAAACAAAGAATTACTATCGAAGAATATAACATCAAATGGGAAAGTGAATTTAATAAGCTACAAACTCTCATTAACGATGTAATGGAAGACAGCATTTTATCCATTGAACATGTTGGGAGTACATCTATTAAAGGGCTTGCAGCAAAACCAATATTAGATATTGATATTGTAATAGAAGATTATGGGATTTTTCCTGAAGTAGTAACAAATCTTGAAGCGATAGGATACTATCATCAGGAAAAATGGAGTTATAAAGGGAGAGAGGCATTTGGTAGAAAGGATACTTTCGTTCCGTGGGACGGAGAAAGTACAGATTGGATGGAACATCATTTGTATGTGTGTGATAAAGAAAGTGAAGAGCTAAGAAGACATATAGCGTTTCGGGATTATCTTCGTGAACATGAAGATGTTGCTGGTGAATATGGTCGTTTAAAGGACGAGTTAGCAAGAGAGTCAAAAAGTAGAACGAGCTACAGTGAAGGTAAGACGAAATTTATTACAAATATATTAGAAGAAATAAACTAAGGCGGCATGGAGTATATGCCGCCTGTTCTTTTTGGATAGAAAGCTGCCATTGTAAAAGAAATACAAACTGGCCCTATTGAATGAAACGAGACTTAAATATAATGAGAAATAAAAGACCGGAAAAGAGGGGAATTATGTACATACCAAAATATTTTGCAATACAAGATCAAGAGATGAAGTATGAAATAATTGAACAAAATAGCTTTGCGACATTATTTTCTCAACATAACGGGGAACCATATGCAACACATTTGCCGTTGTTGTTAAATAGGGAAACACTCACGTTACATGGTCATTTCGCACGGCCGAATGAACAGTGGAAAGATAGTGGGAATCAATAAGTACTCGCTATATTCCAAGGGCCACACAGTTACATATCGCCGTCATGGTATGAAACAAACAATGCAGTACCAACATGGAATTACGTTGCAGTGCATGTATATGGTGAATTAGAAATTGTTGAAGATGAACAGGAATTAATAAATTCTCTTCAAGATTTAGTACATACATATGAAGATCCACAGAGTGCCTACTCACTTGATGATGTAGATCCAAATTATATGGTGGGATTAAGTAAGGGGATAGTTGGTTTTAAAATTAAGATTAGTAAAATAGAAGGAAAAGCGAAGTTAAGTCAAAATCATTCTGTGGAAAGAAGAGCATTAGTTGTGGAGAAACTTGAGAAAGTTGGTAGTGAGGGGAGTAGGGGGATTGCGGAGTTGATGAGAAAATAAAGCCTATATGAAAGGGAAATATTCTAAATAAGCTTATTAAAAAAGACCTTCTTAATGAAGGTCTTTCGTTTTCTAAAGTGTTTTTTCAGCTATTGTTGAGTTATAGTCTTTACTTACGTCAACGGATTGAACAAGGTCAGGTCTTTGTGGTGCAGGGAAATCCGCATGGCCTGCTTGATATGTAAATGAACTATTTAGACCAATAGATACAATACCTAGTACAGATAATCCTAAAACGATAGAACTAATTTTTTTTATCATTTTAATGCCCCTTTCTCAAACGTTTTTTCTTTTGCTTGTAACGCTTTATGAAAATACTCACTTGCTTTTATATGATTATTTTCATCATAAAGTTTAATGGCTAACTTTTCTGAATATTCCTGAGTGTAGTTATATAAGGATTCTTTGTCGAAATACGCAATTCCTTCAAGAATAATTTTTTCTAAGTCTTCAGTTGACTTGTTATTGTTAAGGGACTCTAAAATTTTAAAGTGAAGCATATATTCTTCATTGTTAAGTTCTGTACAAATTTTTAATCCTTTTTTTATAAATTCTGAAGCGATATTTATCTCACCAAGTTTAGAATGTTCCCTTGCTTGTAAGAAAATCGCTTTAAAATGTGTAGGCATTTTTGTTGTCACTTCAGATAGATGACGAATAGCTAATGTTGATAAGTTTTGATTAGCATATAGCCAACCTAAGTTATTACGCACTCTTAACAGTAATGATTCTTCACCCTGTTTCTGTAAAATATTGATTGCTGAATTATATTTTTCCTCTGCTTGCTCGTATTGTTTTAAATATACAAATGCTGCACCTAATACGCTTTCACAAGAGGCGACATTCTTTTCATAGCCTACAGCTTTTATGAAGAATTCTTTCGCCTTGGTTGCATACTCAATAGCCTCAATTGGCTGGTAAAAATGATAATAGAAAATAGCCATTCGATAATTAAATTCCCCTTTTTCTAGATCATCAGTGGCATTTACCAGTAGTCTCTCAGCTTTTTCATAATGTTCACTTGCTAAATTATAATTTGTTGTTAAAGTAGCATGAATCGCCTTAAATAAATGATAGTAGTAAGAAAGTTGGTGATTAGGTGAAATGGCGTAAGAATCTATCTTATTGAAACTGTCTTTTGTAATACTTAAACCATCAGTTAAAACTTTGAAACGAAAATCTAGTAGAGAATAGTATAATGCTAAGTTTTCATCTTCTGTAATGTTTAGTTGCTTTTCCTCAATTTCATGCTTTAAGTTTGTCGCCTGGGACACATCTTGTTTTAGCATGGCTAAATACCAGTCATTAAATAATTTTGTAATTTGTTCATTACCTTGTAGTTGAACGTTCATGAAATCCCCTCGCTTTTTGAATATTCTTATAAAATATAGTATCAAAAATAACAATATTTAGAAATACGATTTTTATTTCTCAATATTTGTTTAATAAGATTTTCAGTAAGCCGATTGGAATAGTATTAATTTTGGTTTGGAGTAAAGAAAGGAAATCGGGGAGGGGTATTTTAAAGTTCTAGTTGAGAGGTGGGAATATAAAAAAGGTGTGTTCACACAATTTGTATGAATACACCTTTTTACATATTAAACAATCAAGTCCCACAAAAAGTACGATAAGGACGATTCGTAGGCGCAGGTGTAACGCAGTATTCTTCTTGATCTGTAGCATACGCATAAGGATTTGCTAGAGCTTCAAGAAGTTTTTCCATTACGCTATAGTCGCCATTTGTGACAGCTGCTTCTAGTGCTTCTTCTACGCGATGGTTTCTTGGGATGATTGATGGGTTATTATTTTTCATCATTTCGTAGGCATTTTCTTTCGATTCATCTTGTCTTTCTAATCGAGATTGCCACAGTTTGTACCATTCTTTAAATTCAGAGCTATCGAATAGAGGGGTATTTTCTAACGTATTAAGAGTTAATGAACGGAATGTATTAGTGTAATCCGCTTTATATTTCTCCATCATTTTTAAAAGTTGCTCAATAAGTGAATGATCTTGTTCTTCGTTGCTAAATAGTCCTAATTTCTTTTTCATTCCAAGGAACCACAGGTTTTCATACTGTACGCTAAATTTTGAAATTTCGTCTTGAGCAATTTTTAATGCTTCTTCTTCATCTTCGTGCAGAATTGGTATTAAAGATTCTGCTAATCGCGCAAGGTCCCATGCGGCCATATATGGTTGGTTTCCATATGCGTAGCGGCCTTGTGTATCAATAGAGCTAAATACAGTTCCTTGGTCGTAATGGTCCATAAATGCACAAGGGCCGTAATCAATCGTTTCACCGCTAATCGTTATATTGTCAGTATTCATTACGCCGTGAATAAATCCAACAAGTTGCCATTTAGCGATGAGGCTGGCTTGTTTTTTGATGACTTCTTGTAGCAATGCAGTATATCGGTTTTCAGGATCTTCAATTTCTGGGTAATGTCTTTTTATTGTATAGTCAGCTAGCGATTGAAGATCTTCGATTGAGCCGCGAGCTGCAGCATATTGAAATGTGCCGACGCGTATATGGCTGCTTGCAACTCTAGTTAAAATAGCTCCAGGTAACTTTGTTTCACGATAGGTTGGCTCACCTGTTGTGACAACTGCTAAACTGCGGGTAGTTGGGATATCAAGTGCATACATTGCTTCGCTAATAATATATTCACGTAGCATCGGACCGAGTGCAGCACGACCATCACCACGGCGTGAATAAGGAGTAGGGCCAGAACCTTTCAGCTGAATGTCAAAACGTTTACCTGAAGGAGTAATTTGTTCACCAATTAAAAGAGCACGACCGTCGCCTAACATATTAAAATGTCCAAATTGATGGCCAGCATACGCTTGAGCTAATGGATGAGCTCCTTCTGGTAGTGCATTACCGGCGAAAATCGCAATTTCGGTTTCTTTCTTCAGTTCTTCCGGATTAAAGCCAAGAGATATCGCAAGTGAATGGTTTAGCTTAACTAACTCCGGTGAACTTACGGGAGTAGGGGGGATTTCTGTATAAAATGAATGTGGTAAAGTAGCATAACTATTGTCTAAATTCCAACCTGCTTCATTATTTTTAGTCATTGTATCTCCTCCTTGTTTATTTTTTTATTATGTATGTGTACGTATGTATTTTTTGTAAAATTAGCTAAAAGTATAATATGATATTTCCCCTTGCAATCTATTGTAAGGACTTCACTGCACTATGTCTATTTAACAGCAAATATAAAAACTCCATTTTAAAAAATGGAGTTTTTATTATTACTTAATTTTTACGATTATTTTTCCTTTTGCTCTGCCAGCCTCTGAATATTCCATTGCTTTTTGAGCATCTTCAAATGAAAAAACTCGATCGATTACCGGTTTGATTTTTCCGGCTTCAATATAGTTTGCAATAGTGCGTAGTTGATCTCCGCTTGGCTTCATAAATAAAAATGAATATTGAGCATTATGCTTCTTTTCAAGTGCAGTAAGTTTTTTGCTTGCTAATGAAAATAAGAGTGTTTTGAAAAATCCTGAACCGAATTCTTTACCGAATCGAGCATTCGGCGTACCTGAAACGGAAACAATGTTGCCACCGCTTTTTATAATGTTGAATGATTTTTCAAGTGTTGTACCGCCAATTGTATCAAATACTGCATCATAATTTGTTAGTATTTCTTCAAATTTTTCTGTTTTGTAATTAATAATTTCATCTGCACCAAGAGACTTGACTAAATTCGTACCAGCTTCACTAGCAGTCGTTGTAACAGTAGCGCCCATTATTTTTGCTAACTGAATTGCGAAAGTACCAACACCACCAGATCCAGCGTGAATTAAAATCTTTTGACCTTTTTGTAAGTGCATAATGTCATGTAATGCTTGATAGGATGTTAAGCCAACGAGTGGAATTGACGCAGCTTCCTCAAAACTTAAATTTTTCGGTTTTAAGGCTATATCATCTTCATGAATGGCTATATATTCCGCGAAAGTACCAATCTTATTTTTTCTTGGACGAGCATATATTTCATCACCGACTTTAAAACGAGTTACTTTTGATCCAACCTTCGTAATGACACCGGAAAAGTCATTCCCAAGGATTAGCGGCATTTCATATTTCAGTAACATTTTTACTTTTCCATCGCGTATTTTAAAATCAATTGGGTTAATGCTAGCTGCATGAATTTCTGCGAGCACTTCATACTCATTTATTTCAGGAGTAGGTACCTCTGTCATATGCATTGGGACTTTTCCGTATTTATCAATTATCATCGCTTTCATTTCTTATACCTCCAAATTTCAATAAAATGAAACTGTGGGGGGCTTCATCCCCCACTGATTATCAGCCCTCACCAATCGGACCTTTATGGGCAGTTGATCCCCTATCTAAATTATTTGCTTTCGCTGAATTTTGAGGTGGGGGTCTTACTGCCCGTTAAAGTGGGATAAAAGTTGTGCAATAGCTTTTCAATGTCTAATACAAGATTTTTTAATAAACTTAATTTTGTACGTATATCAATATAATAAAAGTTTTTTGTACCTTCTTTACGCATTAAAATAATACCGGCTTCTCGTAAAATCCTTAGGTGATGTGATACCGCTGGCCGAGAAAGGTGTGTTTGTTTCGTAATTTCTCCTACACGTAATCCGGTTTGACATTCCGTTTCCATGAGAACTAACAAAATAGCTTGACGTGTTTCATCGCCAATTGCCAATAATACTTTTTGAGAATCAATAAAATCTTTTTTTATAACATTTAATTGTTCTTGTTTATTCATTTCAATCACTTTACCTCCAAAAATTAGTCGAAAGGTTTAAAATGATGGACCATTATTTCGATACCGTAATGCTACATGATTGTTGTATGAACTGCAATATTGGGAAAGAAAATCGAGACGAATGAATTTTTTATGTTGAAAATGATAAAGGGGGTAGAAAAGAATTACATATTGGAATGGATAAAGTTTTAAAATAGAAAATGATTTAATAATACGTTGTTTCTAGATGAGGATAGTTAAGCCATTGAACAAAAAATTAAGCGGTCGTAACCCTGTATAATTTTTAGGGTTACGACCGCTTATCATGTTTTTATTATTTTAAAGTGAGTTGTTTCGTTTTACTCTTTCATACATACATAATACAAGCGGATTATAGATATATGAAAGAGTAAAAGTAATTTGGGGCGTAATCTATCTATATGATACTTTAAAATGAAATATAAGTCTATATTTTTGTTGTTTTTTTGATTATATTTATGTCACTGAGCTCAGAACAATGATGTGGAGGATAAATATATGAAATCGAATGATGTACCAGTTTTAATTGTTGGAGGGGGATTATCAGGATTAGCATCTGCGTTATTCCTTGCAAAACATAACATTAAGTACTTACTTATTGAAAGGCATCCGTCTACTGCAATTCATCCAAAAGCGGGTGGAATTACTTTTCGTACGATGGAGTTATTTCGAGAATTAGGTTTAGAACAAAGAATTAGATCAGCGGGTAAAGCGTTAGAAAATTGCCGAGGAAGAATAGCGGTTCATACAATAGCTGAGGCGAATCAGGAAGAATTGGCACAAATGAGGGCGAATCAGTATGAAAATGATGAAAAGTTACTTCAGAAAATAGAAGAGATTAGTCCATCAAAACAAACTGCTTGTTATCAAATTACTTTGGAAAAGATGATGTTACAAGAAGCGAGAACATTAGGCGGAGAATTATCTTTTTATCATGAATTAGTTTCTTATGAACAAAATGAGCAAGGGGTAATCGCAACGATTCGGAATCGCGAAACGGAAGAAGAAAGTATTATTCATTGTGATTATGTAATTGCAGCAGATGGAGCAAAAAGTAAAATACGTAAGGAATTAGGGATTACAACTGAGGGTCGTGGAACCATTGGCGGTTATTATATGAATATTTATTTTGAAGCGGATTTAAGTGAGTTTATACAAGGAGATGCATTTGGTTTTACTATGGTACTTCATCCGGAAGTTCTTGGTGCGCTCATTCCAGTCGATAACGAAAAAAGATGGATTTACCATGTATCCTATGATCCATTAAAAGGAGAGAGACCAGAGGATTTCACTATAGAACGTTGTAAACAAATTATTCAAACCGCAATTGGAAGTACAAATGTTGAGTCAGAAATAGTAAGTGTTTTACCGTGGGAAGCGACTGAAAGTACTGCTACAAAATTTCAAGATAATCGCGTTTTTTTAGTTGGCGATTCTGCACATATTATGCCGCCAACTGGAGGGTTTGGTTCCAATACAGGAATACAAGATGCGCACAATTTAGCTTGGAAATTAGCGGCTGTTATAAAAGGCAAGGCAAAACCAAAATTGTTAGAAACATATCATGAAGAGAGATATCCTGTTGCAAAATTAACGACAGATTATGCGAGTAGTTTACTGTTTCGTGCTGCGAATAGAGAGGAAGGCAGTTTGAATAATATGGATGGTTTAGCTGTTACAGTTGGATATCAGTATTGTTCAGAGGCGATTATAGATGACTCAGTCACTCCACATAGAATGGATAGCGTAGAGTTGAACGGGAGACCTGGAACGCGAGCGCCGCACTTTTGGGGGATGTATAAAGGGAAAGAAGCTTCTATATTAGACTTATTTGGTAACAATTTTGTATTACTTACTGGAGTAGACAATAGCTCTTGGGCTGAAGCTGTATTTGATGTTTCATCTAAATTAGGAATAAATATTAAACTGTATCGAGTAGGGGGAAGTGGAGACTTTATTGCTCAAGAAGATATTTTTAGTAAATTATATGGGATAGAGAATGGCGGAGCTGTATTAATTAGACCAGATGGTTTTATAGGATGGCGTTTGGAAAAAGAGGTAGCAAATCCAGATGCAGTACTTAATGAAGTAATGAATCATTTATTATGTAATTTTTAAGTAACGAGGAAGAATTGTCTTATATAAGGCAATTCTTCTATTATGCTTTCAACTTACAAAATAAAAATATTGTAAGTTGAAAGAGGATGTGTTAATCTTATAACCTAATTGAAATAGTATTTTTTTGCACTTAACTTACAAAAAATAAAAAATGTAAGTTGTTATTGGAATGATATTGTTATGTAAATAAAATGGACGGTGAGAAAAATGACAGATAAGGCGTTAACGAAAAATGTTGTTTTAGATGCAGCGGAAAAAGAGTTAATGAAATATGGATGGAGCAGAACGACACTTGTTAGTATTGCGAAGTCACTTGATGTTAGTCATGCAGCTTTATATTCTTATTTTCGGAGTAAGGCAACGCTGCGCGATGCTATTTTAGAAAGGTGGCTGTTCAAATACTCGGATCAGCTTGAGAAAATTGCAGGAAAAGATGGAGAGACGGAAAGCATTTTACAAGAGTGGTTCTTTCGTTTATTTCAGCTTAAAAAGAAAGAGTTGCTGGAAAACGAAGAGTTATTTACATTGAATAGTTCATTAGTGCAGCAAAAGAATAAGGTAATTCAAAAGCATGAAGAAAGATTAGTTGGACAACTGGAGAATGTGATAAATCGCGGGATAGAGCGCAATGAGATTGAAAAACAAGATAGTTTGTTTTTAGCGCATACGCTATTTTGGTTACTTTCAGTGTTTTATCATCCTGCCTTTTCTGAGAGATGGAAAGAAGAGAGGATAAACGAAGAGTTCCAAAAGTCATGGGAGATTGTTACCTGTGGCATTTTTCGAAAGTAAAAAGTTACGTATCATATAAGGCTTTCAAACAGTATGAGAAGGGGAGATTATATGAGTCATTATAAAGAAGAGAAAAAACGTGTAAATATAGTCATTGAAAAAGTAGATGAAGAACTGAAAGAGCTTGATGGCCGAGTTGGATCGGTGAAGTCTGAAATTGTTAGTATTAGAAAAAACTTTTGGGAAGATGTAAAAGTAAATATAGATAATATTAAAGAAGCGGTTGAAACGGCGGCGAGTATTAGGCAAGAGGCAGAGCTTCTCGCTGAAAGAGAACATACACATCGTCATACGAAAAATGAATATAACCTTTTAATGAAAATAAAAGAAACGCCGTATTTTGGCCGGATTGATTTTAAAGAAGATGATGAAGCGGATGCCGATGAAATGTATATCGGTATCGGCTCTTTTTATGATAAAGAAAATGATGAGTTTTTAGTATATGATTGGCGAGCACCTATTTCGAGTCTTTATTATGATTACACTTTAGGCAGGGCACAGTATAAAGCGCCAATAGGTACGATTTCAGGTGATTTGCTTTTAAAACGTCAATACATGATTCGAAACGGAACGATTCAAAGTATGTTTGATACAGGTGTGACGATAGGTGATGAATTATTACAAGAAGCACTGGGACGAAATGCAAGTGAACAAATGAAAAGCATTGTAACGACAATACAAAGAGAACAAAATCAAATTATTCGAAACGATAAAAGTGATGTGTTAATTGTGCAAGGAACTGCTGGGAGCGGGAAAACTTCAGCGGCACTGCAGCGCGTTGCTTATTTATTGTATCATTACCGCGGCACGGTTTATGCGGATCAAATGTTACTGTTTTCTCCGAATGAGTTGTTCAATAGTTATATTGCAAACGTTTTGCCAGAGCTTGGGGAAGAGAATATGCAACAAACGACGTTTCAAGCGTATGTGGAACATGTGATTGGAAAAAGCTTTACTGTAGAAGATTCATTTGCGCAGTTAGAATACGTATTAACGAAGAAGCATGAAAGTACGTATGAAACTAGAGTGAAGGGAATTCAATATAAATCCTCGGTTGAATTTATGGGACTACTTGAGAAATACGCGAAAAGTCTAGGGGAAAAAGGTTTACACTTTCATGATGTTACATGTAAAAGTGAAGTACTTATAAAAGCAAAATCCATATGTGATTATTTTTATAGTCTAGACATGTCTATTGCTATACCGAATCGAATGCAACTTACAATGGAATGGGTTCTTCGGAAGTTAAATGATTTTGAAAAGATAGAAGCGAAAAAAGATTGGGTGGAACGAGAAGTTCAGTATTTAAATAAAGAAGATTACAATCGCATATATGAAAAAATAGAGAAAGATAATCAATTTGATTATTATGAGAAAGAACATGAGTTATTAACGAAATATGTAGTGAAGAAACATTTTCGTTCGCTACGTAGAAAGGTGAAAAAATTTGCTTTTGTAAATCATCCTGCAATTTTTGAGCAGTTATTTGAAAGTAAGCAGAAAGATATTTTCGTACCAGATTGCTGGGAAGATATATGTAAGCAGACAGTGAAGCGTTTGAAGGATAAACAGCTAGCAAATGAAGATGTTACGCCGTATTTATTTTTAAAAGAATTACTTGAAGGTTTTAAAACGAATCATCTTGTGAAATTTGTATTCATCGATGAAGTGCAGGATTATACATCCTTTCAATTAGCATTTCTAAAACGACTATTTCCGAAGGCGAAATGGACATTACTTGGTGATCTCAATCAAAATATTTTCTCTCATGATTACAATAGAGAGAACAATTTTATCTCCGCATTATTTGCAAATCGTAAAGTAGAAACAGTCCAGCTTAACCGGAGTTATCGATCGACAAAACCAATCATTGAATTTACAAAGTGTATGATTCCAAATGGAAATGATATTGAAGCTTTTAACAGGGATGGTAAGAAGCCCGTTTATATAAAAGTAAGTGATGAACGAGAGCATGTAGAAAATATGATTTTTAAGGTGAAAGAGTTAGAAGAAAAAGGACATAAAACGATTGCAGTTATTTGTAAAACAAATGAAGAATGTATGAAAGTGATGGAGTTAATAGGGAATACATTACACGTCCATCTTATGAAAAAAGAGAATACAACTTATGAGAAAGGCGTTGTTGTTATTCCTGCTTATTTGGCGAAAGGGATAGAATTTGACGCTGTTATTATATTTGATGCTTCTCATGAAAGTTATTATAGGGAGTCTGAACGCAATTTATTTTACACAGCATGTACGAGGGCGATGCATGAATTATATGTATATTATGCCGGGGAGCTAACGGAATTTCTTACACATGTTCCAGAGGAATTATATATAAGGGAGAGATGTTAAATGGCGAATCAATATAATACTTTTCAAAATTGTAGTAAAGAAGTGTCAATGTTATTACCACTTCCGAAGTATGTAAAGTTAGTACGGGAGCATGAAGAATTACGTGACGGTGTACAAGTTTTCATCAAGCGCTATCAGGCGGAAGAGTTGTTACATTATGGCGGTGCTCATATTACAACCATTACTACTCAAAATGATAAGTGTTTATTAAGTTATACGAATATGATGCCGGTATACTCAAATAAACTGCCTCGTAAAGATGATGCTGAACAAATAGCAATGGATGTAATGGAAAAGGTTGATCAACAATATGCAAGTGGTTTAACTTTAATTCGTATAGAAAAACAAACGAGACAGTATAAAGGTGAAGGAGAAATTGTTACTTTTCCTGTTTTATGGGTGAAAATGATGCATGATAATGGGAGTTTTAACTGGGTGACAATTGGAGGCGACGGACAAATCATCGAATTTGAGCGTGAAGTACGCTGGGATTATATGATGAGTCGTCGTCAAACGGAAATGTGGTATTACGATGATTGGGTGTTGGCACGTATGGGAAAGGGTCCGCAGTTAATGCCGCCGTTTGCTTTAGTATAGAAAATATCTATTTAAATAATATTCACAAATATTAATAGGTTTGGTATGATTAATTTCGACAAGTTAATCGAGGCCGGAGATATTTGAGATAAGCCATAAATTTATTTAGGGATACAGAAGTGTCCTTTAAATAATTTATGGCTTTTTTTATTGATGAACTGTAATCAATAGGAAGTTACATGTGAATAGGGGGGATATGGAAAATAAATAGTATAGTAATAACATAGGGGAATTATATTTGTAAGATTGGAATTTTAATATAAACTTATAAAAATGATGAAAGTATATCTTCTATTTCGTGTAAATCTCATTAACTTGTTGAAATTTGCAGCGTAGGAAGGATTAGAAGGATGAGAAAAATTATTAGCGTGTTAGTTATCTTCTTTATGACGGGAAGTATCTTTGCTGGGGGAGCTGTTCATGCGAAAGCAGAAGGGAAGCATGAATGGGATACGAATAAGTTTTTAAATATTGCACATCGCGGAGCAAGTGGACATGCACCTGAGCATACTTTTGCTTCTTATGATCTTGTGAAAAAAATGAAAGCGGATTATTTGGAATTAGATATTCAGTTAACTAAGGACGGCCAGTTGATTGCAATGCATGATACAGCAGTTGATCGCACTACAAATGGAACAGGTGAAGTACGAGATAAAACATTAAGTGAAATAAAAAGCTTAGATGCAGGATCTTGGTTCAATAAAGCTTATCCAGAAAAGGCTAAGCAAGAGTACGTTGGTCAAAAGGTTCCGACTCTTGAAGAAATTTTCCAAAAGTACGGAAGAAGCATGAAGTATTACATTGAAACAAAATCACCAGATGTGTATCCAGGAATGGAAGAGAAATTATTAGCTTTATTAAAAAAATATAATTTAGTAGGTCAAAACATGTCTTCTAGCCGTGTTATGATTCAGTCATTTAGTAAAGATAGTTTAACAAAGATTCATAGTATGAATAAAAATATTCCGTTAGTTCAACTGCTTTGGTATTATCCAAATGAAAACAATGAGATTGTTGAATGGTCTGGCATTACACATGAACCGAAACGTGTAACAAATGAAGATTTTCAAGAAATTAAAAAGTATGCAGTTGGTATTGGACCGAACTTACGCAATGATAACGGAGAACTAATTATTGATGAGTCATATATGAAAATGGCTAGAAATAATGGTCTGTTAATTCACCCTTATACAATTAATGAGAAACCAGATATGAGATTGTTAATGAAATGGGGTGCTACAGGAATGTTTACAAATTATCCTGATCGATTACATAGTGTGTTAAAAGAAAAATAAATAGGAGAAAAGGTATACCGAGGTTTTGGTATACCTTTTTCTATTATGCTAGATTATAGTAGTAGGATACATATTCTTCTAAACCTTCAACCTCATTTTCAGGTGGCTCAATGCCGCCTTTTCTACCGTAGCAAATATTTCTCAAGTATTCTCCAAAAATCATAGAGCGGCTTTTCTCATTTTCCATCCAATTATATCTATTAATTATAAACTCACCATCGAAACTTGTATCAAATGTATATGGGATACAAGTAATAGTTTTAGGTAAATGTTTTTTTAATACTCTGTATTGCCGACCAGCGCCTAAGCTTTTGCAAACAAATAGTAGGCGATTAATCTTTGTAAAATCAAAAATCTTTTTCGCTTCTATTACATTAGCGATAGAATGGAGGGAGTTTTTCTCGAACATGATAGCATCTTTTGGTACGCCATGTTCAATTAATTTAGTTACAATTACTTCTGCATCTGACAAATCCCCGTAATTCCAGCTCGGATGTTTCATGCCATGCAAACTAGTACCACCTGTAACGATAATTTGATTTCCTAAACCTTGTCGGTAAGCTTCTAGAGGAGCTTGCCAATTGCCGGGATGAGAACCGCCGAAAACGAAAATAGCATCACATTTTTGTGTTGTTATTTCTTTTAGAAAAACGATTTCTGTAATTTGATCGATTTGTTTTTTCGTAAGAGTAGGGACATCAGGATATTTAGGTATTACCATTTGAAAACCTCCTATAAAGTAAAACGATAAATTCATTATATAGCGATTTTATTAAGTGGAAAAAGGGAAGCTTTTCATTTGAAAGTACCCCTTTTAAGATAACTCTCCAATAAACCAAATCTCTTTTTTATCGATTGCATCTTCATCATAAATGACTTCTAGAAAGTGCAACATTTGGGCAGTAGGGCAAATTGAAATTCCCCAAGTTTCCCAAAAATTAATTTCAATTGAAAGAGGGATCCATGTTTGAAATTCATTATTTCTATTGAAAAAAATTTGAAAGTAGTCATCGTTTTTAAATACGATAATTTGCGATCTCCATAAATTTTCTATAGAAATTATAGTAACAACTCGATATGTATGTGTATCACTTGGTTTTATTTTTATTAAATGATTTACTCGATCTATTAAGGTTTGTATACATAATCGTTTTACTTTTCTAGGTGTTTTATGAGACTCGATAAAAGCTTGAGAAACTGGTAAAGGCATATACCAATATTCATCGTTATAGAAAGTAGAAGGGAACGTTTTTGTATGTTCCTCAATGCGCTTAATCATAGTGTTTGTTTTTCGTTTCATACCACGTATTTTCTTTTCATGCATTGTGAGTCATCTCCATAAATTTTTGTAATGCAGCTGAGCGAAATATATCGTTTCTAGTAATGAAAGTAGTAGGAACTTTTTTGAAGCTATTGGGTAAAGGATTGAATGATACGTCATGTTCATGCCCCTTTAAAATTGATTTCATCATAATCGCTACGCCCATACTTGATTTTACACATGCAAGTATAGCTTCGATTGTCCCGAATTCTAAAACTCGTTTAGGTGAGATGTCTTCTTCTTGAAGCCAGTCTTCTAATAAACTTCTATAATAGCACCCGTGACTAAAAGCAAGTAAATTCATATCTTCTATGTCTGTAAGAGAGGACAAAGGTTTTTTACTAATAAGAACCAATTCTTCTTCATGAAATACAGTTGTATGGAGTTCAGCATGCTGAGTAGAGCCAGCTATAAACGCTCCGTCTAGTTTTCGCTCGAATACAAGCTTAATTAGTTGTTCAGTCGTATTTGTTTCTAAAATTAAATCGACTTTTGGGTATTTCTCATAGTAGGCCGTTAATATAGAGGGGAGCCTTACCGCAGTTGTAGATTCTGTACATCCGATTGTCAAAGTGCCTTTAGGATCAGTTCCATTACTTTGAACCGCTTTTATAGATTGATCCATTAAGTGGATAATTTGTTTGGCGTACGTTAATAAAATCTCACCGTTAGAAGTTAAAGTTACACCTTTTCCGTTACGGTAAAATAAAGGCACGCCTAATTCATTTTCTAGTTGTTTCATACGCATTGTTACGCCTGATTGTACGTAGTTCAAATTTTTCGCTGCGTGAGAAATATTATTTTCCTTCGCGACCTCGTAAAATACAGTTAAATCTTTTATGTCCACGTATCATCCCTCCGAAAAGGTATCAATTTTTTTGATGGATTATATGATGAATCTTTATTTTATATGATATCAGAACTTTCATACAATGGAAGGGGGGAGGGATTATTATGTTGATTGAAGAAAGGGTGAATCGTACTTATAAATGGGTTATGTTAATTGTTGCGACGATTGCTCAAACAACAGCGACACTTATAACGTATGGTGTCGGGGTTTTCGCTTTATTTTGGAAAGAAGAATATGCACTTACGAATACGGAGAGTGGATTGTTAGTAAGTGTTGTAAATGTTGGGCCGTTATTTTGTATGCTTTTTGTCGGTCGGCTACTTGATCAATATAATGAAAAAATATTAATTTCTATCAGTTCATTTTTGCTAGGGAGTTCACTTTTACTGACTAATATAGTAAATGGATTTAATGGGTTATTATTTGTACTTTTATTAATGGGCATGTTTTATAGTGTTTCCCAGCCAGGAGGAAGTAAAGTGATTTTAAAATGGTTCCCAAAAGAAAATCGTGGGTTAGCGATGGGGATAAGGCAAGCTGGTATACCGATTGGTGGCGCGTTAGCGGGAGTGCTAATCCCGTTTCTAACAATACAATATAATGTGACTTACGCGATCAATAGTATTGCATGCATTTGTATAATTGGAGGATTATTATTTTTTGTGTTTTATAAAGAGTCATATGTACAGGAGGAAGCAAGGAAAGAACATATTAAAATTTCTTTTTGGACGCAGCTAAAAGTAGTGATATGTAAAAAAGAGTTGTATCCAATATATATAACGGGTATTTGTATGATTTCATTGCAAATGGTGTTAGTTGGACACTTTATGAAATTTTTAGTAAAGGAACAATCTATCACATCTATTGTAGCCGGAACAGTATTTTCAGTTATGTTCTTTTCTGGAATGATTGGCCGTGTTATATTAGCGTCTATTAGTGATTTGTTTTATAATGGAAATCGGCGCACGCCATTATTTATAGCTGTCTGTGCTTCTATCGGCTTAATTCTATTGTTAGTAATGAGCATACATACAGTAACGAGTGGAGTATTGTATGGTGTAAGTGCATTGCTAGGTTTCTTTTCAATTGGATGGTTTAGTCTTTTTATAGCCGAAGTTGCTGAGTTGGCTAGGGAAGATTCTGTTGGGATAACAGTTAGTTTGGCACTTACATTCAATCAAATTGCTATTATTGTTGCACCTATTTTATTTGGTTATATTGTAGATAAGAAAGGGTATACGTATGCGTGGTTGTGTATAGTAGTATTACTATGTATCTCAGCAGTCAGTTTATATAGAAAAAACAAAAAATAAAAGAAAGTTAGCAATGTAAATTTTTTATGAAGAAAGTCTAAAGAAATGCCGAATGAGCGACATTTCTTTTTTATATGTTGTATAATTAAAATATAAATGAGATTCATTTTCAGTTACGTTCATTTTCTCTTTCGAAATTGCCTGTTACTTTAGCCATAATGAGTTGTTTTTCTGTATCATTATGTGCATGATTTATTTTGTATAAAAATTTGTTAGCGTCATTTCCTTTTAACATTATAATCTGTTTTATGTAATATTCAATTAAAACTATGTTATTTTTTGTTACCCTGTAATGAAATATCCTATCATTTAAGCGATTGCGTTTGTCAGTATTTTTCATCGTAACAACTCCGTTTCTTATCGTGTGTAACAAATGTTACATAAGATGTTGAAATTATAGTAGGGTGCATCCGATTGTAAGGTGGAAATTTTGCAAGAAAGAAATACAATAGAGAGTAGCTAAAAACTGAATATGAGAAAAAGGAATCTAGTTCATTTAGGTGAATAATAGGTAGTATTATAAAATATTTGAAAATAAAAAGATATAGAACAGAATGGATGTACGTTAAGTGAAACTATATAAAAGAGGGTTCCTATTATGCTAAAGAAATGGTTAATCGTTTTCTTTGTTTTTGCTATTTTTTGTGGGAGTGTCGTTGCACTAATACATGCAAATAAAGGTAAGAAATATGATATAAAGGCATTTTCTAATGTAAATAGTAAGCAAAAGGACGATATGCAAGAAGTTGATGCAACTGAGAAAAAACGCTATGAAGCTGTAGCTGGAAAACTAGATCAATATTTAAAAGATAAAGGATTTAATGGGAGCGTTCTTGTAGCTAGTAAAGATCATGTGATTTTACGAAAAGGTTATGGATATGCGAATGTGAAAGATAAAGTAGTAACAACGCCAAGAACGAAATATCGTATTGGTTCTATTACGAAAACGGTCGTTGCAATATCTATTATGCAGCTAAAAGAAAAAGGGAAATTAAACATTGAAGACAATGTAAATAAGTATATTCCATCGTTTCCAGCAGATAAAAACATTACGTTACGAAATCTATTAACACACACATCTGGCTTGCCAGATCAAGGACAAGGTAGGGTGGATGCAGGGTCACGTTTAAAGTTAGTAACGTGGATTGGAGCGCAAAAATTGCAATTTCCTGCAGGGACAGGCTGGAAATATACAGACTATAATTACATGGTGCTTGCATATATTGTAGAAAAAATTACAAATAAACCGCTCGCTGAATACGTCAAAGAAAATATTTTTACTTCTGCTGGCATGCATGAATCTGGAATGGGTGCGACTCTCCCAGAAGATATTTTTTTAGCAGAAGGTTATACGAGAAAAGATAATGAATTAATAGCTGCACCCCGCTTAAAAATGAACTGGTTGTATGGGTGTGGTGAAATGTATACAACTGTTGAAGATATGAAAAGATTAGATGAGGCAATAATGGATGGAAAGCTGTTATCTAAACAAAGTGTATTAGATATGTTTACGGCATCACCTGCAAGAAGATATGGATTTAGTTTCTATACGTATCCAGATTATTATCATAACCACGGCGTATTAGCGGGGTGGAATACTTTTAATAATTTTAACTGGGATAAAAAAACGTTTGTCATATTATTCTCTAACGTTCAAAATGGTATGAATGATGCATTTAATCAAGAGTTTAGGAAAATGGCGAATGATTTAATAGAAGGAAAATAATAATTTGAAAATCGGTATTGATATGTAATTATCAATACCGATTTTTTTGTTTGGAGATGTTAAGTTTGCTGAAGAAGTAATGATGAAAGGGGAATATTAGAATAACTTTGTATAGAAAGTTAAATGATATGGATGTTAAATATAGGAAAGTTGATGTGTGAAGTTCATCTATACGTAATGAATTTATGCGGAAAAATAATTGGTAAATTTTACATCGGTAAAAAAGCTTGAGCTTCACACTATGTGAAGCTTTACATTATTGAAGTAACAAACAGGAGGTTAGAAAAATGAAAAAAGCAATAAAGTTTTGTTTAATAGCTACACTCTCTACAGCGATTGTTAGTGGATGCTCTTTTGAGGGGAACAATGAAAATGCTAAGGGGAAAGAAGGAGAAAAAGTAGAGATACAGAAAACCGTCGGAAAATATACGATGCCAGATGAAAAAGATAAACATGAAGGTACATGGCTGCAATGGCCTCATGAATACACATATGGTGAAGAGTATAAGCAGGAAGTTGAACCGATTTGGGTTAAGATGGCAAGTGCTTTAACTGAGGGGGAAAAAGTCCACATTGTTGCATACGACGAGGAGGAGAAAGAGCGAATCAATAAACTTTTAATAGATAAAGGACTGAATATGGATAAAATTGATTTCTTTATCGCTCCTACTGATGATGTATGGGCACGAGATAGTGGACCAATCTTTGTTTATGACAATAATAAAAATTTGAAAATATTAGACCCGGCATTTAATGGGTGGGGAAAGAAAACGCCGTACAAAAATGATGCTCGTATACGTGAAAATGTGAGTAAACAAGCAGGAATTGAAAGAATTGATTGGGGGAAATTTGTCCTTGAAGGCGGTGCAATTGAATTAGACAGCAATGGGACGGCTTTATTAACTCGAAGTGCGGTAACAAATAAAAATAGAAATCCGGATTTATCAGAAAAGGAAATTGAAAAATATATAAGTGACCTGGGTGTGACAAACTTTATTTGGTTAGACGGAGTGCCTAATTTAGATATTACTGATTTTCATATTGATGGGTTTGCTAAATTCCATAATAAATCTACCATTGTAACGATGAAAGAAGATGACCTAGCCGAATGGGGTTTATCTAATAAAGATATGGATACATTGTTAGATGCAAAAAATGCTTTAGGAAAAAAATATAAGTATGAATACTTACCGCTTAGTAAAGAAAAGGTTGTATTAGAAAATGGAAAAACTCTCGATTATAAGGGATCATATATCAATTATTATATTGGAAATACAGTAGTGTTGGTGCCTAATTATAATGATCCGAATGATAAAATCGCAAACGATACGATTCAGAAATTATATCCAGATCGTAAAGTAGTCGGTATTGATGTGAGAGAGCTTTATAAAAATGGCGGTATGATTCATTGTGTGACACAACAACAACCGATTGCATTGAAGTAATAGATTGGAATTTCGTTGTGCTGCTATATAGACAAAATAGGTGAAATATTATCTTTGCCTATTTTGTCATGTTTTATTTTTTGCAAAAAGGGAGTAACGGTATTGAAAGAGATAATCTTAACTAGCTTCATAATGATAGGGATTATGATTCTATTATTAAATTTCATACTTTCATATGAATTCTTAATATTGTATTTTAAAATCCTGTCAATAGTCGATCTTTGCGCTTAACTAAGGTTTTGTATATATAATATTTCACCGTACTATATCCACCCAAGAAATGTTGAGGAAGAGTGGGCTACTTAATTACTATAAAAAAGCGAGGGAAAGAAAATGGAACAAAAACAAAAGGGAATTATTTTTACTGCGATACCAGATGAATCAAATGAATATTATGAACCGTTTTATGAAGAAATTATTTATTTTAATGAAAATTTAAATAAAAAAAAGGGAGCTACAGATCAATTTATTTCTTTATCTGTTGAAGAACAAGACTTTTATACAAGCTTTTTTGAGTATGATGATATTTGGCTAAGAGATGTAGCGCCAGTTGTAACGAATCATCTTGTTAAATTTAAATATCGACCAAATTATTTGCCAGGTGATCAAGGGAGATATTTAGATCAACATTTTAATAAATGGTTGAAAAAGAACGACTTTGAATATGTGAAGTCCCCGTTAATATTAGATGGTGGTAATCTGATTTGGAATAAAAAAGATACCATTATAGTAACAGAACGCATATTTGATGATAATGATGATTGGACAGAAGAGGAAATTATTGAGCAATTAGAGTGGGATTTAGATGTAAGCCGGGTTATTATTATTCCTGCTGAAGAAGGAGATGTACTGGCACACGCAGACGGAATGGTTAAATTTATTGATGAACATACGATGTTTATTAGTGATTTTTTAGGGGATCATGAATTTAGATATCATGTTCAAGAGATTATTCAAGAGCAAATGCCAGAAGCTGAATTTATAGTTGTTCCTTCCTCATATACAGAGAAAGGGCAATATGATCAAGAAATAGCGTCGGCAAAAGGATTATATATAAATATGTTGGAAACATGTGATGCTCTTTACGTCCCTAAGTTTGGGCTTGCCAAAGATAGAGAAGTTTTACGATATATTCAACAACATACAGAGAAACAAGTTATTCAAATTCATGTAGGAGAAATATCGACCATGGGAGGCGCAATGAATTGTTTAACGTGGTATTGTCCGAGTCATTTGTTACCTTCAAAGATGAAAAAATTGAACAATCAGAATGAAAGTTCTTCAATTAGAAAGTTTTTAGATTGGTTTTAATAATAAAGTTTACAAAAGAAAATGTATTCAAGGGGTATGTATATGTATACAATTACTGAATTTTCTCGGATTTGTAAAATGAGTACACGGATGCTAAGGCATTATGATAAAGAGGAAATATTGAAACCGGCATATGTAAATCCGGTAAATGGATATAGATTTTATGAGCAAGGGCAGCTAGAGATAGCACTGAAAATTAAAAAGCTGAGGGAGTACAAGTTTCCTTTGCCGAAAATTAAAGTAATACTGCAGTCATCAGATCAAGAGTCATTTATTCACCATATGCAGGCGCAAATTATCGAGTTGTCTCATGAGGTGAAACAAAATTTACAAGTTATTTCTGAAATGAATGAGATGGTAAATATGAATACGGCTTTAAATATTGCTCGTCATAGAAGTTACGATATATTAATTGGGATGAGAAATGAAATAACAGTAATTGCTCAAAGGTTACAAATAGATATAGATTATATGGATGATTATTTTTATGATTTATATGAAGAAGTACAAAAAAGTAGTTTGCAAATAGTAGGCTCTCCTTCTACAGTTTTTTATGATGAAGAGTTTATGCCGGGTCACAGTGATATTGAATTACGAATTCCGATTATGGATGGTGACGATAAAAATGAATTGCAAGGATGCGAAATAAAAAAGATACATCAACATCAAATTGTTACTACTTTGCATTATGGTAGTTATGACTATATAGGTTATGCTTATATGGCATTAGAAGAGTGGGTGGAAAAGAACGGTTATACAATAGATGGTCATCCATATGAAGTTTATATAAAGGGACCCGAATGTGATTGTTTAGTAGAAGAGTATGTGACACAAATTTGTTTTTTAGTTACGAAAATAGCATGAGGATAAAGTGATTCAAATGAGAAAGCATGCAGAGCATATACTCTGCATGCTTTTTATAATGCTGAAAACTCTTCAACAAGTTCACTAAAACGATTTAATGCACTTTCAATCGGTTCTGGCGTAGTTAAATCAACACCAGCTTTTTTCAATAAGTTTAATGGGTAGTCTGAACTTCCGCCTTTAAGGAATTCAATATAATGTTTTTGAGCATTTGGATCGCCGCTCAATAACTTATCGGCAATTTGGATTGCAGAAGCGAATCCAGTTGCATATTTGTACACGTAAAATGGACGATAGAAATGCGGTATTCTAGCCCATCCGTATTTTACTTCTTCGTCAAATACGAGGGAGTCGCCATTATATTCTCTAAACAAGTTTTCGTAAACCTCGCTAAAGGTTTGGGCATTTAATGGTTTACCTTGCTGTGCCATTTCATGTGTGATTTTTTCAAACTCAGCGAACATGATTTGTGTAAAGAAAGTGCCTTTAAATTTGTCGATGAAGTGATTTACTAAATGGTTACGTACATCAGCATCTTGTGCTTCTTTTAATAAATGATGAATTAATAGCACTTCATTTACTGTAGAAGCGACTTCTGCGACGAAAATAGTATAGTGTGCAGAAATTCTTGGTTGGTATCCGTGTGAATAGTGCGTATGCATACCGTGCCCGCATTCATGAGTAAGAGTGAAAAGGCTATTTAAATCATCGTGATGATTTAAAAGAATGAATGGATGAACGCCGTATACACCAAAGTTATAAGCCCCGGAACGTTTTCCTGGCGTTTCTCTCACATCGATATAACGTTTATCTTTAAAGCTCTTTAATGTTTCAATATATTCTTCACCTAAAGGGGCTAGTGATTCAATCATGATGTCAAACGCTCTATCGTATGGAATGTCCTGTTTTACACCAGATACTAAATCAACACTTAAATCGTACTGGCGTAGTTCATCTACATTTAATTTTTCTTTTCGAAGTTTATTATAAGTATGTAAAGAATGAATGTTTTTTTTCGTTGTATCAATTAGGTTTTCATATACTTCTTTCGGAACCATATCGCCAAATAATGATTTTTCTAAAGCTGATGGATAGTTTCTTAGCTTAGAAACAGTAACATTATTTTTAATAGCTGCAGATAAAGTAGAAGCGATAGAATTCTTTAATTGAACGTATGGTTTGTAATAAGCTTTATAGGCTTCTTTACGTTTTTCACGGTTCTCATCTTCTATTAACTTTGCATACATTCCTCTTGTTAAAGTAACTTTTTCTCCATCATTAGTAGTCACTTCACCAAATAGTATATCTGCATTATTTAACATGCCATATGTATGTTGCGGAGAGGAGAGCGCTTCGCCCATTTGTGATAAAATCTCTTCTTGGTCTTTATTCAATACGTGTTTTTTATAACGATATAATTCAAATAAGTCTTCTTTATAATATTGTAAGCCCTCTGCTTCTTCTATGTAAGATTGTAATGTGTTTTCATCTACGCTAAGTAAGAATGGAGAAAAGAAAGATTTAGCTGCACTTACTTTCACTTGTAATTGTGTTACTTTATCGACAAGAGATTGAGCGTCAGTATCGCGTGTATCAAGATCAGATTGTAATCGTGCATAAGCGAACATTAAAGTTATTATGCTAGAAATTTCTTCACTCTTTGTTAAATAGGCTAATAAACTATTGCCATCGTGAATATTTCCATTAAACTCGTGTAATTCTTTCGTTAATATTTCAATTTTATGAAAATCGCTTTCCCAATCTTCAATGGTATCGTAAATATCCGTTAAATCCCATTTTTCTTTATCCGCTACTTGTAGTCGATCTTTAAGTTCTGTCATAATCATTTCCTTTCTAAATATGTAGTTATATTCCTATATAACTATGAAATACAACAAATTGCAAAAAATCCCTGCTGAAAATTGAAAAGCCTTGCTAAAATGGCAAGGCTTAAAAAATTATAATGTAATTCCGAATTTTGCATGTAAAAGATTTTTATATTGCACATCTGTAATTTTTTCTTTCATTTTTTTACCATTTTTCGCTATTGTGAGACTATCCTTCGTTAAAGATGCATGCCCATCTTCAGTTAGTTTTACAATGAGAGGTACTTTGTTAAATGGTGAGTCCTCATGTTCAACGATAATTTTTTGTGCTGCATTTGCTTTTTCTTCATCCACTTCTTCTATATAAAATGCATAGCCTAACGTCCAATCATCAGTAGAAGATTGATCCAAAAACTCATTGTTTTTACGCATCTCTAACATGTAGTTTCCTTTTTCGGTCATTTTTTTACGAATACGATAATCTCCTGTAACGGAGTGAATGACTTCACCTGAGAAAGGAACAGGTGCAAGAGGTAAGTATGATCCGAATCCTACTTCAATTAAGTAAAGTTCATTATGATGTGTTAAAACGGTTGCGATATGGCCAGAATCAACGGCCCATATAGAATTTGCAGCGTTATACACTGTTCCTGAAACGAGATGAACATCAAATCCAGCGTCTTTAAGGAAGTAATACATAGTAGGATTGAGTTCATAACAAAGACCGCCGCGGTTGTTTACTAAAATTTTTTCTTTTAGATTTTCTTTTGATATTTCTGTAAAGTTGTTTTCGAGTATATTTAAGTTTTCAAAAGGGACAGTTTGTGCCATCGCGTACATAATGTTAGGTAAATCTTCAAATGAAACTTTGTCTTTTTTTTCTATATGTAATCGTGCGAAAAATTGTTTTTGAAAGTCTGTCATGGAAATCCCTCCGTTAAACGATTTATATATATTGTATCTAATATTGCAAGAGGAAACATCTGCATATGTGCGTACGACTAAAGTATGACACCTTTACTTCTTGCTATACATATAGTATGATGATTTCAGTAAATTAGATTTCAATGATCATAATATAAAATAATGAGAGGTGCTTTTTGTGAGTGCGGTAGGTACTAAATAGGAAAAATTGAATGAAATAAATCGGATAAGAACAGGGGATTTTTATGTATACCATACCCCTAATTTTGTCATGGATTTATTTCGATACCTATGAAGATACCTACAATACTTTATAAAGCGTGTAATAAGGGGATTTCCATCCGTTTTTTTATGGTTTATTTCCCCATATGTTATTACTCATGCCTTGTAAATGTAAAAGCTGCGGTATCCCCGCAGCTTTTTTGTGTATATTTTTAATGTTTAAAAATGGTAATTGAATCATGTAGAACTCATTGGAATCTAATGAGTAGGTATCTTCATTTATGATAGAAATCAATCATAGTGAGGAGAAACAAAATGAATACGATGACTTTTGAAAAGTTACAATATAACGAATTAAAGGATATAGTGAAATCTTATTGTGTAAGTGGATTAGGAAAAGAATTAATAAATAAATTAGAGCCGAGTGCAAGTATAAAAGTAGTAAGGAATCGATTGAATGAAACGACGGAAGCACGAGCTATATTAGATGCAGAAGGGCATGTGCCTTTTTTCGGTATTTCAAATATTGCTAGTACAATTCAAAAATTAGAAAAAGGGATGATTTTAGATCCAGAAGAATTAGTAAGTGTTTCAGACTTTTTACGTGGATGTAGAAAGATTAAAAAATTTATGTTAGATAAAGAATTTTTTGCGCCAGTATTAGCTTCTTATGCAAATTCAATGACTGAATTTAAAAGTATTGAAGAGGAAATTAATTTTTCAATAAAAGGTAATAGTATTGATTCTGCCGCTAGTAAAGAGTTAAAACGAATTCGAAATAACATTGATTCGGTAGATGGGAAAATAAAAGAACGTTTAACGAAGTTTTTAAATAGTAGTGCAAATAAGAAGTATATTCAAGAATTCTTTATTAGTAAAAAGGACGATAGGTACACGATTCCGATTAAATCTTCTTATAAAAATCAAGTTGCGGGAAGTATAGTTGAAGCCTCCGCTAAAGGTTCTACTGTATTTATAGAACCACATACGGTTACAAAGTTAAATGTGGAACTCGCAAGTTTGAAAGCAGAAGAAGCGATGGAAGAATATCAAATTTTAGCGACTTTATCAGGAATGGTAGTAGAAAATATTTATCATATCAAAATTAATATGGAATTGATTAGTCAGTATGATATGGTGTTTGCGAAAGCGAAGTTTAGTAAATCGATTGATGGAATAGAGCCGAAGTTAAATGATCATGGCTACGTTCATTTAGTAAATTGTAAGCATCCGCTTTTAAGTGGAAAAGTAGTACCATTAAACTTTGAAATCGGTCAAAACTATCGTAGTTTAATTATTACAGGGCCGAATGCGGGCGGGAAGACAATTGTGTTAAAAACGATTGGATTGTTAACATTAGCGACAATGTCAGGTCTTCATATTGCAGGGGATAAAGAAACAGAAATTGCTATTTTCGAAAATGTATTTGTAGATATTGGTGATAATCAAAGTATCGAAAATGCATTAAGTACATTTTCATCACATATGAAAAATTTATCTGAGATTATGAGGATGTCAAATAATAATACGTTGCTACTATTTGATGAAATAGGAAGCGGGACTGAACCGAATGAAGGAGCAGCACTTGCAATTTCTATTTTAGAGGAGTTTTATCTTGCTGGATGTATTACAGTTGCGAGTACGCATTACGGTGAAATTAAACGCTTCTCAGAAATGCATGATGATTTCATGAACGCAGCAATGCAATTTAATAGCGAGACACTAGAACCACTTTATAAATTAGTAATCGGTAAATCAGGTGAAAGTAATGCACTTTGGATTGCGAACAAAATGAACGTAAGAGAACATGTACTGAAAAGAGTGAAAGAGTACATGGGAAATAAAGAATATGCATTAGAAAAAGTGAATGAAAGTAAAATTAGAAAACCGAAATTCGTGCAAGAAAAAAGAGAAAATCACTACGAGTACAAAATCGGTGATCGTGTAAATTTATTAGATTACGATGATTTTGGTATTATCTATAAGGAAATAGATAATTTCTATAATGTTGTTGTATATTATAACGGCGACTTTGTTGAAGTAAATGTAAAACGCATTAATTTAGAAGTAGCGGCAAAAGAATTATACCCAGAGGGATACGATTTAAATACACTATTTGTCGATTATAAAGAAAGAAAAATGCAGCACGACATTGAGCGTGGATCGAAAAAAGCGCTTCGTAAAATCCAAAAAGAAATAAGGAAGAATAGAGGATAAATTAAAATGGTAACGATTAGACAAGAACAACAAACTGATTATAGAAAAACGGAAGAAGTTGTACAACAAGCATTTTTGAATGAAGAATTTAGTGATAAAAAGGAACATGAACTTGTAAAGCGTATTAGAGAATGTGACGCGTTTATTCCTGAGTTATCTATCGTTGCGGTAGACGAAGAAATAGTCGGGCATATTATGTTATCTAAAATTACGATAGAACAAGATGGAGCTTCTGTAGATTCATTAGCGCTTGCACCAGTATCAGTTGCCAGGGGCTATCAGAAAAAAGGAATTGGTGGAAAGCTTATAGTAGCTGCGTTAGAAAAAGCGAAAGAACTTGGATACGGATCAGTTGTAGTATTAGGACATTCAGAGTACTATCCGAAATTTGGTTTTAAGAAAGCAAGTGAGTGGAATATAAAAGCACCATTTGAAGTGCCAGATGAAGCGTTTATGGCGGTTGAGCTAAGTGAGAACGCTCTGCAAGGTATAGAAGGAGTTGTGCAATATTCGAGTGCATTTGCTGAGTAGGAGTATTGTTTAAAAAAATGTAATCATAAAAGATGCTATCTTTTTGTAGGGATATACAGAAAGATAGCTTTTTTATTAAACAAATGCACTTACGTATATTTTGCTCAATGAATAATTAAGATGATAAAATTGATATAGAAATGTAAAGGGAGAGAATTGAATGAAGAAGCGAGAAACAAATAGCAATGAGAATGTAGTTACGTTATATGTTACAAGACATGGTAAAACAATATTAAATACGAACCATCGCGCGCAAGGTTGGGCAGACTCTCCGTTAGTAGAAAAAGGTGTGGAAGTTGCCACGAATTTAGGAATGGGATTAAAAGATGTTCATTTTATGAATGCGTATAGTAGTGATAGCGGCCGAGCGATTGAAACTGCTAATTTAGTATTAAAATATAGTGAGCAATCAAAATTGAAACTTGAGCAAAGGAAAAATTTACGAGAATTAAATTTCGGTATTTTTGAAGGTGAAAAGCTTGAAAATATGTGGGATGTGGTTGGAAAAGCTGCGGGCGTTGCATCACCAGAAGAACTTATGAAGTTTTCTATTCAAGAAGTAATTAATCTTATTAGAGCAGCAGACCCTACGAAACAGGCGGAAGATTGGGAATTATTTTCTACTCGTATAAAAGCAGAGATAGATAAAATTAGTGAAGAAGCTGCTAAAGATGGTGGCGGTAACGTTTTAGTTGTTGTTCATGGGTTGTTGATTACTACCTTAATAGAAATGTTAGACAGTAGTAAAACAAAACTTGGAGTGGAAAATGCTAGTGTAACGAAGATTGTATATCAAGATGGAACATACACAGTCGAGTCGGTTGGAGATATGAGTTATGTTGCAAAAGGGACAGAAAGTGTGGAAATATAAAGTGAAACTTTAATCAGTGGGGGTCTTACTGCCCATTAAAGCGGGATAAAAATAAGAAAAGGAAGATAGAGAAATCTAGCTTCCTTTTTTTACTGGAACGATTATGGGATTAATAAAATCTTCCCTGTACTTTTTCTGCTCTCTAATAATTCATGTGCACGGGCACCGTCTTGTAAAGAGAATGTAGTAGGGCTCGCAATGTTTAATTTTCCACTTGCGATCCAATCAAATAATTGAGTAGAGCGTTTTTTTCGTTCTTCAAAAGTAGTAAGCACATTCCAAAGGTCTCCGCCAGTTAAAGTTTTTGAAGTATCCATAAGCATACGCGGATCAACTGGCGCAGGATTACCACCGGCCATTCCGTAAAATACGACAGTGCCACCAGTTTTAGTAGCGCTAAAACTTTCCTCTAATGTAGAACCTACTGATTCATATACAACATTTACTCCAGTGCCGTTTGTTATTTCAAGTACTTTCGCAGGCCATGCTTCCGTATATAAAAATACGTGGTCAGCACCAGATAATGTAGCTATTTGTGCTTTTTCTTTTGCTGACGTGAGGCCGATTACCTTTCCGCCTAGTAGTTTAATGATTTGAATAAGAAGTTGTCCAACACCACCAGCTGCGGCATGGACTAAAGCTATATCACCTTGTTTTATTTCATAGCTATCTTTCGTTAAATAATGTGCCGTTAGACCTTGTAATAAGACAGAAGCGGCTGTTTCAAAAGAAATAGAATCTGGAAGCGGGATTGCTTTTTTTGATGGAACGGCAACTAATTCTGCATTTGCAAATGGAACGTCAGCAAATGCAATGCGGTCTCCAGGTTTAATATTCGTAACGTCAGCTCCTACTTTTTCAACAATACCAGCGCCTTCATAACCTAATATATAAGGTGGGTTGCCAGCGAGATGATAATCACCGCGGCGTCTATAAATATCGGCGAAATTTAAACCGATTGCTTTCGTGCGGACAAGAATTTCATTTGGATTTATGATTGGATCATTTAGTTCTTTATATTGTAGTACATCCGGATTTCCAAACTGTTCGAAACAAAGTGCTTTCATATGGAATACCTCCATTATATTGTTTGTCGATGCTCTTTATCATACAATATAAATATCAATAGACAAAGAGGATTATTTCGATGAAATCAATCGAGAATTACGATTGAAAAGAGGGATGATAAATGGAGATAAAACAATTAATTACATTTAAAGTAGCGGCAGATACTTTGAACTTTACACAAACTGCGAAGAAATTAAACTTTGCTCAATCGAGCGTGACAGCGCAAATTAAAACGTTAGAAGCTGAGCTAGGTACGCCGTTATTTGAAAGATTAGGAAAACGCCTTTTCTTAACTGAAGCGGGCAGAAAGTTTCAACTATATGCCGACAAGATGATTGCACTTAGTAACGAAGCGAAGATGGCTGTGAAAGATGATGAGGAAATAGCAGGTACGTTAATAATCGGTGCGCAAGAGAGCCAATGTACATATAGACTTCCTTCTATATTAAAGAGGTTTAAAGCGCAATTTCCTCAAATAAAACTTATATTTAAACCAGCACATTCCAATAAAGATGCGAAGGAACAATTGATGGAGGGAAAAGTCGATCTTGCATTTATTTTGGACGAATGTAAAACAGAAGATGCTTTACATGTGGAGCCGCTTATGAAAGAAGAATTAAAAGTAGTAGCTGCTCCAGGGCATCATTTACTCCAGCAAACTTCCGTTTCTATAAAAGATTTAGAGAAGGAAACACTTTTATTAACAGAACTAGGGTGTTCATATCGAATTTTATTTGAAGAGTTATTTCGCATCCAAGATGTGTATCCAGTAAATAAGATTGAGTTCGTTAGTGTAGAGGCAATTAAACAATGTGTGATTGCAGATTTAGGTGTAGCAGTTTTGCCAGCGATAGTAGTAGAAAAAGATATACGAGAGGGAACGATAAAAGAGTTACACCTAGACAATACTATCAATCCAATTTTCACACAAATTGCTTGGCATAAAGACAAATGGATGACAGTGCCACTGCAGCAATTTATTGATGTAACGAGGGAGTTTTTTACAACAGATTAAGTGGAGAAATATTTATTTTATATAAAAGAAAAAATGGCAATTTTGTATAAAAGGACCGATGCTTGCATGTAACAAGTATCGGTTCTTTTATGGTTGAAATAAAGGATGTTATAAAATGTGTATTTCTCAACTTTTTTTCTTAAAAGGATAAGTAAATTTCTTCGTATATTCCAATAATCGTAAGGGAATTTACAACGTTTATTCGTTTCTGTAAGATGCCTCTAGGCAGCACGAAAGGAGGGGCGTACATAGGGGATAGATATACGTACTTATTTTGAGGGAGGAGATTTACAATGTTTAAAAAGTTAATGAAAGTATGTGTGTTAAGTGTAGCGAGTGTAGGGGTATTATTTAGTTTTCAAGGAAGTACATTTGCAGCTACCGATCTGAGTAGTTATTATGACGGGAAAAATCCAGCAACAACGAAAGTATACGGAGGCAGTACAACATGTGATGCAGATGGATTTAATGCAAAGTCTACAGCGGTGTATGAAGGTAGTAAAAAAGTAGGAACAGTGTATTTACGTTACAGTAATAAATGTCATGCGGCATGGTCTAAGCTTGTTTTAGATCAACCAGCACCTTCTGTTTCTGGAGGAGTATATGCTTACGCTGTTATTAATAAATATAAAAATGGTGTATTTCAAAAATCAGTAGATTCTAATAGTGGTAATGGAGCAATTAAAACGGGGCAAACGAGCACCTATACAGGAATGGTATTTGATTTAACTGCTGATTTTGGTTATACAGCTGATGCTGAAGCGGTGACGATTAATAATGGCTACGGGAAAACTGGACGTTATTAATAAAGGAGTGGAATTCTATGAAGCTTTTTAAAAAGGTAAGCGCATGTCTTTGTCTGGCATTGCTCGTTGTAACTAGTATGTTTAGTACGACGAATAATGATAAAGCATTTGCAGAAGACCATTCATATGATGGAAAAAGCCCTTACTACAATAGCTGTGATCAATCAGCAGTAACGAAAGAGAAGAAGTGGATTGATTCAAATTCTTATGTGGAATTAAAATTTAGCACGACGTGTAAGACAGCATGGGCAAAAGTTACTGTAACCCGCCCGGCAGTTTATAATAACGAAGCTGATGCAAGGATCGTCAGAAAAACCGATGGAAAGGCATATACTTGCGGAAGTGCTGGAGGAAATGGTGTTGTAAATAAAGGGCAAACATCATGCTATACGCCGATGGTATATGATTTAGATCCAAGAAAAGCGCAAGCGCAGGGGAAACATGCCATTCCGAATAGTGATGCTTATAATTATGCGGAGACGATTTGGTATTGATGAGGAAATGGAGATTGTAAGATAGAATATTTTAAGAGCATGTTTTGATTGGATTTCAAAACATGCTCTTTTTTGTTCGTCTATCCAGTATTAACGAATAGTAAGACCTTAACTTCGAGCTTTAATTGAAGTGAAGCAGATAGCGGGATATTTCGTAAAGGTCTAATTGAGTATGGATATTTCTTTCGGATGTTGGGATAATTTAACATAATTTGTTTTCATACTTCGAAATTTGTGCTCTAATTAAAACAAAGGAGGCAAGTAGATGAGTAATGATATTAAACGATATGTAATTTGTACTTTTATAGGTACATGGACACTTTGGGGGTTATTAATTAACTTAATAAAATTAAACATTACGACATTGGGTACACCGCTTGCGATGATATTATTTGTTTTCGGTGGGATCATGCCGGCAATCATTGCGATTAGTTTAAAGAAAAAATATGGATCACAAGAGGAGTTTAGAAGGTTCATTAAAAATATTGTAAATCCTAAACATCACTTTGCATGGTATATTCTAATCATTATTCTAGCCTTTATAAGCTGTTATCTTCCAACAATATTTGGTGGAGCAACAGTGCAAAAACCATTATACGTGGCATTAATTAGTTTTCCAATAATGATCATTGGTGGAGGTCTTGAAGAAATTGGATGGAGAGGAATCTTACAACCTGCTCTTCAGAAAAGGTTTTCAGAATTTTTTAGTACGATTATTGTGAGCGTTATATGGGCTATTTGGCACTGGCCGTTATGGTTTATTCCGGGCACGAATCAAACTCAAAGGGATTTTCTAGCCTTTATAATTACGACAATTGCCGTATCTTTCTTATTAACTACAATTATTAACGCAACTAAAAGTATTTTTATGTGTCTAATTTTTCATGCGCTTCTTAATTCTTTTTGGAGTGTGTACGTGCCAAATGATAAAGTGTTACCAGCGTTTTCAACTTTTATTTTCGGAATTTTCGTGTTTGTTTTGTATACATTCATAATAAAAAGAAAGAACCTCTTATTGATTACGTAACTGAAATTATAGAAGGAAACATATTAATATATTTTTTATGGATATGAAACTAGTTAGTAAGAACACGACACAAACATAATTAAAATATATTACAAGTTTGTGCCGCAAAAAAATTGCAAAACTATAAACAACATCAAAAAGAATGAAGGGCCTTTCCATATATATATAAACACTGCTAACGATAGTTATAGTAATTCATTTGTTTGAACGATTGAATTAATTAAGATTAAGATCTGTATTAGGAGGGGTGTACCCAAGGTGTCTAGCCATAGATACAATTTGGCCTTTATGGTGAAATTCATGCGTTTCCGTATGAGTTAAAAGCCATAGCGGAGTTATGCTCCAAGGCTCTTTTTGCCATTTCACTTCATTTGCTATATTTTCGAGCCACCGGTCGTTGTATTCCTCTAAAAACCGTTGTACAGTCTTATCTACTAACTTAAATCTAGCACGGACTTTCTCTACATCTGCATGCTCAATTTCGTCATCACTAGCAAATGAAAAATCTGCTCGCTTTTGCTTAAATGCGAATGATCCAAGCCAGTATCGGTAGCAATCAGCTACATGAATATGGGTCTTTATAATACTACCGTTTCCGAAATTGGGAACAGTGCTATGTAATTTTTCTAGCGGGATTTCTTCCAAAAACGAAAATAAAGTTTCTCTTGTAGAGCGAATAAGGTGATATTGCTGTTTTAAAACATGTAACATGAAATTAACACTCCTTTTTTGTTTACTAAAATATTTGTGCAGTAAGTAATTCTATATTTACGAGGGGTGAACCTTTTTATTAAGCATATTAGGTGTATTTATTAATTGTTTCTGATAGATTATACAAGGTGAAACTTTAATAAGTTGAACATTCTTAGTTCATAATAAATTGTGCATCAAGAGGGAGAACGATAAGATGAATAGATTAGTTGGTTTAAAACAATTTGAAATAACGCGTGGGGAATTGTTTAAATTTATGGAGACGCTAGACGATAAAACTGCGGATACGCAGCCGAATGGTTTTAATAATACAATCCGCTGGCATATCGGTCACGTTTTAACGGCAGCAGAAGTTTTCATGTTTGGAAAAGAATTCAAACAATTACCAACTGAATATCCAGGTATGTTTGGATATGGATCAAGACCGTCTAAATGGAAAACAGAAGGACCAACGTTAGAAGTGTTAACGGCTCAATTAAAAGAACAAGCAAAGCGTATTAACGAAATTCCAGCAGAAGCATTTGAGAATAAACTGCCAGAGCCATTCCTAGGATTGGAAACGGTAGGGGAGCTTTACGGCATGATGCTTTATCATGAAGCGGATCATATTGGGCAAATGAAGGCGATGGAACGTATTATTAAAGCTCTTTAGTCTTAATTGCATATAACAAGCAATACAGGTGTAATGTTAAATAATATATACAAAAAAGGTAGATAAATTATTATCTACCTTTTTTGTATAACTTCTTGAAGGATTAGGGATTATCATCGTGATGCTGATGAAGAAGGGCGAAAAAAACAATATATAAGGATAAAAAAATTATTATTTTTATGATGGATTATTAATTATAGTATTCCTAAATATGGAATATACGTATAATAATAGAGAAGAACTAGAAATAGGGGTGAATACTATGATTACATTAGAACAAAAGTTGGAGCAATACACACATACATATGCACAGATAAAGGGAGAACTAAAATGGAAAACGAGTGATTCTCGAACAGGAATGATGATTGCTGCTATGTATGCAAGTAGTGATAAATTGCTTGATCTCAAACGTTTTTTAGAAATTAGTAGTTATATTAAGAATGAGGTAGGAATGTTTTCATACTTAAAGTCTTATCATCGTTTTGTAGTGGCCGCAACATTAGATATTCACTTTACAGATTACAAGAAAGCTTTTCGGAAGTTTTTAGATTTATATGAACAATTGGTCGCTGGTGGTTTTAGCCGGAGTATATTTACTTATCTTGCAGCGGCTGTGCTTTTAACAGAAGATAATGAACATCATGGCACGCACATTCAGCGTTCGATGCAAGTATATAAACGTATGAAAGAGGATCATCTTTTTCTAACAGGTACAAATGATTATCCGCTCGCGGTTTTATTAGCGGGACAATCAGAGCATGTAGAAACACTTATGGATCGAGTGGAGCGTCTTTATCAGAAACTAGCGAAAGCTGGCTTACGTAAAGGGAATGATCTTCAATTTTTAAGTCATATTCTTTCATTAAAGAAGGATGTCCGTGAAGAAATATTAGTTGCAACATGCACAAACATATGGAATTTGTTAAAGCAAGAAAAGGTAAAAGTGAAACAAATGCATTACCCAGCAATCGGGCTATTAGCGTTACTAGAGGATGGAGAAAAAGAGATTCATTCTATTAAAGCGTTGATTGAAAAATTGCAGGGGGAGAAATTGTTCCGTTGGCATACAGATACGAATATTCTTATTGCTATTCAACTGTTCGTAAGTCAGAAAGGTGAGGAAAGTAAAGCTACCAACACAGGTTTACAAACTATGATAGAAGTCCTCATCCAAGCGCAACAGGCAGCTATGATGGCAACGATTGCCGCTTCATCTGCAGCAACCTCTTCTGCTAGTAGTAGTTCATAATGTGCAAATGCTTATGCTCTTGTAAATTATGATGAATTTATAACGAACGGTTTAAAAAATATTAATAAAAAAGCCCATTACTCTCTAATGAGTGATGGGCTAACTATTTTTACATAATCAGCATTATTTTTTTGACTCCTTCAAATATTTAAGTTGTGTAACAATCATAATGCTAATAACAACGAGTAGAAACCATGAGCTAATTTTACTTAAGTGGACGAGATCCCACGCTTCCCGTTGATTTGGATATTGCCATGCACCGAAAAATGTTGCGATGTTTTCTGCAATCCAAATAAAGAATCCGATAAGAAAAAAGGAGAGAACGAGCGGCATTGTATATGTAACGCCTCGTAATGAAAATTCCACAAATGTCCGAAAGAAAACGATGAATAGAAGTAAAGTTAATACCCACCTAAAGTCATATAGAAAATGATGTGTGAAAAAATTAAAGTAAATCATTGCTCCTAGCGGTACGGCAAAAATAGCCCTCGGCCAGAGATACATTTGTAAATGCAATCTTCTCCACGCTTGGCATATGTAACTTGCAACACTTGCATACATAAAGCCGCTGTAAAGTGGAACTCCAAAAACCTTTGAATATGCCTCTTCCGGATAACTCCATGAACCGAAATGAACTTTATATATTTCTAGTAAAAGGCCGATGAGGTGGAAGACAGTAATTACTTTTAATTCGTCTTTCGTCTCAAGGCCAGTCTTGTACATAACCCACTGCATAAGAAGGCATACGATGAGTATGAAATCGTAGCGGTAGAATCCTGGGATAGAAATGATTTTTGATAGGGCTAGTGTTAAGAAAATAACAACTGGGAATAAGCAAGATAATGCTTGCTCGTAAGTGAAGTATAGTAGTTGTTTTAAATAGAACATTGTGTCACCTTCGATTTTTTTGTTAGAAAACTCAAAATAATGATTAAGTATACTACAATTTAAAAAATATTCCAGTAGTCTATTTTGCATGTATTTGTAAGTTTTGGATAAAAATCGTAATAAGTATTTTAATATTTAACAAAGTAAAAAAATAGTTTGCAATTTAAAAAAAGTGGGGATATAATATCTAAATGAAAATGATAATTATTATCAATAATAATTACAAATAAAAAACAATTATAAAAAACAACTGAATATAAAGGATGAAATGAAACATGTTACATAAGCCTGCTGTATATGCTGGCAATAATCGCTGGCTACATATTAAGTTCATATGTTTCATGAGCTTAACAATTTTATCTTTAATCGGCTCTATATTTTTAGCAGTTGCATTTGGTGCAAAGGATATCCATTTACAAACCGTATGGACAGCGGTTTTTGATTATAATCCGAAATTAACGCAGCACCAAATTATTTATGAATTAAGACTCCCAAGGGTAATTGGTGCAGCAGTTGTAGGAGCGGCTTTTGCAGTGGCTGGAGCTGTTATGCAGGGAGTAACACGAAATCCTTTAGCGGATGCAGGTGTGCTTGGCATAAATGCAGGTGCGATGTTTGTAGTAGCACTTAGTTTTGCCTTTTTCCCGCATATGCCGTATTCCTATTTAATGATTGTCTCCTTTATTGGAGCGGTCTTAAGTACAGTGCTCATTTTTATTATCGGATCAGCAACATCAGGCGGATTAACACCGATGAGGTTAACGATCGCTGGGGCAGTTATGGCTGCGCTTTTACATTCGTTAAGTTCGGGTATCGCGATTTATTATGACTTAAGTCAAGATTTAGCGTTTTGGTACGCTGGTGGTGTTGCAGGTGTTAAGTGGGAACACTTGAAATTTTTAGTTCCTATTATTCTCGTAACAATTCTTTTTGCAACAGTGATAGGGCGGTCTATTTCACTCATATCAATGGGGGATGACGTCGCTACGAATTTAGGAGTAAAAACGAACCGAACGAGAATACTAGGGATGATTATAGTAGTCATTCTTGCAGGTGTATCTGTTTCAGCAGTTGGTTCTATCGGATTTGTAGGACTTGTTATTCCGCATATTGCTAGAAAATTAGTTGGTGTGAATTATCGACTTATTATTCCTATGTCGGCGTTATTAGGAGCTATGTTATTAGTTTTAGCTGACTTAGGGGCAAGAACAGTAAATCCTCCTAAAGAACTTGCAATAGGAATTATGGTGGCTCTTGTTGGAGTTCCGTTCTTCCTCTATATAGCACGTAAAGTTGGGAGGGAGTTGTAAGTGAAGAAGATTTTAAACACGGATAAAAAGAGAGCCGTTACTGTAACTACAATATTTGGTTGTATTGGTCTCGCTGCTATTTTGCTTAGTTTAAATACGGGGACACTTAGCATTGCACCGCTCAAAGTAATTCAAACGCTTTTCGGTCATGGTGATTTTGAGAGCGCAACCGTGCTATACGATTATCGTATGCCAAGAATTATAATCACAATGTTAGCTGGTATTGGCCTTGGAATTTCCGGTGCGATTTTGCAAGGGTTATCAAGGAATGCGTTGGCCGATCCTGGTATTCTTGGACTGCATTCCGGTGCATCTTTCGGGCTAATTATATTCGTTACTTTCTTTCATTCTATTAATGAGAATGCATCGATTTTAATACCGTTATTTACATTTGGCGGAGGAGTATTAGCTGCATTTCTTATTATTTTACTTGCGAGTGATCGGTCAAAAGGTTTACTTCCTATTAGACTTATTCTCGTTGGTATTGCTGTTTCAGCTGGCTTTAGTGCAATTTCGTTATTTTTCTCCCTTAAGTTAAATGATGAGACATATACATTCGCTTCTAGATGGCTAATTGGTAACGTGTGGGGAAGGGATTGGATTCATGTCTTTGCATTATTACCTTGGATATTCATACTAACCCCTTATGCGTGGCTAAAATCTAAAACGTTAAATGCATTGTCACTAGGTGATAGTGTAGCAGCAGGACTTGGTGTTTCTGTTCAAAAAGAACGGTTATTACTTTTAGCTACAGCGGTTGGATTATCTTGTGCAAGTGTATCGATGGCAGGAGGAATTGGTTTTATCGGTTTAGTTGCTCCGCATATCGCAAGGAAGTTAGTAGGTACTACATATCAACACTTTCTTCCTTTAACTGGTATTATTGGAATGATTATTTTAGTGCTAGCAGATACGATAGGCCGTTCTATATTTGAGCCAAACGCTATTCCGGCTGGTGTAGTAGTGGCCGCATTAGGAGCACCGTATTTTCTTTATTTACTTACAAAAACAAAATAAATACTTCGAAGAGGAGAACATATGAAAAAGAAACTTACTATTTTATTTAGCATCATGTGTATTTTAGTATTAGCAGCATGTGGTCAAACGAAAGCTAATGAAGAGACAACGAAAAAAACGGAAAAAAGTAATGATCCAAAAATCGCTTCTATGTCTATTCACTTAACAAATAATTTACTTGCATTAGGAATTACACCAGTAGGTTCTGTAATTGGTGGAGATTTAAAAGATTTCTTACCACATGCAAAAGAACAACTGAAAGATACGAAGAAACTTGGTGTTGTAACTGATCCGAATATGGAAGCATTACTTCAATTAAAACCTACTGACATTTATGTGGATGAAAAATATGCGGGTAAAGATGTAGCGAAATACGAAAAAATTGCAAAAACGCATACTTTCAATTTAGATGAAGGTACGTGGAGAGACCATTTAAAACAAGTTGGTAAACTTGTAAACCGTGAGAAAGAAGCGAATACATATATTCAAGATTACGAAGAGCAATCAAAACGAGTAAAAGGTTTAATCGATAAAGAATTAGGTAATAACGAAAAAGTAATGGCAATTCGCGTTACTGCAAAAGAATTACGTGTATTTAGTACGAAAAGACCGATGGGACCAATTTTATTCCAAGACTTAGGATTACAACCTGCAAATGGTGTAGAGAAAATTGATGGAAACCGCCCTTTCGAAGTCATTTCACAAGAAGTATTACCTGACTTTGATGCAGATGCGATTTTCGTTGTTGTAAATAGAGATGATAAAGCAAAAGCAGCATTTAAACAACTTCAAGAAACACCAATTTGGAAAGATTTAAAAGCTGTTAAAGGCAAGCACGTATACATTATCAATGACCAACCATGGCTTGATTATTCTGCTTTAGGAAACAAAATGGCAATGGATGAAGCGGAAAAAATGTTTACGAAATAATATCGATTCGTCGTTAGGAAGATCCTCTAAATTTAGAGGGTCTTTTTTTATTGTTAGAATAAATGAAAAATTATACAATGAATTTAATTTAACGTAGAGGAGATGTGCCAATGTCAGCGCTTATTGTAAGTATCCCGTCTATGAAACAGTTTATGGAACAAGGGGATAAATAGGTTAAAATAAGTATCCCCGTTATTAAAAGGGGGAGTTTGAAATGACAATGAATCTTTTTCAAAATAAAACGATTAAATTAACAGCTATGAGAGAAGCAGATGCTGAAGTAATGGTTATGTGGCAAGAGGATAGTGAGTATTTAAGAAATGTCGATACAGATGTAGCATTTCCACAATCGTTACAAGAAATAGCAAGTGATGGGTTATTAAAGGGACGGAGATCGAATAGTGTATCTTTCATGTTGAGGACAGTTCAAGATGATCGTTTAATTGGTTTTGTTGCAATTCATGGCATAGAGTGGAATAACAGAACGGGGTTATTAGCAATTGGTATAGGAGATGCAAATGATAGAGGGAAGGGATATGGAAGAGAAGCAATCCATCTTATTTTAAAGTATGCTTTTTATGAATTGAATTTACACCGCGTTGGTCTTGATGTTATTTCTTATAACAAAGATGCTATTGAGTTGTATAAAAAGATGGGTTTTCAGATGGAAGGCTGTATGAGAGAAGCAGTGCAAAGAGATGGGAAATGTTTTGATCGTATCATTATGGGGATACTGCGGGATGAATGGATAGAGCTGCAAGATTAAAAATGCATTCTTATATGTGTAAAATGCAGGAGATATAACGATAATTGGCGAATTTTTACAATGTACTGATTGAACTTATCCCGCGTTAACTGTCCGTAAACGTCCGATTGGTTCAACTAATAATAAGTGGGGGATGCCCCCCACTTATTAAAGTTTCACTTTATAAGGAGTCATGCAAAATGAATTTAGAAAAAGCAAAACCAGTAAATGAAGAGGTCGCTGAATTGAAGGAACTAATTAAAGAATTACACGGAAGTGTACATCAACTTCAAAGCGAAGTGCAGCAACTAAGGCACGAAAGACCGGTTGTTGAAGTGAGGAAAGGTGTTCAACTATCACCAACAATCGTTGGACAAATTGGTGGTATGATTTTAGGCGGATTAGCAATTATCGGTATATTTTGGTGAACGAAAAAAGGTATGCAGTTTAGCGCTGCATACCTTTTTCGTTGTCGTTATTTGTCGGTAAGTCGATATTCTCTGTCGAATCGTCGATATAATTTCATGCAATACAACTTTTACATTAAATAACGTAAATATATATAAGCATGTGATAATAGTAATGCAATGATTGTTAACGGCAAACCAATTTTTAAGAAGTCCATATAAGAGAAAGCATGTCCTTCACGTTTTGCAATACCAGCAACGACTACGTTTGCTGATGCTCCGATTAACGTTCCGTTTCCTCCTAAGCAGGCCCCAAGTGATAGTGCCCACCATAGTACTTCGATTTGCGGAGAATCAACAGATAGTCCGAGTCCTGTAGCTAAGTCTTGAATAAGTGGTATCATCGTTGCGACAAATGGGATATTGTCAATTGTTGCAGAGGCGATACCTGATACCCATAAAATAAGTACAGCGGCGAAACCGATATCGCCATTTGTGACGTCAATTACTTCTTTTGCGAGTGAAGAAATAAGTCCGATATCAATTAAACCACCAACGAGAACGAATAGTCCGGCGAAGAAGAAAATGGTTACCCATTCAACGTGTGCAAATACATCTTCAATATCATGTTCTTTCACACCGATTAACATAAGAAGTGTAGCACCTGTCATCGCGATAACTGCAGCATCTACATGAATAATCGAATGAAGTACAAAGCCTAAAATAGTTAGTCCTAAAATCGAAATGGATTTTAAAAGGAGGCTTTGATCTTTAATATAATCTTTTTCATTTAATGCCATTAATTTTTCGATTTGCTCAGGTGTTGTCTTTAGTTTGTTACGATACATGAAGTAAATAATGCCAAGTGTCACGATAGAAATAATAATTACGATAGGAGCTAAGTTAAGTAAAAAGGCATTGAAGTCTAAATGCTTATTTGCTGATCCGATCATAATATTAGGTGGATCACCGATTAATGTTGCTGTTCCGCCTATATTTGAAAATAATACTTCTGAGATCAAATAAGGAACAGGATTAACTTTTAAAATACGTGTAATGGATAGCGTAACAGGTACGATTAATAATACGGTTGTTACGTTGTCCAAAAATGCTGATCCGACAGCAGTTAATAAGGATAGCAATAATAAAATGCGGATTGGTTTTCCGTCGGCTGCTTTTGCTGCTTTAATGGCCACAAATTCAAATACGCCTGATTGACTCGTAATATGTACGAGAATCATCATCCCAATTAAAAGGGTAATCGTTTCCCATTGAATATGAGAGGTGAAAGCAGTATGTAATTCAACAACTCCAAAAATAATCATAATAGCAGCACCGAATAGTGCGATTACAGCACGATTCAATTTCTCAGAAATAATAAATCCGTACGTGACTAAAAATACGGCAATTGCAAAATAATATTGCCAATTTGCTACTTCATGTGCTGATTGTTCCAATCATGTCACCTTCTTTAAAGTATGTATTTAATTGTCAAAATGTATCTCGCTGTATTCATACGGGATAAAATATATTGTAGCAAATTCAAAAAAGAAAGAAAACTATTTAACAAAGTGAAGGAAAAAATGATGATTTTACATATGATATAAAAAAATAAAGAAACACAGTGCAAATTATTAGGAAAAGTGGGCGTTGTCCTCTAATATAGAGATAGCAATTTACATTATTTTTGCGTAAAATGGTTTAAAGAGGTGAATTCCGATGGAAATAGTAAAAGATAGTTCTCTTATTCAAAATGAAATTGAACGTTTTGTAAATAAAGATGTATATATTCATTTAGAAACAACGAACGGAGCGTATGCGTCACACTTTAATGAAAAGATGATGACGGTTGGTGCATTCATTCGAAATGCAATTATTCGCTTTGAGCGCGGAAAGATTACTGGAACAAACCCATACCGAGTTGGTCTAAAGATGGATCATGGCTGGGTATATGCAGAAGGTATTACGCACTGGGAAGTAGACGATAAAGAGCGTTTATTACTTGCAGGGCACGATAATCAAGGTCGCTTAGCAGTTGCACTTGAGTTAAGCTTAACGCCATTTAAGTAAGAAGGAGGGAAACTTATGGAGAGACATGTACTTGTTGTATTTCCGCATCCAGATGACGAAGCATTTGCGGCGGGAGGAACAATTCGCTTATTAACAGATCAAGGAGTACCTGTAACGTATGCGTGCGGTACGCTAGGACAAATGGGACGTAACATGGGGAAAAACGTGTTTGCTAACCGTGAAACGATTCCAAATATACGTGAAAAAGAATTAAAAGATGCATGTGAAGCGATGGGAATCAAAGATTTAAGAATGCTTGGTTTCCATGATAAAACGTTAGAATTTGAAGATGTTGATTTCGTTGCAGACAAAATTGAAGCAATCATTCAAGAAGTAAATCCATCTCGAATTATTACATTTTATCCAGAGCACGGCGTACATCCAGATCATGATGCATTTGGCCGCGCTGTCGTTCGCGCCGTATCACGTATGTCAAAAGAAGAACGTCCAGTTATTCATGCGGTTGCGATTACGAAAAATCGTGAAGCTGTACTCGGTGAGCCAGATGTTGTAAACAATATTAGTGAAGTATTCGAGCATAAATTAGCTGCACTAGGTGCGCACCGTTCGCAAACAGAAGCGATGCTTGAAGAGACACACGCGAAAATCAAAAACAAAGATGCAGCAACATTAAAATGGTTGCAACTTGAACAATTTTGGACTTATAAATGGGAGTAGGCTAGAAGGGTATCTTCTAGTAGCTCTTACATAGAAAACGCACCGTCATTTGTGACGGTGCGTTTTTAGTGAATAATCTTTATTTCGAACTCCATTCTTTTGCGAATTCATCATAATATGCTTCGCTCCAATGGTAGGGCTGCAATTCTTTTAACGGCTTAAAAATGATATCCTGTTTAGAATTTGTAATGGCGCATAGTACTTCTGGCCCCCAATAAAATAAACGTTCTTGGCATACACCACAAGGTGATAATACTTTTAATTCAGAATGCTCATTTTCCCTTGCGAGACAAATAGAATGTGTAACTTTCTTTTGAAATTTATGCGCTTCTAAAATTGCACCTGTTTCCATACAAAGTTCTGTTGAAGCGTTTATAACGTCAGGTGCTACACTTGTATAAATGGATCCATCTTCTACACGGATTGCTGCAGCTCCGCCCCAACCATGTGGATATCTTTGGTCAATTAAACGTTTCACTGCATCATATAATTGTTGTTCAATGCTCAATTGTATTTCCTCATTTCTATGTAAATTTCAATTCAATGCCTGTGTTATTTTTTAGTAATACCGTTAAAAAGAATAGACATCTAAATCCACACTATGGGTGCAAGAATTACTCTTCATCTGCATACTTTTCTTCTAAAGAAATTAATAGAGGAATGGATACAGTTACTAGAATGATTAAAGTAGTTATAAAAGATTTAGAAAGAGAAAAAGAACCTTCAATTAAAGGTGATAAAAACTTGAATGAAAGTATACTTGTTATTAAGGAAATTACTAAAAAGCTAAAAAGAGATATATTTTTATTCTTTATAGATGTCTCTATAAAGTCTTTAACGCAGGTTATTAAGACAAATATAGTTAATATGATAAGAGAAACAAAATAATGTGTTAAATTCGTCATACTAATAGTAGGGTCGTCTATTATGTAAGCAAGTAACTTAGATACTAATATTCCTCCAAACAATAAAATAATAAAAGCAAGTAATCCTTCCGATATATAAGTGCTGAAATTGTCTTTCTTGTTAAAGAAGTTGTAGTTCAGAGTAGATTGGATTATTTGAATCAGGAATAGGGTAATAATCCATACATAATATACAATTGGTAATTCTCCTGAGAATAGAGAGATTAGGAAGTTTAATATTGTCCTTAAAATTTCAATCATTACGAAAGTCCCCCTGTTTGTAAGCTTACGACATTAAAAATATATTAGTCTATCGTTTAATAATTCAATCTATCAATTCAAACTATTTCTAATTATTCCATAAAAAGGTGTTGGTATCAAGGTATCCTTCTAACAAATATTCCGAGGCTGAGCACTAGAAAAAGAAACACAATATGTAATATAATTGAAAAAGTATATTTAAAAAATCAATGTTAATATTACCCTCCTATAAGTATTAACATACGTAATTGAGGTGTTTTCTTTGTTGTTTTATGATCGAATTTCTATAATGGCCCCTCCTGTTCCGTAGCTTAGGAAAGTCTTTTTATTTCTGAGATTTTCAAAGTTATAGGAGGGTATGAAAAATGAAAAAAGTCTCAGTACCATCACTTTTGTTAATGATTATTCTTGTCGCATTTCCGCAAATTAGTGAAACGATTTACACACCGTCTTTACCTGATATTTCAAAGGCGTTACATGTAAGTAATAATGAGGTGCAGTTAACACTTAGTGTGTATTTTGCTGGATTTGCTTTAGGTGTATTTTTTATTGGATGGCTATCAGATATAATTGGCCGTCGCCCGGCGATGTTATTTGGAATTGTTTTATATGGCGCTGGAAGTTTCTTATGCTTTATTGCAAATTCCATTGAAGTTTTATTGGTAAGTCGTTTTATTCAAGCGTTTGGAGCAAGTGCTGGCTCTGTTGTGACACAAACGATTCTTCGTGAAAGTGTAGAAGGGTAACTAACTGTTACGATTTATTTAACCAATTATAACGAAAGTTAATTAAA
>NZ_DALYZR010000001.1:1000304-1195185 GCF_031983925.1 Bacillus sp. (in: firmicutes) | reverse complement strand
CGCATTTTGTATAAAAATATACGTTAAGTTGATGGATGTGTGGTGCTACCCCATGTAGCGTCTGCAATGGAATACTAGAGGTTGTCCTATTTATTAAAAAATTTTAAAATGCGATCATTTATATATTGAGGATTCTCCATAGACATTAAATGGCCTACATCTTTCACTAATTCTACAGTTAAATTGGGTGATGAATTTTCAGCACATTTGAAAGCTTCTATTGGATTATACATTACTTCATTCTCTCCTAACATTAACAGCATTGGCGTTTGAATTTTGGCTAACTCTTGATTTTTAAAAATATATGGAAATCCTTGTTCTGTTGGAGTTTCATTTTTCACAGAATGATTCCGCATCATTCCTGCTATCAATTGTTCTTGAATAAAAGGATGAATAGTGTATCGCTTATTAAAAATCCAATCTAAAAATTTCTCGACCCCTTCCCTACTATTCATCATTCCTGAAGCATAGGAAAAAAACAAAGGATGAAAAGGAATATACGTTGCTGCAGGACTCATTATTACAGCCTTATTTACCATCTCTGGAAAAAATGTCAAGAAATTAACGGTATGCAAAGCACCATATGACAATCCTACAATATTCGTACTACTAATTTCTAATGTATGTAATACTTCTTTTAACCATAGTGCGTAACTTAAACGATTTGTAAAGTCTTTTTTAGGAATACTTTTATTTTTATCTCCTAAAATATCAACACACATAATTCTGAATTGTTTACTCCATTGCAAAATATTTGAATACCACATTGTCGAACTCATTTTTGCCCCATGGAGTAATACGAGAGGTTGTGCTAATTTATTACCACTTTCAATAATATGAGTCTTTCCTTGGGATGTTTGTACAAAGTAAGATGAAAAATTAGTTGGCCATAATTTTAGACTTTTTTCATAAGATTGTAGATAGTTAGTTTCTTGATATTTTTGTTCTAAATTCTTCATTTTTGTTCCCTCCATATAACTCATTTTTATAGTTCACTTTTAAAGTCACAGTAGTTTTGCTTTACCTAACACCCATTTTAAATTTAAAGGTTTCAATTTTATCGACTGCCTTGTTATATTCTCTATCGCTTTTTTAATATTTTCCGATTCTATAGCTGTTTTTTGTATAAATATCATTTGATAACACCTGCATTGCTGTATTACTTAATATTTCTGGAGTAAGCAAATTATAATTTAGCTGGACTCCGGCTTCTAATTCTTCTATTTATTCTTTGAGCAACTATAGGCTGACCTCCCATAACTGGAATAACTAGCATGGGAACACCAAAATATAAGTTTTCACTGGAACTATTCATTCCTCCACGTGTAATAAATAGATCAGTATGTTGGAGAATATCTAATTGAGGAACGTAATTATATAACTTAAAATTAGAAGGATTATTTTCTAATTTCTAATTGACTAACATCATTTTGTTACCCTACAACTAATATGACAGTAACCAGGATACCTCAAAATGTTGCAAAACATGTTTGATAAAAGTTGGGTTGCTGGTTAAATACTGTTCCCATAGAAATAAAAATTAACTTTTCTCTTCTCCTGTTCTAAGGAAAAAGAATCTCCATCTTTACGCTGTGCAATAGAAGGCCCGACAAATATATAAGAATCATCAAATTCCTCTACATTCCCTAAAAATCAAATAACTATTCCTTTATTGCTAGTGTCGATTTTGTACGGATATTTGAAGTGAAAATAAAAGTTTCCTCTTTGAATAAATTTTTACTAAATCCCCCTTCTACCCAAGAGTTTTTCTTCTTTTATTTTAATAAAATCACTTGTACTATTAAATGGAAGAAACAATTAAGAAACAAAGTTGATATAAAAAATCACGTAATACACTCTCTCTATTTCTCTCATGTATAATAAAAAAACACTAAGAGTAGCAAGGGCTGAATTATGCGCAGATATTAATATTTTTAATCTATTCATCATCAATATAATGAAGGTAAAAGTATTGATTTGAGAATATACACACAAAGATTACATTTAAGAAAGATGGAAGAACCCAATTCATTAAATTTATCACTTTAGCCAAAAAGACTCCTTCCTCAAGGAACGCGAAGTAAGTAGGTGGGATAAGAATGTCAGTTGGTATAGCCCAACATGTTTGCTATCATTTACTTGTACAGATTGCTCTTTAAAAAACGAAGATATGAGGTTGGTTGCAGAAAAACGTTGCAACCGTAAAATCTTCAACGTTCTATCACCCCACGCTGGTCGAAGTTGCGAAAACTCAGCTAAAGTAGGAGTGTGGTAAGTCGTTCTATAGAATTGTGCTCTTGGTTTAACAAATGATTTTTTGTAAATAATATGTTTGTTAAAAAATTTATTAAGGGGGACTTGTATGCCACAGGATCGAAAAGCAGAAGTTCAAAAACATGCATATGAAAGAAAAGAGATTATGCCAGATAATTCACAATCTCTACCGCGTCACATGCAAAAAGAGCTACCTCACGAATTTTCTGTAAATCCTCTGTTTGCCCGCGAAGGAGAATCCGTCGTTCCGCGTTTTCATATATCTGATGAAGGTATGTTACCAGAAACAGCGTATCAAATCGTCCATGATGAAATTACTCTTGATGGCAACGCCCGCCTAAATCTTGCAACATTCGTTAGCACATGGATGGAGCCTGCCGCAGAGCAACTATATGCAAAATCATTCGACAAGAACATGATTGATAAGGACGAATATCCACAGACAGCTGAAATTGAGGAGCGGTGTGTGCGTATCTTAGCCAACCTCTGGCATTCGCCAAGCCCCCTTACGACTATGGGCGTTTCAACAACTGGATCGTCAGAAGCATGTATGCTCGGTGGGCTTGCTCTAAAGCGACGCTGGCAAAATGCACGTAAAAGTGAAGGGAAGCCGTTGGATCGTCCCAATATTGTGTTTAGTTCGGCTGTTCAGGTCGTTTGGGAAAAATTCGCGAACTATTGGGAGGTTGAACCACGCTATGTAAAGGTTAGCCCAGAACATCCCCAATTGGATCCTCAGGGGGTTCTCGCAGCCGTGGATGAAAATACGATTGGTGTGGTACCGATTCTCGGTGAAACTTATACCGGTCTTTACGAACCGGTTGCCGAAATTGCAAAAGCGTTAGATGATTTACAGGCGAGAACGGGTCTTGACATTCCCATGCATGTAGATGCAGCTTCAGGAGGATTTATAGCACCGTTTCTTCAACCAGATTTAGTCTGGGATTTTCAATTACCGAGAGTGAAATCCATCAATGTATCCGGACATAAATATGGATTAGTCTATCCTGGATTGGGTTGGATAATTTGGCGGGAAGCTGAAGATCTCCCTGAGGATCTAATCTTCCGTGTCTCCTATTTAGGCGGGAACATGCCAACCTTTGCCCTGAATTTCTCTCGTCCTGGCGCACAAGTGCTCCTACAATATTACAATTACCTGCGTTTGGGGAAAAGTGGGTACTATGATATACAAAGGGCTTCCCAGAAAGTCGCTCTATTTCTTAGCAAAGCCATTCAGAAGATGGAACCATTCGAACTTTTGTCCGATGGCTCGGATATTCCGGTTTTCGCTTGGCGACTAAAAGAAGGTTACACATCAAATTGGAATCTTTATGATTTATCTCGACAATTACGTGTGTTCGGTTGGCAAGTACCCGCCTATCCATTGCCTCCAGATATGGAATCTGTGACAATTATGCGCGTTGTGGTTCGAAATGGATTTTCCATGGATCTCGCACATTTATTTTTGCGAAACCTCAAACAGACCGTTGCCTTTCTGGATTCCCTGGACGGGCCTATGCCGCATGATACGAAATGTAATAATGGGTTTCATCACTAAATGAAAAAAGCCTAATTTCTTCATATTAAATTGAGAAGTTAGGCTTTTTAGTTATTTCATTTATTTATTGAATTTATTAACTGGAAGAAGTATTCAGGTTTATGAGTCTTATTTAGCTTATACCATGAATGTAATGTATCTGGTGTAAATACATCCATTTTTTTCAGTACCTCCATTGCAAATTCCAGAGGAGCTATTCCTGATGCAGTAACTAAATTCGCATCAGATACCACAGATTCCAACTCATAGAATTTTTCTCCTTTATAGTTAGGACATACCATTTTAGTATATTCTAAGTTATTACTTGTATGTTTTCTAGTATCCAAGTATCCCATATTCGCGAGGGCATCAGTTGCACCACAAATTGCAGCAACAATAGTGCCAAGCTTTAAAGCTTGGTCGATTCTTTCCAAGATAGGTTGATGAATTTCTTCACTCCAAGTAGTCCCTCCTGGTAAAATTAAAAGATCTTTACTCTCAAAAGTACATTCATCAAGGGAAATATCTGGTTTTATGCTCAGTCCTCCCATAGTAGTAATCATTTCTTTATTAGCTCCTACTGTAATTACTTTCAAAGGTGCTAAATCTTTTTTAAAATATCTTCCTGAGTTTAGTTCAGCAATTAAATATCCATATTCCCAGTCTGACATTGTATTAAATACATATAGAAAAGCTTTTTTTGTTTGCATCCAATAACACTCCAATCACAATTTATATAGCTATTATAATATAACTTCCCTGACAGTTAACGTCAGGGAAGTTATCATACTTGATGAAATTTTATTAATTCCGACAGAACTTCAATAAGTCTATTTTTAAGACTTATTGGCTCAATAACTTTAATAGATTTATTGTACGGTAAAAGTAAATAAGGTACATATTTATGTATTATATCTTTTTCAAGAAGAAAAACTGCTTGATTTGAAGTCCGTTCTTGTAAATAATGTCCTAAAAACCAATGTTGGCAAATATCAGCCAATACATTTTTATCCCCATTAATAACCAAAGAAATAATATTTTCCTTATCTTCTATAGTTAGAAGAAGACTTTTTATAAAAAAGTCACTTGCCGAAAAATTTTCTAGCTGTTTAAACTTATTTTCAGTCAGCGTTAGACTTTCAATTCGATCTACTCTAAAAATACGGATATCATTCCTAAGATGACAAAATCCAATCACATACCACTTATTATTCCAATAGATAATTCTGTATGGATTGACCAATCTATAATTTAATTGCTTTTCACCACTTTTATGGTAAAGAATTTTTACTGAGTACCCGTCAGCTACGGCCCGCTCCAACTCCTTCAAAAAAGTTTCTATAGAGAGTGAAGTTAATCGGCTTATTACTTCAAGACTAGTTAAATGTTGGTTTATTTTTGTTTCCTGCTCTTGATTTGAGTATTTACTTAATTTTGAAATGGCCCTATTTAATGCTTCACCCCCATAATATCCGGCTTCTTCTGCAAAAACAGCAGCATGAAATAGTGAAGTTTGCTCTTCAAAATCAAAAAAAAGAGGAGCCTCAATAAAATTGTTCAATAAAGTGTATCCGCCGTTATGTCCTGGTTCTGAAATTATAGGTACGCCACTAGTTGAAATTGTATCAATATAACGATACACAGTCCTTATATTTATCTCTAACTTTTCTGAAATTTGTTTCGCAGTAATTTTTTTACCTGAACGAAGCATCCATAGAATTGCTAGCATATTGTCAATTTTAGGCATATAATTCCACCTCTATATGAAACTTATTTTCTATTATATATTTCTGATTTTTGGTATAACTCATTAACTGTTCCTTTCCGATAGCTTTCTAATATAATGAGGACCTAGACACATTTGTAATTTCACAAATGTAATTTACAGTCCCATCTCCCTCTTTATAGAGCTTTACTACATAAAGTGGGATAAATGGTACTGCAAGCGTAACTAGTTTCTTTACTTTCATATTAACCTTTCCCTTAAAACTAAAAAGATATATCTTTTGTATAATATTGGTTAAATTTGGATGGATGAATATTATTCTATATTGAAAAAATAAATACGTCAAAATTATTTTACGGAAATTATAAAAATCATATTATATATAGATTAGTAAGCTAATGATACAATGCCCCCTAAAAACGTGTTTCTATCTGTGGATTTATAAGAAAGGATGACGTTTTTATTTCTATTGGTATGTGTGATAAATTACACCTATTTCCTTGAGAATATTAAAAATCCTCATCCACAATACCTTACGAGTTATTGCTACAGATTTTGGTTTTGTGCAAAAAAAATTGATAGAATCCAAGAAAAAATTTTTATATCTTTTTATATTTAGAGAAGTTAAAAAATCAATACACCTCCTTCATATACGTGTAATATACAGGGATTTATAACTTGATATAGAACATAAAAAGGAGAAGTTTATATTGTAAACAAAGAGACGTATATATCGAGTTAGAATGAGCTGTTAAAACATTTTTTTATTAGAAGATTAAATTGGCACTGTTAATAACAGTAATGGAGGATTAGAAAATGAAAATTGCAATAGTCTGTTTCGATAACTTTACTGATATTGATGTTTTCCTACCATGGGATTTATTAAATCGTGTACGTTTAGTTGGTGGTATTTCTGATTGGGATGTCCAGCTTTTAGGAACGGAAAAAACTCATATATCCATGTCTGGCTTACGTATTCCCATGACAGCAAGTATATTTGATCTTCCTTCTGCTGACGCTGTAATATTTGCAAGCGGCAAGGGTGTACAAGATTTATATAAAAACCAAGAATATATTAATAGCATTCATGTAGATCCTCAAAGACAATTAATAGGATCTATGTGTTCTGGTTCACTACTATTAGGAGCTAAAAAATTGCTAACTGGCAAAAAAGCAACTACATATCCATCCGCAGTAGAACAACTTAAAGAATTTGGCGTAGAGGTTATTGAAAAAAGTTTCGTAAACGAAGGAAATATTTCAACTGCTGCGGGTTGTTTTGCTGCTCAAGAACTTTCAGCTTGGATTATAAGGACCCTGCTTAATGAAGAAATGGTTGATATTGTACTAGAAACTGTTCAGCCAGTAGGAAAAGGTTTATATTTTTAAATAAGTCGAGTGATTGGTTAGTCCTGGAAACAATAAAATGAATTCTTTTGCTTAATATAGACATGGTGTGTCCCCATTTTCAAATAAAAAAACCCGCGAATCATTCACGGGTTTTCTTCTTAATAACTAATTGCTATTGTACCTTCACCTGCATGTACCGCAAATGAAATTGGTAATGGATATAGTTTGAAATCCATTTCAGGGAATGCTTGTCTAATATCTGCAATCCATTCTTCAGCTCCAGGTTTATCGTTAGCATGGAACATGTGAAGTACTTTTGGTAATTCTTTTTCAAGTTCATTTTTAATGTATTCTCGACATTTTTGGATTTTGCGAACTTTCTTTTCAAGTAAAAGCTCGCCACCTTTTACTTCTAATATTAAGTTAACACTTAATAAACTCCCAAGTAAAAATTGAACTCCCTTTACACGTCCACTTGCGTAAAGACCCTTTAAACTTTTCGGGAATACGTGGAAAGGTCTTCTTTTTTCATCTACTAATGTTTTGTGTATATCTTGTAAAGTCATACCATCATTGTATAACGATTTCGCTTTTCTAATTAGTTCATCCATTGGATAACTTGTTGTTTCGCTATCTAATACCGTTAATGGGAAACCTGCCATTTCTGCAGCTAACTTCATGTTTTGATAGGTTCCACTTACTTTTCCGCTAATAGCAACTGCAAATCCCTCTTCATATTCTTCTTTGCATTTCGAAAATAACTCTACCATTTCCCCTATGTTAGGTTGTGATGTAGTGACAGTTTTACCTTCGTTTAAAGCATTATAAACGCGCTCGCGCACACCTTCTTCACAATCTTTATACGACACACCATCAATAATAACTTCAATTGGGATAACAAAGTTATCTCCTTCTGTTGTAAAACTCGCAGTTGTACTATCAGTAATCCAAGCAACACGCTTCATGTTGTTCCTCCCTTAATTCAATTCCTCTTTTCTAATTTTTCTATATATTTATGTTATGAAAAGAGAATATCCCTGTAATAGTAACAGGACTTTATTGTTTTGGCTATAGTAGATAGATGATAAATGTGAATATTTCTTGTCTTTTTCACAAATTAAAAAGAAAATCAAGAAATTTGCTCGATTTTCTTTTTCTCATACATTATTTAAAAGTTTCATTATCTAAAATCACAACATAATCATTCGTCAAGCGACCTGCTTCTTTCGTATAACTAACAAGTCTTTGTATGTTATCACAGCTAAGTTTTGCACCCCATACAAGTAATGGTACACCAATAAAGTCAATATGAAACCTTCTAGAAAACAGACCGCCAAAAGTCATTGGTAAAGGTACTGTTGGTGATGTATTAGAAAAAATAATCTTTTCATGACTTTGATAATGTTTTTGCAAAATCTCTCCTAAATGCTTCATCGCAGGTACAACAACTTTAGATGCCCCACACCCAACTGTATATACAGGATTACCATTTTCATCTATTCCATGAAAAATAATTTTCCCCATATCTTCGGTTTTCAATTTATTAAAGTAATCTACATTTAATATTTCTTCTTTCGTTAACTTACGGTCAGTTGGCAATTTATTTAAATGATAAGCTGCAGCGAGTGCAGTTGAATGTGTTCCGCCGAAATCAGTGTAAATGAATATCATATGATCATCCCTTGTTATAAAAGTTCAATGTTATTTAGTATTACCGTTCACAGCATTGTTAAACAAGGGATAAATGTATTTACACTTTTTGTATTAACTCATTATATTTTTTCCAGATATAATATCGTCTACTTATTACCGTACCTAATGTAATACATAAAAAGGCATTCGTTACAACCATTAATGTGGAATGTGTACTACCTGAAAACATACTTTGCTTAATTCCAATTTTCGCACCTAAAATAACAAGAAGAATCATTGTGCTTAACCAATTTCCTTTTCGTAATACATGACCCGTTTCACTATCTAATCGAAATGTTAAAACTTTTCCGCGTATAATGCCAAAACCTAAGCCAATTCCAAGCATTGCAACAAATAATAGTCCTTGCAGCAAAGTTATTTGTCCCATATGAATAATGGACTGGATTGTTACAAAGCCCAACAAAACTGGAACAAGCCAAATGCGATTTATTTTGACTTTTCGCTCTTTCCCTTGCATCAAAACAATAATAAGAATAACAAGTACAATATCCATTTAAAGTCCTCCTATATAGTTGTTTGCCTTTAAAAATTATATTCTCTTCTTTTCATTTCATAATTGAAATACGATAGCTACTTTTAATTGTATGATGTGGAATGTGATTTCCCATCAGTCTGAAGCATTATTTTAAAAAATAAAAAGACGTACGAGTAACGAGTACGTCTTCAATAATTTTATTAATATATTCATAACCTCATTTGAATTTTCATTTATCAACTAATTCTACATCTTTGGAATTAGTTTTATCTAACACTCGAATGTTAAATTTAGTAACCATTTTTAAAGAGATTTTATAAATAAAATATCCAAAAATAGAACCTAGAACGTTACAGATTACATCATCAATATCAGTAATACGTCCCACACCACTAAATAAAGACTCAATTAATTGTAGCAATTCAATACTAATTGATATAGAAAATCCTAGTAGAATTGTATTTTTGAATTTCTTGTATTTATTCCATAAAATTGGTACTAAAAACCCTAAAGGCATTAATAATAAAATATTCCCGCCTACATTTCTTACAATTAGACCAATCATAAATTGACTATCTCCATCGTAAGCACTACCAATTTGATTGATGTCTTTAATAATTGATACAAATGGCATCATATTGACCGATCGATTCAAATTTTCAATATTAGAAGGAAAACCGATTGGTAAAGGGAATAGAGTGACTGCTACAATCATACAAATATAGACTACGAATAAAAAGCTTATTATTTCTTGCCACCAAATCACATATTTTTTATTTTTTATACTCATTAATATCCCACGTACAATTAAATAACAAATAATCACTAAAATAATAAACAAACTACCATTGATCATATACAAGATGTTAGCACTTCCCTTCATAATGAATTAATAATTAAAATTTACAACTCTATAGTAATGTTTTTGAATCCTAAAATCTTTATGATTATATACATAAAATTACAAAACCCCTTATTTAGTAAATAAAGGGTTTCTCGTCAATTAAAATGTTTTTCAAAACAAAAACAATCATGAACTCGTTTAAATTGTTTTCTTATGTCTTCTTTATTTTCACCTGTATAATGAGCAAATGTTTGAACCGGATATAACTGATCAATATTACTTTTCATTACACCTTTTATCTCGTCTGTATGATCGCTATATACGTGTAAATACGAATCTACGTTTACAAATCCGTTCTTTTCATACCATCCATGTACCCATAGGTTGTCCCTAGTCCATGCTTCCAGGCGATTTAGGTTAAGTTCTTTCGCTAACTTTTCTGCCTCATTTAATAGTTGATTACCAATTTTCATTCTACGGAAATCCGGATGAACTGCAATATGCCAAATCATGCCCCAAGACCTGTTCCTCTTGAACATACCGTACGTTCTTCTAATTCATATTCAATATCTATTAAACCCACAATTTGATTTTCGTATACAGCTACTAATTCAATTGCAGGATTTTCATATTTTTCTTTCTCTCTAAATACGTTATCGTAATATGCTGTATCTAAAAAAGATAACACACGGCAACGTACCCAACCGGTTTCATCAGATTTTTTATATGCTCTAATCTTAATATCCATGTAATCTAAAAGCCCCTCTATATTTTTATTAATTTTTTAACCCCTACTTCGTTACTTTAGACATATAATCAATTGAACAATCTAAATCTAGATATAATAATTTCCTGTGCTACATCCTTTGCATTAATCATACTTGTCACCGTCATATACAGAAGAGATTCTTCCACCTAATTATTATTCAATATATAGATAGAAGAATCCTCTAGTGATGTATACTAATTGAAAAATGGAAGAAAAAATTATTTGGAATCTACTGATTCAGCATGATATACCTTGGATTTTGAAGGTAATAAAGTAAACACACACAATATAATAGTTATAAGTAACATTACCAATGATCCTACAATAACTACAAGTTGTATAGAAATAAATTGAGTTGCAACTCCGAATAGAATCGTAATTAAAATGGTTATGCCGGCAATTACTAGTCCATATATACTTCCAATCCGTCCCATTATGTGAACAGGAACGTTGTTTTGATAAAAGGTATAATAGCCTGTATTTGCATATGCCATAGAGAAAGATAAAATAAGAAATCCGATAGCAGCTATTACGAACCCATTTGAAAAAGCATAAATTAAATAACCAATTGCAATGAATAATGATCCTATTCCAATTAAAAATGAAGGCGCTAATTTTTTAGATAACATTGTATTTGTTATAGCTCCCAAAATAATTCCAGCCCCGCCGGCACTAACTAAAAATCCATATTCACTATCTGTTAACAATAGAACTTCTTTAGCAAATGACAATTCAAGCGAATCATTTGCGGTAGCTAATACCATCATCCCTTGAAATAAGAAGTACACAAAAACGATATACAAAGATTTTTTACTAAAATTTAAAACGATGTTCCAATCTTTTTTTAGTACAGCTAAAGATAACTTGTCATTTGATGTATGCATATCGGATTTTTTATCAAGATTAGGTAATAGCAATGTAATTACTCCTGATAAGAGAAATGCTATAGCATTTATATATATTGCAAACTCTGGTGTACTTGCTATTAACAATACCCCCGCTATCGCTGGACCAATTAAAAATGCACCAGATCCTATTAAACTACGCAATGAGTTGAAACGTTGTCTTTTCTCAACTGGAATTAATTTAGTCATATATGTCATAGCAGTTGGCTCGTAAATTGCATTAGCCATACTAATAAAGAATACGAATACATAAACCATCCAAAGTGATGGAAGTAAAGGTAAAATAGCGATAAATACCGCACGATATATATCGAGGTGAAACATTAATTTTCGTTTATTTAAACGATCAATCATACTCCCTGACCAAGCGTTTGTTAATAAAGCGGCTAATGGTTTAATTACATATAAAGTAGCAACAGCTAGGGCTGAACCGCCCATATTATAGACAAGTACGTTTAGTGCTATTAAGTAAATCCATGCCCCTAAATTTGCAATACCAACTCCGGACAGTAATAATAAAGGATATTTCCAATCGTTAAGTAAGTTTTTCATTTTCGGCCCCGCTTTCCAAATTATTTTTAACCAATAAAAAAATCCCACCCCCAAGACTTTAGTCTTAGGGACGAGATTTATCATCGCGGTGCCACCCTAGTTTGTTAATATGTCACCATATTAACCTTATCAGGTACTGCATTCTAATTCATGCTTATACCATAGCTCTATAACGGGAGCTCCCGTCACACCACCCCCTAATAATAGGTTCCGATGTGCTGCTCAGAGGCTTGGTTCAATAAAGAATTTTTACTCCTTTTCAGCTAAATGGAGCTCTCTGTGAAAAATTCATTTTATTTACTCTTCTCTTCACTGCATTTGATTTTTCCATATTATCACATTTACATTTAACTGTAAATAAAAAATAATCAGACATTTACAGTTGGTTCATTTTTGCTTTTCGACCAATTCGGCATACGAAACGCATTAGCTTTTTATGAAGATAAGGAAATAAAGTGAAGAGTACATCCATTGTTTTTTTTAACGGCATTGGACATATAACTAATTTATTTTTATGAATAGCTTTCAGCGCAATTTCAGCAAACTTGTCTGCTGAAATCGGCTTATTTGTTTTTAGTTGTTTTATAATTTGGCTCTTATTCATATTAATTGCAATTGATTTTTCAAATATGGGTGTATCTACAAAAGTTGGACAAAGCACACTTACATTTACACCATATTCTTCTGCCTCATAATGTAATGAAGTGGTTAAACCGACGATAGCATGTTTGGTAGTTGCGTACGCGGTACAAAGTGGAGCAGGTCCTAAACCTGTTGCAGACGCAGTATTAATGATATGACCAAATCCTTGTTTTTTCATGAATTGGTAAGCCAATTGTGTCCCGTAAATTACTCCTAATAAATTTATTTCAATAATATGTTTCCAATTATCTAAAGACATATCGAATACTTCTCCATACATAGCAATTCCTGCATTATTAAACATATAATCAATTCTACCAAACTCATTAACTATTTTTATAATAAGTTCCTCTACGGATCCAGCGTTAGTAACATCTAAATATTCGAACCTAGCTAGTTGATTATTATTTTTTATATTATTCACAAGCTCTTGACCACTTGTTTCATTAATATCTGCGATAATTACAAATATATCTTTATTTGCTAATTGAATAGCTAAAGCTTTACCGATACCAGAAGCTCCGCCAGTTACAATTGCGACTCTTTGTTCATCCATATAAAAAACCTCCTGTTGTTAATACATATAATGAAAACGGACGAGTGTAAAGATTTGAACAATCGTTCTAATTCGCTTGTAATGCTACGCATGTTTGTTTGAAATAGAGAGTAAAAAAATCGTAATGGCTTCATTAAATAAAACTTCTAATTTCTCTGTTTCAAATGAATGAATGAATTGACATAATCCACCTAGCCATGAACCTAATAAAAGACTTGAATCCTCAACATTTTCTATATAAAATTCACCACTTTGTATACCTTCATCCAAAATTTTTTGATATGTTTTTAAAGGGATAACAGCTAAACCATAGAGTTGTTGAATTGTAGAAGGGTTCGCGCTCGGATCAGAGGCAAGTTCTTGTCCTGCTCTTAATAATGGCGTTTTGTAATTATAAAGTACAAATTTAGCTATCCCATATAATTTCCCAGTAGCATTTGTATACTGTTTTTCTGCTATTTCCCATTTATCGTGCCAATTTCTCATACTGTCTTTAGCTAAATAAACAAATAATTCTTCTTTATTTTTATAATGGTAATATATATGTCCTTTACTATAACCAGAGGCTTTTGCAATGTTATCAATTGAAGTTCTTGTATATCCTTTTAAGGAAAATAATTCTGTCGCCTTCTCTGCTATTATTTCTTTGGCTAAATCGCTATCGTATCGTCTTTTATTCAATGTAGACTCCTTCCGTCATTTAATACAAAAAAATTGAACAATCGTTCTAATTTCAATATATGTAAGTTTTTTTGTTTTAGTAACTGTTAAGTTTCTTATTTATTATTTTTTATAAAAATTACGGTGCGTGAAATTACTAAACTCTATAAAAAAAAGAGCCTATTGTGTATAGACCCTTCACATTGCTTGAATTAATTTGTATTTGCCTCTGCTAACGGTTGTAACGGTGGTTCTAATTTTAGTTCTAATGCATCGCCTTCTTGTATAGCTTGTCCTTTTTCAATACTTTGATTTGTTACATATCCCGTACCTGAAGTTTTTAAATCTAATTTTAATAGTTTAGAAAAATACATAACATCACGCATTGACCAACCTTGTAAATTGGGCATTGTTGCGTTGTTTCCTAATAAAAATATACGATCACCTTCACTCATTACTTCACCAGACTGCGGATATTGTTTTTTTATTTTTCCTTCTCCTAAAATTATCGGTTGGAGTTTCTCTTTTTTTACATTATTCTCTACCGTATCTATTGATTGATTCACATAGTTTTGCACTTTTAATTGGGATTTTTTCGTTGCATCGGCCATTTGTTGTTCTGTATATGGTTTCACCTTTAAATATTCAAGACTATTTTTCACAACTGGTTTAAATATTTCAGCGAGTGGCTGGGCTCCATATTCATCTCCCTTTAACTTTGGCTGCTTAATAGCTAAATATATAATTAACTCTGGGTCATCAATTGGAGCCATACCTAAAAATGAAAAAATATAATTTTCTTTTCCTTCCATATATCGTCCATTTTCAGGATTTGGAATTTGGGCTGTTCCTGTCTTGCCTCCTATTGGGTAACCATCGACTTTATACATTGTACCTGTACCTTTTGAAGACGTAATAACACGCTCCATTAAGTCTCTTACCTTGTCCGCAGTCTCTTTTTTTATCGGATTTCCAACTTCTTTCGGTTGATTTTCCATAATAACTTGCTTGTTTGTTGGATTTACAACTTTGTCAACGATATATGGTTGCATCATTTTCCCGTCATTTGCTATAGCGGTGGCAGCTTGGATTAATTGAATTGGAGTTACTGTAGAACCTTGTCCGAAAGAAGTTGTTACTTGTTGAATTTGTGTATTTAATAATAAAGTATTTTTACTTTCACCAGGTAAATCTATTCCCGTTTTTTGGTTGAAACCAAATTTATTCATATATTGCTTAAATTTATTTGGTTTTAATAACTGATCTTCTAAAATAGAAAAAGCTACGTTTGATGACCTTTCAAAACCTTCATCAAATGTTATAGATCCCCATCCAAACCCACCATTATGATCTTTTATATCCGCTGAACCTACTGAATACTTTCCGGATTGAAAATATTCTTTCCCGTTATATACACCTTCATTGATTGCAGCAGCTAACGTAAATACTTTCATCGTTGAACCTGGTTCATATGCATTTGCGATTGGATCATTTAAAAAGTATTCAATATCCCCTTTATTAGGATTAAAACTAGGTTTACTAGACATAGCTAAAACTTTCCCCGTCTTTGGATCCGCTATAATACCTACTAACATAGAAGGATCATAGTGCTCTTGCGCCTTATTCATCGCTTCTTCTAAAAAACTATTAATTTGTTTATCAAGCGTAAGATATACGTTATTTCCATGTTTAGCGGGTTCTATTTTTCCTATATCATTTGTAAGCGGGATACCTCCTCGCGCTCCCACATATTCTATATTCCCATTTGTCGAGCGTAAATATTTATCTAAACTTTTTTCAAGTCCAAACTTCCCTTCTGTATTTCCTTTATCGTCTGGCCTAGCAAAACCAAGTATATAAGATGCAAAATCTTCATTTGGATACACTCTTGCTTTCTCAGGCATAAAAGAAACACCTGGGATTTTCAATTTTTTAATTTGTTCTTTCTTTTCCCTAGACAAATTCCGGCCAACTTTTCCGATTTCAACTTGCGTACGCCCCTCATGGAAATTTTTTAATACGTCCTCTTTATCAATTTCAAGCGCAGTAGCTAATTGCTCTGCAGTTTCATCTTTATTTTTCACTTTGTCATTACCTTTCAAATTCACAACAACACGATACGTTGTTGAATCTTGAACGAGCACTTTTCCAGTTTGATCATAAATCGTGCCACGATTCGCTTCCAAAACACCATTTTTATTATGTTGTTCATTTGCTAAATCCTTTACATTCACATTTTGCACGACTCCTACTGCTTGAATATAGAAAAAACGTAAAAGCATAATAAGAAACAAAACAATAAAAGCAATCATAAAATACCGCGCGCCTTTATTCGTTTGAAGTTTATGCATATTTCGCTCCTTTCTTTCACCATTAATTACTACAAAGATGTGCTACAAAATATGTAGTTTTTACTTTCACTACTATATGTTTCGAACATTTCCTTTTAATTCCTTTAAAACAGTCTGAAAGTAGTTATTGTTTCTGTTTCTATTTTTTTATCTATTTATATTACGGTGCGTGAAATTTAAGAATATTCCATCATTAGATGGTTGGTTTATTATAAATTACAAATTTCATAAAGACTTTTAATGCTAACCCAGTATTATTTTGTCACTCTTTTAATACTTATGGCCCTTATCTTGTGCACAATAAAAAGTTCCCCTCTGGATTTCCAAAGGAGAACTTTCAAACAAACCTACAAATAGTTATTTATAAAATTAAGCTAAATGATTATATTTCGCTAAAAAAGGAATACGTTTCGCTACCAACGCGTACGTTTTAAATACAAATTTCGCTATCGGCTCAAACGTACGTGTACTTTGCACTACTAAGCCACTTGTGATAAATGTTAAGAAAGCAGCACCCAGTATATCTAAAGGATAATGAACACCTACGTACATACGTGAAACACCGACTAATACTGCCCAAATAAGAGCGACATATTTAAGTTTTTCTCCTCTAAGCAAAAATACAAATGCAATTGAAAATACAAGTACTGAATGATCACTAACAAATGATGAGTCTGCTGCATGTGGTACTAATTGATGTACATCATGTGATACAAACGGACGTGGATGGTAATATACCGCATGTATCACAACATTTACTAGTAATGCGATAATGACTGAAAGTGTCGTATATAACACTGTATATTGTTTTTTTATTGCATTAATTTTCTTTCCATTGTTAAACCATAAGATAACCATAAATAAAATCGCTACATATGCAGCACTATTTGTAATAGCGATCATTAGCGAATCTAATAGTTTGGACGATCCAGCAAAATTATTAAACCATTGAAATACTGTGTAATTCATAATACTCTCTCCTTGCATAAAAGCTTTCTTGATTTACACAGTATACAACATCAATATGAAAATGGGCTGAAACTTTTCTCATCAAATTCTCATTTTACTATCACTTATTTGACAATATTAAGACTAATTATAACGGCCAATTATGTATAAAGCTGAAAAACCTTTAAAACAATATGAATCATATGCTTTTTATGTGTAGAATACATAACATAGTTACTTCAATATACTAGTTAAGAAATCATATTTTTAATACATACGAAGTGCAATATTACCGAATTGTTCGCCTTGTTCCATACGTCTTAACGCTTGAGTCGCTTCTTCCAACGAATACACTTTATCCATAATTGGTTTAATCTTATATTTCTCTATAAACTTCATCATCTCATTAAATTCTTCACGGCTACCCATAGATGTCCCCATAATATCAATTTGATTATAGAATAACGCTCGTAAAGGCAATTCAATTTTATCTCCTGAGCTTGCACCAAAATTAACAATTCTCCCATTTTGTTTTAATACATCAAAATATTTTAAGAATGTTGCTGGCCCTATACTATCAATTATTAAATCTACTTTCTCTCCGCGCAAACTCTCTTCCCAATTTCCAGAACTATTGAAGGAAAAGTCTGCACCATATGTTTCGGCAAGCTTCCTTTTGTTCTCTATCCTTGAAGTAACACTTACTTTTGCGCCAATTGCTTTTGCAAATAACATAGCAAACGTCGCTACACCGCCGCCTATCCCCGGAATTAAAACATGTTCGCCACGCTTTAATCTACCCTTTGTAAAAAGCGCTCTATATGCAGTTAGTGCCGATAAAGATAAAACACCAGACTCTTCCCAAGAAAGATATGACGGTTTTGCCACTACATTTTCTACTGGCACAATAACACATTCAGCAAACGTTCCATCTTTCGGTCCACCTAACACCTCTGGTAACTCGGGTATTTCAGCAATATGATCCCATCCAATACTAGGGTTAATAATAACCTCATTTTGTAATAAAGTTCTTGAAACACTTTCTCCAATCTCTGTAATTATACCTGCACCATCTGATCCTAGAACTAATGGGACTTGCATTTCTTTTCTATTATTCATTATAAATAAATCTCGATGATTTAATCCTGCTGATTTTAATTTTACTTTCACTTCCCCAGCGCTAGGGTTTCTCTCAGGTAATACTTTATATTCTACCCCTTCAAATCCTGCTTTATATTGTTGTACGATAGCTTTCATTTTTATTCCCCCTTAATAATTCTAATGTACTAGAAAGTTCGAAATAAACAAAGTAATTTGACTATAAAAAAAGAAGGAATGTAAAAACATCCCTTCTTTTCAATGTATTAAAGTGAAACGGTAGGCAGTATAATCGTAACGATTGTTCCTTCACCTTCTTTACTCTCTATTCGAATAGTTCCGTTGTATTTCTCTACAAGACGTTTTGCGATAGACAAACCTAGACCGTTTCCACCTTGTTTTCGACTTCTTGCTTTGTCCACACGATAAAAGCGGTTAAGAACAAATGGTAAATCAGCTTCGGGTATTCCCGCACCACGATCTATGATACGAATTTTAACTTTCCCTGATTGTACACTAGATTCAATACAAATATATTTATTAACTTCTTTTGTATATTTCACTGCGTTATCCAATACGATAATAATAATTTGTTCTAAGTAAGATGAAGGTATTGAGACATATGCCGAATCTTCACCCAGTTTCATATCAAATTGAAATTCAGTTTGAAGTACAGCAAAGTTTTGTGTAACTTGTTTTAATATGCTATTTACATGGACTGGATCAGCTGCAATTGGATGCATCTGTTCTGATTCAGCTCTTGATAGTTCTAGCAATTCTAAAACTAACTTATTTAAACGATCAACTTCCTTTAAACTGGATTGAAGCGATTTATCTAAAACTGCTGGATCATTTTTCCCCCACCGATTTAACATAGACAAGTGTCCTTGAATAATTGTTAGTGGTGTTCTCAGTTCATGGGATGCATCTTCTACAAACTGCTTCTGTTGTGTAAAGGAAGTTTCTACTTCATCCATCATTTCGTTAAAAAGAAACGATAATTTTGCAAGTTCATCATTATTTTCACGTACTGGAACCCGTTCATTTAGCCCATTTTTCTTAATACGCTTCATCGTATTCGTTATATTTTGAATACTTGATAATAGCTTTTTCGTGATTAGTACCCCACCTAAAAAACTAAGGATTAATCCACATATTCCGGCAATAATCATTACCACTAAAATAATTTTTAATAAATGATCAAAAGCCTCTAAGTTTTTCGTAAGTTCAATCGTGCCAGTGAACTCTTTTGTTTGAATTGGTATACGTTTAACTAATATGCGATCTTCTACATGTCTTTTTATAAATAATTCATCTTGTAAAACTTGTTTTGGCTTTATCCATGTCTCATTAAAATCTCGCGAAACAGTAACAATTGGTTTTCCATCCATGCCGATAACACGAATCATTTGATGTTTATCAATCATATTATTTAAGAAATCTTTACTGTTTTCAAACGTTTTAATCGAAAGGGTATCACTTTTATCTTGGTAATATGCCGCTATTTCTGTCACTTGCCTATTTATTTGTTTCTGTTCATAATCTATAGTCCACTTATTGATTACAATAAACTGCAAAGTGCTATATAAAATGAATAAAATAAATACTAATGTAGTGGACCAAAGTGTTAATTTCCACTTTATAGGTAGATTTCGAATTTGATGCACAATATTTTTAATCATTTCATTATATATCCAGCACCGCGGACCGTTTGGATATATTCCTCCTTATCTACACTATGTAACTTGTTACGTAAATAACGAACGTATACATCAACGATATTCGTCTCAACCATTGCATCATATCCCCATACTTGATCCAATAAAACATCACGGGTAAGTACTCTATTAATATTTTTCATAAACATAAGCAAGAGTTCAAATTCTTTATTTGTAAGTTCGATTTCTTCATTTCCTTTTGTAATAGTTCGAGATTCAATCTGGAGCTGTAAATCTTTGAACGTAAGAGATGAAACATGCTTGTTTTCTATTTGTTCTTCCCGTCTAAATATAACCCTCATACGTGCCAACAGCTCTTCAATTGCAAATGGTTTCGGAAGATAATCATCGGCTCCGCTATCTAATCCTGTCACGCGATCCATAATACTATCGCGTGCAGTTAGCATAATAATTGGTGTATTTTTAGTTGCCCTTAATCTACGACACACTTCTATTCCATTTAATCCTGGTAGCATTAAATCCAGCAGAATAAGGTCATAATTTGTTTCAAGTGCAGCTTCTAAACCCTTCCGCCCATCAAACTGTATATCGACTTTATATCCTTCATACTTTAGTTCTAACTCTAAAAAATCAGCTAAATTTTCTTCATCCTCAATGATTAATATGTGTTGCAACAGCAATGCCCCCTATACAGTTAAATGAATCAGTAATCCTACTCCAAATATAATTGCAATAATTTGATGTGCTTTTCTATACAATATCAAGTTTGTTTTTTTATTATGTTTCTGTAAGAAAAGTCCAATGACACCTAGTATGATTAAAATGAAAAGGGAGAATATACCACTATAAAATATAAGTATATGTCGACTTCCTTTTAATAAAAAATAAACACCGTGAGTAATTGATACAGCTAATACAGTATATCCAATGAATACGTGAAATTTTTTAATGAACAAATATAAGTCTTTTATCAATTTAACCCCAATTATATTTTTCTTTTTAAAAAATAACCATACATGACGTAAAAACCATAATGATGCAGCTAAAATCGTCCCATATTCACCGAAAGAACCTAATTTCTTATTTAACCCTTTTACATTTAATACGTTGCCGTAAATTACATTAATAAGTAACAATGCTACACTACAAAAAATAATAGTAAAACCTATAATTTTTACAAATAAATGAAAAGATTTATGTTTTAGTAGCTTTTCCATTTCATTTAAGCTCCTTTCTTAAAAAGTTTCTGTAACCAGCAGAATATCAAATAAAAAAGAAAGGAACATGAGAACAAGATTAAAATAAAATGAGAATTTCAAGATCACTTAAATTGTTTAGCTTCCTTTATTATTTTTTGAATAAACGGTGCTTTTGCATTTGTATAAGAAACACGATCAAAAGGATATGTAGCTGCAAGTCTCTCTTTTAGTTCTCTATATTCTTTACGTGCCCATTCATGCTTTATTAGAAAGTCTCGAAATAAAAGATTGTTTTTCCATTCGTCACTATTATAAATATAGACATGTAAATGATGAGTGCCCGCTCTCCATTTTCCCTTTCTAAAAAAACGCCAATTAGGTGATTCTTTTGGAACGTACTCATATCCAATTTTTAATAAATCTTCAATCCACTTTTCGATAATTTGCAAATCTGTTACGCCAATCATCATATCAATTAAAGGTTTCGCTCCTAACCCTTGTACAGATGTGCTCCCTATATGTTCAATAGCAATACAATCTCCTCCGAATAAAGAAATAAATTTTTCCTTTTCTTTTAAATACTCTTCATGCCACTCTTTTTCATATGATTTAATAACGATTTGTTGTTCCACTTTATTCACACTCCTATAAGTATTCATCATTATATTTATAAAATTTCATGTGATTAACATAGGATTTTTACAAAATATGTCGAATAATGAAATATACAACTTAATTATAATAAATGCGAGGTATATTATGGAAGCTAAACCAGTTGAAATTCAGTTAAATCAAATAACATTCCAATTAAAAGAACATCATAATTTTGATTGGCTCTTGAAATTAGGAACCGTATTTGCAGTTTTTGACCAGCAAGATTCAGGTAATATAAGTTTTGGTGTTGAAAAAAATGGCCATAAAAAATTCATTAAATACGCAGGGGCACAAACAATTGCATACGAAGGAACAATAAACGACGCTATTGAACGGTTAAAAAATTCAGTTTCCCTATACGAGGAATTAAAGCATAACTCGCTTATAAAACTAATTGAACATTTTCCAGTTCAATCTGGATATGTATTAATTTTCGATTGGTTTGATGGCGAATGTCTTCATTCGCACTGGAGTTTCCCGCCTCCTGAGAAATATAAAAATCCAAACTCTCCATTTTATAAATTTAAGCATTTACCTGTTAGAAAACGAGTTCAATCCTTAAATTCCATTTTTTCTTTCCATACATATGTCGAAAAGAAAAACTATGTAGCGATAGATTTTTATGATGGTAGTATTATGTATAATTTTAATACAAATGAAACGAAAATTTGTGATATTGATTTATATTCTAAAAAACCATACGTAAATAAAATGGGAAGATTATGGGGTTCCTCACGCTTTATGTCTCCTGAAGAATTCGAGCTAAACGCTATGATTGATGCGAGAACAAATGTATTTAATATGGGTGCAATGGCTTTCGCAATTTTAGGTGGTGGAAAAGATCGCTCCTTTACAAAATGGGAAGCAAGTAGGGATTTATATGAAATAGCGTATCGTGCTGTAAATGAAAACCGAATGGAACGATATGTATCGGTTGAAACATTTTATGAAGAGTGGCTAAACATGGCTAATACTGAAAAAATATAAACTTATATTATTAAAAGCAAAAAGTTTCTACTATAATCATGTATAATATATATGAAATGGAAATTCAAAATAACGAGGCAAATATATTATGAACTTTGTTTATATTAATCAAAACGTATTAAATAATCTTCTTTACATTCTAATTAGTATATTTATTTTTTATTTTATATACGATAGCGGGCGCTATTTAAAGAAATATAAAACACTACTTATTACTCTTTGTTCGAGTATCCCACTTATTCTATGTATGAGATACCCTATCTATATGGATGAGAGTTGTATTCATGATTTAAGACAAATCCCAGTCATAATTGGTACACTCTATGGTGGATTCCCTGTCGGTATCATATTGTTTACAATTTTATTAATTACAAGATTTTTATTTTATGGATTTAATATGCTAACTGTCATTGTTTACGGAATAATGTTTATCATTACAGCATTCGCATCCGCAAAATTTAATACATATAATAGAAAAATAAAAGTAGCTTTTTCCATGTTTTTAACCTTTTTCCTAGCAATATTTACAACTGTAATTGTCTTAACTTTATCAAATTTTGAAGTAAATAATTTGTATATTATTTACTTCATAATATTACCGACTACTCTAATGCTATTTATTGTTTATATAAATGAAGTTATAAAAGATGCAGTATGTATGCGATCAAAATTAATTAAAATGGAGAAAATGGAGATTGTTAGCCAACTCGCTGCTAGTATATCACATGAAGTAAGAAACCCTTTAACTGTCGTAAAAGGATTTACACAACTTTTGAAAACATCCAATTTAACTCCCGAATCGAGAGACAAATATATTGACCATATACTCGAAGAATTAAATCGTGCTCAAGAAATTATTGATGACTATTTAACATTTGCCAAACCTGCTCCAGAAAAATTAGATCATATTTCAGTCGAACAAGAGTTAAATAGAGTTATTAATATGATAGTGCCCTTATGTAATATGAATACGGTACATATTACGAAAGATTTCTCCAATGCAACAATAGTTGGTAATAAACAGCACTTTCAGCAATGCTTTTTAAACTTAATAAAAAATGGTATTGAAGCAATGCCTAATGGTGGCACTTTAAATATCTCCTCTTCTATTAGTAATAATAAAGTTATCATACGAATTGAAGATAGCGGAATTGGTATGTCACAAGAGCAAATAAATCGCTTTGGCGAACCGTATTTTAGTACAAAAACGAAAGGTACAGGTTTAGGCACAATGGTTGCTGTTAAGATCATTGAAACGATGCAAGGTAATTTGAAAATCCGAAGCGTTATGAATAAAGGTACTACTTTGACAATTACATTTCCGAAATGTAATACAAACGCATCTAACAACAAATAAAAAAGGAGCAATTATGCTCCTTTTTTATTTGTTGCGATACATAAGTATCTTCTATGTTTTTTAGTTTTACATTTGTGGAGACTAATTAAAAATTAGTACCCTCCGCCCCAACAGCTGCATCCAACGATAATTAACAAAATAAATAACACAACTAATAAAGCGAAACCTCCACCAAAACCACAAGAACCACCGTAACTCATATTTTCTCCTCCTTTTGGTTTGAAAACTAATAGGTAGTTGATCATTTTAACTGGTTCGTATTATACATTATGTAAATATCCCTTTTTTGAGCATGTCTATATAAAAATAAGTAAAAGCACTCATTTGAGAATGCTTTAAAACGGATACCAAAAATTTTGAAATACATGTAACTTTAAATATACTGCAGCAATTAAAATAAAAATACCTATAAATAAAGCAATGCAATCCCCGCTTTTCGCTTTATTTGTATAGAACCACGTACGTGTATCCTTCTTTCCAAACCCTCTTAAATCCATTGCGTTTGAAACTGTATCGATTCTCTCTAAAGAATGAATAATTAAAGGCCAGAAAATTAAGACACGGTTTTGCATGCGGATCCATAAACTTGCTTCTCCTTTTTCAAAAGCTACTCCTCTCGCCTCTTGGGCATGTTTAATAACTTTATATTCGGACTGAATATCAGGTATATAACGTAATGCAATATTTATCGCATAAGTAATTTTATAATGAATTCGAAATTTACTTAAGCTACTCACAAATTTGCTTGGATCAGTCGTATAAATAAAAATAAGTGTAAATGGTAATAACGTAAAATACTTTAACGAAAGTGTAGCTGCATAAAATAATGTTTCGTATGTAATTGTTGCATATCCAATATACACAAATGAAGTATATGATCCGGTTAATTCAGATCCATGGGTTGGTGTAATAAATAAGATCATAACAGAATTTAATAAACTAAATGTAAATATAACAGTAAAAACAATAAAAATTTTACGAAATGGAATTTTAGCAATTAGAAGTCCGATACATCCAATCATAAATACAAATAGCAATATGCGAAAATCAAAAAATAAAAAAGTAAGTGTCATACAAAAAATAAATAATAACAATTTCACTGATCCGTCCATGCGATGAAAATATGTATTATACACCTTCCTCCCTCCTAATATCATCAAAATAAAGTTCCATAAACCTTTCAGGATTTGCAATACCACTAAATTTAACGAGTTTAAATAAAGAACTCTCCTTTAAGTTCGCTCTTTTTAACGTTTCTGGATGACCTAATACAATAGATGCAGTATTATTCGCAATAACTTCTCCTTCCTTTAGAACTATTGCTCTGTCTGCATATTCTAATGCGAGATTCATATCGTGTGTGATAAAAATAAAGGATAGTCCCTTTGCAGCTAGTTTTCTAATAAACGTCATAAATTGTTTATAATGATAATAATCTTGTCCCGCTGTCGGTTCATCTAATATGATAAGTTTTGGATTTGTTGTTAGTACAGATGCAATCGTTAATCTCTTTTTTTGCCCATAACTTAATGCCTGAATTGGCCAATTTCGAAATGGATACAGGTCACAAATTTTTAATGTTTCCTCTGCTCTAACCTTAATTTCTTCCTTCGAAAATTTTTTTAATTTTAATGAAAATGAAATTTCTTCCATTACAGTAGCTTGTGTAATCATATGATTTGGATTTTGCATCACATAAGATATAACCTCACCGCGTTTACGAATAGACCAAGAATTGATATTTACTCCATCAATTAAAATCCTATCATTTTTTGTTTTGTTTATCCCTATAAGACTATGAGCTAGTGTTGATTTTCCAGCTCCATTATGTCCTAGGAGTGCTACTATTTCCCCTTTAAATAGAGAGAAATTTACATTGTCTAATACTTTTTGTTTATTAGGATATGAGAATGACAAATTCTCTACTTTCAATAATTCTTTTTTTGTAGGAGTATCTTTACAAAAAGTTTGCTTCTCCATCCACTCATTTATTACTCCACTAACACTTTCCCTTTGAAGATTTTCAAGTGGGTATATTACGTCATTATTACTATCAAAATGCAATCTCTTTAAGCCTTCTATGTACATAGGTTCTCTTAATCCGATAGATGGTAATATATTTGATGCTAAAATCTTTTCTGGTGTGCCTATCGCAACAATTTCTCCTTCATCAATTAAAATGATTTTATCTAAATCTAGGTTTAACATTTCTTCTATTCGATGTTCAATTATTACAATTGTTTTATTATATTGTTTATGTATATCTTTAATAAGTTCTACTGTATGTAAGCTACTAACTGGATCTAAATTTGCTAACGGTTCATCGAACAATAATATATGAGCATTTGTTGTTAACAGACCTGCTAAAGAAACAGTTTGTTTTTGTCCTCCTGATAATTCATGTGGACTTTGTTTATGAAAATTATGCATCTTTACCTTTTTTAATGATTCCGAAACAATCTTTTTCATATCATCTTCATTTACGCATTCATTTTCTAAATAAAAAGCTACATCTTCCTCTACTGTAAGACCAATAAATTGTGCATCTTGATCTTGCAAAATTGTTCCAACCTGTTTACTCTGTTCAAAAATACTTCCTTTCCTCGGGTCTTTTCCGTCAATTAAAATAGTACCAGTACTAGTCCCTTCATAAGAAAATGGGATTAGCCCATTCATACAATGAGCTAATGTCGATTTCCCTGAACCACTTCGCCCAGCAATCAGCACTTTTTCCCCAGGATATATATGAAATGTAACGTCTTTAACAGTAGGCTGCGCTGCATGCTTATATTGAAAGTTGAATTGTTCAAAAGAAATAATTGGTTGCATGTTAACATCCCTACTTTTCAATTTTTAAATGTGTATGTTTCTTATTAGATTTAGCTAACCCTATTGTAATTGGCAATCCAAGAACTAAAAATACAATAACATCAGCAATTGTTGCACCTAATACTTGTATAACAATTTTGTCAAACGGTTCTCCCATCACAATAATATCGAACGCCCCAGCAAATATAATAGCAATGACAATACCAATTAACCCAGTAATAGCTAAATAGGAAATATCTCCTTTATTATATGTCCCGTTTTTCACACTAAAGCCAACTCTTTTTTGAATAAGCCCCATTGCAAAGCCGATAATGCCTGAACTAAAAACCCAGCCCCACCAAATACCCCAGCCAGCAATTGTATCTGTTACGGTATGACCGATAAGTCCTATTAACAGTCCTGCCACTGGGCCAAATAACGCACCAAAAATGGTTAAAATAGCTAACGCAGGTTTAATAAATGTATTGGGTGCAATAGAAAATCCCCAAAGTCCTAATATCCCGTATAATGCTGCTCCAATTCCGATTGCCACTACTAATTTTGTTGATAATTTATTCATTACAATTCTCCCCTCTTAATAGTCAACTTTTATTACTCTATATTTATTTTGAAAATGAATTATGCATCGACACTCCCTTTCTATACAACAAAAAATGACCTCTTACATAAGAGGTCATTTTCTTTCACGTTCAAGAATCCTCTTATCTTCCAAAAAACACATCGTGTTCTCTGCGGAATTAGCACCTTCCTATAAATATATATAGGGGTTGCTGAGGTTTCATAGGGCCGTTCCCTCCACCTCTCTGGATAAGTATTAATTTGTAATTCGTATTATGGCATTAAAAAATATAAATTTCAATACTTTTCTAATTATTTTTATTTTTTGTTTAATAGTACATTTAAATCATTGTATTCTTATCGGAATTGTGAAATAATAAATTCAAAATAGTTACGGGAGGAATGTACGATGAAAGTAATCGGTTTAATTGGTGGACTAAGTTGGGAATCTACATCATTATACTATAAACATATTAATACACTTACACTCTCTCAATACGATCAAAATGCAAAGCTTGTTTTATATAGCATGGACTTTGGTGAAGTAACTACTTTATTACAAAATCACCAATATGAAGAAGTGAAAAACGAATTAGTCACCGTTGCAAAGAAGGTTGAAAAATCCGGAGCTGAATGTTTATTAATGTGTTCCAATACGGTCCATCTATTTGCTGAAGAAGTGGAAAGTGCAATATCCATTCCACTTCTTCACATAGGTGATGTAAGTGCTAAAGAAATGGTAGAACAGAATATAAAGCGTATCGGATTATTGGGTACGAAACAAACGATGGAACAAGACTTCTATAAATCACGATTAGCGAATTATAGCATTGAGACAATCATCCCCAATAAAGAGGAAAGAAATTTTATTCATCATGTTATTTTAAATGAATTAAGTAAAGGAATTATTTCAGAAACATCAAAAGAAAAGCTATTACAAATTACAAAGTCATTAATTCAAAATGGCGCAGAAGGTATACTACTAGGTTGCACCGAAATACCGTTGCTCATTTCCCAAAACGACCTTACTGTTCCTGTTTTTGATACTGCTTTTTTACATGCAAATACTGCTGTGCAGTTTGCGGGATAATCATATAAAAGCATAAAGGTGCGCCTCTATGCTTTTATATTACCCACACTATTTATTTAAAAGAGATGTAATCACTGTGATTGCTTCATTTGAACCACCACAATCTAAAAAACTATCTTTCAGTTTTCGTATTCCATGCTTATACTTTTCATTTGAAAGAACATCGGTTACCGCTTCTTTTAACGTTTGCACATTAACATTCTCTTTCAATAACCGATGCGCTGCTTCAAGCTCAGTTAATCTTTGTGCTATCATTGGCTGGTCTTTATCATGTGGAATGATGACAAATGGGACATTAAAATGAATAGCATCGTGTACACTGTTCATACCGCCATGTGTAATAAAAACATCTGCTTCACTTAATACTTCTGATTGAGGTACGTATGGAGCAATTATAAAATTGTTTGGCGCTTCCTTAATTTTAGAACGATCATTTCTATCGCCAATTGCCATTACAACTAATCCATTAAAATCTGAGAAAGCATCAATACATGCATTAAAAAATGGTTCGATCCCTTCAAGCAGTGTTCCCATTGAAATATAAATAACTTTCTTATCTTTAAGCGATTCAAGTGGAAATTCAACATTTATTTTACGCTTTGAAATACTTGGTCCAATAAAAATGTTATTTTCTCCGAACGAATCGCTATTAGGTTGGAAATAACGACTTGTGTACACAAGAGTAACATCTCCCTTATTATGCATAAATTGAAGATTATTTTTAGGCTTTACTCCAAATTCACGATCCATTTGATGTAACAACTGTTCAGAAATTTCATCAGGTCGGAATGGTATTGCTGCATTAGGATGAAAAGGTAAAGTCTCCAAAAATTCAGTAGGAATTAAGAATATAGGAGAAGAAACTATGCCTGGAATTTGTAAATACTCCTTTACTAACTCTCCAGCACCAAATATATCATAAATTACGAAATCAAAATTTATGTTTTCACATAATTGTTTCACAATTTCTAATATATATAAAGAAGTTTGAACATGTACACGAAAGAAAGAATTCAGCCCATCTAGAGTTTCAGAATCAATAGAAATCTCCTTTAATAAATCTGGATGTGTATATACAATAGCTCCCAAATCTTCAATTCTGTCTTTAAATTGTTCTGTCGTAATATAATGTACGTGATCCCCCCGTTCAGTATAGGCTTTAACTAAACTTAATGTAGGATTTACATGTCCCTCTGCTGGAAAATTAACCACTAAAATATTTAGCACTTATTTCTCACTCCTTACATTTCAATTCACTTATTAAGCATACTGTAATTATTACCGTCAAACTTCCCCTAATAGTCCTAATATACTTGCTACTTTAGATTGATAAATAATTATCAGTTATTTAATTAAAAAAAGCATCTACATAAGTAGATGCCAAACCGTGATAAGGAGTGTTCTGTGAGGTTAGAATAAGCTTTTCAGCTTGTCCTATGCTATCAATATATGTTTTATTTTATAAAATGTGAATAATTGATAGAATAATTTTATTCTTCTTTCTCACCCATTTTGAATTAATTCCTAAATAAGACAACTCTATTTTTATAACATTTCATATGTTTTAATCTTCTTTAGAGCTATCTATTTTTACAGTTTCTCCAGTCAATCGCTTATTTTTCAATTCAAAATAAGCATCTAAAACTTCTTTTCCAATATCAGAGTTAATACCAGATTTATCATTCATAACCCACGGCACAACTACGGAAAACGCTACTTCTGGATTATCATATGGCGCATATCCTGCTAACGTTAAGTTATAACATTCTCTTCTCTCGCCTTTTTCATTTCTTCCAATATCACTTTCTCCACCGTATACCGTCTGTGCTGTTCCTGTTTTACCTGCTGGTTTATAAGATGCTTTTTGGAACGCCCTTACTCCTGTTCCATCACCCTCTTGGAATACCTTTCTAAATCCTTCTTTTACTTGATTTATATATTCCTCTTTCATATCAATTTTATTTAAAACAATTGGTTCTACTGCATGCACCACTTTACCAATCTCATCTTTTTGCGACGTTTGCTCTCTTACCTCTTGTACAATTTGTGGCTTCATTCGATATCCACCGTTTGCAATTGTTGAAATATACTGTACGAGCTGAAGTGGTGTATACGTGTCATACTGACCAATTGAGTAATCTAATAAGAAACCCGGCTGATTATCTTTTTTACCAATTTGTCCAGCTGTTTCATTCGGTAAATCTATGCCCGTTGGAACACCTAATCCGAATTGTCTGAAATAGTACCTCATTTTATCAAAGTGTTCCTGTTTAATATTTAATGAACTATTTTTCACATAATCCACACCTGCAATTTTTAATGCTGTATGAAACATATAAACGTTTGAAGAGACTTGTAACGCTCTTAAATCATCAATGTTTCCAAACTCTTTCCAAGACTTCTTCTCCCTAGTACCTTTAAACTTCATAGGTGCATCATAAAAATAAGTACCTGGTGTTATAGCTTTCGTTTCAAATCCAGTTAAAACTGTCGCACCTTTAACTGTTGATCCCAGCTCATATGAACTAGTCATTGTGCCTAATGCATAGTCTTCAACTTCTGTTTTCCCGTCTTTTTCTACAAGTCTTTTCCCAGCCATTGATAATACTTGTCCGTTTTTCGGATTCATCATTACAACGAAAGCACGGTCCAACATAGATTCAGATCCTTTATATGCCTTTAATATTTTTTCTATACTTTCTTCTACTTTTTTCTGTAATTCCATATCTATCGTTAAAGTTAAGTTCTTACCGCTCTTTCCCTCAGAAATTGTTTCCGTTCTAATTGTAGTACCTTGTTTATCTGCAACGCTTCTTACTTCTTTTTTTGTACCATGAAGTACATCTTCATATTGCTGCTCAATATAACTTTTTCCAACCCTATCATTTCGGCTATAATCTCGTACCAAGTAATAATCTAATTTTTCACTTGGTAATCCTTCATCGGAATTAGAAACATTTCCAAGAACAGATCGGAATAACCCATCATTTACATACACTCTCTCCCAATCAACCGACACATCTACACCTGGGAGATTTGCTAAACCTTCACTAATTATAGTAAATTCCTTTTCACTAACATCTTTTTTAATAATTTGAGGAGCCATTTGATAACCAGAAGTCATCTTACTTTTAATAGCTAACACTTTAACATCTTTATCTGTTAAATCTTGAAGATCTTTATCTGTAACTCGTTTTCTTTTTAACTCTTCAATTTTTTTATCTAAATTTTTTCCGGTAATATCTTTATCTCTGAACTTATTTATTTCTTTTTTAGATACTAATTTTTCAGTTAGTTTCGGATTTAATTGCATCCAAAAATCTTTCTTATCCGTCTCAGTTAGCTTGTCTATATCTTCTTGTGGTATTTCAATTATGTCTGCAAGTTGTCTTGCTGTTTTTAATATTTCTTCTGATTTTACACCTTTCATCTTTGTATATGTAATTGTACGTAAAGACTTATTATCAACTACTGGATTCCCTTCTCGGTCAAATATTTTTCCCCGCGGCACAGAAAGGCTTACGGTTGCATTTTCTCTCTTCTCCACTTCATTTTTATACGTCTCACCATCGATAATTTGTACTTTACCTAATTGTATAATCATGGCAGAAAACAATATAAATACACATAAGAATAAAATGTTTAACCGCATCGGTACTGCTCTACCGCTTTTTTTCTCTTGTTTTTTCACCTTGTCATAATCTCCTCCTTACTGTATTTCTATTAATAATTGAATCTATATATTAAAAGTAATGCACATTTTCTATACATTACTTTGCACAAATACTAATATATTGATAAAAACTTAATAGAAATTAAAGCAAATCTAAAGAAAAGGTAAAGTTTTCTAAATTAAATACAAAAATACCCAATAACCAAAAGCTTAGCTTTTGGTTATTGGGTATTTAATAAATTTAAGAGTTAATAATTGGACGTATCGATTCAAATCTATCATCATAATTTGATAAAGGCTTTTTACTCTGAAATTTTGGCAAGTAAATCGTTACTGTTGTTCCGACGCCAACCTCACTCATAATACTTATATTCCCTTGATGACTTTCAATAATTTTATAACTTAACATCAATCCAATACCGGTACCTTTTTCTTTTGTACTATAAAAAGGTTCACCTAATCTTTTAATTCGTTCTTCAGGTATTCCTATTCCTTTATCAATTACATTAATAATGATACCATCTTTGCCTATTTCTTTTATGTGAATTGAAATTCTCCCACCATCTGGCATAGCTTCGATTGAATTTTGCAAAATGTTAATAAATACTTGTTTCAGTTGATTTTCTGAGCATTCAATGATTATATCTTTGGAATCTGCATATAATTCAACTTGAATATTTGTCATAATTGCTTTTGTATTTATTAACGAAACGACATTTTTAAATATTTGATAAAGATTTTTCTTTTCCGTGCTTAGTTCATCTGTTTTAGCAATCGATAAAAATTCTTGAAGAATCGCTTCTATTCTTTCAATTTCAGAAAGCATTAGATCAAAATATTTTTCTTGATCTTCTTTATTAATTTGAAATAGCTGTATAAAGCCTTTAATGACTGTTAATGGATTCCTAACTTCATGAGCAACACCAGCTGCTAATTGACCGATTGCTGCAAGTGTATCTGATTTATTTAGCAATTCTTCTGTCTTTTTCCGCTCTGTAATATCACGTACAATAATCATAATTTTATCATGCAATAACGGTAAACATCTAGCTTCGAAGAAATTGATACTTTCATTAATTGTAAGTGGATATTCCACAATTACATTTGTCCCTTTTTCTTTCACTTGACAAATTGCTTCTTGAAATTTTTTTGCTACTGTAGATGGTAATACTTCGTAAAACTTTTTTCCCATAAAAGCTTCTGCGGGTACGTAAAATTTTGTAGGGGATCCTGCTTTATAATCAATAATTGTTCCATCATCTTCCGTTAAGAAACATAAATCTGGTAAAGCCTGAAAAATTAATTCTAACTCAGACGTTTGTTGTTTTAATTTCTCTTCTATTGCTTTTAAATGTGTAATATCCACACCAACAGCCCAATAACTAAATCCACTTACAGGAAACTGTTCTGATATATTGGACCACATTATCGTTTTAATTTCACCATTTTTACAAGTTAAACGCATTTCCCAGTCTCTAAAGTTCTTTCCACGAGTCAAAAATTTCTTTTGTATCTCGTGACGATAATCATGATCCGGATACAGTAATCGAAGTGCGTTTGGATTTCCAATTACCTCTTCCGCAGTATAGCCTGTCACAATTTCACATTCGCGATTCCACAAAACAAAATCTCCATTATAATCAAGTGCATCAACCATAACAGGCATGTTTTGTAAGATTGTATGTAGTTCCTCCTCTTTTCGAGTAAGTAACGTCGTATTTTTATTTTGAAATCCTTTCATTACTCCATCTATAATTAAATTTGAAAGCATTTCAAAGTATTTTTGGCAATTGAAAATTTCGCTTTTCTGAGACCATACAACAAAAGATCCTAAATATTGATTGTATAAAAAAATGGGGATTTCAAGTTTGGGAAGTTTACATATTTTCTTTTCATTTATTCCAAATGAAAATATACATTCTTTTTCAGCATCAAGAAGTTGATGTGATATGTTGGTTAATTGATAAAATTGTTCTGCCATGGTTTCTATTGTACTCACATCAATAAGTTCCATTAGCCGCGCATTCATTCCTTTTTCACCTCAATATGTAAAATTCATACAAATTTAAAATTCATACTTCTCCATTATACGAAGAATGTGCCTGTAGGTATATAGCTGAAGAATAATTATTCGAACAAATTTTATTTTTCAATTAAAAACAAAAAATATATCCGTACAAAATTGAAACTCTAATTAGTAAGTTTTTTCATCAACGATTAATTATTAGCTGTGCCAATCATGATCTTTTATGTTGCACAAACTCTCCTTAGCTCCTTACATTTGTTAAGTTTTGACATGAATTCATACGTATTAGTTGTATTATAAAAATGCATTAAATATAAAGTTCATAAATTTTTCACAATTACTATGAAAAATATAAACATTTATTCCAATATATTCTATATAATAAAATGTAATAAGGCTTCTATGAATCTCATAGAATACCTTACCCCTAATAAAAAGAAAAAAAGAATCTATTTAGATTCTTTTTTTCTTTTTATATTACATTACATATTTATATAAAGCATGTGCAACACCATGTTCTTCATTAGTCAAAGTTTCATATTGACACATCGCTTTTATTTCTTCGACTGCGTTCCCCATTGCAATTGATAGATTTGCTTTTTCCATCATGGATACATCGTTTAACCCATCACCTATCGCTACAGTATTTTCAACTGGAATATTTAGATGTTCCGCTAAAGTATATAGTCCATTTCCTTTTTGAGCGTCTCGATGATTAATCTCTAAATTATGCCAATATGAAGATGTAATTGCTAAATCAGTATTATGCAGAAACGTTTCTTTTAACTTTTTTAATTTTTCCATGTCATAAGAAAATGGTAAAAGCTTATGCACATGTATATCTGTTTCTACAATTGGTTTACAACTTTCTGCACTAAGAAATGCTGTATGTTCAAGGTATAATGCTGCGATCGTTTCCAACTCTTTCAAATCGATATTTTCATTTGAATGTTTCACATAATCGATTTCATTGCGTACACTCTCTACTCCATATTCCGGTACGTACACACCTTTATTAGTATAAAGCTGATAATATAATCCGTTTTCTTCAAGATAATTCACAATCTCGAGTGCCTGCATATTTTGAATTGGATATCTCTTCATCATTTTTTTATCATTATATATAAGCGCACCATTTTCGGCAATAATTGGACACTCCAAATTAACTTCTAACAACAATCGTTCAATATCGATGATAGAACGACCTGTACAAATTGCTACAACATGACCAGCTTCCTGACATTTTCGAATTGCTTCTGCATTCTCGTTACTAATCATTTTGTTCCCCGAAAGAAGAGTTCCATCTAAATCAATTGCGATTAATTTCATTATTTCTTCACCACTTTCTATATATACACGAGCTCATATTAAATGAAAGGTATCGTTTTCATACCCCTCTCGTAAAGCACTCTTTATTTATAATTTATGAAAAGCGTTTCAGGTCAAGAAATAATTATAAATAAAATCCAAAGCAAGGGCTTTGGACTTTAAACTATGAATTATAACGAATATATTTTGTCTCACATGTGTATACATTCTTTTCTTTAGTTGGAACGTATACTTTAAACTTTTCTAAACGTTTTCCGTAAACATGAATTGTGACAACGCTTTCATTGTCATCTATTTCAAGAATGTGACAATCAGCTGGTGGAATGACTTTATCTGTTTCTCCTTCTCCCAAATAAAGATTTCCTGTATGAGTTAAATAAACAAGTGAATTTTCAAGCTGCTTAGTTTGTATAAAGTTCTGCACCATTATTCTCCCTGTAAATACACCTTCTACTCCCCATGTGCCATCATGATCATGCAAAGGAGTCGATTGTCCATCTTTCCATACAAGAGCTAATACTTCAAAACGATTTAAAGGATCTTCATATAATAAGTGTCGTGCATATTGAGCCGAATTCGCCTTCTGTTTTTCTAACGGAAGCCATGTTTTCTTTTCTAAAAGTTCTTCTAATAATTTTTCAATCCCACAAACCATTTGATCTTCTAACAAATTACTATTTATTAAATCCGTTACAGCTTTAATAAATGTTTGGAACGTCTTACTTCCATTACACGTTAACATAAGCATCCTCCTCTACTCTTATTCACACACTTCCATACTAAATAACCAACTAAAATTTCACAATTGAGAAATAAAAGAACAAGGTACAGTAAATTTGTACCTTGCTGAACAGTTTATTGAGTTTTTAAGCAGATAGGTAAGAATTTCAAAGTTTGTTCATTTTCCAATATACATTGTTCTAAATTGAACGATGGAGATAATGCTATCTTTTCAAAAGCATTTATAAAGGTAGTTAATGCAATCTCAGCTTCTAAACGTGCAAGTGGTGCCCCTAAGCAAAAGTGAGGACCTTTACCAAATGTTAAATGCTTTTCATTTCCTATTCGGTGTATATTAAATTTAGAGGCTTGTGAAAACTTTTTCTCATCTAAATTTGCTGCACTTACCCACGCAACCACCATTTGATCCTTTTTCATTAAAGGGCCAAATATATTTGTATCCTCTGTAATTCTCCTAGCTAATGTAATGGGAAAACGATAGCGTAATACTTCCTCAATTGCTTTTGAAATTAATGTAGGTTCTTCTCTTAATTCTTTATATGTTCCTGGTGAATCCACTAAGAAACAGTAAAAACTATTAATAATTAAATTTGTAGTTGTTTCATTACCAGCCGCTAATAAACCCAATGAAAAAGTAACAATTTCTTCATCAGTTAATCTTTCGCCTTCATATTCAGCTCGTATTAAATCTGAGATAATATCATCGGTTAAATGGTATCTCTTTTCCTGAACGATTGGTAGAAGATATGCTTTAAATTCATTTAGTGCTATCCCCTTTTCTACATCCAGATCATTAAACTTTTCTTTACTATACGGCATAAATAAAATATCAGACCATGCTTTAATTTTTTTGCGGTCAGTTGTTGGCACTCCTAACAAATCGGATATAACAGTAACAGGTAAAGGAGCAGCAAACTCTTCAACGATATTAACTTCACTATATTTTCCAATATGTTGTACAAGTTCATTTGCGATAGCCTGTATTCGAGGTTTCCATTGTTCTAAACTCCTTGGAGTAAATGCTTTAGAAACGATAGAACGTACATTGCGATGTTCTGGTGGATCAGTAGAATTAATATTGATTCGAGTCTCTAAAGGAGGGATTGAGAATTGTCTTCGCTCCCTTCTACTTGAAAACAGGCGATAGTCTGATAAAACACGATTTACGTCCTCATACAAAAATACATTCCAAACATCTTGCTCTTCATCATAATGTACGGGGTGATTATCCCTCATAAATTGATACCACTCATACGGATTCCACAATTCCTCTTTCGTTTTCAGCTTTGAAATTTCATGAACTAAAATCACATTTTCAGGCGAAGCCATAGTCCTTTCCTCCCTTTTCTTTTACAATAAAAGTGATAGGTCGGTAATTCAAAGTTGTATAATCTAACATATGTTATTTTAACATATACTAAAGGGGATTTTTCGTAGGAGAACTTGAGAAATAAATAAGGGGGATTTTTATGTATGTCGATATTTTATTGCTCGCAGAATTGACGTCAGGGCCAAAATATGGGTATGAAATAAAGAAAAATATCCAAAATCGGTTAGGAGAGAATTTTGAATTAAATCATAATATGCTTTATCCTTCTCTTCGACGTTTTGAGAATATGGGGGCTATAACGAAAAAGGTACATACACAAGTCGGAAAACCAAACCGAAATATGTATGACATTACTGAAGCAGGAGAAGAAATTTTTTCTGAAATGTTACGCGAGTTTCCCGAAAAACTCGCGACAAATAATGCAGAATTTCTTGTTCGTATCGCGCTATTTGAAAAACTTGATTATGAAGCTAGAAAAGAAATTTTAACAATACGCCAAAACGTACTACATAAACAGCTTACTGCTATTCAATCTTTAGATGCTAGTTCATCTTTTATTACAGAAGTCATTGAATTTAGTAAATCGCGTATTGAACATGAATTGCTCTGGATTACATCACTTATGAAGAAAATATGAAAAATAACAAGAAAAGTTAAAAACAATGAATGAAAATGAGATTTATTATCAATACTATAATTAATAAAAGGGCAACCACGATTTGGTTACCCTTAAAAATTTATACTTCCGGATCGAAAGTTTTGCAATCTGTTTCTTCTGTAGTCGATGCTTGTTTTCCTTTATGACTTACTACATAAATTGCGTCTGCGCTACATTTATTACCGTTAGCCCAAAATTTACAATTGTTTACTTCACATAAAACGTCTTGTGCCATAGTATCACACCTCCTCGTTCTATTATCATTAACAAAATTCGGAGGTATGATACTCTTTGTTATGCATTTTTTATTCCATTTTTAGCTTTCTTAATGGCTCTATATCCCCTTGTACAATAGCATCTATATTTTCAGTTATTTTTTCAATATCAAAATGCCACCATTGAATTTGCAGTAATTCCTCTATTATTGTATTTGTAAATCGTTCCTTTATTTTATTTGCGGGGTTTCCACCAACAATTGTATATGGTGCAACGTCTCTAGTCACAACAGATTTAGCTGCAATGATTGCACCATCTCCTATTTTGATTCCAGGCATAATGGTTGCATCCATACCAATCCAAACGTCATTCCCTACAACTGTATCCCCTTTGTAAGGTAGATCAGACAAATTAGGTGTATGCTTCTCCCACCCATTTCCAAATATATTAAATGGGTATGCCGAAAATCCATCCATCCGATGATTCGCTCCGTTCATAATAAAGGTAACTCCATTTGCAATACAACAAAACTTTCCAATGATAAGGCGATCTCCAAGAAATTCATAATGATGTACTACACGCTCTTCAAATGTTTCTCCATCTTTCGCATCATAATATGAATAGTCACCGGCGAGTATATTAGCTTTCGTTATTGTATTTTTTATAAAGTGAACATTTTTATTTCCTTCAATGGGATGTTTAACATTTGGATTAGGATTCATGTTGCACAGCACTTCCTTTACCGTTTATTTCACTTTCTACCGCTATTACTGGCTTTAAATTGTATATAGGTAAAATAAATAATAATCCAATTATAAATAGTAAAGCTGTGCCTTCGTACATCGTACTTAATGAGAACATTTCTTTTAATGAACCAGCAATACTCATTGTTACTACCATTGAACCGGTGAATAGCGGACTTAAAATGCCATTTACACGACCAATAAAATCAGTATCACTATTTTGAATAATGAGCGTATTAATACCTATTTGAATACAAGGAAGAGCTAAACCGCTAAAAAGTTGTGCTGTGAGTGTTACCCATAAATTGGTGGAATAACCTATAATACCGATGCCGATTGCCTGACCAAGCATACCGATAATTAACATCTTTTGCGGCGCAACGTTTTTTGCAAACACCATCGCTAAAGCACCGCCAACAATCATTCCTGCACCATTTACTGTTAGTAACCATTGTAAACTCTCTTTTGATAATCCTAACTGATCAGTTACAATAAAAATACCTAACGGCTGAATTAAACCAATTCCTAGTCCTGCTGCCATAAAACAAAGCCCTAGCAAAGTTAATGCTTTTTTCTTTTTCACATATTTAATACCATCAAGCATTTCCTGTAATATAGTGATTTCTTTCTTCTCATTATCATTCTCAAGATCTTTCGGAAGAAATAACAACACAGCTGCTGCAAGTAAAAAAGCGATACCTGTAATAATGATTGAAATATAAATTCCAAAACTATGAAAAATAAATGTTCCAAGAATCGGTCCTAACACCATAAATATCGCAAATATTGTTTGATAAATAGACATTGCTAATTGAATTTGTTCTGCCGATAAATGCTGTTTAAACAATTTCATGCCAGATGGCTGAGAAAATTGCGAAAGGATTGCAGAAATAAGTGTGACAAAAAACACGATTTTCCACGTTCCAAACATTAGAGTAATTAATACTGCAAATACTGATAAAGAACTTAAAGTCTCACACCATATCATAGTCCTCTTCGGCTTCCACCTATCAGCAAACGTTCCACCAATAAAGGAAAAGATGAAAATTGGAGCAAACTCCGCCACTGAAATCATCGAAATAGCAAAAGCATCACCTTTTGTCATTTCCATTACGTAAAGTAATACCGCAAAGTTCCGAACCCATATTCCAATTTGTAAAAATAATGCTGATGCTAAAATCACTTGAACAAACCGATTTTTTAATACTTGTGATACCCCATTGTTTTGTTTCGTTACTACATTTGTCGACATAAAAAAGCCTCCTATTTCATGTTCTGAACAGGAAGCAGCACAAATCATATAAAAAGACTATATATTCGCAGAGCGAAATACATCCCTTTTCTATAAATGTACAGACTAATCCTATTCAGAAGAATATTTCGTTTTTTAACGAAGATCTCTTATAAATAGAATTAGTTGATCATTGGGATGTTTTCACCCTTCCGTTTCGAATTTAAATAACACATACATACTCTATGTAAAACATTTTCAATGTATGCATGTCTCCCTTTAACTATTCTAGAAAGTTAAAGGCAATTCCTCTAAAGAACGCATTAAATAGTTACCTTGCCATTTAATGTCTTTACGATCGCCTTTTATTTGTAGTTCAGGCATTCGTTTGAACAAAGTAGTAATAGCGATCTTTGCTTCTAACCTCGCAAGTGGAGCTCCTAAGCAGAAATGACTACCATGGCCAAAGGCAATGTGACGGTTGTTCTCCCGTGTAATATCAAATATTTCTGGATTTTCAAATACTGTTTCATCACGGTTCGCTGAAGCCAATGCGATAATAACCATATCTCCTTTCTGTATTGTTTGATGGTGAATTTGAAAAGGTTCTGCTGCCCATCTTGCAGTTGTAACCTCAACTGGAGAATAATAACGCAATCCTTCCTCAATAGCCGAATCAATTAGTTTTGGATTATCTTTTAATAACTGTAATTGATTTGGATTTTCAAGAAGTGCTAATACTGTATTTGTTATTAAATTTACCGTTGTTTCGTGTCCCGCTACAATTAGTAACATGATCATCGAATATAGTTCTCGGGCGCTAAGTTTATGCCCTTCACTCTCTGCAAGTATTAAAGCACTCACCAAGTCTTCTTTTGGCTCTTTTCGTTTCACATCAACTAAATATTGAAGATATGTAATAAACTCAGATAGTTGTTTTTCAGTTTCTTTTATTTCTTCAGGTGTTTCTGGTGATGCAATAACAGCATGAGACCAAATTCTAAATTTCGCTTGATCTTCTTTCGGAATACCGAGCATCTCACTTATCACAATAATTGGTAATGGAAATGAATAATCATCCACAAGATTTAATGTACCTTTTCGCTCTATATCACTTATCAAATCATCTGCTATTCTCTGAATTCTTCCGTCTAATTGTGCAATCATTTTCGGTGTAAAAGCTTTTTGAACTAAAGATCGTAAACGACTGTGGTTAGGTGGATCTGAATTTAGCATATGTGTTGTCAAGTGATCACTATTATCAACAGAAAGATACATGTTCTTTGTATCTTGAGAAAACACATTTGTCCAATCTTTTTTTAAACGATTATCTTTTAAAAGTGGCAGAGCATCTTCATATCTAGTAATGAGCCATTCTTTACCGATTTCAACTTGGTTTACAAATAATATTGGTTGTTTTTTTCTCGATTCTTTATAAATTTCATACGCATCTTCTTTAAACTGAGCTGAAGCTAAATTAATGCCATCCTCTATGCTTAACCCAACTTTATTTTTCATTGACATTGTATTCCCTCACTCTCATTTGTTGTTGAAAACCAACCCAACATATGCATTATACTCTAATAAAAACGCGAAAATTGTAAATTTTTAATCAAAATCTTACTTCGTATATTGAAAAATAAAAAGTGAGAAAGTAAAATCGTTTCACTCCCTCACTTCTCTTTATGCGAAGCACATAAAATTACTAATTTGTTGATAGCGATAACTTACTTTACGACGACGACTACCTTGCCACGTGTAACCTGATACTCCATTTCTTCTCACTTCAGTCGGGAAGAACCATAAATCCCTTCCGAAAGGACCAGGACGATGTAAGCGTAAATAGCCCCATCTTCCTAGACAGTTACACATCCAGGATTTCATATTACCTGGTTGTGCAGGAGAAGCAAATGTAGACGGTAACGACGGCGCTTGTGACGGAGGTGGTGACGTTGGGGCATCTTCCGCATCATCTGGTCTGTAATCTTCTTGTTCAATATCTCTCACTTCATTTGTAGGTTCATACCCGTAGTTTTGTGGATTATAATACATCGCTTGATCATATGGATAATTTTGTTGGTTATACATATTAATAAATCACCTTCTTTTCATTCATTTCCTTTACCATTCATATGTGATATGCCATCTCTGGGAAGCTTATGTATAGCCTAAATTCAACAAAAAATAAAGCTCGTATTTTAAAAATACGAGCTTCTTCATAAACGGAATAGATGTATTATTTTCTTAATTTCACACTATAGAAACGCATTTCATCTAATGAACCTTCAAATTCAAATACTTCTTGTTTAATTAATTCCTTTAAGCGATATTCTAAAAACGTATCGCCAACTGATTGCTCTACAAGACCAAGTGCTTCACCAATTACTCTAGGAGCTTTTCGGAATTCTTGATCAGCACCTATACTTTTCGCACATTCAATAATAAATTGATCAAAATAATTTTCTTGTACAGAACGCACTGCATTGTCTGTCCAAATTCTTAAAAATTCCGTACTTTTCGATAGACTATCCCACTCATGTTCAAACTGCATACGATTCTCTACAGTTAAATACGGCAATTTTACAAAACTTTTTTGAATTAGAGCTAAACTTTCAGGTGGTAACTCTCCTGTTCCACGAATAACATACTCTAGTTTTAATATTTCTTTACTTGCTTCAGATGTATTCATAACGCGAATATTTTTCTTATCTTTTAATTGCGCCATTACAAAACATAGACCTACATGTTCATGTGCGTTATCTGCCTTCCAAATGGTAATTGGTGTTTCATTCGGAATTGAATGTAAAACTTCTAAAGTTTCCTTAAATCTTGGTAAATACTCTTCTTCAAAATAACAATCATAAGAAGTTAAGTTATTTACTAACCACTCTTTTCTTGCTAGTTGCCCTTCATTCATATGTAACTTATTTATCGGCCCAATTGAAAAGAATTCAGAAAAAGCAACAACCATCTCTTCCAATCGTTCTTCTTGACCAAGCATATGCTTTAAACATCCAGCTGTTGAATCATCAAATGCAATATGTACGTGTGAGACTTCTTTTACATTTCTTTTATAAGATGTATTACTCGTTAGTTGCTTAGGAATATCCATCAAATTTTTAATAGTATCTTCACTATAGTTTTCTTTTAATAAATTTAATTGGATTAGAATACTTTGAAGTAAAACGTTTTGCTTCATCTTCGTGCATATCTTCTACAGCATTTTTAATTTTATCTATCATGTAAACCCCTCTATTCATTTCAAAAATAACGTAGATTATAGTGTATCATTTAAGTGTTACTCTTTAAAAGTTTTTTAGCCAAATCATGTATTAGAAAGATTGCTAAATAACCTTTTGTAAATCTTTTTATTTAAATGTATAATTATATAGAAAATAAAAAATATAGGAGCTATGTTTATGGAGAAAGTATTTCCTAATTATAAACATTATCTAAAAAATTGGAGATTTATATTTATTTGTATATTACCTACTATCGCCTTTTTATATGTTTTTGATGTCATCTTTGAATTAATATTTCATCAAGATTTCTATTTATCTAACTTAATTTTTGCTATTATTTTATTTTTAATATTTATGAGCATCAAAGATATGTTTAAAATTAAAAGTTAAAGATTCGGATAAAGTGGGATAAAAAAAGAGCACCCTGCAATCAGATGCTCTCATGTGATAGAGGTTTTTCTGAGTATTAAGTAGGACACGAAGGTCTTGTCCCACTATCTAATATATGCTTGTACTTATTTTTTGTGCATGTACGAAGTATCACTATAAATTCTCCTCATAAATTCATTGTACAATTAACATATTTATACATAAAAAAACATCCCCCGTGGATGTTTTTTTATGTACCGTTTTTTAAGCTTCCATAAACTTAGCCGGTACACCAATTTTTTCAACTACAGAAGATATATTAGTAGGATTAATCATTACATTTTCAATACTAACTAATTTATTTTCTAATAGTCCATCCTCTGTCGTAATAAGTTCTTCAAACCGTTCTAAAGTCATCGAAAATTTATGTTCACTTCCGCCATTCATACTGACTTTTACATACTTCATCGTGCACCCGCCTTTCATAATAATCTATAATTCGATAAAAAGGCGCTTACATCCTTTTTATTTAATACTAGATTTTACACTTTTACACTTGCCAATTTACGTTTATATTTAATATGAAAAAAGCTGATACTATTTTTTGTTCACATTATAATTGCGAGTAAAAATGATAAAGATAGAAATGCACAAAGTGGTATAAATAAAACAGTATCCATTCTAGCAAAACGCGTATCTTTTTTTCGTTTAAAGATACCAAAATAATGAAATTCACCTATTACTCTTATCAAAAAAACAACCATACAAACCCAGGATCCCATTTGAACAATAATATTAGGAAATGCGAAATGAACAATATTTGTTTGTAGTAATAAAATTATTGCGGCCATACTTAGTAATAACGCAATGAACAAAGTCATCCCTGTACCTGGTGTAAATACCTTTTCTCCAGCTTTTGTTGGAATGACACTATTTGTCGCCCACTTACCTCCAAAAGCCCAATAAACATGTAAAAAGCTAACTAAAAATAATATACAGACAGAAACATATGTAATAATAAGCATTTTGTCCTCCTATTATTTTATTTAAGCCCTCAACTTTAGAGTATGCTATAAATTTCACCTTAGCAATCTATTTTTAATAACATAAAAACCCCTTAATGATTTTTCTTAAAATTGATTAATCATTAAGGGGCTTTTAACCTCATTATGCATTATACCGATTTCTACGACGTTCCATCCTCGTTTGTCCTTGAGCAGTCTCTTCTTTATATTGAGGTATTTGCTCTGCCATTTCATATGTTGCAACTGCAGTTGGTTCTTCGTAATTATGCTCACGTATTTCTTCAGGCGTTTTTTGTTTCGATACTTTTCCACCAAACTTAAATAATTTTAACTTAAATTTCGGTAATCTTGGGATCGGAATCTTAAATGATTGCTTTTTACGTTTCTTTTTTTGTTGAAATAAAGTTATATTTTCTTTATAATCCTCTTCTTTACGGTGTAATAACATAGCAATTAATCCACCTAATATAAGTCCACCAACTAAAAGCATAAGATATTTGAAATTACTTGTCATTAAACTCGACATACGTTCAAGTATGACTAACGATTGCACTTCTTTAATATCCCATAGTAAAGCGGCCCATAATGCGAATAAACCGAAAGTAAGCCCATATGTACGAAAACGGAATAAACATGGGATTAAAGCAATACAAGCAGCGATTTTCGCATTCGCTATGATTGAACTTGTTGAAATATCTTGATGCCAAATAACTAACAATAGTGTAATAAATGGCGCATATGCTATCCAGCTACATATACGTGAATATATTTTTTTCGCAAAATAACTACCGAAACTGGTGAAAAATAAAAGGCCTCCAATATATAAAGATTGTTCTAGTGGGATTTGTTTCATAATTCCTGCAACTGGAAAGAGGCCGCTCAATAGCATGAATAGCACATCTAATTTCTTCACAATTCCTCATTCCTTTCCAATTTCTTTTGAATTCATTCATATTGCTTTTCCAAATGATATAGTTTTTTATTTCTAAAAAACATCTTAATCCTGTATGGAAATAAAGTAAATATATAAAAGAGAAGATACATGACAAAAGATATCCTTATTTACATGAAAAAATGACAAATCCTGATTGATATAATAAGCAGGATTTGTTTATTATTATTTACAGTAGAATAATTGAATCTTTCTTTTCTATTTTTATAATATCTACATCCAATTCATCATCAAACTCTTTAAACTCTCTTGCATCTATATCAGTCATATAGCTCTTTATTACTTTCGCCATATGCATAGAATATGGCATGTGTATATTCTTTTCCAAAAGCATACTTGAATTACAGCACATGTAATGTACCATTTTAGCAATATAGTTCCTTTCAACAGCTTTTACACCTAGAGGTAATATTTCAAGTATATATCGATGCAATGTTTCATTATCATTACACAGATACTCACCAGTGCTATAATACATTCCCTTTTGATCTATATATAAACTCGTACTATCTAGTACGTCATCACATTCTATCACACCGTATTTTGGTACATCAAAAGATGTATTTATTCTTACAGCATTTAAGTTTGGAACCTTTAGCACATCTGGAACAATGTCAGGGAAAGTATCTATATCAATTTTTTCATTTTGTAACTCTTTTATCCAATGTTTTCTTACATTCGCATCTATAATGAAGTATACTTGCTCATTTTGCTCTTTTGCAGGTTGTAAAACTTCCGTTAATGTTTCAGAAACAAATTGTTTAAATTGAATGCCCATATCATTTCTTTTTGAAGGCTGCGGCAAAAAGGTGTTATGTTTATCTACATTTAATAATAAACGATCAATCGTTTGCCACTCTGTATTCCCATATAATTTATATGAAATTTCTTTTCCTTTTATTTTTGAAAAAATGGGTAAGAAATCAAATTTCGAGATTCGTTCAATTGATAAATTAACATATGTACAAGGTAAATTTATCTTATTCCAACTACGTTTTAAAAATCCTTTTTGTTCTAATAAACTCAAAATACCATTTATAATCGTTTTACGAGATACACTTTGACCTATAAATAAATTAATAAATGCTGAAATACGGTTTGTTCGTGCAAATCCTTCTCTAACAATTTGCTTTGGATCAATTTTTTCACGTCCATCACAATTTTTCATTGCAATTAACGCCAATGTCGCATCATTACGCTCACCTGCAGTAGCATAAACCGCTTTCATAACATCCTCTACTAAATTCGTTTTATACTTCTGGCAATATTGCATTTTATATGGATTTTGCAATACCTTTTCAATATTACATCTTACTATTTTTAACAACACTGGCGAATCTGCATTTAATATATATGATGACTCACTAATTTGAGCTAACACCATTTCACTTTCAAATAACGCTTGTTCTACTTCCAGCGATATTTTTTCAGACCATATTTCTAGCGTTATAGTCTCTAATCCTTTTGGTGCAATTAAAGGGAATACTTCATTCCCTTTATTTTTTGCTAGTTTTTTACATTCTGGTAGTAATGTGAAATAAGAAAATTTTTGCTGAAACCCTTTAAATAAATACTCTCTCTCCTCTACTTTTATACCAGGTTTTATTTTAGTACCTTGAACTTTATATATTCTTTCATTGTATGGAAGCAACACCCTAAGATTTTCTCCCAGCATATAATCTTTCGGATATTGAAGAATATGATCTAATTCAACTTCTCCACCTATACGAAAATCATCTTTTAAATTTCTAAATATCTTAATCCATTTGATACCGTTTGTAGCCTGCTGAACTTTTAGTTTTACAAATCGTAATTTCTTATTATTCGATGCAAATTCTGGAGTAGAAATTAATATCATGCCCCGTTTTCGTCTTAATAGCAAAGGAATGTCTGGATGGTTATATTCTTGATAAAACCTCCGAATTCCTATTGAAACATTTAATAATGGAATGTTCTCTCCTCCGCGCGTTATATATTCGAACCGAAATACATAGGCGAAATAGTCTTGTGTTTTTTCATCTTTAATAGGCTCTGACATCGCCTCACAAATATTTTGTGATCTAAGAGGAGAAAAATATATATCTTCTTCATTTATATTTTCTAATTGTACAGGACGTTCACAAAAAATATGTGAAATTAAAGCGGGCACCCATTTAGAATATACTTCCTTATCATGTAGTACTGTTAAATTAGAAATTAAATCGTAATGCCATTCATATTTTGGCGATTCTATTAATTTATTAGGTTTCCAATCATGAATAATCTCATACCAACTTTGAAAAATATAATCAAGTTGTTCTTTTCTAATAGGTTCTTTACATACAATCCATGGTGTATTTTCATTTAATACATATGGATTATGCTGAATAAATAATATATCAGAAAACATATCATATAATCTTTCATTCAATCGTTTCAACTTACTCGTTAATAAAAATGTCTTATAATGTATCTCTACAATATCGAGCCATTCAATAGGAAAATATATAAATGATACGCTTTCGTTAAAAAGAGGTTCTACTATATTTTCAAATGTTAACAACTTTAATTTTTCCATAAAATGATTACTTCCTTTCTTCATTTTTCTTGATCACAAAAAAACTAAAGTATTATCTCATAATCTAATTATTTAAAAGAATAGCAAATACCGCTTATCCGACTAACATATTAATGACATGACTTTGCTGTAAGTTAAAAGAAATTATCATACATAGCCCTCCTTATATATCACAAATACATTACATTCGAATTATACAATATTAGTAACGTATTGTATTTGAGATTTACAATAACTTTACAAAAGATTATAAAAGAGGTATTGACCATACATATGTATATCAAATCCTCTTTTCACTATCCTATTACCTTTTTCGCTTCTTTATTCACTGACCACTGCTCTAATGTATAAGTCATTTCCCAAAATGAATATTCATATTGACTGCTAATAATAATTTCATCTTCTTAAGAGAATGCCGTAATTGTGGCATGAAGAAAATCATCTAGCACTGGATAGGGCTTTTTTCTTTATAAAATAAAAACCAGTCGTTAGGCTACTTAAAGGTTTTCTTATCACCAAATAAAATGATATATATATATTCTTCAGTTATACTTTCATCAACTCCTGCAACCCTAGCAAATCTCATTATGTCCGCCCCCTAAATAAAATACATCGTTAGCATGACTGGCACCCGTGACCACATAAAACGATAAAGCTCATTTACTCTTTGCCTAGTCATAACAATTAAATCATTTGCAGGTCCATTAATCACAGTTGTCCTAACTGAAGTAAATGGAAGATCTATCCCATTAACAACTATTCTTGCCATACTTTGCGTTATATCCACATCTATCCCCTCATTCCAAGAATCAAATCTGTTCCCCCTATTTACATAAGTATTCTTAGCTATAAGAAATGTTTAAAGTGAGTTTTTATTTTATTTATATGAACTCCCACAAAGTCACCTCAAAAGAATCTTATTTATGTAAACTGTCAACTAAGGAAATGCATTGGTATCAATGGTTTTCATAACTTACGATATTTCGGTCATATTCATAATTTTATATATTGGCTTAAAACCGCCATTTTCACCACCTAATCACCGTTATTTTCTACATAAACTTCACCTTATTAACTATATATATTTTTGTTCTTTTTTTGTTACGAAATTGCGTTTTGTTTGTATATACCCATGTAAGCACTGAATAAAGAGAGGAATTTTTATATGAACACTAAATTCGAGATTAATATTTCACCAGAGTTTATTATCTCTATCGTTCAATTATTAAATTTTTTACCTTAGCAGGAATCATTTGATTCTTGCTTTTTCTATTCATTATGTTCGTTTGTTTTGTGCAAAAGAAAAAGCACCTCTATGAGCGCTTTTTTCTTATCCTCTATTCGAATGTTTTCCTAATAATTCTATAAGTTTCTAGCAACGCAGTGGTAATTAAGAGTAATCCCAATAATGAATACAGAACAAAGACTAATAAATAAATTTTATTTGTTACCTGTAAATATTGAAATATAGAACCTGCTAGCATAAAAATTATCATCATAAACATCAAAGCTAAATAATTCAAATAGACCTCTTTGTTCTCGAGTCTTTTTTGGCTACTTTGATACGAAATACATGCAACTGTTATCGCTATTAAAGCAATAACTACAGTTATTCCTTGCTGAAAGATTAAAGTAAGGAATTCTTTTATTTTCTCTATATCCCTATAAGCATTTGACAGCACAGCGACTATCGTTGCTATTACAAGCGCAACAGTACCTTTCATAAAATGTTTATTTCTTTTGTACATACCTCTTGTCATAAAAAACAACTCCCTATAAAACTATATTACAAAAACATTATAATATAAAAATATGAAGTATTACTGTTTTTTGGCTATTTTAAGAAAAAACATTTTGTATCACCAATCAACCCAGCAAATTTACTGAGCTCAATAAGAAACACAAAAGCCACGACACTCACGCACCGCGGCTGAATATATACATATAATTGGTCTTTTCGTCTTTGTATTCTCCGTCCATTCCGACCGAGTAACGTTTTGATAGAGGGGCTATGATCATTGGTTATGAGCGCATAGATACGTTATCCCCACGTTATGCTCTTTTCAAAGAACAAATAACTGTAGGAATATCGTATCGCCGATTCCAATGTAAAAAGGTACCTAATTTAGTGCCCAAAACAGTGCCCTAAATGGTACCCGAAAAGTTCCATTCTTATGTCATACTAAGCGCTTTTGCGAATTGTAAAACACCAGATTTCCTCTTTCTATAATACTTACCTCTCTTCATCCCAAGCACCGTATAAATGTATTCATCATTTAATTCTTTACGACTCATATATTTCATTTTGAGTATTTGTTGCTCGTCCTCATCAAGTGCTTCTTCAAACGCGCGCTTTAATTGTCTATATCTGATTTCGTCTTCCGTACATTTTCTAAGCTCTGGAAATAATAATTCACCTCCGAACGCCGCTTGCTCTTCAATATTTTTAAACTTTACTTTTAACACGCGGTATTCTTGTAACTCTTCTATCACGAAAGGCCGTATTTCCTTTTCATTTACATGCCTAGAAGGTTGATTCATACGATATCGATCCACTTACTTATAAAAGGATTATTTTGTTTAAAACTGACTTAAACATTAGTTAATAAATGTAATTATCTTGTTAAAAACTTAATAATATTAACATCTCATACAGTTAGATATTACGTTACAATATAAGTAAATTCGTTTATAGACGAATATCCTATGACTTGCTGGGAGAAATCCTGGCTTTTTTTAACGCTTGAATAAAACCAAATATTCCGTCAATACTATAGATGACATGGGTATCTTTCTCCATTACCTGAGCAGTTAGCTTTTGCTAGCTGCTCTTTTTTTGATCCTTTATCAATTTTCATGAGACAAGAAGAATAGAAGAAGTATATCTTTTCATATGCTTTTATAAAAAAAGATAAAGGACGTGACAGTATTGGGTAACAGAAACAATCAATTTGTTTTTCATATAATAAAAGGTTCATCAATTAAGAAATTTTTAATTATCGACTTAATTACTGGAACTGGAATTTATTGGACAGTAAATTCTATTTCCTCAAGTGCTTTGATTGCAATTATTAGTTGTATTCTAGGAACTAAAAAAATAAAGAAAATGCAACAACCTTAAAATTACAAATTGAAATATACCCAAACAAAATGATTATTTCTTTAAGTTTTCAACAAATATCTCTTCAAATTTTCTAACTCAAATGAACCACTAGACGCATACACCATATACTAATTTAAATAACTTCTAGAAAAGAAGGTGAAAATTATGCCATCTGTTGTTGGAAATATGGTTGTACAAAATAGTAACGGTTCTTTCAACTTAGGTGATTTCTATAACGTTTCTCCAAAGGAAAATACAAAAGCTTATAATGGTTCAGGTGCATCAAATGTTGCTTTTGTTCTCAATACATTTAACGGCGTTAGTGCAACAAATACATTCGATTCTGATGTTGCAGACCAAAGCCAAGTTGGAACAGCCTAAATTTATCCATTTCCTTCTCCCTTCCTGAATAAAACTCAATATTCCGTTAATACTATAAATGCACTTGAGTTCTGAACTTCCTTCTTAATGCTTTTCTGGAGAGCAGTTAGCTTTTGCTAGCTGCTCTTTTTTTACCTGACTACTTATCCTCCACCTTGAAGAACTAATATATTTAAAATGCTATATCTACTCCATGCCCATCAACTTAAGAATTTTCACTACCCCTAAGTACAAAAAAATGTTATTCTTTCTAAACACTCTAAGAAAAAACACCTATAAATAAAATTTAATTAATTGGTATATACTTCTTGAAACCCTTACTTATGGTTCCATTGTATCCATTTTTAGTGAAGAATTTATGTGCTTTTATTCTAGTTGCACTACTTAATAAGATAATTCTTGTGGATCCCCTTGTAATTGATATCTCTTCTACATGTTTCAATAACTTTTCCCCTATCCCATTACCTCGAAAATCTTCATTTACAATCACATACTCTAAAACAGTATATGGTCTAAATTGATATCCAGGATCAAGGCAAAACGTCATAAATATACTTCCTTTGACGTTACCACTTTCCTCATAGACAAACAAAAAATTATTAGAATCATCCCTTATCTGCTCAATTCTTTCTGGTAAAACTTTAATATTTTTGCTATGTGGTGCTAATTTTTTATATAGATTTTCAATTACATTACTGTCCTTTGGTTCAGCTTCACGAATCATATAATTACCTACCTTTTGCATTTAATATATTGATGACTTAAATTATTTTAAAATTCCGATTAAACTATATATTAAAACAAGAATTTTTTGGTATAATTTAGGTGAGGAGAGGATGAAAATGAAAAGAATTGGAATAATTGCAGCTTGGCAACCTGAACTGAATTATTTACACGAAGAATACCCGAGTAGAAAAGTTCGTAAAATTGCCGCATGGGAATTCCATTATCATAGTATTAACAATTTAGAGATTATATCTGTTATAAGTGGTGTTGGAAAAACAAACTGTTCTAGTTGTACACAATTACTTATATCAGAGTTTCGTCCTGATGAAATATATATGACAGGAATTTGTGGAAGTTTGTCAGATAGCATAAAGGGTGGCGAAATTGTCATTGCAAGACAAATGCTCCAACATGACGTTACGAATGCTGGAAAAGGCGATGATGTGTGGGACCTGTATACTGGTAGAACATCGATTATTGATGGCGATAATTCTATATTTAGTGATTTTCTTAATTTTGCTATCAATACTAGTGAACATAAAATCAACAACGGGATGTTTATATCGGGAGATCAGCGTATTAGAGAAGATGTTTTGAGATCATCATTAAGTAGTACTCATAATGCTATTGCTGTTGACCAAGAGATAGCATCTTTTTCATACGTTTCTTATGTTAATAAAATACCATTCCTATGTGTAAAGTCTGTATCCGACCAAGCAGATAATAAAACTATTGAAGACCAAAAAAGGTTTAAGCTTTTGGCATGTGAAAATTCATGTAAATTATTAATTGAATTTCTATTGAGATAGAATTTGATAAGATGATTGTTTGTTCAACTAACTGGTGCGTTATTTGTGAGAAATGTTTCTAACTAAAATTGAGAATGGTGAGCTTCTCTTGGAACTGAGGGATTACTTTTATAAAAAGTCTAAGTTTTCCAAGAAATCTTTTATAAAGAGACTGCCACTTCGCTATCAAGCTAACAAAAAATATCCCAAAGTGGAAAAATACGCTATCATTTTTGTAGAAATATACAGAAGGGATGGCGTTTTTTTTATGAATCTATCAATTCAAGATGAACTACAACCATTTTCGGAAGAATTACAACGATATGTTACTCCTATATTTTTAGAAGAACTTGCTAGAGAACTCGGATTTATAAAGCGAAAACGTAAGTTTTCTGGATCAGACTTAGCTGCTATTTGTATCTGGATTAGTCAACGGGTGGCAAGTGATCCATTAGTCCGATTATGTAGTAGGCTTCATGCAGCTACCGGTACTTTACTTAGCCCTGAGGGTTTAAATAAACGTTTAAATGCTAAAGCAGTTTTGTTGTTACAACATATTTTTTCTTTACTATTACAAAAAAAGTATGTGAACAAACGAAAATTTCTAACCATCTCTTCTCTTATTTCAAACGAATTCGTATTCTAGATGCCACCGTATTTCAAGTGCCGAGTGCTTTAGAGAATGTATATCCAGGATCTGGAGGATGTGCCCAAACAGCTGGAATCAAAATTCAATTAGAATATGATCTGCATAGCGGGGAATTTCTTAACTTTCAAGTTGGGCCAGGGAAAAATAATGATAAAACATTTGGTACGGAGTGCTTAGATACCTTACGACCAGAGGATTTATGTATTCGTGATTTGGGTTATTTTTCATTGGAAGACTTAGATCAAATGGATCAACGAGGTACATACTATATTTCTCGTTTAAAACTAAATACAAATGTATATATGAAAAATTCAAACCCAGAATACTTTAAAAATAGTGCAATTAAGAAACAATCGGAATACATACACATCGATATGAAACAGATTTTGAAACAACTACAACTATATCTTGAAGTATGTACACCTGAAATGAATGCATCTTTTATAAATATCGTTTATTTTCATCCTTTATTTTTTGTACTCATTTTTTCAATAGGAACTTTTTTGCTGGTATTATAGGATTCTCTAAGGTAAATAATTGGATAGCAATGCTTAGAAGCATAGTGACAGTTCTACTAACATTGTTATTATCAGTGTTTTTAACAATAACTTTGATTGTTGGCTATGCATTAAGTTAAACGTAGTTCTTCACGAATAAAACTCAATATTACGTCAATACTGTAGACAACCCATTTCGATCCATATTCCATAATTGGAGCAGTTAGCTTTTGCTAGCTGCCTTTTTTGAGTTTGTCTGTCCGAATAAAATTCTAAATTATGTCCAATACTATAAATGGGCTGATACAGCTTGAATTGACAGTGACCTCTGTAATGTTCTTTTCCTCTTTCTCTGAGGACGGAGCAGTTAACGATTGTTAACTGCTTTTTTGTATTAAGTTAATTATAAATTTCAGGTCTTATTTCTCTTCTACGCCATATACTTTTAACCTAACTATCCAGCTCAAAGTGTTACCTTCTATCTTAAAGAGCACTGATGCATGGTGCTCTTTTTTATTTTGTTCCCTTTCATTTCTGAATAACATTTTTAACCCTGTTCATACTATTTTTGTAACTTAAAGTTACAAACTATTTCTGTAAGCGGAGCGTTTCTTTTGTACAACAAGCAGTTAGTTTTATTAACTAGCTGCTTCGTTGTGCTAAAGAAAGATTTTTTAAACTGCACACTTTGTAAGAATATACATAAAATATAATGCGGTATTCTTTTTCAATATTAGTCTTGATCATGAAGCGCCCTAAAAGGCGCTCTTTATATTTGAAATAAATAACCCTTTTGTTCAAACAGACTCACGATTCATATAAACCAAACATATATATACATAGACAAGACATAGCTTTTTATTATACATGCACAATTTTTGTGCATGTTTTTGTTTAATACAATAACTATACCAACCTAAATATGGTAAAATTTAAATAAGGTAGGTGAATATAATGAGTGGATTTGTAGTTTGCACACTTGTTGGTCTAATCATTGTAATAATGGGTTATCTGATTCATATTAAAAAACAATTATTTCTTATTGCTGGATACCAAGATGCTACTTTTATTGGTGATAAAAATAAACTAGCTAAATTATTCGGCATATTTGCTTACATAGTAGGAATTGCTACTTTTTTACTACCTTTCGGACTTGAATTTTTTGGTGGCATAAGTGGCAAAATCTATGCAACCTGTGTTGTTGCAGGTACATTTTTTGTTTTGGTTAGAAAACAAATGATTAATAAACCTTTTTAAAAAGAGTCTTAATATAGCTCTTTTTTTATAGATAAAACTAATTCAAATAACTATTTTGTTAAATTTCTCAATTCACAAAGTGCTAACTTTATAAAATGAATTCATATACATTTATTGAATACATATGACGTTCATATAGAACCAACTAGTTTAGGAGCTGATCAGTATGACAAGTAAACCACTGGTAATAACGCTACCTCCTATATCAAAAACCAAAATCACTTTTTATTCTTCTTCTGGTGAAGTAATAAACCACACTTTTTTTACAAACGAGACTTCAGAACCTATAGCAACGTTTGCATATTGTCCTATAGACTTTGAAAGATTTGAAACTAAACGAATGCCAGTCCTTATAAAATAATTTTTCATTCTCATTTACGAATAATCTTTTTTTCATTACACATACTACATCTGAGCGCTCTCTCCCTGGGCTTCGCTCTTTCAAAACGGAAGGCACTCCTCCGTGCAGTGTATGAACATAGCGGGCAATCCAGTCAGTTGCCTGCTATGTTTGTTTATAGGTGTAAAGATTCTTGTAAAAACTAACGCTTTCATTTCAAATTTATATTGTTTTAAACTATCTATTCTACTTCTCTTCTCTTGTTCATATGCCAAGTTCTCTATTCATACACTAAACATAATTGACATAACTGAGTGGAGGATAACTATGTCTTTTGCAAATATGATTAAATACAGACGCGTTCCCCTCTTTAATTCCAACTTCCCTTTAATTTTATTTTGGAGTCAAAAAAGTGGCTGTACTTCTCTTGCACATTGGTTTTTTTATCAAATAAATTTATTTAAACAAGCCATAAAATACGATTCTTTCATCCATAATTATGAAAATGAAATATATAAAAACTCCTCGGACTACTTTATTGAATTAGCTGCAGCTTTATATTCAAAAGAAAAAGATACCTATAAGTTAGTAAGAAACCCGTATACAAGAGCTGTAAGTTCATTCTTCTCATTAATCGCTCCCCCTTACATAGAAAACCCAGCATGGAATCCTATTCGGAACTTTTATTATGGTAATGAATTTTGTAATAAACCTATTTCATTTAAAATCTTTCTCTACTACTTAAAAACACAAATGATGGATTTAGAACAAGTAGATCCACATTTAATGCAGCAGTATGAACCAGGTGAGGAGGAGTTTGTTACAAAGTATATCTACCTTGAAAATTTCTCTACTGAAATTATTCGCCTCGAACAAATATATCAACTAAAAACTTCCCCTTTACATATAACTAACCAAATCATGGCATCATCAGAAGGACAGGGCGATTTTTAAAGGGAATTTTGCAGATGCTGATATTACTGATCCTTTATTCCCACGGCTCCCAACATACGATAGTTTTTATGATCATGAAACTATCCAATTAGTACAAGATGTTTTTAATAAGGATTTCAGCACATACAAATACCCATTAACTCCTTTAAAAAGTAACTGATTTTCTAATTGCAGTTTCATATATTATAGAGAAACTTAAATTGACCTATTTAAGTTTCCTCATAAAACTCTCGTCGTAAGTTGGGACACTGGAAGCCGTTTCTTTTTTTAATAAAATTCAAATCAATATTCATATATTACAATAGCATCAGAAGTACCATTAAAACAATTAGAGCAACTACCACAGCCGCCACAACCTCCACAACTAAAACAACCAAAACAACCGAAGCAACCAAAACAACGGAATCCACCACAACGAAATCCACCGCAACGACCGCCACCGCAACGACCGCCACATCCGCCACAGCGACGAGCAGCATCTTCAATATAGTAATATGGATATTGGTTTTGCTGGTCCCAGTACACAACATTTCCAGACTGGTAATCATTAAGGCTTAACGCTTGTAGTTCTTGTTGAAACTGATTCATTTTCATGACCTCCGTTTATTAACTTTAAACCTTTCGACGCTTTCCTATATTTCTGTTTGTTAAATCTTAGTAGAAATAGCGCTATAAGCTAAGTTCAATACGTACACCTACAAAATATGACCTATCACTAGATGATGCACCTTGTTCATGTACCTATTTTTAGGTTATTTTTCCACGGGCTCATTTTTATAAAGTGAAACTTTAATCAGTGGGGGTTTTCTTTATCCCCCACTGATTATTAGTTGAACCAATCGGAATTTTATGGGCAGCCCACCCCCCCACCTAAATTCTTTTCTTTCGCTGAATTTTGTTTTGAGGCGGGGGTCTTACTGCCCATTAAAGCGGGATAAATTGAAAAAAGACGCACTTAGATTGATGCGCCTTTTTGTGATACTTCTTTTGTTAAATTATATACATAAGTATTATTCATACCTGTGAATAGCAATACCTCTTCTCTTTATCCTATTACGTTTTTCTCTTCTGTACTTATCGGCCACTTTTCTAATGTATAAGCCATTTCCCAAAATGAATATTCATATTGGCTGCTAATAATAAAATGTTGTTTCATTCGATTTCGGTCTGCCTCTGTTACTTTTTCAGCTATTGCATCTAATCGTGTAATTTGTTCTTCAACCAACGTTCGGAACCAATCAGATCCATAAGCAGAAATCCATTCGTTATAAATTGGCTCTTCTGGCTGACACTCTTTTAAACGCTCACCAATTTCATAATATAACCAATAGCAAGGTAAAATAGCTGCAATGATATCACCTAAATGCCCTTCATACGCAGCACGATACATATGTGAAGTATATGCGTATGCAGTTGGAGCAGGGATAAAAGTATCTTTTTCTTCTTGTGTTATCCCTAATTTCTTCGCAAAATTCTCATGTAAAGATAATTCCGCCTCATATGTATTTTGAGCATGGTGTGCCATACGAGCTGTCGTTTCTAATTCCAGTGCTTTTGCAGCTCCTAAAGTTTGTACTCTAGCAAAGTGACTTAAATAATATGAATCTTGAAGCACGTAATAGCGAAAACTAGCTAAATCTAACGTTCCTTCACCAAGTTTTTTTACAAAAGGATGATGAAAACTAGCTTCCCAAATTGAATCTACTTCTTTACGTAATGATTGTGAAAAAGTCATTTAAGTCCCTCCAATTATGTATAAAATTTAAGTATTTACCCACCATTATTAAATCTGTAAAACAAAAAAACTTTCTTTACAGGCGTAAAGAAAGTGAAATTGACAGTTTTTATTTATTAAATAGCAATGTCTTTCCCACTTCCCTACGCTGGCATTAACCAGATCAGGTACTAAGAGTCTCAAATTCCAATTTGATCTCAGCCTATAATAGGCCCCCCTAGTGGATAAAATATTTAATTTTCGTATTGTATTCATCATAACATACTTCATGTAACTGTCAAAAGTTATTCATGATACCACTACTTAAAATCCTTCGTCTTTTCTTACTCTTAATGAAGTTTCAATAATCATATCTAATAGTTTACTATATTCAATTCCCGCTGCAGCTGCACTTTTTGGTAGTAAACTCGCTTGCGTCATCCCTGGTAATGTATTAATCTCCATTACATATGGAATACCATCCTTCACCATCATATCCACCCTTGCATAAACGCTGCATTTTAATGCTTTATAGCAAGCCAGTGACGCTTTGTTTACACGTTCCTTAAGTTCAGCTGGAAGTTCAATAACTTCTTCAATTGTACTAGTATCATCATATTTCGCATTGTAATCAAAGAACTCCGCCGCATGTCGAATTGAAATAATAGGTAATTGTTTTCCATCAAAAATGGAACATGTAATCTCGTCACCTTTTATATATTTCTCTATTACTACTTCAGAATCCCATTCGAACACCGTTTCCAGCATTGAAATTAATTCATCTTTATCATAGACAATCTTTACCCCCACACTCGAGCCACCAGAGTTTGGTTTTACCACTAACGGAAATCCTAATTTATCTAATTCATCAACATTTAGATCCTCCATTTTTGTAAGTTCAATCCAATCTGGTGTTTCTATTCCTTCATAACGTAAAATCTTTTTCGAAATATTTTTGTCCATACATATACCGCTAGATAACATATTGCTTCCGCTATAAGGAATACCTAAACTTTCAAGCGTTCCTTGAACAGTTCCATCTTCTCCGTATTTTCCGTGTAATGCGAGCAATGCAAAATCAATGTCTTTCGCTTTTTCGATTAAATCCATTTTTTCATTTAATGTAATTGGTACAATTTCATATTTATTTTTATCTAAATTTGCAATCATTTCATTTCCAGTCATAATGGATACTTGTTTTTCAGAGGATACTCCTCCCATAATAACGCCAATTCTCATTTCCTCAACTCCAAATTTCGTTTTTTATTGTATCACCGATTATTTTGATTCCACGAACTATTTCTTCTTCTTTCAGGCGTGAAAATCCTAATCGAAAAGTGGTCGCTCCTTCTCCATCAGAATAAAACACATCTCCAGGAGAAAAAGTAACCCCTTGCTCATAACACTTTTGCAAAAGTGTGCGGGCATGAATTTTTTCTTCTAACTCTATAAATAAATGAAGTCCACCATCACCGGTCATTCTTTGAAACGGAATGTACTCGTTACACGCCCCAACAGCTAACTCATATTTTTTCTTATAAACAGACCTTGCCTTTTTTAAATATTTTTCAAAATATCCTTCATGTAAATATTGAAAAAGAACAGCTTGATCTAAAGTAGATGTGTGAATTGTTCTTGCTCTTTTTACACTTTCTAAATAATGAATCAGCTCTTTATCTGCAATGATCCATCCAACACGTAAACCAGGGAAAAGTACCTTCGAAAAGCTACTAATATAAATCACATTATTACCAGCACCAGCAAAAGTTAATAGTGGGGCTAAATGTGAACCTGAATAACGTAGTTCCTCATTAAATCCATCTTCTATAATAGGAACCTTATATTTTGAAAATAATCTCATCAGTTCCGTTCTTTTCTCTGAACTCGTAACAATACCGGTTGGATTATGATAGGAAGGAATTAAATACGCAAAATCAAACTCTTTTTCACGCAAGCTTTTTTCCACTTCGTTCGTATCAATACCATCTTCATTCATATTTATTCCATCCACTTCAAGACCATGTAGGCGGAAAAGTTTGAGTGCAGCATGATGAGTCGGATTCTCGCAAATAACCCGCCCTGATTTCTTTGATAACGAGGATAGAACAATGTCTAACCCTTCTGTAAATCCATTTGTAATTAAAATGTCTTTATTCGAAATATCTACACCTTTCATTTCCATATAATGAAGTAAATATTTCATTAACGGTCTATAGCCTTTTGCGTATCCGTAATTTAATACGACATCACCTTCAATGGACATACGAGTAAGAAAAGCTCTTTTGAAATTTTCCACATCAAATAGCTTTTCGTCCGGAGCGATACTGTTAAAAACAATCATTCCTTTTTCCCAGCGAACACCATGTTTCATTAAATCTAATTCATCCGCTAATAAAGTAACTGTATTAATTTTATTTTTCCAATCTATTTCAACAGACGAAGTGTTTGAAATATCAACCTTCGCAACAAAATTCCCTTTTCCTTTAACTGCATATATAAGTCCTTCTTGCTCTAAATCCGCATAAGCAGCTAGCACAGTATTTCTGCTCACACTTAATAATTCGCTAAGTTCCCTCGTCGAAGGAATTTTTTGATCCCCGAGCAAATACCCTTTCATAATCATCTTTTTTAAATAATCTTTCAATTGAATATAAACGGGACGCTCTTTGACAACTTTAAAATCTTTAAACAATTCCTTACCCCCTGCAATCATTTTTGCATATTTATTTCATTCTCAAAAGGTCCACTACATATGTATTTTTTATAAAGGGCGGTACGGTCTTATAAAGTGGAACTTTAATCAATGGGATTGTTTATTAAGCTCACTGATTATTAGCCCTCACGAACCAGGCGTTTTACTACCTGTTACTAAGGGATAAATCTTTACGGTATAAGTTAATTATATCTTTTAAAGCTGCTGCTGCGGCTCCGCGTGGATTTGATGCACCACCAATTGTAGTAACTTGTCCCATCGTATCTGTAAAGAACGTAATCCCTTTTTCTGTCCCATTTACATTTGCTAGCGGATGATCCTTATCTATTTCGTACGGTTCTACTTTAAGAGTCACTTTACCATCCTGGTCCTTATACGCTGAAGCTATTAATTTAATAAATTTATTTTGTTCCTTAGCATTTCGAATTTGTTGTTTTGTAACATGTTCAATTCCTTTTATATATATATCTGTAAGCATATGCTCTGTTCCCATTAAACTGTTTGTCAAAAGTAACAATTTACAAGCACTATCAGATCCGCTTACATCCAATATTGGGTTCGTCTCAGCAATTCCTTTACGTTGCGCTTCTTTCAGTGCTTCTTCAAACGTAATATCTTCCTCATTCATTTTCGTAAGAATATAATTTGTTGTCCCGTTTAATATTCCTTCTATTTTTTTAACATGGCAACCAGCTAAACTAAATTGACCAATATCAAGTGTCGGTAATGCGGCCGCAGTTGCACCACTATATCGAATTCGTACATTCGCAATTTTTGCTGCTTCATTTATTTCTCTCCAGTTTGTAACAAGCGCACCTTTTGAAATTGCTACTATATCCATTTGTTTCTCAATCGCTTGTTTTATATATTGTTTCCCTGGATTTCCATCTTTAAGGTTTGTAACTGTTGATTCTACCAGCACTGTACCACTTATGTTATCTGTCGCACGTTCCTCCGGATGATATTCTATATACTTTTCAATTGCAGCACTACTGCTACCATACATTAATAAGTTGTGAATAGATAATCCATCCTCATTATGTATTGCAACATTTCTGCCTAATACGCCACTTACAACTAACTCTATACCATATGTTTCATATATATATGAACATTTTTCATGTAGTAATTTTATAAACTCTCTTCCTACTGTTCCATATCCTGATAGTACAACTTTAATTTTCATAATATCCCCCCATATTTTTCTACCAAATCCCTCTTTCAATATAATATAAAGCGCCCTCGAATTCCATCGAGAGCGCTTTATTATTACCTATTTCGGTAAACGTGATAGCTTTTCAGCAATTGTTCTATAAAACTCTTGAATGTTAGAAAAACCTAACGTGTCTGAAATACTTAATCCTACCATGTCGAGATGGTCCCAATTTGCTTTCGTTTCGATATGATTCCATTTCCCAATCTGTAATGACTCATTATTATTTACGGTAGCATTAGAAGAAGGTGCAATCATAGAACTTGTATTTACTACACCATCATTTTGCCACCAAGTAGTATCAATTAATGGACGATTTTCTTCATACCTTGCATAGGAACCTAAGAAAAATGCATTCCCCATTAACACTTTATTCATCGTTATATGAGGCAAATGTAAACCTGTTATAGGTGCCGCTTGTGATGCATGTCCACTATAGGATAAGTAATACACATTCGGTTGCGTCTTTACCCAATTATTTAACTCCTTTGCACCATCTGTACTTAAATCCCATTGACTTATATCTTTTGTATTTTTCCAAAGTGAACTATTTAGAATACGATTACTGTATTGGAAAAAGGACTCTCCAACATTTTTCTTTATGCCCCATTGATCCAATTTAAAATCATATAGTGATAAATTATCGTTTCCTCCAAAACTTGCAGCTGTAATGAGTAAATCTTTAACGAACGGTAGTAGAAGACTACCATCCGCAAGTGTTGTACCGTTGTGAGGAGTTGCTAATGTTGTAACACTATGAACATATGATTTCTCGCCCTCAAATAATGGTGATATTTTGGTGTTTGGGTGATTTTTCACATAATTTTTTTCTTCAAAACTGCCTTCTTTTAATAGCTGTACTAATGTTCTAATCGTTTGTCCACCCATGCTATGCCCAACTAAATGAACTTTATTTGTTTCACTCCAATTCGGCGCAAAACCACTATAAGTTCTACCAAAACGATTATGTCCATGTTTCTCAGCATGTGCGGCACCGTAGTCTACTGTTCCACCGTTAATTTGGGCATATAATTCACATGCACGGTCCCAGTTACTAGAAACTGGTCCAACAGCTGCGGTATGAACTGTATAACCATTGCGTTTCAAATCTTCTTGTATATCATGAACACCCCCCCAATATTTAACCCCTAGCATTTCCTCTCTACCCCATCCGGCAAACCCATTTACTAAAATGATCGGATAATTATTTTGTTGACTCTCTTCAGCATATGTTATTTTCGCTACCAATGAACAAACAGCCACTAATGCAAAAAAACATATTTTTAAAAATAACTTCCCCATATTTCCTCCCCCTGATAAAACGTTTACATTTTTCACTTTACAGCATGCTTTAATAACTTAAACATAATGTAAATTATTATATATACGTTGTATATATAGAAAACATATACAAATGTTGATAAATATTAATTCAAGTAAACATTTACTTTTTACAATACACCTTGTAAATCTATTTATTTGAATTTATAATTAGGTATAGTTTCCTCATGTTAAAAAGATTTAAAAACCATAAGAAAACTAATCTCATTGCTTGAAAAGGAGGAAAAAGCATGCAAATCAGATCAAATATTCATACATTATCTCAACCTACTAAAATAACTCCATCTAATCTTGAGCATAATACTATCTCTTCTACTAAACTTGAAGATAAAAAATCAAATGATCCCATCAAATTTGATATTCGTTCATCTGAAAAAGAGACGAAACAACCTGAGCATAAATTTAATGAATTAGATTTATGGAAGATGCTAAAAGATAAAGGTGTTCCTTTATGGATTATACTTGAAATGCTACAAAAGGCTCGTAAAGAAAAAGAAGCACAAAATAATTCAGTTCAAAATTCAAATGCGATTGAAGAAACGAGTGAGACTCGATTAAATGAAGTAATGTAATCTATGTTATATGAATGCTCTAAAGTAAAAAGAGTTCGAGATTGATAAAATTTCTATCAACCTCGAACTCTTTTTTAAGATTTTTCTCCAATCGTTACAAACTGAAATGATACCTCCCCTTGATGATCTTTAATTAACTTTTCTACTTTTACTTTTTCATTTATTAATGTATTATCTGTCGACATTTTAGGTTTTTCATCACCTAAAGACTTGTTCAGGTGGAGAAGATGCATTTTCGTTTCATTTGCTTTTAATTCTTTATACACACTATCTTTTGCTACAATTACATACGCTTGTGTTGGATATTTACGAGTGTTACCTATCCAAGCATCACTACCGTATTTAACAGCAAACTCCTTTCCTTCTAATTCAATACTTTTTAAATTTTTTTCATCTTCTTGTGCCAACAAAATCGAGCCTTCTTTTGGTAACTTAGGTAACGTATCTATAGGTCTAAATTTGGATCCATTCTCTCTTTCACGAAAAATCTTTGTTTTAATCAACGCTTGTGCTGTAGATTCATTTAAAATTAAAACTTGTCCATTTCCAAATGTACCCGTTTTCACAGAAAACACTTCATTTTCTTTCGTAATTTCCTGATAACGATTCATAATTAATAAAGTATTATTTTCATCTCCAATGATTAATACACCGTTAGCTGGAAATCTGTTTTCATTTTTAGAGCATGCACTTAAACTTATTAACATTAATATACTTAAAATGAAAATAGATAATATTTTCTTCATCACAGTTCCTTTCATAACTCAAATTGTTTTTACATGCTTTTATGCAGTCTTACTTACTCATATTCCCTACTGTTCCATAGTTTTATAAAGCTTTTGTAAATAACGCCAACGAGTTATATAGAAATATAAAACTTGTATACAGATAAATGAAATTAAAATTACAATAGAACTATTTAAAATAGAAAAATCGACTAATTGTTGTAATGCCATATAAGCAACCACTGTGTGTATTACTGCAATGGTAATCGGTAAAAAGAACATTAATAATAACTGTCTCGTTACAACTTTTTTCAACTCTCGCTTACTTAATCCCATTTTCGAAATCATTTTATATTGTTGTTGATCGCGATCCAAATCAGTATATAACCGGAAGTAAATAAAACTAGCGGCAAATGTGAAGAAGACGATTCCAACTAAAACACTGGCCATAAGTAATAATCCATTCGTTTGTTTTGCCTCTAACAAACTTAAAGTCAAAGCTTGAAAATGGAAATTATCTTCTCTTGCATCTGCATTGAATATACTATTTAATTGATTTGAAATTTCTTTCGTCTTTATCCAGTCATCTACAACAAATCCGTATGTACGATGTTGAATAACTACATCATCTTGATTGATATTAAAAGGAATACCATCATATACACGATCTTGAACCGCGATAAAAATACCGCTAGTATCATGTGGTAAAACTAAATTTTCTACAGCTTTTTTCACACGAAATGTCTTTATCCAATCTCCTTCAATGACTTCAATATTCTTTTTATAATCACCATTTTTAAATTCTTGTTTTTGTGATACCATTCCAGGGATTAGTAATATTTCATCTTCTTTTTCAATCGTTTCTTGTTGATACCCTAGCGCTCTCGCAAGTTCGTTATATTCACTTAATTTCATTACATATACATTACTTTCTGTATATTTATAAGAAGATGAAGCTGTTCGATATGGAATATTCGCATCAGCAAGATGTTTTTTTATAATAGAGAGATGTTTATCCACCACTTTGTCTTTTTCAGGACCTATATAAAGAAACGTATATGGGTTTGTCATTCTTACCAATTCTTTATTCCCAATAGCAGCTGTAGTTCCAATTGCTGTAAAAGCCACTGCTGAAATAATAGACACTATAAAAAACATAGTTGCATTATCTTTCATACGGTAAATTAATTCTGAAAACGTTAATATATTTGTTCTCTTTAAAAAGAAAAATTCACTCCTTTTCGCAAGATGCAATATATAAACACTACATTGTGTATATAAAAAGTACGTTCCTATAATTACTAAGAGCACACCCATTACGAGCATGATAAAACTATGATTTTGAATAAAGCGAAATACTGAAATGTACCCATACCCTATACTAATTAAAGAAAGTAACGATAATATTATTGAAGCTTTCGGTTCAGGCTTTGGCTTTTCTCCAGCTTGAATAAGTTCCACAAGTTCGGTTACTTTAACCGTTTTAAATGTAACTAACGAAACGATTAAAAATAAGACAAGAAACGTGAAAACTGTTAATAATACAGCCTGCACTGGTATATAAAAAGGTAAACCATTACTAATCATTAATACACTGGCACTGATTAGTAAAACTAGTTTAGAAAATATGAGGCCAATGAGGATCCCAATACAAATCGAACCAAGTCCGATTAACATATTTTCAATTAACAATAACTGCTTAAGCTGTCTCATTGACATACCTTGCATCATTAAAATACCAAATTCTTTCTTACGCGTTTTTAAAAACGAGCTCACTGAATATAAAATAAAGAAAAATGAAAAGACAAAAATCAAACCTTGGGATATTTGAAATCCTAATGTACCAAATGTACTTATTGTTTTACTTGTCGATTTCAACTCCCCTTGTAAATCAGGATGGAATAATAAAAGGGCATATGTAAAGAAAATCATAATCGAAAATGCACTACTTAAAAAATGGGCAGCATATGTACGCTTATTTCGAAAAATATTATTAAATGCGAACTGACGAAAAGTCATGCCTTTTCCCTCCTAACAAAGAAAGGACATCCATAATCTTTTGATAAAAGGTTTGCCGACTTTCACCACGATAAATTTCGTTATACAGTTGACCATCTTTTATGAAGATTACTCGGCTACAAAAACTAGCTGCATACGGATCATGTGTAACTAACATCATCGTTGCCTTTTCTTCCTTATTAAGCGTATCCAGCATCTCCATTACATCATTTGAAGATTTAGAGTCTAAATTCCCGGTCGGTTCATCAGCAAGTAATAATTGCGGCTTATGAACAATTGCACGAGCAATTGCTGTTCTTTGAGCTTGTCCCCCTGAAATTTCAAACGTTCTTTTATTCAATATATCTGTAATATTTAATTTCTCTGCAATTTCTTCTACTCGTTTATTCATTTCTTGCACAGAAACACCATCTAATGTCATCGGCAATACGATATTTTCCTTCACTGTAAGCGTACTAAGTAAATTAAATGATTGGAATACAAATCCTAATTGTTTTCTACGGAATAAAGCCAAATCTTCAGATGATAACTGGAAAGGATTCGTACCATTTATTACTATTTCTCCCGATGTTGGAGAGTCGATAGTAGATACCATATTTAATAACGTTGTTTTCCCGCTACCAGATGGCCCCATGATCCCTATAAATTCACCTTCTTGAATTGATAAATCAATATCTACTAATGCTTTAAAAGGTATTTTCCCTTTATATACTTTACTAATATTTTTCGCATGTAAAATTTCCATTTCTATTCTCCCTTCATTTGCACTTCTCACAATAGAGTGTAAATGAATTCTCTTATAGCTCATATTGATTCATCTTTCATTTATCTTACACGCTTGTAAGATTTCTAAAAAAACTGATAATAATACTATTTACAAATTAAAATTACGCATAACTATCTTATAATAATTGTATAGTGGTAGGAAATACAATATCCTATCTTTATTATACGAAAAAGAAAAGACCGATTACTTTATCGATCTTTTCATTCCCAAAGTTATATTTTTAACTTACGCCTTTAATTGAAATGTATTTGATAAATACTCTCTGCATCATTGACCGTAAACTCTTGTAGGTATAGATCTCCACAATCTATTCTAAATAACTTAGTCAAACTCTCTTCTCCCATGTTAATCCCCCTTACTTACATTAAAGTTCCTTAATCTGCTTCGTAAGTTCCTTAAATCGTTCATCCAGTGCTTTATATTCTTTGTCTTTAGAAGTTAAAAAGCTTAATTTCCCTAATACTTCTTGTCTTTCTGTTTCTAACGTTAAACGTAGCTCTTCAATTTCATCTCTTGTTTTCGTAGGTTCTTCAAGTTGCTTTTGTATCGTATTGTTTACAAACACAAGTTTTGTGTTTGTTGTTTTCTCCAGAAAATATCGATCATGAGAAACAATAACGAGTGTTCCGTTATACTCAGCTAATGTATTTTCGAGCTGTTCACGTGAAGGCAAATCCAGATGATTCGTTGGTTCATCTAAAATAAGTACATCTTTTTCATCTAAAATATAAGCCATTAGCTTACATTTTACTCGTTCTCCCATACTCATATATCGTATCGGCTCTGTCCATTGAGAAGATTCAAATCCTAAATGTTTCATTAAATTTTGGACTTTTCCTCTTTCTTCAAATGTCTCTTTATAAAATAAATCTTCTGGTGTTTTATCAAGTGGTAAATCAAATACTTCTTGTGTTAAATAACCGATGTTTGCTGATGGTGAAATCCATATTTCGCCTTGAGCAGTTTCCGCTCCCATAATCATCTTTAGTAATGTTGTTTTCCCGCTACCGTTTGGGCCAACAATCGCAATCTTCTCACCGTGCTGAATTGTAAAATTAACGTTTTCAAATAATAGCCGATTATTAAATTCTTTCCGTAATTGTTTTACTTCTAAAAAACGTTTCCCTACTTTTTTATTCGCTTGAATAGAAAATTCAACCGAATAATCTTCTTTCACACGTTCAACTTTCGTTTTCTCAAGCTCTTTTTCAAGACGTTTTCGTTTCGATTTTACTTGCGCATCCATTCGCTTCGCCTTTACACGATAAAACTCTTTCACACCTTCTTGTTTTGTGGACTGCGCATGTGCCTTTTGTGACCATGAGCTTAATTCTTTTATATGAGTTTCTACTTGTTCTATCTTCTTTTGTTGTTTTTCATATTCACGCTGCTGCGTCATTCTTTTATGCTCACGTGCTTTCATATAACTCGTATAATTCCCGCTATGATCAATTAATTTTTTATCCTCAATTGACCATATTCTAGTCGCGACAACATCTAAAAAATATCGATCATGCGATACGACGATAACTGTACCTTTCATATTTTTTATTTGTTTAATAAGAAATTCCGTACTCATCTCATCTAGATGATTTGTCGGTTCGTCTAATATTAAGACATTAGGATTTTCAGCAAATCCTTTTGCTAATCGAACTTTTAGCTTTTCACCACCACTTAAAGTAAAAAAATCATTCGTTGGCACGCCCCATTTCGCAAGAAGTTCTGCTTCTTTTGCAATTATATCCTTATTAACAAAAGATTCTTTTTCTTGTTCAACATATGCTGTTGTCATGTTCATTTGCATCCATTCAACAGTACCTTTTGAAGGCTCAATCTTCCCATTTATTAATTGAAGTAACGTTGATTTACCGGCACCATTTTTACCAATTAATCCGATAACATCCCCTTGTTTTACTGTCACATTCATTTTCTCTAACAACATATTTTCCTTTATTTCAACATAAACATCATTTAATTTTAATAGTTCTTTCATAATACCGATCCCTTTCATTAAGGGAGAATAAAAAAATCCTCCCAAATAAATTTGGCAGGATTAGTCGTTAAAATATTTATACCCAAATAAGCTATTGCGCAACATAAATAGCAATACCGTTGTATGGAAATTGGGCAGACTAATCCTATTTTTTAGAAATTGAAATGTATTGAATTTCAACATTTAAAAATAAGATTAGTTAATCATCGTCCACCCATCATTCCTTTCCGTCGTTAATAACCATATTGTACCATACTAGTACTGTATGAGTAAATGTAATTATATGTGCTGTTAAAAAGATTGCTTTCTTTTAGATTTATTTATCATTCCTTAACTTCATGTTGAATAAGCACAAATTACATTGATTGTAATACGTCCTTTAGGTTTCCCCAGTAATAAATTTTATATAAAAACAAAATCTTATTCGTTATCCAATAACCACTTATTGTTTTTCGATAAATTTTTATTGATTATTCCCTTGTAATAAGCTATTATATCTTTACAGAAAATATTAATGTAAGGATTGAATTTATGGACAGGACATTAGAAATCACAAAGTTAAATATGTTTATAAGGATTTTTATCCTCCCGATTATAGTAGGGATACTTGTTGGTATACTAACGAAATTGGGGCAAGGTATACTTCCGGGACATTGGAATTCATTAGCTAACCTAGGAAGCGTTTGGTTAGTTCCATCCTTTTTTGTGGCTAGCTTTAGTTATTCTAAGCGTACAGCTATACTTTCTGGTATCCTTGCACTACTCGGTATGGTACTAGGCTACTATGGTTATGCAATAATATTTAAAAATGTATCTCATTCTATTTATTTTATTTCTGTATGGATAACATGTGCATTCATTGGAGGAACTATCTTTGGAATTGCAGGTTTTCTATGGAAAGATACTACAAATCCACTTCATAAATTAGGAAGTGCACTTATTGGTGGAGTTTTTGTAACGGATGGACTTCACATTCTTTTAAATTTTGAAGACTATAATCACATGTTACCTGTTGGATATACCGAAGTCATAGTCGGGATTATCTTGATTCTTGTATTAGAACGCTCTAATGCTAATCGAATTTCTTCTTTCTTAATGATGGTTCCTATCACTATTTTAGGGTTAATTGGATATAAATTATTAAGTTTGTTTACTTAATTACAATAATGTATCATGAAAAAACAAAAGCTATTATAGTCCACAAAATATATCAAGAATTTGATCATTATACTTATTAATGTTGATACACTTATTCATAGGCTGGATTCATGAAGCTATCTCTTTCAAAGGGATAGCTTTTTTCTTACAAAAACTATTCATCAACTTTTATTAAATACTTCTAATTTAACAATCGTATTTATTAGCGTGGCATTATGTATACTAAGATGACCTTTTACCATTCCATATAATCGCCATAAAGTTAAACTTTAACCAGTGGGGGTTTTCTTTATCACCCACTAATTATTATCCCTCATCAATCGGACTTTAATGAGCAATCCGCCCCCATTAAAACGAGATAAAATAAGGCTAAAAAACTTATTTCCAAAGTTATTTAGCCTAGATCACTTATTTATACATTATAAAATTTAATTCGTACAACCGTACCTTTACCAACTTCTGAATGGATTTCTACACTATGTCCTAATTGCTTCGTAATTTCATATACGAGATATAGCCCCATTCCAGTTGATTCTTTAAAATCTCTACCATTTTCTCCTGTAAAGAAAGGTTTAAACACTCTTGGTAAATCTTGCTTCGGTATTCCTACGCCATTATCGGCAATTTCAAGTATAACATTATTACCTTCCTTACAAGCTCTTACTCTAATCTTCTCTCTACTACCAGATGAATATTTAATCGCATTTGATAGTATTTGTCCAATTAAAAATTGTAACCATTTCGCATCACTTTCTACTGTAATGTCCTTATCAATTTTAAGCTCTGGATATACAAAATTTCGGATAAAGAAGCGTTTATGTTCATGCACAGAATCATTCACTATTTTATGTAATTGTACTCTTTCCACATAAAAATCTTGTGTAAATGCTTCTAAACGTGCGACATACAGTGCCATCTCTAATCCCTTTTTCAGCCTATCTGTTTCCTCATTTATACTTTCAAAACGTGGTTCCACTTCATCCTGTGTAATTAATTCTATTACAGATAAAGGTGTTTTCATTTGATGAATCCACTGATTCATAAAAGTTAAATGATCATTATTTTTTCTCTCTTGTATCTGGAGTTGATTTTGATAATGGCGATATTGTACCTCAAGCAAGTCTTGAAGAGCAGCAGATATAGCTGCAAAATCAGATTTTTGAACCGATTCATCTAAAGATTGCATCGGGTTTGCTAAACGTTCATAAAAAGAACGATGTGTATAGTAACGAAATAGTAAATAGCCTACCATAAAAAAGGCACCTAAAAACATTGCATACAATGCCGTCGCAATACGGTTATGTCCATCAAACCAATATACGAGGAATATGGCTAGTAGTTGGATCGCTGTAAAGCAAATAAGTGGTATATGATCACGTATAAACAGCCTTATCATTTTTCCATACCAGTATCCCAAGTAATATGCAATCTATATCCAACACTACGAATTGTTTCAATCGCATTCTCAATATGTAACGTTTTTAACTTTTTTCGAACACGTGTCGTATTTACACTTAATGTATTATCATCAACATAGGATTCGCTATCCCATAATTTATTTAATAACACTTCTCTACTCACAACACGCGGATAATTTTTCATTAACATTTCTAATAAAATAGCTTCATTTCTCGTTATATCAATTTCTTGATTCTTAAGCTTCAATACAAGCCTTTCAGGATATAAACAAAGACCCTGTTGCTCAACCATCCGTTCTTCTACTTTCGGTGCATAATCTCCGTAAGCACGCCTTAAATGACTTCGAATTTTAGCCATTACAACTTCGTAATGGAATGGCTTTGAAATGAAATCATCGCCACCGTTTTCTAGCGCCATGACTTGATCCATCGTACCTTCACGAGCTGAAATAAATAATATCGGACATGTAGAAACTCCACGAATTTGACGACACCAATAGTACCCATCAAAACTCGGTAAATTAATATCTAATAAAACTAACTCTGGTTGTTCTTCTAAAAAAATATTTAATACATTATGAAAATCCGATACAATAATTCCTTCATACCCATATTTCGCAACGTATGTTGATAATAGTTCTGCAATTTTCATATCGTCTTCTACAATCATAATTTTAACCATGTGTTTACTCCTTTTTCGATCCACAATCTTATATTCAATTATATAAAATAAATACTACCTTTTTTTATATAATCCGTAAATCAAAAAAGATACTTTTATACAAAATCATCCTTCTTCTATCATTTCTTATTTAATATGGAATTCATTCATAGTAAACCCCAATTTCTCCACATAATTCATCCCTAATTCCATTCGAGCAGTCTTCAGCGGGTCAACCACTTGACAAACTTTTAAATTGCCGGCAGCTGATAATAAAAGTATTGCATCAGCTTTAGACATTTCTAATTCTTCATGTAAAAATGTCACCATATTACGTACAGCACGATTCGCTGCATCATCTAGCAATTTTTCTGAAGCAATCGTCATTACTTTTTCTTTTTGAATAGCCATTGGTAGTGGCCATTTTTTCCCTTTTATAATTTGGACTGTTACGGTTACCTCACCAGCAACCTCTACTCCACTAACCCCAATTTCACCATCGCCCATCGCTGCGTGTAAATCACCTAATGCTAATAGAGCACCAGGAACATTTACAGGTAATAATAATATTGCCCCTTCTTTTATCTCTTTACAGTCCATATTCCCGCCGTGATCATGCGGTGTGCCACATGAAATGCTCGCTTCTTTCGGCGCTGTTCCAATTACACCGATCATTGGATTAATCGGGATTTGTAGTTCATTTGAAAACAGAACATGTTCATTATGTATTGAGACGATTTTCACTGTATTTTCATGTAGCTCTTCACCCATTACGCCAAGATTCACCCCTGTAGTTAAAACACCTTGCTCTGCAATTTTTATCTTTTCAATCGTAACAACTAATATATCACCAGGTTCTGCACCATTAATATATACTGGACCAGTCGCTGGATTAATCCGATTCCAATCTAATTCTTGAAACACAACATCTTCAGAATTAATTTGATTTTCAAAGCAATCATATGTTTCAAATATAAGGCGACTCCCAATTTCTACTTCCATACATGGTTGATTTTCTGGTGACATTGCGTAAATGATATGGTCTTTCTGAATTCGATGCATATTATCTCTCCTCTTTATATTAGTCTACAATTACTAATTAGCTTTTTTCATAAAAGCTCCTTTTAATAATTAATGAATTTACATATAGAAAAGCACTTAGCTTATTTTCATACATACACTCTTTACTATAACAGGTAAAGAAAGTTGGTATCACTATGCCCTTTATTCCATATAACGAAAGCGATGTTGATTTACTAGCTCGTTTAATGCGTGCTGAAGCTGAAGGCGAAGGTCGACAAGGTGAACAACTTGTTGGCTGCGTAGTAGTAAATCGTGTATTTTGTGATTGCTTAGATTTTAAACAACTCCGTACCGTACGTGACGCTGTATATCAAAGCCCTGGTGGATTCGAAGCAGTGCAATACGGATATTTTTATCAACGCGCTCGTGAGTCAGAAAAAGAAATCGCACGAAAAGTTTTACAAGGTGAATGGCGCTGGCCTGCACGATGGGCTCTTTGGTATTTCCGTCCAGTTGGATCTTGTCCACCCCAATGGTATAACCAGCCATTTGTAGGACAGTTTAAAAGCCATTGTTTTTATGAACCTAGTGGTGATGAATGTCCGAAAATGTATTCACGTTAGTAAAATTCGCAACGCAAGTACTTAGCTGAGTACTTGCGTTGCCTTTATTTTTTAGAAATCTAATAATTCGATAAATTTTTCGATACCTACAACATGTATTAATAACGGTATACGAGGGCCACTGGACTGATTCATAATAAGCCTATAAATTATAATAAATAATTGTTTTTGATTTTCTTTCATTATTTTTTTATTTTCATGATGACAAAGCTCGTACAATTGTTCCATTAAGTTAGAGTAATCTTTGTTAGAACGAAGTATGTTGCAGACTTCTACTAACCATTCTTTCTGTCTTTCATCTAATGTGTTGTAAAACTCTATATTTCTCTCTTGATTTACCGCCATTAATTTTTCAGATTGAAAGTTTCTAACCCAATACTCTGCACGTTTACTTATCGTTATCATATCCTCTAATGCATAATTCCTATCTATTTTGTCTAATATACCTTGTAAAATAGATGAATCAAAATTTAATAGCGGTAACGTTCCTGCTACTTGATTAAATTTCGGATATTCTTTAAATCCGCTATCTACTCTAGAAAGTTTAATTGCATCAAATAAATCTTCATTTTTGAGCGTTTTATTTTTATAACTATCTTTTAATCGTTCATACTCTGTATAATTGCGAATTACATCTTCATCAAGACCGATATGAAACGCTGAGTCTGGCCTATATTTTGCAAACATAAATAGAATCACTTCGGGCAAATACACTTTTAGCAACTCGCTAGGTGTAATACTATTCCCTGAAGAACTAGACATTTTTTCATGATTCCCTTTAATACCAATGAAATCGTAAGCAACGTAATGAGGCGCTTCACGATTAAATATTTTTCTCGCAATTTCTTTTGATACATTATAACTACCCGTTTCTGATGAATGATCTCTTCCGCCTGGTTCAAAAACAACATCCTCTATCATCCATCTCATCGGCCAATCGATTTTCCAATTCAATTTCATATTATTTGTATTTAGTATAGATAATTCATTTTGATTTCCACATTCACATTCATACCGAACTGTTTTTAATCCTTCATCAAAATGCGTAATCGTTGTGGCATCTTTCCCGCATTTCTCACAATATAATGTAACCGGATAAAAGCCATCTCGCTCTTCTTCACTACATTCTCCTGTTTTAAAACTCATTAAAATATCATATATTTCTTTTCTTTTATATAAAGCCTCCAATATGCTTTTGTTATACCTTCCGCTCCTGTATTCATCATGTTGATAAATAAATTCTACTTCAATTCCAAATGCTTGAAGAGATTCCTCAAACTCTTTTTCAAAATGATCAGCATATGAATTATGACATCCATACGGATCTGGTATATTACAGTATGGCATACCGATATACTTTATAAAAGATGGATCAATATTTTTAGGAACTTTTCTAAACCTGTCGTAATCATCCCATGAAAATATAAAACGCGCCTTTTTCCCTAAATCTTGAAGTGCCCTTACAACAAAATAAGTCGTTACGATTTCACTAAAGTTTCCAATATGAATAGAACCTGATGGACTAATTCCAGATGCGCAAACAAAAGTTTCCTTGTTTGGATGTTTTCTAATTAATTCATTTGCTACTTCATACGCCCAATGCATATACTACTCACCTCAATTATATTTTTGTTCTCACATTTTCATTTTTTTGCAATAAAAAAACTCCCACCCCCAAGATTATTCATCTTGAGGACGAGAGTTATTAGCTTCGCGGTACCACCTCAGTTTGTTAATATGTCGCCATACTAACCTCTTCAGGTACGGCAAAATAGCTTATACCCTATCTCTATAACGGGAGAACCCGTCGCACCATCCCTAAATAAATTAGTTCCTTGCGCAGCTCCAAGTCTTTTTTCGTTAAGATGTATACCGCTCTTTCTCAGCTACCAGAGCTCTCTGTATGTATTCTTTCTTAACTACTCTTCTCTTCCATGCCATTTTAAATATTAGTTTTTTCATATGATAATTTAAAATGGTTTTATTGTCAAACTTTTCCGAAATAAAACAGTGTAATTATCTAAAAAAATTCTTTATCGCTTCTAATTGAATTTTGTGGCTACACTCATCACAACAATATAACCCTTTTGGTTTCTCTTTAAATCGCTTATATTTTTCACTACCTTCATACACACGAAATATATTTTTACAAGAAAAGCAAACAATTTCATAAAACATCATATGCATTTTCCTCTCCATGTTTATACATTTTTTAATCACTCGAGAAAATCACTTTTCCATAGTACAAATCTTAATATCTTCTGATTAAAAGGTTTACCTCTATTCTTATCGAATTATATAAATATCTTATAAAGCGAGGTGAACATCTTGGACAGTACTATAGAATTAGTTTTAGATGCGAAAGCAAGTTTAGCTGAAGGACCATGTTGGGATGAAAAAAAGCAACTTTTATACTGGGTTGATATTGTGGAGAAACAATTATGCATATTTAGCCCTACCGTTAATACAAACCGAGTAATTGCTCTCAATCAACAAATTGGCTGTGTTGTTCCATATTTAGATGACGTACTACTCCTAGCTATGGAAAATGGCTTTTATTCTATTAATATAAAAACAGAAAAACTGACACATATTTTTGACCCTGAACCACATTTATTTGATAATCGTTTTAACGATGGAAAATGCGATCCAGCAGGACGTTTTTGGGCAGGTACTACAGATACATACGGTATTAATGCTGCAGGTTCCTTGTATTGTTTAAATAATAGTTTCAAGGTAGAGAAAAAAGTTTCACATGTAAATACATCAAATGGCATCGCTTGGTCACCTGATTATACATACCTTTACTATATTGATACACCTACTAAAAAAGTAGTTCGTTTTCATTATAATATTTGTACTGGAGAAATTCGTAATCCAAATGATGTAATCATTTTCCCCGAAAATGACGGTCTACCTGATGGTATGACAATTGACAAGGAAGGTTGTTTATGGATTGCTCATTGGGGAGGTTCAAAGATTACTAGATGGAATCCTTCAACTGGAGAACGAATATTAAGCATCCCAATTCCAGCGCTATATGTAACCTCGTGTACATTTGGAGGACCTAATTTAACAGACCTATATGTTACAACAGCCAGAACAAGAATGACAAATAACGAATTAAAAGAATATCCACATGCTGGTGGTATTTTTCGAATTCAAACAAATATAAAAGGTTGTCCTACCCATTCATTTCGCAATAATAATATTGGAGCTGAAACAATATGAATCGTCTCAATTACATAAGACAAGAAGAAAAGAAATATCATGACCTTTGCTATGAACAATACAAACTATTTGAAACTGGTTCTTGGCTTTACAAACCGGTTAAAACAGTTATGGATTTGATGGATTATTTCGAAGAAAAAAACAACTTGCAAGTACTTGATCTCGGCTCTGGCGTTGGAAGAAATAGTATTCCAATTGCCCAAAAAATTCAAAATACTAGTGGTGCTGTTACATGTGTGGATTTACTTCATTCCGCTTTAACAAAATTACAAACTTATAGTAAAGAATATGGTGTAATTAATAATATTAAAACAGAACAAGCAGCAATTGAAAACTACTACATTCAACCTAATACTTATGATTATATCGTTGCAGTATCCAGTTTAGAGCATGTTGAGTCAGAAGAAGATTTAAAACACGTGCTCCATTCTATGAAAAAAGGTACAACAAACGGCGGTATTAATTGTTTAATTATTAACTCGAACATACAAGAAATTGACTTACATACAAATGAAGAATTAGATGCTTTAATTGAAATTAACCTTCCTACTGAAGATATGATATATCTATTAAAAAGTATTTATAAGGAATAGAAAGAAATTAAAGTTGAAATAAAAGAATTAGTCTATGATATTGTTCGCGATGAAAGGCATATTCAATTAAAAACAAATGCTATAACATTTATTTTTCAGAAATAAAACTATAAAAGGTAAGGTTTTCCCCTCATATATTTAGAGAAACACCCTTACCTTTCAATGATCAATTCTTCAAAAAATTGCTTCGTTATTAGTTTTGGCTTTATCTAAAACATTATTTTTATTAGAAATACTATTAAGCTATTAATTAAATTCATTTGTTAATAATTGCTTGTCGAGCTTTTTCTTTATCATCAAAATGAATAGTTGAATCTTTTAAAATTTGATACGTTTCATGCCCTTTCCCTGCAATCAAAACGATATCATTAGAAGATGCCATGTTTATTGCGTGAGTTATTGCAAGTTCACGATCTACTTCTACTTTATAATTCAAATTATTATTTTGCGAAAATCCTTTTTCAATATCTTTCATTATTGCCTGCGGATCTTCCGAACGCGGATTATCAGAAGTAATAAAAACAAAATCACTATAACTTCCAGCAATTCCGCCCATTATAGATCGTTTTTTTGTGTCTCTATCTCCACCACAACCGAAAACAGTAATAACTTTACCTTTTGAAAACTCGCTAATTGTAGAGAGAACATTTTCTAACGCATCCGGTGTATGAGCATAGTCCACTATTACAAGAAAATCTTGATTTTCATCTATGATTTCCATTCTACCTTCAATACTCTTTAAGTTAGATAAGCTATCACAAATGTTTGTAAGCGGAATACCTTCAACCATTGCAACTGTTATTGCTGCTAATGCATTATAAACATTAAAACGACCTACAAGATTAAGGTTAACCTCTATTTCTCCATTAAAGGACGAAACTAAAAAACGAATTCCTTTTGGGCTTAAAGTTATGTTCTTCGCTTGAACATCTGCTCTATTATGTATTCCATATGTGATAACCTCAGCTGAAGTAATTTTTTTAAAGTATTCTACCGATGGATCGTCTGCATTCAAAACAGCTATTTTTTTATCCGTAGTAGATAAATCATTTCCTAATCTTGAAAAAAGAAGACCTTTTACATGCTTATATTCATGAAATGTTCCATGATAATCCAAATGATCTTGCGTTAAATTTGTAAAAACAGCTATTTTAAAGTTACACCCTTTCACTCTTTCCATATGTAAACCTTGTGACGTAACTTCCATAACACAATAATCTGCATTTTGATTTTTCATCATTTGCAAATTCCGTTGAAGTGTTGGAGGTTCTTGCGTATTAATATCAGTAGGATACCATTTTGAATCAACTTTCACTCCGTTATTCCCCATGAGCCCCGTGTGATATCCATAATCACTTAAAATTTTTTCAAGTAAATAGGAAGTAGTTGTTTTTCCATTTGTACCTGTAATTCCAATTAGCTTCATTTTATTAGATGGATAACCATAGAAGTGTGACGCAATAACTGCCATAGCATATCTAGCATCTTTAACAATTATTTTAGGCATCTCAATATTTACATCCCTTTCTACAATTAGCGCTACAGCACCATTCTTCACTGCATCTTCAACAAATTGATGTCGATCTTCAAGAAAACCATCGATACCTGATACACATATAAATAGATCTCCATCAGTTATCTTTCTAGAATCCATTTCTAACCCCGTAATTTCTACATCCATATTGCCAATAGTTTCTTTAATCAATAACAAATTCGCCAGCTCTTTTAGTTTCAAATATCCCGCCCCCTTAAATATTCCCCCTATTTATTTTACCACTTTATATAAAATAATAGCTTAAAATCCCATATTGATTTAACGAAATTTATTCATCTTAAATAAACAAAAAATAAAAGAGCACTTGTTTCCGCAAGTGCTCTTTTGGGGATTTTGAGATACCCTATTAACGAAAGTTAAGGTTACTTAAAGTTAAAAGGTATTTCTATTATATGCTTGTCCTCTTTATTTGTGCATAATTAATATATAAACATATTTAATCATTCTTAATAACTTTTAGTTATAGTTCTTTCTTACATTTTATCGTTAAAAAGTTGATTGAAGGTTTATTTGCCATGTTCTTATTTGGTTCATCAATTTCCGAAACTTGTACTAATCCATATTGATTAAAATCTTTTTTTATAGATTCAGAATCATAGAAGAACATTTTTACGCCTTCCATTATCTCATAATAATCTTTATCCAACTGTTTTCCTTTTCCGTACATTGGAGCTTTTTTAGAAACAGTTGTAAAAACCATATATGCACCTGGTTTTAACTGATTATAACAATTTTCAATAAATCCCTCTCTTTCCTGATCATTCAACAAATGAAGAAGAGCATGACTAAAGATCCCATCATACAGTTTATTATCAAAAGGCATTTCGTTTACCGAACCGTGATAAATACTAACATCTTCTAGTCCGTTTTCTCTTGCTAAATCGATCGCTGTTTTCGAAATTTCAATACCTGTTACATTTATACTATTTTCGATAAATACCTTCGCGTTTCTTCCATAACCAATACCCGGAACTAATATGTCCTTAACGTTCTTTTCTAGAAAAAAATCTTTTGCCAAAATTGCAGATTCTGTAGGTTCAAAACCCCACATCGTTTGTTTCTCAATAAAACTTGATTCCCAAAATTCCATTATGTTTCTATCTCCTTATTTTTATCTCATGTTTAATATCACATGAAAGACCTATTGCTTTTTTCACCACAGTCACTATAGGTCCATTGAATATATCATATTAATAAGCCTATATCTAATTTAAAGATTGGCTGAATATCTATTCTAAATATTAACTTTTACATTTAAAAAAAAGAAAAAATGCCAATAATTCAATTAGATATTGGCATTTCACATAAGAAATTATCTTTTTATTTTGTGCTGATCTATTACTTTTTCTAACATTTCTAAAGTTAGCGGTTGAGCTTTCTCTATTAATTGATAACCAATACGTCCATTCGGCTCAGCTGTAACTTGCTGTAAGCTCTTCAGATCATGAATTCCTTTTTCTCTTAATTGCATATATAGTTGTTGTTCCGACATTTTCGCCTTCATCAAATTCTCTTTTACAATCTCTCCATTTTCTACTACTATAATGCTACTGCCATTTAGGAATTGTTCCATCTTCTTTGATTTCAATTCAAAGAAATGAATGATAAGAAGGACGCCTGCAAATATTACAGCTGCAAATATAGATGGGCCTACTTTCCTACTTAATACAGGCTCCACAATAATACGTGCAATTGATACTACTATAATAATTTCAGCTCTTGTCATTTGGCTAACAGATTTACTACCTGTCATTTTTAATGCAATAATCCCAGTCAGAATTAAAATAATGCTTTCAAAAATCATATTCATAATAGCCCAATCCTTTAATGGTGAATGTTACTAGCATTCCCATTTCATATAGCATTCTAAATGTATTTTAATTAAACTTTTTTGTAAAAATCAAACTTATATATACTGAAAAAGAACCTATTTTAATCAACCTTTTTTCAACAAGGATTTGATGGTCCATCTTCCATTGTCAAAAAAAGAAAAAGCACCCGAATGGATGCATATAGATTAAACTTATTCATTATTACTTTCTTCACTTTCATCATCAACTGATTTGGAGTCTAACATGCTGCCTATATCAGGCGGTAAAGCTAACTCTATTCCAGCCACTGGTTGATTATCTTCATTAAACCATTGTTTCTTAAATTTAATCAATTCTTCATTTCCCTTTTTTTCATCCATATTACCCCACCTTTTATGTACATGATATGAAACATTTTACTTAATATGTACATTGAGAAAGATAATATACTATTTGTACATAATGAAAGAGCAAAAACCATTCTCTGTTTTCACAACCCGTTGTACCTATTAAAGAATCCCCGTACATGTTACTCCGCGCTCTGCTATCATATTAGTGTCTAAACATATGTGGGCTATGTGACAAGTACCTGGTCATTTTGTTCATTATTCATATGAGACAAATACTTTTAAAGGGGTAATTATTCCTTGACTTAATTCCTCAAAACATTGAATGAGTCCTGTATATTGTATTTCATGTTGAAAAATCTCTTCTATCCATGGTGTTTGTTCTATTTGACTAAAAAACCAATCTGCATGTTGTTGATAATTATATCCGTCACTTGAACCAATGATCCGCAGTTCTTTCTCATAAAAATCAGCGGTTAATGTTAGTTCCTCTAAATTCCCATCAGAAAGTATACATATTTCACTATTACTGTTAAGTGCTTTTTGTAATGTATGAAATCCGATATTTGTAGCAGAACATTCGAAACCGTAATTATATGTTTCTATTATTTGTTCTTCTGATTCATATGTGTTTTTCGCACCAAAATTCTTTGCAAAATCTCTTCTATTTTTATTAGGTTCAACAACATCTACATGCTTAACACCTACATAGTATTTTAAAAAATAACAAGCGAGTAAACCAATAACTCCCATTCCAGTTATAAGTACTTTTTCATCCTGTCGCATATTTAGTTTTAATACTCCTTTAGCAGCATCACACGAAAGAATAGATAATAACGCCACTTTAGGTTTTATATAACTAGGAACTCGAATTACTTTATCCCCCTTAACTATTCCTATCGTTTCATGTCCATAAAAAGAAACTACTTTATCGCCTATGTTTAAATTCGTTACTTTATTACCAACTTGAATCACTTCACCATAACTTTCATATCCAGTTTTTCTTGGATAAATAGGATTTGTATCTGAAACATCCGATTCTTTATACTGTGGTAACTCTGCTCCAATACTTATTGCACCTGCAATTGTTTTAACGATAATTTCATCATTCTGTATAGACTTAATTTCGCGCGTTTCCCACTTAAGACGTTTTGGTCCTTCTAAAACTAATTTATTTTGTTCCATTTATAACCCTCACATTTTATAAAAATATATTCTCACTACATTTCAAACAATGTATAATAAATTCATCTAAAATTTAAGCTATAACGTTGGCTAGCACCCAACAGTGATAATATGATAATTGAATTTGATGGATATGGTATAAATGAGTATGTAGCTGGACAATGCGTTTCAATTACGAAATTAAAAAGGATGTATTTGAATGTAAAACATGAGGGGATTTCTAACGGTGGTGCCATCGATCTGTTTTGTGTTCGACATAATTATGAATGTCTTCCCCGCTCTTTTTGTAAAGACATTATAAGTGATATTGTAATCGATCTAGATACCGACTATATTTATTTACCTAATCTATAAGCCTATCTTTATCCTTTTCCTTTATTTACCGTACATTTCTGCCCAGCACCTAATAAACAATTAACCATAAATTAACTATTCTGATAACATTTTAAGAAAAGTTGTTGCCGCCCAAATGAAATACGCAATTTGCGTCACGATATACATCGTAATTTCAAAACCTGTAAGCTTTCTTTCCCTTTTTATTTTCTTTAAATATCTATAAAAACAAAATGAACATAAGATTAGTAAAACAATAGACATTTGATATAAATTTTCCACTAAAAGAACTGCCATTTATTTCATCACCTTTCCAATAAAAAAGTATATAGTTCAAGCATATCATATTAATGGAATTAATTACCATAATTTTAAAATTAAATAATCTTCCTAAGTAAAAGAAGTCACTTTTTTTTTATGTTTCAATACAATATTATGTAATTCACTACGCTCTATATAATATTAGATTACTTTTTCTTTTACTGTACATGCTTAGGAGGAAGTTTTACATGCAATTGATTCATAACATAAAAAAAGCGTTTCATAACTTATGTGACTACGATATGGCCAATCTAATATCCGCTATTCAATCATTAAATATTACACTTCATAAAATATCTCCTTTTATTACTTCACCAATTAACCTTGAATACGGAAGAAATGTTATCTATAAGTCTGAATTTGTGGAGATTTTAGTATTAAATTTTCCTAGCAAAGCAAAGACTCTTATTCATGATCACGGAATATCTATAGGATGTATATTAATAGTCAATGGTACGCTACAAAATATTAAGTACGAAAAAAATAGCGAACGGATTGAAGAGTTTACAGAGGGAAATATTTTCACCGTAAAAAAAGATACTGTGCATAAAATGTATAATGCTACAGATTCAACAGCAATAACATTCCACGTATATTCACCACCATTAAAAGATGTACAAATATATGAGTAGTCTTTAAAAGGAGGCAATATGCAAAATTTAAAGGATCACTATATAAAGAGCTTACAAGATGGTCGAAATGTTTGGCTCTATGGAAAAAAAGTAGATGTAACTACAGACAACAATTTTGCGGGGACACTATGTACCATTTCTAATTTATTTTCGTTATTTGATGATCCCAAACAGAGAGATTCTATTGGATATGTGAGCCCAAAAACGAAAGACTTTGTTCATAAATCATTTTTAGTTCCGAATTCCTATAATGAATTATTAATGAGAAGAACTGCATTTGAAACATGGAGTTATGCTACAGACGGTGTAATGAGTAGACTATCTGATTACGCAAGATCGAGACTTACTGGCTGGTACGTATCAAGAGATTTTTATAAAAAGTTCGATGCACAGTTTCCAGATAAAATCGCATCTTATTACGAAAAAGCTAGGGATAATCACTTGTTTTTAAGTGTAGTCCAACGTGATCCACAAATAAATCGCTCAACAGAATCAATGTTAAATGCAAATGACTTAGGGTTGCTAAGAGTTACAAAGGAAACTTCTGATGGAATTTATTTAAGTGGTGCGAAAATGATAGGAACTGCTTCTCCTTATTCAAATGATTTATTAATCTACCCATTAACAAAACTGACTGACGCTCAAAAAGATTTAGCTCACTTTCTTATCGTGGCAGCCAATTCTCCAGGATTACATATGGTTTGTAGAGAGCCATATGCAAATACAACTTCAAGCACAGTTGATTCCCCTATTAGCTCACAGTATGATGAAATGGATGCACTATTAATCTTTGATAATGTATTTGTCCCTTGGGAACGTGTTTTACTTTATAATAATCCAGAAGCAATTTGGGCTATAAAATCAGATACAGCTTCTAGTAGTTTAGCTTATCATCAAGCTATAGTACGATTACTAATAAAGCTAGAATTTATAACTGCAATTGCTTTTGAAATTGCTGAAGCAATTGGAGCTCACACTTATTTGCATGTTCAAGAAAAACTTGGAGAATTAATTATGCAAATCGAAACAATTCGCGCACTTTTAATTGCTGCAGAAGTTGAAGGTAGTACAAATGAAACAAAAACTTATTTACCAAACTTTAAATATATCGAAACTGCAAGGAATCTTGGTTCTAAATATTATCCCCGCGCAATAGAAATTTTACAATTAATTGGAGCAGGTGGCTTCATTCAACTTCCTTCAAGCTCGATTGATTTCCAGAGTCCAATAGCTGATTTATTAAAAAAGCACTTTAAAGGAACAAATATAGATGCCGAACAACGCACAAAATTATTTAAGTTAGCCTGGGATATTATTGGAAGCCCATTAGGATCAAGACACGAATTATACGAAAGATTTTACGCGGGAGATCCAATGCGAAATATAGCTACACAATATGTAAATTATGATAAAAATCACTTTAAAAAGATGCTAAGTAAATATTTATGATGAAAAAGAGCACCCTTTGCTAAGAGTGCTCTTAAAAAATATATAATTATCCAGTTACATATATAGTTGCTCCGACCACAACTGCTACTTTTTCCGTAATGGTTTCATCTTATTCACCTTTATGTTTCTAATTAAGCTTTATAACTTTTGGTATATGATGCTTCCTATCATATTTCCTCGTATAGATCTCTCCATCTGGAGTAACGAATTGTAATACAATCTCACCACAAACTCCATCTAGTATTTCAAATTCATCTTCTGCATTTGAAATACTGCGTTCCTTACCTTTAATAGAACCTTCGTCAACTACCCCCACTGAGATAAAACCTTTCAGTGGGGGCTTGAGTTCGAACACTAGGTCTTTTCGTCTATCGCTAGACAGTTTGACGCTCTAGCATTCATGCTACCTTATGGTAACACCCCAAGTCTGTTTTTGGTTGGTACTGACAACGAACGATTGTTTTCCCACTTGCACCACCCTTTCGAAAAAGAGCGGTTCTCCCTTATGGAAGAAGCCACCACTCAGATGACTCCGGCGTGTGCTACAAGCCCCGACAAGCCGCGTACACATGGATGGTTGACGCACCCACTAAGCTATGCGTGAGGCAATAGCCTTACGTTTTTGCACTTCTAATAGAATCTGCGTTTTCACTTTCAGATTTTCATCCAGTTCTACAACTCCTGATTTTTTCAATATATTCAGCGCACCATTAATATCAGCATGGATACATGTTCCTGCTTTACTTTGATACAGACCACGCGTAATTCGTTTGCCACTAAAGCGATACTGTGTCTTATCATCCTTAGACCAAACTGGAACCGGATCCTTATCAAGAAAACTAGCTTTTGAAGTATAGCTTTCTTCTTGTTTGAAAAATCGAATGCCTTCTTTTACACATTTATTCTCAATCGCTGCAATCAATTTTTGAAATGGGATTTGAACAAACTTTTGATTATTCTTTTTCCCCATATGAGATTTATGTTTCCAACCCGTGTTATATCCTACGACAACCGTATCTATATCGAATTCTTTCACTTTTTTGAACAATAGGCCTAGCGCTTGTGCAATGTAACCGTTTATTTGTCTTTCTCGTTTATGCCAAAGTGCAGCGATTTTATTCGTTACAATACGTTTTGAAATTCCATTGTTCATATTTTTCTGTTGGAGGTTACATATTATTTTGTTGAAGTATTGATTTATGGATTTTAGTTTTTTTCCATCAATTAAGAAGGCATCACCTGTATGGGTTACGCAACTTACTAATCTGTCTACACCTAAATCGCAACTCAAAGCGTTACTCGTAGTCGTGGATGGTTTCTTCATTTGAGAAACGTGCATTTCATATGTATAATGCACCTCAAAGAACCGACCTTTTTGCTTCGGTACAATCTCAATGTAGGAGATTTTTTTATTTCTTAAGTTTTTTGGCATACGTATTTGAATGGAACCGAATTTTTTTCTGAATGCAACATTCATTGGAATGATCCAATACCCGTTCTCATCCACTTTTGGCACTTGATAGATTTCAATGATTCGCTTGTCAGTGGAACGAGAATAATTCGGAAACTTCGGACGACCTGTGAACTTCTCGGGATTTTTCTTCCACTGTTCCAATGCCTTAAAAAAGCTCTTCACTTCTGTAAATAAGGATCTACGAATCGCTTGAACAGAGTTTGATTGAATGCCCGAGTAGTTCATATCATTTTGCATGGCAGTGTCCACTTCTTTGACAGTAGCCATCCTGTTATGATTCAAGTAACTTTGTTTCATCGTGTACAAGCCAACATTTCGCAACGCTTTTGAACTATGCGACATGCGCTGAAGTAAACGAAATTCTTTTGCAGTCAAGCAAGCCCGTCCAATATTCTGTTTCTGCGTGAATCGTTGCATGTTTTCTCTTTTCTTTTGTTTCCGTAATACTTTCACTGCTTTCTTTCTAGTCATTGTTTTCACCACCTTTCTTAGAGGGAGTATTAAAATTATTTTTGACAAATTAATATGTAGAAAGAAATGGAACAAGTAGCGGAATGAGAATCATTATCTAATTTCGTTGTCTTACAATCTATTTCCTCTTTATCTACATGATATCGTAAGAAAAAAAGAAACAAACATTCGCCCTCAAATATTATTATGAGCGAAACAAAAGAGTTCAGCCTACCTGCTGACGGCAATTCATCTCCACCTGAATTGTTGGGTTTCACCCGTAACACAAATCAGATAGAGTTTTCTTGCCGAAAAGGATAAATTTTCACATTAAATATAGGTTCATTATTTTGACCTATGATAATACCTCTTGAATACTTACCAACTGCAATGCATTTCTTTTTTATATTAATTAGTCACAACTATAGCTCCAATTATTGCAGCGATACACACAAACAAGAGAATTATTTTGCGTCTCACAATAAACCTCCTAATTCAATTTATTCTTTTTTAAATTGAAAATTTAGACGTTCTACTTGTTTGATTTCCTCCACTACTTTACGAATTCCTTCCTCAATCCTATCTTCCTTTACATTCGATACGTTTAACTTTAATAGTCTTTGTTTCGGAAAACCTCTCACATAATTTTTATCAATCGAATCAATCCGGATTTGTATTTCACTTAGTCTTTGTATCAACATGTCCGAAATACTTGTTTTATGTACTTCTAAACAAGTATGGATTCCAATTGTATTTTGCTTTTTATATGTGAATAAAAGCGGGTTTTCACTATGCATTCTTTCTAATGCTTCTGCTAGTTTTTTAGATCTATTATTATAGGAAGATTTAATTTTATTTTTATGGCGTTCGAACATGCCACTCTTTATATAAATTTCTAAAGCAGCTTGGGATATCATTGGACTATCGATATCTAAAATCTTTTTATATGTATGAAAAGCACTCGAAATAGCCGTTGGAATAACTGCTACACCAACTCGTAAACCTGGAAAAATAATTTTTGAATAACTTTTTAAATATATAACATGATTACTATGATCCAAGCTATATAACGGATCGGCTTTTGAATCTGTTTCTAAATCTGCTAAATAATCATCTTCTACTATAAATACATTATATTTCTTAGCCAATAGTACGATTTTTTCTTTCTCACCTTTAGAATAAGAAGTTCCAAGCGGATGATGATATCTTGGTATTGTATAAAAGAATTTTATTTTACCAGTTCGAAAAATACGCTCCAATTCATTTAAATCAATACCTTCACTCGTACGTTGAATACCGATTACAGGGACTTTATTTATTTTTAGATATTCTATATATAAATGATACGTTGGCTGTTCAACTAATATTGTTTCATTTTCATTTGGAAATGGTATAGAAGTTAATATTGCAAGTGCCTGCTGCACACCTGATGTTATAAAAATATTGTCTTCTTTCGTGAACACTTGATAATTTGCCAACTGTTTTTGAATGACTGGAATTAAAGATGGTAACCCTTTCGGTGTTCCGTATACGAACAAATCATTTTTATAAGTATCAATTGCCTTATTCATACAATGCTGAAAATCTAAATATGGAAAAACATCTGGATCTGGTGCTGAGGAAGCAAAATCAATTATCCCGTCATTTTCTACAAAACTCCCTGACTTTTGAACAACGTAGTATCCACTTTGAGGGATAGAATATATAATGTGACGCTTTTCTAATTCATGAAGTGCACGTATAACTGTCGCCTTATTACATTCATATTGCGTAACAAGCGATCGTATAGACGGTAATTTCTTTCCTTCTTTTATTTCTCCATGTTGAATCATGTTTTCTATATCATTAAAAATACGTAAATACTTATACATTTTACACCTCCTTCAGCAATTTTATATTTAATTACATCGATTTTTCATCCATATAGCATTCATTCCTCAATTAGTTAATTTTTCGATTATCTATATCGTAAATCCCAATAGCATATGAATCATTTTCAATCCATTTCTTTACTGCTTCTGTTTTAAGTACACCTTCAATCTCTTTTTCTATTTTCTGCCCAAGTTCTCTCGTCCTTACTTCATCATTGCTAATCTTAGTTTTTATATCAATAGCAACAGGTTGATTCTTTTTATAATTTATTTGCTGAATCCCAAACCCTTCATATCCATTTTTTCTGAATACGTCATCAAATATCTGTCCAAAAACTAACTCCCATCTATGTTCTGCATTTACAATCTCCTTGTTTCTTTGAGATATATTTACTTTATAAGACATAATGCCTTGAATTTGCAATCTTTTATTAATTTCTTTTTTTATTTCGTTAGCATCTTCGCTATCAGCAATCTCTAAATCTACTATTCTTTCCTTTTCATCCCATATAGCAGCACTAAAAAAAGATTCCTCCTTGACTGTCGCTGTAGCAATATCCATAACTATAGAATCTTCACTTTTGGATTCTTCCATTTCAGACTCACAAGCACACAATAAAGCAATTGAAAATAAAAATACAATCAACTTCTTTCCTCTTTTCATTGCACTTCCCTCCGTAAATTTTCATTTACGATAAACTTTTACTTTCACATATAAATACCTTCTATAATTTCAAATTTTAACATTATTTCACATTTTCTCCTCTTAAAAAGGAAATTACAATTAATAAATAGAATATCTTCATGAATAAATAAAAAGTGAGGGATATATAATGCAACATGTAAATACAATTGATATTAGTAATGTACTACAATTGGAAAAAACGCTTTCGACTTTATTAAATAAAATGATTTCTTCAAAACTAGACCTTGAAAATTGGTTAAAAGAGCAGTCAAAAGTGATTTGGGAAATCGAAGAACAATTAAAATCACATTATATCGCCTTTCAATGTAATACGGATGATGAAGAAATAAAAGATACTTTTGAACATGATCAACAATTTGTAAAGCCACTTTTAAAGCGGTACCAAAATTTATTGGATAATAAATATTTAGAGTCACCATTTCGAATGGAATTAGATTCTAACGTATATGGTTTATTGAATGCAAAAATAAAAAATGCTCAAAAGTTATTTTGTGAGGAAAATATCAAATTAGAAATACAAGAAGACAAATTAGTCACAGAGTACTTTGAAATTACTGGAGGATTAATTGGAATTTGGGACGGAGAAGAAAAAACGATAACAGAATTACAATCCTATTTACAAGATTCGAATCGTGACACCCGTAAAAAGGCAAAAACCATTATTTCTGAACAATTTTTATCTGTTGAAAAAGAACTTCAAAACATATTAAATCAATTAATTGAAATTCGTCATCAAAAAGCAAAAAATATTCAACTAGAGAATTATCGCGATTATATGTTCAAAAAATATGAGCGTTTTGATTATTCAGCGAAAGATTGCTATGAACTAGCTGAATCCATACGTAAGTATGTTGTGCCTCTTAAAGATAAAATATTACTAGAAAAAAAAGAGAAACTGCAAGTGGATACGCTTCGCCCGTGGGATGTATCAGCTGTAACTCCAGATCAAAAAGTACTTAAACCAATTGCAAATGAAAATGATTTAATGGAAAAGAGCACTCATATCTTGAATAAACTAGATGTTGAATTTTCAGCACTTTTAAACCAAATGTATAAACATAACTGTCTTGATTTAACAAGCCGCAAAGGAAAAGCATCTGGAGGCTTTTGTGAGTACTTACCAGCTTCACAATTATCATTTATTTTTATGAACTTAAATTATACACAAGATGATATTATCACTTTTATACATGAAATGGGTCATAGTATTCATAACGAACTCATAAAACCATTAGAAATACGACAGTATATAGAAATTCCAGCTGAAACAGCTGAACTAGCCAGTATGACAATGGAGTTATTCTCGCTTAATTATTGGGATACCTTCTATACAGACAAAAAAGATTTAAAACAAGCAAAAATTAACTTCTTTAAAGATGTTATTTCATATTTACCTGTTATGCTTATTGTCGATCAATTTCAACACTGGCTGTATGAAAATCCAAGTCATACTTCTGAAGAAAGAAATGAAAAATACTTACAACTTCAAAAACATTATCAGTCTAGCGTCATACATATTGATGGCCACGAAAACTGGATAGCAACGAGTTGGTTACCTGTACTCCATATTTTTGAAGTACCATTTTATTATATTGAATATGCGATCGCCCAACTTGGTGCATTACAAATGTATAAACAATATAAAGAGGATCCAAAGCAAGCACTAGAAAATTATAAAAAGGCATTATCACTAGGAAGCTCGCAATCTATAAAAGGAGTGTATGAAGCAGCTGGAATTCGTTTTGATTTTTCTGGCGAAACAATTAAGGAACTAATGGCATTTGTAGAAAAAGAATTAGAATTACTTGAGCAATTATAAGAAGAAAACTACACCTATATTTTAGGTGTAGTTTTCTTCTTTATTTTATTAATCAGCTCTATGTACTGAGTATCTCCATATCCGATTGTAGGAAAAAGATGAAACAATTTCGTTAATAATTCTTGAGTTGATAAATCTTTATTTTTAGAGATAAATTTCATTACAGCATTATCTTCTTTTAGCATTTCTAAATATAGATCTATAGTCTGATACATTACAGGTGGTACCTTATAGAAAGTCTTTTTATGATTTACTAATACTTCATTGTATACCGAAGAATAATTTCCTAATTCAAGTTCAATTTGATTTACTTTAAATTCATCCTCTCTGAAGCTATTTAAATATACTTTCCCTTCATAATAAGACTGTTCAAGATATGAAAGTATTGTAAGTAGATTCATTTGGCAAAACATATCTTCACCAAACCATAAGACAATACATTTATACTTTTTCGTAAAAAGTTTTTCTAACGGATCTATAACCTTTTTTGTATAACTTTCTACGGAACTGTTGTGTCCTTCCGCTCTTGTTTTAATAAAATCGTCATCAAAAACTTTTGTAGTAGCGGGGTTCACACACATCGCCTCATTAAATGGTGCATAATCAGAATCACCCATTAACTTTTCGTTTTTAAATTCTTCATACATAACTTGACCATTTAATATGTTAAGTACTTCTTTATCAAATAGCTCACTCTTCCTATTTCGTAACTGTTCAACCTCTAATTTTCTAGAAATATTCATATTAAACGCCCCTTCTTTATTTAAATTTAGTTTAACAAATGATTGAATAGGCATTTTGCTAAGTTGGTATTCTCTTGGATTCATTCCAAAAACATTTTTGAAAGCTCTACTATAAGCTTCTTGGGAAGAGTAATCGTAATCCAATGCGATCTCAATTATTTTCCTACCATTCTTTAAATCTTCTGTAGATAAATATAATCTTCTAAGAAGAATATAACGTCTAATACTGAAACCCGTTACTTGATGAAATTTAAAAGAGCAATAATAAGGAGAATACCCCATATAACGAGATAATTCATCTAATGAAAATCCCTTTTTCAAATTGCGCTCAATCCAATCAATCATCGGCTGTATATGTTCATTCATTTCCTTCACTCCTTATAAAAAGTATAAGAGAAGTGCGTTTCATTCTTTTGATATTTCTTGTGTTTTATAACATGAACCATTCTGTAAAATCTATATATGTGTATTAATTTTATATTTTTATCTATCTTATTTTGACATACCTTCTATTCATTTTTCAATTTAGTGTTCATTCGTATGCTGGTAAGACCTAACTAATTATTAAAGGTCGATTTACATCATATTTCATTTTAAAGGATTTCAAAAATGAAACTAGAATTTTCTAAACTTTTATTTTTTAATTCTCTAATTAAAAAATAAAAGTTTAGAAAGGACGTTACAATGAACAAACTAGAAAAAGAAATACTTCAATTCATAAATGAACAATATCCGCTGAATTTTATTAACATTAAACCAATAACAAATGAGATGTATGAATGTCTCACAGATCAAAGAATATACTTCATTAGAATTACAAACTACAAAACATATGAAGAACAATTAGAAGAAGTTACATATACGAATTTTTTATACGAAAACGGTTTAGATGTTCCACCAACACTCCCTTCTTTACAAGGGAATCGTGTAGAAAAATTAACATTAGACAAGGAGCTTTTTACAGTATTATATAAAGCTGCTCCTGGTATACATTTACCAAGCTGCGAATGGAATTCTACTATATTTAAAAGACTTGGTCAACAAATCGGAAAATTGCATCGTATATCTAAAATCTTTGAAAAAGCTAAACCGGTTAAATATATTAACGACTGGTATGAGAATGAGGAATATAATTTCGTTAAGTATATTCCTAAAGAAGAAACTACTATTAGGGAAATTGCATCTGAAGTTTTAAATTCTATAAAAGTGCTACAAAAATCCACTTCAAATTACGGCTTAATTCACGGAGATTTATGGTTAGAAAATATTTTAGTTGAAAACAATTCAAACTTAACAATGATTGATTTTCAAGACTGTGAAAAACATTTTTACATATTTGATTTAGCAGTTCCTATTTATAGTGCGATAGAATATTCATTTCCTGGAAATGGGAATATAACAGACTATGAGCGTTCTATTACAAAAGCAATATTTGACGGATATCAAGAGGAAAAGGAACTGCCTAAAAAGATGATAGACCAGTTGCCTATATTTATTAAATTAAAGGAGATTTTTGAATATAGCTTAATGCATATGTATTGGGATAAAGAAGAATTAACTGAGGAACAAGTACGGATAATGAACCTTTATAGGATGAAGATCGAAACTAATCGTTCTCTCATTAATATTTAACAGAAGTGTTGTTCAACTACATGGTAATGATAGTTGAACAACATCCTATAATTACCAAATTATTTTAAATGGTATTCTACATTTCGTCTTTTATAAATCGATGTTCCTTTCCATGTTTTTTCTTAATTAAAATTGCTTTATACAAAGATGCTATACCTAATATAGCAAATAGGATGATTATAGGAATACGAACAATATGTGGAACATAGCGCGGTAGAAAGAAAAGACGAACTTTATCATCTATACTAAATATCTCAAAAATTAACGGGACTACACTTTGATGTATCAAAAAAAAGATACCCATAAATACTAAAAGAACAACAATAGCTAGTTTTTTCTTAGGTAATTCAACCGCTTTTCTGTTACCTTTCTTTTTGTTATCATCACGCAATGTTTTCATGCCATTCTTCATTTCAAATAGCAATTCAGATCCACTTTTTTCAATTTTTAAGTAAGCAATTCGCCCAAACCACCAAGCAAAAAACATTCCTGTACAAATGCCAGTCAACACACCTAGCCATTGTAAGAACTGTACATGTAGTAATGTCCCAAGCCATACAACTAACAAAGCGGGTATAGTTGTTGCCATTACCATCACCATCATTAACCACGTTGTTATAAACATTTTACTCGCATTCATATCATCACCTGAGATAACTGATCCTCTCCCGCGGCGATGAGGATCAGTTATCGGTACTACGTTAAATACAGAAAATAACATAATTAGACCTGCTGCTCCACCAAGTAATGCTGGTATTACTGTAAATACCCAAGGATAAATGAAAGTAAGCCCGCTAGAAATTGTGAAAATAATTGTTGCTAAAATTGCAATTGGACCAACTGCTATCAACCATGCAAATTGACGACCACGCACATCAATTCGTTCTGCGTCAGGTGTCGTCAAAGTTAACCATAATGCACTCCCATCAAAACCATATATATTACAGGAAAACATACTTGTGAATACAATCATAATTATCCCTGCCCAAGGCATTAAGTACGATATATTAGCGCTTGTAACTAAAATACCATAAAATACCCCTATCCAAATACCCATTCGGAGGAAACGGCCACGTTGTGGATCTCTTCTCCAACTTTTTAATTCTTTCGTAATTGTTGCTCCAATTTTCGTTTCTGAAAAGAAACGTAAAGCTTTTCTATGTTTATTAGTAGTAATCCTTCCTTCGATTTTCTTAGTTTCTGTACTTTTCATTAATAATGTAGCCCATATAAAAAACAGCAATCCACATAATATTGTTAGAACAATTAAAAAAACAAGAACTAATAACCAATTGGATTGAATTGCATACTCTACAGCGAGTATCGCCCAACTAGACGGAAACATGTAAAGTAAAGTTGAATCACTAAGTGTCATCTTATTAATAGTAGGAAGTACATACCAGCCCACATTTAGAAACGCTATAATGAAACCAAAGAGCATTGCTCCCACTTCCATTCCAATCCTTGATTTCAACGTCTCACCAATAATACTAACTACTACTTTTGATAACAATACTACAAATATTAACTGTAAAATAATTGCTGGAATTGCAACTATAGTTGCAGATAAGCTAACCCTAGCTGCGTAAATGAATAGTCCTATGAAGGCTATTAAACTAACGATTGGTCCTAATCCTATAAAAGCTACAACAAGTAACGCCCTAGCAAGTTTATAAGAAGTAAATGGAAGCAACACGAAATATTCAGAACGTAATATTCCATCTCCCCCAGCGATAATTGGACCCAAAACCCACCCTACTGTCCACAGAGCAAATGTAATGTATAGAATACTTTGTGAAACGTTCTGTTCCGTAGGATAAAAAGAAAAAAGCAGCATGGTTCCAATTGCAATTAATAAGCCAATTATTCCTGTAACAATGAAAAGAACTGCTTTACCACTATTCATTGAATTTTTAAGGATAGATAACTTCATTCGAATCAAAACACTAACCAAGACAGTTCCTCTCCTTTAACAGCAGGAATCCCTACTAACTGAACGAAAATGTCTTCGAGGGTTTCTTCACCGCAAACCTCTCCCATTGTTCCTGAAGAAACCACTCTACCTTTTGAAATAATTGCAACGTGATCACAAAGTTGTTCAACTAACGCCATGACGTGACTTGAAAATACTACAGAACCACCCGAACTAACAAATTTCTGTAAAATCTTTTTGATAGTAGCTGCAGAAATAGGGTCTACCGCCTCAAACGGTTCGTCGAGAACGAGTAATTTCGGCGCATGAAGAAGTGCAAGTGCAAGGCCAATTTTCTTGCGCATACCAGTAGAATAATTAATAACTAAAGTCCCCTCAGTATTATTTAACTCTAATATTGTAAGTAATTCTTCTGTCCGCTGAGCAACTTCCTTAGCACTCATTCCTCTTAATAATCCCATATATGTTAATAATTCGCGACCAGTAAGTCTTTCCGGTAAAGCTAACCCATCTGGTAATACCCCAATCAATGTTTTAGCTTGTTTTGGATTACCCCAAACATCAATTCCAAAAACTTTTGCGCTCCCACTATCTGGTCGTAACAAACCAACGGCCATCGATAAAGATGTAGTTTTCCCTGCTCCATTAGGCCCAACAACTCCGTAAAAAGATCCTCTTGGCACAACTAAATCAATATGATTAACTGCAATAAATTCTCCGAAACGCTTATATAGTTTCAAAAGCTGTAGTGCTGGAGCAACTTGCTCAAATTCAGTATGCATTGAAATTGGTTCACCAGTTTTCATAAAATGGACTCCTTCTTTACAAATGTAATACCCAATTACAAATCTCAATAACCTTACTCATCCATTTGCATTGTTAGAACGGATATAATAAAAAATGAATTTAGGAAGAGCTTTTCTTTAATTACAATACTGCGCTACCAAATCATTTAAATATTCAATGTTTGTAGCAGTTACATTTTCAGATATTCTAGCCGCAATAATAATAGGTGCCCATTGAAAAATCTCATCTCTCGATAATCCAGTATTTCTGCAATAAATATGCAAATACTTTTCAGCTAATTCTACCGAAGATTGTGAGTACAACAAGTATGTCCGAAACAAATCTGCGCGAATGTCACCTGAACTAGCATCTATCCAGTCTATAATACTTACATTCTTTTCACTTAAAATTAGATTAAATGGATGGAAATCGCCATGGCATAATCTAGGATCAAGTTTGATTGAATGTAACTTATTCAATATACTTTCCTTTTGTTTTTCATCCAATTTATGTACAGATTTAATTTGACGCTCTAGCCTTTCCCCCATTGCTTCCATTTCATCTGTATTCACATGTATAGCATGAATCTTTTTTTGTTCATTCACACAAATATTTATATAATACTCTGCCTCATTTAGATTATTAAGTAGGAGATCACCAATACTGTCCCCTTTTACGTATTCCATAATAATTGCCTGTCTATTTTGTATCTTTGTCACTTCAAATACGTTTGGAACTGGCAGCCCGCATGAATAAGCATATTTTTGTTTTTTTGCTTCATTCATAGACTCTGTATTTGGGAGGTAATCTTTAAATAATTTCATAATCTTATTATCATATAGATAAATTTCCGCTGTGTTCCCTTTTGCTATCGGATTTCCTAGATTCAATTCATTTCTCTCCTTACTATAAATTAAGCTAATACATTATACTCCTCTATAAATTCAGTGTAATTATGCTGAAACCCTTCTCCACGAAAATATAAAAAAACTTACCGCTTTCCATCATTAAATAGAAAGCGGTAAGTTTAATTGTTTAGGAATATCAGAATGAAACTCTGATGTATGCACAATTGAAAATGTATATCCTTGCTCAATAAATGATACTTCATTACGTTTACATTCAAATAGTACACTATTTTTCTTAAAGTTATTTTGGATTCGCTGTAAAAATGCGACGTCTGGTGTTCCAAAAGAAACATGTACTTTCGGTGGTAAAGCTTTCATCGCAATTGGGATCCAAGGTCGCTGCCACCAAGTTGCGACGATATATGCAGTGCCGCCAACTACAAAGTTGAAAATATCTCCATCTTCCATCGTTTTCATATCGAGATTTAATTTCAACCATTCCGTAAATACAGATACACTTTTAACAGGAAGACCAATTTCCCTTACATATAAAATGTTTAAAGGTGACTGCGGTACTAATACATCCTCCTTAACATAACTATGTGCGATAATTTCGAGTAGATTTCCATCTCCGTCTTTAAAGTATAAATTGAATAGCTCGTTCTCCTCACCAATTGTATTTCCATCTTTCCATTTCACAATAAGTAACCCAGACTTTTCAAGCCATTTTGCTGTTTCATGAAATTTTGAATATGAAATTTCAAAGGCGAAATGTGCTGGAGCGATTGGCTCATACACTTCTTGAAAACTAATTGTTGTGTAAGGTGTTACTTTAAATTGAATAAATGATGCCGTTTCTTTTTTTATTGGAAAAGATAATATGTCCTTATAAACTTGTTTTACCCCTTCTATAGAAACCGTTTGTAGTTTTATATCTGATATATGTGTAATCACATTGCATACCCCCTTGCTTCTTATTATCTATTTGTATTGTATTACACTTATAAATAGATAAAATCAAACAGAAGGATGGATTTTTCAAATGAAAACTACAACTTTAGTATGAATATTTAAGTTTATCCTGCATTGTTTCCATACAAAAAAGCTGCCTTTTCTTAAACAAAGAGCAGCTTTTACAACAAAACATATTATGATTTTACAGCAATAATCATAAATCTTTTTGAATTCGTACGAATACCTTTTTCAGAACTATTAGCTTTAATGAACTTTTGCAAAATATTAAAATCCTCTTCCTCTTCTCCAAAATTAGGAATAATAGGCGTATGTTTTAATAAGAAAATAAGATCTTCAGGCGTTCTGTAATAATCAGTCACATCATATTCACGTACTTGCACGAGTTCAAATCCTGCACTAATAAGTTCACTCATATACTTTTCTTTTAATGTGCCATCTCTTTCACCTAAGCATTGTCCTCGCCCAAATGCTTCCTTAAGATTTAATTTATCATGTTTGCTTACTTGTTGTGTTAAGAAAAAAGCACCTTGTTTCATTACTTTTGCTAATTCAGATGCTATAAATGGTGCGTGACAACTAGAAGCGATATCAAAATGGGCAAGCGGAAACGTTAACGCTTCAGAATTCATTTAAAAAAACTCAACATTTTGTACACCTGATTTTTTTAAATTGGAATGTGCCGTTTCAATCATGCCATTAGAATTATCAATTCCAATTAGCAATTTAGCTGAAGATGCTATATTAAGTACATTTTCTCCTCCGCCTGTACCAACATCAAGTAAAGTGTCTGATAGTTTACATCTTTCTTTCACTTCTCCATAAAAATCCCATGTATCTCCTACAGTTTCACATTTTATTTTACTAAAATCCCATCCATTTACTCTTCCTACTTTATCATAAAAGTTTTTGTACTCTAATTCGTTCATTTTATGTGTTCCCCTTTGTTGATACATATAAATTAAAATGAATATTGAATATTGATTATTTATTCTATATTTGTATGCCAAGCTTCATAAAACGCTTGAATAGTGCGGTATCTTTTACTTTTTTCTTTATGCAGCGCTTTTTTACATATATTATATAATTCTTGTGAGCTCTCCCATTTTTCATAGCATTTATCATTTTTTCCACCGATAAAGGCAAAAGCAATTCCAGCTAATACATACACATTCGTTTCGCTTGTAATTTGTGCATACAGTTCATATTCCTCTGGTGCTTTAAAGCGAGCTGTACCCCAAAAATTCTCCCCAATTTCATTAAACACTGGTGCTTTTTGAAAAAAATCAATATCACAAATCATCAATTTTGATTGCTCGAAATTATATAAAATACTACCGTCATAAAAATCAACCATGACATAGCCTAGTGACTCCACATAGGTTGCAAACTCAAAAATCTGAGTCAATATGTTAAGTCTCTCCATCACGGATAATTGTCTTAACTTAACAAAAGGTGAATTTGGTGAATGGTGCTTTTCAAACGGAGTAAAGTCCCAATGATTGTGCATGCATTCCCCATCTATCCAATGAAACTTTAAACAAAACCCATTTTGCATTTGAATACAATTAATATATGGAACTAGTAAAGGATGTTGAATTTGTTCATATATTTCTTTTGCTTTCATTAATCGTTGAATTGCATCCGCTACATTACCTTTGTACTCTAAATTACGTGCACCGGCATACTTCAAAAAGTAACGATGTCCATTTTCAATAATACCAAAGCTAATATTTCCTGAATCTTGCTGATCAAAAACAGTAAATACTTCTACCCCCTTTAACCAATCAAAATTATGTTCCTCAGCTAATGTTATTGGGTATTGATTTTTTCCTATTGTAATTTTTATCATGCGCTGCTCCTAGCTTTGAGCGAACGTAGTTTATAGAGGTATGATACGCATACTCAAATTATTTTTACCTCATGCTTGATTTTCTTCTGTTTGTTCATAAAACATCACTCCTTTCAAATAACCGCCCTTAATTACTTTCGATAACTACCAAAATGTTCTTACTTTCTATTATATATTATAAAATACAAATTATAAGGAAAATATATTCCATATTGCACATATAGTTTACATAACATTTTTATGATTTATTTATATGTATAATCTACATCTCTCCCCAACCATACATACTATATAAAACAGTACAGACTGCTTTTACATTCTTCATTTTTATTTCCTCCTTAAAATACATGCAAAAAGTAGGATTCACCAAAAAATTATAGAATTATATATATAACAAGTATTGGACGGATGATTTTCAAATTCCTCTATCATAAAGGTGGTATAAACAGTGTGAAACCTTTACAAGAACGTAGCCTTACCGTAAAGACAACTTTTTCTAAAGAATATAAGATTTTTATTTTTGGTTTACTCATTTCACGAATTGGGGACTCATTGTATACTTTTGCATTACCTTGGATTGCCTATCAATTAACCGGTTCAGCTGTCATTATGAGTTCTTTATTTGCTATTAACGTATTGCCAATCGTTTTATTTGGTCCTTTAGTTGGTGTAATAATTGATCGTTATGATCGAAAAAAGTTACTTTTGGTAGCGGATATTACTAATATTATTTTAGTAAGTCTTGTTCCAATACTACATTCATTACATCTATTAGAAATTTGGCATTTATACATAATTACTTTTATGTTAGCAGTTATGTCCATGCTTTTTGATGTAACAACTGTTACAGTCATTCCGCAAATTGCTGAAGCATCCTTAACGAAGGCCAATTCTTTCTATCAAATGGTCAATCAATTGGCTAGTTTATTTGGTCCAATGATAGCTGGGGTCTTCATTTCTTTTATTGGCGGCTTTCAGTTGCTTTGGATTAATGTTCTTTCATTTATTGCAACATTAGTTGCTGTGATATTATTACCGTCTATGAAAACCGTAAACAAGAAATGCGAAGATAAAAATACACTTCAAAATATACTATCTGATTTGGTTAATGGATTTAAATGGCTCAAAAATGACCACTTAAATTTAGCTTTATCTTTTCAAGCTATGATAGGAAACTTTGGAGCAAGTGCAGTTTTAGGTATATTCATGTATTATTTACTATCCACATTACAACTTACCCCAGAACAAAGTGGGGTTAATTATTCATTAATTGGAATAGGTGGTCTTTTAGGAAGCTTTATTGCAGTTCCTTTAGAAAAGAGGTTGCAGCGCGGCATTCTAATTCCTTTACTCCTATTTGTTGGAGCAATTGGCTTAACTTTTGCACTTTGGAGCACATATTGGCTGGCTCCCGGAATTGCTTTCGGTATTGCAATGACTTGCAATATTGCATGGAATACAATTGTAGCCACGGTTCGCCAGGAAACAGTTCCATCAAATATGCAAGGGAGAGTTTTAGGATTTTCACGTGTACTTACACGATTAGCTATGCCACTCGGGGCATTAGTAGGAGGCATTATTTCAGCTTATAATCCAGTGTTTGTATTTGCTTTAGCTGCTTTCACGAAGCTAGTTGAAGTTTTTATTGCACTATATAGTCCGATAAGAAAACTATAATAGAAGGAAAGATAATTATATATGACTGGTTAATTTTAATTACGGATAAATTTATAAAGAAAAAAGGCATATCATAATGCCTTTTTCTTTATCATCATTTTACTGGATAACAAACTTCTGTAACCCACTTATTAGGATCCGATTCCATCGCGGGGCTCACATGATAAATATTAAACATTGGGCCTGCTAATTCGTAACCTTCTGTCTCAATCCATTTTGCCGCAGCTTCATTTACAGCTGTCATCTGTTCATAACTTCCATTAACTGTTATAGAAGCTACATTAGCTGATTCCACATTTTTAAATGTAACGTCTTTTGTATTTTCGTGCTTCCCTAGAATACTTAGCTGTATTTCTATATCTACATCATTTTCTTTGTATTCACGATCATGGAAAACCGCAATACTATAACTCGGATGGGCAATACTAATATTTTTCATTTGTATTTCTTGCGTTAATATACCCCATAAATCCTCTTCGCGATTATAAGATGGAATAATCTTTCTAACACTAGCTACATTTCTTTCTGGAATTTCTTTTATTGAAACATGATAGTTCATCTCAACTACATCCTCTCTCATCGATTTCATTGAGGCTTCAAGAAGACGTAATTGTTTTTGGAGGCCATCCATTTCATCTTTTATTTGAGCACTCCGATTTTCAAATTGCGATTTTATTACTTCCATATTTTCACTTGCAACTATTTCTTTAATAGTTGCAATATTAAATCCCATATCTTTTAATGTTTGAATTTGATTTACTTTCTTTAGCTGTGCTGCTGCATATTATCGATAACCACTTTGTTCATCGACTTTTACTGGTTGTAATAATTCCACTTTATCGTAGTGTCTCAACACACGTATACTAATGGAAGATAGTTTTGAAAAGTCTCCTATTTTAAACATGATTTCCTCCTATAAATTACATCTACTTCGAAGCTCAATTTTATCTTAAACAATGACATTGTGTGAGAGTCAACCGTTTATAACACTTGAATTATATTTCTTTAATTATTTCCCCTTATACTTTTTTCCTTCTTAAGGCTATAAGAATTGATATTAATCCGTTCACAGCTAATAAAGTTACAATAATACTTGTAACTAAAGCTACGTCTGGCGCAAATATTTTAATCGTCCGCCATGGTGAACTTGTACTATAAGTAAGTAGTGGGATGAATGTAATAGATAATAGTAGCGATAGACCCCCTATAGATAACCAACTTACCTTTTTTACAGTTTTCATATGTTTATACTTTTTAATTAACATAATTGATATTACGAAAAGTATGAGTGTAACTATCAACATAATAATTTGTGTTAATGGTATATTTTTAGGGATATCAACCGGTTCTTCTCCATTCAAAATACTAATAATCCCCTTTTTCAATTCTGATAGTGCGGTTTCTTCTAATACATGATTTTTATTTGTTAAAATCACACCACTCCAGCCACTTTTATTTAAAGTAAATATTTCTGCACGAGCATCGGGCGTTGATCCTGAATGCCAAATCATCGTTTCGCTTTCATTTATATTTGTTGTTCTTAATCCAAAACCATAACTTTTTTCTGAATTTGTTTGATAAAGTGGTGAAAGATAAAGATCCATGTTTTCTTGCTTTAAAAATTGAGGATTTTCTTGGCGATTCAAAAACATAATGAATTGAATCATATCTTCCAAATTCGCGGTAATATAACCATATGGTGCCCCGGCATTATCATAGGACACTACACTTTTTCTTGGTATGCCAAACCACGACTGATAACCTGTTAAATAGCCTTTTTCATATGCAATTTCTTTACTTGCTGCCGCGCCATTCATATTTAACGGCTGAAAAATATACTTTTCCATATATGATGAATATATTTCATTTGTGACTTCTTCAATAAGTGCGCCTAACACAATATAATTTGCATTACTATATTGATATTTTTCACCTGGTGGAGCAGTTACTTTTACATTTGAAAGTCTCATTACATTTTCTTTTAATGCTGTAGAACTTTTGGATTGCTTATCTGATAATGCTAAGCCTTCATATGTGTTGATTCCGCTTGTATGAGTTAGTAGATGTTGGATTGTTATAGTTGAGGATATTTGAGAATCTTTTAGTTTAAACCAAGGGAGATATCGTTGAACTGGATCCTCTAATTTTATTTTTTTATCTTCTATTAATTTCACTATAGCTAAAGCTGTTAAAGATTTACTTATTGAGCCGATTGCAAATGGAGTTTTACTAGTTACCTTTTTTTCAGATTCTCCAGTAAACCCCATCGTTTTTGTGAAGAATACTTCTTTATTATGTACAATTGCAACAGAAGCTCCCGGAATGTTCTGCTCTTTTATAAATTTTTCAATATACTTATCTAATGTAACTTTAATATTTTGCTGAGCGTAAACTTTTGGAGGTGTGATACATAATATTAATACATTAAAAAGAATAAAAATTAGAGACAGTTTATAGGTTGTATTCTTCATTATACTTTAGATGCTTTCTTTTTTTATAACTTACTAAGCTAATAAATACTACTACAGAGAGCGTCAAACTAGTCATTATTAATAATGCGTTCCACCATTGATTCTCTGATATTCGATATAAAAGATTATACTGAAATGCACTTTTACTATTATTTTGATTAAATGATTCAGTTAAAAATATTGAAAATATAATTTGCGAGCTGAGGTAAGTAATAATTGCGATGAATATGCCACGTAACATAAATGTGTTGAATTTGCCCTTTTCATTTTGAAGTTGTTTCATTTTAACTTGTGAATCAATTTCATTTATTTCTAAAAAATCTTGAACAAATAATTCAGATGTACCTAAATCATCTATACTATCTTCTCCATGTTCACGACACTCTTGAATATGTTCTAATATTTGTCGCTTAATATTTTCCCTTTCTTCTAGACTAATATCGTATTGCTTTAATTCCTTAAGTACGTCTGTTAAAAATTGCTTTTCTTTACCCATCAATTTATTCCTCATTTCAGAAGGTCTCCTTTCAAACCGCTTTTTAGTAATGTTTGAATATCCAATTGCAATTCTAACCACTCATTAATTTTCTTCTCAAGACGTATTCTCCCATTTTCATTAATTTCATAATAAATCCTAACTTTACCACTGTCTGTTACTTCTTGATAAGTATTAACCCACTCTTGATTTTTCAACTTAGTTAGAATTGGATAAATACTTCCTACTCCTTTCAACTTTAAATTGTGTACCTCTAGCTCTTTCATAATCTCATAACCATAACTTTTCTTTTTCGACAAAATAGATAATACACACATTTCTAAATGACCTTTAATTAAGCTTGTTCTATCCATAGGATAAATTTAACAGAAATATATACTTCATTCAAGTATATATTTCTGTTAAATTTAAAAAATCAGACAATAAAACAAAAAGATTAATAAGAACAACAATATAACCTAAGAACTATTTTTATGCTTATTCATCTATTTTATAATATAATAATTACATAATATATCACCTGTTTATTCTTTTTAGTTTCCCATCTCTCCTCCTTTCCCTTTCCATAATTCTTTTCTTAGTAAAAAACATTGTATGCGGAACATAAAAATAATAAAAGATCCAATTCCTTAATTTTAACATTAAGAAATTGAATCTTCTTTCATTACCTTGTATTAATCATACTGCGTTAATATATATTATAAAGAATATACATTTTATATAAGTTATGTTAATAACACATAAGCTAATAAAACTTTACTGATTACGCTCAAGACATTCATAAACCGCTATCATATCTCGTTTATCCAATTCACGAATACGATTAAAAATTGGTATTTGCTCAACAGCCTCTGTTAATAAGCTCTTATCCACAACATCACTAACTTTTCCAGTTAACCATGTTTTTACATCCACACCCTCAACAACTTTTTTTAGTCCTTCGTCATTAATACCACTTGCATTACAAGTTACACATGGAATTGTTAATTTAAAGACACCATCATGCAAATTATCTTCCGTTATAACTTTCTTTCCTTTACAGAATGGACATGGATAACCTTTTTTAATTTTATTAATTTGGGTAACTAACTTTTTATATCCAAATGCTTCGTATACATACGTAAGTTTTTTATATTTACCATTTGTGAAATACTTATCTATCATGTTTTCTCTCGTTTCATAAACATTAGGGAAATCACAAACAGTTACTTGATTATTACCACTAATGAATTCGATATTTCCTTTTATTTTATCCCAGAATGGTAAGACATTTTGTAACACTATTTCATAGTTTGAAAAGCTTGCCTGTTCTAATTCAAACATTTTCAATGCAACTTGTACTTTTCTTGGCAATAAAGAAACATCTTCTGTCAATCTCATATCGCCACCAACTATATCCTTCAATTTATGAAGTGCAGGTAAATCACCGACTATTTTCAACACTTCATCAACTGGCTGATTGATAATTTCACGAATATCTGAGTTGCCAAATTTAAGTGGTTTATGATGATTTAAAACCGTCCCTTCACAAATTGGACATGTCACCATTTCTTTAGAAGTCTTAATTTCTTCTTTAATAGGTGCTTTTGAAATAACAATATATCCACCAATAATCGTATTAAAACCTACCCATGTTCTGCGTGTCTTTCCTTTTTTATCATAAAATGATTTTTCAAAATACCCGTACCAAAACGTATGCTTTTCTTCTTCGGACATTTCATTATAGCTCTTTGACAAATCTTGACCAAGCTCATGTTTAATTTCATCAAATAGAAATTCTATTTTTTCATATTGATAAAATTTTAATACTTTCATGATTTCCGGATCGAATAAACCATCCCAAAATGGAACGTTTTTATTTTGAATTGTAATATCTTTATCGAAAACTTCAATTTGAAGACGTCCAGAGCAAGATGGACAATGGTTGTCCTGTGAATAGAAATCAAAACTTCTCGTATCTTTATTAGTTGGATGAGCAGCTACAATATGATTAATTAGTCCACCAACCTCATATAAAAAACTATATTGACTATATAAATGCCTCTCAAAATCAATAGCAATAACCGGTGCAATTGTATCAGATTCATATTCACCATAAATTAAACGCGCCATTGAAGATAAACTTTTTAAAATACCACCCTTATAAACATTTTCGGCATTTTTAAAATAGTTAATATGATTTTCTTCTAAATAGTGAACGCCTTCTTTATGCTTAAGTGCTGAAGAAATATGTATTTGCTCAACATTATTCACACTGCTTTTTTGACGATAATAATCATCATGACTTACTACTTCAAGATGATTGATAGCTTCAAGCTGTCTTTTCCCAAAATCTACAATATAATCCGAGCTTTCTAGCATGTAACTATTATGTTCAATCATAATGATCGAGACTGATTCATCTTGCAATATCCCTCTAACACTATCTATAAATTGATTTAAAATATTTTGTGATAAACCTTTTGAAGGCTCATCAAAAATAAATAATGTGTGTGGATTTCTAGTGTTTGCAAATAATTCAGAAACTAAATGAACACATTGAAACTCACCTGTTGATAATGTTTGTGTTTTTTGTTCTAATGTTAAATAGCCAAGCCCTAATTTAATTAGTAGGCTCAAGCGTTTATACGCAATATCTTCATTTGGAAGTTCGTCAATAATATCTTCAATCGAACGCTCAAAAATATCATCAATTTCTTCACTATACTTTGTTAGTTTCTTTTTAATATCTAGAAAAGTTGCTACAGTTGATCGACTTGTAATGGATTGATTTCGATCTTGCCCTACCATAACTAGTTTATCTTTTGGATATCGTTTCAAGAAATCTGTAGCTAAACATTCATTGACAAGAGTAGATTTCCCACAACCAGATTCTCCTGTAACTGTTACAAGCCTATTTTTAGGAATCTGAAACTCCACCATTTGGATATTACGGCAATATAATTCTTGGAATGTATAATATTCTGTTGGTACTTCTTTATTTAGATCGCACAGTATTGATTTTGGTCTTGGTGATTCTTTCACAATTTGTCCACCATATTTTCCGCTACCAGGTCCAAAGAACAATTGCTCATCTGTTGTATCCAGTACTGTATCTGAATGATCTATAAGCCAAATTTGATTTTTACACCCTAATTTCTTGATCTCTTCTAATATTTGTAATAATGTTCCATGATCAAGTCCAACTGAAATCTCATCAATAATAATTACAGCATTTTCACTTACTGCCATGAATTCAGCTAAATATAGTCGTGTTAACTCTCCACCTGACAACGTACCCATTATTCGATTTAATGTTAAATAACCAATGTTCATATTTATTATGTTTTGTAATATATGTTGCTTTGCTTCACTAATATTTAACACTTCCGCTAGCGAAAGAATAGACTCAACACTTAAATCATTAATATTTGAAATGGTATGTGGTTTAGCAAATAAATCTATAGTATGTTGTTCAATTTCTTCACTATAACGTTTTCCCTTACATTTTTTACACTCAATATTTTTATTAGTACCTCGGCCTTTACAACCAGAACACCAACCTAACTGGTTATTAAATGAAAAAACCTCAGGGGAAAGATGAAATACGTCAGCAAGTTTTTCGCGAATTTCAGTGAAAACACCAGTATGAGTACCTAGCGTTGAACGTGGATTAGAAGAAATTGATGATTTCCCTAGAAAAAGTACTAAAGGCATATCCTCCATCTTAATAGCACTAAAATTCGTTTCCATGATATTAGGAAATAAATATTGATATTCAGCCTTTGGTAATAAAGAAACTAATCGTTTTTTTGATTCTTCACCAATTGTTTGACAAAAAGTTGTTTTACCTGATCCTGATAAACCAGCGATTCCAAAAGACTTATTAAATGGAATGACTGTATCTAATTTGTTTATGTTATTAGCAATTAATTGGTTTACCTTCATATTAACCTCTATTCTTATTTCTCATTAAAATCATATTTGCAATATAATAATTACACAATGAATATAACCTTTAAGTTGATTACGCTCTTAATTCAAGAACCTTATCTTTATATATTTCAAACCACTGTTTCCATTCATCTTTAGAAAATTCTTTTTCTTTCCCTTCTAGTACGGAGGAAAAAAGATCTAAACAAATATGCCAACCCGCTATATCTTTCGGAGTATGATCTGTTAACTCATGAATGTATTCTTTAAGAAGTAAAAGAGTATCATTTTCCTCTTTATGTATTTCAAATCGTACACAGTCTTTATCCCAAGTAAATTCAAGCACTGCGTTTACTTGACACTCTAAAATATCGATATTTATAAATGAACCGTCCATCATATCAAACTTGATTATTCCACCTGTTTTAAGGCTTTCGATTTGTAAATTAGACATCCATTTTTTCAGCTTACTGTTTTCTGTTAAAACAGACCAAACCTCTTCTATTGAATATGAAAAATAACGCTCAAATTGCACTACATATTCATTACCTTGTTTCTCTATTACTGCTAACATTATTAATTAACCCCCTTTTCGCAAAAGCGAATGTACGTTCTTTATTTTATTTTACATGATTTCAATTAAAAAAGAAATCACTATTACACCCCATTAATTTAAAAGGTTTTTGTTAGCTCCAAAATGGATTGACTTATTATATATGAGAGCTCTAATCTAGTTGACCATGCTTTTATCGGATCAACTAGATTATCTTGGTTAAGCTTGTTCACGTATTTTAAACCTTCTACTGCAATGTAACCAATATTAAAATCTGTAAAAGTATTTATAATCATCGGCCATTCTCCATCAGTCATTCTGCATTTAGAATATTTTATTATGTAATCCATTGCTCGTTTTGATAACGCACATGAACCAGCTGTAATATCTACTTGTTTCTCTAATTGTAATGACATAATTTTATTTGATACTGATTCTGTAACTTGCCATTCTTCAGGATGTGTCTGAAAAGCTTTTTCTGTTCTGCCAATGATTAAGTAATCTACATCTACTATATTCTGAATGAAGGAATTAAGTTCAGCTGGATATTCTTTAATCCAAGTTAGCAAACGATCAAAGTCACAATAGTGATAGTAATCATAATCATAATCATAGTTACTAACAAACTTTAAAGAATCCCTACGTGCATTCCCTACACCTAATTTTTCTACTATATTTATATAGAAGTTACTTTCCTCTAGTTCTTTTACAATCTCTTTTGGTGTTACATTACTAATTGTTATATATTTCTCATCATAATTTAAGTTTGACAATTCCTCTTTTAATTCTTTTATTGCAAATAATAAGCTGCCTGTTGGATCATGAGTAATACATGTTAATTGTATAGTGATAATAAAGTTATTGAATTTTGATTAAAAAAGATAAGAGCCTTACTACATTCTATATGCAGCAAGGCTCTTTAAAGTTGTTTCAAATTATATCCATCTGCTTATGTAATGCTTAAAAAATGAATAATAAAGTTGTTTACTTCTTATTAAACTAACGCCCCCGTTACTTTAAGTGTAACTCTTCACAATTATTTGATATTATATAGATAAATATAAATCAGAATTCAGCTTATAGTTATAAAAATAAGTTATTTATACCCTTATAATTCTTCAGAAAGGAGAGTGTATGAAAAAGACTATTGTTTTTGTATTAACGATATTTATATTATTCTCAGGATTCGCAACACAAAGTTATGCGTTGTCAGATTCGAAATCTGTGGCAATACAAGCATTGCTAGATGATGCCTGTCGTACGTCAGGTGTGCCTGGAATGTCACTCTCAATACTTGCTGATGGTGAAGTGTTCTACTTTTCTTCTGGGTATGCAGATCTTGAAAAGGGACTGTCTGCAAGTGAAAATACACTCTATGAGTTGGCCTCGGTGAGTAAAGCTTTTACTGGTATGGGGATTTTGCTATTGGAAGAGCAAGGGCTGCTATCAATGACTGACCCTATCCAAAAATATTTACCTTGGTTTACGTTAAAGTATCAAGGCAAACCTGTTGATATGCAAAACCTTACACTAAATAACTTTCTTCACCATACCAGCGGCCTAACAAATATTAGACATACTCAAAATATTCCACAAGGTAATACGCCTGATATGTTGCAAAAGACTGTGGAAACGCTGGTAGATGCAGAATTGGCGTTCTCTCCCGGTGAACAATATAACTATGGAACCGTTAATTATGACGTATTGGGTTTGGTTATTGAGATTGTATCACGACAAAGCTATGAAGACTTTATGAAGGAACAGGTATTTCTACCCTTAGGTCTTCACCAGACGTATGTTTATAAAGAAGATGCACAAGCCACTGGACAGTTAGCACAGGGCTACCGTTCTTCCTTTTTTATAACAACTCCATTTAACGCTCCGGATTATGCTGGGAATAAACCTGCCGGCTATATCATTTCTAATACAAAAGATATGGCGCGTTGGATGGGCATACAGATGGGTATCGTGCAGGACATACCCGAAATATTTCACAGGGCCATCGAAAAATCACATAGGGGTGATATGTCTGTTTCAGCTGTCAATGATATGTATTATGCGGCAGGTTGGTCGGTAAACGCCGAACAAACGTTTATAGAACACACTGGGGGTAATCCAAATTTTAGTACCAAAGTAGCCATACTGCCAAATGAAAGAACAGCCATCTGCTTACTGAGCAACGGCGCAAATACCAATATAAACCTGGTACTACAAGTTAAAAATATATTAAACGGCAATCTAACTCAGTCATATGAGATAAGTGGCACACAGCTTTTGGACATCATTTTGTCGTCCACCACAATTATTCTTTGCCTATTAGCCGTTCTGTTATTTTTCTTAGGATTAAGAAAAGGGAAAACGAATGAGCAGCAGCCAATGACAAAAAAGAGAACAATCGTAACAATTATTTTCCTAATCGCTACGATTGCCCAGTGTATAATGTTTTTTGCCTTCGATTGGTCAACGATACTTATTTGGCAAACATATAGTGTTCTTACAGCTTTAATTTCGTCAACATTATTAACAGCAAGCATTACTTGGTTTGTATATACTCACCGATTAGATGCCTCGGTCCGAAAATAAGTACAATGTTAAGTAAATAAATCTTAATTTATCGATATCCTTAATTTAAAAAAACAGAAGACACCTCGGTGTCTTCTGTAATGTCATCGACACTTCTCCTAGTTAAACCCACTTGCTATTTCTTCCACTAACTTGCCTCGTTAGTAGAAGGATTTTTAAACAACTATATTATTTTTTAAATAACTTTATTGTAAATTAAACAACTTTATTATCTCTGTACATTAATGCCACTTGTTTTATAGGTTGCATAGTATATTCATCCCCTTTGCAAAATAAAAAGCAGAAAGACTACTTTCTGCCAATTTTATAATTAGTATTATATTTCTTATGCTCAATTTAATTCATATTATGTAACTTTAAGGCATTCCCCTTATGTTGCGTTCTCATTTTCATCGAACATAGAATTACAGCATATAAAGAAACGCTATGACTCATGCAATTATTATACTAAATCTACTTACTTGAAAAACTTATCGTTTAATCGCATCAACAATTAACGATGGAAAACCAAGTTTATCACCTTTATTTCTAGGATCATACCTTTTCGAACGGAAAATAACACCGTCGTTTGCATCCCATTCATTATAATAAAACTGACCATTTTCATCACAATATTCAAGTAAAACTACCTCAAATCCAGCAGTTTCAAACATTTTCGTTAGTGTTTTATAGGTATGGACAATTTTATGACTTGCTGCTGGGTGATCTTTTGGGCCAGGTCCACCTATTTGAACTATCTTTTGGTACGCCTCATCTCGGAAAAATGCATCAGGAACACCGCACCGAATATGCCCCTCTTGCTTTAAAAATTCATAGCAAATTTCAGCAGCTCTTACACCTTCTTCAAACGTAAGGTGTTCCCATACATGCTCAGCTAAGATAGCTGAAATAGAATTGTATTCAAATCTTTCTTCCCACGTAGCTTTATCTAATAAATTAAGTTCATCTTCTTGCGTTTGTATCCACCCTGGATTATTATTAAACATCCCTGCTCCAACTACTACTTTAATTTCGTCTTGTTTTATTGCCATCACCTTCACCTCGTAAACATTTTAATTATTAATATATTCTATGTTTACTATTATTCTACCTTCTAAAATAAATTAAGAAAAAATGGTGATTGCTTTAACAAAAATGAGTTATGGAAACAGTTCATGATGCACAATTATTTTTGTACTCTATTCTTCAAACGAATAAGCTGTACTATCTACTTTTATATTTTTCTAAATTTGCGAACTAAAGTGAACACTATACCTGCAAAAACCATCCATAAACCCATTGTTGTACTGTTAGTTGTACTGCCCCCCGTGTTTGGAAGCTCTTTATATGTAGATTCTTTTTTATCGGAATTACTGTTGTTTTGGATATTACCGTTATTACTGTTATTAGTACTACCTTTAGCTTTGCTAGCGTCTGTATCCTTCACTAATACTTTTTGTATTGCGTGTACCTTATTACCTACAGAATCTGTGACACTATATATTATTCCAAAAGTACCAGCTTTAGATGTATCTACAGTTCCTTCATACACTACTTTAGAAGTAAGATCACCATCCTCTTTATCCATAACGGATATTCCTGCCGTTGGATTGAATTCATCTCCCTTAGTAATTGTAGTTGTAGAAGGTACTTTTAGTATTGGTATGTCATTCTTAACTTCTTCTCTACCTTTGACCGTTACAGTTTGTTTCGCAATTTCTTCATGGCCTTTAGAATTTGTAACTGTATACGTTACTATGTAAGTACCGACTTTAGAGGTATCTACTTCCCCCTCAACTTTTACTTTAGAAGTAAGATCGCCGTCTTCTTTATCAATAGCTTTTACTTTTGCCATCGGATCGAATGATTCTCCTACAGTAATTGTCGCTGCAATAGGAACTGTTAATGTAGGTTTTAGATTTGATGTTTCTCCATCTCCCTCTACAATTACAGTCTGTGTTACCGTTGCTTTCCCACCTTGAGAATCAACGACAGAGTACTCCACAATGTATTTGCCTGGTTTAGAAGTGTCTACATCACCTTTATGTTCTACTCGAGTTGTTAAATCACCATCTTCTTTATCAATAGCTTTTATATTGCTCATTGGGTCAAACTTATCACCGACACGTAGTGTAATTGTTGACGGTACTGTTAGCTCTGGGACTTGGTTTGCCTCAGTTTTTTCGTTTTCTTTCACTGGTCCTTTAATTTTTGCTGCATCAAAAGCTTTTTGGACCGTTTCAACCTCAATGGAATTTGCCCCATATTTATTTGTTGCAACTTTAAGACACGCTAATCTTAATTCAGAGAAATTAGAAGTCATGTTCAATTCATCAGTATTTGCATAATAGAAAATATCAAACATTTTATCTTCACCAATACCATTTACATTTACACCGTTATGAGTACCACCTTGTGCAATTAAATACGCGACTTTATTAATAATACTTGAATTAAAATGAACGCCCTCATTATCCTCTCCGTTTAAATTACTGAATTTACTATAATCATCCGGATACGGTACTCCATCAAAAAATTTGACTGAAGATGGATTTTTCATATTACGGAGAACTAATCCACTTTGTTCTCCTATTGTCCAATTAAATTCCCCATTATTTATGTATTTCTCAATAGCCGTTCCCATAATATCAGATAATGCCTCGTTAATTGCCCCCGATTCCCCAAAGAATTCAAGATTAGATTCGCTAGATGTAACCGCATGTGTAAATTCATGGCCCGCTATGTCAAACGCTCTAACCATTGGATCACCATATATAAGCATACTAACATTGTTAATATTAGCACTAAATGCATTCCCCCAATTTTTAGGATCATTTGTTTCTCCTGAATGCCATGCATGTACAACTGATACTACTTTTTTCCCCTTATTATCAAAACTATTACGTTTATATTTGTCTTTATAGAAATCATATACCTTTGTTGCTAAGAAATGAGCACTTACCGCCTTTGGATCATTAAACGTTGTTGAAGTACTAGTTGCTAATATACCAGGATAATATTTTTCTTCAAAATTAATATCTCTATAATTTACATCATACGTCTCAATTCCTTGCCCTCTTGTATAATCAGCAAGTACATATTTTCCGTTACTTTGCTCAGAAATACCAAATGAGCGGGTTATACCTAAGTCATCTTTTCCTGTTCCAGTTAATGCTATGGAATTGCTTTTTTTACTCTCCTTTAAAGATTCAAGATGCTCTTCACTTACTTTTAAACTTGATTCTTGTACCATATTTTTCAACATATCACCACTATGAGCATCCACTAAATAAGTTCCAGATACATAGTTTGGTGTGGCAGCTGCAAATGTAACTTGATATGCATTTGTAGCCTGCCCACGATTTTCATCAACAAAAATAACTTCCTTAACTTCTGCCTCAGAAATAAATTGAATATCCTTTCCATACTTCGTATAAATATATTGTTTTGCTTCTTCTTTTGATAAATTAATAGGATTCTTTAAATCTTCTTTTGCTAAATTTTGTGCGCTGTCTCCTGAAACACTTTTAATAACACCTTTTTTATCTACATGAGCAGTCAATTGATGTCCATATACTTCTTTTCCTTCATATATTTGTTGCATACGCAAAAGTGTCGTCCCATCATATGAACTACGTTTTTGAAGAACCTTGTAATCTACCCCTTTGTCTCCACTAACTTGTTTTGGAGACAAAGCATGCTCCGTCTTTTCCTTAAGTGCATCTTTCACTACATTCTCTGGCGTCTTTTGTGATGGTTGTGTAAGTTCACCGGTACGAAACGAATCCTCTTGAACATCAACTTGCATTTGAACCGTTTCCTCTGCATAACCTACCCCATATGGTGTTACACTTGCTAAAGCTAATCCTGTTGTTAATGCAACTATAGCTATTTCTTTTTTATTTTTCATGTTATTTTCCTCGTATAATTTTCTAAAATATGAAACTGCTAAAATCCATACAATTTATTCCTATCATAAAAAGATGACTTTTGTAATCAACAAAAGTCATCCCTTCAATATGTAATATCCCTAATATATTTTTAATGCATAATTTCTATATAAACAGAAAAAAGCATTCATTAACGAGCATTTTGCAATACTTTTATTAGGTCATTTATATTTTCAACTTTCTGCTGAAACTGATCAAATCTACTATGTAACAATGAAGGATTCTTATCTTCAGTTGAAATAACTTTTTTTAACTCCTGTTCTAATATATCATATGTATCAAAGAAATTATCAAATTCTACACTTACAAGTTCTTCATTTTCACGATAAAATCTTCTTGCTTCTATATAAGTCATATATGATTTATTTAAAAATCCTAATGAAACTAAATATTTAGAAGTGTTTTCTTGATAAATAGCAATATCACATGCTATTTTCATATCAGAATAAGTCTTTTGAACGAAACAATGCAACTCAACAATCTTAAGCTTTAATCCGTTATTCATTTTATCCCCTCCCATCCTATCTATTCTACATAAAAAAAGAATATTATACAAAGTAAAATATCAGTATAGTACAAAAATAAAAAGCGAAAGAATAACTTCTTTCGCTTTTTACAGTAATACATACATTTCATATTGTGCTAAAGAATTCTTTTCAAATCCAGTTTTCTTTAAAAACCCTTCCAGTAAACTGTTGTTTGGAAAACTAATTAATAAGCTTTCTAAATTCAACTCATCTCTTGCTACTTGTAATAATTTTGATCCAATACCACGATTTCTATACTCTTTGTCTATGAAAATAAAACTAATTTTACCTTGTTCATTTATACATATAGAACCTTTTAAATCATTATCGACATATGCGCCATAAAATGTATGATTTGTTTTTTCGATATAATCCATATCATTTTGCCAGTTTATATGGAAGTGTAACCATTTCTGAATTTCAACTTTAAAAGCAGGGAATTCTAATTGTTTTACTTCAATTCCCTTACATTCTTTATGTATTATTTTAGTCATATCTTTTAAATTATAATAAGATAGATCGTACACTTTTTCATAGCCTAATTTATTATAAAAACGAATCGCCCGGTCATTACCTACAATGACTTCAAGAAAAAGTTGCTTACACCCGTTTTGAATCGCTTCATCTTTATGCAGTTCAAATAACTTTTGACTCACACCAATACCACGGTAATTCGGATGAACTGCTAATGTTCCGCAGCGCATTGTTTTTATGTTTTCATAATCCTTTATCCCGCCAAGTATTACACCAACAGATTTATTACCGTCTAAAGCAACAAATGAATGTTTTAGTGAATTCCCTTCAGCTCCAAAAAATCTTTTTATAAAATCTTCCTTTGAAACTTCCATTTTAATAATGTAATCTGAAAAGCCATCTCTAAAAGCTTCATATACTAAATCTATACTTACTTCACTGCACCTTTTGTATTGAATCATATAAAATTACCCCCACTTACTCGTGTTAAACTTAACATTCAAATACATAAAATGTACTAGCTCCACTCTACCCATCATTCTTTAATTTTTAATCCTACCATTTAATTTGAAATAAACGGGCACTTCCCTACATATCTGTCACTATTAATTTGTTTTATAACAAATGGTGCAATATCACTATTTTGAATTTTGATTCCTGGCATATCTACTAGACTCTCGTTTATACGTCCAATACCATTTCCCTCTATAACAAATGGTAATCTAACAATTGTCCAATCTACTTCACTACTTTGGATAATTTGTAATTCTTTATATTTATCTTGCATCATTTTTGATAAAAAAACTTTAAATAAGATAGCTCCTATTTTATTTACAACTCCCTTTTGATCTCCTGTAACATTTAAAGAGCCTCCGGAAATTACAATATATCTTTTTATTTCAAACTCCTTCATTGCTTCTAAAATATGCTTCGTTACTGTGCTAAAAATATAAGATTCATTTTTGGGTTGACCTACTGCATTAATTACAGCTCCACACCCTTTAAGTAATTTGCGTATTGAAGCAAAATCACGTGCATCTCCATTAATGATCTCTATATTTTCATTTGTTATTTTGATATTATTAGAATTTCTTGTTAATATTTTTACTTGATACCCCTTATCTAGCGCTTCTTTTACAAGGAATTTCCCCGCTTTTCCGTTTGCACCCAAAATAGCTATTTTATTTGTACTTTCCAATATTAACCCCTCTTACTATCTATGATTTACTACATTAATCTCATATACACGTAAAAAAGCAATTAAATGCTCACACGCTCGTTCACATGCTAACATTTTAAAGATTTTTTGTTCCTCTTTCGTTTTATCATTCGCTTGATCTGAAGCAGCTTTTAAACATAGAAAAGGTTTGTTATTGATTTGGCACACATAAGCAAAAGCTGCCACTTCTTGATCAACCGCTAATGCTCCATATACAGTATGGAGTAAATATCTCATTTCTGAACTACGAATACGTTGATCTCCAGATAAAAATGTACCATAATGAATCGGATCATATGATCGTATCTTTTTTATTCTTCTTACAAGCCACTTTGTTGTTTCAATAGGTGCTGTCCTACCATTATATAAATTAAAAACATCTTCCCCCGAACCGGCAGCAGTAACATCGTGTTGTATTGCATTAAGAGCTACTACAATATGTCCATTTTTCACCTTATTTGATAGACTTCCACATATTCCTGTCATAAACAACTCATCTGGCTGAAACTCACTAATTAATAATTGTACACAACTTGCACAGCTTACTTTCCCAACTCCAGTTATAACTGAAATAATTTCCAGATCATTTATAGTATGAAAATGAAATTCCCAAGCTGCTCTTTTTTCAATACGTTTACTTGGATAATATTGATGCAAATACGTAAGTTCAGGTTCCCAAGCTGCTACAATTGCAATACGTTTCATTACACGCTTCACTTCCCCTATTGTTATCATGTAAATACTTTATCTATCCTCTCTCGTTCATAATCTGGAATCCACTCTTTATATTTCTCATATAAAGTGAAACTTTAATCAGCCCTCACCAATCGGACTTTTATGAGCAGCCCGATCTCCACCTAACTTCTTTGTTTTCGCTGAATTTTGAGGTGGGGGTCTTACTGCCCATTAAAGCGGGATAAACTTCGTATTGTTTCTTTATTCTTCGTAATTACTTCACTTCCTCTATCATCATACATAAACATAATAATATCTTTTGTTATATTTATGAGAAATACATCTGGATAAGAAGTTTCTTTTTTCGTCCAAAACGAGGAAAACGATTTGGAAAACCTTTATAATTCGGTGTTTAAATAGGTCGCTTATGCTTTATATCACCAGTGAACCATTTTAATGAAAATTGATATGTACAATACAAAGCAACTTCTTCATCTTTAAATAAAAATGGCATTGTTTCTTGCCTTATATGATGCTTTAAGTCTCTTTTCTAAATAAATCGTCTATATATTTATTTTCTGTAGATTTTTCACATTTTCCTTTTTCAATCGATAACCATTTGTTATTAAAAACACTTTATCTTCTTTTGAAAATATATCTTCAAATAAGTGTTTGTTAAATGTACGGCACTAATGTAACCCCAGAAAATCTTTGATTCATTTATTTTCTTAGCTACATTTTCATACCCTTTCTACTCTACAATTTCTTTTAACTGCCAATATGATTCTTCTAACCAAGGATGCAAAACTTTCAACTTATCTTTTCTATCCCACAAATATGAAATATATGCAAAAGCAGCATGTTCTAAAGATTTTTCTAATCCTTTTTTTACTTCTGCTAAATATGGTGGCGCTCCATTTTGATCCCATTCTATTTTATCAGCAACAAATAACACTAAATCCATTTTCGTTGCATGTTTACGTAGTGTAGTATGGCAGCAAATTGCATTCAAAATTTCTTCATCATCCACTTTAAATATCTCTTTTGCAATTACTTTCGATAACTTTTGATGAATAATCATTGGAAATTCTCGTTCTTCTTGTAATATCTCTATTCCAAATTGCTCAGCAACTACAATCCGATCTTCATTTGGAAAGATTGCACTAATATCATGTAAATATCCTGCAATTGCTGCCTTTTCTTCATTTACATGATACTTAACCGCAATTTTTCGAGCTTCATTTGCCACTCGAATTGAATGTTTATATGTAACTTCTTTATTGTATTTTAATAGAAAAGCTTTTATATCATTTTCAATTTTTCCAGTTGGAGTAAATGAGTATATATCCTTATATAGCATCGTATGTCCCCTTCTTCCTAACTTTCAATATAACGCTGTATTTAAATATCCTTTTTATTTGTATTCGTTATTAATGTTTTAATCCCTTTTTTATGCGTTACATGAAATTTTATAGAGAATCATTGCTACAAAACACATAAATGTTTGATATTATAGTAATGTTAATGATTTGTAAGGAAAGGAACTACATAATGAATAAAAACATATTAATTATTGATGACGATAAAGAAATTGTTGAATTACTTGCTGTTTATTTGCGAAATGAAGGCTATAACATTTATAAAGCATACGATGGCGATGAAGCATTGCAAATGATTTCTACATATGAAGTTGACCTTATGATTTTGGATATTATGATGCCAAAACGAAACGGATTAGAAGTTTGCCAAGAGGTTCGTGAGAATAATACTGTACCTATTCTTATGTTGAGTGCAAAAGCAGAGGATATGGATAAAATATTAGGTCTTATGACTGGTGCAGACGATTATATGATTAAACCATTCAATCCATTAGAATTAGTAGCTAGAGTGAAAGCTTTACTACGAAGATCATCTTTCCAAAATGCCACTTCTTCCAAAAATGAAGATGGTATGATTCGCATTCGTTCTGCTGAAATACACAAACATAATCATACAGTTAAAGTCAATGGAGAATATATTAAGCTTACATCTATTGAATTTGATATTTTATATTTACTTGCGAGTAATACGGGGAGAGTATTTAGTTCCGAAGAAATTTTTGAACGTGTTTGGAATGAAGATGGTTATGGTTCAAATAAAACTGTAATGGTCCACATTAGTAATTTACGGGACAAACTTGAAACAGGAATGAATGGAGAAAAATTTATTCATACTGTTTGGGGAGTGGGCTATAAAATTGAGAAATGAAGCATTTGATATATTAAAGGATATCCCAAAGTGGAAGTTAATTTTTTGGTTCATGTTAGCTATCACACTTACCCCTATTACTGAATTAATTATATATCGTCTTGTTACAAGTGTAATTGAAAGTTCACTTACATTAAGCGAACTCGGCAAAGAGTTCATTAGAATTTTTGGTTATGAAAAATATAAAGGAATAAAAGAATCTCTTTGGATGATGATCGTCTCTTATTTATTTTTATTTTCGATTTTCTCATCTTACCTATACATTTTTTACCGTCATGAAAGAAAGCTTTACTATGAAACTTGCATTAAAAAAATGATAGAAGAGATTCGTTATATTGCAAATGGAAACTTCAATCATAAAGTTTCTATCGTAAACCATAATTATTTGGAAGAGTTAGCAAGCGGGGTTAATCAAATTGTTGAACAATTGAAAGTCTCAATTGATGAAGAAAGACAGGCAGAACAAGCAAAAAGTGAATTGATTACAAATGTATCACATGATTTACGCACTCCTCTTACCTCTATAGTTGGATACGTGAATTTAATCCACCATGATAATTATAGAGATGAAGTGGAATTACGTCATTATATACAAGTCATTTACGATAAAGTAACCCGTCTTAATGCATTAATGAATGATTTGTTTGAATATACACGTGTTCAAAATAAAGAATTAAGTTTATATTCTGTCCCTATTGATATTGTGGAGCTTCTTGGACAATTAACAGTTCAATTTCGAATACAGCTTCAAGAGGCTAATATTGATTGTCGCCCCTTTTTTCCATCAAAGAAGCTAATGGTATTAGCTGATGGAGACAAATTAGTGCGCGTATTTGAAAATCTAATTATTAATGCTATCGCTTACGGTAACGATGGTGATTATATTGATATTACTGCTTATGAAAGTAATAATATGATTGCAATCGATATAACCAATTACGGCCAACCTATTCCAAGTACCGATTTACCTCATATTTTTGAACGTTTTTATCGCGTTGAGAAATCGCGCTCTACAAACACTGGTGGATCTGGACTCGGGTTGGCAATTGCAAAGAGTATTGTCGAATTGCATAAAGGAACAATTGAAGTGTATAGTGATGACAAAAAAACAACATTCACTGTAAAACTACAACCATATAAATGTTAATACAGCTTAATTTTAGGTCCAATTTCTTACGATATAAGAAATTGGACCTTTTATTTTCCAGTAACATCCAAAATTTAATAATCCTTTATAATTCTTTAGAAATTCTTTACCTTTTCTTTCTTCCTAATTAAGCATTCCTTTTTACAATATTATTATCGATGTCATAATAGGAGGATCGCTTATGCAATTCTTAAAAAAATTCGCAATTTTATTATTATCTTTTGTTATTACTGTACTTATCGTTTTATATTTTTATCTTTATGTAAATGGCCCAATTATTCAAGCTAAATCAGCTATTTTAATAGATGCTCATTCAGGTGAAGTTGTTTATACAAAAAATGAAGAAACTCCTATACAATCGGCTACTTTATCTAAATTAATGACAGAATATATCGCACTAGAACAACTGAATGAAGGAAATATACAGTTAGATGAAGTCGTAAAAATAAGTAACGAAGTTTTCCAAGCAGAAACGAGTCCTATACAAGTAACTTCGAAAGATAAAACGACGGTTCGTGATTTACTACATGCATTGTTATTGACAGGGAATAATCGTTCCGCACTTGCCCTTGCAGAACATATCGCTGGAAACGAAGATAATTTTACACAGTTAATGAATGAAAAAGCAAAACGCTTAAAGTTATCACAACCATCTCCGTTTCTAAACGCTACTGGAATGAATAACGATACAAATAAACTTTCAACTACAACAGCAATTGAAGTTGCTAAACTAGCAACAGAATTAGTAACAGACTTTCCAGATGTACTGAACGTTACAAAACTAACCTCTTACCAGTTCTCCTTCAAAGATACGAAAGTTTTCAACACCAATAAAATGATATATTCCCTTAATAAAAACATTAAACTCCAAGGTGTTGATGGCTTACAAACTAGTTTTTCAACTAATGGTAATTATAGTTTTGTGAGTACCGCAAAACGATGAGATACTAGACTTATTTCAGTAATATTAGACGCCGAAAATGAAAACAGTACGTTTATTGAAACAAAAAAGTTACTTCAGTACGGCTTTGATCCTTCTTCTTACTCTGCACTCCAAGCGTTCAAAGATGCTGTTACATCTTGGGCAGTTTTGCTTCAGTTTAAAAATTTGATTATACAAACATTGTTGATTTTCTTCATTATAACAATTTTAATGTTCTTACATATACGTCAGAAAAAATCCGAGGATTTCAACTAGGAAATCTTCTTATATATAAAAACGGCTTGTATTTACAATGCAAGCCGTTTTCTAAATCTATAGTCCTCTCCCAATTAAATTCGCTGAAACAGGCTGGAGATTTAACTCCCTCGCCCATATAGATAACTGACCGATATGATGAATTTCATGTACAATTACGTGCCTTAAGACCTCACCATATGTATATGTTTTATCTGTCCACGAAGCTTTTAATAGCTTACATTCTAAGTTAGCTGACCATACTTGTAAAAACTCTTCTACTTCTCTTTTATACAAATCAGATAGCGCTTTCACCTTCTGGATTGATTGATACTCTTTAAACTGCGGTGCACCATCTTCTTTTTCTTGAAGCGCATTAATCCAGCTATACTCAACATCTACAATATGAAATAATGTTTCTAAAATACTTCCAACACCACCAACTCGTTTACGAACTAATTCTTCCGCTGAAAGTTGCTCACACCACTTAAACCAATCATCTCTTACTTGCCAATTGTATTGAAATAAAGTGTACATATTTATCCCTCCCCTACCTCAATTATCCATTTAACAGCATCTATAATATAATGTGGCTCGTCTTTTTGAATATAGTGACCACTTTGTTCTGCAATTATAAATTTATGATTGTTTGATAAGCGTAATAATTCTTCTTGCAATTGTAACCACTTCATTTGTGCTTCTTGCGAATAATAGGCTTTTTTACCAGCAGCTAACACGACAAGTGGAATATTTCTCATTGACTGACAATGTTTATCTGCTTCACCTAAACTAAACATAAACTCTTTATAAGAACTTTCATGTACAAATTGTTTATAGTAAGCTTCTTGAAATTCTGGAGACATGATTAGTAAAAAATCTTTTTTATAATTTTCTGGTGTCGAATCAACCAAAACAATTCCCAACATATCTTCGGAATAAAAAGTCGCAAATAAACGTGCATTTATACCACCAAAAGAATGTCCTACAAAAATATAAGGTGGTTTCAGTTGCAATTTCTCTAAGCAACTTCTTAAGTCTTTTATCATTTCAGAACTAATACGTCGTTTGGAACTATTCCCACTTTTCCCTAATCCAGCTCGATCATATGTAAGTACAGTCCCAAATTCAGTCAACTCTTCAGCAATATGGTCCCATGTCTTTGAATAATCGCCATAACCTGCCTCCATTATAATAACTGGCTGCAACTTCTTTCCTTGAAATACTTTTGAATACATTTTAAAATCATCAACTTGTACATATTCCTCTATACATTTAACCATGGACGATCACTTCTCTCCGATAAAGTTCTTCTTCAATTTGATTAATTATTTCATCTATAGATAAAGCTCCATCCAAAACAATATCTGAATTTGGCTTTACAGTATGAAGCGCCTCCAAATAGGCTTTTCTAGCATATGTTATATAATGCTTTAAATCATTATGTATTTCACTCATTGCATCTTCTTTAAAATCTCGCAAAATTCTTCTAGCCATCGCAATATCTAAAGGTGTATCGATAAATATGGTTACATCAATGAATTGTCGCATTTCACCATTCAGGTATGCAAAAGGATAATCTACAATAATATAATCTACATTACTATCTCGTATAAGATGCTGTATATCCTTAATTAATGGTGTAAGTACCCATTCATCATAATTTGCTCCATCATCAATCCATTTACAAATATCAGCAGGACAGTTATCAAAGTTATATGTATCAAAATATAGAGCTTTTGAATTCATTAATTTATGAGTTAATCTTTCTGTAACAGTAGTTTTTCCTCCTCCTGAAACAGCTGCAATTGTAATGATTTTCGTCTTTTTATTCATAATTTTTCCCCAACCCCCTTTTAATTAACATAACATAATTATAGTAAATAATTATTTTTTAGCTCTCCATTCATATTCTAATATACTCATTTCCCATAAATTCCAATACGTTTCGCCTACTTTTTTCGACTCTCTTAATAAGCCTTCTTTTACAAATCCTATTTTTTCGTAACATGAAATGGCTGACGTATTAAAATCATAGACACCAAGCGTTACTCTATGTAGTTTTAATTCTTCAAATGCAATATGAAGTACTGCTTTCATCATATGCTTCCCCATAGAACGTCCTCTCATTTTCGTATCACCAACTAGTACTTTACCAATCCTTGCAGATTTATTTATATTGTCTATTTGCCCAAGTGAAATATGACCAACTACTTCTTGAGTCTCTTCATCTATTACTTTGAATGCAAGTGTATTTTCACTTTCTATATATTTTTCTAATTGCTGTTCATTTAAAGGATATGTAAATGCATTTCCCGACCATTGTATTAAAAAATCCTCGGAATCAATCCAGTTTATTAATTGTTTGAAATCGAATTGTTTAAAAGGTTCTAATTTAATCAACTTCATTCTCCTTTCATACACCATTCTATATATCCTCAAACTTATTTCTATATATAGAATATATTCTCCTTTTATACGAAATGAAAATAAAGCCATTCATAAGAATGGCTTTACAAAAACATAGCTCAGTTATGCCATGTTTCTTATGTTAGCAATGGTTCAATTGCTTCAATTTTACAAACTGAAATAATTACTGTAACTACCCCAGCACTATTAGCAAGCTTTACAACATCACAAGTGACAGAAGAAACAGTTCCTGCATAATTATTAGTTCCTGTTGTAATGCGCACTGATCTGTTTACTAACTTTCTCAGCTCATCTCTAATTCCTTGTACACAGCAACAATCGCATTTTTTATTTTGCTCTTCATGTTCTTTTTTACACTCTTCGAAAACATCCCAACAATCATCCTGTTTACATGTACACTTCTTTTTACAATTATTAAATCGAGAACCCAAAATCTCACCCCCTAATCATTTCTATTAATATAGTATGTCCACTAACTTTAAAGTGTACGAGGCAAAAACATAGAAAGGAAAAAACAAACACATGTACTAAATTATCCTGTATATATAAAAACTGACCTCTAACAATTAGAGGTCAGTTCACCTTATACATGCTTTAATTTTATAATTTACTAGACTGCAATCCCTGAATAAACGGAACTACCTCAGGATTTACAAGTGATGATAAATCGCCTAATTCTTTTCCTAAATAAGCGGCTTTAATGACGCGTCGCATTACTTTAGAATTACGTGTTTTCGGTAAATCTTCTACAACGTGAATATCTTTTGGACATAATGCTTTTCCAATATGAGAGTTTACTAAACTCATTAATTCTTTCTTTAATTCTTCAGTAAATGTTACATTATCTCTTAATACTACAAAACAATGACAAACTTCACCTTTTACATCATCTGGTACACCAATCGCGGCAGCTTCTATGACATCATTATGCTTTACAAGAATTGATTCATATTCAGCAGGTCCAATACGTTTCCCAGCAATGTTTAACGTATCATCCGAGCGTCCTGTAATAATATATTGCTCACCATCGTAAACAACCCAGTCACCATGAACCCATTTATTTTCAAAACGTGACCAATATGTGTTCACATAACGCTCATCGTCTTCCCAGAAACTTTTCGTCATACCAACCCAAGGTTTCTCTAAACATAATTCTCCAACTTCATCACGAATCGGATTGCCTTGATCATCGAGCACAACCGCTGCCATTCCTGGTAAAGAAGCGTTAAAGCTAATCGGTGCAATTGGTTTAATAAGGACGTTCCCGAAAATCCCACCAGAAATTTCAGTCCCGCCTGAATAGTTACAAATTGGTACATTACTTTTTCCAACTGTTTCAAATAGCCACATCCAAGGATCTGGATTCCAAGGCTCACCTGTTGAAGCAAATACTTCTAAGCTCTTGAGTGAATGTTTATTTACATACTTATCACCTTTTGCCATTAACGCACGAATTAATGTTGGTGATATACCGAGATGTGTAATTTCATATTTATCAACTGTCTCCCATAAACGATCTGCTTCTGGAAAGTCCGGAACACCTTCATACATAACCATCGTTGCTCCATTAATGAGAGAGCCAAATAATAAAAATGGTCCCATCATCCATCCCATATCAGTTACCCATAATACGCGGTCACCTTGTTTGATATTCATTCCAAATCCCGCATCAAAAGCTGCTTTTAAAGGAAATCCAGCATGAGTGTGTACTGTCCCTTTCGGTTTTCCAGTAGTACCTGATGTATAAATGAGCATTAATGGATCATCACTATGCATTTCTTCAGCATGTACAAATGGTTTTTCTTTTTCTAACGTACTCCATGAGAAATCATAATTATGCGGTGTAAAATCATTTCCTGCATGACGCACGATAACAACTTTTTCAACAGTTGGACAATGCTCACAAGCTTTATCTACTTCATCTTTTAATGAAACAATTTTACCTCGGCGTGAAAAACCATCTGCAGTAATAATCATTTTAGACCCTGCCGCTTGTACACGTGTCATGACTGCATCAGATGCAAATCCTGAGAATATTGGTGAAATAATTGCTCCGATCTTCATAACCGCTAGCATCGCAACAACGGTTTCTGGAATCATCGGCATATAAATTGTGACACGATCACCTTTTTCAATACCCGCATGTTTCAAACCGTTTGCAACGCGACTTACCCAGCTATCAAGCTCCTCATATGTAAATGATTTTGAAGTTCCATTTTCCCCTTCATACTGAAGTGCTGGTTGTGTCCTCGTTTCATCATCTGCAAGCCAGCGTGATAAAACCGATTCTACAACATTACATGTTCCGCCATTATACCACTGTGCAAATGGCGTACCATTTTCTAAATCTAGCACTTCTGTATAAGGTTTCATCCATTGATAGCCAACTGCTTTCTCAGCTTCTCCCCAAAACCAAGCTGTTTCTTCGATTGACTTATTATAAAACGTTTCATAATCTTCATAGCCCAATGATTTCATCCAACCATATAAACGCGTTTTTTCTTTATACTCTTCTGTTGGAAACCAAACTGCTTGTTTCAATGTTTTCCCCTCCTTGACTTTTTGAGCAAGAAAGCCCTAAATAGGGCTTTTAAACTGGATAAACAGGATGTTTACGATCCGTAAACACTTGATATTTACTCATATACATTTCGAATCGTCCTTTTAACTCTTCTCTTAAATTGTTCGGATGAACAATACCATCAATGACCATCTCTGATGCTAAATGGTAAATATCAATATCTTTCTTATACTCTTCGCGTTTTTCAGCAATGAAGCTATCACGCTCTTCTTCAGGTAAAGCTGCAATCTTATTTGCATATACAGCATTGACCGCGGCTTCTGGACCCATTACCGCAATAGAAGCTGTTGGTAATGCTAGGCAGCAATCTGGTTCAAAAGCTGGACCTGCCATCGCATATAAACCAGCACCATATGCTTTACGAACAACGATAGAAATTTTCGGTACAGTTGCTTCACTCATTGCGGAAATCATTTTTGCACCGTGACGAATAATACCAGCACGTTCTACTTTTGTACCAATCATAAATCCAGGTACATCTGCAAGGAATAGTAACGGAATATGATATGCATCGCATAAATTAATAAATTTCGCTGCTTTATCAGCTGAATCGTGGAATAATACGCCGCCTTTCATACGCGGTTGATTTGCAATAATACCAACTGGCTTACCATCAATACGTGCTAAACCTGTAATGAGTTCTTGAGCAAATAATTTTTTCACTTCATAGAAAGAACCTTCATCAATAACTCTATTAATAAGATCTTTCATATTGAAAGGAGCATTTTGATTTTCTGGAATGATTTCTTCTAACGTTTTATCGAATTGTTTCGGTTCTTGAGGTGTAACTAATGGAGTCTTTTCTAAGTAGTTGTTTGGAAAATATGAAATGTATTGTCTTGCTTGTGTAATTGCATCTTCTTCTGTCTTACATAAAACATCTCCGCATCCTGATACAGAGCAATGCATACGAGCTCCGCCCATCTCTTCTAACGTTACCTTCTCACCGATAACCATCTCAGCCATACGAGGAGATCCTAAATACATAGATGCATTTCCCTCAACCATCATTACAACGTCACAAAAGGCTGGAATATAAGCACCACCAGCTGCAGAAGGTCCAAATAACAAGCATACTTGAGGAACTTTACCTGATAATTTCACTTGATTATAGAAGATTCTTCCTGCACCGCGGCGCCCTGGGAACATTTCAACTTGATCAGTAATACGTGCTCCAGCAGAGTCAACTAAATAAAATAACGGAACACGTAATTTTTCTGCCGTTTCTTGAATACGTAAAATCTTTTCGACTGTACGTGCACCCCATGATCCAGCCTTTACTGTTGAATCATTCGCCATTACGCATGCTGTACGACCATGTATTTTACCCGTTGCTGTTATAACACCATCAGCGGGTAACCCTGTTTGTTCACAATTTGCAAATAATGCATCTTCTACATATTCACCATTATCAAATAAAAGAGCTAAGCGATCTCGAACGAATAGTTTACCTTTCGCTTTGTTTTGTTCATGATATTTTGGTGCGCCGCCTTGTTTAATCGTTTCAACTCGTTCTTCAAATGTATTCGATTGTTGTTTTTGATCTAACATATTTACTCCCCCTTATACATTGGTGTGCGTTTTTCCTTGAATGCCTGTAATCCTTCTAATCTATCTTTCGTATGGATTACACCTTCATACGCTTGTTTTTCCATTTGTAATCCGGTATGTAAATCAACTTGAATACCGTTTGAAATTGCTTCTTTCGCTAATCGAACAGCAATAGGGCCATTACTAGCAATTTTCTCTGCTATTTCAATTGCTTTTTCTTCAAGTAAATGAGCTGGTACAACAAATTCTACTAGACCATATTCTTTCGCTTCTTTTGCTGAAATACGTCTTCCTGTATAAATTAATTCTTTCGCTCTACCAACACCAATTAATCTTGGCAATCGCTGCGTACCACCCGCTCCTGGTATAATTGCAAGTGTAGTTTCAGTAAGACCAAGACTTGCAGATTCAGCCGCAATTCTAAAATCACAAGCTAAACTTAATTCCGTACCACCACCAAGTGCGATGCCATTTATAGCAGCAATAACTGGCTGTGGTAATTGTTCAACCATTTCCATAGTAGTACGAATCATACTAACAGCATGGCGAACTTGTTCTTCATTCATACCAGCGCGTTCTTTTAAATCAGCACCAGCACAAAACGCTTTTTCACCAGCACCTGTTAGAATAACTACACGAGTATTTGCCTCTTCATTTATTTGAGTTAATATGTTTTGTAACTCTTCTAATAACGCTAAAGATAATGAGTTTGCTTGTCTTTCACGATTTAATGAAATCTTTACAACGTGCGGTGTTACATAATCAACTGAAATATTTTGTAATTGTAGCATCTTCTCACCTACTTATCGTTTTATGTTGAAGCGCTCTATACACATGACTCGGTAATTGGATATTTAATTTACTTTGAATAAATTGACTCGCTCTCAATAACTTCTCTTCATCAATATTCGTTTGGACCCCTAACTTATGGAGCATATGAACTAAGTCATCAGTTGCAACATTGCCTGATGCTCCGGGTGCATATGGACAGCCGCCAAGACCACCACAAGAACTATCAAATGTTGTAATACCGTATTCTAAAGACTTTACTACATTCGCAAGAGCCATTCCGTACGTATTATGGAAGTGCATTGCAAACTGCGAAGCATCATATTTCTTTAATAAATGCTCTAATACTCGCTCTACTTGTAACGGATTCGCTACTCCGATTGTGTCACCAAGAGACACTTCATAAATGCCGTATGAAAATAGTTGATCACATAATTCGTCAACTGCTATGACGCTTATATCCCCTTCATAAGGACATCCAAATACAGTAGAAACATAGCCTCTTACCTTTTTACCTTCAAATAACGCCTGTTTTGTTATATCTTCAATTACAACTAATGCTTCTTTAATGGATTTATTAATATTACTTTTATTATGAGATTCACTTGCTGATAAAAAAACATTCACCTCATCTACATTTTGCAAAAAAGCTCGCTCCAAACCATTTTGATTTGGAACAAGCGCTGCATATGTAACATTTGGATCCCTTTTCAGCTCAGAAAACACATCATTTGCATCTGCTAATGCAGGGACCCATTTAGGGTGAACGAATGAGGAAACTTCAACGTACGATAATCCAGCCTCTGTAAGTAGTTGAATCCATTTTACTTTATCTTTTGTGCCAACAATCTTTTTTTCATTTTGTAAGCCATCACGTGGCCCGACTTCTTTAATGACAGCAAAATTAGGTAGTTTCAATTCGCTTCCCCCTATATCTCCCTATTCAATTTCTAGTAATACATCTCCTTCATTTACAAAATCGCCTTCTTGCACATTAATTTTCATAACTGTGCCAGCTTCCTCTGAAACGATTGGAATTTCCATTTTCATAGATTCCAAAATGACGACATCCTGTTCTTCCTCTACTGTATCCCCTACTCCTACAACAATCTTCCAAACGTTTCCTGCCATCGATGCATATACTTTCGTCATCATTTTTTCCCCCTTAGTATTGTTAAATCTTATTTTTTAACAAGTTGTTTCGTTACAAAACTTGTTGTATAAATGCCCTCTTTAAACACTTCGTCCTCTAATACTTGAAGTAGCATTGGCGTGTTCGTTTTAATACCTTCTACTTTTAATTCTTCTAATGCATCGTGTAATTTGGAAATTGCTTCTTCACGCGTTTCACCATGAGCAATGACTTTCGCAATCATTGGATCATAGAAAGGTGTAATCGTTACTTGATTCTCCAAAAAGTGATCAATACGTACATTTGTTGGAAGCGTTAAATCTGTAATTTTCCCAGGTGATGGGAAGAAAGTTTTCGGATCTTCTGCATAAATACGTGCCTCGATGGCATGACCACTACGTTTTACATCATCTTGTGTAAACGATAATTTTTCACCATATGCAATTAGAAGTTGTTGTTCTACAAGATCTAAACCAGTAATTTCTTCTGTAACTGGATGCTCTACTTGTAATCTCGTATTCATCTCTAAGAAATAGAAGTTTTTCTGATCATCTACAAGAAACTCCACTGTACCTGCATTTGTATAACCAAGTGCTTTAGCAGCTTGTACAGCAACTTCACCCATCGCTTTTCGTGTACCTTCATCTAAAAATGGTGAAGGTGCTTCTTCAATTACTTTCTGATTTCGGCGCTGTACTGAACATTCACGCTCCCATAAATACACTGTGTTACCATGTGTATCTGCTAAAAGCTGAATTTCAATATGATGTGCATCTGCAATATAGCGCTCTAAATACATTTCTCCGTTACCGAAGAAGTTTTGTGCTCTTGTTTTGTTGCTTTCAAATGCTTTGGTGAGCGTTTGCTCAGTTTCCATCAACTGCATTCCAATGCCTCCGCCGCCTGCGGATGCCTTCAACATTAATGGGTAACCAATTTGTTTAGCAATTTCAATTGCTTCTTCAGCAGTTTCAATATTTGTAGTAATACCTGGAACTACTGGGACATCTGCAGCTTGCATCGCAATACGTGATTCGATTTTACTTCCCATCTTCGTAATGATTTCTTCTGATGGACCGATAAATACGATTCCTTCTTCTTTACAACGAACCGGAAAAGATGGATTCTCAGATAATAATCCATACCCCGGATGGATTGCTTCAGCATTTGTCTTCTTAGCTATTTCAATAATTTTTTCAAGGTTTAAATAGCTTTCTTGGACACGCGGCCCACCTACTAAGTAAGCTTCATTTGCCATTTTTACATGCAAGGCATTTTCATCTGCCTCAGAATAAATAGCAACAGTGCGAATGCCAAGTTTTTGACAAGTTTTCATAATACGAACTGCGATTTCCCCGCGATTAGCAATTAATATTTTTTGAAACATAGTGATTCCTCCTTTTTATCTACATCCTAAATGTCTAGCAATTACAAGACGTTGAATTTCAGAAGTTCCTTCACCAATTTCTAATAGTTTTGCATCACGAATATGTCGTTCTACTTCATATTCACGCATATAGCCGTATCCACCGTGAATTTGTACCGCTTGATTGGCAATACGACTAGCAGCCTCAGATGCGAAAAGTTTTGCCATAGCCGCTTCTTTACCGAAAGGTTTATCGTTATCTTTTAACCAAGCTGCTTTATGTACTAAATTACGCGCTAGCTCTACTTCAGTCGCCATATCAGCTAATTTAAATTGAATCGCTTGGAAATTAGAAATTGACTTTCCAAATTGTTGACGTTCTTTCGCATATTGCAGTGCACGTTCAAATGCAGATTGCGCAATACCAACAGCTAATGCTGCGATTGAAATACGTCCTCCATCAAGTGTATATAAGAATTGTTTAAACCCTTTATTTACATCACCAAGTATATTTTCTTTCGGTACACGTACACCATCAAGTACGATTTCACATGTATTAGAAGCACGTACGCCCATCTTATCGTAAGGGCTTGAAATCGTTAACCCTTCACTAGTAGTCGGTACGATAAATGCAGAAATACGTTTTCTACCATTCTCTTCAACACCGTTGACAGCGGTTACAATAATTGTGTTTGCATACTCTGCATTTGTAATCCAACACTTCTCACCACTAATAACATACTCGTCTCCATCTAATATAGCTTTCGTTTGTGTACCGCCTGCATCAGATCCAGCATTCGGCTCAGTTAGTCCGAAAGCACCTAACGTTTTGCCTGATGCCATTGGAACTAAATATTTCTGTTTTTGTTCTTCTGTACCGAAATAATAAATTGGAGAAGCACCTAATGAAATTGTTGCAGCGTAACTTAATCCTGTTCCACCACAAGCACGACCAATTTCTTCAACTGCTAACGCGTACGATACAGTATCGCCACCTGAACCTCCATACTCTTCTGGGAATGGGATACCTAATAATCCTAGTTCGCCCATTTTTTGAAATGTTTCATATGGAAATTCTGCAGTTTTGTCATAATATACAGCTTTCGGTGCGATTTCCTTTTCAGCAAAGTCACGTACCATTTCTTTAATCATTTGTTTTTCGCGAGTTAGAGTAAATTCCATTCCGCTACACACCCCTTATCGAATATTGAGTTTCGACAGCGTGCGAGTTTCTACTACAAACATTACGAATGAAAAGACAAGAATATTAGTTAGATAATTGTTATAATTCTGTCATAATTTAATTTTAAAACAGATTCTGTACTAATGCACAAAAAAATTCCTACATTGTTCTACAACAACATAGGAGTTTTATTGTCGAATTATGTATTTTTTTGTTTAATAATCTCTACCTTTACCTGAATCTGAAATCTCTACTAAAGCTTCAGGATATGGTTCGAAATATGTTTGTCTTAATAAATACTTTTCATCAAATCGAAGAGCCCATGATTTTAAAATTGCAAGTAAGCTACTAAGCGGAATTTTCTTTTCTTTATATTTTTGTATCAAATCTAAAAAATGATCTTTTTCTTGTTTTTTCAGCTTTGTTTTAAAGTATCCAAAAATATGCTCACATACATTTACATTCGATGTATAGCGGGGTGTGCGCATAAATAATTCATATAAAGTCTTCTCATAATTTTCAAATACAACTTCAATCTTTTCATTTTTGTGATTTGCAATAATACGCCCTAATTCCTTTTGTTTTACCTGATTATATGCCATAAATAAATATTTATTATCCGACTGAAACGATACGAGGTCTTTCATATTTTTATTCCGTTTCATCATCTTGTAATATGCGATTGTAAATAACCTTGTAAGGAAATGTTCTCTAATAATAAAATTCGACAATCTACCTTCTTCTTCAATTGGAAGATGCGAAAAATTTTTTATTACTGCTCCGCCAAATAAACCAGGTCCCTTTCCTTTTGCTGGTGCTTTTTCAAAACCAGAATAAATTTTCACATCACGCGTACCACAACTTGGTGAACGATTTTTTAAAATAAAACCATCCACATCTGATATCGTTTGTAAAAATTTATTTGAAAATTGCTCCATTTTTCCAGTGAGGTCTTCTCTTGTAGACGGTTGCATAAGTTTATTAACCCCTTTTTCTTCTACAATGCGTATCGTTTCACGAGGAGTCCCCAATCCAATCTCGACTTCTGGACAAACAGGTATAAATGTAACAAATGGCTGCAAATTTCGTATTGTTACATCCGGAATCATCTCTCCATTATAACGACAAGCATCAAACTCTAAACATTTACTTACAACGATTGTAGGTTTTGCAAATTGTCGCATTTCATTACCTCCTTAATGCTAGTCCGTATAATATAAATTGTACTAAGATTAACATTTTAAGCAAAGTTTGATTCATTTAATTTTATGATACATATATAGCCAATAATATATTAGCAATCATTCAACTCTATTTTCTATAAATGTGTCCTTTATAATGACGGTTTAGAAACTGTGAAACGATTAATACACACATGCTCTGGAGAAATTAATATGTAAGAAAGGAGGGAGCGTTATGAAGAAAAATTTATCATCTATTTTAAGTGTTTTAGCACTATCTATTATGTTTTTAGGTACATCTGCACAAGCTGAATACGATGGAACTAATATGAATAGAGTTAATAACACTGATATTTCAACTCGAGTTAATGACAATAACTTAGATAGAGTTAATAATGATGTAAGAACTCGAAATGTAAATACAACAAATGATTTAAATGATAATCGTGATAGAAATAATAATTGGGCTTGGCTCGGTTTATTAGGACTAGCAGGATTATTAGGCCTTAGAAGAAGAGACAAAGAAACACGTTAATTTAGAACATTTTTAGTAAACCAGTACTTATTTATCAAAAATATATAATGGATATAAATCGCCTTTTTAAAGGCGATTTATTATTTTTTTAATGGAAAATATGTACTTCACACTGCCACACATTTTTGCCTGCGATTAAATTCGTGGCGTTAATCCGTACAATATGAATTGAATCGTATTTTCAATTTCCGCTTCATCATTCCATTTTTCTTCTGGCAATAATAAAAATCGTGTTAATAATAAACCTAATACAGCTGATAAAGTAAGTCGTAAAACAGTAACTGGGGGCATTTCAATAATTTCCCCTTTTTCTTGAAACTTTTCAATCAACTTTTTAAAATGTGAAAGTAATTCTGTTTCAACTAACTGCTGTATTTCATTTTTCAGTTCCGGCTGAAATGGCACTTCTTGAATTAATATTTTTATCATTGGAAAATGCTTTTTTGCAAATTCAAACCTATTATGAATAACAACTCTTAGAAGCCCTTCATATGATTCATACTCCGATTCAAATATTTCCTTTGCGAATGCTTGCACGAAAAATGGTGCAGCAAACTTCGTTAATGTCGGCATGACAACTGCTAGCAATAAATCTTTTTTCGTTTTATAGTAGCGGAAGATTGTTCCTTCCGCTACACCAGCCCGTTTTGCAATTTCACTTGTTGAAGTTGAAGCATAGCCTTTTTCTCCAAACATATCAACAGCCGCCTCTAATATACGCATTTGACGTTCATTTCGTTTGTCTGTATTTGTTGCGGCAATTAATTCTTCCAGCCAATCCTTCGTCATCTATAATACCCCTTTGTATCATCATTATATTTTTCGATGTTTCTTTAATGCAAACACATTCCCTACTGCAAATAATACTGAGAAAAATAGTAAAACAGTTAAATCTAATGCAATCTCTGTAAATCCTTGATTTCGAATCATCACTTGTCTCATTGCGTCAGCGCCGTATGTGAGCGGAAATAATTTCCCTAACATTTGGAGCCACTTATTCATCGATTCAATTGGAAACAAACCAGAAAAGAATATTTGCGGCACAATGACAAGCGGTATAAACTGAATCATTTGAAATTCATTATTTGCGTATGCTGATAAAAACGTCCCTAAAGTTAGTGCCGTTAAAGAAAGCATACATGTAATAAGTAGGGTTAGCCATATAGAGCCAGCTACATACAAATCTAAAATATAAACTGAAAAACTTACGATTATAATGGATTGTATAAATGCAAAGATTCCAAAACCAATAATATATCCTACAACTATTTCCCATCTTTTAATTGGAGTCGATAATAACCTTTCTAACGTACCGCTTAAACGTTCTCTTACGAAAGACACCCCTGATAAAATAAATACAAAGAAAAATGTAAAGAAACCGATCAATACAGGACCAAGCCCATCAAACATTGTAAAGTCTTTAGAGCCATGTAAATAATTCACTTCAGGTTTCATTATCGATACATCGTTCTTCTCTGTACTTTTTTGTAATATTTGAAGTACAGCACGATTTTTTGACGAATCACTACCTTCTAATACAATATTCATTTTTCCATTTTCTAAACGAATTACTGCATCTACCTTTTGATTTTCTAGCTCAGACATTGCCTTTTCTTTACTATATTCATAAATTGACGCTTCCTGATTTTTCATCACTTTTACTACCTGAACCGGCATATCAACAACTGCGATATGCGGTACATAGTCTTTTTGTGTAAACACTAGCGATAATAACCAAAGTAATAACATAGGTGCTCCAAACATCATGGCTAACGAACGCTTATCTCGAAAAAATTGGCGAATAATACGAATAATTACACCAGTAACTCTCATGATAGGGCCACCTCTTCCAACAAAAAGACATCTTCAATCCGTCCTGATGATACCAGCTTTTTCAATTCTTCAGGCTCTCCAGTCGCAACTAGCTTTCCTTCTCTAATCAACCCTAGACGCTCACAAAACTCAGCTTCATCCATAATGTGTGTTGTTACAATAATGGTAGTTCCTTTCTTTTTCAAATCATAAAATTTTTCCCAAATCGTTTTTCTAAGAAGTGGATCTATCCCCACTGTTGGCTCATCTAAAATTAATATTTCAGGCTCATGAATGAGTGCTATCGCTAATGATAAACGCTTCTTCATACCTCCCGAAAAATGCTGTACTTGCTTTTTCATATGTTGTGATAATTGAACAAGATCAAAAACCTCTTCAATTCTTTCTTTTTTATGCTTTCCCTTTAATCCATACATTGTTGCCATAAAATCTGCATTTTCATATGCTGATAATTCTTCGTATAATGCATCAGCCTGAGCCATATAACCAATTCTTTTCATCTCATTTAAATTAGGCATGTTCGTGTTGTAAACAAGCACCTCACCTTTAGTCGGCTCATTAATACCAGCAATCAATTTAATAAGTGTCGTTTTCCCTGAACCAGAAGGCCCAACTAAACCAAATATCTCTGCTTTTTCAACTTGTAATGAAAGATTGTGTAAAACTTCTTTTTTTCCAAAACTTTTTGACACGGTTCGTAAAATAATTGCAGGTTGCTGCACGTTTTCTTCCCCCTTTTCAAAAATGAGTGAGTACTTACTTTTATTTTACTCTTGCGTAATTATATGTCAAACTTCATTGATTAGTATATATTTTCAATCCACAATATTAAACAATGAAACAGAGTCAACATTAGAATTTCATTTCCTAAAGCCGACTCTGTTTCATTTAAATTATATATTTTATTTTACGTTTTTAAATTCATATATTTTCTAATTCTAGCAACATCTAAAGAATACTCGATAACTAACTGCTGTAACGGTAATATAACTGTATCAGGATATAAATGGGCATATTGTAATGTTTCTGCGTATTTTTCTAACCTTTTTTCTAAATACTTAATTATTTGATCAGGATGACTTACTAATAAACATTTACAATAATAATGTATTTGTTCCTCAATCGCCGTATATTCTTCAATTTCATATTCTTTATGCATGTGTACACCCCTTTAAGTTTTTTCACATGAGTTACTTATCACATTTTTCACTCGACTAATTTTTAAGTTTTTTGATTATTTACACTATAACAAACTCTTCGGGTCAAATTTTGTTACTTTATGTAACGTAGAAAATTTTTAACAAAATTGTAATGTTTACTCCTGCAAAATACAGAAAGCCCCTTTACTCATTTTTGTATAAAAAAATCGTACAGCTTAATTTAGCTGCACGACTACAAGTTCTGGCCTATTAAAAATTCTTTGCGGAATGATACTATTACCTAATCCTCTACTTACTACCATAGACGTATTTTGTTCTTCATATAAACCAGCTGTATATGTAGGGAATACCCCTTGATTCGGAGCAACTAACCCGCCAATAAATGGCAATCTAACTTGCCCTCCATGAGCATGACCCGATAATACTAAATCTAGTTGCTCATCAGCGTATTCTGTCAAAAATTCAGGCCTATGGGATAGTAATACATCAAATGTATTTGGAGGCATTTCAAATTTCGCTTTTAAAATTGCATCTTTTACAATATTTCCTTCATCACGGTTTCCAGTTACAAACTCCGGATCATCAATACCTAGCAAATTTATTTCTTGCTCACCCTTTCGAATGCCTACATGTTCATTCCTTAAAACATTGACATCATATTTCTTCAACTCTTTTTCTAAACGGTTATACTTTCCAGACCATTGTTCATGGTTTCCTGTCACAAAATATACAGGATACTCCTTTACAATTTCTCGTATTAATTGCATACTAACTTCTGCATCGTATGATTTACTGTCAATTAAATCACCCGTAATCGCAATAATATCTGGGTCTATGCTTTCAATTTTTTGAATTAACACACCTTGCTTATTGCCAAATTGTTTATTATGTAAGTCTGAAATTTGTAGAATTTTATACCCTTTAAAAGAGGAGGGTATTTTACTAGAGGTTATTTTAACCTCAGTTATACCTATTAAATTGTTCTGTAAATATAAAAAAGTAATAAAAGCTACTAATATGCCAATAAACAATATGATTCTATTAATATTTCTCTTCATATTCTCTCCTTTTATTTTTATAAAACACTTATTTTATGTTAACAGAATTATATGATACATTTTGGTTTTTATTGAATATAGTACAGTACATGAAATTTCATATCGAATACGTCATATATATTTATTTTACCTTTATCCTCTTAATAATAAAAATACAAAAACGATTCTTTTCATACGAAAAAGAATCGTTTTCTAATTTTATACATCCAATAACATATGGTAAAGAACTGAAATAACTAAGAGATTATTATTTAATAGCATCAATTACAACTTCAGCCGCCTCTTTAATTAGTTGATTATCATAGATAGCTTCTTTCTCATCTTTACTAGATAAAATTGCGATAATAATTGGTGCTCTATTTGGTGGCCAAACGATAGCAATATCATTTCTTGTCCCGTAACTTCCAGCTCCTGATTTATCTCCAACTACCCAGTCAGTTGGTACGCCCGCACGAATAAGCTTGTCTCCAGTTGCATTCCCTTTCATCCAATCTGTAAGTACTTTACGTTTATCATCTGGTAGCGCATTTCCGACCGTAAAATCTTTAAGATTCGTAGCAATTGCTTTCGCTGTACTAGTATCACGAATGTCTCCTGGAATAGCTTCGTTTAATTCTGTTTCAAAGCGATCAGACATAGTAACCCGATCCCCCATCTGTCTAAGCGCTTTTTCATACCCTTTCGGTCCGCCTATTTTATGAAATAAAATGTTTCCTGCAGTATTATCACTATAACGAACTGCAGCCTCTGCAATTTCTCCTAGCGTCATTCCAGTATCTATATGTTTCTCTGTAATAGGTGAATAATCCACTAAGTCTTCTTTCGTAAATTTGATAACTTCATTTAATGTATCAATTGAGTTTTGCTGTAGCAATACTCCTGCCGCTAAAGCTTTGTAAGTTGATGCAAAGGCAAATCTTTCGTTAGGTCGATAAGCAATGGTTTCATTTGTACCAGTATCAATCGCATATACACCTAATTGTGCATCAAATTTCTTCTCAAGTTGAGAGAACTCTTTATGCGTCGCCTGATTTTTATGTTTCACTTTTCCAGTCTTTTCTTTCGCTTCAACTTGCAATGTCTCTCCTTTAAAAACTTCTAAGCTTGTAAGACTTATACCTAATATACCAACGCATATTCCTATTTTTAGCATCCTCTTGTTTTTCAAAATCATCATTCCTTTCAAATTCTTAATACCTCTTTATACGTACACATAATAGACAATCACCGAAACAAATTTGTTCCATAAACTAAAAAATTTATAATTAGTATGAGAGTTATTAACAAAATAAGAAATAGTAGCTATGATCGCCGCTATCTCTTATTTCACATCTCATTTTCCACTTATAAATACCTTTATATAAACAAAGTCTCTTCCCTGAGAAAAGCACTCGAATATTACTAATTTTACTTAGAACTATCTGTACTAGCAGCTTCACCATGTATACGTTTCTGTTTTAAATCAAAGTATGCATCTAAAACTTCCTTTCCAATTATAGAATTAATTCCACTTTTATCATTATGAAGCCACGGAACTACTACTGAGAACGCTACTTCTGGATTATCGTATGGAGCATATCCAACTAACGTTAAGTTGTAGCATTCCATACGTTCTCCTTTTGCATTTCTACCAATTGGATCATCTCCACCATATACAGTTTGAGCTGTTCCTGTCTTTCCTGCTGGTTTATATGGAGCATTTTTGAAATACTTCACGCCAGTTCCATCACCTTCTTGGAATACCCATCTAAAGCCTTCTTTTATCCGATTAATATGTTCTGTCTTCATATCAATTCGATTTAATACGACAGGCTCTATTGAGCGAATAACTTTTCCAACCTCTTCTTTTATTGATTGCTCTCGTATTTCTTGTACAATTTGAGGTTGCATTCTATAACCGCCATTAGCAATTGTTGAAATATATTGTGCTAATTGCAATGGCGTATACGTATCATACTGCCCGATAGAAAAATCTAGTAAAAACCCAGGCTGGCTATCTACTTTTCTAGTTTGTCCAATTATTTCATTCGGTAAATCAATACCCGTAGGAACTCCTAAACCAAATTGCTTAAAATAATAGCGCATCGTATTAAATGCTTCTTGTTTTATATCCAATGAACCATTTGGTACGTAATGAACGCCCGCAATTTTTAAAGCTGTTTGGAACATGTATACATTCGAAGATACTTGTAGAGCTCGTAAATCATTAATATTACCAAATCCGGATACATTCCACGATTTCTTAGCTTGTGTACCTTTAAATTTCATCGGTGCATCATAAAATTGATCTCCTGGTTGTATTGCCCCTGTCTCATATCCAGTTAATAAAGTTGCACCTTTTACAGCTGATCCTAGTTCATACGAAGTTGTCATATTACCTAATGCCAAATCCTCGATTTCCATTTTCCCTTCTTTTTCTACAATCCTTTTGCCTGCCATAGATAAAATCTGTCCGTTATTTGGATTCGTCATAACAACAAAAGCTCGGTCCAATAGTGGCTCTGAACTCTTAAAAGTTCTCAAATTTTTCTCTAAACTTTCTTCCACTTTCTGTTGTAATTCCATATCAATCGTTAATGTTAAACTATTACCACTTTTTCCTTTAGAAATTATTTCTGTGTTTATAATATTTCCTGATTTATCTGTAATATTTTTCACTTCTTCTTTTGTGCCATGTAACACATCTTCATATCGTTGTTCAATGTAACTTTTCCCTACACGATCATTACGGTTATATCCGCGTACTAAATAAGAATCTAAATTTTCTTTTGGCAAACCTTCTTCACTACTCGTAATATTACCTAACACGGAACGAAATAAATCACCATTTACATAATTGCGCTCCCAATCAACCGTTGCATCTACCCCTGGAAAATCCGCAAGATTTTCACTTATCCGCGCATACTCCTCATCTGTTACATCTTTTTTAATAATTTGTGGTGTTAGTTGATAACCTGAACTCATTTTACTTTTAATAGCTAACACCTTTAAATCTTGTTCTGTTAACTCACCCAATTCTACTTCTGTAACGCGACTTCGTCTTAAATCTTCTATTTTTTTATCTAACTCTTTTCCCTCTATTCCCTTTTCTTTAAACTTTTCTATATCTTTTTTCGTAATCATTGTTTCCGCACGCTTCGTATTCAACTGCATCCAAAAATCCTTTTTATCGATATCGGTTAATTTATTTATATCTTGTTCGGGCATTTCAAGTACTTCCGCCAAGTCTTTTGCTGTTTTTAAAATAGCTTCACTCGTAATCCCCTTTACCCTTGTATACGTAATTGTGCGAAGAGATTTATTATTAACGACTGTTTTCCCTTCCCGATCTAAAATTTGTCCACGTGGAACTGGAATACTCGTTATTGCATTTTGACTACTTTCCACTTGGTTCTTATAAGCCTCTCCCTCAACAATTTGTACTTTCCCTAGCTGCATAATAATAGCTGAGAATAGTAAAAATATACAAAGGAACATGATATTTAATCGAATAGATATATATGTCTTCTTATTTCCTTTTTGCTTTTCCATAAATCCTCCATATATTTGCTTATATATTACGTAACGATGGCCGATTATAAAGTGAAACCTTAATCAATCCTCACCAATCGAGCTTTTACGGACAGTTGATCCCCCATCTAACTTCTTTGCTTCCGCTGAATTTTGAGGTGGGGATCTTACTGCCCGACAAATAGCGGGATAAATATCGTTTCGACTTTTTCACGAAACCATTGTAAGCATCCATTTCTTTTCGTTTTGCTACGTAGTTCAAAACTCTCCTGTCTTGTTTTCTCTCTATTTTTTGTCGTTTGCATTAGAAATGCTACACTGTATAACGACTCATCTTAAAAGTAAAATTTCATACTATTTATTCCTTTCTTCATGCTGTAATACTTAATAGACAATCTAAATAATAAAGTTGTTCCACATTTACAAAAAAAATAATTAACTATAATATGGAATAGGCTAAAAAGGGAGGGTTTTATGTTACATACAAAAATAAAAAGATGGAGATTTATAGCGATTATTTCTATTGTAGGTGTTATTTTAATCATTTTATTAAAAAGCCATTTCGTTTCAATTACTACCGAAACTTCTTCAGCTGAAAGAGGAGAAATACTTGATCAAAATGGTGTAATACTAGCTACAAATAAGAAAGTTAAGTCTTTATATTGCACTTCTAATGAGGACAAGCTATCGAAACAAGATACAGCAAACACATTAGCTTTTTTCAATCAATTTTCAAACGAGTTTCAACATCATATTTCTACAGAGAATATAAAATCTCAATTACAACAATCTTGTAAAAAGCAAACTATGAATGATATACCGTTATACTCTGACATAACTGAGAACGAACTTGCATTCATAAACAAAAACAAACCCAAAAATGTAATAATTAAAGATGAAGTAATACGTTATTATCCTAAACACGAAATTGGTTCACAGGTAATTGGGTATGTAGAACATGACCTTAATTCAAAGTATATGGTTGTTGGAAAAAGCGGGATTGAGTTGCAATATGAAAATGATTTAAAAGGAAAACCAGGTAAAACTCTTATTTTTAAATTGAATAATAAAAAGTTCTTATGGAACATTCAAAAAGTACAAAAAGGAAAAGATGTCCAGCTATCTTTAGACTCTGAGTTGCAGCAAAAAACAGAGGAAGCATTAAGATCTCAAATTAAGAAAACACCTGATGCTAAAGCTGGTTATGCTGTAGTGAGCGATGCAAAAACTGGCGCAATTTTAACTATGGCCAACTCGGCAGTTTTTGACCCAAATATATTGCATACACATGTACCAACTAAAATAAATAACATAAAATCACTTTCGCAAAATAAAGCAATTCAAAAATTAAAGTATGGTGAATCTTATGTAAATATGGCTTCTACTATAAAGCCTCTTACTATTTTAATTGGATTAAACGAAAAACTTTTTCAACCTGAAGATACTTACTTAGATAAGGGTACTTTTCAGTATGATAATCAAAATAATATTACGAATGCACCTGGAACACCAACAGGTGAGATTACACCGAGGCAGGCTATCATTAATTCATCTAACACATTTATGACAGCAAAAGTAGCTTTGCCCTTATTCAACCAAAATAATGGAAATATAGAAAAAGTGGCACATATATGGACAGATTATTTAATGCAATTCGGCCTACGTTCTAAAACCGGGATTGATTTACCCTTTGAAGAAGACGGACAATATGAATTCCATCCCTCTAATAAGTTTGAAAATGGAATTTCCGCTTTATTAAATGCCTCTTGGGGAGGAAATGAAGTGCATACTCCTCTTCAACTTGCTCAATATGCAGCAACTTTAGCAAGTAAAGGTGATAAATATAAACCACAAATGGCAAGTGCTATTATTGGTCAAAATGGTAAAGAAACAAAAAAGTTTAAACCAATTTTAGAAAGTTCAAATCGTTACCCAATGAACTTTTGGAGTGTCGTACAAGGTGGAATGAGTCAAAATATAGAGGAAATTAAAACGTTACCCTTCGACGTCGCTGGTAAAACAGGTATTACAGGTTTTCCGAATGAGCAAGCAAGAATGATCAATCATTCTTTATTCATTGCATATGCTCCTACCGAAGATCCACAAATTGCCGTTTCCGTCGTTATTCCTGGTAGTAATTCAGAAAAAAACATTGCTGCTCTCGTTACATCAGAAATTTTAGAGTCCTGGAATACTCTTCAAAAAGAGAATAAAAACAAAAAGGAAGGTTCACTTTAATGAACCTTCCTTTTTTACCAAATAGAATCTATATTTATTATTTTCCATTCACCTTCATTATTCTTTTCAAACATAAATGAGTATTTAATGTCAGTTAAAACATACTCTTTTTGTACATATCCAGTATTACCGTTAATTGTCGATATTTTTATATATTCATCCTTCTGCGCTTTTTCTGGAATCCAAGCTTTTACCATTTCATTAGATACTTCATATAAAACTTTTGATTCTCGCTTTGGTTCAGCTAAAATTTTCGTTTTATTTCCAGTAACAGTTGCATATATAAAATGAGGTTGCTTTGGTTGGTTACTTTCTGTCAATCCACTTGGTACTTTATATACATGTTTTGTATTATTTGCAAATTCTCCCCCCATTGTAAGTGCGACTTGCAACTCATGAAAAATATCTTCATCAAAATTCATTTCATCCTTCTTATAGCTTTTCCCTTTAAATTGAACTTCATCGTTTAACGCTTTATACAATTCATTTTTATTTTTTACATTTGTACTTTGATATAACTCATTCATGAATTGTTTTAATGTTGGATCTTGAGCAGACTCATCTTTTGTTTTAGGCTTAATTTGTGTACTGCTTTGTACCGGTGATTTATTATCATCAAGCCAAGGTTGTTGAACAATAAAAAATAAAAATGTACAAGCTAAAACCACAACAATTGGCAATGCTTTTTTACGAAATCGTCTTGTTTGTTTTAGAGAGCCTCCCTCATTACTTTCATATATAGATTGCTTTATTTTATAAATATATTCTTCTTCGTTTTTACGGTGTTCCATTGGGCCTTTTTTTAATTTTCTATACCAGTCAGGATTTTGTTTATTGTTCATCACTACTACCCTCCCCTATTAATTTTGAAACCTTACTTCTTGCTCTACTTAATCTAGATTTTACAGTTCCAATGGATACTCCTAGTGTTTCAGCCATTTCTTCATAAGATAATTCATATTTTGCATCCAATATTATTATTTCACGGTGCTTTTTAGGTAGTTTTAATACAACTTTCCACACATCATTCATTTCTTCTTGCTTAAAAAATTCTTGTTCTGCCGACACAGTTTGCTTATCGTCACTAAAAAAACCTACTAAAGATATTCTTTTAAAATAAGATGATTTCAAATAGTTTATTGCCGTATTTCTTGTGATTTTTAATATCCACGTTTTAATAGATGACTCCTTTCGAAATGAATTCCAATTTTTAAATACCTTTATAAATACGTCTTGCGTGATATCATCTGATAAGTGTGGATCTTTCGTAATAATAAATGAATAATTCCATACATCTTGCCAATAGTCTTTTATAACATAGTCCAGCTCATCATGATTACACTTTTCAATAAACGTCTGTTCCATTTCCACACCTCAAACTTATTTGAATAAACATAAAACTGCCCTCACTTTTATTATGGTTTCAATATATAGACAAGATACAAGTTTCATTTGTTCCATTGTTTATCTTTTTTTGATAGAAAAATCCTCTTGAGAATGTAAAGGTGTGCAATTACTTTCATAAAATAATCCCCTATACATTCTCTTACATGACAGGCTCCTAAAAAACAAGTAAAGCATACAATGTTAAAAATACACTCATAAAAATCTGATTATTATTTGTGAATTTCATACAACACTCCACTTATATCACATTTTTTCTTAGAGCATGCTTATTTGTGTGCTCTATTTATGTTTTACTAAATAACTGTTTTGTTTAATTTTAAAACTTGTCCATTTCATTTTGTTTTACTCTTCTATTTACTATTTACAATATCAACCTTTCAAAAATGAAGATGAGTTATCAACTTTCTGTAGCCACAGTAAAAAAGCATTCTCGACTAGCAAGAATGCTTTTTCAAAATATATTTGTTCTATATTTCACGCAATTTATACCTTTGAGTTAAGCAAACATATAGTGAATTTACTAGAAGATTTCACCTTATGATAAGCTATTATTTCTGAAAAACATGTTTTACTTTTTCGCCTGGAACATTGCTCCCTCCTCTTCCTTTTACATCTTCAATCATCATGGTTACAATCATGTCTGGCTTATTTGCATCAAAAGCTGCAAACCATCCGAGTTCTTTTCCGTCTGCCTCTTTCGATTCTTTCAATTCTGCTGTACCTGTTTTACCAGCAAGAGTTACACCATCAATCTTAGCAATTCTCCCCGCACCATCAGGGTCATTAATGACTTTGATTAATGCACTCTTTAATATATCTTGATTCTTTTTAGAAATCACATTTTCTTTCCAATTCCCCGTAACTTTTGCTTCTTTTAAAAGATGAGGCGACGGAATATTCCCTTCATTCACAATCGGTGCATATGTTAATGCTAAATGAAGTGGTGTCATTAATACTTGTCCTTGTCCGTATCCCGTGTCTGCTAGTTGAATATCATTTTTTATCCCATCTCTTGCAATGATTGAAATAGGAAATTCGTATTCAATTGGTAATTTTTCATGAAATCCGTATTTCTTAAATTCATTTACATACTGATCTTTTCCCATTTTCAAAGCTTGTTGAGCAAAATAAATATTATCAGAATACTTCATTGCCTTGTCAAAATCAATTGGACTTGCATCCTTCACACGTGTTACATAATAATTTCCCCAAGAGGAATCTTTTGTCCACTTTAATCCTTGAATATTAAATTCTTCCTTAGGTTTTATTGTGTTTGTTTCCAAACCAATTGCACCTGTAATCGTTTTAAATACGGAACCTGGTACAAATGCTTGTGTGAAGCGATTCATCATTGGTAGTTTCGAGTCGTTATTCCATGCTTCTCGTTGGGCCTTTGATGCTCCTCTAACTATTGTATTTGGATTATACGCAGGGCTACTTACAAGCGCGATTGTTTCACCTGTTTTAGGATTGATCGCTGCACTAGAGCCGGCTTCATTTTTCATCTCATTATAGATTTTTTCTTGAATTGCAGCATCAATTGTTAACGTAACATTTTCCCCTGCTTTTGCTTCTTTTTTGGCTACGTTTTTAATTTCTTTCCCGTTTTCATCTTCTATAAATACGCGTCCACCCTTTTCACCACGCAATTTATTCTCCAGTACTTTCTCTAAACCTGTCTTACCTATTAAATCATCAGCTTGATAACCTCTTTTTTGAAGCGATTTTAATTCCTCTGCATTCACCTTTCCTATATATCCAGTTAAATGTGCAGCTGCTTCACCTAATAGATACGTACGAATATTGACTGGACGAGATGATACTCCTTCTAATTCAATATAATCATTCTGTCTAGTTCCCTCTTTTAAAATACCAATTGGTACGAAGGAATCCGGTTTTATCCATTTCGCTGTAAGCTTCTGATCGACCTCTTCTATAGACATATCCAGTAACTGTGCTACTATTTCTTTTGTTTGCGCCGCCGTTTCGCCGAGTTTCTCTGGAATAATTCCAACTTCAGTCGCTTTACCATTCGTTGCTAGACCTTTCCCATTTCGATCGTATATTTCCCCACGTTTTCCTTGTTCTATTTGCATACGTACTTTGTAATCTTTTTTCATACCTGGAAAAATAAAATCTGGTGTCCAATCTATTTTCCAAGATTCTTTCTCTTTCACAAGTTTTGCCTCATGGATAAATGAAGCTGTTCCTCCACCCGTATCCATCTTAACTTCAAAAAGTAAAAGTTCTTTATCTTTTGCATTCTCTCCTTTCGTTTTAACTTTTAAATTCTTAACGCCAATACCTTCATAAATTTTTTGATATTTCTCTGTGAATTCTTTTTTAGAAATCGTTTTTTGGGCATGTTCTGATAAATGATCATACATATTTGCAAATTTTTTATCATTCCATAAATTTATATATTCTTCAAATGCTTGTTTTGGCGATTCGTTTTTATTACATCCTACCAACATAACTGCGACACAAAAGAAAAGCAGTATCCATAATTTTTTCAATTCAATCTTCTCCCTTATATAAAAATGTTTTTTCCTTTCTTGATATATTAAATAAAAACGCGTAACGATTAATAGACAGCGTAAGTATTGAAATTGTTCCACATTTACAATAAAAATTTAATTTATGGTTAAGCCGGATTAGAAGAGAGAAGTCTTTAAGCTCATACAAAAAGAAGAAGCCGATATAATTAATGAACTTTATTATTAGTATTGTTTTAACAATTTCATTTAAAATATCTCTTAGTTCCTGTTCTCCAATTCTATCTTTTTTGTATCAAATATCTACAAAAAAGAACCCTTATACAAAGAGTTCTGCAACAGAAAATATCAAAAATAAAAAGTTACTTAAACTATAATTTATAGCCCTTTATCCTTCTTTTTCGTATTAAAAACCCCTGTGCGATATGTCCGACAGGAGTTCTGGTCATTCTACAGCTTATTTAGAAGAGTCATGCACAGGTAAACTACTATGAATTAATTCAGCAACTTTTACATATCCTTTTGAGTTTGGATGAATGAAATCCTTAGACCAAAGCGTATTGTCATTAACTAACTGATGATTCCAAAAGTCAACATAATGAAGCTTATATTCTCTACTTAGTGAACGTATAACTTCGTTTATCTCTAATAATTGTTCTTTTAATGCTTGTTTTTTTTCAGAAGCAAGAGGAAGCCTTACTGTAAAATCTGGAAGATTTGCTATCATAATATCAGCATCTGTTTTACTTAATGTATCTATCATAAATTCCATATCGTTCTTATATGCTTGATGATTCCAACGTCCTTTTAATACATCGTTTGCACCCGCAATTAGACTAACCAAATCTGGTTTAAAAGTTAATACTTTTTCCAATTGCTGCGAGCGAATTTCTTTCGTTACTAAACCACGCTTTGCAAAATTGGCATATTCTATATCGTGTACACACAGTTGAACAAAGTGATCTACCCAGCTTTTTAATACAATTCCCTCAACTTCATCCCCTATCCCCTCTGTAAAACTATCACCAATCGCTACAAATCGCTTCCACATATGTATTCCCCCTTTAGTATTAACCATATCTATACTATACAATAGCTCACAACGTAATTGTTATTTCTAAATGGTTTTCGATTTCATTTATATTCCACTTTACTATATTTACATTTATAATCCTAAATTGACCGATTCCTAAAAATGCTTAGGAATCGGTCATATTCGTATATTTACTAAAGAAATAAAATTTCTCTAGGCATTATACTTTTTTCAATAAATTTGTGGTTCTTTGTTTTGCCCAATTAATACATTTCTTTTCGATTAAATGATACGAAACTATAGAAAAAAGTAGTGTCATTGTAATGCACAAAATAAGAAGGAAAAAGATAGGTATCTTTGTATACAAAAGTTTAAATAGTACCATCATGATTGGAAAGTGGCACAAATAGATACTGTATGAAATTTCCCCTAAATATACAAACACACTCTTATTTAAAAATGCTTTTACTTTTAGGTTACTCATGGCCATTATAATACATATACTAACACCCATTACGACACCCCAATCTTTTAATAAGAAAGTAGTATCATTACGGGAAATACCATAAATTAAAATGGAATATAAATATAAAATAATCCCTAGTGCAATAAGAAATCCTTTATTAAATTTTTTCATATTCCTATATGAGTAGATAAGTTTTTCCTGATGTTTAAAAAGTAACATTCCAACCATAAACATAGATGTAAAATGTAGCGTATCAGCATAACCATTATAAAACCCCTCAGCTTTACCAATATGCAACATATTAAGAAAAACACTAATTAAAGAAAAGCTCAAAGCAAATAGCATCGTTTTCTTCCAATTCAGTTTATAAAAGAGAAGAAATAACAAAGGAAACACAATAGATATACGCATTTCTTGAGCCAATGACCAAATAACTGGATTATAATTTTCCGTAAAAAAGTTATTAAGAAGCACAAAGTGGTTTATAATATCTAATTTTGTTATAGACCCTTGCCATCTATCATAGAACCAATCACGTAGTCCTACCACTTCATACGGCGAAAATAAAATAAATAAAGCAAAGGTAACGATTATCCAAAAATAATAAGGAATATAGATTCTTACAAATCTCTTAATTAAATATCCCCAATAATTTGTTTTTGAATGATAAAGTGCCATAGACAACACGAAACCACTTAGTACATAAAAAACGATAACAGCTTCCCCACCCGCCCATAAAAACCTAAGTGGGGAAAATTTAATAGCATTAGGCAACGATGGTAGCATTAAACAAAAATGTCCAAATACCACAGTAAGTGCCGCTAACCCTCGTATAGAATCTAATTCTTTTATTCTCTTACTCATAAAATGTTCTCCTTGTAAATTGTAGATTTTGCTATTCATAAAGGCCACTATACTAGTGTAGCGGGAGAATTGTTAGATCCCTGATATAAGCACTTCAAAGTCAATCTATACATCTGTTTTTTGGTCTCCATTTCCTTATATAAATAATTTAAAACAAAGTATTTAATACAAAGAAAAGATTTTATTAAGTTTTTATAAAATCTAATTACAGAAATAAGTACCGGATATTATTTTTTTATTGTCACTTGATGAAATAATGGATGGTTTTTCTTTATATAACTTTATTAAACTAACCTTGTAATAGAATGCTTTGAATTAAAAAATTCATAATAAACGCCATCCTTTCTGTATATTTCCACAAAAAGAATATTGTTTTTTGATTTTATAGATACAAATTTCTGTTAGCTTGATTACAATAACAAAAGTTTCGAAGTATCCAATTTGAAAATTAATACCATCTTCCATTTCGAGCTATCTACATAAGAATCTATAAAGCTTCGAAACTCTTTTTTTAGATTAATATTTAGTTTTCACCCTATAAACTTAGCTTTTTACTATATCAACCGCACTATTCCACATACCATTAAAGAAAGATCCGATTTTACGCATAAAACGTGTAAACCAATTTGCTTGTTCTACATCAGATTTTGTTACAAGGTCTATTTGTAATGATTTACCTGATAAAAATCCAGGATCCGTATTATCTTTAGGCGAGATAACCATTTTACTTATTGTTACACCTTTTTTAATGGGCGCTTCTTGTTCTTCATTCGATACTTTAAATTCTTTTTTATAAACGTCTTTGTTGCCCTTCGGCATTGGAAGTGAAATAGCTTGTTTTGTTTGAACTATTACATCTTTGTCTTTTGCATTTGCAACTCGCACTGTTTCATGCCCTTTTACTACTGAACCTTTTCCGTAGATATTCTTCACTTCAAAATTCGCAAATCCATAATCATATAATTTCTTCGTTTCATCAAAACGTGCTGTATGAGAGTTTGCTTTTATTACTACAGAGATTAGACGCATACCGTTTCTTTCTACTGTACCAGTGAAGCAATCACCAGCTTCTGGAGTTGTTCCTGTTTTCAAACCATCTACACCTTCGTATTGCTTAATTAAACCTTTTAACATCATGTTAAAATTCACCATATCAATTGGATACTTGCCACCCTTTTGGAATGTTTTTTTGGGGATTTTTGCTGTATCTAACATTTTGGGGAAATCTTGAACGAGACGTTGTGCTAAAATCGCACAATCTCTTGCGGACATTTTATTTTTCTCGTCTGGAGTAGTCCCTTCTGGATGATGTCCCTTTAAATCATAGTTTGTTAAGCCTGTAGAGTTTACAAATTTGTAATTTTTCATTCCAAACTCTTTTGACTTATCATTCATCATTTTCACGAAATCGGCTTCTTTTCCAGCAATTTCTTCAACTAAAGCAATTGTTGCACCGTTTGCAGAGTAAATTGCCATTGCCTCATATAACTCTTTGACCGTATAAGAGCCACTATTTTCTAATGGAACGTTTGATAATGAACGATCTTGCGAAATCGTATATGCATACTCAGAAATTTTAACTTTTTGATCCCATTTAAGTTTTCCTTTCTCCACCGCTTCATGAACTAAATATTCACTCATCATTTTTGTCATACTAGCAATTGCTAGTGATTCATCAGCATTTTTCTCATATAAAATTTTTCCGGAATTTGCTTCTACTAAAATTGCTGATCCTGCTTCTACGTCTAAAACAGGGACTGTTTCCGCTGATGCGCTCCCAGATGTAACAACTATGCTACAAAATAGTGTCAGCACTGTTACTATTACAATGAATTTTTTGTAAAACATACCTTTCAATTCTCTTACCTCCAATATCTTTTCTAGCATAATCACTATAAAAATAGACAATTTTATCAAATTCTATATACATATAAGACGTTAGGATCGCTTCCATATAAACCATTCCATCCTTTTAGGCGCACTGATACAGTCAGTATTCCCCACACAGCCTTATTTTTAATACCCTTGTATTATTAAAAATGATCCGTAATTTCATATTTTTTAGGATTACAATGAATAGACAATCTAAATAATACATTTGTTCCACATTTACAAAAAATAAAACCAGTGTGTCCGATTAAATATCGAGACACACTGGTTTTATTAACTATAAAGGATTTTAATTATTCAATTCAGTTATTTGCTAGACTCATACCAGAGATAAATTCTCCTTAGTCTAGACTATTAATCTCTTATAATAAAAAACTACATCCTATATAGAATGTAGTTTTTTCACAGACTTATCTATTTTTTACTTCCTTTTTATAAAAATCATATAATAGATTGATAGATGAGCTAGATAATATAGGCATTGCCTTCTCAACTAATTCTCTATCCCAATCAAACCAACGCATTTCCATCAGCAAATTTATTTCTGTATCAGTGAATCGTTTCTTTATTTCTTTAGCTGGAGTTCCCCCCACTATTGTATACGGCGGAACATCTTTACTTACGACAGATCCTGCTGCAATGATTGCGCCTTCACCGATTGTAACGCCAGGCATTATAATTGATATGACTGTTCAATTTGCTCAGCGAATGGATATACTGTAATCCATTCTGAGTGATGATTATGATTACCACCCATTAAAATGACTACTCCACTGGCAATACAAACATAATTCCCAATAATGAGTTTATCAAGATGCCATCCCATCTGTTCAATTGGATTGAAAAGTGCTCGGGACTTAGCATCCCCCACAAATACCTTACACAGCCATCTTCAAAATTTTGATGACCATAATACCCTGAATAATAGGAGTACTCTCCTACTTCAATGAGTGGATTTGTTACTATATCTTTTATATACTTTGTTTCCGGCCAATGATTACATAATGGATGCTTCATAACTTTATTCCTCGCTTCTAAGTAGTGTAGGTTTTTACAATTTACTTAGAAGCTTACTATGACTGCTACATTTTTTAGCTTTCTCAAACGACGAATCATTGTCTTCAAGCCTTTCTTTTATTACAAAGGAATCTCTAATAAAACTCTATACAAAAAAATAGCCTATAAATTTTTATAGGCTACTTTTCATTTCATCATTATTACTTAGCTAATTCTTTCGTACCCTTCATTACATCAACAAAGAATCCCCAGTTATTCACAACAGAAGAAATACTAATATGTTCATCTGGAGTGTGAACATTAAATATATCTGGACCGAATGAAATTGCATCTAATTCAGGCATCTTTTGAACGAATACACTACATTCGATTCCTGCATGTACAGCAAAGATTTCAACATCTTTATTGTATTTTTCTTGATGCACTTTTTCAAACAAATTACGAATTTGTGAATTCGGATTGTATGGCCATTCTGGATACTCTGACTCGATTTCAAATGTTGCACCAACTAAATCGGCGATACATTTAATCTCATCTGCAACATGTTGTTTTAAACTACTTACAGAACTTCTCACTTCGTTACGTAATTTAATTTCATCTTGCAACGTTTCAATAACACCTAAATTTGTTGAACTTTCTACAAGACCTTTAATATCCATGCTCATACTTTGAATGCCGTTTGGGATTAAGAATAATGATGAAATAAGTTGTTTTTGCGTCTCTTTAGCAAATACTTTTTCTACTTTCTCATCCAATTTTGTAAGTGTAACATGAACATCTGGATCAACAGCACGCATTTCTTCTTGTAATACTCGTGTCCATGACTCTAGCTTTTCTTCTACCTTCTCTACATCTTCTTGACGTAATAAAATTGTAGCTACACTTTCACGCGGAATTGCATTTGTTTTTAACCCGCCGTGAACTTCACTTATATCAAATTGAATATTTGCTGATAAATCGCGTAATACTCGTCCTAATACTTTGTTTGCATTACCACGTTGTTTATCAATTTCCATACCAGAGTGTCCGCCTTTTAAACCACCAACATATAGACGATATGCATCCGTATTCGCTGACGCTTCATCCCAAATTACTGGAATTGTTTCAACAGCTTTCGCACCACCTGCGCTACTTACAAGTAATTTATGATCTTCTTCAGAATCAATATTTATAAAAATCTTTCCTTCAAAATGATTTGAATCAACAGCAAAAGCACCGCCCATTGTTGTTTCTTCTTCAGTAGTAATAACTACTTCAAGTGCTGGATGCGGAATGTCTTTCGAATCTAATAAAGCCATCGCATACGCCACTGCAATACCATTATCAGCGCCTAAAGTTGTTTGATTTGCATATAACATGTCCCCAATGATTCGCAACTCAATTGGATCTTTTTCAAAATCATGTACGGTTGCTTGATTTTTTTCACATACCATATCCATATGACCTTGAATGATAATAGCTGGTACATTTTCATAGCCAGCAGTTGCTTCTTTTTTAATAATGACATTCATTGCTTCATCTTGAATTACTTCTAAATTACGCTCTTTTGCAAAACCAACTAAATAATCACTAATTTCCTTTTCATTACCCGATCCTCTAGGAATCTTTGAAATTTCTGCAAAATGATAAAATACAGGGTGCTTTGTTAATTGTTCTAAAGTAGAATACATTTTTAAGCTCCTCTCAAAATGACAAAATAATATGTAAGTCTTTTATCATTATACCATGATTCGTTATTTTACTTTTCTTTTAACTTTTTAATATATTATTCATTTTATGTACAACACTCTTACAACATTGTAAGGATGTTGTAATCTATATCGATTTTTCTCACTTCATAATAGCCGTATACTGTGTAAAGAAAGAAATTGAAGGAGATAAAGAAAATGAAAAAGTTTTTAACAATTATTACACTATGTTTATTATTTTCTAGTTTTACTATTGGCTGTGAGAGAGCATCGCTCAATCGAATTGGTAAAGATGTATATTACGTGCAGATAAAAGGCGAAGGAACTATCGAAAAAGTAGAAGGTAGAAACTTACGTAACTACACACTCCCTGCTTATGATGAAAACGGAGTAAAAAAACAAATTACATTTAGAAGTACAAAAAAAGAAAACGACCATAAATTAAATGAAGACGCACTTTTACGCCTATTTGTAAATCAAGATGATAATAACAAAAATGAAATATCATCAATTGAAGTAAAATCCTATGAAGAGATTCAGAAAGCAGATTTACCTGAAAAAATAAAAGAAAAGTTTACTATGAAATAAAAAACAAAAGAAAATGCACTATGCATTTTCTTTTGTTTTTTTCACTCGTATATATTTTGAACTGCTATTATTCATCAGTTTCTCTAAGCGATTTATATTTTCCGTTAACGCACCTTTCACAAGAGAGAAATCTGTATTTGGTTCTTCTTTTTTTTCTTTAAAAAATGAAGACTTTTGTATATTTACTTCAGCCATCTCTTCTCCCCCTCTTCAAAAAGATACAATCTTCTATTTATATTATATAGCAAATGCAGAAAGAGTGTACACTTATGATTTTCTTTTTAATTCTTCTTCTAGCTCTTCTACTTGCTGTAATGTATCTCCTTTTATTAACGAGAAATCTGTTGTATCTTCATTATCTTTTTTAAAAAAATCATTGTCATAATCTTTTATCACTACAATCACCTCTACGTGCTAGTGTAGGGATGATTGTCCGATTTTATTCAACTTTTTCCGATTTATTCCGAATTTATGTATAAAAGAGTAGGACAGAAAGTTCTGTCCTACTTACTAAAATAACTATGATGTATTGTTAAATTATATACATTTTCAAAATCTCGATCTTGCAGGTTATTTTTCTTACCATCAATAACAATGAAAACATCACTCACTATTTTTGCTGGTATAATTCCGACATTTTCTACTTGCACCGCTTTCTGCTCATTCAATTGCTCAATATGTTCAAACGGAACGATGATACTAAATTGAGAACGGATACCGCGAAAGTTTGTATTTAATTCCTTTGCCGCTTCAAATACAACAATTTTTGCCCCAATCTTTTCACCATACGAATCTAAAAATACGTTTAAGCTTTTTGTATATTCTTCTTCCGTATGCCATTCCATCGTACCGAATACTGCCGGATTGACATTTTGAATAATTGTTGTGTATATTTCTCCTCTTGCTTTAGAAGCAATTAATGACCGTTTTATCGATTGAACAGTCTTGCCGATATCGCTAAATTTTGCTCCCCATATTTCTGAAATATTAGGTGTTAAAATAAATGCAATATCAACGAAAATAACCATTGCAGTGAACATTAAAAGATTTTTCCAGAGGGTTAAATCAATTCCTTTTACCATGAAATACACGGTGACTGATATTATAAACAACCCATACCAAGTCTTTCTAATTCGTTGCTTCTTCTCCTCGTACAACTCTTCGTTTTTCCAATAAAAGAAAACAAGTACTAGAAAAACGATTGCTAAAATAAATAAGCCGATTCGAATGTTAGAGATCACCAATGACATCACCCTCCATTCAAAAACTACTCACGATATCATTACATGCACAAGCAGCTCTCTTTATGACAAAAGACGTGGACAAGCTTCTAAATTTAGCTACATTGCATATACATTAGAAGGTGCCACGTCTTTTACCCCGCTATTTGTGGGCAGTAAGCTCCCCATCTCAACATTCTGCAAAAGCGAAGAAAATAGGTGGGGGATCAACTGCCCATAAAAGCCCGATTGGTTCAACTAATAATCAGTGGGACGAACACCCCCCACTGATTAAAGTTTCACTTTATCCTGAATCTACATTGTATATGTAGACAAGCACGCGTTTCAAATTTTCATGTTAAAAAGAAATATGTTTCGGAATTTCCCCTTCTGGTACTTCTCCGTCCATACTTAAGTAATAATGACGAATTGGTCGTAAATTATCGTCTAATTCATAAACGAGTGGTATACTCGTTGGAATATTTAATGAAACAACACCATCACTTGAAAGGTTATCTAAGTATTTCACTAGCGAACGAATCGTATTACCGTGTGATGAAATAATTACCTTTTCACCACTTTTTAATGATGGCGCGATTTCTGAATGCCAATAAGCAAGTACTCTTTTCTCCGTATCCACTAAACATTCAGTCAATGGAAGCTCACCTTTTTTAAGTGCTTTATATCTTGGATCATTCATTTCATACCTAGGATCATCTTCAGTAAGAGCAGGTGGTCTTACATCAATACTTCTTCTCCAAATATGAACTTGCTCCTCACCATATTTTTTCGCCGTTTCATCTTTATTCAATCCTTGCAATGCACCGTAATGTCTTTCATTTAGTTTCCAACATTTATGTACTGGGATCCATGCAAGGTCCATCTCATGAAGTACAATCCATAACGTCCGAATTGCTCGTTTTAATACAGATGTATAAGCAACATCAAAAGTATATCCATTTTTCTTTAATATTGCTCCTGCTTCTCTCGCTTCACTTAATCCATTCTCTGATAAGTCTACATCAGTCCAACCAGTAAAACGATTTTCAAGATTCCATAAACTCTGTCCGTGACGAATAAGTACAAGTTTTATCATTATAATTCCCCTCTCGGAAATGTGAATTGTATTGTTCCATTGCGTACACGTGTCAACTACCCCATTGAGACAAAACGTTTCAGTGGGGCTTGAGTTAGAACGCTAGGTCTTTTCGTCTATCACTAGACAGGTTGACGCTCTAGCATTCATGCCACCATACGATAACACCTCAAGTAAGTTTTGGTTGGTACTGGCAACGAACGATTGTTTTCCCACTTGCACCACCCTTTCGAAAAAGAGCAATTCTTCCTTATGGAAGAAGCCACCACTCAGATGACTCCGGCGTGTGCTACAAGCCCCGACAAATCGAGTACACATGGATGGTTGACACACCCACTAAGCTATGCACGAAGCAACAGCCTTACGTTTTTGCACTTCTAATAGAATCGGCGTTTTCACTTTGAGATTGCCATCCAATTGTACAACTCTTGATTTTTGCAATGTATTCAGCACACCATTAATGTCAGTATGGATACATGTTCCTGCTTTACTTCGGTACAATCTAAATGTAGGAGATTTTTTATTTCTTACATTTTTAGGCATACGTATTTTAATGGAATGGATAAAATCTGTTCTTTTTCAAACTATAAAACAGATATATTTCTTATCATTTTTGATCGATTACAACTTCTCGCTTCGACATCCAAGCATCAAAACCTGATCGGCTATTTGCCATTTCATTCATAACTTGATGCCAATTTTCTTCACACGATTCACCAAATTTTGAAAAAATAGCACCCATTTGTTGCCTTTGTACATCGCTCAATTTTTTCTCTAATTCGGTACCTTTTTCTGTTAAAGATAACTGTTTCACACGACGGTCATGTGTAGCTTCATTACTCTCAATTAAACCCTTTTCCACAAGTTGTCGTAATGGTCCGTGTAGAGCCTGTTTACTTATTTCTAACAGTGATAATAACTCATTTACGCTTAGACCTGGAAAGCGTGCGATAAAAAATAAAATTCGGTGGTGTACTCGTTGTATGCCATACTCTTTTATAATTTCATCTGGCTTTTCAGTAAATGTTTTATATGCAAAGTAAAATAATGCTAATGCTTCATTCATCTGTTCTTCTTTATGTTGTGTCATCTATTTTCCCCCTGTATGTAAATTATACCACAATCCAGTAATCAATATTTTAATGAACGCATTTGAACTTCTTTCGTCTATTGAAATATTCATTGCACAATTAGGAGATGATTCATTTGAAAACGCAATATACTGTAAGTACATATTTATTAGACAGACTAAGCGAATTAGAAATTGAGCATATTTTTGGTGTCCCTGGTGATTATAATTTGGCTTTTTTAGATGATGTAGTAGCACATGAAAAGTTAGAGTGGGTTGGCAATTGTAATGAATTAAATGCAGCATATGCTGCTGATGGATATGCTCGTATAAAAGGAATCGCTGCTCTTATTACCACTTTCGGTGTTGGAGAATTAAGCGCCATTAACGGTGTTGCTGGCTCATACGCAGAAAATGTACCTGTTATAAAAATCACGGGGACACCACCTACAACAGTAATGGAGAATGGAGCACTCGTTCATCATACGTTAGGTGATGGAAAGTTCGATCACTTTTCCAATATGTATCGAGAAATTACTGTAGCGCAAACAAATTTAACCCCCGAACATGCTGCTGAGGAAATTGATCGTGTGTTACGTGCATGTTGGAGTGAGAAACGCCCTGTTCATATTCAATTACCGATTGATGTGTATAATAAACCAATTAATAAACCTACGGAATCCATTTTACATAAACCAGTTGTAAGTAATAAAGATGCGCTGGATAAAATGCTTTTACATGCAACTTCGAAAATAAACAGTGCCAGAAAACCTGTTATTTTAGCTGATTTTGAAGTGGCTCGTTTTCATGCTGAAGAATATTTGCATCAATTCGTAGAAAAAACTGGATTTCCTATCGCGACATTAAGTATGGGGAAAGGAATATTCCCTGAAAAACACCCCCAATTTATAGGAATTTATACTGGTGACGTTAGTCCTTCATACTTACGAAAAAGAATTGATGAATCTGACTGTATTATTAGTATTGGCGTGAAATTAACTGATACTATTACCGGTGGCTTTACACAAGGATTTAAAAAAGAGCAAGTAATAGAAATCCATCCCTATACTGTGAAAATTATGGATAAAAAATATGGACCCGTTGTAATGAAAGATGTTTTAAAACAATTAAATGATTTAATCGAACATCGCAAAGAAGACACACTTGAAATTAAGCCGTTTATTTCAGAATCACTACCTATAACAGAAGAGTTCAATCCAAAAGCACAAATGATTACACAAAAACGATTTTGGCAACAAATATACCATTTCTTACAAGAAAACGATGTTTTAATTGCAGAGCAAGGAACCCCTTTCTTCGGTAGTGCCACTATCCCTTTACCAAATAACACTACTTATGTCGCACAACCATTATGGGGATCAATTGGTTATACATTACCTGCTCTACTGGGCACACAGCTCGCTAATTTATCGCGGCGTAACATTTTAATTATTGGTGATGGTTCTTTCCAATTAACTGTTCAAGAGTTATCAACTATACTTCGGAAAAATTTAAAACCAATTATATTTTTAATTAATAACAATGGATACACTGTTGAACGTGCAATTCATGGTCAAAATGAACCGTATAATGACATACAAATGTGGGATTACACAAAACTAGCGAACGTATTCGGAACAGAAGAAAAAAGTCTAACATGGAAAGTGGAAAATGAAACAGAGTTAGCAGAAGTCTTAATGAATATAACTGTAAATAACAATCAACTTATCTTTATTGAAGTTGTAATGAGCCAAGGGGATCAGCCTGAACTGTTAGCTAATCTTGGGAAAAGATTCGGCATGCAAAATTCTTAATAAGGCAACGTGTAGCAAAAAATAATAACAGGTTCAGCTGAGAGTTGTAAAATTTGTTTATATACTCAAAATACACAAGAAAAAGGATGGCCATTGCCATCCTTTTTGACATATATTGAACTTTCCCTATTTTGAAGACCATTCTTCAACTAATCCCGGTATAACAATTAATAATTTTTAATCCATCTTTAACTTTATTGCTTTTGTAGCAATAAAAGTTTTAATATGTTTATCTAATATTCTAGTTCCACCAAAATCATCCTCGTAAAAACCACTTATAACTAAACCAGCTTCAATTTGACCTTGAATTTGGTCTTCAAGAGTATGTGCATATTCTATTGTTTGATTGGAATTTACATAATCTTGAACTTCATCCTCTGGTAAGTAGTCTAGTGTTGATGAAGGTATAGAATGTTTAACATCAAGTATACCCTTTTGCTCTTGATTGTCATCAAAAATCCATAGTAACGGATTTGTAAATCCTGAAATAAGAATTCCTCTATTCTTTAGTACCCTTGATATCTCATTCCATACAAGATTAACATCTTTTACAAACAAATTAGAAACGGGATTTACGACCATATCAAAATATTCATCTTCAAAATCACTAAGGTCTGACATATCTCCTTGAACTGTTTTTAAAGTTAACCCGTCCCGTTCTGCTACCTTTTTATCTTGTTCCAACTGCTTTCTTGATATATCAGTAACTGTTACATCTGCTCCAGCAGCAGCTAGAACAGGTGCTTGTTGCCCTCCACCTGACGCTAAGCAAAGTATCTTTAATCCATCTAATGATTTTGGAAACCACTCTCTAGGAACTGATTTTTCTGTGGTAACTGTGATTTCCCATTCACCTGATTTACTTCTTTCAATAACCTCGCGACTTACAGGTTGTGTATATCTAGAACCTTCTTCAACCTTTTTATCCCATGCATTACTGTTTTGTTGAGTTGTATCCATTATAACTATTCCCCCTAGCTATCTTGTTATATTTTAAATGTAAGATCATTTACTATAAAAGCTTTCCTTTTTCTATTAACGTAACCAATAATTAATACATATTTTTCTATATTTATATTAACAGATAAAAAGCAGCAATAAAAACAAAATATTCTAAATAGGAAAAATACAAATTCGTTTAAACAAATAAAAAGGCATTCCAAACCTGTTGACGGTTGGAACACCTTTTTATTTGTTATTTAAATTTTTAACCTCTTAACTACACTCATTAAACAAATCAATTACAATTTATTCCGCAAGCGTTAACTGCCAAGACACACCATACTTATCATTTAACCAACCAAATTTTTTACTAAACGGATAGGCACCTAAAGGCATAAGTACTGCTCCATCCTCCGCTAGTTTATTAAAAGCCGTTTCAATTTCTTCTTCCGTATTACAAGTTACATAAAGAGACATAGCTGGTGTAAATGTAAAATTATGATTTACATAACTATCTATGCACATGAATTCTTGCCCGTGTAACGTAAATGTTGCCTGAATTACAGTACCCTCTTTACCAGGTCCATTTTCATCGTAGCGAGAGATACTTACAATTTCTGATTGATCAAATAGTGATGTGTAAAAATTCATCGCTTCTTCAGCTTTACCTTCAAACATTAAAAATGTAGTGATTTTTTGATTTGTGTTACTCATACAGAGACAACCCCTTGTTATGTATTTATGCAAAATATACATCGGCCAGCAAAACCGAACGTATTTTCCCGTAAGTGTATTGTCTATAAAAACGATGAGTTTGTCAATTATCTACTTCCTTATTTCTTCTTAAATAATGCTGTCCAAAGAAATGATTCTCCAAACATAGTATTCGGTTGTTCAATTTGCTTCATTTTTCTAATTTCAATCACTTCAAATCCCTTAAATACCTCTCTTAATTTCTCTTCCGAATAAGCCAGACCACCTTGCAGACTCCATCCTCTATATACGTCCCAATCTGTTATTTCTGAGCCATTTCGCTCATCTAAATCGCCTGCCGCAAAACATGTTAATCCGAAATAACCACCTGATTTCAATGAGTTTTTAATTAAATCCACATAATTTATTCTTCTATGTGGTGGAATATGATGTAAACAACCCGAATCGTATACAAAATCAAATTCATTTTGGACCTCTAAATTAAAAATTGAATCACAAATAAATTCAATTTCTATCCCTTTTGCTAAAGCCCGCTCTTTCGCCCATTTAATGCCTTCTATAGATAAATCCACTGCCGTTACATCAAACCCTTCATTTGCTAGATAAATTGCGTTTCTACCCGGACCACATCCAAGTTCTAGTACTTTTCCTTTTGAAACCCAATTTTTATTTATATACGAAACTAGGTTCTCATCTGGAACGTTTTCAAAAAACGGAACATCTTTTTCTCTATTCGCATAAAATTCATTCCAAAATGGTTCTGCTGGTCTTAATAATGAATCAAGCATTTTAATAGTATCTTCTTGATTATGCAACGTTTCATTTTTCACTTGTATCCCTCCAAATTTAAATAGTCAGAAAATCATTATACACCTTTCAGAACTTTCAGACAAAAAGAAAAACTCCTACATTCAATAGGAGTTTTTCTTTTTAAAATCCAAGTATAGCTAACCATTTTAACAACTTCTCTTCTCGCGCTTTTAAATCATCGTTCCTAAGCTTACCTAACTGTATTTCACTCACAATTTCTCCGTCCGCCATAAAAAGAACTCTTTCTGTTTTCGCTGCTACCTTTACATCATGAGTCACTAACATAATAGTCGTTCCATCACGGTTAATATTTAATAAAATTTGCATTACCTCTTCTGTTGATTTTAAATTTAGAGCACCCGTTGGCTCATCAGCAAAAATAATATTTGGATTATTAATGAGCGCTCTACAAATAGAAACTCTTTGTAATTGCCCTCCAGATGCTTCGGTTATATAATGAGACGCTATATCACTTATCCCCATTTTCCCCATTAGCGCTAGAGCACGTTTATTTACTATTTTCTTACTCTCACACTTCGCTAAATATGCTGACAAAATGATATTATCAAATAGATTCAAGTTTCTAAGAAGGTTACTCTGCTGAAAAATAAATCCTATTTCAGTAAGGCGCAACTTGGCTAACGCTTCTTCTTTCATACAAGATATTTCTTTACCACCAATTTTCACACTTCCTGATGACATTTGATCCATTCCACTAATATTATATAGTAACGTCGATTTCCCAGAACCAGAAGGCCCCATAACCGATACAAATTCTCCCTCATAAACCTCTAAATCTATATTTTTTAGCACGTGATAATTTGCATTTCCATCTATTGAATATGTTTTGTTTACTTGCTTTACTTCTACAATTTTTTTCAAGTTTTACACCCCTACTCCCCATTTGGCTTTACATCGTTTGTGTGCTTTATAGTAAAACTACTGAAAAGTGTTGTTGCAGTCACACATATAAATAATATCGCTGGGCAGATTATATAAGAAACGATAGGATTTACGACAAACTTTATATGAGCTGCTCCCATAAATGAGCCTAACCGACTTACTAACATTTCACCAAACGTAGCAGCTATACATGTCCCTATCACAATGCCTAATAATACAATGACGATAGAACGTGTTATATACTGTATACGAATATCTTTACTAGAAAAACCGATATTTTTCATAATTAAAATTTGCGAAGAATCTTTTGCTAATAACATTTTAAAAAGCATTGCAGTAATTAAAACTGATATCAATATCGCAATCAAAATAGCCACTTGAGTCACGAGTCTTAATTGTTTAATTGTCTCTCCTAAAGTTTGCGTTAAATAATCATCCGTATCTGTTATTTTTGCAGAACTAAAATTTTGTTTATACTCCTTCACTTTTTCTTGCAAATCAACATTAGACTTTAAATCTACATTTACTACATACCATAATATGTTTTCGTTATTATAAGAAAAGTTCGCTTTAGCTGTTTTCCCGCCATTTGTTACATCTTGATACATACCACTAATCGTAAGTGTTTTCTCTTTCCCATCAACAAATAAAACGATAGAATCCCCTACATTCTTTTTTAATTCATTTGTGTTCATATAAGAAAGAGCAATTTCATTTTCATTTTTTGGTGCCCTACCTTGCATATAGTCTAATGGAAATGTAGTGAAGTCTCCCACTTCTACATGTAAGTTTTCATGTGTACCATCAGCGCTTACCATTTTAAATGTACTCGTTACAAATGTTGCATATTTTTCTACTTCATCATCATTTCGTAAATATGATATAACGTCCTTAAATCGTTTCTCTATATTTTCAGTTTGCTGTAAATCTATTCGAATATCACTTTTTCCTGTTCCCATATAATTAACAAACTTCGGTGACTGAATCGTATACAAAAAGTTAACAGGTACAACAATCATAAACACAGCTATTATTAATACGATACTTAATACGCGATATAACTTAAATCTTTTTATAACATCTTGTATACCAATAAATATATTTACATTTTTAAATTTAGATCGATTGAGTGAAAAAGAGTTTCTAATCTTTCTTTTCCCTATTTTATCTCTTGATTGTAAAGCAGCTATTGCTGTAATTCCCCTAAATTTCCGTAAAATGATACGACAGAACAAGATAACGACTAAAAATAACAGTGTTGTAATTATGAATGGCACAACATTGTGTAAAATACTTTTATCTGCTGCCCCCATATAAAGAGTGATATTCGAAGTGAATATCTTTGTAACAAATAATGAAAGTATATATCCACATATACACCCACCAGCTGAAATAACAACATATTTTGTTACATATAGTTTTTGAATATCTTTACTTGTAATGCCGATAGCTTTCATAACACCAATTTCCCGGTAATCTTCTTCCATCGAAGTAATGATCGTAAATCTAATACATAGCATTGCAATTAACATTAATAATGCGCTTATTATGATAAGTACCGCAGCTATTATTCCATCTGTTAATGAATTGAGTGTTTTAAATAGGGAATACGTAATAGAGGGACCTTTTTGAGGTAAGTTCGATGACTCGTATAGATTTTCAAATTCATTTATTTTATTTACATCAGTTAGCTGGAATTCAATAAGATATTCGCTTTCTCCAAAATTCCTTTTTATTCTTTCGAAATCTTCATAGCTTATTACGAATCGTTTTGAACTAACAATTGATGGATTCATTTGAACATCACGAACAAATGCTGAAATAGTAAATTCTAGTTCATTTTTATTTTTATCAACCCATATTTTATCTCCAATACGCAAATTATATTTTTGCATATAATAAATGGGTACACCTATTTCCCCTTTCCTAATATCAACCACTTCATTATTTAAATTTAATAAAAAATCAAACTTACTATTTTGTTTAACGAAGCTTATGTCCATTACACTATTATGTTCCGCTTCATTTTTCTTCTTTATAAAAATGTTAGATCCGTTTATTTGGACCATCTCAGCCGTTTGTTGTTTTTTTACAAACGGAGTTTTTTCTACAAAGGAATCAATTGACTTTTGATTTACTTCTCCGGCATGCATTTGTACGAAATGCGGTGCGTTTGATACTTTAACCAATTGCTCCATTGAGTTCAATAGATTTATAACGTTACTTGAAGCACTAGCCATTAAAAGACTTGATAACATGATAAACATAAATAAAATGGTAATTATCATTTTATTTTGAGAGAAATCTCTTTTTAACATTCTCCTAATCATATTAAGCTAGTTCCCTTCATTCGATAGTATTTTCTTCGTCACAACCGCTATTAATAACATTATGAAACTAATAACTAATATAGGTAAATAAATTTTCATACTGAATTCTTCAAACATAAAACCATAAACGACTTGCCCAATCGGTGCCATACATTGGGATACCGCTGTTATAATTGCCATTACTTTTCCTAAGTTTTCATTTGGTGTTTTCTTTTGAACTACAGTAATCACATAGATGGATACAATTGTCATGATCATTGCAATTAGAATAGAAGAAAGTATAAAGAGGATAAATGGTGGATAGTATCCTAAATTAAGAATAAATGGTGTAACTGATAGTGCCATTGGTATTACTAATAAAGCTATTAAAATCATCCAATAATACAATGTTTTCATCTGTAGCTTTTTCGCAAAAAAACCTATTGATAATGCACCTATTATAGTAGCAAAATCGATCAATCCCATTCCAATTCCATATAACGTGTGGCTACTTTCCATTGTGACTCGTATAATAATTGGAGCACCAACAACAAATAGCGGCGTCAGTATTAAATTTAGTAATGCGGCTAAAAGCATAGATTTCAAAATAAATGGCTGTTTTAAAACGTATATAAACCCTTCTTTCATATCCTTTACAATTGTCGGTATGATATGACTTTCTTGCACTCTCTTTATAAAAGGTATTGTAATAAACATTTCTAAAATCGCAGATAAAAAGAAAGCAAGACAGCTTATTATGACAAGCATTTTCAAACCAATTATGCCGTACAATATTCCTCCTAATACAGGAGCAACTATATTAGATAACGCTTGCACACCATTTACGATACCGTTCGCTTGTTCTAACTTTTTCTCTGGAACTAATTGCGGAATACTGGCCATTACTACCGGTGCGTACATTGCACTAATGATCGCTAGTAAAAACATAATTGTTCCAATCGATAAAATAGATACAGATCCAGTAAATAACAAAACTATAAAACTTAATACAATCGCAGCGTTTATAAAATCAAATATAACCATTACATTACGGCGATTGAAACGATCTGCTATCGCACCGCCAAGAGGAGCTAGCAAAAACGGAATACTCGTTACCGCATATAATCCTGCGAATATATCAGCACGCCCTGTTATATCTAGCACATATAATGACAGAGCAAAACGTAAAAGTGTTGAACCTAAAATAGTAATAATTTGTCCACTCACCATTAAATAAAAATCTTTCATCGAAGGTTTTATACTAATAGACATTATAATCACACCCTTCCTTAATTTAGACCGACTGTCGGTCTATAATAAACAAACAAAAAAGCATTATTTCTACTTCATTAAAACCTCCATCATATAATCAAAGGATCCTTCTTTCGCTCCAACAGATACTTCCATCATTTTAATATAAGCTTTCGCTCTTCTCATCATTTCTTCCGGTTTCCATTGGAATAACCCATCATCAAATATGACTTGCGCGGAGGATAGTAATAGTTCAATCGTTTCTTGTGGGTATGGTGTAGAAAATACACCTTCATCGATTCCTTGTTCTAAAATCTCTGCTAAAACAGGAGATAAATGAATAATGGATTGCACTATACTTTTTTGATGCATTTCCGCATTATTTGGTTGATGAAATTGCTCAATCATTTTATCTTTTACATCCCCTGATTTTGGCGATTGCTCCATTAAAACTCGAAATAACTTTTCTAACACTGGGATATTGGGATTAGAGACAATTACTTTCGCTTTAGCAACATCTTCTTTAATGATCCTCATAATGATTTCATCCATTACTTCTTCTTTCGACTTAAAATAGTGATAAAACGTCCCCTTTGCTATCCCTATCTCTTTTAAAATGTCATTTACTGTTGTTTTCGTATAACCTTTCGTAACAAACAAGCGTTCAGCCCTTTCTAAAATTTCTTTTCTACGCTCCTCATACTCCTTTACTATTCGCATTCAAGTTCTCCTTCCCGCTAGACCGACTGTCGGTCTATTTAAATTATATGCTTAGTTAGTAAAAAGTTTCCTGTTATTGTACATATACACCATCTTACTTTCTATTTCCTTTATGAATTTTAAATTTATTAATACGGTAAATGAAATTTCAAAGATTATTTCTATGCAATCACTCTTGTGCTTATATCGACTTCGTTGCATAAAAACAAAAAATAGCCGCAACGCTTTGCGACTATTTTTGAATACTAACTATTTAACGGCCACGTCTTTGCTGACCTTGTTTTGCACTACTTTTCTTATTACTTGGCTTATTAAATGATCGGTTACTATCATTTCTCGAACTATTTCTTGAATCGTTTCTTCGGCCACCTTTAGAACCACTTCTTGAACCTTCACGGCTATCTCTTTGACGATATTGATCTGATTTTTTTGGAGCCGGCTTTGGTACCGGTTTTCCATTTTCATCAACATGTTTTATCTTCGGTTGTTCGATTATTTCTCTTTGCAGTGGTGCACCAAGCGTTTTTTCAATTTCTTCTAAATGTTTTTCATCTTTCGCTGCAACGAACGTAATTGCAAGACCTGATCCACCTGCACGTCCTGTTCGGCCAATGCGGTGAATATAGCTTTCTACATCTTCAGGGATATCATAGTTAAATACGTGTGTTACACCATCTACATCAAGTCCACGAGCTGCTACATCAGTCGCAATTAAGTACTGAATTTTAGCTTCGCGGAAACTCTTCATAACTCTTTCACGTTTCGCTTGAGGTATATCACCATGAAGTTCAGCACAATTATAACCTCTCCCTTTTAAATCATCATATAGCTTACTTGCTCTAACCTTTGTACGACAGAAAATAACTGCTAAAAATGGCTGATCACGATCCATAACAAAACGAAGTGCATCCGGCTTTGCACGATCTGTCGTCTCAATGACACGCTGCTCAATTGTATTTACCGTTACTTCTTCACTTTGTATTTGAATCATTTGCGGCTCATCCATATAACGTTTCGCCAATTTTTTAATATCTTTTGGCATCGTTGCTGAGAATAACATCGTTTGTTTACTACCAGGTGTCTCATCTAAAATATCTTCAATATCATATAAGAAACCGAAATAAAGCATTTGATCCGCTTCGTCTAATACAATCGTTGAAAGATTACTTAAATCAATTGTTTCACGTCGTATATGATCTAATAATCGTCCTGGTGTCGCAACAACAATATGTGTATTGCCTTTTAATTTCCTCAATTGCTGTGCTACATCTTGACCACCATAAATCGCTAGAACATTAATATCATCTCTTTGAACAAGCATTTTTTTAATTTCATTCGTAATTTGCAGTGCTAGTTCCCTTGTTGGCGCAACAATTAAAGCCTGAACATCACTACACTCTGGATCGATTTTTTCTAAAATCGGTAACACAAATGCTAATGTTTTACCCGTGCCTGTTTTTGCCTGCCCAATAATATCCTTACCAGACATAATAACAGGAATTGCCTTCTCCTGAATCGGTGTTGCTTCTGTAATTCCATTTTCACGTAATGTATGATTAAACGTTTCACTAATTCCTAATTCTAAAAAGTTTTTCAAATAGACCACTTCTTTTCCTTATTTTTCACATTAGCTTTCATTGTACCATTTGTTTCGCTAAATATGAAAAATAAAAAAATTCTTATCTTCTTTTTTTATATTCATCGTGTACTAGGTGGACAAATTCTTTTTGTTTTTTCTCGGAATTAATTAATGCCTCCATATTAGTAGTAGACAAAATAAACTTCTTAATTTTTCTATTACTCCAAATTAATTTTGTATACTTTGTATCTTCGTGTAGCTTTCGAAACCACTCTAATTCACTTAATTTTGCAATATTATGTTTTAATTTCATGTCATTTCGAGGGTAAAATAAAATGATATCTGCAATTACATCAAACAATAAACTCATTTTCTCCCCTCCTATACATATATATTTCAATGTTATGGAAATATAGTTACAGGGTGATGAAATTGACCAATACATGCATAAAGATTTTTTGCGTATTTTTCTTACTATATTTTCAATCGACCTCAATTATTATGGCAAAAGCTCAAACAAATGTGATAAGTGAATTTAAACAAGCTTTACTGAAAAATGATAAAAAATTAATGAGGTCATATGTAACAGATGGAGTTGAACTACCTACTTTCCAAACAAATAAACAAATTCATGAAATTAAAATAGTACCGTCTCCAAAAGAAGATACTACAATTCTTCTTTCTTATTTCAAAGGCAATGATGATGTATTTACTATCGGTTTCATTTTAGAAATAGTAACAAAAAATAATAAAATATCTCGAATTAATCAAATTTATAATGGAACCAATCCACTTATGAAAGAAGCTACTATCGTAAAAGAATATGAAATGAAGTGTAAGGAACATATACTTACTCCTACAAAATTCCCGTTCGAAATTCACGAATTTCAAGGGTACATCTATAACGATTACTTAAACCTCCACTACTACAATGAAGATATTAATGGGATTTTTAAAATCACTGTTTCACCAGTTCAAAACAAATTAGGCTTCTATGTACTTAGGGGAGCTAAGTTCTACACCTTAAAAAATAATATAAAAGCATTATATAATCCTCATGTTGATTCAGCATATGAGCTTATCTTTCAGCAGAATGGTTTTCAATATATAATTGCAATTGGTAACAAACGCTATATAAAAGGCAAATATAACGTAAAGGATTTAATTCAAATTGCGGAATCTATGAATTAAAAAACCGATCTTTTCAATATAGGAAAGATCGGTTTCTTTATTGCTTTATACAGTAATTATATAGTAAGCTTGCCTCCATGATAGCAATAATATGTTGTTGCTTTAAGGTTTTTAATCCTCTTTAATGACTCTTCCGCTTTTTCTATATCTAAGCAAAAATCCGGATTAGCTATTACTAACTCACGATTCTCTTGAACGGCCGCATCTCCTGTAATTACACAATCTAAATTCGGAAAATATAATGAAATATGTCCCGAAGTATGTCCTGATGTCGCTACTATTTGACATTCATTATTCAAAATCATTTGACCATCACATACTTTTCCATCGACGGAAACATGTCTTATATTTTTTAATTGTTGTATAAACCACTCACCAAATTCTTTCTCTTCAATTGGCATACGTTGTAACATGTCTTCAGCTTGAACTAGTCTCTCCGATTTTATATCACCATTAATGTAGTGGGATTCAATTTCACTAGCAATAATATTAACGTGAGGATATTTCACTTTCAAATCATATAAAGCCCCTATATGATCGTCATCATAATGAGTAATAATTATATTTTTTAAGTTTTTCATCTCATATTCATGTTTTAAAATTGCATTTTCAATTAAAGGTAAAAAACTTGGATATCCTGTATCGACTAATGTTAATTCATTATGTAATATAATTAAACTTGGATAAATACATTGTTTTTGTCCATTAAATTCGAATTCAATTGGTAGTTCTATTATTTTCATTTTTCCTCCCCCATACCCATTATTTAATGTTTAATAATTAATAAATCATCCACATACATTTTACTGTACATACTTATGTAACAAAACACTGTGAGTCGTTACATAACCAACATTCTATTATTTTGAACAGGTAATTCCTTATTTTTATGGAAATATACACTAAGAAAACCAATACAATTGATTATTTCCTCACTTCTTTGTCTATCCTTTTAAAAAATCTATTTTTTGTAAAAGGAGTGTTTATATGGAGAAACAAACACTTTGGAAAAAATTCAAGAAAAGCTCAGCAGATCTCGGTAAATCTAGCGTATATGAAAGTATTATTTTATACTACACAATGAGAAAAAAAGAGCTACCTACTAAAGCGAAATTTATCATATTAGCCGCTTTATCCTATTACGTGCTAACAATCGACTTCATTCCAGATATAGCTGCTATTATTGGGATTGGCTTATTAGATGATGTTTTAGCAATTGCTATTGCGCATAAATTTGTAATGCGCCATGCAGACGCTGAAATTCGAGAAAAGAGTAAAATAAAAATGGAGTCATTATTTACTTGAGCTCAGGCGTGACTTAAAATAGTTAGTCATTTACCCTAACTTTTCTAGTTTCAACGACAACCAATCTTTAATTAAGGTAAACTCTTTGCAGCCACTAAATATTATCCTGCATGAATTGCACTTTTACAGGATAAATCGTGTCAGAAACAACAGAAATTCTCTTAGCTCTTTACCCTTAGAAAATTAGGGTGCCAGCACTTATTCTTAAGTTCCGACACCCTATCATTCGTTTTTATGCAGTTACATGCGTCCCCCTATATAAAACTACTATTGCCGCTACTATAAGAATCATCCCCATAAAAGCAGGTGCTGCATGGCCGAGTGATACATAGGTTTGTCCCCCAATAATTGGACCAATCATTCTTGCTAAAGCTTGAATAGATTGACTACCACCTTGTATCCTTCCTTGTTCACTAGAACTGACAGACTTTGAGAGCATCCCATTGAATGAAGGCCCGAAAATTGAATCACCAAAACCAAACAGTAACATCCCAACGATTAAAAGTGGATATAAGGAAAACAAAGCAGACACTGCAATAAAACTGTATCCAATAATCTCCGATACCATTCCAAGTATCGCTATTTGTTTATCACTAAGCTTGATCAAAAGTTTTGGCATTATAAAAGCTTGTGAAATAATGTCTTGAAAGCCCATAATTGAAAACATAATTCCGATTAGTGCAGGCTGCCAATTAAAAGTATCCATCGTAAATTGAGTGAAAATTGCTTGTAAAGATCCGTTAGGTATCCATAGTAAAAACGCTGAGACAAGTAACCATTTTAAATTTTTCATGGAAAGTATGTTTGCTAGCTGCGCAAAAGGATTTAACCTTACAAAAGTAATCTCTGTTAACCTATTATTTTTATCAAGACTCTCAGGCATATATTTCATGCCATATAAAACATTTATTAAAGTTATGAGCGCTCCAAAGTATAAAGGTACAGAATGACCAAACTTTGCAAGTAACCCCCCAAGAGTTGGTCCAATAATAGTCCCCGCACCTACAACTGCACTCACCCATCCAAAATACTTCGTTCTCTGTTCTTGGGGAATAATATCTGCAAAATATGCAAAAATTGTACTTATACTCCCGCCTGTTATACCTTCAATTATGCGTCCAGCAAATAGTACCCATAAAGCTCCTCCTATTCCAAAAACTAAGTACCCAATTGCAGAACCAAATAAGCATATTAAAAGTAATGGACGACGGCCATATTTATCGCTCAAAGCTCCGAGTACAGGAGCAGCTAAAAACACGCAGGCCGCATATACGGAAGTTAGTAGTGTAACAACCAATGCTTGTTCTTCCGGATTACTTGTATATGGCTGGACTAAGAATGGGACTACAGGCATGATGATACTGAAACCTATACCACAAAGAAATACAGAAATAAGTCCGAATAGTAAAGCATGTTTATCTATGCTTTTTTCAGTTTTCCTTTCATTTTGTGATCTAAATATAGACATTTAATTTCTCTCCTTAAAAATTTTGTTGCTTTGTCAACAAAATAATAACTCCGTTTTGTTGATTAGTCAACAAAAACACAATAATAAAAAGGTAGCCTATTCTCAGGAGTAAGGCTACCTTTTTATTATTTAAATTTATTACGACTTAATATGTATACCCTGTTTCTTTATTTCTGCATCCAAATGTCTACTATACTTTTCCACAAAGCTAATTATACTGTCGAATTCTTTTTCAGTTACTTGCTCAAATACGACTTTATCCCGCTCTTGAAACTCTTTGTGCAAGTCTTCATGTATTTTATAAATTTCTTTCCCTTGTTCAGTAAGCTTAAAATAGATCTCTTTTTTATTCTCTGACTTTTGATAGCTTTCAATAAGGCCTTTTTTCATGAGCTTCTTAGTCATCCTACTTATAGCACCACGAGTTACATAAAAAGCCTCTGCGAGTTGTGTCACGTTAGAATCTGCATTGTTTTCAATATATTCAATGCAGTGGACCTCAGAAGACTTAAAACCTTTAAGACCGTCTTCCATCTTATCTTTATTAAGCCAAACCAGCTTATTATATACTTCCCTAAAACCGTTCATGACCTGTTCTTCTTTATTCATGACCTGCCCTCCTCACCGCTCATTAGCACATTACAACTATTATATTAAATTTCTGCTTACGTTTCGACAATATTGAAATAATTATTGTGACATTAAAGATATGTGTAAAAATAGGGGCTTAAATAAAACAATTCATTAAACAGCAAATTCTGCAAGGTTATTGCTACTTACAGTAAACGGTAGACAAAAAGTAAGAGCTAAGACTATTTCTCTTAGCTCTTCTTTTATAAAACTATTTCACTTCATTAGCGACAAAAAAGTGCTCACATACACTTGATATGCGCTGTAAGTCCACGTTCCCACCAGATATAACAGCTACTACTTTTTTCCCTTTTATATAACTATCAACTTTCCCTGCAAGTAGAGCAGCAGTAGCTAATGCGCCAGCCCCTTCTACAACAGCTTTACCACGTTGTAATAAGTCTTTCATCGCTACTTCTAATTCACCTTCTGATACTGTTACAATATCATCTACTAATTCTTTTACTACTTCAAAAGTTAAGTTACCAGGTATTTTAACTGCGCAACCATCTGCTATTGTAGGTGCCTCATAATGCTCTACAATCGTACCTTTGTCATAAGAAGCCTTCATCCCATGAACATTTTCTGCTTGTACACCAATTATATTGATTGATGGATTAAAAGATTTCAATGCTACAGCAATACCAGAAATAATTCCGCCTCCACCTATTGGTACAATGACAGTATCTACATCCCACATATCATCAAGAATGTCTAATCCAATTGTACCTTGACCAGCCATTACCTCTACATCATCATATGGATGTAAATATGTTTCACCTGTTTCTCTTATTATCTCTTCACATTTTGCCTTTGCATCATCAAAGGTTTCACCATGTAAAATCACTTCAGATCCATATCCTTTTGTTGCTTCAACTTTCGCCTGAGGTGCAGAAATTGGCATAATAATTTTACTTTTAATACCGAGTAAATGAGCTGATAAAGCAATTCCTTGCGCATGATTACCAGCAGAACAAGCAATTACTCCCCTCTCTTTTTCTTGATCTGTCAGCTGTGACATTTTGTTAAACGCACCACGGAATTTAAACGAACCTGTTAATTGCATATTTTCTAATTTCAAGTGAATTTCTCCGCCTGTTTTACTAGTCAAGTAAAATGATTTTACTAATGGAGTTTTACGAGCATTTCTATCCAGAATGTTTTGCGCTTTTTTAATATCGTCTATATGTAATGGTAGTTTTTTAGTTATCATACTAACACCTCTTCCAATGTTCTATTCCTAAGTTTTCGTAAGTCGTAGCCCCTTTATACGAAACCATCTATATTAAGAAAAAGTCTTTAAATATGTACCTCACTCTGTAATACACACAGTTGTAAACAATTCAACATCCTTTTCATATCACGTTCTTTATAATGATTTAGGCATGCAATTTGGATCCAGTTATTATTTTGTAAGTACGCTGATTCATAATGGACGATATATCCTTGTAACGCTAACGCATCACCGACCGCTTTAGAAGAAAGATCTCCATTTAATTGAATCGTAAGTATAATTGGTGCGGCATGTTCTTTAGGTGAAACAAGTTTTAAGCCTATACTAGTAATAGCTTCTTCCATATAATCATATGTCTCTTTAATTTTTACAAATGCTTTTTCATCTTCAAATCCCTTCAACGCTTCTTGCAATGCATAAATTAAATTCCATGAATGTGAATATGGAATACTTTCATTTTCTTCATACATACCAATGTCCATATAGGCCGGTAAAGTCTCGTTTACTTTCACATTATGATTATGAAAAACGAAAGATAATCCAGTAAACGATTTAATTGCCTTTCCGCTAACGCCGCTCGCAAAATATACACTCTTTAAATCTATCGGTATCGCTCCAATTGAGCTAATACAATCTACACATAGTTTCACTTTATACTTTTCACATAATGCATTTAACTCGTCTAAATCATTTAACATTCCGGTAGATGTTTCATGGTGAACAAACCAAAGCCACTCATAATTTCCAGCTTCCATTATTTGTTCTAATTCTGTAGAAATAAATGGTTGTCCCATTTCCTTTTTATACGTATCAAAATGTAATTGCGCGCGTGTTGCGTGTCTAACTAATCTATTGCCAAATTCCCCATTCGTTAATACTAGTCCATTTCCTTTTAAAGAGCGTAACTGTAAAGCGATAGCATCATTTGCTAACGTCCCTGTTCCTAACATGATTTGCACACGTTTTGCTTTTGTCATTTGTAGTAAACGTTTTTTCACATTTTCCATCGTCACATGAAATGACTTAGAACGATGTGAAATCGGCTTAGTAGAAAAAGCCTTTCGAACATTCTCTTCAATATCTACTGGACCAGGTAAAAATGTATATTCTTTCGTCATAATCCCCCCAACACTCGACTCTTCAAACATAGCAGGAGTAACATACATTGGCTGAAAGGCTGCTTCTTCTGTACCAACTAACGTATGGAAAGATTTGAACCCCATTTGCTCATATAAAGGTAGTTCACGTGTTGTCGCAGAAATGAGTGCCAATTCATATCCATTTAGAAGCAAATAACGATGTAAAAAGCGAATTAATCCTAACAATGCTCTTCCATTTCGATATTCACGTTCTACTGAAAGTAAACGAATTTCATACACGTTTTCTCCATGTTCTTGCAAATAAAAATCTAAATTTGAAATTTTATAATCTAACGAGAATGGTCGTTTTCCTCGCAATGCAACCATACCTACTAACTTATCTTCATCTAAACAAATTAAATATGTATTTTCATCATGAAACCGATCTATACGAACACGATCTTTCGTTTCTTCATGTTGCGGAATTTCTTCTACAAATGTTTTATAATTCAATTTATGTATACGTTCAAATTCCCAATCTTGATCAGCAACTTTATAAATTAACCCCATGCCTTATCTCCTTTATGTGTTTGATAAAAATTATAAGTGGAGATTTACTCCACTTATTAAAAGTTCGTTTCAGTCTCGATTTACATATAAAATAAGCACAATGATAAGAGCACTTAAAATAGTCGTAACAATAGAATAAGAATACAAAATCATGCAAACTGGTAAACAAGCAATTGTAATTAACCCTGGCTTAGTAAATCCTTTAAAGATTAAATAAAATATAATGAAAACAGCAACAAGGGTAAGCGCTATCAAGTAATCAAATGCGATTAATCCTCCAATAAAAGTTGATATGCCTTTTCCACCCTTGCCTTTAAATACAATTGGATAAATATGTCCAAGTAAAACAGCTAGTAAAGCTAACATTACAAATGTAGAATCTCCAAAAAGGTATTCTGCAATAGAAACTACGATTGCCCCTTTAATTGCATCACCTAAAAATGTAACGATAAAATACCCTTTTCCATATACACGTCCCATATTTCTTGCGCCGGGATTTCCGCTTCCTTCATTCCGAATATCAACGTCATGTCTCCATTTCGTTACTATATAAGCAGTCAATATGTTTCCAAATAAATAAGAAGCGACCAAATACAAAAACTGCATACTATTAATCATATAATCATTCACTTTCTACGTAGGAGTACTTATACAATATTCAAAAACTATGTATATTGTACTTTTTATCCACATCCCTTTATACATTTTAACATCATATATTTACAATTCATACAAAAATTCTCATACAGCTATTTTTTAAAATACATATTTTTCATTAAATAATATGTTCCTTTCACTGCTGGTTCGGATTGTAATACAAATGTAACTTCTCCTACACTTTTCTCACAGCATTTCTTAAATTCATCATATATTTCAGGAACGAAACGCAATATGCTGCCACTTACCGCAATTGAAACTAATAAATCAAGCTGCATCTTGTTATAAACATCTATCGTAATCCTTGCTAATTCCTTTCCAGCTTGCATCATAATTTCATGTGCAGCATCATTTCCATTTCTAGCTTCTCGAATAACGAATGGTGTGATTGCTGCAACTTTATCTTTTGAAGATCTATATACTAGCCTTTTTATATGAGACGCTGTCAAAAGTTGAAACTCGTCTTGAATTCTTAGGCTTAATGGACAGAGTCTAATTCCTTGATCCAATTGATTTGCCATTCTCTTTAAAGCTTGTAATCCAATCCAATATCCGCTTCCTGCATCTCCTAAAATATGTCCCCATCCGCCGCTATACTCGTACACTTCTCCTTTCTTTCCAAGACAAATTGTACCTGTACCGCCAATTGTTAAAATTCCATCTTTTCCTTTTAAAACAGCTGCATGTGCAATCATCGCATCATTAAAAACTTCAATTGGTGTTCCGTACTTCTTCTTTAGACGTAATGTTAATTCATTCGTATTCACTCCACTTACACCCGCTAATCCTAAACAAATACAAACGCAATGCTCATTTAATACACCTTTCTGGCATTGATCAATCGCCTCCATAATATGCACAAGAGCTTCTTCAAAATCTATTAATATATTTCCAAAACCACTTGTAGCTCTTACAAGTTCATTTCCATCTTTATCAAATGCAATTGCTTCTGTCTTCGTTCCCCCGCCGTCTATTCCAATCATATACTTCATATGTTCGCCTCATTTTCATCATCTTATTGGAGGGAATGTTATATTCCCTAATACTACAGATTGCATTGCACCTGTTGCGCTCGGCACGTTACTCGGATTACGATGATACGTTTCGTTTGCTAAAATGGCAAAGGCGATTGCTTCTTTCGCCTCTGAAGAATAGCCTATATCTTCTTGAATGAATATTGTACATTTTTCATCCTTCAATCCATACCGTATCATTTCAACAAGTGTGTCATTATAACTGCCGCCACCGCCTAAAATTACCTCATCAATTTCATAATATGGCAGAATAAACTCCTTATAATGATGAACAATTGAACTTGCTGTAAACATCGTGACAGTCGTTAATATATTTTCTTTACTATGCTTTTCATACCGCTTCAATAACTGACTTACAAACTCTTCACCAAACTGTTCTCTACCAGTTGATTTCGGTGGATTCATTTTCAAAAATGAATGATTCATACAATATGTCAAAATTTCATCTACAACTTCACCCTGTTCTGCAATTTCACCATTTTGATCATATGGCAACTGAAATAACCTTTGACATACTTCATCAATTATCATATTACCCGGACCAGTATCAAAAGCTATAACATTCTGATCACTTTTTTGACTTGGTATTACGGTAACATTACCAATCCCGCCGATATTTTGTAGTAGTCTATTTTTAGTTGGATGACGATATAAAATAATCTCTGAATATGGTACAAGTGGTGCACCTTGTCCCCCAGCTGCCATGTCCATCGTTCGAAAATTAGAAATAACCGTCGTATTCGTTTCATATGCTATTACTGCAGGTTCCCCAATTTGCAATGTGGAAGATATCATATTACCTTCTGGCTTTGGCTGATGGTAAATCGTTTGTCCGTGAGAACCTATCAAATCTAATTGTTCCAAAGAAAAATTGGCCTCTTTACAAACTTCCTTTACGGCTTTAGCGAAACATAAACCTAACTTAAAATTCAAACTACATATGAGTTGGACATTTGAATTTTTTATTGATAATACTTGCTGAATCTCATTTTTTATATCATTACGAAATGGCACAGTAGTAAAATGGATGAGTTCAACTTTAGAACCTACACCGCTTCCTTCTATATGAACGAGTGCTACATCTATACCATCTAACGAAGTACCAGACATTACCCCTGCAACATACATAACATGTATGACCTCCTCTTTATTAAAAAACAATCATGTAAGTTACAAACGTACAGCCAATTGAAAATAATATAAATCTAAAAAACAACTGAGCTTTCGATGCAAACGATCCATCAATAAAAGAAACAACTATTGTAAGCAAAATGCTTGCCGCAATGCTTGTAACGAGCCATATACTATGCATTTGTGATAGATGTAGCATTCTTAATAAAGGCACAAAAAGTAAATTCGCACATATCACTCCAAATAATAATAAAAATACACCTTTATAACTAAATTTTATATTCATTCCATTTCATCCTCTCTGGACTTCATGTGAAAGAAGTGATAGGCAAAATACCTATCACTCATAAATTAAAGCATAAAGATTATGGATTAACAGATTCCCCTTCACCATTCTTCTCAATTTCAAGCATATTTTTGTCGTACATTTTAAAGAATGGTAAATATATAAGGAACGATATTGCTATATTTATAAAAACTAATACTATTGCACGCCAATCTCCGCCTGTAGCTAAATACGCACCAATTGGAGCTGGTAATGTCCACGGTGGCATAATATGTGTTGGTGTCACAAATCCCATCGCAGTTGCAGAATATGCAACTGTTGCCGTTACAAGTGGTGTAATGATAAATGGGATAATTAAAATTGGATTTAGTACAATCGGTAATCCGAATATGACTGGCTCATTTATATTAAAAATCCCCGGAACAATACAAGTTCTTGATAATGCTTTCGAATATTTTGATCGACCAAATACAATCATAGCTAATACAAGCCCTAATGTCGCACCAGAACCACCAATCCATATAAACCATTGATATAACGGCTCTGGTGAAATAAATGGCAATTGATCTGCTCCACTAGCAACAGCTTCTCCATTTTTCCCTAGGTATACTTCCCATAATGGCCGAGCAACAGTTCCAACAACCGACACACCATGGATTCCGAATGACCAAAAAAACGTAATTAAAAACACTGGAATCATTACACCAAAGTAACTATCCCCAGCTTTTACTAATGGTGCTGCTAATTTATCAACAACATGGTGTAAATCAATGCTAAAAACGACAGTTACTAGACTCATTATAATAATAACGAATGCAGCAGGTATAAGTGCTTCAAATGAACGCGACACAGATGGCGGTACTTGTTCTGGCATTTTAATCATTACATTTTTCTTCTTACAAAATCTTAAAATCTCTACGGATAAAATAGAAACAATCATCGTCACGAATAACCCATGACCTCCGAGATTTGTCATCGGAAGCATAAATCCTTTTTTATCAATTAATTCGGGGGTTAATGTTAATAGCAGTGAACATACTGCAAGCTGTGCTCCTGATAAAGCATCTAGTTTATAACTTTTCGCCAAATTATATCCTATTCCAAATGCTATATATAAAGACATAATAAACATAGTTAACCGATATGGTATTAATATACTTGTTTGATTCTTTAATGCCCAAACGGATATGAAGCTATCTTTCGGTAATGGTGGAAATGCTACGATTAAAAAGAAACTTCCTACGATGATAAACGGTAATGCTGAAATAACTCCATCACGGATTGCTTGTAAATGTCTCTGTTCAGAAAGTCTTGCCATCGGTCCAGATAAGTTTTTATCAAGAAACGTGACAAACTTATTCATAACGGTTCCCCCTAACGAATTAAATCATTTACAGTCTTTAATAAAGTCGGTCCACCAAGAGGCGTATATGCTTGCGGCGGTATAATACCGCACGGGATAGCTTCCTCTTCTGCGAATTTTTTAACAGAATCAAATCGATGTCTAACTTGAGGTGCAACCATTACAACGTCCCAGCCATTCTTTACTTCTTCCTCTACCTCATTTGTTCCAATCGCATGCACTTCCATGTTCATACCCTTTTTCTCCGCCTCTTTTTTTAAAGCGTTTACAACAATTGCACTGGACATTCCTCCAGAACAAACGAACAAAACCTTCATTTATGAATCCTCCTATACTTATAATTTACTACCCTTCAAATGAAAGGAAGTTTCACTTTACTAACAAGCATATGAAGAAGTAAAAGAATTTAGTTATACTGAAAGTAAATTTCATTAAAAATATTTTTCCTATTAAATTAATGTTTCAATATACAATTTTCTCTATTGCAAGGCCAACCTTGCCTCGTATATTATCTTAGATAATCATAATGATAGGGAGGCGTATACATGATCGTTAAACGTTTATTTATGATATGTTGCATCGTCATCTTGTTCATCCCTTTCTCTTTCATTTCCCCTCACTTTACTTATGCTGAAGTAACTACTACGTACAAAAAACACGAATTACGTGCTGTATGGATTGCATCTGTTCTTAATATTGATTGGCCCTCAAAAATTGGCTTACCAATTGAAAATCAAAAACAAGAATTTATCGAATTATTAGACGATGCAAAAAACACTGGTATGAATGCAGTCATTGTACAAATAAAACCAACTGCTGATGCCTTTTATCCTTCCAATTACGGCCCTTGGTCTGAATATATTACCGGTACACAAGGAAAAGATCCCGGATACGACCCACTAGCATTTATGATTGAAGAAGCACATAAAAGAAATATAGAATTCCACGCATGGATTAATCCATACCGAATAACGATGAATCACACTGATATAAATCGATTATCAAATAATCACCCTGCAAGACAGCACCCGGATTGGGTTGTACCTTATGGCGGAAAATTATATTACAACCCCGGTATTCCAGAAGTAAAAAAGTTTATAACTGAAGGTGCTTTAGAAATCGTACAAAATTACGATGTTGATGCATTACATATGGATGATTATTTTTATCCATATAAAGTGGCGGGTGAACAATTCCCCGATCAAAAAACGTACGAATTATATAATAACGGTAGATTTACAAATATAGAAGATTGGCGACGTGACAATGTAAATGAACTTGTAAGAGATTTAAATACTGCTATAAAACAAGAAAAATCATACGTAAAGTTTGGCATTAGCCCATTTGGCGTATGGCGAAATATAGCTGATGATCCGACTGGCTCTAACACAACTGCCGGCCAAAGAAACTTTGATGATCTTTATGCTGATACACGTGAGTGGATACAAAAAGTTTACATTGACTACATCACACCGCAAATATATTGGAATATAGGTTTTACTCCTGCTGCGTATGACATATTAGTAGATTGGTGGGTAAAAGAAACAAATAATAAACCAATCCACCTATACATTGGTCAGGCAGCCTATAAAATTAATAATAATTCTGTCCCCGCTTGGTCTGATCCTGAAGAATATCCAAGACAGATTGCATTAAACCGGCTATTCCCTCAAATTAAAGGTAGTATGCATTTTAGCTTAAAAGACATTAATAATAATCCACTTGGAGTGAAAGATAGACTCTCAAAAGACATATATAAACATCCTGCATTAGTCCCACCTATGCCTTGGCTTGATCATGAACCACCAAAACAACCTACTTTAAAAGGTGCCATTCCAAGAGATGAAGGGGTTGCTGTAGGTATCATTGATAATAGAGAGAATGATTCTGCTTATTACGCTATTTACCGCGTGAATGGAAAAAGTGAAGTGAATATAGAAAATCCGAAAAATTTACTTACTACTGTAAGAAAGACAAAGCCTGGAGAAATTTATGTAGATAAAACGGCTATTCCTGGAGAAACATATACGTATGTAGTAACTGCGGTTGATCGATTGCATAATGAAAGTGTTGCTTCTAGTAAATCTACTATTCAAGCAAAATAAAAGTAAGAGCTCGCATTTTTTGAATGCGGGCTCTTACTTTTATTTTCGTAGTTCACTATATTGAATATGAATTCTATTCTCAGGGTTTTTATCTACTGTGTAAAGTACAAATAAGAAGAACCATTCTAGTGGCTTCATTAAAATATAAACAAAGTCAGCCGACCATTTCGTATTAATATGTTTACTAATCGGATAACCATATTTATCATAAAAATTACGAATAACCTTATGACATTTTGGTACTCGCTCCTCAATTACATTTTCAAAGGCGTTCGCAATTAATAACTGTCGATTAACTGTAATTCTTTCTCCATGCCTAATTCCTGCTCGTAACGGCTTAACAATATTTTTATGCCCTTTCACAGAAACTGTACATAAATAATGCCCATCCCCGGAGACAATTTGAGGACTTGGAGCAGGAATCTTAGAATAATTAAAGCTACTTGTTTCCATAAACACTCTTATAAAACTATCTGGTTTTTGCCCAAACAGTATTAAAATAAATTGAACAATTAACAATATAGGAAATAAACTTATAGTCCAAACTGTAGCCATTTTTTGATACCCAAAAGAAATACGCTGCAGATATAATATAATCCTGCTGCTCTGCTTATAATCTTTCTCATGCTGAGACTGTATGAAATAACTTAATGAATCTCTTAATTTTGCTATAAATAATAGACTAAATGCAAGCATCCCAACTTGAATACAAAAGACTGGAATGTATCTCAATCCTCCGAATTCTGTATAAAAGACAAAGCCTGTATGGGTAATATATATGAATGTATATACGATGTTTATTATCATTAAAGTACTATAAAAAATATAAAATATTGGTGAAAGTTTTGTTAAGCCTGTTGTTAATCTCCAATAAGAAACTCCACCTAAAACAACTAAGAGAACCACTATAGCAATGTGGTCATGTGCTAAAGAAGCATATTGATCAGACATCATTCCGTTCTTTTCAAATTTATGTAATGGTATTCCTCCTCTTACATCATTTGCATTCCACATAATACCTAAACCAAAGATAAAATAACTCAAACATATTGATAATATTTCCTGTGGCTCGAACTTTAATATACTTGAGGAATTTTCCTTCTCTCCTTGGAAACTATTCCATGCTTTACTAATAGGATAGCCAAGAAATAAAAATAGAATTACAAATAGTATGACTAACTCAAATAACACAATACCATACCCCTTTTATAATAATTGTTTACACAAAGTACTAAAAACCATTCTATATTTTACCATTTATTAACGTTTGTATATACAATCTTACAAAAGATTAAACTCTCTCAATTCAAAAAAAAACGCCTAAAAGCTGAAACATTCAACTTTTAAGGCGATTTCTTCTATTTATTCTTAAACTTCTCAGTCGCTGCTCTCATCTTCACATTCAAATCGTGATCAATCGAGTCACGAATATCTCGCTCTACTTCTTCCATTTCTTTTTGGAAATTTTGCAAGTAGATTTTTAATTCTTCTTCTTTTTCTGGCCGTTGTGAAGGTGGTAATTGTACGACTAACGATAGCATCGCTATTAAATCTTTCATTAAGAACGTTTCAAGTTTATGTTGCTGTTCAAACATACGTTGCTCTTGATAATATGGCAAAGCATTTAATACTGAAATTGTAATATCATCAACCGTTCGTTGTAATGAAGGATTTATTGAGCGTTTATACGCTTGAATTGTATTTAATGCATCTGGATATCGATCATAAAAATACAATTTATAAAACGATAAATCTGTCGGTTTTACTGTTTGCTGCGTTTCTTGTCTTAAAAAATCTTTTACTTTCATCGCTGCTACATCAATATCTTCATTAGTAAGCTTTTTCGTCGTTTTTGCCATTACATGTACTTTTTTCTGTTTTTCTTTCGGTAACATTGAGAATACTTGCTCTCTCGTACGTTGACCCGATGCACAGAAAAGCGTGTTTAATATATGTTGTTCTTTTTTTCCTTCAGTACGAATCCAGCGATAAAAGAGTGGATGTTGTGTAAATTCTTGTAGAAACGGTAATGATTTATTCGATAACTTATCTAAAGAATCGTGTGCTCTTTTATATGGCTTCGTCCATGAAAAATACAGTTTACGACCGAAATATACAACTAAAACAACGACAGTAAATGCGATTAAAAACAATGTACCGAGTAGTAATAATACAGTTTGAATGAAACTCATTTTTTCACCTCCTCTAAAAGTCTGCTATTTTCTTGGGCGCTGAATGAGTTTTTGTTTCATTTCATCATTAAATGTGTCTAGTTCAATAACAAACTTCTTACTTGACTCGATAATACGTTCTGACGATTTTTCAGAAGCTTCAATTGCAGCAAATACGTTTTGGAATGATTCACGTAATTTATCCATGCTAATTGCAGGATTTTCAAGTAATTTCGTTGTTTCTTCTGTATTTTGTTTTAATGCCTGAGAATTACTTAATACCATAGACTCAATTGCTTCATTTGTTGCATTCACTGCATCAATTGTTTTACGTTGATTTGTTAATGCTAACTGGATAGCAGCAGAAACTGTTACAACGTTTTGCGTCATCGTAATTGCATTACGAATTGCCTCTGTTAACTTTTCATTATTTTTCTTAATAATGTCTACAGATGCAATGGATTGTAATAACACACTTTTCGCTTGCTGCATATTGCGCGTACGCACTAAAATCTTTTCTAATGCATCATTAATTAATGGAATATCCCTTTGACGTTCTGGATTTTGTTTCTCAGCTTCCAGCATGCCAGCAAGTTTTTTCCCTAAGTATACTTGCTTATCAAGCGCGTGAATTTTATCGTGTGATTGCTCTTTAAGCATTTCAAGACCAACTGTATCTTCTTGTAAATTATCACGACCAATTAGAAGTGATCTTATAATCTCCTCAATTTGCTTATCTATAGATTGATATTTATGCACGTATGTTTCAAGTGGATTTTTCTTGAATACTTTAAACATAATTTTCTTCATACCACTTGCTTTTAGTGAATTTGGATCAAGCTCTGATACTACTTTGCGTAATTCTAACAACGTATTTGGAATTTCTTCATTCTTTCCATTCATCATCGCTGTGACAGGACGTTTTAATGCTGATAGCGTTTGTCCTGCTGCTTGCTGTTCTTTATCCCCTAAATCTCCTAGCTGAGACAATACTTTCGATAAATCTGTATTTTGCTCGCTATTCAACTTTTGTACATAAAGATCGGCTTCTTTGTTTAATTCATCAAGTTCTTCATCTTTTATAACTGTATCAACTACTACTTCTACATTATTATCTTTCACAATTGATACGGGTTCTTTTTTCTCGAGTTCAGTCAACAAAATCGCTCCTTTATTTATATGTGCGAATTTATGTGCACTATATTTCATCTAATATATTGTATTTCATTTGCAAACAGCCTATATGAAATCAATTTTCAAGAAATACCTGCTTATGCAGTCATTCCCTGTTTCTTACTATAAGTATACCTGTAAACAACATAATTTTCCTCAGACTTAAGACCTAGAGACCGACATGCTGAAGGCGGATTCTTCGTATGTTACGTATATAAATTACGTCCTTCCCATACTACTGCACTCAATCTTTTGACATACACCCTTTTTCAATGTGATAATTATATTACGCTAAAATCTATTTCTTCTTACGCGCTACAAATGCACCATTTTGAAATGCCAATAATACTGTTTCAAACATTTCATCTTCTTCAATCATGTTTATAAACTCGGCTAATTCACTCGCATGAGAAGTAGCATTATCGACAACAAGAAGACTTTTTGGTTGTAAAATGCGTTTTATATGCTCCAGCCACCACATGTATTGCGTACGCTCTGAATCTAGGAAAATAAAATCAAATGAATGATCTAGTTGTGAATCTAAAAATGCCCCTGCTTCTTGATTGTGAACATCAATCCTTTGTAAAAGATTTGCCTTTTCAAAATTGGCAAGTGCCTCTCCCACTCGTTCTGAAGAAAGTTCTACAGTTGTTACATTTCCATTTGTTTCTTCTACTGCATTAGCTAACCACAATGTAGAATAACCATTAGAAGTTCCAATTTCCAAAATGTTTTTTGCACTACACCCTTTTACTAAAATTGATAAAAATTGCCCCATCTCACGAGAAATATTCCGTAATTTTTCTTCCCGTGTTTTTTTATTTCGATCATGCTCTTCTCCATATTGTTCAAGTTGAAATAATAATGAATCTAACGTATCCATTCTTTTCATCGCCTTTCCACAGCAATATGATGAAAAAGCTCTCGTTGCCCGTCTACTTTCATTATATGCGAAACGAAAACCTTTTTCTCGTTATATGATAAAGATTTGAAATTTTTTATAGCATATTGTTTCGTTTTTTGGTAAAGTTAATTTCTACGTGCAATTATTCCATTCATACTATTTTTATTTCAATTGCAGTTGTTAAATCATATAAACCTCATTTAAATGAATCGGTATTTCAAATTCAATTAAGCGCCCTTTCCGGACGCATTTTCTTTTGTTTATATATTTTTAGAAGAAAGGATGCTTATAATGAACGTGATTAGCTTAGATGCCGCTCGAAAGCGAAAGCAGCATAAAAAATTAATGATTACTATACCGATTATTTCACGTATTTATGAAGAAGACGGGGAAATTAAATTTGAGGTAGCTGGCGAAAAAGACGTACCTCTTGAAATGTTAGAGAAATAATGAAAAAGACGCACTTCTAAAGAAATGCGTCTTTTTTTATACTATTATATTTAAGCGTATAAGTTTTTCCGGATTAACCATCATATAAAATAATGAATGATACAATTGTGAATAACAATTTATTAACTACAGATCCAATTGCGTTCCAAAATCTAGTATCGTATGAACTATTTGAAAATACCATAACGGCTTATACTTCAGATTTACACCCTATTTATTTACCAGATGGTGCTACAATTATTGATTTTACTTTCTCTGCATTTCCAAACATTGCACATAACATGAAAAAAGCAAAATAAATGGTATACCTGTTCCACTTAAAAAAAGTATCTCATTTTGATGTCATAGAAATCCATTTTGATTTAAAACAAAACTTGGTATTAGAGTGACCCAATTATGCCAATACCGCTAAAGCACAATTAATTATTCAGCAAAAACTATCTTAAATAACCCATATTTCGTATGGAATAGGCAAATTTATTATGATACCAACAACTGCACATAACAAACACTAGACACATATCCTAATTTTGTAACCTTACTTACTAATAGAAAGGCGGGTAATACAAATGACCTCTAATATCGATTACACTTCCCCCTCAACTAACTTCACTCATGATTTAAATAGAAGTAATTTTTTTCAGAAAGATGCTCAAAATTATATAAACGTACTTGGCGTGAATCAATTAAATACGTTAGAAAATACTTCTTTATTAGATATCTATTTAAGTACAGGAAATGTTGTAGAGCCGCACATACATCAAAATGCAGCTGAACTTGTTTACTGTATTTCAGGATCTGCTGTTGTTTCTTTACTGAATCCTTTTACAAATCAAATATTAAACTTACCGATAAAACCAGGGCAAGTTGCCAACATTCCAAAAGCTTGGTGGCATTATGAAATTGCGACAGCAGATGGTACCCATTTATTAGCTATTTTCGACGCCCCAACGCCAGAAGTTATTTTTGGTTCTGATATTTTACGATTAACTCCTGCTAATATAATGGCTCATACTTACTGTCTCGATGAACAACAATGGAAACAAGCGGTATCCCCTATTCAATCCACTACAGTAATTGGCCCTCCAGCAAATTGTAATCAGAACCGCGGAACGATACCCCCTGCAACTCATCCTCCTAATCCACAACAAAATTTATATTACCAAGATTCATATTATTTTCCTCTTTACTGGGGATATTAATTTATATTATGAAAGGACAATTATTTATCTCCTCGGAAAATACGTAGGAGATTTTTTTATTGTATACCCATTCCTATTTATTATCGTAACAATTAATAGAATAGCTACATATAATAGTTATATATTTAATTGGAGGTGATAGTACTATGAGTAATTATAACTACCGAAAAAACTACTCTCATAATAAAAATAGTAGTTCATCAGCATCCTCTCAGTCTTCGAATTCTCAATCTTCCAATTCCCAATCGCAAAGAGATTTAACCAATCAAGGCTATGTAAAGAAAAAAGGATGTAACTGTAATAAAAACAAATAGTTTATTTGGACAATGAAATTTCATCACTCACAATAAACTGTTTACTCCCCTAGTATATAGTTTATTGAAAGGCTGAATTCTATTTTTAATAGAGTTCAGCCTTTATTATGTATGTGGAATATTGTAAGCTCATTAACTTATTTCATAAATTACAAATCATATTTTTCCAATTAATTTATTACCTATTCCCCGCAAAAATATGGCCCTCCCTAATAAAATTAGGAAGGGCCATATACAAGTGTCCGTTCACATTTCAAACAGACATTGTTACAAGTTAGACGATATTAATACCTGCACTTACAAATCCAGCTACTGCTGCTATTGGACTTGCTGCTGTTAAGGAAACATATACTAATATTTTATCCCCAGCTGCTACTGGAATAGCTTCAGGTATGATCCCTGATGCTGTAGAACCAATTGCTATCGCAGCAAATGCTGGTGTTAATAATAGTGGTGCGCCTTGTACTGTAAACGTATTACTTGCAGCAGGTGCAGTTAATATTTGTATCTGTACTTGAACAGGTGATAAAGGAGATAATGCAGCTGTTGCACTAAAGAAACCTGCTAATGACGTAATAGTTCCTGCGCGTGGTGCTACAAATGCATAATCACCTAGGCCTAACGCTAATGTGATACTAGTTCCACCCGTTAAAGCTACACCAGGCTGACTAAATCCAAATCCAAGAAGAGTTCCTGTATTTGCTACTAATGCGTTAACTAACGCAGCTGGTGTTGTACCCGAAGCGAATGGAATAATAGCTCCGCCACCTGTTGCTCCTGTTGCTCCTGTTAAGCCTGTTGCACCAGTTAAACCTGTTGCTCCCGTTGGGCCTGTTGCTCCTGTTGGACCTGTTAAGCCTGTTGCTCCTGTTGGGCCTGTTAAGCCTGTTGCACCAGTTAAACCTGTTGCTCCCGTTGGGCCTGTTGCACCAGTTAAACCTGTTGCGCCACCAGTACCTGCTGGACCTGTCGCTCCTGTCGGGCCTGTTGCTCCTGTTGGGCCTGTTGCTCCTGTTGGACCTGTTGCTCCTCCTCCTGGACCTGTTGGACCTGTTGGACCTGTTG